>NZ_LN898223.1 GCF_001457835.1 Fenollaria timonensis
GTGATATGTACCCTCTTTACTGGACAAACCAGTAAGGAGGGTATTTTTATGCGATATAGTTATGAATTCAAAAAAGAATGCGTAGAACTATACAAACAAGGAAAGTGGATGGAACCACCAGAAGGAGTTACACAAGAAGCTTTCAGGAAAAAAATTAGGTATTGGGTCAGACTTGTAGACTTTCATGGAGAAGAGATACTAAAACACAAAGAGCAGGATAAAAAGTGGACTGCAGAAGAAAAATTTAAATGGATATCAAAAGTATTAGTAGGAAATTCATATAAGTCTGTAGCTATAGAGGCTGGCATTTCAAGTGGTCAACTTTACAATTGGGTTAATAAATATAAAAAATTTTGGGTATAATTCTCTTGAAATTAAGAAGAGAGGAAGACCATCTAAAATGAATGATAAGGATGAAAACACTAATATAGAGCCAAAGCCACTTAACGAATCCGAACGAGAAGAGCTTATTCGTTTAAGAGAAGAAGTCAGATATTTAAAAACAGAGCGAGCAGTCGAAAAAAAATTAGACGCCTTGAGAAGGGAAAAATATGCTGCATATCTCAAGGCGAAAAAGCAGCAGTCATCAGAGAATTAAGAAATGAAGGCCACATACTAAAAGACCTTTTAAGTGCTATGAACCTACCTAAATCAACATACTACTACGAATTAAGTAAAGTTGACCAAGTTGATCTAAGAAACAAAGAAATCAAAGAAAAGATACAAGAAATATTTACCTCAAACAAAGGTAGATACGGAGTAAGAAGAGTGCATCAAGCACTTTTAAGTAAAGGATATATAGTTAACCACAAAAGAGTTCAAAGACTTATGCACAATATGCAGCTTCTAGGTAAGAGACCAAAAGAAAAGTATCATTCATATATGGGTAAAGTTGGTAAAGTAGCTGATAACATCATAAACAGAGACTTCACATCAACAAAGCCATGTGCTAAGTGGACTACAGATGTATCTCAATTTAACTTCTCGTGGGGTAAATGCTACCTATCGCCAATATTAGATATGTACACAAACGAAATCATCTCATACGACTTATCTTTACACCCAAACCTAGAGCAAGTATCAAGAATGCTTAATAGAGCATTTGAAAAGTTTCCATGCGTAGAAGGCTTAATCATGCACTCAGACCAAGGCTGGCAATATCAAAACAGCTACTACATCAAAGAATTAGAAAAACATAAAATAACTCAGTCAATGTCAAGAAAAGGAAACTGCTACGATAACTGCATAATGGAAACATTCTTTGGAAGACTAAAAACAGAGATGTATTATGGATGTGAAAGAGAGTTTAAAACATTTGAAGAGTTTTCAAAAGCAATTGATGAATATATATACTACTATAATAACGAAAGGATTCAGAAGAAAACAAAATGGATGCCACCTACTTTGTATAGGTTAGCATCCATGAATGTAAACTAAATATTAATGTGTCCAGTTTTCTGGGTACACATCA
>NZ_LN898224.1 GCF_001457835.1 Fenollaria timonensis
GTGATATGCACCCACAAACCCGGACAAAATAACCGCGTTTATTACACGGCTTGTAACCTGTACTCAACAGGTGACAGGCCGTTTAATTTTGTCTTTATTCTCTTGTTGTTATACCAGTCAATATATTCTCTAATAGCAGCTTCTAATTCCTCAATAGTTTTGTAGTTTTCACAGTAAAACATCTCTTGTTTTAACAATCCAAAGAAATTTTCCATGGGTGAATTATCTAGGCAATTTCCTTTTCTAGACATACTCTGTTTGATCCCATATTTTTCAAGTGTATATACCCAACTCCTATGTTGGTAATGAAAGCCTTGATCGGTGTGGATCATTAAGTTATGCTTTACAGGTATGGTTTGTATTGCGTCTTTTAATGACTTTAGTGTGAACTCTACTGTTGGAGATTTGCTTATGCTGTAGGAAATTATTTCTCCGTTATACAGATCCATTATTGGAGATAGGTAGAGTTTTATTTCCGAATTTCTTATTCTAAACTCTGTTACATCACTTACCCATACTGTATTTATCTTATCCACATAAAAGTCTCTATTTAAATTATTTTTAGCAACTTTACCTACATTGCCTTTGTATGATGAGTAGGCTTTTCTTCTTAAGCCATACTTGTTACATAAGAGATTGTTTTCTTTCATGATTCTAAGAACTTTTTTATGGTTCATAATTATGCCTTCTTTTTTTAGTTGTAAGCACACTCTTCTGTAGCCATATCTTCTTTTGGATTCTTCAACTACTCTCTTTACTCTTTCAATATCTTTGGCTTCTTTTGTATTTACTTCCTGTAGTTTCTTCTCCCATTCATAGTAAGAGCTTTTTGGCAAATCAGCAGTCTCTAGCCAATACTTTAAAGGTAATTTCTTGTATTTTTGCCTTAGTTCAAAAATTATTTTGGTCTTTTCTTTGTTTTTTGCAATCTCTTTTGAACTAAGGCTTCCAGTTTTTTTTCGTATTCTAGCCTTGCTTTTAGGTATAGATTTTCTTGTCTTAATTTAATTAACTCTTCTTTTTCTGAAGGGGTAAATTCATTTATCTTATCTTTGCTCATATTAGAATCTCCTAGTTTCTTTGGCCTTCCTCTCTTCCCACATAAACCTTCAAAACCTTTTTCTTTATACTTCCTTTGCCAGACAGCTATTGTGGATGGCTGTTTGATTTTGAAGTGTTCTGCAGTTTCTTTGTAGGATAGACCATTTATTTTCCTATATTCTATCACAGATAATTTAAATTCTCCACTATATGAACTATTTTTAATACTTTTCTTGAGGCCTTCTTCACCAAACATTCCATATGACTGAATCCAATTTCGAATTGTATCTTTAGATATCCCATATTTTTTCGATAGATAAATTTGTCCATATCCTTCTTGGTTTTCTTTTACTATTTTTAATTTCTCTTCATATGTTATTTTTTTCATTAAAATACCCCCTTATTTCCGTGTCCGGATTTAAGGGGGCAGTACAAA
>NZ_LN898225.1 GCF_001457835.1 Fenollaria timonensis
CTGTTTAAATCAAGTGGCGGCTACCTATTATCCCAGGTCGTCTCCAACCAAGTACCTTCAGCGTTAAGAGCCTTAACTTCCGTGTTCGGTATGGTTACGGGTGTTTCCCTCTTGCTATTGCTGCCACATTTCTTAATAACCATAATTCCACAATTAAGCGTCTTTGATCAAGTTTTCGACATATTAGTACAGTTAGGCTCAAAGTATTACTACTCTTACACTTACTGCCTATCTACCTTGTGGTCTTCAAGGTGTCTTACTTAAAGGAAATCTTATCTTAAGGGGGGCTTCGTGCTTAGATGCTTTCAGCTCTTATCCTTTCCAAACGTAGCTACTGAGCTATGCAACTGGCGTTACAACTCATAAACCATTGGTTTGTCCATCCCGGTCCTCTCGTACTAAGGACAGCTCCTTTCAAATTTCCTACGCCCACGACGGATAGGGACCGAACTGTCTCGCGACGTTCTGAACCCAGCTCGCGTGCCTCTTTAATGGGCGAACAGCCCAACCCTTGGGACCTACTTCAGCCCCAGGATGAGACGAGCCGACATCGAGGTGCCAAACCTCCCCGTCGATATGAACTCTTGGGGGAGATAAGCCTGTTATCCCCAGGGTAGCTTTTATCCGTTGAGCGATGGCCCTTCCACGTGGTACCACCGGATCACTAAGTCCTGATTTCTCATCTGCTCGATCTGTTTATCTCGCAGTTAAGCTCCCTTCTGCCTTTGTACTCTTTGCACGATTTCCGTCCGTGCTGAGGGAACCTTTGAACGCCTCCGTTACTTTTTGGGAGGCGACCGCCCCAGTCAAACTGCCCAACTGACAGTGTCCCTAAACCGGATCACGGCTCAAGGTTAGAATTCCAGCACTACAGGAGTGGTATCCCACTTTTTGACTCCTCTGATACTTGCGTACCAGGATCTTTGTCTCCCACCTATTCTGTACATGTACTACCGAAATCCAATGTCAGCCTACAGTAAAGCTCCATGGGGTCTTTCCGTCCTGTCGCGGGTAAATGGCATCTTTACCATTACTTCAATTTCACCGGATCCTTTGTTGAGACAGTGCCCAAATCGTTACACCTTTCGTGCGGGTCGGAACTTACCCGACAAGGAATTTCGCTACCTTAGGACCGTTATAGTTACGGCCGCCGTTTACTGGGGCTTAAGTTCTATGCTTCGCTATTGCTAACATTTCCCCTTAACCTTCCAGCACCGGGCAGGTGTCAGCTCCTATACGTCGTCTTTCGACTTAGCAGAAACTTGTGTTTTTGGTAAACAGTCGCTTGGGCCTATTCACTGCGGCCAGATCGCTCTGGCTCCCCTTCTCGCTAACTTACGGGGTCATTTTGCCGAGTTCCTTAACAAAGGTTCTTCCGCGCGTCTTAGGATTCTCTCCTTTCCTACCTGTGTCGGTTTACGGTACGGGTATCTTTTATCTATTTAGCGGCTTTTCTTGACAGTGTGAAATCGGCTACTTCTCTACTTATTTTCGATCCTCATCATAAATTGGCTTAGCCTGGTCATTACTCCGGGCATGCCTTTTTATTTGAGCGTACTCTTCCATCTGGTACGCTTAGCTTATCCTTCTGTGTCCCCGCTTCATTTATACGATAATTGATAGTAGTAGAATTTTTACTACTTGTCCATCGGCTACGCCTTTCGGCCTCGCCTTAGGTCCCGACTTACCCTGAGGGGACGAGCCTTGCTCAGGAACCCTTAGGTTTTCGACGGGAGTGATTCTCACACTCCTTCTCGCTACTTATGCCAGCATTCTCTCTTGTGTTTCGTCCACAGCGCCTTTCGATACTGCTTCTACCTATTACACAATGCTCCTCTACCACTCAAGAATGAGTCCATAGCTTCGGTATCCGATTTAGCCCCGGAAATCTTCGGCGCAAGGTCACTCGACTAGTGAGCTATTACGCACTCTTTAAATGTATGGCTGCTTCTAAGCCAACATCCTAGTTGTTTGGGTAACTTCACATCCTTTACCACTTAATCGGTATTTAGGGACCTTAGCTGATGGTCTGGGCTCTTTCCCTTTCGACTATGAAGCTTATCCCACATAGTCTGACTCCTTAGGTTTGTTTTCTTGGCATTCGGAGTTTGATAGGTTTTGGTAATGTATAAACACCCCGCAACCAGTCAGTAGCTCTACCTCCATTAAACATCCTAAAGGCTAGCCCTAAAGCTATTTCGAGGAGAACCAGCTATCTCCAGGTTCGATTGGCTTTTCACCCCTATCCACAAGTCATCCGATGTGTTTTAAACCACACCCGGTTCGAGCCTCCATTAAATTTTACTTTAACTTCACTCTGCTCATGGATAGGTCACCTGGTTTCGGGTCTACTCCTGTAAACTATGTCGCCCTATTAAGACTTGATTTCTCTTCGGCTTCGAAGCTTAACTTCTTAACCTTGCTTACAAAAGTAACTCGCTGGCCCGTTCTACAAAAAGTACAAGATTGCACTTTTCACGTGCTTTCTTTGCTTGTAAACGCAGGGTTTCAGGTTCTATTTCACTCCCCTTTCGGGGTTCTTTTTACCTTTCCCTCACGGTACTGTTCTCTATCGGTCACCAAGTAGTATTTAGCCTTGGGAGGTGGTCCTCCCGTATTCCCACCAGGTTTCTCGTGCCTTGTGGTACTCGTAAAGCTTATTGAAACACTAATATCTTTTCCTACAAGTCTTTCACTTTCTTTGGATGATTTTTCCAAGATCATTCGGATACTTTCTTAGTATTTCTTTAAGCGGGCTCTTTCCATTTCGCTCGCCGCTACTTTGAAAATCGATGTTTCTTTCTTTTCCTCGGGGTACTTAGATGTTTCAGTTCTCCCGGTATTGCCTCTATATACTATTTTATTCATATATAGATACTTAAGGT
>NZ_LN898226.1 GCF_001457835.1 Fenollaria timonensis
TCAGAGTGAAGACAAACCCAGGAATTTTTTCCTGGGTTTGCTTATTTTTATTAAATTTAGTAAAAAATCAAATTTTTTATGTATTTTTGCAAATAAACGAGTAAATACCTCCTTATTTGGATCCATCCTATACATCATTAGTGCTAGTTTTTTCATATTTAAGCATGCAAAAGTAAGCGCAGCTTTCATATCCATCTTAGCTTTGCCCTTCATGTTTGTATATCTAAAACTATGATACTCTTTTGCGCTTCCAAATTGTCTTTCTATTGTTTCTTTTCTTCTTGCGTATTCTTTCTTGCCTTGATTTGTATATCTATATTCTTCTGTTATGTCAAGGTAGTCTTGCCATATATGTCTTGTTATTACTTTTTGTTTGTTTTTACTATGTGTGCATCTATCTATGTTAGGACAGTTCTTGCAGTCGTTTATATCACTTTTATACTGTCTGTATCCTTCTCTATCTGTAGTTTTGTAATTTAAAAGTTTTCCTTGTGGACATATGTAGCAGTCATAATATTCGTCGTATATGTAGTCTCTTTTGTAGTATGGATTTTCTATTTGTAAGTTTCTCTTTTGTCTTGTATATGGAAATACTGGGAGTATTTTATCGTCTATTAATGTTTTTGCTATGGCTGGTATTTTGTAACCTGCATCCATAACTATCTTTTGGGGTTTCATCTTTTTTAGTTTTTCTTCATAGAATGGTAAAAATGTTGTGCTGTCATGTAAATTTCCTGGAAATGATTTGTATGCTAGTATCCAGCCGTTTTTATCGCATGATGTTTCTACGCAATAGGCGAATACTTCTTTATGTTCTCCTTTGTGAAAGAGGCCGCTTTCTGGATCTGTTGTTGACTGAACTATCGTTTGCCTCTCTTTATCTTCTTTCTCTTTTAAGGGCTTTTTTCCGTTTTCTTCTCTTTCTTGTGCTATTTCTTTGTCTAGCTGTGCTTGATATCTTCTTGCTTTTTTCTCTATTGTTACTTTTTTGTTTTTATGTCTGTTTGCATGTGCTTTAACATGTGTTGAGTCTACGAATTGAATCTTCTCATCCACAAAACCTTGTTCTAGTGCTTGGTTTAATATGTTTTGGAAGATGTTTTCAAATATGTCTGTATCTTTGAATCTTCTTCTATAGTTTTGGCTGAATGTTGTAAAGTGTGGAATCTTGTCGTAGAAGTCATATCCTAAAAACCATCTGTATGCAATGTTTACTTCTATCTCTTTTATTGTTTGCCTTATGCTTCTTATGTTGAATAGGTATTGTATGAATATTATCTTCATTAGCACTACTGGATCTATGCTTGGTCTTCCGTTATCTAATGAGTATTTATCTTCTACTAAATCATAGATAAAGTCAAAGTCTATATACTTATTGATCTTTCTTAGTATGTGTTCTTGTGGAACTAATTCTTCAACTGAAATTATTTGTGCTTGATCTGTTTTTGATTTACTATTTTTATGTAACATTTTATCACCTTCTATGTATTATATATACCCAATAGATGTGTATTTTAAGAGGTTTTCAAGTAAAAAAGTAGGCGTATTTTTATAAAAATACGCCTACTTTGTCAACAGTCTGA
>NZ_LN898227.1 GCF_001457835.1 Fenollaria timonensis
GGCTGTATAATATCTATTGGGGAGTAAAACCTCAATAGATATTTTTTTGATAAAATTACAAAAAAAAGTTGCACTTGCACACATTTTATCCTATACTTAAAATACCACTACAACATAGGAGGTGTGTACAAGTGCAAGAATATAATACCATAAATTTGCTAGCTTGTAAAGATGTAGTTGTTAACAATTTTAAAGAAGGTGAAAATGTAGTAGTTATAGAAGCACAGACAAAAAAGTTAAAAAGCTGCCCATACTGTGGTTCTAAACATATCTGGGTTCATGATCACAGAACTCAAAAGATAAAAGATACACAGATGCATGGTAAAAAATGCATAATAAACCTAAGAAAAACTAGGTACAACTGTAAGTGCTGCGGGAAAAGAATTGATAGCAAAACAGAACTAGTAGCAAAGAAAATGACCATGACAAAAAGACTAGTAGCATCCATAGCTAGAGAGTTTAGAGAACTTTACTCAATAAAGTCAATATCAAGAAGATACTCAGTAAGCACATCAACAGTTACAAGAGTCCTATCTTACCTATCAGTAGAGAGAAAAAGTCTTCCAAAAGTACTTTTAATAGACGAGTTTAAAGGCGACAGCGGTTCATACAAGTATCAATGCTCACTTCTAGATGGCATAACACATGAAATCATAGACATAGTTAAAAGTAGGCAAGAAAATATTTTGTTTGAATACTTTAAAAACATACCAAAAGAAGAAAGAGAAAATGTAAAGATATTTGTTAGCGATATGTCAAAAACATTTAAAAACGTTAAAAACGCATACTTTAAAAACGCAGTACACATAGCAGACAAATATCACTTCGTAAGACAAGTCTCTTGGAGCTTAGAAAACGTAAGAAAGAGAATACAAAAAGATACATCAGCAGAAATGAGAATATACCTAAAAAGAAGTAAAAGCATACTTACAAAACCAATGCCAAAACTTAATGATGATCAAAAGCGAGAAGCAGCTCTAATGCTAGAGATAAGCGAAGAGCTAAGACTAGCATATGGCTTAAAAGAATCCTTCTATCAAGAAGTTCTAGTGCAGAAAAACAAAGAACAAGCACAATACAAGGTAAACGCATGGATAGACATATGTAAAAAATCAAAACTTAAAGAGTTTAAATCATGTATAACAGCCTTTACAAACTGGTCTGATGAAATTACAAACTCATTTGACTACAAACATTCAAATGGAGCACTAGAAGGAAAACATACAAAGATAAAGACACTAAAAAGAAACAGCTTTGGTATGAGAAACTTCGAGAGGTTCAGAAAAAGAATAATGCTTTTAGACTAAAATATATATATAAAACATCATAAAAACCTAATAAGCCTATATAGGTTTATTAGTCATGCAAAAATTACATAAATTTGTGTTATTTTAAGTATATAAATTAAAAACGTGCAAATGTTAGTTTTAACATAAAAAGAGAGACTTAAATCAATAAGTCTCCCCAATATTTGACATAGAGCC
>NZ_LN898228.1 GCF_001457835.1 Fenollaria timonensis
TATAAATTGCAACAATAAGTTAGCCACCCAGACATCATATAGACTAAATGTATAGTATAGCTTAAAAGTATTTATTTTTATTAAACTAGATACTTTTAAGCTGTTTTATTTCCTTTATGAACTCTTCTTTTGCAGTTTTGTAATTAAAGATTTTTCTTGGCAAATTATTCATCCACTCGTTTATTCTGTATATTTTTTCTTTTGATACTTCTTCTATTGATGTGCCTTTTTGTATAAATCTTCGTATTAATTTATGTTGACATTCACTAGTTCCTCTTTCCCATGATGTATATGGATGACAAAAATATATATCTACATATTCTGCTAATTCTGATAAGCTTGAAAATTCTGAACCATTATCTGATGTTATACTTTTAAATATTTCTTTGTTTAACTGCGCATTATCTTTTAAGAATTTAAGTCCAATGTCTACTGCATCGGGTGTTTTTCCATGTATTTTTATCAGCTTTTCATATCTTGTTTTTCTTTCTACTAATGTAAGTAGTACTGGATCTGTCTTTTTCTTTTTACCTATAACTGTATCTATTTCCCAGTGGCCGAATTCTTCTCTTGTTTGTATTTTATCTGGTCTTTCTTCTATGGATATGCCAAGCTTTTTCTTGTTTTGTCTTGTTCTTCTTGTGCTATTTTTGTTTTTTCTCTTTACTTTTTCTAGTAGATCTATATTTTTTGTTTTCATTAGTGACTTATTTATCCAGTTGTAGAGGCTTTTTGTTGATGGTATTTCTGATGATGGAAAGAGTCTATTTGCTTTTGCGTATCCAACACATACATCTGGAGACCATTTATCTTTTAACATTTTATTGTCTGCCCATTTAAGAAATTCGACTATATCTATATATTTTGGTCTTCTTCCGCAAGAAGATCTATTGTTTATATATACCTCATAATTAGTTAAGGCAAAGTATTTTTCATCGTAGTAAGTATATGTTTTGTTATTACTTTTTATTATTCTCTTTTGCTTTACTGTGCCTTTCTTTATTGCGTTGTTTATTGTCTGCGGGGCTCTATTTAGCCTTCTTGCTATCTCTCTGTTGCTATGTCCATCTATTTTCCATGCCTGTATTAATGACATTTCATGTAGTGATAGATGTGAATTTTTCTTGCGTTCTGTAAATTCTATGGTATAATTTATATGAGTCATGTGTACCTCCGTATAGTTGTTTTTTTGTTTGTTACTAATACTATACCATATGTACACATGATTTTTTTATTTGGTGGCTAAGTTAATTATACAATCTTCC
>NZ_LN898229.1 GCF_001457835.1 Fenollaria timonensis
TCCTACAAGTCTTTCACTTTCTTTGGATGATTTTTCCAAGATCATTCGGATACTTTCTTAGTATTTCTTTAAGCGGGCTCTTTCCATTTCGCTCGCCGCTACTTTGAAAATCGATGTTTCTTTCTTTTCCTCGGGGTACTTAGATGTTTCAGTTCTCCCGGTATTGCCTCTATATACTATTTTATTCATATATAGATACTTAAGGTTTGCTTAAGTGGGTTGCCCCATTCGGATATCTCCCTTTCGTTTCTTGTTTGCAGATCTAGGGAGCTTTTCGCAGCTTTCTACGTCCTTCTTCGCCTCTTGGTGCCAAGGCATCCGCCCTGCGCTCTTAGTAACTTGACCTATTTTTTTTAAAATCCTTTAACGCTTATTGTTAAAATTTACTGTATTTATTTTCTTTATAAATGTCGTTTCGTTTTCATTTGATTATGGTTATTAAGTTTTATTTGGTTTTGGCTTTTCTTTTGAAATGCCATGGTGGAGATGAGGAGATTCGAACTCCTGACCCCCTGCTTGCAAGGCAGGTGCTCTCCCAACTGAGCTACACCCCCATAAAGCAGAACTCAAAGTGAAAAGAACTAATGTTCTCCTTAGAAAGGAGGTGATCCAGCCGCACCTTCCGATACGGCTACCTTGTTACGACTTCACCCCAGTCATTGACCCTACCTTCGACTGCTGCCTCCAATTGGTTAGCTCACAGGCTTCGGGTATTGCCTACTCCCATGGTGTGACGGGCGGTGTGTACAAGACCCGGGAACGCATTCACCGCAGCATTCTGATCTGCGATTACTAGCAACTCCGGCTTCATGATCTCGAGTTGCAGAGATCAATCCGAACTGGGATCGGTTTTTTGAGGTTTGCTTGATATCGCTATTTAGCTTCTCTTTGTACCGACCATTGTAGCACGTGTGTAGCCCAGGACATAAAGGGCATGATGATTTGACGTCATCCCCACCTTCCTCCGATTTGTCATCGGCAGTCCATCTAGAGTCCTCAGCACTACCTGTTAGTAACTAAATGTAAGGGTTGCGCTCGTTGCGGGACTTAACCCAACATCTCACGACACGAGCTGACGACAACCATGCACCACCTGTATCCAAGGTAGATAAATCTAGGGTTTTTATCTCTAAAAACTTTCCTTGGTATGTCAAGTCCTGGTAAGGTTCTTCGCGTAGCCTCGAATTAAACCACATGCTCCGCTGCTTGTGCGGGTCCCCGTCAATTCCTTTGAGTTTCATACTTGCGTACGTACTCCCCAGGCGGAGTGCTTAATGTGTTAACGTACGGCACCTACTCATTAAAAGCAGACACCTAGCACTCATCGTTTACGGCGTGGACTACCAGGGTATCTAATCCTGTTTGCTCCCCACGCTTTCGTGCCTCAGCGTCAGTTCAAGTCCAGAAAGTCGCCTTCGCCACCGGTATTCCTCCTAATATCTACGCATTCCACCGCTACACTAGGAATTCCACTTTCCTCTCCTTGACTCAAGCATATCAGTTTCAGATGCAATCTATGGGTTGAGCCCTTAGTTTTCACATCTGACTTAATTTGCCGCCTACGCACTCTTTACGCCCAATAATTCCGGACAACGCTCGCCCCTTACGTATTACCGCGGCTGCTGGCACGTAATTAGCCGGGGCTTTCTTCTATGGTACCGTCATTATCTTCCCATAGGACAGAGCTTTACGACTCGAAAGCCTTCATCGCTCACGCGGCGTCGCTGCATCAGGGTTTCCCCCATTGTGCAATATTCCCCACTGCTGCCTCCCGTAGGAGTTTGGACCGTTTCTCAGTTCCAATGTGGCCGGTCATCCTCTTAGATCGGCTACCCATCGCTATCTTGGTGGGCCGTTACCCTCACCAACTAATTAATGGGACGCGAGCTCATCTTACACCGAAATTCTTTAATCACTTCTTCATGCGAAAATGTGATATCATATGGTATTAATCCCGGTTTCCCGAGGCTATCCCTTTGTGTAAGGCAGATTGCTCACGCGTTACTCACCCGTCCGCCACTAATCCAGAGATTCTTCACTCCGAAGAGATCGGATTCTCTTTCATCGTTCGACTTGCATGTGTTAAGCACGCCGCCAGCGTTCGTCCTGAGCCAGGATCAAACTCTCGATTAAATGGTTATTTAATCCCAAGTTATCCTTGGCTCTTAAATTCGAAATTATTTATCAATAAAAATTGATTGGTTTAAATCGTTCTTTTCACTTTTATTCAGTTTTGCTTGTCATATGGTTTTTCCAGATGACTTATCCATTCTACCATTTAAAATCTTATTNCACTCTTGTGAGCAGACACCTAGCACTCATCGTTTACGGCGTGGACTACCAGGGTATCTAATCCTGTTTGCTCCCCACGCTTTCGTGCCTCAGCGTCAGTTCAAGTCCAGAAAGTCGCCTTCGCCACCGGTATTCCTCCTAATATCTACGCATTCCACCGCTACACTAGGAATTCCACTTTCCTCTCCTTGACTCAAGCATATCAGTTTCAGATGCAATCTATGGGTTGAGCCCTTAGTTTTCACATCTGACTTAATTTGCCGCCTACGCACTCTTTACGCCCAATAATTCCGGACAACGCTCGCCCCTTACGTATTACCGCGGCTGCTGGCACGTAATTAGCCGGGGCTTTCTTCTATGGTACCGTCATTATCTTCCCATAGGACAGAGCTTTACGACTCGAAAGCCTTCATCGCTCACGCGGCGTCGCTGCATCAGGGTTTCCCCCATTGTGCAATATTCCCCACTGCTGCCTCCCGTAGGAGTTTGGACCGTTTCTCAGTTCCAATGTGGCCGGTCATCCTCTTAGATCGGCTACCCATCGCTATCTTGGTGGGCCGTTACCCTCACCAACTAATTAATGGGACGCGAGCTCATCTTACACCGAAATTCTTTAATCACTTCTTCATGCGAAAATGTGATATCATATGGTATTAATCCCGGTTTCCCGAGGCTATCCCTTTGTGTAAGGCAGATTGCTCACGCGTTACTCACCCGTCCGCCACTAATCCAGAGATTCTTCACTCCGAAGAGATCGGATTCTCTTTCATCGTTCGACTTGCATGTGTTAAGCACGCCGCCAGCGTTCGTCCTGAGCCAGGATCAAACTCTCGATTAAATGGTTATTTAATCCCAAGTTATCCTTGGCTCTTAAATTCGAAATTATTTATCAATAAAAATTGATTGGTTTAAATCGTTCTTTTCACTTTTATTCAGTTTTGCTTGTCATATGGTTTTTCCAGATGACTTATCCATTCTACCATTTATTTTCTTACTTGTCAAGGGTTTTTTTGAAAAAAGTTAAACAATTTAAAAAATTTTTAAAATATAAATTGCAACAATAAGTTAGCCACCCAGACATCATATAGACTAAATGTATAGTATAGCTTAAAAGTATTTATTTTTATTAAACTAGATACTTTTAAGCTGTTTTATTTCCTTTATGAACTCTTCTTTTGCAGTTTTGTAATTAAAGATTTTTCTTGGCAAATTATTCATCCACTCGTTTATTCTGTATATTTTTTCTTTTGATACTTCTTCTATTGATGTGCCTTTTTGTATAAATCTTCGTATTAATTTATGTTGACATTCACTAGTTCCTCTTTCCCATGATGTATATGGATGACAAAAATATATATCTACATATTCTGCTAATTCTGATAAGCTTGAAAATTCTGAACCATTATCTGATGTTATACTTTTAAATATTTCTTTGTTTAACTGCGCATTATCTTTTAAGAATTTAAGTCCAATGTCTACTGCATCGGGTGTTTTTCCATGTATTTTTATCAGCTTTTCATATCTTGTTTTTCTTTCTACTAATGTAAGTAGTACTGGATCTGTCTTTTTCTTTTTACCTATAACTGTATCTATTTCCCAGTGGCCGAATTCTTCTCTTGTTTGTATTTTATCTGGTCTTTCTTCTATGGATATGCCAAGCTTTTTCTTGTTTTGTCTTGTTCTTCTTGTGCTATTTTTGTTTTTTCTCTTTACTTTTTCTAGTAGATCTATATTTTTTGTTTTCATTAGTGACTTATTTATCCAGTTGTAGAGGCTTTTTGTTGATGGTATTTCTGATGATGGAAAGAGTCTATTTGCTTTTGCGTATCCAACACATACATCTGGAGACCATTTATCTTTTAACATTTTATTGTCTGCCCATTTAAGAAATTCGACTATATCTATATATTTTGGTCTTCTTCCGCAAGAAGATCTATTGTTTATATATACCTCATAATTAGTTAAGGCAAAGTATTTTTCATCGTAGTAAGTATATGTTTTGTTATTACTTTTTATTATTCTCTTTTGCTTTACTGTGCCTTTCTTTATTGCGTTGTTTATTGTCTGCGGGGCTCTATTTAGCCTTCTTGCTATCTCTCTGTTGCTATGTCCATCTATTTTCCATGCCTGTATTAATGACATTTCATGTAGTGATAGATGTGAATTTTTCTTGCGTTCTGTAAATTCTATGGTATAATTTATATGAGTCATGTGTACCTCCGTATAGTTGTTTTTTTGTTTGTTACTAATACTATACCATATGTACACATGATTTTTTTATTTGGTGGCTAAGTTAATTATACAATCTTCCAAAATTTTTAAAAATATTTTTACATTAATATACAAGTCCTTTCTTTGCTACTATACATTGTTGTCAAGCAAATCAATTTACACTATTGTATCAATCGTCTCACACGAAGTACGTATCATAAATCATCCGCTCATCATCACCCGTCACACCCTTCTCCCAAATAAAAAAATACCCTCACTGACTCGCTCGTCAATGAGGGTTCATCTATTATTATTTATTCATCATATCTCTTTGTTCTTTCATCTTATCTAAGTACTCTTTCGTGCTCGGCGTGTAGTCTTCTTTCTTTATCTGCTTTTCAAGTATTGCGATGGCGCTATCAAGGTTGCCGCTGTTGTAGTTTGATATCGCAAGCTGATCCATGTACTGAGCGCTCTGCCTGTCCTTGCTCGCCTCTATCGCGTAGTCAAGCGCCTCTGTGAAGTTACCTGTCATGGTCATAACAACGCTTAAGTAGTAAAAGACTCTGTCATCTTTAGCATTGTCAATGTTTTGTATCAATACATCATATGCTTCCTTAAATTTTTTCACGCCTATATAGTACTCGGCTAGTTCAATTTTGTACTCTTCATAGTCAAGGCTCAAAACGCCCTGAACCTCTTCCTTTTTCTCAAGCTCGTCCTCAAGCTTAAGATATTTTTCGAAGTAGGCCTTGCTCCTGATGTAGTCCTTCTTATATCTATAGTAATATCCTAGCTTGTATAAAGCGTACTTCGCATTCTTATTATCAAGGTAAATCTTTTCAAAGATTTCTATAGCTTCGTCAATGGCCTTTTCTTTATACTTTTCTTCTAGAAGTGAAACATATAAATATACATAATTTACATCGTCGTAATTTTCTTTTAGATAATAGGCGTAGACTAACCTTATATCTATGTCATTGCCTTCGTTTAAACTTTCATGCAATAAGAATTTATCAAAGTCCTTCACAGTTTTGATTGCATCTTCATAAGCAGCTTTGTGCGTAAAATTATTATCGAGTGACAAAACTATGGGCATAGCTCTTAAAAATAGCTTTGCATCTATATCTTCTTTATTCTCTTTTACTATATTTCTCATGTCCTTGATAAGTACAGGATATTCAACGTTCTTTTTGAAGGCGCCATGCTCTTCTTTTAAGTCTATGAAAAATATTTCACTAAGTAAATATTTAAAACTATCGATATTCATTAGTCCATTCTCCTTCTAAATTCTCTCATTCTCATGGATGAATTGTCAAGTATTTTAAATAGGTGGCCTCTATATATAAAGATGATTGGCATTAAGACGTAGCTAACTAGGTCTTTCAAAATGATACCACTTGCAAATATATCACTGTTAAGCGCAAGGACTAATAGTATTGCTGCGAATAGCCATTGAAGGAAGTTATTAAAAAAGAATTTTGCTCCATATGTGAAGATGGCTATGCTATTATTGCCTGTTTGATAAAGTGTTTCAAACGATGCATTAAAAATGAAAACAACGATGAAGTTCACTAGCATTTTGGCATATAATAGGCTGTGGTCCACTTGATATGGATTTGTGAATGAGCCTGAGCTAAATACCATATCCAAAACTAAGCCAAATAAATAAGTAATGAAGACATAGTTAACTAGCTTTGTTAAGTAATACTTATAGCCCATAAATATGCTGTTTAAGCTAATCTTCTCGCCTTCAACTGCTCTTGATAATAGGCTTGCCACTAGTGAAAATTTCAAAAGCATAAGTATATACATAAAGAGACTTATAAGCATTGTGGTAAAGCCGCCTCCAAGCGTAATTACAAGTGCTCCAGCTATCAAGTTTGTCACATAATCAAAGGCAAATAGACCTAGCATCATGACTATAAGCACTAAAAAGTTCTCTTTTATTGTTGTGCCAAGCCTTTTAAACGCTTCTGTGTTTGTATAAATTATATCTTTGAACATAGTCATCACTAATCCTTTCTACGTCCTCGTCAACAAGGTAGGCCGCCCCATCCATAAGTATAATGGCGACTTTATTGACGATGTCTTTATTCTTCTCTTCTATATATTGCCATAAATAAGTTTTTCTAAACTCTTCATCTCGCAAAATGCTGTGTAGCTTGTCACCTCTAAGCTTTGTAAATGGCATAAAGTCAAGCGGTGCCTGTGATTTGACGTTCACCGCATAGTCAAGGCTCAGTGCTTTGACCAGTTCGTCTGATAGAATATTTTTAGCTTTTAAAAACTCATAGACAAGTCTATATAATTTTTCTTTTTTAATGGTCTTATCTACTCCAAAGTTTTCATCGATAAAATTTGCCAGGTCTTCAAACATTGCAAATGGGCTTGTGTACACTCTTTCAAGTATCTCGAGTGTCCTTTTAAAGCTTCCTTCATTATAAATTTTATCAACGACGTAATCAATTTTCTTTAGCTCAATAATTTCATCAGTTGATAAGAATTCATTTTTTAAAACCTCATAAGGTGCATAATCAGTGTACTCATAGACAAAAGTTTCCTCTTGAGAGCGCACTAATGAGCCCTTAAGCATCTTCAAAAAGCCGAGCTGAATTTTTTCTATCTTAAAATCATAAAGATAGTTAAAAGACTTTTTAAAACTATCAAAGTCTTCATAAGGAAGTCCTGCGATAAGGTCTATGTGCTGATGAATAGTCCCCAGCTCCTTAATCATTTTCGAGTGCTCTTTTATTTTATCAAGATCATTGTGCCTTTGAATCGCTTTGAGCGTTTGTTGGTTGATTGATTGAAGTCCTATCTCAAACTGCACCATATCCTTAGGAAGTTTCTTTAAAGTCTCGTAAAATCTGTCACTCATCCTATCAAGAGTGATTTCGAAGTGAAATTTTGTATTCGTTTTATTGTTTTCTAATATATGTTCGATTATATTGATGGCAAAGTCTTCGTTTGAGTTAAACGTTCTATCTATAAACTTAACTATAGACGGCTTCATAGCTATAAGCCTATCTAAATCCATTTTCACTAAGTCACTGGGCTTGTATCTAAGACCCTTTATTGCTGAAGATAAACAAAAAGAACACCTATATGGACAGCCTCTTTGTGCTTCATAATAGAGTGTTCTATGCTCCAAAGCCTCTTCATCTTCATAAGGAAAGCTAAGATCCTTCATGTCGATAAGGGGTGCTTCTTCAGTTTTAATGTATCTATTATCATTAATATAGGCTAGATTGTGAACCTCGTCAATACTTAGCTCGCCTTGCTTGTAAAGAATAAATTCCTTCATGGCCCTCTCGCCCTCGCCATAAATTATGTAGTCGCAAGCAGGGTTAGTCCTAAGAAAACTTTCTTTTTCAAAGCTCACCTCAGGTCCGCCTAGGACTATGGTATAGCTTGGCTTGATCTTTTTAAGCGATGTAATAACTTTTCTGACGTAATCGATATTCCAAATGTAAGTAGAAAACATAAGGACATCGGCGTCTTTCTTATGAAGTTCGTAGACAATCTTCTCCAAAGGCTCGTTTATGGTAAATTCCTCAAACGAAGAATCTACCATATCTTTAAGCTCATTGTTTAAATATCTTATAGCAATATTTGTATGTGAAAACTTTGCGTTAATACCTACAAATATGACTTTCATTACATTCTATCTGGAGTTTGTACTCCTATTAGGTTCATGCCTACTTTGATTGCTTTTTGAGTTATGTCAACTATAGCAAGTCTTGAATTTGTAAGCTTTTCGTCGTCTGTAATTATTTGATTTGCAGCGTAGTACTTGTTGAATGCCTTTGCTATGTCGATGATGTTTCTTGTTATATAAAAGGCTTCGTACTTTTCCATTGCCATAACTATAGTTCTTGGTAGGTCATAAACATATTTTAATATTTCATATGCTTCGTCTTTAACTAGATCAAAATCAACTTTCTCTGGATCAAAGCCGCCGTTCTTGTCGATTAGTGACTTACATCTAGCGTATGTGTATTGAGCGTAAGGACCTGTTTCTCCTTCGAAGGAAAGTGTCTTGTCCCAATCAAAGACATAGTCTTTGATTCTTTGATTGAATAGCTCTTGGAAAACTATAGCTCCAGTACCAACCATCTTAGCTACTTCGTCTTTATTTTCAAGATTAGGGTTTCTCTTTTCAATGATATCTCTAGTCTTTTCTATTGCCTTGTTTAAAACGTCTTCAAGTTTTAAAACTCTTCCTTGTCTAGTTGATAAAGCTCCGTCCTTAAGTGAGATTAAACCGAAGTTTACGTGGATACAGTCATCTGCCCACTCATCTCCCATTAGCTTAAGAACTTGCTTCCATTGTTGGAAGTGAAGGTTTTGTTCACTGGCAACTACGTAGATGTTTTTGTAGAAGTCATAAGTTTTCTTTCTATATCTAGCAGCAGCGATGTCTCTTGTTGCATAAGTTGTTGTTCCGTTGGACTTAACTATGATTAAAGGTGTTAAGTTATATGGCTTTAAGTCAACGATGTATGCGCCGTCGTCCATCTTACCGATATTCTTTTCTTTTATCTCTTCGATAACTGCTGGCATCTTGTCTGAGTAGAATGCCTCGCCCTTGTATGAGTCATATTTAATTCCAAGCATGTCATATACTTTTTCGAACTCAACTATTGACAATTGTTTCATCCAAGTCCAAATTTCAGTAGCCTCTTCATCGCCTTGTTCAAGCTTTTTAAACCAGTCTCTAGCAGTGTCTCTTGCAGCTGGGTCTAGCTCTTGAAGTTTATTGTATCTTACATATAAATCAAGAAGCTCGTCTATAGGATTCTTTTCGATAGCTTCTCTGTCGCCCCAAAGCTTGTAAGCAGCTATAAGCATACCGAATTGAGTACCATAGTCACCTAAGTGATTGATGGCAATTGTATTGTAGCCAAGGTGCTTAAAGATATGATAAAGAGCGTTACCAATAACTGTTGATCTTATATGACCTATGTGCATTGGTTTTGCAATGTTAGGAGATGAGAACTCAACTATAACGTTTTTGCCCTTACCCATATCTGATGAACCATACATTTCACCTTTTTCTTCTATCTCTTTATAAACTGTTTCAAGAAGTTTTTCTTTGTTAATAAAGAAGTTTACATATGGTCCTGCATTTTCTATCTTTTCAAAATATTCGTTATCCCCTAGTTTTTCTTTTATGTCTTCAGCTATAAGATTAGGTGCTTTCTTGTATGTCTTTGCAAGTCTAAATACTGGGAACGCGTAGTCACCCATATCAAACGATGGCGGTGTTTCTACTAGATTATCTATCTCTTCTTTAGATAGTTCTTCAATAACTGCGCTTAAAGCGTCGCTTACTTTTTCCTTAAAATTTATCATAATTACCTCCTACTTAATAACAGCTACGGTAGCTCCTGAACCGCCCTCCGTATAGTCTGCCTCTCTATATTCTATAACATGTTTGCTATTTTGTAAATACTTTCTTACTGCATCCCTAAGTGTGCCCGTGCCTTTACCGTGAATTATCCTGACCTCTTTAAGCCTTGCGAGGTAGGCATCATCAAGGTATTTGTCAAGTAAAAGTATCCCTTCATCAACCGTTCTTCCGATTAAATTAATTTCTGAACTTATATTTTTTGACTTAGCCTTGTTAATGGATTTAGTTTTCTTCTCTACCTTTACTTCCTCTTTTGATTCACTTCGCTCGATATCATTAATATTGCTTCTAACGCTCATGATGCCAACTTGAATATTTAAGTCGCCCTTATCATCAGGAAGCGTCTCTACTTCGCCAAACTTATCAATGCTAATGATTCTAACGCTTTCACCAAGCTTGATGTCCTTAGGAATTTCTTTTGTTCGCTTCTTATTGTCTTTTATCTTTAATCTATTTTCATCTTCAAGCTCCCTTAGATAGTCCTTTGCCTCTTGAAGCCTTCGTCTGTCCTCTTTTTTAGATAAGGATGAGATGTCTTTTAATTCGTCTATTATAAATGCGCTCTCGCTCTTCGCCTTCTTAACTATCTCTCTCGCTTCTTCCTTCGCCTTGTTAATGATGGCTTCTTGCCTATCTTCAAGCTTTTTGTTTTTATTCTCAAGCTTTTCTCTAAGCCTTTCTATCTCTTCGTTCTCTTCATTTATCTTAATTCTTTTGTTTTCAATCTCAGTTCTATCTTCTTCTATGGCCTTAAGAACATCTTCAAAGCGAGTGTCGTTCTCATTAAGGAGTTCTTTTGCGCTATCAATAATCTTTTGATCAAGGCCAAGCCGCTTCGATATTTCAAAAGCGTTTGACTTGCCAGGTATGCCTATGATGAGACTGTATGTTGGTGACAGTGTATCGACGTTAAACTCCATCGACGCATTCTTCACGCCCTCGCTCGTAAGCGCATAAAACTTGATTTGTGAGTAATGTGTCGTCGCCATGGTCCTAATTCTTCTCTCTCTAAAGAGCTTCAGTATGGATATGGCAAGAGCCGCGCCCTCAGTTGGATCAGTACCAGCTCCTAGTTCATCAAATAAAACTAAGTCGTTATACTCAGCGTTTTCAACTATATGAACAATATTTTTCATGTGCGAGGAAAATGTTGATAGTGACTGCTCTATCGATTGTTCGTCGCCTATATCAGCATAAACTTTATCAAATACTGCCACTGATGAATTGTTATCGCATGGTATATTTAAACCAGACTTTGCCATCAGCGTAATAAGTCCAACTGTCTTTAAGCTAACTGTCTTGCCGCCTGTGTTTGGTCCAGTGATTATAAGCGATGTGTACTCATCACCGAGCTCAACTGTTGTTGGCACTACCTTGTCTTTAGCTATTAATGGGTGCCTTGCGTTTTTTAGATTGACATAGCCTTTATCGTTTAAAACTGGCTCTGTCGCCCTCATCTCTCTAGCTAGCCTTGCTCTTGCAAATATAAATGAGATGCTTTTTAAAGCTTCTTCATTCGTTTCAAGATAGGCCTTGTACTCAGATACTTCGCTTGATAGCTCGTAAAGTATTCTCTCAAGCTCTTTTTTCTCTTCGTTTTCAAGTTCCCTTAGCTCGTTATTTAGTTTAACGACTGCCATGGGCTCGATAAAAACTGTTGACCCCTTTTGAGATATATCGTGTATCATGCCCTCAACGCTTGATCGGTACTCGTTTTTAACGGGTATTACATACCTTCCTTCACGCATAGTAACTATGGCATCTTGTAAATATTTTTTAGTTTTATCACTAGTTATATATGAATTTAATTTATCTTCTATTGCTTGATTCTTAAGTTTTTTGCTTCGCCTTATGCTCCTTAAAGTGCTCGAAGCATTGTCCGCTATCTCGTCTCTCGCTACTATAGTCATGCTAAGTTTTTTCTTTAGATCATCAAGTGAGGCTAGACTTTCATATAGCCCTCTTAAGTGCTTTAGCTTTAAGTTTTCATCTTCTATAGATGTTTTTAAATATCTCTTAATTGAGCTCACTAAGAAGATGTTTTGCATTATATCATATAAATCTTCTATAAAGAGCATGGACCCAAGGCTTGCCTTTGACACAAGATGCTTTATGTGCGTTGCGGATGAGTAATCAATGTCGCCGTACCTCACCAAAACCCTGTAGGCTTCTGATGTTTCCTCTTGCATGCGCCTTATCTCATCTATATCATTTGACGGCTCAAGCTTTTCTACCAAGTCTCTTGCAAGCTCGCCTTGAGTCAAGTCTAGTAGCATATCTATTATTTTGTCATATTCTAAAACTTTGAGTGCTTTGTCCATTTATTCACCTATAAAACTTTTTTGTAGTAATGCGCTCTAGTAAAACTTTCTATCGCGTCTATTCCATCTCCATTATTAATTCTTTCTATATATTCATTAATTTTTTTCTTATCGCTTTCATTATCAAGGTCTATGATAATGCTTGTAGCTCCTAATTTTTTGATTTCATCCATCTTATCAAGCATGAAAATTTTTTGCGAATTATAAATCTTTGTATAATTATTTTCGCGAGTAAAGATAAAACGCTCCTTATCCTCATAAACCAGCTCATTTGCCTTGTTTATAGGGCAGGCCTCACATCGTTGGTCACAGTCATCTCTAATATTTGCTAATGGGCAGGCCTTGCTCATCATTACGACTGGGTAACCATAAACCCATAGCCTTGTTTCGAGACCGCAGTTTATGATTTTTTCCATCTGTGCTAAAGTCATCTCAAGTGAGTAGGTAAAGCCTGAAAAATGGCTTTCGCTCATGTATTTAGCAGCTTCTGAGTTAAAGACGTTCATCATGTATGAAGCATAAATCTTTTTATTAAAGCTCTTTAGCCTTTGATAAGCACCTAGCTCACTTATTTCAATTGAGTCAATAGCTTCACCATATTCATTAAGTAAGTCATAGTACTCATCCAGGTCTTCATCAGTCGCCGCATTTGATGTGTAAACTTCTTTATTTATATTAATTTTACTTAAGTAAGTAAGATTGTCTTTGTTTAGATATAGGCTAAGTGTGTCAGCCCTATCTATATCAATGCCTTCAAGGTCTTTATATGAGGAGGCTCTCAGAATAATTATTGGCTGTAAAGCTTTTTTGTTTTCATAAGGAGTCAAGATATCTTTTTTCTTTCTATCTATGTTAACGCCCTTAAAATCTTTTTTAAGAAGCTCATCTATAAGCTCTCTTCTTAATGTTTTAAGCTCTTTAACTGGTATAAAGGCATCTTCATCAAGATCGAGTCTCACGTCTTTTACATTTAAAAAGTCTTTTCCAGTCTTGATGATTGGATCAATAATTTTTTCTCTATCAAGTGAAGCTGTCTTTGCTTTTTGCACTATGTATTCAGACTCCCCAGTATATTCTTCATTCATATAATGAAGAGTTAAAATTATTTTTTCGCCAATTTTTGCTTTTAAATCAAAACTTATATCTTTTTTTGCAAATGAAAAATCATTAAGCTCAAAACCGCCTTCGAAGCGCTTTTTCTCTCTGACAACCATCTTGTCCATACCATCTTTTAAGATATGACCTTTAGTAAAGCCTCTGTTAAATACTTCATCAGGTCTATGAGTATTCTCTATGCCTAAAACTTTATCCTTATATAGCTTAGTTATTAAGTATACATAAGAAGGATTTTTCATGCGGCCCTCTATCTTTAAGCTATCAACAGATCCCACAAGTTTATCAATTGAGTCCAAAGTGTTTAAATCGTACTCAGATATAGCATAAATTTTTTCGCTTAATAATTTTCCTTCGCTATAAACATCATAGATCTTACGGCATGGCTGTGCGCATGTGCCGCGGTTGCCAGACCTTTCGCCTATAAGTGAGCTCATTAGGCATTGACCAGAAACTGCATAGCAAAGCGCTCCATGAACAAAGGCTTCGAGCTCTATATCCTTTTCAGATGCTTTTTCTAAAAATCTGTAGTCCTTTTCGCGCGCTATGACCGCTCTTTGAAAACCATTTTCAATAGCCCAGTCAAGGCTAGATAGATTCGCGATGTTTAGCTGTGTTGACGCATGTACCTCAACGCCTGACAAATATTTTTTGACAAGCGATATTAAACCCAAATCAGTAATAATAAAGGCGTCGATACCCATATTTCTATACTGCTCCATCAAAAAAAGTGCGTCGACTACTTCTTTATCATCTAAAATGATGTTTACCGTCATACAAAGTTTGATACCATATAGCTTTGCTAGCTCTATCATCGATTTTATCTCATCATCTGTAATGCCCTTTGCAAAGCGCCTTGCATTGAATTTTTCACTGCCAAAATAAACCTCGTCAGCACCTGCTTTAAGCGCTGCAATGAACGCTTCGTAGGTGCCGACAGGGCTTAGCACTTTTGTCTTTTTATTTAACATTATTATTGTGATTATTATTGTGATTTTTATTGTGATTGTTTTTTATATTGCTCTTATTTGTAGTTTTTGCTTCACTGTCTTGACTTGTTCCCTCTTTGATACGGCTAAGCTGTTGATAAAGATCCTCTGTATTTAGCTTAGTCTTAACAAGTTCGTCCGCCTTGTTATTAAGCTCTTCTTGAAGCTTTTCTATCTTTTTAAGAGCTTCTTGATAAGCTTCATTGAGATCCATGTACTCCTCTGACTTGTTTATAGGAGTGTTCTCATACTCACTAAGCTTCTTTTGTGCTTTAAATAATTCATCGGTAACGTTGACAGTCGCAAGGGTTGTTGCCATAAGCGAGTCAAGTCTTGGATTATTAGCTAAAAGATCCTTTATTAACTTATTAACATAGTATGCTATATCTGAAACATACTTTTCATCATACTCCGAACGAATATTGAAATCTCTGCCGTTGATATGAACGGTTACTCTCTCTGGCATGTCCTACCTCCTTACTTCCTTAAGATGGCAGCGAATTTTTCTTCAAGTGAAGCCAAAATTTCGCTCTCAACTTTTTGTATATCTTTATCTTTAAGAGTCTTTTCGCCTTGATACTTAATCTTGAAGGCTAGTGACTTCTTGTCAGCTCCAAGCTTATCTGACTTATACACGTCAAAGATTTGTACGTCTTTAACGATATCAAAGCCATGCGATAAAATTTCTTTCTTCACATCGCCAAATGGAACAGCATCGTCTATAACTATGGCGTAGTCCCTCTTAACAGCTGGGAATTTATTTATCTTTACATATTTTCTCTCTAGATTAACTAGTGGATATATCTTTTCTAAGTCAAGCTCCATTACATAAACATCTGTTTTTATGGAGAAATTATCGCAAACAGCGTAGTCAATTTGACCAAGGCTTGCAAATTTTTCGCCACCCACGTAAAAGTCAGCACTTCTACCCTTATGGAATATGCTTGTCTCAGTACTTCTCTTCACTTCGTATCCTTCTATAGCAAGTCCCTCTAGTATTTTAACTAAGATGTCCTTAATCATATAGAAGTCACCATAGCCGTAGAAACCTACGGACATAGTCTTGTTCTCGATATACTTACTGCCTTCTTTTTCAAATGTGTTTCCAAATTCAAAGAAAGCGCCTTTTTCGTTCATATTATTGATGTTTAGTGATAAAACTTTAAGCATATTCGCGATAAGTGTTGTTCTCATCGCTCTAAAGTCTTCGCCAAGTGGATTGATTAATTCGATATATTTTCTAAACTCATGATCTTCTTTTAAATTTAGTGCATCATAGTTCTTTGGACTGACGAAGGAATAAGTTAGTATCTCATCCATGCCTTGTCCTATAAGTAAAGTCTTGATGTGCTTATCAATTTGTCTCTTGTAATCAAGCATACCAACTGATGTCTCTGACTTGATAGGTTTTGCTTCAATATTGTGGAAGCCATAGATACGACCAACTTCTTCAGCAATATCTTCTTCGATAGCAAGGTCAGTTCTGTAATATGGTGACTTTGAAATTAAAAGACCGTCTTCATATTTTGTTTCTATACAAAGTCTTGCTAAATTATCAAGCATTGTATCAGCGCTTAAATCGCTACCAAGTAAAGTATTTATTCTAGCTGGATCAGACTTAATCACTTCGTCCTTTTCTTCGTAGTTAACTATGTCGTAGTAACCATCAACTACTGTTCCTACGCCTAATAGCTCGATTAGATAAGCAGCCCTATCAACTGCTTTCTTTGACATTAGTGGTGAAATGCCTTTTTCAAATCTATTTGAGGCTTCTGTTCTTAGGCCAAGTCTCTTCGATGTGTATCTGATTTGAGATCTGTTAAAGCTAGCTCCTTCAAGCATGATAGTCTCAGTACTATCTGTAATAGATGAGTCAAGTCCACCCATGATGCCACCTAGAGCAAGATTGTCACTTCCGTCTGTTATAACAATGTCTTCAGGCTTTAAATCTCTTTCGATTTCATCAAGCGTAGTGAATTTTTCTTCCTTAGCATTTTTTATATGAATTTCTTTTGTTTTGATTGTATTTACGTCAAACGCATGTAGCGGTTCGCCTAGTTCTAGCATAACATAATTTGTTATATCGACTATATTGTTAATAGGTCTAACACCTGACTCCATAAGTCTTTGTTGCATCCAAAGTGGAGAAAGACCTACTTTTACATCTTTTACGACTCTTGCGTAATATCTTAAGCAGTCCTTTGTATCGATGGAGATGTCTTTGATATAATTTTTTATATCATCAGAATCTTTTGCCTCTTTATACTCAGGTTCTTTTAGTTCTTTATCAAACGTTGCCTTTGCTTCCCTTGCCATACCTAAAACGCTTAAGCAGTCAGGTCTGTTTGGTGTAATCTCTATATCTAAAACTTTTTCATCTAAAGCTAGAACTTCTCTTATGTCTTTGCCTATAGGAGTATCTTCGTCAAGAACTAAAACTCCTTCAGCTACTTTTTTATTGATTACGTTTGTGTCGTAGCCAAGCTCAGCTAGTGAGCAGAACATACCATATGAAACCACTCCTCTAAAGTCATGCTCTTCGATTTTATTTCCGCCAGCAATTATTGCTCCAACTGTAGCAAGTGGCACTATGTCGCCTTCTTCTACATTTGGTGCAGCAGTTACTATGACAATCTCATTCTTGCCATCGTCCACATAGCATACTCTTAATCTATCAGCATCTGGATGCTTTTCTATGCGTTTAATCTTAACAGTGATAACTCCCTCAAGTCCTTTAAACGAGTCAACTATACCATCTACATGAGAACCTGTTAAAGTGATGTCTTCAGCTAATTTTTTATTGTCGCAATCAATATTTACATAATCTTTTAGCCATCTAATTGGTAATAACATATCGTCCTCCTAAAACTCATCTAAAAATCTTTGATCGTTTTCGTAAAGCAATCTTATATCGTTGATACCGTACGAAACCATAGTGATTCTGTCAACGCCGAAACCGAAGGCAAATCCAGAGTACTTCTTTGGATCTATGCCGCAGTTCCTAAGTACATTCGGATGTACCATGCCGCAGCCAAGTAATTCCATGGACCAGCCAGTTCCTCCGCAAAATTCGCAGCCTTCGCCGCCGCACTTGTGACAAGTTACGTCAACCTCCATGCTTGGCTCTGTGAATGGGAAGTGATGCGGTCTATATCTTGTTTGTATTTTTTCACCTAAAAGCTCTCTAACAAATTGATCTATGGTAAATTTTAAATTTGCTAGAGAAATATTTTCGCCTACTACAAGTCCTTCCATTTGATAAAACATCGGTGAGTGAGTGTTATCAACGTCATCAAACCTAAATGTTCTTCCGCATGAAACCATCTTTAGTGGTGCTCCGTACTTCTTCATAGCTCTGATTTGTACTGGCGATGTTTGTGTTCTAAGTAAATTTTCTTTATCAATATAAAAAGTATCAGACATATCTCTTGATGGGTGGTCTTGTGGCGCATTAAGTAAGTCAAAGTTATTTTCTACAGTTTCTATCTCAGGTCCTTCTATAACCTTAAAGCCCATCCTCATAAATAAATCTTCAAGTTTTTCCTTAACCTTTATTAGTGGATGCTCATGTCCTAATGAAACTAGATCTTTGTCAATACTTATGTCCAAAGTCTCTTCATCTAATCTTTTTTCTCTTTCAAGAGCGTTTAAGTCGTCAAATTTATTCTTTAGAAGAGCCTCAATGTCTTCTCTTACTTCGTTTGCAAGTTGGCCCATAACAGGTCTTTCTTCAGGCGATAAGGAGCCCATCATCTTAAGTATAGCTGTTAAGTCACCTTTCTTGCCTAAAAATTTAACTCTTAAATCTTCTAAACTCTTTAAGTCCTCAGCCTTTTCAATCAAAGCTTTGGCTTCGTCTTTAATTTTTAATAGTTCTTCTTTCATATGCTTCCTCCGATACCTATATTATACCATATATTCTTACTATTGCATTAAATATCTTTCATATATAATAATCGAGCTCGCTACAGCTAGGTTAAGCGATTCAAGTTTGCCAGTATTGGCTATGGTGATGGTCTCATCACTCATCTTAAATGCTTCCTCTGTTGAGCCATTGCCTTCATTGCCCATGAGTATGAAGGCCTTTTCATCTGTATAGCGCGTGGTCTTGCCTCGTGGCGATGTCGAGTAAACTTTGTATCCCTGCTCTTTGAATGTATTTATTATACTTAGATCTTCATAATGAACGTCAACTAGAAATATGGCTCCCATCGACGCGCGTAAAACCTTTTCGTTGTACACATCGCAGGAGTTTTTTGATAAGATAAGGGTCTTTACTCCAAATGATGCCGCACTTCTAATTATCGTACCTAAATTGCCTGGGTCCTGAATATCTTCTAAGTATAAAACTGTTTTTTCATCAAAGTCATAAGCTTCATTTAAACTCTCTTTGCAAACGGCGATTATGCCTTGAGATGTAACAGTATCTTGTAAATTTTTAAATAAATTATTTTCGATTTTAATAATTTCATAAGACTTATCAGATATATATTCATCATCAAAGTCTTCGTTAATAACTATGTACACTATAGACGCAGAGCGTTCTATAGCCTCATAAACTAATCTTTTGCCTTCAAGAATAAACATAGAATTTTTCTTTCTATACTTTGGCTTCTTTAAGGAATTGATTAGCTTATAAATTTTGTTGTCCTTGGATGTAATTAGACTACTGCTCATTTTGAGAGTCCTTTTCCAAGGCACTTATATCATCAACTTGACCAAGAAGTACCAAAACGTCTCCTTGCTCAAGACCCTTATCTGGTTTTGGTGACACATCAATCTTGTCATCGTTCTTAATAGCAATAACGTTAACGCCGTAAATGTTTCTTAACTTAAGATCAAGCAAGGACTTGCCTACCCATGACTTAAGTATCTTTACTTCGGCAATAGAATATTCGCTAGAAAGCTCGATGTAATCAATGATGTTTTTGAATGTTAAGTTGTGTGCAAGCCTTGTACCCATATCTCTTTCTGGGAAGATAATTTTGTTTGCGCCTATCTTTGATAGTACTTTACCGTGTGACTCACTAGTAGCCTTGGCAATTATAGTCTTAATGCCAAGCTCTTTACAAGTAAGTGTAGCTATGATGCTTGCTTCAAGGTCAGAGCCTATGCTTATAACGGCAACATCAAAGTTAGATAAACCTATCTCCTTAAGTGCCATTTCATTTTTTGCGTCAGCTTCAACAGCGTGAGTAACATAGTCAGCCACTTCACTTATTAAGGCTGGGTCATAGTCTATCGCTAAGACCTCGTGGCCTATCCTTGAAAGCTCCTTTGAAAGTGCCATACCAAATCTTCCAAGTCCAATAATTACAAATGATTTCATATATCCTCCTATCCAACCATTAGGTTGCCTGGTGCGTTTCTAAAGTCTCTCTTCTTGTTTCTCTTAGCAAAAGCGTATGCCATAGTAAGTGGTCCAACCCTACCTATATACATAGTTAGAGTGATGACAAGCCTGCCAAGAGTGCTAAGCTTATCAGTTATGCCTGTACTTAAGCCAACTGTGCCAAAGGCCGATGTTGACTCAAAAAGCAGATTGATAAACTTGAAAGAGCTATCAGTAATAGTTAGTATGATTGCTGTTGAAAAAACTATAGCTAAGCCAATTAAAAATATAGATACAGCTCTCTTTATCGTTTCGAACGGTAGTCTTCTCTTTAAGCAGTTAACATCTTCCTCGCCCTTTACTACGGATATGGTAGTCAGTACTAGACAAGCAAATGTTGTTGTCTTAACTCCGCCGGCTGTTGATCCTGGCGATCCACCTATAAACATAAGCATAATCATTGAGAATATAGTAGTCTCCCTGATACTAGACATATCTACTGAGTAGAAGCCTGCTGTTCTTGGCGAAACGCTTTGGAAAATTGAGTTTGCTAGCTTCCTTGGGAAATTCATTGTACCTAAGGTGCCTGGATTTGTTCTTTCAAATAGAAAAAAGCTAAGTGTGCCTATAGCTAAAAGTGATCCAGTCATGATAAGCACTACCTTAGAGTGAAGCGTTAGCTTTCTTAGCTTATCCTTTGCTAGTAAATCCGCATATACAGTGAAGCCTAGTCCGCCTAATATAATTAATAGCGATAGTATTAATAAAACGTAGTAATCATTTTGAAAGATAATTAATGAATCTCCAAATATATCGAAGCCTGCGTTACAATAAGCGCTTATCGAGTGAAATATGCTAAATGCCAAGCCCTTTTCTAGTCCAAACATTGGTACAAAGCGAAGCGCTAATAGCAAGGAGCCCATAAGCTCAAGAAACAATGTATAGCCAATAACTTTCTTCATTAGTTTTACTATACCTTGTATTGATTCAGTATTTAGTTGCTCCTTAATCATAAGTCTTTCCTTAAAAGATATCTTCTTGCCCATGATTATGTAGCCGACTGTTGCTAGTGTCATTATGCCAAGGCCGCCAAATTGTATAAGTGTAATGATAACTACTTGGCCAAATGGCGTAAAGTCCTTTGCAGTATTAAGTACTGTAAGGCCAGTTACGCACACAGCAGATGCTGATGTGAACAAGCTGTTTACGTAGCCAATAGGGCTACCGCTAGTCGAGGCTATAGGCAAGTTTAAAAGTACGCTACCTATAAGTATTAAGGATAAAAAACCAAGCGCCAAAACTTGTGGCGGGTTCATTTTGTCTTTAAATAGTTTTTTTCTTATTTCCATATATCTATTTTACTACAAATCAAGAATTTTTGCCATATAGAAAAGAAAAAGTTCCCAAAATTGAGAACTTTAAGCATTCTTTGCCATATCAACTAAATTCTTAAAGCTTTCTTTATCATGAATAGCCATTTCGGAAAGCATTTTTCTGTTTATGTCAATATTTAATTTCTTTAAACCACCGATAAATTTGCTATAGCTCATATCGTTTACTCTGCATTCAGCGTTGATTCTAGCTATCCAAAGTTTTCTGAAGTCTCTCTTTCTGTTCTTTCTACCAATATATGCATAGCTTAATGACTTCATAACTGCTTCGTTAGCAGTTCTATATAGCTTGCTCTTTGCGCCAAAATATCCTTTAGCTTGTTTTAAAACTTTTTTATGATTCTTTTTAGAATTTACTGCTCTTTTTACTCTAGCCATTTTGTCCTCCTACTACATTACCATAGAGTCGATTCTCTTTTGATCGCCCTTTGATACTAATGATCCTTTTCTTAAGTTTCTTACTCTCTTAGCAGATTTCTTACCTGTTAAGTGTCCTTTGTATGCTTTGAATCTTTTTAATTTACCAGAAGCTGTTCTTTTAAATCTCTTTGCAGACGCTCTGTGTGTTTTCATCTTTGCCATTTCTATTCCTCCTAATTTTTATTATTTTGAATAACAGTCATCGACATGTTTCTACCTTCTAACTTTGGTGCTTTTTCAACCATAGCCTCAGGACCTAATAGTTCTAGAAATTGATCAAGAACTTCTCTTCCAAGCTCAGTGTGTCCCATCTCTCTACCTCTAAAGCGAACGGATACCTTAACCTTGTCTCCATTTTGAATAAATTTTTTTGTAGTTTTAACTTTAACGTTTAAGTCATGTTCTTCAATGTTTGGAGTCATTCTGATCTCTTTGATATTGATAACTTTTTGCTTCTTCTTAGCTTCCTTGTTCTTCTTTTGTTGCTCATATCTGTACTTACCGTAGTCCATAACTTTACAAACAACAGGGTCAGCGTTTGGAGAAACCATTACAAGGTCTAGTTTAGCAGCTTCTGCTATCTCTAAAGCCTTATTGTTATCGACGATACCATATTGTGTTCCATCTTCTCCTATAAGTCTTATCTTTTGATTTCTAATCTCTTCGTTGATTAGTAGCTCTTTAATTGTTTACACCTCCATTAAAAAAAACGGGCATGAAAAAATGCCCGTACAATTACAATTAATTAACCTTATGAACAACCGGTTATAAGGTGAGAAAGCATTTTCTTCTTGATAATTATTCTTTACTCATATAGTATATACTCATGCAGAGCATTTGTCAAGTACTTTTTTTGATTTTGCAAAAATATTTTACTATGACAATGGTACTAGAGTCATACTACTAATTTATATTAACATTAATTAGGCCACTTGTCAAGTCGTCGTGACTAATGATGAAACATATCCTTTCCTCTCTAGTCTTGTCTAGGTAGTCATATATCTCTTTCGTCGATTCCTTATCAATGTTTGAGCATATCTCATCCAAAACGAGTACGTCAGGATTTTTTAGTAAGGACCTTGCAAATGATATCTTTTGCTTTTCGCCTCCAGATAGATTTGAGCCGCCCATAAGTATCTCGTCGTCAAGGGACTTCTTCTCAAGTATGGATCTGATGAATTGATTTTCTTCTAAGTCAATATGGCTGCCATCATCAAAGTCAAGTAGAAGGTTCTTTCTTAGTGAGCCATTGACTATAGGTGCGTTTTGTACGACATATTCAATACGATCTCTTATGTCTTCGTTTTTACACTTCTCTATGTCTATGCCATTGACTTTAATTATCTTAACGTCTCTAAACTTTACTAGACCTTTGGCAAATGTACTCTTGCCACTACCATTGGCTCCGTTGATTCTGACTATGTCGCCCTTCTTAAGCTTTGCCTTTGCATTAAAGTCAAGCTTCATGTCTTTAATATTTATGCCATTGACATCAAGTTCTATATCATTAATCACGTCAATGTCTTCACTGCCATCGGCTTCTTTATTAGCTATGAGTTCTTTTTCAAAATCTTTTGCTATATCAAAATTTCTCTTCTCGATATTTGAATTAGTTATGGTCGATACATTGGCAAAGTAAAGTGGGAAGATTAAAGTAACAAGTATGATTGAGTAAATGCTGCTACTATGTGCCATGTAGTCATAAACAACTATTAGTAGTAGAAGCGTTTTTATAATCTCGTTAACGCCTTCTAAGACTACCGTCATCGATTGAGCGTACTCGTTGACGCTCGCCATGCTACCATAAACCTTTTCAGTCGCTGGCTCTAGCTTATTGTAAATCACAGACTTATCAGAAAGCTGCTTTACATAGTCGACCTCTTGTATATAAGAAAGTATTTCTTGAAAGCCCATGCCAGTCATCTTTTGCATCTCTTCGGACTTTTTCTTTAGCATTTTATTTAATAATTTATATCCAAAATAGTTTATAGGCAATGCTAAAAACATTATCAAGGCCAAATACAAATTTACATTTGCAATTAGAATCAAGCATACTAAGGCAACTAAAAGTGAGGAGAATATCTGTATGTAGCCACTCATCATGAAGGAGTAGATGCTGTTAACCGAGATTGATGCCCTCTCTAGTAAGTTCATAGCACCCTTTTCGATTATATGATCGTAATTCATATTGAAAATGTTTTTTATGTAAGAAATGAAATTGCCTTTGTTATACTCCTTCGCAAACTTTTCTCTAAATATTGTGAATAGTATCGTAAGCAGTTTTGAAGCAAGTATAAGTAAGACTATGAATACTATCTTCTTCGTATCAAGCGGCGTGCCATTTGCCTTCCACAGCTGAATGAATATCGGTGCAAGTAGTGCTGATATTGATGAACACAGTATCAAGATAAACATGATTATAAAAAATTTTTTGTACTTCATAAGATCCTCCCTTGTAATGATTTAGCAAAATAAATTCCTCTTAACTATATTATACCACCCCCCCCCTAAAAATTTGCAAGCATTATTATATATTAGTAAATCTTATACTTCCTTCATTAATTATAAGTCTTTCTTATATATGGGCAAAAGAAAACTGAGTAATCTCTTACTCAGCTCCCTCATATTAATTATTCTTCATTACAAAGTCTAAACTTATCGCGTTATTAAGTATCTCTATATACTCTTTATCGCTTACTAGCTCAAGTCTTAATTGCTGTTTGCCTTCAGTCGTTACATTTGTTGCATCCGCTGTAAGCTTAAATGTTTCTTCGTCTATCTTGTCTAAAATCGACTTATATCCTTTCAATGTCAAAGTGATATATTCTTCATTTGCATCGCTTAGCTCCAAATCATCTTTTAGATTATTAAGCTCTATATTAGCTAGAGGCACTTTAATTTCTCTTTCAGCTTCTTCCTCTATCTCATAAGTTACGGATATATTTACGTTCTCATCAAGAAGTGAAACTCCTTGTGGAAGTATTGGCTTAACAATAATTTCGCCTTCCTTCGGCTCGACCGCATCGTTAACCTCTATCTTCTCTGTCTTAATTGAGCTGATGGTGTCTAGACCATCTTGTCCTTTAATAACTATCTTTTGTGGACTAGTCTTGATATTAACTATCTTGTAATTGCTTGGCAGATGGCTTACGAAGTCTGTCTCTATATTAACTGACTTTGTCTTATCTATCTGTGCATTGATATTAACAACTTGTGGATATAGGCTCACTTGGTCTATCTGATTATCCTTGATGTCTACTGCATATAATTTACTTGATATTGTAAATGGCCTATCCTTATTTGTTAAATCGATTTCGGCTATGACTTTATCAACTTTTGCTAAATAGCTTTCTGGTCCAGTTAGCTTAACGTTTTCAACATCCATCGATAGCTCTGACAAAGCGTGATTTTCTTTTATCTCGCCTTTTTGCCTTATCTCTATAGGCTTCTTATATGATTCAACGCTGTCAAGGTTAAATAATACCTCATTTGGTCCTACCGATGTTACTTGCAAAGTATTGTATTGACCGATGATTTCGGCTTTGACTGGTATCCTAACTTGGCCTGCATCGTAGCCTCTAAAGTCAATAGCTGCCTTGATATTGTTTTCGTTAATATTATCAAGTTCACTCTTCTTACCCTTTACTTGAACTGTAACTTTTGCCTCATTTGGTCCGAGGTTGACAAGCTTAGTGTTATTAAGGTACTCAACATTTTTAAATGCTACGTTTATATTTCTATATGTTCTTGTTTCTTCTGGATTGACAAGTCCCATAACGTAGTACCAAAGGAAGATGGCAACGATGACTGAGACTATCTTAGCAATGATATTATTCTTGTTCTTGATCTTGAACTTCTTCATCTTGATCTTCATCTTTTGCCCTCCATTTAAATAATGCTTTATCCTCGCTACTTTCTGGTAAATAAACGCTAAGTAGTTTCTCTCTAAGTGTGTTCTCGTCTAGGTATCTTGAGATAACGCCTTCTTCCGCGGTAGATATAGCTCCTGTTTCTTCTGATACTATAACTGCAAGCGCGTCACTCATCTCAGTTACGCCAAGCGCCGCTCTATGTCTTGTGCCTAATTCTCTTGGAACGTTTTGATTGTCTGTTAGTGGCAAGAAGCATGCAGCGGCTCTTACCTTATCGCTCTTAATAACGACCGCCCCGTCATGAAGAGGTGTGTTCGGTATAAAGATATTGATAAGTAAGTCGCTTGATACAAGACCATCTATATCAGTTCCTGTATCAACTATCTCGTTAAGACCAGTTTTTCTCTCGATAACGATAAGCGCTCCTATCTTTTGTCTCGATAGTGATAGGCATGCGTCAACTATCTCATTAACTGTTCTTGAAAAGTTTTCCTTTTTAAAATCGGAAATGGATTTAGAAAAGAACTTCATCCTTCCTATATACTCAAGTCCACGCCTCAACTCTGGCTGAAATACAACAACTAAAGCGATTAAACCTACATTGAATAGGTTTTCGATAAGCCACCTAAGTGTATATAGGTGGAGTACTTCACTTAGCTTGGTAACTATAAGCAAGGCCAAGAAGCCTTTGGTTAGCTGCTCGGCTCTTGTTTGCTTAACAAGCTTGTATAGTTGATATATTATTAGCGCGATTATTGTGATGTCGACAAGGTAGCTTAGTTTAAAATTCGCAAATAGATCGCTAAATTGCTCGAACATAGCTCCTCCTACATAAGTTCTTCAAACTTATCCATGAACTCGTTAAATGTATCTAAACTGTTTAGTATTGGGTCCTTAGTAGTCATATCCACGCCAGCTTCTTTAAGTATATCGATTGGGTACTCGCTTGAGCCCTTTGACAAGAAGCCAAGATATTTTTCAACTGCTCCTTCTTCTTTAGAAAGCACTTTTCTTGCAAATTCAGTTGCGCAGCTAATACCTGTTGAGTATTGGAATACGTAGAAGTTGTAGTAGAAGTGAGGTATTCTAGCCCATTCGTACTTGATTTTCTCGTCAACAACTACATCGTCACCATAGTAGAACTTATTTAAATCATAGTAAGTCTTGTTTAAGAAATCCGCGTTTATAGTACCGCCTTCTTGAGCATATTTGTGAATTATATTTTCAAATTCAGCAAACATCGCTTGTCTATACAATGTAGTTCTGAATGTTTCAAGATAATTGTCTATGAAATATAATTTTTCTTCCTTAGTCTTAGCATTATCAATCATGTAGTGAGTTAATAGCGTTTCATTCATAGTTGAAGCTATTTCTGCTAAGAATATGCTGTAGTTAGCGTATTGAATCGGTTGAGTAGTGTTTGTTAAGTATGAGTGCATTGAGTGACCCATTTCGTGACAGCATGTGAATAGTGAGTCAACTGATTTATTATGGTTTAATAAGATGTATGGGTAAGTGCCCTTAACACCTGATGAGAAGGCTCCGCCTCTCTTGCCCTTTGTTTCATATACGTCAACCCATCTTGAATGATATCCCTTGTATGCAATGTCTTGATATTCTTTGCCAAGTGGAGCGATTGCTTCTTTGATAATTTCTGTTGCTTCTGGATAATCAATTTCAAATTTTAAGCTGCTAAGCATTGGCATATAGATATCATACATGTGTTGCTCTTTAAGGCCCATGTATTTCTTTCTAAGCTTCATATATCTATGAAGGTAATGAATCTTGTCATGAACTGACTCGATAAGATTGTCATAGATCTTTTCATCAACAGCATTGGCAAATAATGCAGCTTCTCTAGCGCTCTTGAAGTTTCTTACTTCAGCTCTGAAGATGTTTTTCTTAACAGCTGCCTTTAATGTAGCCGCAAGCATATTTATATGGTCAGCGTAATTGTCATAGTATGTGTTGAATGTATTTTTTCTTAATACTTCATCATCTGAAGCCAATAGCTTAGTGAACACGCCAGGGCTTAGTGGATGCATCTTGCCATCTTTATCTGCTACTGAATCAAATTTTAAATCAGCATATGAAAACATTTGGTAGATGTCATCTGGTGCGCTATATAGGTCGCCTGCTTTAGATAGAAGTGCTTCTTCTTTTTCGCTTAGTGTGTGAGCTTCGTATCTAAGTATGTCTTCGAAAGTCTTTCTATACTCTTCAAGACCTTTTTCTTCAGCTATAAAGTCTTCAATCTTCTTTCTTCCTAGCTTTAATATTTCAGGTGATTCAAAGGCTAAGCTTGTTGAAAACTTAATTTCAGCAGTTTGTGCCTTGCCTATAAGCTCTTGACTCTTAGTATCTGTAGTGTCTTGTGAAAATTTTAAGCTTGCATAAACATAAATTAATTCAAGTCTGTGAATTAAATCATATTTTAACTTAGTGAATTCATATAAAGTCTTTGCGCTTTCACCAAGTCTTCCTTCATAATCACTTAGCTTTGTAAAGTCTTTGCAGAAGCTGTCATACTCTTCAGCCCACTTTTCATCGCTTTCAAAGATTTTTGTCAAATCCCACTTAAATTGTTCGTCAATTTGATCTCTTGTTTTTAATTCGTCCATATTAACATCCCTTTCTATTTATTATAATTTTTTATTAGATAATCATTTATCATCTTAGTAATGCCTTGCATTTGATAGCCCATCTTCCTTTGGTCTTCACTCACAACGCAGATGCTGTAGTCAAGCTTATCAGACTGTATAAAGCTTACGAGCCAAGCGTTATACTTACCCTTTCCAAGCTCAGCCGTACCAGTTTTGGCACCTATTGTAAAGCCTTTTCTTTGTAAGGAGCTTGCTGTTCCAGTCCTTGCAGTCTCTATCATCGCCTCTTTAACCTTGTCGGCGTCCTCTTTCTTGCCTATGGTCTTGTATACTTCACTCTTAGTTGATTCAAGCAAAGTGCCCTTATTGTCCTTGACCATCTTGACTAAATAAGGCTTCATCATAACCCCTTCCTTGGCAATGGCACTCGTAGCCATAAGCATGTTGAGTGGACTAACGAGTATCGAGCCTTGGCCAATGGCGTCAGATGCAATCTCAGTTTTGCCGGCGTCTCTATTTAGCTTTGACTTAGCAAAAACTAAATCAAAATCAAAGTTCTTATCGATGTAAAACTCTTCAATCGTATCAAAAAATTCATCCTTATCCATATTCATAACTTTATTTATAAAATATGTGTTTATGGATTTGCTCATGGCAGTGTTTAGATTGACCTCGCCATATTTATTGCCGCCAGAATTTTTGAATATATATGAGTCGACGGTCTCCTTACCTGTATCTGTGTAGCTTAGGTCCTGCTTTGACTTAAGTATCGCCATAGCGCTAACAAGTTTAAATGTCGATCCCGGCTGATATAGGCCTTGTGTTGCTCTATTTAAGAGCTCGCCGTTATTTGAGTTAACAAAGTCGTCCCAGTTTTGATCTATGCTTGATGGATTAAAACCAGGATTTGAGTGCATTGCAAGTATCTCTCCAGTCCTATTGTCCATGACGATGACGGCGCCTTTTTCCCTAGCAAAGTTTTTCTCAATAAGCGCTTCTAAATTGTTATCTATAGATAAAACTAGTGACTTACCAGCTCTGTCGTTAAATATCTTTCTGATGTCCTTGAAGTAATCGTCCTTGTCAGTACCTGTCAAGACATCATTGAAGGTGCTTTCAAGACCTTGCTTGCCATACTTTTTGCTTGTGTAACCAATTACGTGCGAGTACCTTTGTCCAAATGGATATACCCTAGTCTTTTCTTCGCCCTTTACCTTTGTTTCGGCAAGAACCACGCCATTCCTATCGTAAATATTTCCTCTAATAACATTCTCTTCGTCGACCCTATTCCTTCTATTGTAAGGATTGTTTTTAATGTCCTTAGCTAAGAATAATTGGAAATATGTCAAGTAGACTATAATCCCAAAGAAGGCCGTTAAGAATATTAGTAGTGAAATAATAATTCTCTTATTCGTCCTATCCATCGACTTCACCTTCTATGCTCGAAAGCTGCACCATGGCTAGTACTATGAAGGACGCGAGGATCGACGTGCCTCCATAGGCAACGAAGGGCAAGGTAACCCCTGTCAGTGGTATTAGCTTAAGTACGCCGCCTAAAATCAGTAGCGACTGAATTGAAAATAATACCGCGCAGTTGAAGCTCAGCGCCTTGTAGAATGTGTCGTTCGACTTTAGTGATATCTTAAACATCCTCGATATTAGCATGATGAATAGCATTATGATTGCGATGCCAACTAGTGTACCCATCTCCTCGCATATAGCTGCGAAGATAAAGTCGCTTGTCGCAACGGGTATAGTCTTTGGCAGCCCTAGGCCAATGCCTGTTCCGACGAAGCCGCCTGAACTGATGGCGAAGAGCGATTGTGTTATCTGTAGACCTATGCCGTCCATGTAGTCCCATGGATTGATAAAGCTCAAGACCCTTATTCTTACGTGGCTAAATAGCTTGTAGCTCACAACACTCATCACGACTGCTAAAGCTAGGTTCACATACTTTATATACTTTTTCTTCTCAAAGACAAACTCGCTAAACATCATCATACCGTAGATGATAACTGCAGAGCCAAGGTCCTTTTGCAAGAAGAAAAACATTATGAAGCTATATGAGATAAGCGTGAATATCTCTGGTCCAAACTTGATTGAGGCGTACCTCTTATAATTTTTGTAGTAAATCGCCTGCAAGAATATATAGAGTATTTTGATGAACTCTCCCGGTTGAAACCTGATCTTGCCTATCCTAATCCAGTTTCTCGCCCCATACTTCGTCTTGCCAAAGACAAGCGTTATTATAAAAAGTATGTAGATGAGTGCCAAGACTAGGAAAAACATCTTATCAAATTTATTTTTCATTGCCGTCATTATGAAGATGGCTAGATAAAAAACAACTATACCTAAACTTATCCATATAATTTGTCTAAAGCCACTCGCCTCATCAAGCCTTAGTATTTCGAATGTACCTATTGAAAATAGCATTGAGACTATAAGGTTTAAGTAGCGATCCGCCTTTGGCGATATCTTTATAAGCAAAATATTAAGTAAATAGATAAGTACAAGTACGCCAGTCGTATAATATATAAAATTTTTCGTCGGCTTCATGTCCTTGTAAAAGAAGAATAAACTTAGTTCAAGTATTACAAACATGAAGACCAATAGTAAAGGCCTTGATATGTTTACTTTCTTTTTCATTTATATCTCCCTATTAACAAAAACAAATTTAATGTCATTAAGCTCAATGATGTCGCCGTCCTCTAAGATGACTTCGTCCTCGATCTTAGTGCCATTGACATAAGTACCGTTCTTACTATCAAGATCCGTTAAGTAATACTCTCCCTCGTCCTCTTCGATTATGAAGTGATTCTTCGACACAAACTTGTAGTCAAGCCTTATGTCCGAGTACCTATCACGGCCAACGCTTAAGCTCTCTCTGATTGGATATATCTTGTCCTTCTCCTCGTCATCGATGAGCATCAAGTAAGCGCCCTTCCTCGAGACTTGAGTAGACTTAATGTCTTGAAATATCATCTTCGCTATTTGAAAGACGAAGGCATATATAATTATGATGAATATATATTTTAATATCATAGACAGTATTGAAAAAAAGTCCACAGCTTTCACCTCACCTTTATTTTATCACAAATCAATAGTTTTTGCTATGGATATTGAAAAATATTTACTAATCTGTTAGAATTAATTATAGAGGTGTATCATGAACGAGAAAGCTTATAACTATGCAATTAAATATTTGAAGAACATTAAGACGAAGAAGGATGTCTACGATTACTTGATCAGAAAAGGATTCAATGATGAAGAAACGAGTGAGGTCTGTGACTACATAGAAGAAGTAGGCCTTGTCGATGACGATTTATATGTAAAGTTTTTTGTGGAAGATAGTTTTCGCATCAAGAACAAAGGCGCGAGAAAGATAGTCTATGAACTAAAACAAAGAGGCATCGATGACGATAAGATTGAAGAAGCAATAGAAGAAGCAAGTGATATGGAGTATGAGGCGCTTAAAGAGGCTTACGAGAGAAAGCTCGAGGCGACTAAGAGCGAGACTGACCCATACAAGAGAAAGAACAAGATTATTCGCTTTTTAATAAGCAGAGGCTTTGACTACTCCGACATCAAGGACATAGTCGATTTATAATGAATAAGCTTTATTATATCTACATGCTTAGGTGCAAGGACGGCTCCATCTACACTGGCTACACTGATAATATTTATAAGCGCATAGAAAAACATAGGAGCGGTAAGGGCGCTAAGTACACAAGAGGCCGCGGTCCTTTTGAGCTAGTTCACTACGAGAGCTTCCTTACTAAGGAAGAAGCGATGCAAAGAGAGGCAGCTATAAAGAAGCTTACGAAAGAAGCTAAATTAAAGTTAATAGAGGAAGACGCAAAAAAAGAGTAGGCAAATCTGTCTACTCTTGTATTTTTATATGATCTACTCTATTTACTTGTTTCTTCACTCTTAGCTCTTGTACTTACTCTGGTCTTCCTTGACTTTCTCCTCTTAGCCATCGACCCCATCGCTATAGCTACAAAGAGTGATGTAAATGCCGCCGTTAAGGAAATGATGGCAAGTTTCATATCAACGATTGACGCTTGCAATATACTTCTCTTATTGCCCTTTAATAAAACTACTGCAGCAAATATTATTAAGCCTATAGTCGGTATATACTTAACAAACTTATACTTCATAAAGGCTATGTGCAAAAATAAAACTAAAACAGCAAAGACAAGTGCAACTATAAATAGAAGCGATGTCTCTGTCATATACGGTTTTACTTCTGTAAGTATTTTTTCTAAAATTGATTTTATAGTACCCATTACTTCACCTTCGCTATGATTACTAATTATACTACATATGAGCCCTATTTGCAAGCTTAATTATTTTATCTTCTTCACACCAAGCGAGATAAATTTTTCTTTCCACATATCGCCGTATTGGCCGAGTGCCCACTCATTCATTATTATCTTTGAGTTTAAGTCAATGGAGAAGATCTCGTCCATAATCTCATCTCTATATACACTGTAAGCAGCGAGCGTCTTGTCCTTATATATCATGACCATGGACTTGTTTGGCGCACTAAAGGCGTCTTTAAGCTTAGGAAACTTCTCTTTCAATGTCTCGTAATTGAAGTAGAGCTCGTCGAAGCGCACAAGATTTTTATTTGGCTTCTTCATGACGTAGCTGTCCTTATATAGACCCGGATACTTCGTGTCATAGTCCCTCTGCTTAAGTATCCAGTAGCCGTTGTTCCTTACTACTGTTAAGTTTCTCGCATCGTTTAAGCTGTTTTTAAACTCATCCATGCTATAAGTCTTTGTATTATCTGTTTCACCCTCATCTATTAGTTCACGAAGCGCGGCTTTATTGTTTTGGCTGTAATTATCTAAGAAATATATACCTATGTCGCCATTGTCCCTAAGCTTTGACTCTATCTCATATGAGAAATAGTCGTTGCCAACGAAGAGTATCTTTCTCATCCTATCAAGCTCTTTTTCGTTTTGCGCGTCATAAAGTACAAGCGATTCAAAAGTATTGACATGGTCATTAATAACTAAGAAGTCTTCTTGATAGATACCGTCCTTTTCAATTTTGGCGCACTCAATCCTCGCAAAGCCATCACGCCTTGGCACTAGTAGGTAATCAAGCTCATAAGCTTCGCCCTTGTAAGGCTGCATGTATATAGTCTTATATGTCGATGCACCGTCCTTGTCCTCTCTAAGACCTAGTAAAAAGCCAATATTTTCATCTATGGCTTCGCTAGCACCTGCTTCAGTGCTATCAACAAGAGCAACTAGCTCCTTCATGTGCACTTCATCAAGCGCCTTGTCTGTCTTAGTAAGCGTGTAGAGGTACTTACCTAGCTTAATCATCATCTTGTCCTCACTTATGATGAGGTCATATCTAAAGCTATCATCTTCGTAGATGGAGTAAACATCTGCATCAAGGCCACCCGTATCATTAAGCTCTATCTTGTAATTAAAGAATAGATAGTCCTTCAAAGATACTTTTCTATATTTAGTCTTCGCGTCTTTGATGACGTCGTTACCTATAATGTAGTCATCGTCACTGATGTAGATGTAGTCATCTACCCTAAGTGCAGCGTCGACTTCTTTTTGCTTTTCCTCTACGTCCTTTATCTCTTTCACTTGCCAAACGCCATATAGGTCTGGGTTTGATATTGTATTTTTTGGCGCGCATGAAGCGAGTAAGAATGATACTATCACCAGGCTTATCAAGCTAAGAATCTTTTTCATCTTTAATCTCCTTCGCTAGCCTTAGAATAAACTTAGTGCCTTCGCCCGGCTTTGACTCAACGCCCACGCTTCCCTTATGAAGCTCGACTATCTCCTTGACTATGGCAAGGCCAACGCCCGTATGTGATTTAGATTTTTTGCCTGCATAAAATTTTTCGAAGATGTATTTGATTTCGTCTTCATCTATGCCGACGCCTTCATCTATGACTTCTATAAAGAAATTATCCTTATCTTGATATAGATTTATGGTGATAAGACCATGCTCTTTATTGAACTTAACTGCATTATCAAGAAGATTAATCATGACCTGCTTGATCCTATTCTCATCGCCATAATAAATGTAGGAGGCGTCAGATACATTAAGTTCGATTCTCTCCTTGTTCTTCTCAAGCTTTGGAAATACTTGCTTAGTAATATTTTCGACACAGATCTTTAAATCGAAATAATCTTTATTAAGTGAAATCTTTCCTGAGATAAGTCTTGAAAAATCAAGTAACTCTTCTAGTAATGAGCTAAGTCTTTCACTCTCGCTAATCAAAATGTCATGAGCAAGCTCTGTCGTCTCTTCATCGAGGTCACCGTCTTTAAGCGTATATGCCCAGCCAGTTAATGATGTAAGCGGCGTTCTTAGCTCGTGAGAGATGTTTGCGATAAATTCGTTCTTAAGCTCGTCATGCTTGATAATCTCGTCTGATAGTGTGTTCATCGCGTTTGATAGCTCACCTATTTCATTTTTTAGATCAAGCTTGGACTTCTCCTTGTAGTTGCCCTTTGACATGCGATTTGCTATCCTTGTTAAGTACTTAATTGGATTTACAATGGAATCACTTATAAAATTAGAAATAATAATACATAAAAACAAGACTAAAAGGCTTATTGCCGCTATGATGATAGATAGTTTACTAGTAAAATCATCAACTTGCCCTAAGCCGAAAAACAATCTTAAATAATATATAGGCTCCTCATTATGCTTGACAGCCGTACTAACAGTTAGGACCCTATCGCCGCTAGCTGAGTCACGTCCTATCCATGTCGCACTGCCATTATTAATAAGAGAATCAATCTCTGGAACGGCAGTGTACTTATATCCTTCCGAGTCAAATAGTACTGTGCCGTCAATGTCCAAGATCTCAAGCCTTTGATCGATGTTGTTGTAGAAGAGGTTTGGATGCTGGTTAATCGCTTCCTTTATCTTGTCATTGCTTGTAAAGCCATAAAACTTCTTGTCATAGTCCACATACATATCCAAAGTGTCCTTCGCGTTCTTTATGGTTTGCTTATAGTAAAAGCGCTTGAACATATATGAACTGAATATATTTATCAGCACAAGCGAGATAAAGACAAGTAAGATGAAGTTTTGCATCAAGCTCTTCTTCAAGCTATTCTTTGTACTCAAACGTAAATCCCTCTCCCCAAATAGTTTTTAAATGTTCAGGATTTGATGGATCCTTCTCTATCTTCTTTCTAAGTCTAGATATATTGACGTCGACAAGCTTAGTATCCATTAGGTAGTCGTAGCCCCAAACTGTTTTGACTATGTCCTTTCTCTTTACAAGCGTATTTGCATTTTCAATTAGATACTTAATTATGCCAAACTCAGTCGGTGTTAGCTCAATTAAATTGCCATCGACATAAAAATCTTTTAAGTTAAGATCAATTCTAAACTTGCCAAGAACAATTTCGTTCTCTTCCCTCTTGTTGTCTGTGATAAGCCTTCTGCTGATGGACTTGATCCTCAAGATAAGCTCCTTCGGGTTGAATGGCTTTGACAAGTAATCGTCGGCTCCTGATTCAAAGGCGTTTATCTTGTCAATGTCCTCGCTCTTTGCAGTCAGCATGATGATAGCCATGTGTGGATAAACTTCCCTAAGTATCTTTAGTAGCGTAACTCCATCCATCTTCTCAAGCATTATATCAAGGACTGCTATCTCAAAGCTTTGTGTCTTGCACGCCTCAAGTGCCTCCTCAGCGCTCGGAAAGTCGCTGACAAGGTAGCCTTCCTTCTCTAAATTTATCTTAACAAACTTTCTTATAGCCGCTTCGTCTTCGACTAAAAGTACTCTGTAACTCATATAATCTACTCCATATCGATTAATTTATCTCTTGATAGAAGGAATAATTTTGCCCTTGCCTCTTTTTTGAATATCGTCCTCGCAGCCTCCATATACATGGCCATTTGTGTAGCGTAAATGCTCTTTGCGCTTCTTTCGTCAAGGCTAGTGAGCTTGTAGTCGATTATTAGGGCGTGGTCATCGTATACATCCACTCTATCAATAACTCCTGTGTATATTATATCATCTTTAGTATAATAATACTCGAATTCTTTATATGTTTTGGCATTTGTAACTGTTTTGTAAAACTTTTCATAGTTTTTCGCGCATATCATTAGGACTTCTCTTTGCTTTTCGCTAAGCTTATAGCAATCTGCCGTCTCTCTTAAGACCTCGTCAAAGTCCTTGCCCTCATATGCCTCGCAAAATCTGTGAGCCGCTGAGCCAAGATTTTTATTATCATTACTAGCTCCTTCGATAATGTCGCGCTCATCGTCATATACCTTGAATGTGTTTGCACCGAAGTCATATGCGTAGGCAGCACTCGATGGCAGCGGCGCATATGGGCTCTTCCACTTGATCTCTTCCCTCGTTATAAGGTCCTCATCGCTCATAGAAATTTCTTCTTCATCTATATCTAATTCTCTTTCATTAAAGTCAGGCTCTTCACTTATCGCATCGAGCTTATCTATATATGGAATAAAACCGCTCTTGCCACCAGTCTTATAAACGATGAGCTGCTCCTTCGCTCTCGTTAGCATTACATATAGGTTTCTTATCTTTTCTTCTTCATATATGTCCTTGTCATCAGCTTGTGCTTCTTTAAAATTAGAGTAAAGCTCTTTAAATCTTAAAAAGATTTTATCATCAGCAAGTCTTGCAAAACTAAAATCACCAGATCTTTTAAAAGCCATTTGCGCGCAGATAACTACCTTCGCTTCAAGGCCCTTTGCCTTGTGTATGGTCATGATCCTTACTATATCATCTCTTTCGCTGATGTATGACGGCTCTGCTGCGCCTTTCTCGCGTAGTAGAAGAAGCTTATCTGCTAAGGCATCAAAATTCGTTTCGCCCACCTCATAGTAAGCGCTTATATTATCCAAAAAGCTGCGGACATTAGTGTAGCTTTGCGCGCCTCTCTTCCTTATAAGTAGCTTCTCAATATAATGAGTCTCGTCAAAGAAGGCTTTTAAAACCTCATCAAGCCTTTGCTCGTCCCTCATCTTAATATATTTATCTAGCTCTTCCTTGTAATATTTAAAGCCATCCCTATCCTTCGCTAAAAATATTTCGTCGTCATCGATGGTATAAAAGTTTGATCTAAGCAGTGCAATTAATGAAAGTTCGTCCTCATATCTAAGATAATGAATAAAGTTATATATGTCTTCCATTTCATCGCGCTCGTTCAGCGCCTTATTCGCCGTGTTATATACAGGCACTTTGGACCTCTTTAGCGCCTTTTCTATGGCAGCCGAGTCTCTATTGGCACGCACCAAGATAACGATGTCGCCAAAGTTAGTTCCTTGCGCATGCAAATCCATAATCTTGTTAGCAATGGCAGTCGCCTCAAGCTCTCTATCGTTTTTCTCGATGTATTTGATGACCCTTACTTCACTATTATTAATATCGCCCTTAAAAATTAAATCTTCGTACTCATGTATCTCCTCCGCAAAAAGTTTATTCACGCTTGAAATAATTTTTTCGCCAGTCCTATAATTTTCGTTCATGCTTATGGCTGTGGACCTAGTATCATTTAAAAAGTCTTCCTTAACTGACTGATAAAGACTTACGTCCGCGCCTCTAAATGCGTAGATTGACTGCTTAAAGTCACCAACGACGAAGAGCCTGTCTCCGCCAAGTGCCTCGTTAAGCAGATAATAAATTTCCTTTTGTATAGGCGATGTGTCTTGAAACTCATCGACCATGATGTAGCTAAGCTTAGTTTGAAGCGCCTCGCGTACTTCATCACGCTTAAGAAGGTCTCTAAAAAGAATCTCTAAATCGTTAAAGTCAAGTGCCGCCTCTTTCTCTTTAAAGCTCTTGTACTTATTGTGAGCGCTTTCTAATAGAGTAAAGAAATCTTCGTAGCGGCTAAGCATACCCGCTTCAAGCGCTTTAAGTACATAAGAAGCACTTTCTATGATGGCATCGTAATAATCTTTCTTTTTTGCGTTTACACCGATATTATAAGCAAAATCATTAAGCAGATTTAAATCAAGCTGCTCTATCGGCATCTCGCTTAAAGCGTCTATTTCGTCTTTATGTTTATCGATAACGCCATATAGCTTTGAATTTTCTTTTAAATCGTCCCTCACTTCATTAATGGCATCACACATCTTACTAAGAGCAGTTCTTATACTATCTTCATCATATATAGAGCCTACATAATTCAAAGTGTTTTCGCGCAGCTCAGCAAGGTCCATGCCCCTAGTCTTATTAATTATGCTCTTAAAGCTATTAAGAAAATTATCGTCGTAGTTCTTATCAAGTGCCTTAAATAAGTCTTCGTAATTTTTCTCATCAAGCGCCTCTCTCACTGCTCTATCAAGCAGCTCATCCGCTTCATCCTCTTCAATGACATTCGCTCGCGGGTCGATATTTGCAAGTAAAGGAAAGGTCTTTAGCATCTTGAAGGCAAATTGATGAACGGTCGAAACGTTTGCTGAGGGTATATTATTGTAGTAGCTCTTGAAGCTCTCATCAGTCTTTGCCTTCTCGTAGATTAGCTTTGCTACCCTCTCTTTAAGCTCGTTACTTGCCTTCTTTGTAAATGTGATGGCAACTATCGACGAAAGTACTTCGTCAGGCCTTATGCGTGAAAAGTCACCCTTGTCCAAGATATTTACAAATCTATTGACAAGGACAGTGGTCTTACCAGTGCCGGCCGAGGCGTCGAGCAAAACGTTTTTATCTATTGTATCTACAGCTAATTGCTGCTTTTCATTTAAGTTCATCACTCTCTCCCCTTCTTGCACATGCATCTATAATCACAAAAGACTAGGCATTTTTCGTCACTCGCCTCGTCAATGATATTAAAGCTATAAGTCTTAAGCTTTTCCAGTAAAGACCTTATCTCCTCTTCACAAGCATCGGCATCAGCCTTTTTAATATCAAGCTTGCCATTAAGCTTAGTCATAGTAATGAAAGCGGCATCAATATCTACGCCACTATGTTTATAGTAGAGGGCATAGGCCGATAGCTGAAGACTATCTTTATTGATATAATTGCTCTTTTTGTAGTCAAGGACAAGGAGCTTGCCAGACAAAGTATCCTCGTCGACCCTATCGATCTTGCCCTTAATCTTATAACCATCTACGTCTATAGTGATCATTTTTTCTACTTCTTTAACGATGTAATTCGAATTTTTCATTCGCTCTTCATCAAAGACGATAAAGTCCTTGATATAGCTCTCGATATTTTCAAGTTCAAAGCCATAGACATCGGCGTATTCATTAGTTTTTTTAATCATGCTCATGGTCCTATCTAAAAGAGCCTCATCATAGATGACTTTTTCCCCGATAAAGTTTCTGTAATAAAGCTCCAAAACTTTATGCATGTAAGTCCCGATGTTTCTCGCCTTCATATCGACTTCAGCAGGCTCTATGCCATAGATATAGCCAAGTAGCGCCGCATATGGACAGGTCTTGAAAGTCTCTAAAAACGATACAGTTAATTTATTTTTCACAAAATCATCCACCACGCTCATGGCTGAGTAGCTCTCGAGCTTGCCGTTATACTTCGAGATGACGCCCTCTGCCCTAAGCTTATTGATTTCGTCGTAGTTAATGAACTTCGCTGGGCCAATATTTTTGTAAGCATTAATGAATTTCTTTTGCTCATCGCTCGTAGCATGTGAGGCGCTCTTCTCGATAGCTCCAAGGCTCTTCACGCTTATCCACTCATCGATATGAAACTCATTAAAGAAAGATGAGGCACCTTGATCCGCGTCCGCACTCGTTCTTGCCGAGTAAGTCATGGTAATCTTTTCATCAGCTGCTTTAAAAAGTTTTTTCATGAGGTTCTTAGATAGCCTCGACATTTTTTCTTTCTTGTCAAAGCCAGTCTCTGCGTATATATTGTCAAGCAAAAAGTTTTCACTCATGCTCTTAGGAAAGCTATCCATATTCATGCCGATTATGTAGATTAGTTTATAGTGCCTTAGCGTATCAAAGTCAGCTGAGTATATGGATATGCCAAAAGGAAGTCTGTCCTTTTCTCTGTAAACTTCATATTTAAAAGCTAATTTGAGTAGCTCGATCCACTTCTCTTTGCTAATGGCCTTGCCATAGATATCTTCGATTGCGGCGATTATTTTTTTAAATTTATCTAAGAGCATTTCATCAGCTGTGTAAGTATTAATACGTTCAAAAATCGATTCGCCCGTCATATGGTATTCGCTCGGCATATGGCATTCGCCCGACATAAGGCTTCCGCTCGTCATAGGGCTTTCGCTCGCAGCAATATCGGCAAATAATTTATCTTGCCAAACTAGGTCCCTTAAGTGAAATACACTGTTCTTATTCACGGGCATCTCATAGGCGCCTAGCATATCCATTAAAGCTCTTTCCTCTGATTTATCCATTATGTAGATAAGGGCATCGCCATAAGCATAGCCGTCCTTCAATACCTTTTCCTTTATATCGGTCAAGGCATAGTCAAGCTCGGCCTCGATTGAGTCCGCGCGCACAAAATTTATTCCAGCTGTGTGGGTAATCTCTTTATTAAATAAATTTTTCGATATTTTTTCAAAATGACTGTCGCCTTCATCATCAAGATAAAATTCATTTGCTTTTTCTTTTAAGTAAGTGACTAGCTCATCTGAAGCAAAATCCTCTTCGATGAAAAATTTTACATTTTTGTCAAATTTTTTTGCCATATCAATCAAGTGCATTAGCTTTTTACTCATCTCGTTAAAGCCAATAAAGTATATGGCCTTTGCTTCTTTTATCTTTAAGTCATCAAGCTCAACGCTTTCATTCATGCCAAGGTAGCCGCCCTTCTTAAGAAATGCCTCGTAGTCCTCGTAAATCTTCTTGTACTCGCCGCCCTTTTCTAATAAGTCAATATCATTAGCGCTTGCATCCTTAATTGCTTCAAAGATCAAATCCATATACGATGGATAATTTAAAAATGGCATCTCGCCTTTGTTCATCTCAATCACTTGCTTAATGATTAGGCGCATACTAAGCTCAGATAGAAATTTGTAATTGCCCTTTGCTTCTCTTAAATAAAAGTCATCTACACTCAAAACACTTGTGTTTACAAGCGCGCCAAGCCTCTTTAGTCCCTCTTGCACTATGAAGTCTTTGTACTCAGTATTTTTAGTTATAATAATAGTTTTGCCGCCCTCATCCATTTGCATCGTGCTAAATAAATTTTTTACGTCTTTCTTCGTTTCATATACGGTCATCATTTGAACAAAACCTCCTTCACCTTATCATAAGCACTCCAGCTATTAGCATAGAAATCTTTATTCGATAAATAGCTAAAGAAACCATCTAGCTCTGGAAAAGCGATTTTGTATGAGTACAAAAGCTGATTGTTAATTATATGCGCAAGCCTTGCATTAAGCGCCGCATCGCCATACTTCCTGTCACCTACAATCGGGTGCTTAAGCGTTTTTAGATGGAAACGTATTTGATGAGTCTTGCCAGTTAATAAAAGTACCTCAAGCTCAGTAAAATTGTTTTTCATCGCTATGGTCTTAAAGTGCGTGATCATCTCAGCACCATCATCAGAGAGCTTCATCATATTCTTATTCTCGTTCTTTTCGTAGCCCACTTCAAATGTTTCGTCTACATCAAAATTACCTTTGACTATGGTTTTGTAATATTTATTAATCTTTCTATCTTTGATAAGCTTAGTCATCTCTTTAAGTGCTTCGTAGTTTTTGCAGCCAATCAAAAGACCCTTAGTGTTCCTGTCAAGCCTATTGGCAAGGGCGGGTCTAAAAGTATTTTCATTACGAGGAGAGAATTCTTTTTTGTCGATGAGATACTTTATAAAGCTATCGACAACGTTTTTCTCAAAGCCATCCTTAGTCGCGTGACTTAATACACCCTCATCCTTATCGATGATGGCTATGTTTTCATCCTCATAAACTATATTTAAATCAATGATATTTGTGTTGAACTTCTTTGGCGCCTCGCTAAATTTCTCGAAAGTCTCGTCCGAGAAAAATACTTTTATCACGTCACCTGTCATGACCCTCTTGTCACCACTCGCCTTTTTGCCGTTCAAAACTATATTTTTCTTCCTAAGCATCTTCATGAGGAAGGACTTCGTCGCGTTCGGAAAAAACTTCACAAGGAAGCGATCTAGTCTTTGATCATTATCATTTTCATTAATTTTTATCTCTTTCATCATTTTCACCTTTTATTTTGCTATAATATATGATATAATTATAATACAAAGTATAAAAAAAAGAAAGTTTCAAAATAAGAGGTGTAATAATGAATTTTTGGGAAAAATTTAAAGACTTTTTGTATAACTCGATTGATTACATAATTATGCTCATAGTAATCATAGCTGTTGTATGTATAATCAGCTGGAGACTTGACATCTTGTTTGTGAACAACGGTGCTAACTCTACTCTAACAAAAAACATTGAGAATAATAATGACGACAAAAAGGTCGTTGAAAATATAGACGGTAATCAAAACACTGAAGCTAATAGCGAAGATAATGGCGAAAAGCTTCCAGAAACTGCAGGAAACGCTGATGGATCAGATGAAGAAGCGCCTGTAGAAACAGCAGGGGACGAAAAGCCAGCTGATGAAGAAGCGCCTACAGAGACTGCAGGAGACACAAACGAAGAAAAACCAGCCGAGGAAAAACCTCAAGAAGAAAAACCAGCTGAAACAGGTGGAACTATCGAAGTTAATATACCTGCTAAGTCCTTGCCAGGCGAGATAGGTAAGATACTTGAACAACAAGGCGTTGTATCGAGTGCAACAGACTTCGTTAACAAGTGCGTTGAGCTAAAGCTTGACACAAAACTTAAATCAGGTAAATTCACTTTTAATAAGGGAGCAAGCCTTGACGATGTCGTTAAGATTATCGCACAAGTTAAGAAATAAGATAAAAGCCAGAGTTTAGTCTCTGGCTTTCTTAGTATATTACTTTTTGAGTGACTCGCGTATCTTTTGCCGAGTCATCTTTTTTATCTCCATGCTAATGGACTCGCTTGATAAAAACTCATCTACTTTAGCTTTGTCGGTGAAGTATAGCTCACAAAGTAGCCACGCCGCCGCCATATTGACATAGTAAGCGTCTAGGCTTATGCTCTTAAGCGCATCAAGAATTTTTTCTATGTGAGCTGAGTCATTATATTTTTTATTCATTATAACTAGGCCAAGGCGAATAGTGTATTCATCAGAGCTATGCACATAGCTTAGAGCCTTTTGAAAAGCTTTGTTAATATGTGCTTCATCAATAATTATTTCGCCTGCAATTAAGTCCGTCACTTCCCAGTTATCAATGTATGGCAGGAATGCATCGAGCGCGTCCATAGCTTTATCAAAGCTATCGCTCATCTTAAAAAGACATAAAGCATATAAAAGTTTTTCCTCTCTATAATAAAATTTCGCTTCATTAAATATATCAAGATTTTCTTCTTTCCTTATTTCACGAGCTAAGCGTCTTAAGTCCCCCATACGCACGCCGATGATAGTATCTTTCTCGATAGTCGGAACAAGTTTAGCTATAAAGTCCCTATACTTATCATCTGCATTTGCATTTAGCTCACGAACTACGTCTTTATAAGTCATCGTTTTACGCCTTCGCCTTGCAAGTTAAGTCTTTCACGCAAATTTTAAAAACGCGCGTCCTAGGTATAGCGGCTCTTGCATAAACAAATTTTTCACTCGGCATATGATACTTTTGCACTAAAATTTCAAGTGCCGCCTCTTTCTCATCATAATCATGAAGCTCATACACCTCGCCCCTACCTATGATGGACTCATAATTCATAGTGCAGTAGCCACGCTCCTTGTCCATGATAAGCTTGTGATTAGTACTCATTTGGAAGCTCACAGCCGCCCCGTCCTTAAGATAATCATACTTTTTTCCTTCAGTCGCACCGTGAATGTATAAAGTGATTTCGCCACTATTTTCACTCACGCCAAAGTTCACAGCTAAGATGTATGGAGCTACCTCATCATTAAAGGCAAGAACTACATCGTCACAGTCTTTCATTATTCTAAGTATTTCATTTATATCCGTAACTTCTCTATCTGCTCTTCTCATATTGTAACTCCTTAATTAATTTCAATTTTAAGTACCGCTTCAGCGCCCGATGTAACCTCTTTAATAATTTTGCCACCATCAAAATAACAAGCGCCGCCCTTAGATATATATGGCTCATCAAAATCGTAGCAAACAGAATTTACATATAGTACAGGCGATTTTAATTTCTCGGCTTGCACTGCGTACTCAAATTTATCTTCTTCGTTCCAAACGCGCGGCTCGAAGTCCGTATAAACCGGCCAAAGCACTAGATCCTTCTCAATGGCTCCCGCCTTTTCTATGAGCTCTTCGTGCCAAAAGTCACCGCATATACCGACAAGAACTCTTTTGCCACCAAAATTAAATGTGTGAAAGCCATCACCCTCCTTGTAGTGAGCGTCCGCTATTGGCTCCTTCCAGCCATCAGATACGCGTCTAAAGACATCAATTACATCACCAGCCTTGCCAATGGTGATCTGCGATGAGTAAAGAGCTTCATCCGATTTTTCTATCATACCAAAGCTCACCGCAATAGAATTTTCCCTCGCAGCAAATTTTATTTCCTTAATAATATCATCGTCTAGACCTATGGCAATGGTCTTGTCCTTTTCATAGTCCCAAGACAGAGCCTCAAAACCATGTAAGAACGACTCGCCAAAGACAAGTAGGTCCGCCTTGTGAGCGTATTCACGCATTGCTTTTATAATTATGAGTTTGTTATGTTCAAGGTCTTTAGTTTTAAACGCTAAAGACATTAGACTAATCTTCATACTATGACCCCCTTTTATTAATTATATCATAAATGGCATAAAAAATTCGTGAGACTTGCCCACGAATCTTTTTTACATTAAATTCCTACGAATATATTAACTATAGCATCAATCTTAGCAAGCACTTCGCCCTTTTTCTTCTCTCTTAGTCCGCCGCGTCTTGATGTTGGAGGAAGTATACTGTCAAGCTCATCGCCTGCGTAATCAACATATCCCTTGGCGATGGACTTTTCTATAAAACGTTTTGCGTCATTATTAAGCTTTTCATTGCTTATTAGCTCATCAACATTTTTTTCTTTTTCTTTTCTAGCAAATTCGTAAAAGCTTTCGACTATATCGTCATTAGTCTTTAGCTCAGAAAGCCTAGTCGAATTGATATAACTCATGATAAGTTCTTCCTTAGCTCTAGTACCAAGACTTGATCTAATAGCTCTTTTAACCTCGGCTTTAAGGACTTCTATGTCATCATGTTCCTTGTACTTTTCAAGTATAAGCTTAAGAATGTAATCGAGATTGATCTCATCAGTCTTAAGTAAATCGATTTGAAACTCAACGTCAGAGAAATCAATATCGGTTTTTTGTGCATCATCATAATTTCTTCTCTTAGTAATATTCTCTCTAATATCAACATAGACGCTCTTCATGTCCTGCATAAGTCTTTCGGATATAATCTTGTCAACATTTTGAAACTCATCGAAGTTTCTCAAGATGTTCTCAGACTTAAGCAGCTCTCCAAACAATTGAACAAATTCTTTTTTATCTGCGTCAAGCTCTATCTCAGTTGGTTCAGGGAATTTTTGAACAAGCTCATTAGATATTTCGATGTAGCCTTTAATCACCTTACCACTATCTTTATCTTTAAATCCATTCATATAGTCCTCAAAACTATTTTCTAAGATAATGTTTACGCTGTTCTCATCGCCAAAAGTTTTGATGGCGTCCTCAGTCGCTTTCTCTAAATCCCTAAAGCAAACAATGTTGCCAAAGGCTTTTACCTTATTTAATATACGATTAGTCCTTGAAAACGCTTGAATAAGTCCGTGATACCTAAGATTTTTATCAACAAAAAGTGTATTAAGTGTAGGTGCGTCAAAACCTGTTAAGAACATGCCGACAACGATAAGCAAATCGACCTCTTTCTCCTTAACCCTTCTTGATAAGTCTTTATAATAGTTTTGGAACTCGCCCGCTTCAGTTGAGTAATTAGTTCCGAAACTTTTGTTATAGTCAGCAATTATCCTGTCCAAAAACTCTTTTGCACTCGAGTTCATTGCACTTGGATTGAAATTTTCATCAGCTATTTCTCCGATGGATGCTTGCTCTTCATTAGCTTGAAAGCTAAATATACTAGCGACCTTTAATTTTTTATCCTCAGGCAAATCCATTTGCTGCTTTTCAAACTCTTCGTAATATAATTTCGCTGCTTCAACGCTTTGTACCGCAAACATCGCATTAAAACCAAAATACCTTTTTTCTTTTTTCTCGTAACAAACATTCCTGTGAGTTTTTATGTCATATACATCCAAAATATATTTACTAATCTCAGAAATTCTTTCAGGATGAAGAAGCATTTTGCTTTCGTATTTTTTAAGCTCTTTCTCATCGCTTTCTTTTTCAGCCTCTTTGAACTTGCTCTTAATATTGTTGTAGTCAACCTTAAATTTTAGAACTTTTCCATCACGAATCGCGTCAGTAATTACATACGAGTGCAGCTGAGCACCAAATATAGACGAAGTCGTTTCACCCGTTAAAGAGTTTTCTGCAAATATTGGCGTACCAGTAAATCCGAATTGGTAGTACTTTTTAAAACTTCTTCTAATATTTTTTTGTGCATCGCCAAATTGTGATCTGTGGCACTCATCATATATAAGTACACACTCTTTTTCATAAATCTCATGTTCTGGATATTTTTTAACAAATTCATTAAGCTTTTGAATGGTTGTCACCACTATCCTGTTATCATCCTTTTCAATGGATTTCTTTAGCTCTTTAGTATCCTTGCTGCCATTGACAGAGTCCTCTTGAAATTTTTTATACTCATTCATAGTTTGATAGTCCAAATCTTTTCTGTCAACGACAAAGAAAACTTTATCGATGAAGTCCAAGTCAGTCGCAAGCCTAGCTGTTTTAAATGAAGTTAGCGTTTTACCAGAACCAGTTGTATGCCAGATAAATCCGCCAGCCGCAGCTGAGCCATAGCTTTTATTTTCATGAGACGATTTAATCTTCCAAAGAATCCTCTCAGTCGCCGCGATTTGATATGGCCTCATAATCATAAGAACGTTTTGCGAGTTAAATACACAGTACTTAGTTAAAACCTCTAAGATGACCCTCTTCTCAAAGAAAGTCTTAGTAAAGTCGACTAAATCGTGTATAGACTTGTTCTTGGCGTCAGCCCACTCACAAGTGAACTCGTAATTATTTTTGTTTCTCTCAAGAGTGTTCGCAAAGTACCTTGTTAATGTGCCGTTGGATATAACAAAAATTTGTACAAACTTATATAAAGAGCTGTCAGCGTTAAAACTTTCTTTAGAATATCTGTGAATTTCATTAAATGCTTCCCTTATGTTGACGCCACGCTTTTTAAGCTCGATATGAACTAAAGGTAAGCCATTGACTAGTATAGTCACATCATATCTAGTCTTCTTTTTACCTTCTTGAGCAAATTGATTCATCACTTGCATATAATTATTATGAATATTTTTCTTATCAATGATTTTAATATTTTTCAAATCACCGTTATCAAATTTAAAGTCGTAGATGTAGTTCTCTTGAATTTTTCTAGTTTTTTCGACAATACCATCATTAGGCGCATCAAGATACTCACGAAGAAAACGTCTCCACTCGTCGTCAGTAAATGAAACCTTATTAAGCTTTTCAATCTTGTCCCTTAAATTCCTGTAAAGGTCCTCATTCGAGCTCGCCTTAAACCTTTCGTAGCCTTGAGAAATTAAATTTTCAATCAGTTCCCTCTCAAGATCCGCCTCGCTTTGGTATGCCTTGTCATGAGCCGAACTTTCTTTTTCATACTTAGCTAGTATGATGCCGCCCGTCATCTCGGCAATGGCAGACGAGCCATAGTTTTTTAATTCTTCGCTCATAAAATCACCTCATTTATTTTTCAAATGTCAATAGTTTTTCCCTGTAGTACTCATATTGTTTTTCACGTAATTCAATCTCGCGCCTTAAGCCCTCAGTAGTTGATTGGCTTAGCGCCTCAAATTTATCAAGAATTGATACAATATATTCTTGAATTGGCAATGGTGGAATTAATATTTTAATTTTTTCCATATCCTTAGTTGATAGTTCAATAACTTTAACACCTCTTGCCAACATATTCTTTTGTCTTATGAAATAATTTGCTCCATTAAATACATGTGACAAATACTTTGGATTTTCATTATGTCTAAATATAGCTGCATGTCCACCAGTTACAACACTTTCATTACCTAAATATGCCACAGTTTTCATTACATCTTCAATATTTTCAGATGTTTTTGCAATTACTAAATCGCCAGTATAAACTTTTTTAAGCTTCTCTGCATTTTGCACAGTTACTTTCACAATTGGGTTTCTTACACACAAATTATATCTAGTATATATATGTCCATAATGGATTGCTCCAACACTTCCTTTTTCGTTAAATATACTCTTAGGCATTCCCTTTCCATTTTCAAACGTGCCTATCTTACCTAATGATTTATATCTAAGTTCAAAAACTTTTGCTCCAACTAATTTGCCTGCTTGGGTCAATAGTCTTATGTAGTCACTACTTAATACTTGGTACCCCCCCCTAGTACGTTCAGTGTCGAATGTTAAGAGCTTTTCGCGGTAGTGTTCATATTGTTTTTGCCTTTTTTCAATCTCATCTGGAAGTAGTCCACTTACATTTTGAGTAAGCTCTTGAAATTTATCAAGAATTTCAACAACTTGATCTTGTATATAGATGTTTGGCAATGGAATTTTATAATTATCTGTAACCCCAGTTGCAATTTGTGGTAATTTTCCACTTATTGCATTATCCCTAAAATATTTTAAATTATTTTTTAAAATATAATATAAATATTTAATATTTAGCTTGCTCTCATCTAAACTTGAATAAGACCACATTTCATTCTTATGCGTAAATTCTTTATCATAATATTCAAAGTCAATATTACCTCTAGACTTAACAATGACGCTTGGCTTATTAATAACATTTTCTTCACCAACTTCATCTTTATTAAGCATAGCGCTTGTATTGCCCCCAGCAAATACTTTTACGCTTGAAAAATTATTATTTAGCTCATTCATTTCTTTAGCAGTTATCTTAATTCCTCTTTGTCTTAGACATATGTCAGTAATTTTTTCATAAGATAAATACCTTGTGTTATCAGATTTATAATAGTTAATTATTGCTTTATTTAAGTACTCTTCACTCAATAATTTGTCTCTATAAAACTCATACTGTTTATTTCTTAAATTAACTTCTTTTTGTAATTCTTGTTTAATATTTTCTTTATAATTAGTAAATTTATCAAGATAATTTACAATTTTTTCTTGTGTTTTTAATGATGGAATTGGAATTAAAATATTTTTTATAATACTTAAGTTTAAACTAGTAAGCGCACCTTGACCCATTTTTTTTATTTTTTCATAATTACTAGATATATAATAATTATAAATTGCAACAATAAGTTAGCCACCCAGACATCATATAGACTAAATGTATAGTATAGCTTAAAAGTATTTATTTTTATTAAACTAGATACTTTTAAGCTGTTTTATTTCCTTTATGAACTCTTCTTTTGCAGTTTTGTAATTAAAGATTTTTCTTGGCAAATTATTCATCCACTCGTTTATTCTGTATATTTTTTCTTTTGATACTTCTTCTATTGATGTGCCTTTTTGTATAAATCTTCGTATTAATTTATGTTGACATTCACTAGTTCCTCTTTCCCATGATGTATATGGATGACAAAAATATATATCTACATATTCTGCTAATTCTGATAAGCTTGAAAATTCTGAACCATTATCTGATGTTATACTTTTAAATATTTCTTTGTTTAACTGCGCATTATCTTTTAAGAATTTAAGTCCAATGTCTACTGCATCGGGTGTTTTTCCATGTATTTTTATCAGCTTTTCATATCTTGTTTTTCTTTCTACTAATGTAAGTAGTACTGGATCTGTCTTTTTCTTTTTACCTATAACTGTATCTATTTCCCAGTGGCCGAATTCTTCTCTTGTTTGTATTTTATCTGGTCTTTCTTCTATGGATATGCCAAGCTTTTTCTTGTTTTGTCTTGTTCTTCTTGTGCTATTTTTGTTTTTTCTCTTTACTTTTTCTAGTAGATCTATATTTTTTGTTTTCATTAGTGACTTATTTATCCAGTTGTAGAGGCTTTTTGTTGATGGTATTTCTGATGATGGAAAGAGTCTATTTGCTTTTGCGTATCCAACACATACATCTGGAGACCATTTATCTTTTAACATTTTATTGTCTGCCCATTTAAGAAATTCGACTATATCTATATATTTTGGTCTTCTTCCGCAAGAAGATCTATTGTTTATATATACCTCATAATTAGTTAAGGCAAAGTATTTTTCATCGTAGTAAGTATATGTTTTGTTATTACTTTTTATTATTCTCTTTTGCTTTACTGTGCCTTTCTTTATTGCGTTGTTTATTGTCTGCGGGGCTCTATTTAGCCTTCTTGCTATCTCTCTGTTGCTATGTCCATCTATTTTCCATGCCTGTATTAATGACATTTCATGTAGTGATAGATGTGAATTTTTCTTGCGTTCTGTAAATTCTATGGTATAATTTATATGAGTCATGTGTACCTCCGTATAGTTGTTTTTTTGTTTGTTACTAATACTATACCATATGTACACATGATTTTTTTATTTGGTGGCTAAGTTAATTATACAATCTTCCGATATATAATAATATAAATATTTATAATTTAATATTTTTTCATCATTTTCAATCGCTGCTACTGATTGATTACAAGAAGTGTGAAATTCAACAACTGCACTTCTTCCTACTGTAGCTCCAGTCATTGCTAAAACAACACTGTTAGGTCTAATCATTTTGGCTGAAGATTTATTTAAACCTTCTTCAGTAATATTTCTTTCAGAAGATTTAATTACATTAAAATTTATTTCCCCTGATCTTATCCATGGAATGTCCCCATCATAGTATGAGCTAACAGAAGTTTTTGGTGTTCCACCTGCAAAACAATTAGCAACATCCCCAAGCTTTTTCCATTCAACTTTTTCATTTTTTAGCATTTCATCTATTTTACTCATCTTTACAACCCTTTTCTGCAATTTGATTTATATTTTTTATCTCATCTAAATAATCCTTCTCAACTTGTGTTAATGTTTTGTTTTTATACTTAATATATTCTGCTTTAACTTTCTTCTCCATTTGACTTCTTGATATCTTTCCCTTATCTGGAAGTAAATCTTCGCCATTTACTTTCAATATATCATAAGTATAGTCAATCCAATCATTCATAGTCATAGGAATCTCTTTCTTTGCTCTTACCTCAGCAAAATCTAAATAACCCGACACTAAAAGGTTCAACTTGCTTAGCTCATCTTCTTTTAAATAGTTTTTTGCAATCTTTGCTTCACTTAGAGTTGGTAGTTCTCCTTTAAAGTTAGTAAGACCCATAAAAACTTTTTCTGAATCTACTCTTTCAACAATCATCTCACTTGCTGTACTTTGATGTACCGCATAGTGCATCATATTTTGAATAGTAGCAAAAAACCACTTTGCCTCATCTTTATGTGCATCATAATCTATGCTTGTTGCGAATATATCAAGAATTTGTCTATAGAAAACTTTTTCAGATGATCTAATATCTCTAATTCTTTCAAGAAGCTCTTTAAAATATTTCCCACCACCAAAGTTTTTTAGCTTATCATCATCCATTGCAAATCCCTTGATAATATATTCTTTTAATACTGTTGTCGCATATTGTCTAAATTGTACACCACGAACAGACCTTACTCTATAGCCAATTGCTAAAATCATATCTAAAGAATAATAAGCTACGTTATGTTCTTGGGTTTTTTCAGTCATAGCGCCATGTTGAGTGGTTGTCAACTTATAGTTGACAACCACTTTTTCATCTAATTCACCATCATTGAAGATATTATTTATATGCTTACTAATATTTTGTTTAGTAGTTTGAAAAAGTTCAGCGATTTCATTTTGATTTAACCAAACTGTTCCGTCATCATATTTTAAATTAATTTTTGACTTACCATCTTCAGTATTATATATTATAATTTGATTATTCATCTTCAAGCTCCTTAACTATCGCATCTATCGAAGCTCTTAGCTCATCTATCTTTTTAACGGTCTCTTCTAGCTCTTTATTAAGTACTTTTATATTGATTTTCTCTCTAGTGTCTTCTTTTTCAACGTAAGTCGAAACTGACAGGTTATAGTCGTTCTCTTCCACTTCCTTAACATCGACGTATCTAGAGAAGTGTTTTACTTCTTTTCTATCGACAAACTCGTTTAAAATATTGTCAATATTTTTATCTTCTAAAATATTGTTATTTGTTTCTTTTTTAAATTCTTTTGAAGCATCTATAAATAAAATTTTGTTCTCCGTCTTATTCTTCGCCATAACTAAAACGCATGTGGCGATGGATGTTCCGAAGAACAGGTTTTCTGGTAGCTGTATAACGCAGTCGATGAAGTTATTGTCAACTAAATACTTACGGATTGTTTTTTCGGCACCTTTACGATAAAAAATGCCTGGGAAGCAAACTATGGCTGCTCTACCCTTACTTGAAAGGTAGCTAAGCGCGTGCATGATGAAGGCGTAGTCAGCGTATGACTTAGGCGCAAGCTTGCCTGCTGGTGCAAAACGCACATCATTAATAAGTGTCGGATCCTTGTCACCTACCCACTTAATTGAGTATGGCGGATTTGAGACTATGGCATCGAATGGCTTCTCATCGTTATGAAGCGGATTTAATAAAGTATCTCCTCTTTTGATGGAAAAGTTATTGTAATTAACATTGTGCAAAAACATATTCATACGGCAAAGGTTAAAGTTTGTCATGTTTATCTCTTGACCAAAGAATCCCTCGTCTATTATATGTGCATTAAACTGCTTTTTCATTTGAAGTAATAGACTCCCACTGCCACATGTAGGATCATACACCTTGTTAATGGCTGTCTTGCCTTGCATAACAAGTCTTGCGAGTAATTTTGAAACTGTTTGTGGCGTAAAAAATTCTCCGCCTGATTTTCCTGCGTTACTTGCATAATTAGAGATTAAATAAAGGTAGGCATCACCAAAGGCGTCTATATCGTTATCTTCGAAGCGGCCAAAATTTATGCTGTTTATACCATTCAAAATATCTCTAAGCCTTTTATTTTTTTCGGCAACTGTCGCACCAAGTTTATTGCTTGTAGTGTCAACGTCTTCGAATAGTCCTTTTATGTCATCTTCTGACCTAAAACCTATGGCACTTGCTTCTATGGCTTTAAAAATATTAGCAAGGTCTGTGTTAAGGTCTTCATTAGTGCCCGCATCTTTAACGACATTTTCAAATAATTGGCTTGGCAATATAAAGAAGCCTTTGTCTTCAACTGTATTTGGTCTAAAATACTTTTCTGCCTCTTCGTCACTTATCTGTGCATAATCAAAGTCTGGGTCGCCTGCTTCGTGCTCAGCATTGTTAAAAAATTCTGTGATATTCTCTGATATAAAGCGATAAAAAAGTATGCCTAGTATGTATTGTTTAAAGTCCCAGCCATCGACAGCACCACGCACATTGTCTGCGATGGACCAGATCTTCCTGTATAGCTCTGCTCTTTGAGATGTCTCGTTATTCTCTCTAATCTCTGCCATAATTCTCTCCTTATAATTTAATAAAGTTCTACACAAATCAATTATATCACATATAGCTAAGTTTTTACATAAAAAAAACGAACCGTGGAATATTTCCTTGGTTCGTTTAATATATAAGATTTTAGTATTATTATTTTCTTTTGTATCTTCTATACTCAAATTTCATATCTTGATAAGAGTATTCTTCGCTTGTTTGAACTAGCTCAAATGCTTCGTCCTTATCGAGGTTTCTCATCACAGTATCATAAGGCTCGAAGTCTTTCTTTATAAATGTAATCTCTGCCTCGTCCACCTTATCTATGAGCTGGTCTATAAGGCTTGCGCCGCCAACTAAGAAAATTTTCTTATCTGAAAATTTTTCTTTTATCATCTCTCTTAAATCGTCAAGGCTATGAGCAATGTGAGCTCCCTCCATCTCCTTAAGTGAGCGTGATACGATGATCGTTTCTCTGCCAGGAAGTGCGCCTGTCGCGTCAAAGGTTTTTCGTCCCATGACTAAGACGCCGCCCATGGTCATCTCTTTAAAGTGTTTGAGGTCCTCGGGTATCCTTGTTAGCATGTCTCCTTTGTAGCCAATCGCCCATTTGGCGTCGACTGCCATTACGAGTATCATTATAAAGCTTGTTTTGCTGTGATTAAAGCAAGTTTGTAAACGTCGTCTGAGTTACATCCTCTTGATAAATCGTTAACTGGGCTATTAAGTCCTTGAAGTATAGGTCCTATAGCGTCGTAGCCGCCAAGTCTTTGCGCAATTTTGTATCCGATGTTACCTGCTTCTAGTGATGGGAATATGAATACGTTCGCATGACCTGCGATGTCTGAGCCCTTTGCCTTCTTTTCAGCAACTGTTGGTACGAAGGCTGCGTCGAATTGAAGCTCACCATCTACGGGGATGGATGCGTCTTTTTCCTTAACTATTTCAAGTGCCTTGATAACTTTTTCTGTTTCGTCTGACTTAGCGCTGCCCTTTGTAGAGAAGCTTAATAGAGCGATCTTTGGATCAACGCCGAAGCTCTTTGCTGTTATATTTGATAGTATAGCTGTTTCTGCGATGTCATTTGAGTCAGGTGCGATGTTGATGGCGCAGTCAGCGAAGATATATCTTTCGTCGCCCTTAACCATAACGAAAACGCCTGAAGTTTTTTTGTATCCTTCCTTCATCTTAATGATTTGAAGTGCTGGTCTAACTGTATCGCTTGTTGCATGTGCAGCTCCTGATACAAGGCCATCAGCCTTATTCATATATACTAAGATAGTTCCGAAGTAGTTAACGTCCTTAAGAAGTAGCGCCTTAGCGTCTTCTAGAGTTATCTTGCCCTTTCTTCTTTCAAAGAACTTTTGAGCCATATCATCTATATCCTTAGCTTCAGCTGGATCGATGAAATTGATATTAGCAAGGTCCTTGCCTATAGCCTTAGCAGTTTCCTCTACCTCGCTTCTCTTGCCTAGAACTATTGGTTCTAAGATATTTTCTTCTTTTAATCTGAAAGCAGCCTTTAAAACTCTTTCATCTTCACCTTCTGGAAAAACAATCGATGGATGTTTTTCTTTTACTTCAACTTTTAATTCTTCAAATAAATCCATAATAACCTCCTATTTCTATTTATTAATAAATTTATCTTTGCTTAAGGCAATCACAACGCCGCCAATGATGACGAAGATGGGATTGACATCTAAAAACACTACTATTAAAAAAGCTAATATGCTTATTGCGTACTCGAACTTGTTTAGGTGAGCCTTTTCAACTAAGCCTACGAGCGCTGCAAATACTAGTGCGCACACAACTGGTCTAACGCCTTTGAAGGCTGCTTGCACATATGGACTATCTTGCACACCCATAAAGAAGTGCGATATGACTAGTATGATCATAAAGCTTGGCAGTACCGCACCAAAAAAGGCAGCGATCGCACCCCAAAAGCCATATATTCTGTAGCCAACTAGTATCGAGATATTTGCTGCGATAGGTCCTGGTGCTGTTTGCGCAAGGCTTATCGAGTCTATGTACTCTTCGTCTGACATCAGCTTTTTCTTTGTAACTATCTCACGCTCAATGATTGGCAGCATGGGAAAGCCGCCTCCTAAAGTGAAGGCACCTATTTTAAAAAACGTTATAAATAAATCAAGTATCTTCATCTCATCACCTGTAAATCACTATGCCGACTAAAAAGCCTACAGCCATAAGAAGTATGGGGTTAAGCTTTTTGACTCTAACTAATACAAAGGCAACGATGGCTATGATTATAGACTTGTAATCGATGATGGCGCCCTTGCCAATGGTAACGACTGCGGCTAGGACAAGCGCTAAGACGACTGGTCTTATGCCTCTAATCGATACTTTGATTGCATTTGAGTCTCTAAATTTGTTTATCGTCAAAAATATTATGCTCATGATGATAAAGCTCGGTAGTGTTACTCCAAGTGTTGCGACAACGCTGCCCCAAAAGCCTGCTAGCTTGTTACCGATGAAGGTAGCCGAGTTAACTGCGAAGGGTCCTGGCGTTGTTTGTGCTATGGCAACTATGTCGATGAAGTCAGAGTAGCTTATCCAATGAAGTCCATTGATGATCTCCTTTTCAAAAAGTGGCATCATAGCATAGCCCCCGCCGAAGCTAAAGAGGCCTATCTTGAAAAACACTAAAAATATTTCGACTAATAAATTCATATACTCACCAAAGATTATTATAACACAAAGAAAAATATTTTTCTAGACTAGCAATGTAAATTTTAAGTAATATATTCATGCTCTTTGTGATATAATTTATATAAGGGGTGATGGCATAAGCTTAAAAGCTATTGATATGAAGGAGTTGAAATTTAATCCGATGACGCTGATCGGCAAAGAATGGATGCTTGTTAGCGCTGGTAATGAGAAGTCGTTTAACACGATGACTGCGCAATGGGGCCACTTGGGCGCTATATGGAACGGCGATATGCCTACGGCGGTCATCTACTTAAGACCGCAAAGGTACACGAGGGTCTTTGTTGACAAGGAAAACTACTACACGCTAAGCTTTTTTGATGAAGCGTACAAAAAGGACTTAATGTACCTTGGCACTCACAGCGGACGCGATGAAGATAAGCTTGCAAAGACATCTTTGACGCCTGTCTTTAGTGACGAGAGCGTTTACTTTAAGGAAGCAAAGATGGTTTTGGTCTGCAGAAAAGTTTATAAAGGCGTTTTGCACGAGGAAAGCTTTATCGATCAAGACATACTTAAGAAGAATTATCCAGAGCATGACTTTCACCACGTTTACTTTGGTGAGATAGTGAAGGCTTATGTCAATGAAGACTAGATTCTAATCAATGTAAATTAAAAGAGCTATGCGTATCAAGTGATATACATAGCTCTAATTTGTTTTTTCTCTGTTTAGTTTTTAGCTTTCTTTGCTTATTTTACTTTCTTTACTTATTTTACTTTCTTTACTTATTTTGCCTTCTTTACTTATTTTGCCTTCTTTACTTATTTTGCCTTCTTTATCTTTTTTACCAAGTTTGCATTTTTACTTTGTTTAGCATTTTTGCTTTGTTTAGCATTTTTACTTTGTTTACTTATTTTACTTTCTCTATTTGTTTTGCCTATTTTAATTTTTTTGCTTAACTAATAGTTTTTACTTAGCTTACTCTTTTAAGCTATTTTTCTTTTTTAACTATGCGGTCCTTGCCAAAGTACTTTTGTAGTGCCTTTGGTATAGTGATCGAACCATCTTTATTTTGATAGTTTTCTACAAGTGCCGCAAATGTTCTTCCTACTGCAAGGCCTGAGCCGTTAAGTGTGTGAACGAAGTTTAATTTGCCATCTTCATTTCTATATCTAATGTTGGCTCTTCTTGCTTGGAAGTCCTCAAAGTTCGAGCAGCTTGATATTTCAACGTATCTGCCATAGCTTGGCATCCAAACTTCGATGTCATATGTCATTGCAGATGAAAACCCAAGGTCCCCTGTCGATAGTTGAACGACTCTGTAAGGTATTTCAAGCTTTTGAAGTACTGCTTCCGCATCGCCTAATAGCTTTTGTAATTCGTCGTAGCTTGTTTGTGGCTCTACGAACTTAACAAGTTCAACCTTATCGAATTGGTGGTTACGAATAAGGCCTCTGTTGTCTCTACCTGCAGCGCCCGCTTCTTGTCTGAAGCATGGTGTGTACTCAGTTATGTTTATAGGTAAGTCACTCACGTCAACTATTTCGTCTCTAAGCATATTTGTTAGAGGTACTTCAGCTGTTGGCACAAGGAAAAAGTCCTTTGATGGTAAGTAGAACATATCGTCTTCAAACTTTGGCAATTGTCCTGTACCTAGCATCGATGCTCTATTGACCATAAACGGTGTACTCATCTCAGTGTAATCTTGTTCAAGCGTATGAAGATCAAGCATGAATTGTATTAAGCTTCTTTCAAGTCTTGCTCCATCGCCTTTGAATATAGAAAATCTTGATCCAGATATCTTTCCAGCTCTATCAAAGTCAAGTATATCAAGATCTGTTCCTAAGTCCCAGTGAGCTTTTGGCTCGAAGTCAAACTCAGTTGGCGTACCATACTTCTTTACTTCGACGTTATCGCTATCATCCTTACCAAAGACAACCTCCTTGTTAGGAACGTTTGGTATGCTTAGTAGATAGTCAGCTATCTTCTCGTCGATTTCCTTAACTTTTGCATCATAATCTTTGATTTCATTTGATAGCTCTTTCATCTCTTCAAAGATTTGTGTGACATCTTCGCCAGCCTTCTTAAGCTTAGGCACTTCCTTCGAAATCGAATTTTGCTTTTGCTTCATAGTCTCAACAACTGTTAAAAGCTCTCTTCTCTTCTTATCTTCTTCAAGAAGCTCTTCGATTGGGAAGCATCCGTGTCTCTTTTTTAAAGCTTCTAAAACTTCTTCAGGATTTTTTCTGATTCTTTTTATATCTAGCATAAAATCACTCCTTATCTTAATCTTAAATCGCGTCCTTTAAAGCGATATATATAGTAATTTGACAGTATCCTCGACGATAGTCTCTCACCGTACTTTTCTTTTATAGCGTCAACATTTAAGTTACTTGTGATAAGCGTCTTTAGGTTTTTACTAAGTCTATAGTTAATCAAATCGAGTATAGACTTCGAGCTAATCTGTGTGTCTATCTCGGTTCCAAGGTCATCAATGATTAAAAAGTCCGTTTTGTAAAAGAGAACTCTCTTCGTTATTGCATCGCCATCTGCCTTAAATATAGCCTCATTTATGGTTTGGCACATCTCATAAGAACCGATGTATGTAACATTGACAAGCTTCTCTATAAGCCTCTTGGCTAGTGAAACTGCCATAAAGGATTTGCCCGTACCAACATCACCGAAAAAGAAGATGGATTTGTGTTCATAATGGAAATTATCTGCATAATCCTCAAGACTCTTCTTTATCTCAAGCATTTCATCTCTAATATCGTCTGTAAATATATTGGCATCGAAATTTTCAAAGCTCTTCTCCCTCATCTCAGTATTGAGTTCATTCGTCTCAAGCATTTTTTCTCTTAGCATCTCGTCAATGCAAGAGCATCTCTTCGACTGATATATGCCAGTGTCCTCACATTTTTCGCAGTCGTAGTGCACCTTGAAAGCATCTTCAAGCCCATAATCTTTGATTAGCTTTTGCTTTTTAGCTTCTATATTTAGTATCTTTTTATTAATATCTTCATAATTCGTAAAATTCATAGACGCAAAATCATTAAGCACTTCGTTCTTTTCATTTTCAAGGCTTAAAAGCTCTGGGTAGTTCTTGTATATAGCTTGGGCCCTTTCGCTTCTTTCTCTCTCTCTAATGTTCTTAATATTTGCTTTTTGTCTATAAACATCATCTAACAAAGTCATGCTACTTCCTCCAATTGCCTTCATAGGTATCGCTTAGGTAGTCGTCTGGGTATTCTCTCTCGTCAAAGTCCTTTGCCCTCGCCTTTGGCTTCTTAGTATTATTAGTTTTTCTGTCTGATCTATATAGCTCATTCGTTCTCTCAGCGTCTTCAACAGTCTTTATGCCTTCCTTGTGCCACGCCTCAAGTATTGCATCGAGGTAGGCTATAGAAGGTTTTGATGTATATATAAAGTTCTCGGCAGCCTTTAAGATGATGTCATTACCATAATCAAAGTCATCGTACCACTTGTCTATGATCTTCTTTTCAAAATCAGATACATTTTTAAATGGCATTGCTAGTGACTGCATAAGCTTATTGTAATTTCTCTGACTGTCATTCATCACGTTAAAATCGCTCATCACTTGAGAAAGGTTTGTGTAGCCCTTGTCGTACCAGTTCATGATGATGGTCTCAACATAAGCTGGCGACTTCTTCTTAAGTATATCATAAGCGTATGAGTAAGCGTGTGATATCATCTCGCAGCTGATGTTGTAGTCACGAAGCCACTTGATGATTTTGATCTTCTCTTGAGTGTTAAGCGGCCTTCTAACGATGTGAGCGACGTCTTGAAACATCTTTTTAACGCCTTCGTCCTTATTTACTTCTATAATTAATTTAGTGTCGCTGCTTAAATCATCTTCATCAATATCAATCTCGTCATCAAAAGTATTTTGGCTCACACTGCTTGTGCCCTTATCTGAAGAAGCCCCTCCAAGGTATAGCGCCTTTAAATCTTTAAAGATGACATCAAAGTTGTAGCTAAGGCCATCGTCCTCGAAGTCAACTATGCCAACCGATTTCCAAAACCTCCATGCATTGGCGACATCTATAACAGGAATTTTTAAAACTTCGGCTATCTTTTCATTGCTCGCCTCAACATCATCGTCTTGCGCAAATCTTAAAGCAAGGAGATATACCTTGACGAAAGTGCCGTCAGCTTGCGGCATAAACTCGCTTATGAAGATGTTATTAACTCTTGTATCTAATAAATTTGAATTAAATTTCTCTAGCGTGAAGCTCAAAAAACTCACCTCTCTTTATCTCGTAAGTATAGACAAATGACAAAAGCTCCTTGCCATCTTGTCTAAACTCATCTTGATGTTCTATGTATTCTTCTCTAGTCTTGTCAATGTCTTGAATGTTGTATGTATCTAAGTAGTAGGCCTTCTTCGTAAAGCCTAGCTTTTTATATAGGTGTATGGCCTTCTCATTAAAGGCGTTTACGTCAAGCCATATACTTCTCATCTTTAAATCAGTGAAAGCATAAGTCAAAAATTCTTCTAGTATCTTATAACCATGACCATGGTTTTGGTAGCGGGCATCCATAACTATGGATAGTTCTGCGCTTCTTAATATGTAATTTATCTTTTTTAAGCCGATGTAGGCAATGGCCTTGCCACAATAATAAATGGCGAAGTAACGTTTAAAGAAGCCCTTCTTCGTCTTGAGCCACGCTTTTACTTCCCAGTCCTCTTCATAGATGAAGTCGTAATCGTTTAAGAGGTAGTAGTTACCTCGCTCCCAGCCTCTAAACCTGTAGGCGTCTTCAAGCTCGAGTGGCTTTATCCTATACTCATTATCCTTCATAAGCCTTGTTCGAAACGTCAAAGAACCTTGTGTACTCATCCTTCCAGATTAAGTTAACCACGCCAATAGGACCGTTTCTGTGCTTCGAAACGATCACTTCTGCTAAATTTGGATTTTCTGTCTCTTTATTATAAACGTAGTCTCTGTAAAGGAACATAACTATGTCGGCATCTTGCTCTATGGCACCCGACTCTCTTAGGTCAGATAGCTTTGGTCTTTTGTCTGGTCTTTGTTCCAAGGCTCTCGATAGCTGTGAAAGTGCTAAAACTGGTACATCCAGCTCCTTCGCTATGGCCTTAAGGCCTCTAGATATTTGTGAAATTTCTTGAACTCTATTCTCAATCCTTTCGCCAGTCGTCATAAGTTGTAAGTAGTCGATAACAACTAGGTCTAGGCCCTCTTCCATCTTAAGTCGTCTTAGTTTTGCCTTAAGCTCTATTAGGGAAATGGCTGCCGTGTCATCGATATGAAGACTGTACTTTGATAGTTCATTCGATGCAGTAATCAAATTGACAAGATCTTGGCCTTCAAGCTCGCCTTTGAATAGACTCGATAAATTCATTTGTGCGAATGAGGCTAATATTCTTTGACCGATTTGCGTCTTACTCATTTCAAGTGAAAACATAGCGACTTTCTTGCCCGCTTTTGCCGCGTTTACAGCAAGGTTAACCGCAAGAGCTGTCTTACCCATAGATGGTCTCGCCGCTAATAGTACTAGGTCTGACTTTTGGAAGCCACCTAATAAGGAGTTAAGATCAGTAAAGCCTGTAGTTACACCACTTAGCTCGCCTCTGTTTTGAACCCTCTTCATAATTGTTTGAACTGTATCGCTCATAATTACATCAAGAGCAGTTAATGAGTTTCTTAGTCCTCCTTGAGAGATTTCAAAAAGTCCTTTCTCTGCCTTTTCAAGAACGTTCTTAGCAGGCGATTTATCTTCAAGCGACAAAGCCTTGATCTCATCTGAAAATTCTGCAAGGCTCCTAAGTATAGACTTTTCCTTAAGTATATCTATATAAGTATCTTGGTTCGAGCTAAGTCCTTCGTTGTTTGCATATATGCTAGCAATGTACTTAATCGTCTCAGCATCAACATTCTCACTAGTTTCAAGTGTCTCTGTTACTGTCAATAGGTCTATGGGCTTGTTTAAAGAGAATAAAGTCCTAATCGCATTGAATATCTTTCTATGAAGATCATTATAAAAATCCCCTTCATTAAGTCCTTCAATGGCCTTGACAGCAGCAGTCTTATTTTGCATAGCATTAGCTAAAACTTCCTGCTCAACTATTAAGTTGTTAGGTAATTCTCTTAAAACTTCCATAGTACTCCCCTATATACTTATATTTACTCTTAAATTAGCTGTGATTTGTGGATATAGTCTCAAAACGACAGTATATACACCTGCTTGTTTGATATTTTCCTTCATCTCTATCTTTCTTTTGTCGATGTCTAGGCCAAATTCTTCAAGTAAAGCCTTTTGTATGTCTTGTGAAGTAACTGCGCCAAATAATTTGCCAGTTGCTCCGCCTTCAGCCTTCATCTTTAAGACTTTCTTTTCTATATCTGCTTTGATTGCATTTGCTTCTTTAGTCTCTTGTTCAATCTTGGCCTTTAGTTCGGCTTGCTCTTCCTTCCATTGCTTAACGTTCTCATCTGTTGCTTCTAGAGCAAGTTTCTTTGGAAATAAGAAGTTTCTCGCATAACCGTCCTTGCTATTAACCATTTCGCCTTTTTTGCCAAGGCCCTTAACGTCTTCTATAAGTATAACTTTCATTATTTAACACCTTCTTCTTTCTTAGATTCATTTTCTTCGTCTTTATATTCTTTTATTTTTCTCTTTAGTTCTTCAACAGCCAAATCAACTGACAAGTCTATCCTAGTTGCGGCTTGATTCAAGTGTCCACCGCCACCAAGCTTTTCCATAATCAATTGTACGCTTATCTCACCAAGTGATCTAGCTGACACGTGCGTTTCGTTATTTGAGATTTTAACTGCAACGAAAGATGCCTTCATGCCATTGATGCTTAGCATCTCATCAGCCGCTTGTGCCGCTATAAGTATAGAGTTATCAACCTTATCTTCAAGTATACCTATGATGGTATCGTCCATAAATATTTCTGACTGTCTAACTATGTCAGCCCTATTCTTAATAACTAAATAATCTTCCTTAAAGTACTTCTTAACTACTTCTGGGTCAGCTCCGAACCTTCTTAGCATAGATGCCGCCTCGAATGTCCTTACGCCCGTTTGAACAGTGAAGTTCTTGGTATCAACAGTGATGCCAGCAAGTAGTGCCTCTGCCTCGAATTTACTTAAAACTACATTGTCAGTCATATATGTGAATAGCTCTGTAACAAGCTCAGACGTACTCGATGCATATGGTTCTAAGAAGACAAGTTCAGTCGATTCAATAAACTCGCCACTTCTTCTATGGTGGTCAATTACTACTCTGTCCTTTATTTGATCAACTAGGTCTGGTGCCTCGGAGATGGACTTCTTGTGATGATCGACAACTATTAGTAAAGTCTTTTCATCGATTAAGCCAATAAGTTCTCCCTCAGGCTTTACAACACCCTTTAGGCTTTCTTCCTCATTTATCCTTGCCATGATATTTCTAATACTCATATTGACCGAGTTAAGTGCGATATAAGGAGTTTTTCCTCTCATTCTAACAAGCTTCACTACGCCGATGGCTGAGCCGATCGCGTCCATGTCCGCATTTTTATGAGGCATGATAATTACGTTTGATGCATCATCAATAAGTGATCTAAGCGCGCCACCAACGACTCTTGCCTTAACCTTAGTAGTTTTTTCAACAGCCTTCGACTTTCCACCAAAGTACTCATAATTGTGTGCTCTTCTAAGAACAGCTTGGTCACCGCCTCTACCTAAAGCTATGTCCATGGTATTTCTAGCGATTTCGTATTGCTCAAGAGGCGTCTCTCCATCAGTAGTCGCCGCAATTGAAAGAGTTAGTGGTATTATGCTTTGTACCTTTAAATCACGAACCTTGTCAAGAATGTCAAACTTCTTTTGTATAATCTTTTGAAGATTTTCATTATTTGCGATTATTAAATATCTGTCGTCATCATATTTTCTAACAGTCGCATCATAGCCATTGAAGTAGTTAATAATTTCAGTCTCAACATTACCAGTGATAGTCGCTCTAAGGCTGTCTTCAACACTGCTTTTAACTTCATCGAGGTTATCGATGTAAAGAAGTATAGTCGCTATCTTTTCCTTGTCAATAGTGTCCTTCGCTTCTTTAAGGTCAGTTCTGTTAATCCAGTAAAGAAGAAGCATCTCTCCATCCTTACTGTCTTTCGATTTTACCTTATTCACATAAACTTGATAATAATTATCTCTGTATAATATCTTTAATGGTTCATCGCCTGCACCTAATATCTCATTAAGGTTTAGTGACGATATAGCGTCAAGTATGTTGTTCTCTGGCTCATCTTCAATTTCAAGCATCTTTATAAATTTACTGTTATACCAGTTAATTTCACCGTCTTGCTTAATTATAACCATAGGGAACGGCATCTTAAATACCGCTTGCTTTGTTAATGAGTCTATGGTCTCCTCAATATTTTCAAAGTTCTTTTGTCTAAGTGTAGTTTGGTCTTCAAAGTTTTGTAAAAACCTAACGTGCAGTGAGACAAAGATGACAAGGGCGATAAAGCCGATGATGATGTTTAGTATCATGAGCATTATGACAAGAACTAGCTCAAAAATTACCTCTATTAAATTTTCTTTAACGTATACTTCGATTTTTTTGAACATTTTACGCACCCCTTATCCTTGTAGTTCCATCAATAAAGCCGAATATAATATTCATGAAAAACATAATTCCTACAAAAAATATTGAAAATGCAAAGTAAAAATTTGCCGCCGTCTTCTTTTTGTAACGTATCTTTAATAAGAACATTACAAAAGACAGACCTTGTATAGCAAAACTCATGAATATCATCAAAGATATATTGTCAACTATAAGCTGATTTATACCTAAATTTGTTAGCATAAATATCACTAAGATTGCTAGCATTAAGTAAAATGCTGATTTCTTTAGCTTTAAAGCCTCTACGAATGGCTCTGTAATATTGACGTCGCCTCTTTTCCTGATTATATAATGAGGCAGTTTTAGAGCTATAAATGACGCAATAAATGCTAGTAAAAAGACAGTGCTAGCTAAGTATTTCTTAAACTCTTGATAAGCCATCACAACCATGTCCTTGTCAAAGACAAGGTCGCCCTCGTAAGAGCTCACGAGCTCCATCTGCTTATCGAGTCTTGCGTTGAACGCGTCGATGAGATTTACATCGAAAAACTCTCTTAAGGCTATTATATATATTATGCTCGAGACAACCAATGTTAGTGTCATGGCTATAAGTAGCTTGTCGCCCCTCATATTGTTTTTAATCAGCTTAACCGCAATTATTAAGAATGGCAGTCCAAGTATGGCCTTTTCAAATATAAAGACCGGCTCTAGAAATATTACCAAGACGCCAAGTGAAGCCATGTAAAGATATATAGAACTGTAGTCCTTATTCGCGATTGAGTTCATTAGGTAAGCGCCAAGCACAAGTGGCATCGCAAACACGCCTAGGTACCTAGTTAATAGCATAGTCAAAGTTAAAATTACGAATGTTATGGCCGTCTCAAGATTTTTATTCTCTATCTGCATTATCTTTCCTTATAAGTATCAAGATGCTTCATGATCTTTGCGTACATCTCTTCATCTATATATACTTTGCCATCTATCTCTTTATTTCTTAAGTAATCAGCGATGAACTTTATATCAAGTATCGAATAAACTTTAACACCATAATCGTCTTCAAGCTCGTGAATAGCTGACTTGTCGCCAGTACCTCTCTCCATCCTATTAACAGAGATAATCAGAGCCTTAACTTTTGCATCATAGTTTTTAAGTATATCGATGGATTCTCTAACAGCAGTTCCTGCAGTGATTACGTCCTCGATGATAACTACATCTGAGTCAGCATTTGGAGTCTCTCCAACGAAAATACCTTTTTCGCCGTGATCCTTTGCTTCTTTTCTGTTAAATGAATAGCCAATCTCAAGGCCATAGTTCTTGTAAAGACTTACAGCACAAGAAACTACTAGCGGTATACCCTTATATGCTGGACCAAATAGCAAAGGCTTATCTAATTTAATATTGTCCATATAAGCTTTGGCATAAAAATCGCCAAGCTTTGCTATCTCTTCAGAATTGTTAAAAAATCCTGTGTTTATGAAGTATGGACTCATCCTTCCAGACTTAGTCTTGAAGTCGCCAAACTTTAAAACGTCCGATTTAAGCATTAAATGTATAAAATCTTCTTTGTATGACATTATCCTATGTTCACATCCTTAATTAAAATATACTTTGGTCCATAGTAATTATCTATATGAATCATCTCTTTAGAAAAATACATATCTAAGCCTTTTTCCATGATATTAGCAGAAAAAGCGCCGTTGTTGATGATCTTTGTTTCTTTGCCGTCATAGTACTTGGCAAGTCTAAACTCGCCGCCAAATATACCGATGGAAGCATCTGCTTGAAAGCTTGAGAAACTCTTTATTTCAAGGTGTCTAGTCTTTCTCATCTCATCAATTGACATAGAGCCTGGAGCTACTTCGATATTTACTAAATTACCTGTAGCTTCAATGCCCATGTATGAGGCGAATCTTTGACCGGCAGCTACGTTTATCATCTTGCCATCCTTAAATATTTGTGTTTCTTTTAGCTTAACGCCGTCACTATCGTATTTGCTATTGTGAACGGAGCCTTCAATTTCAGGCTTTAGAGTGATATTTACAAGATCCCCCTTAGCACCTTTATGAGCCTCTTCATTTAATTTTAGCTTATTAAGCTTCATGTAGTGAGTAGGGCCGCTTGCTTGATAATCATAAAAGTTAAAGAAGGCTGGAACATCAAGGCCAGTGATGATTACATCAACTGCTTCGATAGGCTCAGCTGGCTTAGACATAGCTCTGTCCTCTGCCTCTTTAAGCTCTTCGTAAATATTTTCTTCAAATTCTTTTTCATTTAGCTTAGAAAAAGTAAACATTCTGTAAACTTCAATCGAGCCCGCTTCTCCACACGCATCAGCAATTGATTCAACAATTATCTCGCTCTTTTTAGACTTGCAGTCGCAGCCTTTTGAGTTCACAAGATTTTCTTCTATATTATTAACAAATATTTCGCATGAGTTTATCTTAGATTTAGTTCCATAGTCCTTATAAACTATGTCCTTCACCTTTTTTATAGTCTCAAGCTCATCTATATATGCTTTTTCATCTACTAATTCAGTGCCTTCAGCTAAAGGAAAGTGCTTGTTCTTTATGAATTTTGCTCTTTCATAAGCAAGAGATACTTTTCTTGCAATTTCTTCATCACTATCCGATGGAGCTGTGTTAAATGAAGAGTCTCCTCTAAATTTTTTGCCATCTTCTTCAGTATCAGCATATATAGTCACGCTCACGTCATCAGTCTCAACGCTTCTGTCCATATCTACCGCATCTCTTATTAAGAAAAGCTCCTTGCTAGATGTTTTCTTCCTAATTAACTTAAAATCAGAGATTTCTTTATTTTCTTTTATTATATCGATAATATTTTTAATTCTGTCCATTAGCTTAATCTCCCCTTAAATTTTAAGTAGCTGCCACCAGTTGAAGTCTTAACCCATTCCTTATAGCCTTTGCCGCAGTAACCAGAGCCATTCATTTCAATTTCTCCAGAAACCATGGATATAGACTCAAGCACATCAGGTACATAGCCTGTTAATGTCGCTGGGCTAAATACTTTTCCAGTTAATTTACCGTCCTTTATCTCTCTTGCCTTCATAGCAGTACATTGAATTCCCCAGTTCTTAGGGTCTTCCATACCATTGTTCATGCCGTCAAGTAAAAATCCGTAGTCAATGGACTTGATCATATCGTCAACGCTGTCTTTACCGCCTTCAAAGAAAGTGTTTGTCATTCTTGTATAAGCCTTTCTTCTGAAAGATTCTCTCTTGCCGTTGCCTGTTGGCTTCACGCCTAAAGACATTGCAGATAGCTTATCAGCCATACCTCTTCTAAGTATACCATTTTCAATAATAACAGTGTCAGACGCTAAAGTGCCTTCGTCGTCAAAGCTATAGCTTGAGCATTCGCCAATGGCTGTGGCGCCGTCATGCATTGTAGTTATGTCACTTGCCACTCTTTTATTGACATAGTCCTTTGCCAAAGCTCTGTCCTTAACAAACATATCCATCTCTACTCCATGGCCAAAAGCCTCATGAGCAAGTAAACCTGTGATGTCTGGCGCACTAATTAAATCATAGTAGCCAGGTTTAACAAGTTCTGAGCCAAGAAGTTCAATCGCATTATGAACCACTTCTTTATAGATATTGTCAAGCTCCTTAAGTACTTCCAAACCGCCTAAACTGCTAACGCTCTTGTAATCATATCTAAAGTCGTCGTCCTTTTGAACGTCAGCTTCAGCCATAACGCTAGTAAAAGTATATGCTTGATTTAAGCACATCTTTTTAGAAACAAAAAGCTTTCTAACTTCAGTTTCTATGTACATAGCTCTCGCAGAAACAACAAGATCAGACTCTTTAAGCATCTTATCCTTAATTTCTGTTAAGTAATTTATCTTCTCTTGAACGCTCATCTCATCAAGAGAAATTTCTAAATCAGATGAAAAATCCTTAATAAATTCTTCCTCATCGATTAAAGAATATTTTCTCATAGAGAAATTGTTCTCTTTATAAAATTTATAATTTTCAGTAATTTCTTTTTTTATCATCTCGTAAAGCTCTTCTGGGCTTTGAAGCTTATCAAAAGAAACTTCACCATAATAATCATTATTATATACACGTGCTACAAAGCCTCTCTCACTGTCCATGCCTTCGCCAACACGTGTTATGCTCTTTGACACCATGTAATTAGTAGAGTCAGTATCAGTAGCTAATATCGATACATAGTCAAAGTCCTTGCTAAGTAAGTCAACTGTCTTTACAAGACATTCCTTTGCATCAACTAAGAACTGTGATAATTTATTTTTCATCAGTCTTTTTCTCCTTTCTCTCAGGCTTACTTGTGCATAAGCCAACGATTAAAAGAATATCAACTATAACTAGCACTGGAACAGTATACGCAGCTATTGGTTTGTATACTACATTAGCTATAGTGAATGCTAGTAAAATAATAAATGCTGTTTTAATTAAATATTTTCCGTTCATACTTCCACCTCTTAAGACATTATATCACATATGAAAGTTATTTATCAATAATAATTATATTTATATTAAAAAGCCTTTCTCTTAATCGTCAAGACATATCTTACACTTAGAAAAATATTATTTTAAAAGCTTGCTTTGGCGTTTTAAAATAATATTTTGAAACGCTTTTGACATAAAAAAAGAACATCGAATCATGTTCTATGTGCTATGCTTATTTAATCCTCTCTAATATTTGTGTTTTACTTCTTAAAATTTGGTCTTGAGAAGCTGTCCTCCCACATGTTGCCGACTATCTTGATTGAGCCGGTGTTATATGCATCAATCGTAAAACCATTTCTTATATATGTTCTGTTAATCGAGTATATGTCATACATAGTTCCAGATGGATAGTCCAAGTGAACATAGTGTAGAGGTGCTTGCTTGTATGCTGGTATCAAATTAGGTTCCCCTTTAGTAACCCAGTATGCATGGTAGTATTTGTTTGGATCACTTTGTGCTTCAAATTGAGTCTCCATGTTTATAGCTTTGCCCTTATAAATGATTTTTTCTCCACTTACACTTGAATCCTTTGTATATGGTCTTATTCTCAATAGGCTTGAATCATCTTTAGTCTTTGATACAAATTTAGATATAGCGTTCTTATTAAATTCACTCTTAATTTTATTTGCTTTTATTCTTTCTTCAATGTATCTTGAATCTTTTGAAGATGATCTCTCTGGTGCATTCTTTGCTCTGTCATATTGAACATTTGGGTCAAAGTATTCTGTTTGCGATTTAATGTTGCCCATTAATTTAAGTGCTGTGGTCTTATTTGGTCTTATTACATCAGATTCACTCTTGAATTGTGGTTCATCATAGTCAGTAACTATCTTCCACTTGTCTCCGCTGTATTTGAAACCATAACCAGATTTCATTTTTTGAGTGTCTTTGCTGTTTGGTACTGGTGTTAGCTTTGCCTTGTCTGTTAATCTCTTAGCAGATGCGTGGTACTCATTGCCTACACCTATTCTATATCTCCATTTTACACGAGGTGCATATTCTGGTGGTATTTCACCTGCTGGTCTTGTTATTTGAGTTTCACCGTCATTCCATTCCTGTATTTGATTATCATCTTCTAAGTAGCAACAAGTTTTCCAACAAGTTTTTGGAACATATACATCTTTCATTATTTCATCACCATATTTATCATATCTACCAGTTCCTTCTTCTTCCCATTCACCACATTCATATGGATGACAATCTTCAATACGTACCCTTTCTCTACCATATATTTCTCTTACCTGTTTATGTTGTCTTCTTATATGTTCCGTAATTTTATATCTAGGTTCTACAAGTAACTTATATCTCATTCCGCATTCAATATTAGTTGAACGTAAATCTTTCCACACCTTTCCGTCTAAATATCTATGAGTAACTATAGGGTTTGGTGCTTTGTTATAAATATTGATATTAGATCCATTATATTTTTTAACCACTGTATCGTTTATCGCTTCTTTCTTCCTTACATACTCTATTGATTCTGGTAAAAAGCTATTTGGTCTATACTCTCTGTCTTCCCAAGAGTCTAATTCTACTGTGTAATATTTATTATCTCTTGTTTTAATTGGTAAACCAGATGATATTACACCCTCTTGGAATGGATTCCAGAACCTATCTTCAGTTTGAAACTTACTTGTCCACAGTTCTTCATTAAATTGAGTTACTAGTGATGGTACTTTGTCTTGCATATTCTTTTGATTTGCTTTTATTGTTCCTGAATATTTTTTAAGTGTTTCTGCAGTTTCAAAATTAAGAAGATTCTTATCATTTTGTTTACAATAATCCTCGTCTTTTATCATTGGTTCTGTAGGTACAGGGTCTCTTGTTGTATATGATGATATTGGAATGTCTTTTGTATATGCTTTACATGCCCCTGGACTAGGGTTTGGTATGCTATTATAACAATTTCCTGGTTTTGTTGGTTTAGGCATTGATGCAAATCTTTCACATAAGTCCCATCCTGGGTCTCCTTTACATACTTTTGTTGGTGGTCTGTTAAATTTTAATACTTGAGTAATTTGAGGTGCAATTTGTTGCTCTGCAGAAATTCTAAATAAAGTCATAGCATCCTTTTCTCATATATTTTTTGTAAAATCATCATATGCTTTTGTACCTGGTTTTAAAGTTGTAGAATGTCGTGCAACTTCTTCAGGGCTTGGTGTTTTTCCTTGTTCTTCACATGCTATCATATACTCAGCTGCATTTTTATACATTATTGCTGCCTCGGACTCAGTTCCAGTCACTACACCTTCAGCTTTCACTGTGGTACCATCAATTTTTGAATTTTTAGCGTATGAATCAGGATCCATGTTTGGGTAATCAACTGTATCATGGTTATGTGTTTCACTATTCCTTTTATCCATTACAGCATCCATATCTGCTTGCATTGTACTAGTATCTATGTTCTTATCAGTTAAATTAAATACAGTTTTAACAATAGGCCTTCCGTCGGCTTGAAACCCTACAACTTCAGCATAACCTTTTCCTACCGGTGTTTCTGCTGGTGCCCTATCATGTAGCTTTGGAGGGTTGTTTTTAAATTGGTAGTTAATACGTGTCTCAACAACATCACCAGGAATTTCAATACAGTTCTCTGCTTTTACTGTACTTATTGTACTAAAAAACAGCATCGTGAAAATCACAAATGCCGTTATATATCTTCTCATATTAAATTCACTCCTTTTTTAATTTGACAATACTGAACCATGGTCACCAACACTGAAATTATTACTTTCATAACTTATATTGTTTTTAGCATAATCTAAGTAATTTATATTAGTTATATCGACAATATATTTTGCCATATCATCAATAATTATTTTATCAATTGTAAAATTTCCAAATCTTTTTACATAATCACTAACAAAAAATCTATCAACTACCCCACCTTCTGTAGTTATATAATACACTGGATTATTTAAGTTGAATGTTAATCCATATTCACTTCCGAATCTTTTGTATATACTTTTAATTGATATATCAAAGACTCCTGTTGCATCGAAAACCCTCATTGATCCATTTGCTATAAAATTCATTTTATCTAATGTATCTTTAGTTGTTTTTTCTTTATTGATATCTTTTAATTGGTTTTTGAAATTCGCTTTATCTATCTCTGTTATATATTCTTTTGTTAAATAATCACTTAAAAATGATATATTGTAAGGTTTATATGGGTCATTAGTTTTTCCTAATGCCTTATCTCTTCTAAATTTAAATAAATTATCATAATCAGAATTACCTTTTGTCACTATAGCTGTGCCTACTCTTATATCATTTTTATTTTCTTTAAATATACTCCAATTGCTAGGTCTTTGACCTATTGTATCAACTTTTTTAAAAGGTACTCCTGAAGTATACTCTATAACTGTACCTTTAAAATATGTTATTGAGCCATCGTTGTTATCAGTAATATCTTCTTCTTTTAGATTAATATTATATACAGTACCCTCAACTGGAAACTTATTTTTTTGATATCTTGCTGTAGGTAGTTCTTCTGGTTTTGGTATTCTTTGTCCGCTTGCTGTTACCCATGCTAGGTTCTTGTTTTGTGTTGGTGTTTGTGTTGTTGGTCTTGCTTGTTGAGCTGTTGTTGTTTGTTTTGCGCCTGGTGTTAGGACTACTTCCTTTGCCTTATTGTCCCAATCAACTTTGAAGCCCAATGTCTCTGCTATGTTTCTTATAGGTAAGAATGTTTTTGATATTGCTGGGTCGATTTGTGCTGGCACGTCTATACTTACTGCTTTGCCATCTGCCCACATAAGTGGTTTCCCTACTGGGTATGATATTGTCTTGCCAGCATATGTGATGTCAACTATGTGATTAGTGCCGTCCCACTCAACATCTGCTCCTTCGATTGCGTTCACTAGGTCTCTTACTCCTACACATGTTCTTCCATTGACTACTCTTAAGCCGTCTGTCATCTTTTGATCGACTCTTACTTTTTCTCCGTCTTTGATGATGAATAGTTTTACTTCGCCTTGGAAGTGTTTTACTTCTTGCTTGATTGGTGCTACTTTGTTAAATTCTTTGATTGCTTCATCTGGTGCTGCTAGGACTGTAGCTGTTAACACTTGTGTGGCTATAATTGTACTTAATAATATTTTCTTTGCTTTCATTATAATATCTCCTTTGTTTTTATCGTTTTACTTTATCTTAATTATACAATATATTTATAAATATTTCTAGTATTCTTTTAAATAATATTTTGTCCTAACTTTACCAAACATGTTCATATTTTTAAATATGAACATAGTTTATTTTGTTTTTGTGTATAGTTTTATGAAATACTATATTTATTGCTAGAATTTGGGGTGTAATGGAAGATTTTTTTCAAGTGTAAGAAAATGGGGTGTTTTTTGTTTAAATTAAATTTTTGTTTTTGCTATAAATTTGATCTTTTTCTATGATTTTATATTAAATGATATATTTTACGCATAAAAATAAGCCTGCATCTCTGCAAGCTTATCGATTACATTTTACTATTTAATTTAATATTAATAAATTTCTTCTAAATCTTATTTTACTTCTTCCATTAACTTACCCATAAGCCAAACGACATCTGAGCGCCATTTCTTATGACGTGGTGGGCAATATATCTTTGCGAATGTTTTTAGTGATTTGCCTTTATATAGGTTTCTTGTTATTAGCTCTCCAAAGTATAGGATATTGTCCTTTGGTGTTTTAAAGCTTAGGTATCCGTTTGATCCTCTTATACCGTAGAAGTTATTTGTATTTGCTTGTCTACCTTCCCAGCCTGCTTCTGCGATTGATACTGCGATGGCAAATATGCCGTTGACTCCATATGTGTTTTCAAGTGCCTTAAAACTTTCTCCTTGTCCAGCTAAAGCTGTCTTCGCTAAGACTTTATTAAATTCTTCCTCACTTAAGTTTGTTGTTTGATAAACGTCGTATGTAAGATTCTTTTCTTCTTCTACCATGACTAAAACTAGTTCATCTAGGTCGCTAATAATCTCACTGTCTCTTCTGTTTATCATGTCTTCTTCATTGTAGTTAATAATCATATCTATATCTTCTTGATTATTGTCTTGATTGTTTTCATCTTCCCTTTGCGCCATAGTCCCTGTACTATTTAATATATTTCCACAAAGAAAAACAAACAATAGTAAAAATGTAATAATAAATTTTTTCCTATTCATTTTGTCCCTCCTATTTTTACAATTGCTATTGTAACAAAATTTAATGTAAATGTCTAGTTAAAGTTTTTTAATTAAATTATGACACAAATATTAAGATATGTTACAAATTCTTCATATTATTTTCCAAGATTTTCGCCAAAGAGTATTGAAATTTCTACGTTTACATTATATAATAATGAAAGAGATATTTCGTACAAATAATCTGTTTTTTATGAAGGAAATTGTTTCAAAAAAATGAAATTATATAATTTTGTTTCATAATAAGGGTTTCGAAATAATTTGAGGTGTAAAATGAGAGATAATTTTAAATATAGAAGAAAAAAAAGAAAAAACAAAAAAACTATTTCTCTTACGATTTTTGTTCTTATTTTATTAGGAATGATATATTTTTTATATAGTAACTACTATTTAAATAGAAATAAAGAAAATATAAATGTAGATGAAATTTTTGATGGTATCAAAAAGACAAATATTGTTAAGGAATTAATTGACAAAGAGATCTACAACTATAATTTTAAGATAAAAGAGAAAGAGCTTCTTGCATATAGAAAGAAGCGTAAGGAAGAAGAACTTGCTAAGCTATTGGCAAAAGGTGAAGAAGTTAATCCTAAGGACTTTAAGAATGTTAAAGTTTCGAAATCTTCTGTAAACACTGTTCCTATATCTGTCTACAAGGAATACTTTAAGGAAGACCTCTTCATTGGTGACTCGATCACTGAAGAGCTTAAGTACTACAAATTCCTTTATGACAACAATGTCTTTTCAAAGATTGGTTTAAATACTGATACGCTTAGAAAACTTATTCCGGATGAGGACTTTGGTATTGAACCTAAAAACATTTATCTAATGATGGGTCTTAATGACTCTGTCTTTGTTAAGACTGAGGAAAAGTTTAAGGAAAGGTATCTAGCGATGCTTGATGCTCTTCAAGCGAAGTTCCCTGATGCGAAAATTTATCTACAAGCCATCTTCCCTGTAAGTAAAGCTTTGGATGAAAAAGAGGATGCAAGGGTAAATAATACTAAGATAAATTCATTTAATGAAGTTATCAAAACTATTGCGAGTGAGAGAGGACTTGATTATTTAGACTTCTCTTACCTATTAAAAGAAAACGAAGACTACTTCGAACCAGATGGCATGCACTTAAAGAGCAAGTTTCACAAGGTCTGGTTGAATGAAGTCAAGAATATTCACTAAAGTATAAAAGGTAGGTTAATTATGAAAAAGATGATTTTATTTATAAGCGTTGCGCTTATGATATTTATGATTGGCTGCTCAAGTAAAGATGTTAGCCTTGCAGATATTAAAAACAAGCTAAAAGATACGATTGATTTTTCAACTTTCTCTAAGGAAGAAGAAAGTACTTTCTTAAAAGATACTTTTGATTTTGATACAGACAAAATTGATGCATATGAAGTATATGTACCACAAACAAATTTAAATACAAATACAGTTTTGCTATTAAATCTTAAAAGTGCGAGTGATGCAAGTGAATTTAAAGAAAAAATTAACGCGTACAAAGAAAATCTTTTAAATATATATAAAGATTACGCTCCTGATCAAGCAGAATTTGTTAAAGACAGCGTATATGAAGAACATGGCAAGACTATCGTATTCGTAATATCAGATAAGTCAGAAGAAGTTAAAAAGGCTTTAGCTGATCTATATAAATAATGGTATTCTCATCACTTTTATTTCTATACGTATTCTTACCAATTGCATTATTCTTATACTATATATCGCCCGAAAAGATAAAGAACTTCACGCTCTTTATCCTCTCCCTCATCTTTTACGCATGGGGCGAGCCGATATATGTAGGGATAATGCTTTTTTCCAGTGTATTTGATTATTGCAATGGAAGACTTTTAAATAAATTTAAAGAAGATTGGAAACGTAAAGCAGTCCTTATATTGAGTGTAATTGTCAATATTGGTCTGCTTTTTTTCTTTAAGTACTATAATTTTGTGATTGACAACTTAAATTATCTATTTTATTTAAATATCAGCGCAAGCACATTGACACTGCCTCTTGGCATATCCTTCTACACATTTCAAACGCTTAGCTACACCATCGACGTATATAGAGGCGAGGTCGAAGCATCAAATAGCTTCTTCGACTACAGTGCCTATGTTGCGATGTTCCCTCAGCTAGTCGCTGGACCTATAGTTAGATACATCGACATCTATAATCAGCTTAAGAATAGGGACTTTTCTGACAGCTCTATCGCTTATGGCATCAAGAGATTTGTTTATGGTCTTGCTAAAAAAGTTTTGATTGCGAATAAACTTGGTGAGCTATATAAGATAATACTTGCGAAAGAGGTGGCAGGACTAGCCTCATCAATGGCGTGGCTCGGCATCATCGCCTTTACTCTTCAAATCTACTTTGACTTTAGTGGCTACTCAGACATGGCAATAGGCTTGGGTCGCATGCTTGGCTTTGACTTCTTGGAAAACTTTAACTTCCCTTACATTTCAAAGTCCATCACTGAATTTTGGAGACGCTGGCACATGAGTTTATCGCTATGGTTCAGAAATTATGTCTACATACCACTCGGTGGCAATAGAGTGAAAGTGCCTAGACAGATACTAAACTTGTTTATCACCTGGTTCCTAACAGGTTTTTGGCACGGAGCTGACTTTAACTTCATTTTATGGGGTCTATACTACTTCACTTTACTTGTCTTAGAAAAATTCGTTTATGCTAAGGCCCTTGATAAAGCGCCAAATTTCATTAAGCATATATATACGATATTTCTAGTAATTATTGGCTGGGTAATATTTGAGTTTAAAGTGGCAGATATAGGTCCATTCTTAAAGGCGATGTTTAATTTTAAAAACTTTGCCTCGTCTGAAGCGCTATTCTACTTAAAAGAATACGGCTTCTATCTAGTGCTTGGCACAGTGCTTTCATTAGGCGCGTGCAAAAAGCTTATTTGCAAGGAAAGAAAAATGACTTACTTAGAAATTGCCTTTTTATTCATCTTGCTAATACTTGTGACTATGTCCTTAATTAGTGAGTCCTACAACCCATTCTTGTATTTTAGATTTTAGGTGATAGATATGAAAGATAAATTACTCAAAATATTATTCTTTATATTTATAGCTTCGGTTTTAGTGGCAAACGTTATTAGTGAAGACAGAAGCTTTAGTCAAAATGAAAATAGAGTTTTGGAAGAGCTACCGAAGTTTTCATTATTTTCACTAAAAAGCGGCGACTTCACTAAGAAGTTCGAAGCGTATTGCAAGGATCAATTCATATTCAAAGATGCCTTAGTTGGCGCTAGATCAAAGCTTGACTACGCTCTTGGCAAGAGAGAATTTAATAATGTCTATATCGGAACGGACAAAAATTATTACGAAAAATATATTTATGATGAAAATAAGGCCCGCAAATTCATTAAGTATGTGAACGATATCGATGTCAAGGACAAATACATCGCCATCTGCCCCGATAAAGGCGAGGTCTATAGAGAGAGACTTCCTAAGGGTGCCATCTTTAGTGACGAAACTAAAGTTCTTAATAGATACAAAAATGAAATCGAAGGCAAATACATCGATTTATACACGCTTATGATGGATCACAAGGACGAATACATCTTCTACAAGTCCGACCACCACTGGCGTGAAGGTGCTTACCTTGCCTACAAAGAGCTTACTAAGACTATGGGCCTAGAAGAGATTAAGGATATAGAGAAAGTGACTTGTGATAATTTTAGAGGCTCACTCGATTCAAAGTCTTCTTATTATAATAGTGCTATCGACGAAATATTATTTTATCTGCCAAAAAATTATGATGAGATAAAAGTCAAGGGAGATGACAAAGAGATCAAGGTCCTTAATAAAGATGAGTTCAAGAACAAAGACAAGTACAAGGCGCTATTCAGCGGTAACTATGGTCTAGTTGAGATAGAAGGCAATCCTGAGTCTGATAAGACGCTACTTATAGTAAAGGACTCGTTTGCAAACGCAGTGGCAAGTCTATTGACCAATGAATACAAAACTATATACATGGTTGACAAGCGTTTCTTTAATCAAAAGATAAATGACTTTATCAAGGAGAATGATATCGATACTTGCTTGGTCCTTGGCAGCGTGAACGGACTTAATTAAAGCTTGAAAAATCCCGCTTTATGTTGTATTATATACTTAGAGGTGAAACTATGAATAAAAGAAAAATATCGCTAATGATGGTATTAGTTTTATTATTTAGCATTTTATCATCTTGCAAACCAAAGCTAAGAACGAAGTTTTCATTTAACTACTTCGACAGCTTCGATACTTTGGTTAAGGCGACTGGCTACTTCTACAGCCAAGGCGAAGCAGATGAATTCGATAAAAAATTAGCTGAAAAATTAAAGTACTACGACCACCTATTCGACTGCCACAAGGAGCACGAAGGCATCAACAATGTCTTTACCATCAACAAGATGGCTGGCAAAGAAAAGGTTAAGGTCGATAAGGCTCTTATAGATCTTATTTCGCAAGCAAAAACACTCGGCCTAAAGTATGACTCTGATGTCAATATTGCTTTTGGAGCAATAATCGAACTTTGGGAGAAGAGCATGACTGAGGCGCTTGAAAATGATGAATTAAAGGCGAATATACCTGATATGAACGAGCTTAAAGAGAGGGCTAAGTACGCCTCAATAAATAATATCATCATCGATAAAGAAGAAAATACTGTATATATCTCAGATGAAAAGACTAAGCTAAATCTAGGCTCCGTTGCCAAGGGATACGCGGTTGAACTTATATGCAACGAGCTTAAGGACGATGGCTTTGACTCAGTAGTTATCAGTGCTGGAGGCAATGTTAAGACCATCGGCCACCCTAACGGCGAAACTGATAGGAAGTGGACTATAGGCGTTGAAAATCCTTACTCTGCATCAGAGATGAAGGAAGGCGACTCTGAAATTTATGACATACTATATACTATGGACAAGGCAATCGTTACATCTGGTGACTACCAAAGATATTTCTATGGCCTTGACAATGTTAAATACAATCACATCATAGATACAAGAACTCTATCAAGCGCAAGAAACTTTAGAGCTGTCACTGTAATCACTAAGGACTCAGGCATAGCGGACTTCCTGTCTACCCTACTATTCACACTGACTTATGAAGAAGGCGTAGAGGTACTTAAGGACTTCCCTGACACTGAAGCTTTGTGGATTAACTTTGATAACACTGAGTTCTACACTGACGGTCTTAAGCACTACTCCAAGGCTTTAGGAGCAACGAAATAATGTTTAAGAACACACTCAGGGCGCTTATCTCATATATAGTAATCACAGTAATTTCAGTACTTATGATGCTTTCACTAAAGAAGCTCAATAACCCACTTATACTAAGAATAGTCATGATCATCTATTCAATAGTAATACTTATGCTATTCTACTTATCAGGCTTTTTAGTAAATACCAAATATAGGAAGAACAAGGCGCTTAAATCGTACAACTTAATCATATTTATAGGCCTAATTATATTTATAGCCTCGCTAATACTTTCGAAGTTCTATATAAAGGCGGAGCTATTCACAGAGAAATATTTCATATTCAATATAATGAATCAAGCTATGTACCTAGTTTTGAAGAGCTTTTTTATACCAGTAAACGCTATCACATCGTTCATTGCGTTTTTAATGACAAAGCTTCTCTACTCACTGGGCGTTCATAGCAAATACAAGTTAAGGAAGTGATAATATGGCAAAAACTATTGACGACAAATTTATGGATCTAATGAAGGAAACTAATGAAAAATTTGATGCACTTAGAAACAAGATTGACAATATACCTAAGATGTCTAAGGCTGGCACAAGACTTATTACTAAGGAAGAAAAAGAACTTATTGAAAATTCAATGAGAGAAGAAAAAATTTCAAAAGAAGAAAATACTGAAGAAAACACTATTGAAGAATAATTAAAGGAGTTAATATGCTTATAGACGGTGAAGTAATTAAAATTGTATATAGAAATGATTTGAACGCGTATACCGTTATGCAAGTTAACTCTGACGGCGAGCTTATCACTTGCGTTGGCACTGCCTTGACTGTTAAGGAGCACGACTACGTTGAGCTTGAGGGCGAGCTTGTCTTTCACGAGAAGTACGGCGAACAAATTAATTTTACTAGGCTTAGCTTTAAGGAGAGAGACACAATTGAATCGATTAGGAGCTACTTGATTAAAAGTGGCATTCCTAAGATTGGTGAAAAAAGAGCCGAAGAGATTATTGACCTCTTCGGTCTTGATTCTATTAAAGTAATTTTTAACGAAACAGATAAACTTCTTCAAGTAAGAGGCATTGGTAAAAAGGCCCTTGCCGATATAAAAGAGTACATAAAATCAAATAAAGAGCGTGAAGAGATACTTCAAAAGCTTGCGAAATACAATCTACCAACGGCTACCCTACTAAAGATATATAATATATATGGAGATGAAGCCATAAATATATTAAAAAATAATCCATATAGACTTATCTACGACAAAATTGGTATCGGCTTTAAAACTGCTGATAAGATTGCTCTTGAAGAAGGCGCCGACGCCAATGGACTTGAACGCTTAAAGTCAGCCATCATCTACCTTTTAAACATATATCTTGCTCAAGGCTCGACCTACATACCAAAGGACAGACTATATGAAGAGCTAAAATTTCTTATGACTATGGACGAGGATAAATTTAATCTCGCCATCAAAGAGCTCGCAACTACTGGAAACATCGCTGTTAAAAAGGAGCGCGGAACTAAATATAATGTCTACCTAAGCCTTTATTACGAAAAAGAGCTTGAGTGCGCGAAGAGACTCTACGACATAAAAAACGCATCCCCATCGACCTATGTCTTCGACTGCGACAAACTTATAGAAAAGTATGAAGCAAGTGAAAATATTATCTTTGATGAAAAACAAAAGCTTGCGATTAAGAAGGCCTTTGTCAATAACATCTCCATCATCACAGGTGGACCAGGTACTGGAAAGACCTCGATTATCGAGGCCATCATCACTATACTAAAGATCTTTAATATATCTTTTGCTCTTGCTGCGCCGACTGGTAAGGCCGCCAAGCGTATGGAAGAAAAAACGGGCGAAGCAGCTATGACTCTTCATAGGCTATTAAACATCGCCCCTATCGATGGCGCGGACTTTTTCGAAAGCTCTGAGGAGATCGAGGCAGACTTTATTATAGTTGATGAAGTGTCTATGATGGATACACTTCTCTTTAGTGAGCTCTTATCGGCTATTGAGCCAGGCAAATCACTACTCCTACTTGGTGACAAGGACCAGCTACCTAGTGTTGGCGCTGGCAATGTCTTAGAGGATTTAATTAATTCAAACGAGGTCGAAACGACTGAGCTCGAACATATTTATAGGCAAAGTGAGAATAGTATGATAGCTATCAATTCACAAGAGATACGCATGGGCCGTATGCCTGAGGTAAATAAGAAGGATAGTGATTTCTTCTTCATAAGCAAAGACTCGGACGATGATATACTTGAAGAGATACTTGATCTTTTAAATGAAAGGCTGATTAATTACTTCAGTTTAGACCCATTCAAAGACGTACAGATACTTACGCCTACTAAAAAAGGCAAGCTTGGCACGCTTAATCTAAATTACATGCTGCAAAACCTACTTAATTCACGCGCTGATAAGCAAACTGTCAGAGCCATGGGCAAGGAGTTTCGTGTTGGCGATAAAGTAATTCAGATGAAGAATAATTACGATATAATTTCACATGAGTATAAGAATGGTAAGTACGAGGAAGTGACTGGCGTCTTCAATGGCGACACAGGCATAATCAGAAGCGTCGATAAAGATAACGAAACCATTGACATAGACTTTGACGACGGCAAGAGCGCTACTTATGATTTCTCCTTACTTGGAGAGCTCTCGCTTAGCTATGCCCTAACCGTTCATAAGTCCCAAGGCAGTGAGTTTGACTGCGTTATCATGCCCATTACCTACGCTAATGAAAAACTATTAACAAGAAATTTATTATATACTGCCATAACGAGAGCGAAAAAGCTACTTATTTTGGTCGGCAGAGAAAAATATCTAAAGCTAATGATTGACAATAACTTCATCAGCACTAGATACACTAGCCTTGAAAAGAGGATACGCGATTTAAAGAAGGTATTCAAATGAAAATCTGTCCTTTTTGTAATGAAGCATTTGAAGGCGCAAAGCCCTACTGCTCTAGCTGCAGCGCAAACATTGAGATAATCAGAAAAACTTTCTTCGTTGATGGCTTTGAGAGGCTCTACTCAATCGTCTACTACAACGACTTTTTCAGAGAGCACCTCTTTAACTACAAGTTTGGCATGCAGAAAAAATATTTATCTGCCCTCGCATATCTATTTGAAGAAGAGATTAAAAAGATTATGATAGATGAAAAAATCGACTACATCGCAAGCGTCCCCATGAACGAGAAAAAGCTAAGGAAGAAAGGCTTTGACCATATGGGCGAAATTGTAAAGATAATCTCTAAGGACTTGGGCCTAAAGCTATATACTTATAAAAAGCTACAAGCGCGTGATATGCACAAGCTGAGCTACTCTGAAAGAGCTCATATGAAGGGCATATTTCAAAAAAGCGCTGATGCAAGTGGCAATGTACTAATAATCGATGATATAATAACAACAGGAACGACTATGAAGGACTCGGCTCGCGCCATGAAGGACGCAGGCTTTGACAAGGTCTTCGGTCTCATCCTGTGCTCAAGGAGGTAAATATGTTTAAATACGCAATAATTGGTGGAACGGCTCTTAAGAGCATGAAGAGCATTGAAACAAAGACAATAGAAAATGAATATGGCCTTTGTGAATGCAATGTTATTAATGAAGATACTATCTTCGTTCCAAGGCACGGAATGAACTACTCAGTTCCCCCTACATTTATAAATTACAGAGCCAATGTTAAGGCGATGAAGGACTTAGGCGTCGAATATGCCTACGCCATCAACTCAGTTGGCTCGCTTAGAGAAGAAGTAGAGCCGCTTAGTATAGTCATGGCGACTGACTTTTTGGACTTCACTAAGAAAAGGGATTACACTTTCTTCACTGGTCTTGATAAAGGCGTTAAGTTCATTGCAATGGACGAGCCTTATTCACTAGAGATGAATAAATTATTCGAAGAAAAATACGATGGCAAGTTGATGACAGGCGTCTTAGTGACTACTGAAGGACCAAAGTTTGAGACTAAGATGGAAAATAAATTTTACAAATCCATAGGCGGCGATGTCGTTGGCATGACTGGTTCACCTGAAGTTATACTAATGAATGAATTAGGCATCAAGTACGCTTCACTAAATGTTGTTGGTAACTACGGTACGGGCGTTACTGATAAGCACGTAGAAATCACTAACGAACAAGAGGACATCGCCTTAAAGGCGGCTCATGTGGTTTTAGATATATTCAAAGCAGGCCTAGATTTTAATGATGGAGCGAAGTTCCTATGATGCCGGATATTGACACATTCACAGCATGGACCGATGAAGCCTGCGAGAGACTACCAGAAGTTTTCTTTAGAGATCTAAATCTTGGCGTAGTCGTCTCAGAGGATTTAAAGATATCGCCCGATGCAATTGACGATGACCTATTTATCCTGGGTCAATACGAGCGCTCAGCTATGGGCAAGGCTATATACATCTACTACGGTTCTTTTATGAAGATGTATGAGAACTGGCCTGAAGATGATATCAAGGACATGATATACCACGTTTTAAAACACGAGTTCACTCATCACATGGAAGGCCTTGCTAATTATAGAGACTTAGAGGTCGAAGATGAGGAGCAGCTTGCAAGATATAAGGAAATGAAGAAACATGATTATAAATAGCGATTGGGAAGAATTTTTACAAAGTGAATACACTAAGGACTACTTCATCAAGATGCGTGACACACTTCGCCGCGAGTACAAGGAGCACACCATATATCCAAAGTACTACGAGATATTCAAGGCGCTTGAGCTATCGCCACTTAAGGACACTAAAGTTTTTATCTTGGGTCAAGACCCTTATCATGAAGTAAATCAGGCCAATGGCCTAGCCTTCTCTGTCAATGACGGCGTGGCTCTCCCACCATCTTTAAGAAATATATATAAGGAGCTCTACGACGATTTAGGCATTGTCAATAGAAGCGGCGATTTAGATGCTTGGGCAAAACAAGGGGTGCTCCTTTTAAACTCGACGCTAACCGTTCGTAAGGGCTATGCCAATTCACATAAAGACATAGGCTGGCAAATATTTACCGATAAGATCATCGAGACGCTTTGCAAAAACAAAGAAAACGTCGTCTATATCTTATGGGGCGCTTACGCGAGAAGCAAGATGAGGTACATCGATACAAGGAAGAACCTTGTAATCACCTCAGCTCACCCATCGCCCTTATCGGCGTATAGAGGCTTTTTCGGATCAAAGCCATTCTCAAAGACGAACGCCTATCTAAAAGCACACAATATTAAAGAAATAGATTGGAGTATAAAATGAAGAAAATTTTGATTAGCTCTCAGCCATATTCGGATGGCAAGAGAAATTATGTACAAATCAATAGAAATTACGCCGAAGCTGTTAGGATGGCGGGCGCAGTTCCTTTCATAGCGCCATACACTGACATTGATGGCGTAAGTGAACTAGTGGCAATGGCTGATGCAGTCATACTTACAGGCGGCCACGATGTAAATCCACTTGTCTATGGCGAAGAACTGCAAAAAGGCATACAAGGCATTTCAAATGTAAGAGACGCCTTTGATCTAAAGCTTATAGAGGAAGCTCTTAAACAAGGAAAGCCTATGCTTGGCATATGCAGAGGGATGCAACTAATAAACGCATACCTAGGGGGAACGCTTTACCAAGACATATACAAGGCAAACGTAGCTAAGCTCGAACACGTGAGCTTCGATACACTTTCTATCGGTGCGCACTACATCACTATCAAAGAGCAAAGCTTTTTACACAGGGCAACTGGCCTTAAGAAGATGCTTGTCAACACAGAGCATCATCAAGCCGTTAAGGATATAGCGGAGGGCTTTAAAGTCACAGCAAAGTCTTCCGATGGCATAATTGAAGCTATGGAGGACGTTCATAGAAAGATCTATCTAGTTCAGTTCCATCCAGAGGCAATGGCTGTGAATAATAATGGAGAAGCAATAAATATATTTAAGGAGTTTATAAAATTACAATGAAAAAGAAATTTGACAGATACGAATACTTCGGTGACAACGAAGAAATTGCTACTACCATCACAGCCATCGTCATAGGCTGCTTACTATCAAGTTTTGCGATAAACTTTTTCTTCATACCAAATAAGCTTTTATCAGGCGGCGTTGGCGGCATCTCCATCATCATAGAACTACTTACTGGCCTACCAGCAGGTATCATGCTCTTTGCTATTAACCTGCCAATATTTTTGTTCGGACTAAAGGAGCTTGACAAGAAATTCTTAGTTTACGCGTTTATTACAACATTTGTATTGTCCGCGACTATGGTACTCTTAAGACCCATGCAAAAGCTTAATACCTTTGATGACATACTTATCAGCGCAATCTTTGGAGGCGTTCTTAATGGTATAGGCATGGGCGTTTTATTTAGGCACGGCGCTTGCCAAGGCGGCCTCGACATAGTTGCCGCAGTATGTAAGAAGCGCTACAACATAAACATCGGCAGCGCACTTATGGCGATGAACGCCATCATAATTAGTTTAGCGAGTATAAAATTTGGTGTTCTTAAAGGCCTTTACACAGTTATATCGATGTTCGTTGCATACCAAGTGCTTGACAAAGTGCAAACAGGCGCTGATGCGACAAAGAGCGTTATGATTATATCGAAGGACTACGAAGAGCTTTCATACGAGCTTATGAACAAGCTTGAGCGTGGCGCAACCATCATCGACTCATACGGCGCTTGGTCAAAGAGCGATCTTAAGATCATCTTCATGCTAGTTAGACCTAGGGAGATAGTTGATGTCAAGAAGATAACTAACGCCATAGACCCGAACGCCTTCATCACTATACAAGACACAAACGAAGTTAAAGGAAGAGGCTTTAAAGGCTCAGACAACTTCTAAGACAATCGTATTGCATATATCAAATAAAAGACCCAGTTCATATGAACCGGGTCTTTTTACGTGGCAAATCGCCTAATTCATCCCATATTTTAGGCGATTCGTCAAGTTTTAGGCGAAAAAATATCTCTCGGTCTCACCAAGAGATATATATTAATAATAAACTTCTTCTAAGACTAGTCCCTTCGCTGGCAAAGTCGGTGCAAGTCCCCTTCTATCGCCCTCGTCTATCGCTCTAGCCATCTCATCTATATCCAAGATGCCAGTACCAACAAAAACGAGTGTGCCCGCCATAATCCTGACCATATTATATAAAAAGCTTCTGCCCTTGACGTCGATGTAGACAAAGTCGCCGTCCCTAATGATGTCGACCGAGTGAATGGTTCTAACCGTCGTGTCAACGTCGCTACCTATGGCCATAAATGCTCTGTAGTCCTTTTCTCCGACCATGTGTTTAGCTGCCTCACGCATCAAGTCAAGATCAAGCTTATAAGGAAAGTTGTATGCAAAGTGCCTGTCGGTCGCTCTGCCAAACTTCCTGTGCTCAAGCGTGTATCTATAGTACTTGCCCTTCGATGAGAAGCGCGCGTGAAAGTCATCTGGCGCCTCTTCACTCTTAAGGACCCTGATGTCCTCAGGAAGCTTGTCATTGATTGGATATATCATCTTTTCGACCGGACATACGGAATCAGTTTTAAAATTCAAAACAAAGCCTCTTGCGCTAACGCCCTTGTCAGTCCTCGAGCAACCGATTACCTTTATGTCTTCACCCAAAGCCTTGCTAATGGATGCGTTCAGCACGTCCTCTACTGTGTGAGCGTTCTCTTGCGCTTGAAAACCAGAATAATTTGTCCCGTCAAAATCTATAAGTAATTTTATGTTCTTCATATTAAATTAAATAGATACTTTGTCGATATTATAAAGCCAAAGTATATCAATATTACAATTATAGCCACTTTATCTGTCTTTGTGTAGATAAGTGGATTTAGCTTGCCTCTGTTGTCACCGCCGTTGTAGCATCTCGCGTCCATGGCGATGGCTAGTTCATCTGCCCTCTTAAGTGCGTTTAAGAAAAGTGGTATCATCAGTGGCAGCATCTTCTTAGCCGTCTCAATGATGTTCTTGCCGCTAAAGCTTGCTCCTCTCGACTCTTGCGCCATCTTGATCTTGTTCGCCTCTTCAGCCAGTGTCGGTATGAATCTTAAGGCTATAGTCATCATCATCGCTAGTTCATGAGTTGGTACCTTGATCTTCTTAAGTGGACTCATCAGCGACTCAAGTCCATCAGTTAGTCTGATTGGCGATGTCGTAAGCGTTAGTAGTGACGAGCCGAGTATTAATAAGAGTAGTCTAAATGACATGAAAAGACCTGTGTTTAGCCCTTCATATGTCATCGACGGCCACTTAAGATTTGAAAATATTTGTGTTCCCGGCGTGAAAAATACGTTGAAGATTAAAGTCATTATGATAATCACGCGCATCGGCTTAAGCCCTCTGAGAATTATCTTTATAGGCACCTTACTCATTAATATAAGCGTGATTATGGTGATCGCCACAAGTCCAAGTATGATGTATGAATCAACGAAGAAAATCGCTATCATAAATACGAAGACGAAGATCAGTTTAACTCTTGGGTCTAGCCTATGAACAAAGCTATCTGTCGGAAAATATTGTCCTATGGATACGTTGTTAAACATTTTTCTTCACCTCGAAATACTCGTGTATATGGCTCCTTGCCTCTTCAACGGTCTTGACATATGGATTTAGGCCCGGATATTTCTCCTGCAAAGTAAACATAAACTCAGTTATCTCAGGCACACCAACATCGTACTTCTTAAGAAGTTCACGCTCCTTAACCGCTTCGTCAGTAGTCTTGTGCATGATAAGCCTTCCCTTGCTTAAAACGACTATCTCATTCGCATAAGTAAAGACGTCCTCCATCGAATGTGAGACCAAAACAACAGTGATCTTAGTCTTTTTGTATATATCATAGATCTCGTCAAGTATTTCTTCCCTGGCCCTTGGATCAAGACCCGCTGTTGGCTCGTCAAGTATAAGCACCTTCGGCCTCATAGCAAGTATGCCCGCTATGGCAACACGCCTTTTTTGCCCGCCCGATAATTCAAAGGGCGACCTGTCCTTAACCCATTCGTAGTCAAGCTTAACGTCCTCAATCGCGTCCTTAACACGCTCCGCCACTTCTTCGTCACTTAGTCCAAGGTTCTTCGGGCCAAAGGCAACATCCTTTGCAACAGTCTCTTCAAAAAGCTGATACTCAGGATATTGAAAGACCATGCCCACGCTCTCACGAAGCTTGTTTAGCTTGATGTCCTTTTGCGTTATGTCCACCCCATCTATAATTATAGTGCCAGATGTAGGTCTAAGTAGACCATTTAATTGCTGCATAAAAGTCGACTTACCGCTACCAGTGTGACCGATGATGCCGATAAAGCTATTGTCCTTGATAGTTAGCGATATATCATCAAGCGCCTTCACCTCAAATGGCGTGTCCTTATTATATATAAATGATAAATTTTTTATTTCAATCATAATTTTGCCACCAATTCATCTATGCTTAGTTCATCACCAGCGACATCGAAGCCGTCTTCTTTAAGTAAATTGCTTAGTTCAGTCACTTGCGGCACATCAAGTCCAAGCGAGTGCACCTTTTTTACATTTGAAAATATATGTCTAGGTGTATCGTCCCAGACCAATTTGCCCTCGTGCATGACCATGAGCCTGTCAGATAGAACCGCCTCGCTCATGAAGTGCGTGATGAGTACTATAGTCTTTTCGTATGTTCTGTTCAGTTTGATAATGGTGTCCATGACTTCCTTTCTGCCCACTGGATCGAGCATGGCAGTCGGCTCGTCAAAGACAATGATGTTCGGGTTGATAGCAAGTATGCCTGCGATGGCTAGCCTTTGCTTTTGTCCACCGCTCAATAGGTTCGGCGCATGCTTTTTGTATTCACTCATCGATACTATCTCCAAAGCTTCGTCGACCCTCTTTCTAATCTCAGGCGTTGGAAGACCAAGATTCTCTGGTCCGAAGGCAACGTCCTCTTCGACTATAGTCGCTATGATTTGATTGTCCGGATTTTGAAAGACAAGTCCTAAGTTTTGTCTTATCTCAAGAAGGTTTTCTTCGTTCTTCGTGTTCATGCCCATGACAGTCGCATCGCCTTCAGTCGGAAGCAAAATGCCGTCCATGATCTTCGCTATGGTCGACTTGCCACTGCCGTTCATGCCAAGTATAGACACGAACTCACCCTTCTCTATCTCAAAGCTCACATCGTCTAGAGCCTTCTTGTCTTTTTCATTTTTGTCGTAAGCAAAACTTACATTTTCAAATTTAATCATGCTATCACCTAAACTTAATAATACCATATTTGCGGCGATTTTACAAGGTTTTTAAGCGATTATCTAAATTAATATTAAGCTCTTTTTCATCACTACGATTATGGTTTTGCGCTTATATATAAAAAACTGTTTCGATAGTAATTTTACTTATCAAACGCCCGTCATAAGACTAGTGATTTTACTTGACAAATGACGCGCGATAGAGATAGTGATTTTGCTTGACGAATGACGCGCAATGACAATAGTGATTTTACTTAAGATATGACGAGCATTTATAAAAGTGATTTTGCTTGTGAAGTGCCGCTCCTTAGCATAAACACGTCCACTATACCTAAGACAAGTCACTAAGCTTCTTTATTTGACTATATGACTAAAACTGTCAAATATACTACAAAAGTAGTATTGACAAGCCCATGTAAATGGTCTATAATTGTCTTAGTCATTCAAGTAGCAATAATTGTTAAGTAGGTAGATGAAAGACAGGTGATAAGATGACAAGAACAATACTTCATTCAGACATGAATAACTGCTACGCCTCTATCGAGAGAAAGTTAAATCCATCCCTTGTAGGTAAACGGCTTGTAGTCTGCGGTTCAGTAGAAGACAGGCACTCCATAGTTCTAGCTAAGAGCTACGAAGCAAAGGCCTTTGGTGTAAAGACGGGAGACAGTCTCTTCGAGGCAAAGATGAAGTGCCCCGGCCTAGTTGCTGTAAAACCGCACTATGATGAGTACTTCAAGTTCTCAAAGCTAGCGCATAAAATTTACTATAGCTATACCAATCAAGTCGAACCCTTCGGCTTAGATGAGTGTTGGCTCGATGTGACAGGCTCCGAGAAACTATTTGGCAGTGGCGAGACCATTGCCCACGAGATTAAGGAGCGTATTAAGAAAGAGCTCGGCATAACAGTCAGCATTGGCGTGAGCTACAACAAGATATTCGCAAAGCTTGGCAGCGACCTTAAAAAGCCCGATGCAGTTACAGTTATAAGTAAGAATGATTTTAAAGAGATAGTTTGGCCACTCTCCACTGACGCCATCATTGGCATAGGCAGCAAAACGAAGAAAAAACTTATGTACATGAACATTAACACACTTGGCGAACTCGCTAAAGCAGATGTAAATCTATTAAAAAGAAAGCTTGGAATAAGAGGACTATATCTATGGCAGTACGCGAACGGCTACGACACTAGCGAGGTTTGCGACTACTACCACCGTGACAAGATCAAGTCCATATCCAGAGGTGTAACCACCAAGGCCGATCTAAACTCATACGATGAGGTGAAAAAGATATTCGAGGAGCTCGCCATTGAGGTTAGCAAAAAATTAATCGAAGAGGATCTCAAGGCAGGCGGCGTGAGGATAACTATAAGGGATAAAAATCTTGACTACGTGAGCTTCCAAAAGGTCTTCACCGAGACAAGCATCAGCGCACTTAGGCTAAATGACAAAGCCATGGAGCTCTTTAAGGAGCGCTACGACTTCAAAGAAGCGATTAGGAGTCTTACAATATCCGCGATAAATCTTACGAGGAACACAAAGACTGAGCAGCTAAGTCTATTCGCTCCAAAAAAAGTCATCAAAGACGATAGACTTGAGAAGGTCTTTAACGAGATCAGAGAAAAGTTCGGCAAAGACAAGATTGGCTACTTAGGTCTTGAGCTCAATAGCAAGATGCCAGAAAAGCCAAGAGTAGTGACCTTGCCAAGTGGCTTTAAAAATATGATATAGACAATGGTAGATAATAGAAAATATCCGTAAGGCTAGACCCTACGGATATTTTTTTCGAAAAAGAAAGACTCTTTCGAGCCTATCTTTCTGGTAAATTTTAATTTGGAGGTTTCTTGAAGTGTATTTTGTCCGCTTTCTTGTAGATATAAGGATACTTAGTAAGTGAAAACGCTAATGACTTTAATTTCATTCAACACACTCCTTTAATTAATTTGAAAATTCCTACACTTATATTATAAGGCATATAACATCTTTTGTGGTTAAGTGCGTGTAAAGTTTAGGTAAATTTTAAATTTGTATTGAATTAGCTTTCTTTCTGTTGTATAATTAGCTTATAAAGGGGGGCATAATTATGGATGAAAAATATGATAAAAAAGCCTTTAAGTTTTACAGGAATTTGATTGCTTTTGGAATAATTTTATACATTTTGCTAAATAATTTGCATATGATTTGGCACTACTTCAACGTTTTCTTAGGCATCATCACGCCTTTCTTAGCCGGAGGCTTTGTTGCTTTTATACTTAATATACCACTTAAGTTGTTTGAAGAGAAAATTTTTAAGAAGTGGCAGCCGAAGAAAAAAGGCGGCAAGCGTGCTGTTTGCTTGCTTCTTACGCTTCTATCTCTTGCTCTCATAATCTTCTTACTTATTTATATAGTAGGTCCAAGGGTTCAAGCCTCACTAATAAGTGTTGTTGAAAAGCTTCCTGATTTTGAAGATCAACTTGTGAAGATACCAGTACTTAAAGACTATGAAGAGAACATTCACGAAATATTCTCAAAGATTAATATCAATAGCGCTCAAAAGGCTCTGATTGACTATATCAAAAATGCTAACACTGATTTATTTAACACTATTGTATCAAGGGTTGGCTCTGTACTAAACACTTTATTTGGTGTCTTAATGGGCTTTGTCTTTGCTATATATGCCTTAATCTCTAAGGAGGATCTGTCTAGAAAGTCTAAGGAGCTTTTATACTCAGCTTTACCTGAGAGATGGGCTGACAAGCTTGTTAAGCTTGGTAAGATTATCTTTGAAAACTTCTACAATTTCTTCACTGGTCAGTTCATCGAGGCCCTTGTCTTTGGCGCAATGTGTTTTGTAGGTATGCTTATATTTAGATTCCCATTCGCTCCAGCCATATCCATAATCATGGGGCTTGGCGCTTTAATACCAATACTAGGTGCCTACATCGGTGTTTTCACCGGCGCACTGCTAATACTTTTGCAATCACCGTTCAAGGCGTTGATGTTCATAGTATTTATAATAGTCTTGCAACAATTTGATGGCAATGTTACTTATCCAAGGATAGTTGGCAACAAGGTCGGCTTACCTGCAATGTTTGTAATTGTGGCAATAACTGTAGGTGGCGCACTATTTGGCGTCACTGGAATGATACTCTTCGTACCACTATTCTCGACTATATATGAACTGCTTACTATATATAAGAACAAGAGGCTTAAAGAGAAAGGTATTAATATAAAAACAAAGTAGCTTAGATAAGAGAAATGCACTTCGCGAACGAAGTGCATTTTTTCTGTGTATTTATGTTTTAATTTGAAATTAATGAACTGCCTTAAGAAGCGCTTTAAGGAATTCCCACATTCTAGCTGTTGACTTGATATCTAGATGTTCTCTGTTTGTATGAACGTCGTAGATGTTTGGTCCAAAGCTTATCATCTTAGTGTTTGGTAAGATTTGTTTTAGTAGACCGCATTCAAGTCCTGCGTGTATAGCGCTTACTTCTGCGTCTTCACCTGTAACTTCTTTATAAACCTTTGATACTAAATCTCTTAGTACTGGGTCTTCATCGAATTCCCATGAAGGATATGCCTCTGATAGTTCAACTTTGCCGCCAAGTACTTCAGTCATTATTCTAACTTGTTCTCTTACTTCAACAAGTGCTGCGTCTGATGAGCTTCTGATCGAGCATAGATAGTTCACGCCATTTCCCTCAGTTCTAAGTACAGCTGCGTTACAGCTTGTCATTACAAGACCTTCTATGTCCTTTGACATGTAGATAACTCCGTGTGGAGCAAGCATTAAGAAGTTTATGATTCTGTTAGTATCCTTCTTAGTCATTACTTTTTCAGCTTTTACTTCTTTAAATTCAAGGCTCATATTTGGGTCTTCTACGTGATAATCTTTTTTGATGTGAGTGAATAAATCATTCATCGCATCTTTAACTTTAGCGTAGTCTGTATGAACTATAGTAGCCTTAGCAACATTGGCGATGGCATTGTGCTTAGTACCACCTTCGATTGAAGCTAATCTTAATTTATCGCAGTTACATTCATTTAATAATCTTGCTAAAACTTTGATAGCGTTTGCTCTTTGCTTAATGATTTCCATACCGCTGTGTCCGCCAGTAAAGCCCTTTAAGCTGATTTCTAGAGCTGCTTCGCTATTGTCTTCAAATTCAACTTCGAATTTTGATTCACTATTGACACCGCCTGAGCTTGATGATAAGAATATACCTTCTTCTTCAGAGTCGATATTGAATAGGTAATCGCCACTTAGGTGCTCATTTGTTAAGTTTACTGCTCCGACCATGGATGTTTCTTCAGCTGTTGTAAACACTGCTTCGATGGCTGGGTGCTCGATGTCGTCTGCATCTAGTACTGCAAGTGCCATAGCAACTGCTATACCATCGTCAGCGCCAAGTGTTGTGTCATTTGCTCTTAGATAGTCTCCGTCAACTATCATCTCGATTGGATCTTTTGAGAAATCATGGTTGCTATCTAAACCTTTTTCGCAAACCATATCCATATGTCCTTGTAGGATAACCTTTGGAGCATTTTCATAGCCCTTAGTAGCAGCTTTGTGTATAACGATGTTTAGCGCCTCATCTTGCCAAACGTCTAAATTTCTTTCCTTAGCCCAATTGTATAGAAAATCAGAAATTCTCTTTTCGTCGCCCGATCCTCTTGGGATTTGGTTAATCTCTTTAAACCAATGAAAAACCTCTTGTGCTGGTAAATCTTTGTAATCCATAATTTTACCTCCTAAAAATTTTCTTCGAAATACTTAATTATATCGTCTGATTCGTAAAGCGGCTTGCCGTCAATGAATAGGCATGGCACTTGATCCTTGCCGCCTCTTTTGATTAAGTCTTCGTTGTTATTTCCCTCTTTGATGTCAACAAGTTCAACGTCCTTGATTTGACAATTGTCCATCATGTAGTTCAATACCTTTTGACAGAATGGACAAGTTTCTTTGTAATAAAGTTCTAATTTCATCTTAACCTCCTAAATACTACCTAATTTAATTATATTTCGAATAAATAATTTATTTTGTATGCGTATAGGAACGATGCCTTCCTCGACTAAGTCCTCGCCGTCGAAGTCCTCGCTCTTTAAGCTAGCAAGGGAGCTCTTCTCAAGGTACTTCACCTTGCGTGCATCCTTCATATAGCCCGTCTTTAACGTAAACTCAAGATGCCTACACTCCTCATCCTCTTCAATGAGGTAGCCTTGTTCCTCTACATAAGTATTAATACCCATATCGGTAGTAAAATCAATCATCAAGATGTCTTTTTTTATGCTGTGCTTATCGAATTTGTATTTGCGTCCGTCTATGTCTATGGTGATCTTCTCATCCAATAGGTCCAGTATAGACATAGTTGCCGGCATATACAATAGGTCATCGTAGTTATGAAGGACGAATCTATCAAAACTTTCTTGATTTTTATTCTTTACATAGTCTTTGTAAAAGCTGATGCACTCACCGCCATTGTAACGGTCTTCTCTAGTGATGCCAAGCTTCTTCTCAATATTCTTTTGCTTAAGCCCATCAAGCTTTAGCGTGTCCTTGTGTAGTCTAAGTTTTTCATACATATCAAAGGAGTCCATGGCTATGGGCTCTATACCATAACGCTCGGCCCTCTTCGCGATGAAAGGAAGGTCAAAGGAGTTTCCGTTATAAGTAACGACTGTCTTGTAGCCCTTAAGCCTCTCCTTCATTAGCTTAAGAATTTCTTCTTCCTCATCTCTATCCTCAGCTATGAGCTGCGTTATATGCATTGTCACCTTCTTTAAGTCAATAAAAACTAGCCCGATGAGGTAGATAAAGCTTCTCATGGGGCTAAGTCCTGTCGTTTCAATATCAAGAAAAACAGCTTCCTCATCGTAGTACTTTGACTTAAAAGTTAATTTTTCATCATATTCTAAAATTTTCATTATACATTAAACCTGAAGTAAACTATATCTCCTTCTTGCATAATATAGTCCTTGCCTTCTAGCCTCATAAGGCCCTTCTCTTTTACTTTGTTCATGGACATCTCGTTGGCTACAAGGTCATCATAGCTAACAACTTCCGCACGTATAAAGCCTCTAGCGATGTCTGAGTGTATCTTAGCTGCTGCGTCAACGGCCTTAGTGCCCTTCTTAATAGTCCACGCCCTCGTCTCGTCTTCACCAGTTGTTAAGAAACTCATTAAGCCAAGTAGCTTATAGCTCTTTCTTATAAGTCTATCTAGACCAGACTCTTTTATGCCCATGTCTTCAAGAAAAGCCTTTCTCTCTTCGTCATCAAGTTCACTCATCTCTTCTTCAATCTTAACTGAGATTGGAACTATCTCAGAGCCTTCTGCTTCAGCGTATTCTCTTAGCTTGTCAACGTATTTATTATCCTTTAAATCATTGATGTAGTCGTCTTCAGATACATTTAAAACGTAGATTATAGGTTTTAAGCTAAGTAAATTAAATCCTCTAAGCATAGCCTTTTGATCGTCGTTAAGCTCAAGCACTCTGGCTGACTTTCCTTCTTCAAGAACCTTTTTCACTTCATTAAGTAAATCAAGTTCTGCTTGTAAAGACTTGTCGCCCTTCACTTGCTTTGTTAATTTTTGTATTCTCGCTTCAACCATATCCAAGTCAGAGAAGATTAATTCTAGGTTTATAGTCTCTATGTCTCTGATTGGATCAATGCTTCCATCGACATGGACTATATTTTCGTCTTCAAAAACTCTTAACACGTGGACAATGGCTTCGACTTCTCTTATATGTGATAAAAACTTATTGCCAAGGCCCTCTCCCTTTGACGCGCCCTTAACAAGACCCGCTATATCATAAAATTCAATTACAGCTGGAATCGTTTTCTTCGATTTATTTACATCTGTTAATATTTTTAGTCTCTCATCTGGCACTTCAACGACGCCGACATTTGGGTCTATGGTGCAGAATGGGTAGTTAGCTACCTCTGCTCCCGCCTTTGTCACGGCGTTAAAAAGTGTTGACTTACCAACGTTTGGTAGTCCTACTATACCTAATTTCATTACTTTACCTCTCTTATCAATATATCTTTAATCATCTTGGCGCTATTGCCGTCGCCATATGGGTTGATGGCCTTATGCATCTTCATGTACTCATCTTCATCTGTTAATAACGTCTTCATATTATTATAAACGCTATCAAACTCAGTTCCGACAAGTTTTGCAGTGCCATATTCAATGCCTTCTGGCCTTTCAGTCTCGCGTCTAACAACAAGAACTGGTACGCCAAGCGCAGGTGCCTCCTCTTGCAGTCCACCTGAGTCAGTGACTACCATGTAGGCATTTTTAAGTATATAAGCCATGTCTTCATACTCAACCGGCTCAGTTAAAATTACATTACTAGCTCCATCTAAATGTTTTTTCGCAAGCTCTCTAACTCTTGGGTTTGGATGCATAGGAAAGACAATGTTCACATCATTAAACTCATCAGCTACTTTTCTCACTGCGCCAAAGATATTTTCCATAGGCTCACCTTGGTTCTCTCTTCTGTGTGAAGTAAGAAGAATTAGCTTTTTACTTAAATCTATCTTCTTAAGATCATCTCTTGTAAATGAATCAACCTTGTCAGCTGTCATCAGAAGCGCGTCAATAACAGTATTACCAGTTATGTAAAGCTTATCCATATCGTAGCCTTCTTTGATAAGGTTTTCCTTCGCCCTTTGTGTTGGGCAGAAATGAAAGTTAGTCATGATGCCAGTTAGCTTCCTGTTCGCTTCCTCTGGGAAGGGGCTAAGTATATTGCCACTACGTAGTCCCGCCTCAACGTGACCTATCTTAACACCGTTGTAAAAAGCTTCAAGCGCTCCTGCAAAGACAGTTGTAGTGTCACCTTGAACCAAGACAACATCAGGCTTTTCCTTCTTGATAACTTCCTCAAGTCCCTTTAGTGACCTTACAGTTATGTCAGTCAAAGTCTGTCCCTTTTCAAATATATTCAAATCATAATCAATTTCTAAATCAAAAACCTTTATTACCGAGTCCAAAAGCTCTCTATGTTGACTCGTTATGCACGTTACAAGCTCAACACCATCAGCATTTTTAAGCTCCTTAATAATAGGCGCCATCTTTATACCTTCAGGTCTTGTTCCAAATATTACTAAAGCTTTCAATTTTCACCATCCTTAAACAATCCAATCTTGTATGCTAAAAAAACTATTATCATAAATATAATTCCTGAAATAAGTACCGAAACAGTATTTCTAAGCTTCATAACAAGTATGCCAAATATTGAGAATATGGCTGATATCGTATATAGTATCAAAACCGTCTTCTTAGTCGAGTACTTTCTTAAGAGTCTGTGGTGCAGGTGTCCCTTGTCCGCCGAGGCGATGGACCTGCCGCTAAGAAGCCTTCTAATCATTGCAAATGTCGTATCAAAGACAGGTAGACCAAGTATCATGATTGGCACTATGATACCGATGGCTGCAACCGCCTTCATCGCTCCTTGTATAGTGATGACAGAGAGCATAAAGCCCGCGAGTAAAGCGCCCGTATCGCCCATAAATATCTTTGCTGGAGCAAAATTATATTTTAAAAAGGCTAGGTAGCTAAAGCCGACACATAGACATAAAGCTGTCAGCGAGTACTGTTCATACGAAACCGATACCACGGCTAAAGTCATTGACGAGATAAAGACAACGCCTCCTGCTAGGCCATCGAGCCCATCTATTAAATTTATGATGTTTGTAACAGCCACTATCCAAAATAGCGTTGCTGGAAGCGATAGGTAGCCAAGCGATAACAAATTATTATCAATAAATGGGTTACCTATGTTCATTATCCTTATATTGCCTAAAAAATATACTACAAGTCCAGCTAATAGCTGAAATAGTACCTTGTATTTCGGTTTAAGGTCATGCATGTCATCGTAGAAGCCAGATAACAATATGATTGTCGCACCTATGAATATGGCTGTGTTCCTTGGCGTAAACTTATATAGTATCATATATGGGATAAAGATCGCGAAGTACATAGCAAAGCCCCCGCAAGTTGGGATGGCATCAGTATGCATACGTCTTTGATCCTTAGGAACATCGATGAAACCGAATTTCTTAGACAAGCGTATTTGAAGTTTAGTAAGTATCAGTCCAAGGACTAAGCTTACAAAAGCCGCAAAATATATTCTCCTCAATTAATTCACCTACTTAGTTCCGAAAAGTCTGTCTCCTGCATCTCCAAGACCTGGAACGATGTATTTATGCTCATTAAGCTTTTCATCAACACTCGCTACGAAGATGTCAACATCAGGGTGATGACTCTTTACGTACTCAACTCCTTCAGGAGCAGCGATGATGTTTACAAGCTTGATATGCTTTGCGCCTCTCTTCTTTAAAAAGTCTATGGCAGCAGATGCACTTCCGCCAGTTGCAAGCATTGGGTCAAGCACTATGACCTCTCTCTTCTCAATGTCTGAAGGGAGTTTACAGTAGTATTCAACTGGTTCATAAGTCTTTGGATCTCTATATAGACCTATGTGGCCAACCTTTGCTGCTGGAAGTAGGCTTAACATGCCGTCAACCATACCAAGGCCAGCTCTAAGTATTGGTACTAGCGCAATCTTCTTGCCAGCTAAGGTATAGCCAGTAGTCTTGCATATAGGTGTCTCTATAGGCATTTCTTCTAACCCTAAATCTCTAGTTACTTCGTAGCCCATAAGCATAGATAGCTCAGTAACTATCTCCTTAAATTGCTTTGTACCAGTTTGCTTCATTCTTAATATGCTTAGTTTGTGTTTAATAAGTGGATGATCAAATACAGTTACCATAATACCCTCCTAACAATTTTCGATTAAATCGACTCTTCTTTTATGTCTTCCTGCTAAAAATTCTTCTGCTAAAAATGTATCAAGTATAGACTTAGCAAGCTCATCACCGATTACTCTTGCGCCAAGAGCTAGCATGTTCGCGTCGTTATGGTTTCTAGACATCTTCGCCATGTATTCGTTAGTGCAAAGAGCGCATCTAATGCCTTGGGCCTTGTTCGCAGCAAGTGAAATGCCTATGCCAGTGCCGCAGATAACAACAGCCTTTTCTACTTCGCCTGCAATTACACCGTTTGCGGCCTTCTTGCCATAAACTGGGTAGTCAACCGACTCAGTTGAATCAGTTCCATAATCAACGACTTCAATACCTTTTTCACTAAGGTAGCTCTTTAACTTTTCCTTTAATTCAAATCCTCCGTGATCTGATGCAATGCCTATCTTTCTCATGATACCTCTCCTTTACAATTTTATCATATAAAATTTTTATTTTCAATACTTTATGTTGTGGCCCGACGACTTGATGATTCTGTTCATAATCGCCATGAAAATGCCCTTGCGCTCGTAGCCTTGTAAGATGATGTAGCCGTAGCCCTTGTCATCAGCCGTTCTTAACAAGTTAAATATATTGTGCGATATGCTGATGGGCTCCTTAATTGATCCTAGTTCCATGGTATTAAGCCCACGGAACTCGTCTTCATACTCCTTAAGCGTGAAGACAACCGGATTCTTCTCAAGATTTGTCTCGTATTCGGCCTTCATCTTTGTAATAAGATCCTCGCCCTCACCCATGATGATGACTACCTTGGCATTTGGCTTGTAGTGCGTGTATTTTTGTCCTGGGCTGATGGGTTTCTTGACTTCTTTATCGTCAGTGATGGCCTCGTCGTACTCAGCTTCAGGTATTATCTTTTGTAAATCCTCTAATGAGATCTTGCCTGGCCTTAAGATGCGGACCTTGTCTCTACTTAGGTCGATGACAGTTGATTCGATGCCAACCTCGCTCATTTCGCCGTCAAGTATGTACTTAAGCTTGCCATGAAGGTCCTTGTAGACGTGCTCAGCGCATGTTGGCGATGGATAGCCAGATATGTTCGCGCTTGGAGCGGCTATGGGTGTGCCCGCATACTCAATCAGCTTTCTCGCTACATCGCTAGATGGCATACGTATAGCGACGCTATCAAGCCCAGCAGTGATTACGCTTGGAACGATGTCCTTCTTCTTTAAGATTATAGTCATAGGTCCCGGCCAAAAAGCATCAAGAAGCGCATCGTATTTACTCTCGTAGTAAGCAAGCGGCTCAATCATCTCACGCGATGCTATATGAAGAATAAGAGGGTTATCACTTTGCCTGCCCTTTGCTTCATAAATCTTTTTTACAGCCTCAGCATTTAGTCCATCCGCACCAAGACCATAAACAGTTTCAGTCGGAAAGGCAACGAGACCGCCTCTTTTAATCTCTTCAGCGCATAATTTTATATTCTCATCAGTAATTTTTAATACTTCAGTCATTATATCAACCTCTAAATTTAATTTTACCACAAAAGCAGTGATTTATCAATACAAAGGCAGGTGAAAATGAGATTATAATTATACAAAATATTTACAAAGCATATAGCCTTGCTAATGGACCCGCGCGTGCCATATATAAGCGCGGCGGATGTATTAGGCTCGGCATGAGTCAATAGCAATGCACATGGCATAAAAAGAGAGACCTTTTACAGTCTCTCTTAGTAAATAGTGGCTCTATGTCAAATATTGGGGAGACTTATTGATTTAAGTCTCTCTTTTTATGTTAAAACTAACATTTGCACGTTTTTAATTTATATACTTAAAATAACACAAATTTATGTAATTTTTGCATGACTAATAAACCTATATAGGCTTATTAGGTTTTTATGATGTTTTATATATATATTTTAGTCTAAAAGCATTATTCTTTTTCTGAACCTCTCGAAGTTTCTCATACCAAAGCTGTTTCTTTTTAGTGTCTTTATCTTTGTATGTTTTCCTTCTAGTGCTCCATTTGAATGTTTGTAGTCAAATGAGTTTGTAATTTCATCAGACCAGTTTGTAAAGGCTGTTATACATGATTTAAACTCTTTAAGTTTTGATTTTTTACATATGTCTATCCATGCGTTTACCTTGTATTGTGCTTGTTCTTTGTTTTTCTGCACTAGAACTTCTTGATAGAAGGATTCTTTTAAGCCATATGCTAGTCTTAGCTCTTCGCTTATCTCTAGCATTAGAGCTGCTTCTCGCTTTTGATCATCATTAAGTTTTGGCATTGGTTTTGTAAGTATGCTTTTACTTCTTTTTAGGTATATTCTCATTTCTGCTGATGTATCTTTTTGTATTCTCTTTCTTACGTTTTCTAAGCTCCAAGAGACTTGTCTTACGAAGTGATATTTGTCTGCTATGTGTACTGCGTTTTTAAAGTATGCGTTTTTAACGTTTTTAAATGTTTTTGACATATCGCTAACAAATATCTTTACATTTTCTCTTTCTTCTTTTGGTATGTTTTTAAAGTATTCAAACAAAATATTTTCTTGCCTACTTTTAACTATGTCTATGATTTCATGTGTTATGCCATCTAGAAGTGAGCATTGATACTTGTATGAACCGCTGTCGCCTTTAAACTCGTCTATTAAAAGTACTTTTGGAAGACTTTTTCTCTCTACTGATAGGTAAGATAGGACTCTTGTAACTGTTGATGTGCTTACTGAGTATCTTCTTGATATTGACTTTATTGAGTAAAGTTCTCTAAACTCTCTAGCTATGGATGCTACTAGTCTTTTTGTCATGGTCATTTTCTTTGCTACTAGTTCTGTTTTGCTATCAATTCTTTTCCCGCAGCACTTACAGTTGTACCTAGTTTTTCTTAGGTTTATTATGCATTTTTTACCATGCATCTGTGTATCTTTTATCTTTTGAGTTCTGTGATCATGAACCCAGATATGTTTAGAACCACAGTATGGGCAGCTTTTTAACTTTTTTGTCTGTGCTTCTATAACTACTACATTTTCACCTTCTTTAAAATTGTTAACAACTACATCTTTACAAGCTAGCAAATTTATGGTATTATATTCTTGCACTTGTACACACCTCCTATGTTGTAGTGGTATTTTAAGTATAGGATAAAATGTGTGCAAGTGCAACTTTTTTTTGTAATTTTATCAAAAAAATATCTATTGAGGTTTTACTCCCCAATAGATATTATACAGCCTAAATAGTTTTTCTACTCTATTAATGAGTTTCAACCCATCTTATTATATTGTATAGCATTACTGCTAGCTCTTCTCTAGTAAATTCACTTTCTGGATTATACATTGTATCTGTTTGTCCATTAACTAAAGCGATCTTTGCCATAGCTACAACAGCATCTTTACTCCAAGCTGGAATCTTGTCAAGATCATTATATGTCCAAGTCTTAACTTCATCCATCTTGATTCCGTGTAGAGCTAAGAACTTTTGTAAGATAAGAGCAAGTTCTTGACGACTAACAAGCTTGTTAGGCTTGAATGATCCATCAGGATATCCTACGAATAAGCCATTACCAGCTGCCCACATAACTGCTTCGTTAAACCAGTCTCCTGCTTTAACGTCAGTAAACTTAGTTTGTGTATTAATGTTCTTATCAACAGATATTCTCATCAATACTGCAGATACCATAGCTCTAGTTATAGGAAGTTCGCCTTGGAACTTGTCATTACCCATACCAGCTAATATACCGCGAGACACAAGTGATCTGATTGCTGTACCAGCCGCAGTGTTTGGAATGTCATTTAATGTTACAGGAAGTAATTCTTCAGTATCAACGATACCGTAGTCTTTCTTTTCTTCCTTAGGTGCAACAACACTTGGCTCTTCCTTCTTTTCTTCAGTTTTGTCTACACTTGGTCTGTATGGTCTATATGGTCTTTCAGGTCTGTATGGTTCATCTGGCCATGATGGCTCATATGGTTCATTACCAGGGTCTGGTGTTGGTGTTGGTGGAACTATATGTTTAGGATTAGCAACCATATCATTAATAGCTTTTGCCTTTGCATAGATATCATCTTGAGTCATTTCATTATCAGGTTTTGCTAGATAATCTTCACCATCTTTAATTAAATCTTCAAGATCTTTTCTGTAGTCATCTGTTAATTTATTGTCAGTATCTAATAGTTTCTTTGCATCAGCAATAGCTTTAACAAGTGGACTTAATAAAACTCTTCCTTCTTCAATAGTATATTTTACTGTAGCTGTAGCTACCTTATCTTCTTCTGTTATAGTAACTTTTTGCATCTTAGGCTCTGCTACATATCCAGTTGGCTCTTTATCAACGTATAGAGTGTATTCGCCTGGTGTTATGTTTATAAACTCAGCCTTATCTGTGTAATAATAATGGTCTTTATCATTAGTATCTTCTAGATAGTATTTAGGTCTACTAGCACTTGGATCAAGTCCTTTTTCTTCTATACTTAACTTATAATCTGTAGTATAGTCTGGTTTATTTGTTCTTCTAAGAGCAAGTTCTATATAGTTGTAGCTTTCTGTAAATGCGACCTCATCAGGATTTCCTTGAGTTCTGTCTCCACCGTTTCCTTTATCTGTAAAGTAGATATAATCCCAACCGTCTTTTAGATTTACAGTCATTTTGTAGATGCCATTAGGAATCAGTTCATAGTAAACTTTTCCAATCGGTACATTTATTTCATGTCTTGTACCGTCTTCAACATTTACTAATGTCAATTGAATATCTTCTCCGTAGTCGGCAGTTTCGGCACCGCCAACACCGAATTCTACAACTGGATTCTTTCTAGCTGATTCTTCACCGATATGGAACCAACGAACATTTAATGTTTGATTTAGTTCATCGACCTTATCATCTTTGTAAATTTCAACTTTATATTCTTCTCTTTCAGGTCTAAATCCATCTTGAACCCAAGTTCTTAGATAGTATGTTCCTTGAGGTAAATTTGTCCAATTTTCAACAAGTTCATCTCTTGAGTTATAAAGTTCATACTTAACACTTGGTTTATCAACATTTTTCTTTGTGAAGAATTCTGTTGTTATTGTCAATGAGCCTGTTTGGTCAGGGTCATTAGGATAAATAATCATTTCTCCTAGGTTCTTTTCATATGATTGTTGATCATAAATAGTGTCAAGAACAAGAATTGGATTTTGTATACCGTATTGCTTCAAATCGAATTTTGAAACAACTTTATATGTTCCTGAAACATTAACATTTATTTCAAAATACACAAGTTCATAACCGTTACCTTTTGTGTAGTTATATGCCGGAGCATTTTCTATTTCAAGCTTATCTCCAGATTCTGTTTCATATACTTCAAAATAATCAGCAAAGTTATTTAAAACTTTATAATCATTTCCTTTATCATCTTTTGCATCAGTTAAATCACTTCCAAAGACATTATTTAATGTTGTTCCATCTGCAACGAAACGATATGAAATGATTTCTCCTGTCCAAATCAATCTTGTTTCGATTTCAGTAGTTTCATTTTCTTTTATGACTAATGTTCTATCGCCAAAAGCCAATTTCGGTGTTTCTTTAGGGTTGTTTCCTTCAACAACTATTTTGTATTCACCTGCAGGAAGTTTTGTTTCGTACATATCCTTTGCATAGTTTGTCTTTCTTGGAACTACATAGTAGTTATCATTTTCATCAACTGCAAAGACTTTGATATCTCCCGGATAGTCTGAGCCGTTTGTAATGATTAAATCAAAGACACCATATTTGCTGTCATCTACTTTTGTAAATATAACTTCAACATTTTGTATTTGATTATCTTCAGATAATGTAAATTCTTTAGGTGTTATTTCCGGAGTATAGCTTGCAAATAAATCTGGATAAAATACTCTATAATCTCCATATTCAAGATTGTTTGTACCATTGACGTTATACCATTTTTCTTCAACTTTAATTTGAAGAATAGGTTCTTCCTTAGGGAATGATGTATCAGCCGGATCACTTGATTTAATATCAAACGTTACTTTTCCATTATTCTTGATATCGGCAAGAGTTCTTTCGAAGTAGTTACCCGCCATATCCATAGCGCCAATCCAAATCTTATCCATATTGTCAGCAAGCTTAAAGTCAGCTTTTAAATTGTCAAATCTTGCATTAAATATTAATGACTTTTCTTCTCCCGGCACTTCTTCATAGCCGTATTCAGTAGCATCGCCAAGTTCAAATACATCCATCCATGCAAGACCTGATCTATCATCAGTTGATTTAAATTTAATAGTTACTGAATTTCCAACTTGATTAGCATCTATCAATTCAATTTCAGGTTTTACTCTGTCTACATAAACAGTCTTTACATATTCTTGTTCACTTGACTTGTTATCTTGAGCGCTTGCCGTAATCTTAACTTTATAATTTCCATCAGGAACTTGTCCGCCGTTTTTGTCTTCACCTCTCCAAGTCCATACCGGATCTTCAGTGTATTTTTGCTTGTAATAATTCTTCTTTATAGTACTTCTATATGGTTCAGCTATAGTCTTTACAACTTCACCAGCTTCATTGATAAATTCAAATTTTAACTTATCTGCATTTCTTAAAAATACTCCGTGGAAACTCATTTCATCCTTGTCAGAGTCTCCGTTAGGGCTTATTGCAAATTCTCCAAGATATTTATCTGACCAAGCTTGGTAGCCTTGAATCATTCTTCCGCCGTCATGCCATTTTGAGTAGAAGTGTGTGAAATTCCATTGGTCAAAATATTTTCCAGGGAAATCATTATAATCAGTTCCTTGATACCAGAACGGAATATTGTCTACCCAAGTTTTTCCTGAAGGTGATTCATCAAAAACTATATCATCAGCAAATCCATCCATTATAGGTAAACTTGCCCAATCGCCATAGAATGCTAAGTATGGTACTGAAAGGTCTGCAAATTCTTTTGCTCCTTCAGCATTAGCTTTGCTTTCGAAGAAAATAAATCCATCTATAAAGAATCCATTTGGTTGATTTTTCTTAGCAGTTTCTAATTTTCCTGTAAGGTCAATGCTGCCAGTAAATGTAGCTTCGCTATTAGCATTTACTGTAATTTCAGCAAAATTTGCTTCTCCAAGTTTTGCTGGTTCAAATGTTATCTTGCCATCTTTAACTTGATCTGTTTGGGCAATACCATGAACTTTATAAGTTGCTGATTTATCTGAATAGTTCTTTAATTTTAAAGTAAAATCTAATTTTTCATCTTTTATTGAACCAAATTCAACAACTGCTTTGCCGTTACTCATCTTGCCACTAGCGTCTGTTAGTGTAACAAGATATGGGTTAACTGCAGCTTCTAGGTTCATAAGACCCGCGCCTTGAACTCTTGGTGAGTTATAGAAACCTTTTACGTTTTCATAAAGAATAGGTGTCGCTGTTGCCATCATTATATTCTTGATGAATTGATGTTTTTCTGCACCTTCAAAATTAAATTTCTTTTCTTGTAAAAATTGATTTACTAGAGCAATGCCACCTGCAACGTGAGGTGTTGCCATGGATGTACCGGTCATGCTTTCGTAACGGCCACCATCAGTGTTTACCGTCGAATAAATTTCTCCACCGGGAGCTGTTATCTCTGGTTTTAGTCTTAGGCTTGGGTTTGGACCCCAGCTCGTTGATTCATTCATCTTGTATTGACCAGGATTTGCCATCTCGTGCTTTTCAGTATTGATTTTTATCATAGGTGTTTTTTCGGCATTTTTAGCATCTGCAATATTTTGTTTAATTTTCATATAGTTTCTATATGTTACAGAATATCCAGGAATCAAGCCTTCTGTTTGAGTTTGCATAATTATAAAGTAATCCGGTTTGTCGGCTTCGTTGTTTCCTAATAAGAAAGCAATGGCACCTCTTGATTGTGCTAGCTTAATCTTTTCAGCAAATGAATTGACACCTCTTTGAGCTAATACAATTCTACCACTTACATCTTGTCCATTGTAGTCAGCTTCAGTATTACCTAATCCAACATCAACAATTTCATATTCTTTCATGGATTCGAAACCGGTATCTACTGCTTTGTCTATAGTATCCATAGCTTTTGCTACAACTTCAATCTCTTTTCCATTTTCATCCTTAATAAATGTTGAGGCATCTGTTACCATGCTGTTATTATTATAGTTAGCAACTGTAAATGCACTTTCAGCTACACCTGGCGTACCCATAACTCCCCAGTCAGGGTTTGTTGCACGCGGATTATCATTGCCCCATGTTGTATAGAAGTCATTACCACCGGCAATAGCTACGATTGATCCTGCCTTTTTTGCATTTTGAAGTGCAAGATCCATACCAAGGTCGATGCCTTGTTCAGAACCTGACATTGAACCCAAACTCATATTCATAGAGTCAGCACCGAGTATAATACTTTCTTCTATAGCTTCGATATATGCTGAAGTGTTTGTAGTTGCTACATCTTGTCCAAAAACTCTCATAACTAAGATTTGAGCTTCTGGTGCAATACCTGTAATTTTTATTCCATTATTCACTTTTGCTTCATCATCATCAGCATTTGCACCAACTGTACCTGAAACGTGCATACCGTGCATGCCAGTGTCCTTGTTGGTATCTTTAAGGTCCATATTATGATCCATAAAGTTATAACCATATGGGAATTTTTCGTTTAGATATTGTCCTTTTAACAAATGTTTACTAATTAATTCATCTATAGCTTGTTTATCATATTTAGCTTTAGTAGCATCTGTAAGTCTCATAGCTGGGTGATTGATATCAGCTCCTGAGTCGATAACAGCTACTACTCTGCCTTCTCCCTTGTATCCAAGTTTCCAAGCTTTATTAGCATTAACCATCTTACTCGAATTATACATGTTAATTTTTTCATCTGGACGATTGTATTTGTAATCAACAAATATTTGCTTAACTTCAGGAATATTTTCTCTTACCATTAAAGCTTCTTCTGTAGTCATCTTCATTGTGAAACCGCTAAATAAAACGTTGAAGTTTCTTTCTTCTTCATCATTATAATTACTTGCACTTCTTGTGCTAAATAATGATATAGAGTCTCTTACGTTTTTTCCTAGTAAACTCTTGATTTTATTCTTAACTTCATAGTTATAATCAAGTTTTCCTAGAGCATCTGACATAGCATTTGCAAATCCTGATTTCATTAAGAAATCATTTCCTCTCATTGCAATATCATTTGCATTTAAAGCTTCATGTGCTTCGTTTAACTTTTCAGCTACCTTAGAACTTTCATCTGTAACGAAGATAAAACTTCTTTCTTCTTCTTTGTCAGTAATCTCATCAAGAGCCTTGACATCGGTAGCATTTTCTAGCTCAGCTGGTCTGCTATGACGTGCTACCCCCCCCCATCTCACTAGCTTGTGCGTTTAATGTTACTACTGGACTAAATAAACCTAGCGCCATTAAAAATGTTAGCACTAAAGCTGTGATTCTTTTGTTCATACTTTTCAAAATATACCCCTCCTTGTATTAAAATTAGTATATATTTATATATATTATACTATATATAGATATGTTTTTCAATTACAATTATTAATTGTGAACAAAATATCTTTTTTTATCAGGCTTTAATAAAGCATATCAATACATTTATGTACAAAAAATAGACTTGCCTAAACAAGTCTACTATAAATACATATTTACTTACTCATATTACATACCGCGTATTGCTTTTTCTACTGCGCTTTGCTCTTCTTCTGAAAGAGGCGCTTGGCTCTCTCCATTCTTAATCATCTTGCCATAGCTAACGCTTTGCTCTCTTCCGTGTATAACTGAAAGCAAAACGCCGTTATTGAATTTATCCAAAAGGCATATCGAAAAGCTTAGCTCTGAAGCGCTATCTTGAAAGGCGTTGTACTTGACGTAGCCGAGCTTTTGTACGCAAAAGCTAAGGTTGGTCTCAAGCCTATTGAACCTATCTTCATTAAGTATCATGTCTCTGTGTATGTCTTTGATGTCTTTACCGAAGGTAGCTAAGAGCTTTTCGACGCTGATGCCGTCCATGCCTTGTGTGAAGGCGTCAAGTCTTTCCTTAAGCTTCTTATACTTCATCATCTGCATGACGATTAGGACTATGGCTGCGATTGAGATGACAGCCAAGCCCATAATTATAATAAATGCATTGTCAATTATAAATTTATTGATATTTTCCATCGTCCGCCTCTTTTTTAATCTTTTTTAATCTTTCGATTGCGTAGATGATTTCGTCTTCTTTATTGAAGTAAGAAAAACTAAATCTTACTGCACCTTTTTTTATCGTGCCAATGGTCTCGTGCGCAAGTGGCGCGCAATGAAGGCCCGGGCGCGTTTGTATGTCGTATTCATCGTCAAGGACATAGCTTAGTATGGATGAGTCAACTCCATTCATGTTCATAGAAACGACTGGCGTCTTTCTCGTCTCATCAAGTAGTCCGTATATTTCAACTCCGTCAATGGTCTTAAGCCCATCGATAAAGGTCTTTGTTAAAGCTTCTTCATGCCTCTTGATATTGTCAATACCTTCTTCTAGAATAAATTCAACGCCTGCTCCTAGGGCTATGATGCCATGGCCGTTTGGTGTGCCCGGCTCTAATTTATCTGGCATATCCATTGGCTGATATACTTCATTTGATCTAGAGCCTGTTCCGCCCTCAAATGTGTGCATTACTAGCTCTGGCTCTCTTGTATACAAAACTCCTGTGCCTTGCGGACCGAATAAGGATTTGTGTCCAGCTGTTGCTAACATGTCTATATCAAGCTTCTTAAGGTCTATATCTACGATGCCTGCTGATTGGGCTGCGTCTATAAGTATGATTATATCTTTATTAATGGCTTTAACTGCTTTTGAAATTTCATCTATATCCTCAACTGTTCCCAGTAGGTTTGATGAGTGCGTCATTACAAGCATCCTAGTATTGTCCTTGATAGCTGCTACTATCTTATCTTTGCCTACCTCACCAGTTTTTTCTGCCTGAACAACTGTTAGCTCTATGACACCCATTTCCTTAAGTGTGAATAGTGGTCTTAGTACTGAATTGTGCTCCATAGATGTTGTGATTACATGATCTCCCTTTTTAAGAGTGCCTTTGATGGCTGTGTTTAGTGCGTATGTCGTGTTCATGTGAAAGCTTAGCTTAAGTGGATTATCAACGTTAAATAGTTTTGCTAAACTTAATCTTGTCTTCATGATCTCTTCCATGGCTCTAAGAGCTAGCTTGTGACCGCTCCTACCAGGATTGGCACCGTAGTCTCTAAATGCTTCATCAAATTTTTTATATACGCTCTCTGGCTTTGGGAATGTTGTTGATGCGTTGTCAAAATAATGCATATAATCACCTCTTTTCTAATTATATCACAGCTGAAATCATTTTTCAATCACTATGAATTTGGCAAAGTAAAAGAGCCTCTCATATGAAAGGCTCTCGATATAAATATTACTTTGTAAATATCTTTTTAATCTTAGCAAAAAAGTTTTCTTTAGGCGCTTCGTCTATTTTATCTCTCTCAAGCTCTTCGTAAAACTTTTCTCTCTTTTCATTTGCTTTTTGCATGAAATAATCTTGAGCGATAAGCGCTTCGCCTTCTACCCCTGGTTTGATGTAGTCGCCTGAGTTAAGAAGTATCCTTCTCTTTGTATTGTCCTTAAGCTGTATATCTAAGTAGCTTACAAGTCTTGCCCTTGCCTCTTCGTCATAGACCGGGCAGGCTATCTCGACTCTCTTCTCTGTGTTTCTAGTCATAAGGTCTGCGCTTGAGATATATATCCTCATATCACTGCCTCTGCCGAATTGGTAGACCCTTGGATGCTCTAGGAAGCGTCCGACTATGGACGAGACGTGAACGTTCTCAGTAAAGCCTTTCACATTAGGTACTATGCAGCATATACCGCGTATAATCAAGTCGACAGTGACAGAATTTTGTGATGCTTCGGCAAACTTTTCCAAAAACTCGTAATCGGTTAGTGAGTTCATCTTGCATCTAATGTAACCGTCCTTGCCCTTAGCTATCTCATTATCCATCTCCTTAAGTAGTCTTGCCTTAAGTGTCGATGGCGATTGTAGTAGGTGTAGGTACTTGCCATTGAGCTTAGCTAGCGACATATTTCTAAAAAAGTCATTCGCATCGAGTCCTATCTCTTCATTAGCCGTCATCAGTGAAAAGTCAGTGTAAATCTTCGATGTGTTTTCATTGTAGTTACCGGTACCTATTTGCGTGATGTGCTTGATATTCTCCCTATCGTCCTTGTATGTGATTAGGCAAAGCTTGGAGTGCGTCTTGTACTCTTCAAAGCCGTACATTATATTGCAGCCCGCCTTAAACAATTCTTCCGAATAATTGATGTTGTTCTCTTCGTCAAAACGCGCCTTAAGCTCCATAAGAGCAGTGACTTCGATGCCATTGTCACAAGCTTTCTTTAGGTATTCAACAAGCTTTGAGTGCTTAGCAAGCCTGTATATAGTTATCTTTATGGAGATGGTCTTGTCGCTCTCGGCCGCTTCCTTAATCAAGTCGAGGAAGGTATCGATATCGTCGTATGGGTAGCTTAATAAAAGGTCCTTTTCTTCTATTCTTTTAATGATAGAGCCGCGCTCTAAGGAATATTTTTTAAATGGAGTAAAGTCATCGTAAGAAACTTTTTTGATGACGGAGCTTGGAATGATGTCCTCAAGACCATAAACGTACTTCATATTGATGGGACTCTTTGTCACGAGTATCATCTCATCCGTAATCGCTAGCTCTTCTTTGAGAAAATCAGTGATGCTCCTTGACTTTATGTTAGAAATTTCAAGGCGAAGAACCTCTTGGCGCGTCCTCTTCTTGATGACTTTCTTCATAAAGTCTTTGTAGTCGGCAATCTCTTCTTCGATATCGGTATTTGTCTCAAAATCAAAATTTCTTGTGACCGCAACTAGTGATTGCTCCTTGATTGTATAGCCTGGGAACATGGTTGGAACGTAGTGCTCAATCACTTTTTCGACTCTGATGTAGTTAAATTCATAGCCTGGCAGTGATAGATAGCGCTCGAATATGTCTGAGATGGCCACAAGCCCATGAGCAATATTGCCATCAGCGTCCCACATCTCAGTCACTATATATAGCTTTTTATTCTCTAAGAATGGAAGCGGATGTGCTGCGTCAACTATTTGCGCGGAGATTAATGGCTCAATCTTGCTAAGGTAGAAGCTTTTTACATAGCTTAGCTCCTCTTCGTTTAAGGACTTCATGTTCTTATTGTGCATATTGTACTTCTCTAGCTCTTTGATGACGTCCTTGTAGACCTTATCCCTCATCTCGTAGTAGTAGGGCATTGTCTTGTAGATGGCATCGAGCTGCTCCTTAGCTGTCATACCCGACTTTTTGTCGATGAACTCTTTTTTGGACTTCATCATATCAAAAAGGGATCCGACTCTAACCATGAAAAATTCATCCAAGTTCGATGTGAATATCGATATGAACTTGAATCTCTCAAGTGGCGGCACGCTCTCATCGCTCGCCTCTTCAAGCACCCTTTGATTAAATTTTAGCCAGCTCAACTCGCGGTTTTGCATGAACTCTTCCATTGCTTCACTCCTTAATTATCTTATCCTTTAAATAACCTTCACGCACGCCAAGCTTTGAGACGTTGACCTTTTCTATGCCAAGGTACTTTAAGAGTCTATATAGCATGATGGCTCCTGGCACTATGCTGTGAAGTCTTTCAGGCACAACCATGACAGTCGTGCGTATAATTTTTTTATTTCTGTCTATCATCTCATAGATATAGTTTTTTACATCGTCAATAGTATATTCTTTATCGTTGTCGTTATCGAGCTCTTCGAAGATATTGCCAAGTGCTCTCGCCGTTCCGCCTGAGGCGACTAGCTTCGTGCATTTGTATGTGGAAACTTTTTCAGCTAGCATCTTGTCGATGGCGTTTATCATCTCATCGTAATCCCTAACGCTTGGTATGGTGTTTTGAACGTAGTCACGGAATAAGGATAGGGATCCCGCCTTTAAAAATGCCATGTCTTTAATCTCTTTATTCTTTAGGTAGCAAAGCTCTGTCGAGCCGCCTCCTATGTCTATGGTGTAGTAATCATCAAAATCGTATGCCATCTTCATGCCTTCAGCTCCATAGAAAGCCTCATCGTCTTCCGATATCAAATCAATGTTTAAATCAAGCTCTTTCTTGACTTTCTTAACTATATCCTTGCCATTGTCCACGTTACGAAGCGAGGCCGAAGCAAAGACATATATCTCGTCAATCGGTAGGTAATCAAGCAGCATCTTTTGCGCGGATAAGACCTTCATCAGCTTTTTGATGCCCTTATCGCTAAGCTTACCGTCTTCGACTAAGCCTGCAAGACCTGCCATGTACTTCTTCGAGAAGACTTCCTTTTGTATATTGTCCTTGTTATAAACGTTTAGGCGTATTGAGTTACTGCCTATATCAATTAGTGCGTATTTCATTTTTCTCCTTATAATAATCATTGTAATACTACTTTGTTAAGAAATTGTAAAGTATGTAATATTTTTCAAAATAAAAAGCAAAAAGCCCTTCACTTGAAAGGCTTTTATCATATATCAGTCTTTTAAATTTTTAAAACCATAACCCAAGACTTCTGATGCGTTCGAAACTGAAATGAAAGTCTTTTGATCAAGATCTCTCAAGAAGTTCTTAAGCTTTAAAAAGTCTTTTCTATCAAGAAGAACCATGATGATGTCGCGCGGCTCTTTAGTGTACATACCATAAGCTTTGTAAATGGTTGCGCCTCTGTCAAGCTCTTTGATGATGAATTCTTCGATAGGTTTAGTGTCTTCAGCAATAATTTTGACCTCTTTATTCATATTCATGCCTTCGATAACGAAGTCTATAAGGAAACCGTTAACGATAACACCGAATAATGAGTAAATACCAATCCTTGCGCCGAAGGCGTTACCAGCAAGTAGAGTTATAACTACGTCTGAAATAAGTACGCCCTTACCTAGATCGATGCCGATGAATTTATTAAGTATCTTCGCGATGATGTCTGTACCGCCAGTTGATGCGCCTTGATTAAAGACTATCGCCATGCCAAGTGCTGTTACAAATACACCGAAGAATAGTTCTACAAAGGTATCTCCTGTCAATGGTTGGAAGTTTGGCATTAGCTTTTCAAGCAAGTCGAAGAAGCCTGATGTAAGTAGCGATGCAATGATGGTTTTAACACCAAATTGCGAGCCGATAGTTAAAAACGCTAGTATAAATAGTCCTATGTTGATAATATACATCCAGTTACCTACACCAATCTCTAAGTAGTGATTAAGAACTACAGCAAGACCGTTTGCTCCACCTACTGATAAATGAGCTGGGTTGAAGAAGAAAAACATCCCTGCTGCTACGATGAAGGTACCAAATAAAATTAATATGTACTCTCTGACCATCTTTGTGATCTCTTCTTTTGTTAATTTCTTTTTAATAAATTTTGCCAATAAGATTACCCCCTTCATTAACATCCATACAATTATACCACAAGATAAAAAGCTTAGTCAATAGCAATGTAGGCGAAAAAGTAAATATTTTTTCTTTTTGCAAAGACATATCTTGAGCTTTTTTTTGCCAAATTTTCATGCAAAAATATCTATGGAGGTTTTGCTCCCCCATAGATATTTACAATAAATATTTTACATCTAAAATTACATATTAGTCGTTTTGCCTTAATAAAAGTCCCAGTTCTTCTTTATTCATCTTTTTAATTGCTCTAAGTGATGAAAGTGGTCCCATCACTGTGCCGATTGCAAATACAGAAATAAATATTATTGCAAGTGTTAAAACATTTGGCGCAAGGAAAGGCATTTTAAAGCTTAGACTAAACCAAGTTCCAAATAAAATTGAAATAACCAAGCCTAGTACACTTCCACATGCAGATCCTGCAAGATTTATGGTAAATATTTCCCACAAAATAATATTTCTCAAATGTTTTTTGCTTGCTCCTAAAATTCTTAATGTGGCAAATTCTCTCTTACGTTCTTTGATTGTAATTGAATAAACAAGTGTGAGTACAAGGAAGACCAAGAGCCATACTAGAGCGATTAAAATATAAACATATTTAATCATATCTTGAGTTGATGTGCTGACCTCGTTCATCATTGATTGGGAAAGAAGAGGATAAACGCCCTCGCCCTTAAATTCACTTCTAATCTTATTTTGTATTTCAACTGGATCAACGTTTTTTTTAAGCTTAATCATTACACATGAAATCATATTTTCATGGTCCTTGTCTTCAAGCTTAAGGATTTTCTCGTATTCCTTGGCAAGGCGTCTAGCTTCATCAAAATTCACAAAAACTGTATTGTCGAAGCCCATGCCTGTTTTTGCCAGTCTACCTCTTATAATAAATTCTTGGTTGAAAAATTTAACATGTTTGTGCATATCGCCAACAATATTGTTACCAACCAAAACTTCTCCTTTTTCCAAGGGAAGTTTGGCTTGAGTTTCTAGCCAAGGTTTTACAACAAAATCTGTATCAGAATCAAAGCCAATAACTTGTATTGGAAATGAGCAGCAACCAGCAGAAAGAGTTGCAATAAATAATTGCGGGCTTGCAATTTCAACTCCATCGATTGCTCTGATTTTTTCAACAACTGACTTATCTAAAAAGAATGTGTTTGGTTCGCCACGAAGGATTGCGCCTCTGATTTTTGAATCATAACCCTCAGGTACAACTATAATATCTGCGCCCATACGATTGGCAAGTGAGTGCATGCCATTTCTAAGTGACAAAATTAAAAAGCTAGATAAAAATAGAACGAGGGTTAAAATTGCTGTTAAAATTATAAGCGAAGCACTTCTTACGCTTTTGTTTTGAATATTTTTAAAGGCAATTTGTTTAGAATCTAATCTCATATTGCCACCTCATTTAATTTACCGTCTGTCATTTCAAGAAGGCGAGACCCATATTTTAATAAATCATTGTCATGGGTTACTATAATAATAGTTGTGCCTTTTTCATTAATTTCTTTTAACATATTCATAATTTCTATTGTAGTTTTTGAATCCAAATCAGAAGTTGGTTCATCTGCAATTAAAATTTTCGGTTCATTCATGAGAGCCCTAGCAATTAAAACCCTCTTTAATTCGCCACCTGATAAATTTTTGCAAAAATCATTTTCCAAATCTAAAATGCCGCACATATCTAGAAGCATCCTAGCTCTTTCGACTCCATCTCCCTCACGATTTTTAAAAAAGTAAGGAAGTCTTACATTGTCAAGTACATTCAATGTTGGTAAAGTTCCAAGCGATTGAGGGACATAACCTATAAATTCATTCCTATATCCGCTTTTTTCTTCATCGTCCACGTCAGATAGATTTTTTCCTTCCACCAAGATATCTCCAGATGTTGGCTCAATAATTGCAGATAAAAGCGTAAGGAGCGTTGTTTTTCCGCTTCCACTTTTACCAATTATATTTATAAAATCTTTTTCTTTAACATCAAAACTTACATTATCAATCGCGAAAAAATCTCTCTCCCCACGTCTAAATGATTTGGATAAATTATTTACATTGATTAGATTCATTGCAAGGCCTATTTAAAATTATAGCAACAATGCTAATAACGATATAAAGTCCGACTAAAATATAAATCATAGGCATAGTTTTTGCTCTACAAGCCATTTCAGGTTTCATGCAGCCGCCAATTAATTTTGCAGGTAATAATATTGCATAAATACCAACTATTACATTAGATATGGCTAGGGTAAAAAACATTTGCTTCTTAGATTTAATAGCTGTATAAATAAGTCCTAGGACGGTCATAACGCCACCAATACCTTTAATAGCTTGTCCCATCCAATGACATTTCATAAATTTTCCATCTGGCATTGCTGGGCATACTGGAGCGAGTGTACCTGGTGTTATGAAAATTAATACGCCAAATATTATAAATAAGATTCCGAAAATTTTATTTTTATTCATATTTACCTCCTAATTTTTTAATTATATATTATAATACTAGAAAAAGCTAATTAAAAATATCTATAGCAAGTTTTTCACTATAGATAATTTTAATATAAGTTTTATTTTGCATCCTTCAATGCATCATTTACAGCTTCTGTGAAAGATTTAAATGTAACAGTCGCCCCAGAGATAGCTTCGACATCTTCGATCTTACCTTTTTCAATTAAAAGCTTTGGATATTCCTTTGAATTTTTAACTGCTTCTTGTGCAATCTTGTAAAGGCCTTGGTTTGTTGCGCCTTCTTTGGCCTTTCCATAGTTTTCGTCTTTTTCACTTCCATCAGCTAGCAAGTTTTTTAAATTTGCTTCAACAATTTTTCCATCCTTGATGGTAATATCTGTTGTAACCTTGCCGCCCCATTCATCAGCTTGGCTTTCTCCGTGGTATGTGCCATCTTTATATGCATCACTACATGAGTCATCAGCACGAGCATCGTCAGGCTTCTTGGCGCATGCTGTCAACAGCAAACTAAGCGCCAATAGTAATAATAAAGTCTTTTTCATATTAAACCTCCAAAACTGGTCTTTGTCTTTTTTGTTTTTCTTCTCTAGCAATTCTTCCATGCTCTAGAAAAACGATTCTTTCTGCCTCAACACCAACCTCTTGGTCGTGGGTAACAACTACAATTGTTGATCCGCTGTTATGAAGTCTTTCTAAAATATCCAAAACAAGCATTTCATTCTTTTCGTCCAAATTTCCTGTCGGCTCGTCTGCTAAGATAAGGGAAGGATGGTTGATGAGAGCACGGGCGATACAAACACGTTGTTGTTCGCCACCTGAAAGCTGATTAGGTAAGTGATTGTGCCTATCTTTTAATCCAACGCTTTCAAGGGCTTGCAAGGCCTCTTCCTTGTCTACCATTGAGTGATAGTATTGGGCCATCATAACATTTTCTAAGGCAGTTAAATAGTTTACCAAGTGGAATTGTTGAAAAATTAGTCCAATCTTATCTCTTCTAATCTCGGTTAATTCCTTTTGAGTTAATTTTGAAACATCAATTCCTTCAAGTAAAACTTCACCTATAGAAGGCTTATCCATACAGCCGATGATGTTCATCATTGTTGTTTTACCGCTACCTGATGGACCCATGATTGAAACCCATTCGCCTTTTTCCACATTTAAGTTTATTTTATCTAGTGCCTTTAAATCTCCGTATATCTTTGAGATATCTTTTAATTCTAATATATTCATTATTCCCCCCTCAATACAAGTGCTGGATCAACTGCAGTTGCAGTTTTAACTGGTATAATACAAGCCACAATTGTAATTGCTATTGATACAATGATTGTAATTGGAACTAGAGCCCATAAAAAATTTACACCTCTTGCAAAAACTCGTCTTGACACTTCACTTGCAAATAAATATCCAAGTAAAGAACCAAGGGCTCCGCCCATTAGTCCAAGTAAAAATCCTTCGCCTAAGAAATCATAAATTATTGATTTATTGTGTGCGCCCAAGGCTTTTTTAAGAGCAATTTCTTTTCTTCTTTCAGTTACAACAGCCATCATTGTTGTACTAACGCATATCATCATGATAAATAAAACAATAATTGTAACAATCCATACAAGGGCTTGAAGCTTTTCAAGTACCACGCCTTGTGATTCTGTAACTCTTTTAACAAGTCTGGCACTAACAGTGCTATCGATTTCATTTATTTTATTTGCAATTGCTTGAAGCTCTTCACTGTTTGCATCAATTGAACATTCGATGATGTTGATATTTAAATCGCCCATAATAGATCTAATATCTTCAATAGACATAAATATTAAATCTTCTTCTTTTCCGCCAGTCGTTACAATTGAAGCAACTTTAAAATCACTGTCTCTCATTTCTTGTGAATTTTCTTTTGGAGTGCTCAGTACAAAAGGATCGCCGATTTTTAGGCCAAGTTTTTTTGAAATTTCATGACCAAGCATAACTGTCCTTTTTTCACTCGGCCAATCACCATCAACCAGCCAGAATGGACTGTTCTTTTTTAAGCCGTCAAAATTTGTAGCTGCAATTACAAAAGGTTGCTCATTGATTTTTGCGTTTTGATAAATATAAGGAGCAATTCCCACAAGTTTGTCGCCTGCAAGTTTTTTTATTTCATCAATATGATTATCTCCAATCTTATCGTCTTGAGATTTTGGAATAACAATCATATTTGCTCCATAACTTCTAAATTCTTTTCCCAATTGTCTTGGAATATCGTAATATATTGTAACAAGACCTGATAAAATCGTTGCGCCCATTGCAATTGCTAGAAGTGCAGTTAGCATACGAGCCTTTCTTCTTGCTATCGATGACTCAACCATCTTCCAAAAGAATTGTACATTTTTTCTTTTAGCCTTTTCCATGAAGCACCTCCGTTGGATTAAGTTTTAGCAAATATCTAATGGCTGGTATTGAGCCTAAAACAATTACAAGTAAAATCAAAATAATCACAATAGGTATTACCATCGGTGTAGGCGGGATACCAGAGCCAAAAACTGTTATACCAATGATTTGAGTAAGACCAAGTCCTATAAAATATCCGACGGTTCCACCCATAATACCCGTGCTAATGTTTTCAGCTAAAATCCTCGTAATAATTCTCGTGTTATTTGCACCAATTGCTTTCTGCAGTCCAATTTCAGCGCGCCTTTCCATGACAGATGCTGTTACCAAATTTGAAATCGCAAGTGCTGCACCAATTAAGCTTAGTGCGGTAATTAAAACCATTAGCAGAGTTGTCTTGTTTAAAATATCGCCTTCACTTTCTGCTACCTGCCTAATAGGCTTTGCGATTGAGTCGGTCATAACTTCTTGAATTTGATAACAAATCGCACTTACATAAGCTGTACAGTACCAAACCTCCCATTCCTTAATTGTAAGAGACTTTGGATTTCTTGCGGCCTTTCTTGCCAAATCGTTATCAGGAGTTGTTAATGCAGAAACTTCTACGCGAGAAACTACATTTGATACCCCATCCAATTCTTGAGCAATTTTTAATGGTAGATAAATGTGTGAGTCTTCATCACTACCTGAATCAAAAATACCTGCGATTGTAAATTCTTTTGTATTAGAAGAACCTTCGATTTTAATTTTATCGCCAAGCTTATAATTGTTTCTAAGAGCAAAGACAGTACCAACCATGACTTTGTCTGTATCTTTGTCTTCAATCCATTCGCCATCGATATTCCACCAAGTTTTTAATTTTCTCATACCTGTATCGATGGACTCACCAGTTGGAAGGTCCATGTGATAATAAAACCATGTTCCTACAACTCTTGTAGATTCTCCATCAACTTTCGCATTGATATTTAAATATGGTGTGTAATCAACGATATTGAAAGACCAAAAGATGGTTTTTATTAAGCCAAGTTCATCTTCTTTCAAATAATTTTTTTGACTATCCTCGCCAATTCCATAAATATCATCAAGCATGGAAGATTCTTTTGGAACAACATTTATATTCGCCCCATAAGCTTTTAATTCTCTGTTGACCTTGTCACCAATGCCAAGCATTGTGTTAAGCATAGCGGTTGAAAGACAAGTGCCAAGCATTACTACAAGTGCAATCAAGACCATTTTTTTCTTTTGCCTAAAGATTGCACCTTTAATCATTCTAAAAAACATATGTCACCTACTTAAATACAAAGCTGTTGGCATCAAGATCTTGCATGTTGATTTTTATTTTTTCATCGTGAACAATGTATGGTATAGGGATTGGATTACATCCGCCCTTAAAACCAATTGTGCCACGATTCATAATAACATCACACAATTTACAAATGACATCGTTGCCACGCTCATAATAACCTGATGGCCCGCAAATTTCACAAGCATCAAGCACAACTCCATATGAACCCTGAGATTTTTTAATTAAGAAAAATCTCATGTGAACTCCATCAGTTGCCGTATATTGATAACGGTGGAGTTTCATATCTTCAAGTTCTGACAGTGGGATAACAATCATATCGTTGTCAATTTCATACTCTTCGGGTTCTGAAAGCTGAATTTCGCGTCCAGAATAAGCCCTTAAATAAGTTAAACTAAAAACGTTAATAACGATTAAAATTAATAAAAATTTTGCCAAATTTCTATTGCATCTCATATGATATTTCTTTTTTCTCAATTCTGCAGGATTTTTAAAAGTTTCCTTAACCTTAATATTATTTAAATATAAGATTATTGGCAGGATTATTAAAAAAATCATTAGACTAAATCCGATGTAATGTGCATGGTTTATTACCCAAGCAATTGTGTTAAATACACTTGCATTTCTCGGTATAATGTCAACTGCGTATAGTCTTTGAAGAACAATAAATATTTGATTTATTCCCCAAATTGATAATGAGATCATTAAAATTTTATCCCTATAAATTTTGTCAACTCGTCTAACGATTTTGAAAATTGCAATACTCGATAAAATCATCAGAACAACTGCAAATACATAACCAATGATTCTGTATAAAACCATGGTGGATACAGCAGATTCTCCATAATAAACAAAATTGTTTAACTGAACAAAAAGAGCTGGCATATAATAGAAAAATGACGCTATGATATAAAGGGACAAAAAACCAACAAAAATATTTTTATATATACTGGATTTTTCTTTTAGAAAATAAAAAATGATAATTCCAATAAAAGCAATTACTATTGGTACCATTGACCAAAATGACAAAGCGCTTCTGTTGACAAAATTTGGAATTTCTCTAATGACTGAAGAGATAATTGCCGCAAGAGTGCCTACAAAGACTGTGCCAAAAATAATTTTATATTTGCTTTTGAAGTTTTCTGTACTTAGATATCCAAGCGCCAGACCCATTATAAATGAGAATCCTACGCCAGCTTCCATTACTTTAACAAATATCTTTAACATAATTCCTCCTATGTACAAGGAGGAAATGGCTAAAAGCCATTTCCAATATTTTTTACCACTTTGGACCTGTCCATTCAAATTCTGGCCATTCAATAACGATTGGCTCTGTCCAGAATCTTCCTGTTACACCTGTTTCTTTGTCAACGTGTAATAGATAGTCGTTTCCTGGAGCAGAAATTTCAAACTTAACATTGTATGTGCCAAGACCTTCTTCAAATTTTATATTTGCACCATAGTGTGGACCATCTGATGCGTTCATTGGCATGAAAGCAACTTCTTGAACCTTGTCTGAACCTTTCTTTTGGATATATGCTTTAACATTTAGCCAAGGAACAAAGTCACCTGCGCCGTAACCAAGAGTTGTACCTTCATCTGTTGCTGAAATATCAGCTTCGATGTGGCAGTCAGCTTCTTCTTTTGATAATGAATTACCTGCTGGTTCCATATCTACTGGTTGGAAATAAACACCAGCAACTGCTAGAGGGCCTGATTCTTGTTCATCGCCAATTGGGAATTCGTCGAATCCTGCGTCTTCACCAGGAGCTGCAACGTCTTTGCTGTCTTCAGCTTTTGTGTCTTCAGTTTTTGTGTCTTCATCTTTTTTGTCTTCAACCTTAGCTGTATTATCATCAGCTGGTTTTGGTGCTTGATTACATCCGTAAGCTGCAACTGCCATAATTGCAAGTGCTAGTGCGAATAATTTTTTTAATTTTGAACTCATAATAAACCTCCTATTAGTTCTTATTTGCATAATCTCTTTCGAGCTCTGCTCTTTTAATTTTGTTACGTTTAATTTGAACGATAAGTGTTACAATAGTTATTACTATTAAAATAACTTGTGCCAATAGAGTTTCTACCCTATCATAAATTCCTAAGATGTCAATTGTAAATCCATTCATCCATGGAATTATTGTCCTTCCGATAAGATCAGCTTCTTGAAGTTCGGAGACTCCTTTTCCGATGAATGAGACACAAAGTACAAACATCAAGATTGATGTAGCTGTGAAGAATGGTTTTAGTGGAAGCTTTACGCTCATCTTTGTAATTAATACATATACAATCGCAAGTACTACGATTGCGCATGCTAAGCCGCCCCACATATATGCTGGATTGTTTGAAATATTATCTCTCATACCTTGGAAGAAAATAATCAATTCCGCGCCTTCACGGGCAACTGCTAAGAATGAGCTGAATACTAAAGCCATAGCACTTCCTTTTGTAATTGAACTTTCGACTTTTGATTGGATGTAATGATTCCAAACTTCAACTTCAGATTTTGATAGCATCCAGTTTGATACATAGAATAAAACAATAACAGCCAAAAACATTCCGCATCCTTCAAAAATCTCTCGGCTAGCACCACTACTGTCCTCGCCAAATTGCTTAGCAATCATATTGAATATAATTGCAAGAATTACTGAAGCAACAATACCTAAAATTGCGCCGATATAAACGCCTTTTACGTATTTTAAATTGTTTGTCTTTACAAGATAAGCAATAAGTGCTGCAACGACTAGAATTGCTTCAAGACCTTCTCTTAAAGTTAGTCCTAAAACGCTAAAGAAAACTCCCCAGCCAGATCCGGTTTTGCCTCTCATGCCGTCAAGGGTCTTCGCATCTTCGTGTAGGTATCTAATTAGTACTTCAACTTCATCTTTAACAACGTCGATATCTTCATTTTGACGCATAGATTTTCTCGCCAAATAAAATTGGTTCTCAACAGTTGATCCACGCTTGCCAGAAATTGTTGTCATAACAATTTTTTCAAAGCCTAATTTTTCATAATATCTAAAATAAGCTTCGTTAATTTTGTCATAGCCTTCCTTGCCTGCATCTGGACCGCCTGCTTCATAAATTTTAAGGGCATCCCTTAAAACGACTTCCATGTCCTTACTTACATCTTCCCAGTCTTTGTATTTTTTATCTGCCATATCCGCAAAAACATTAGTAATGGACATCAAAAAAACTAATGCTGTCACCAATAAAATGCTTAGTTTTTTCATAGTTCCTCCTTTCGAAAATATTTGGCAAATACAATCGCCGTTTAAAAAACATTTCTCAGCCAATATTTAAATTAGCTATAGCTAACTTTTGTTAGCTATAGCTAATATTATACTCTTCAATATGTTTAAAGTCAATACCTTTTTTTAATAAACCTATAAAAATATTTTATATCATTAAATTTTTATAAAATAAAAAAAGTGAGCGAGTGCCCACTTAATTATAATAATTTTTTTCTAATTGTTGATGACAGATAGTCAAAGAATATAATCATGACTGAGCTGACTAGAAGTAGCGAGCCAACTCGATTCCAATTGCGCCACGATATGTTCATCGATAGTAATGTACCGATACCGCCTGCGCCGATAAGTCCGAGCACCGATGAGTTTCTGATGTTTGACTCGAGCCTATATAGAACGAAGCCCAAGAAGCTTCTGTATGTCTTTGGATAAATCATTTTCGTATACATGGTAAAGGGACTTAGGCCAAGCGCCTGCATAGACATGATGCTGTCACTAGGGATGTCCTCGATGTATTCGAAGTAAAGTTTACTAAGCATACCCGATGTGTAGACTGTAAGCGCGAGTGCACCTGCAAAGGGACCCGGTCCTAGACCTCTGAAGAAGATTATGGCTGAGATGATTGGCGGGAAGGTCCTGATTACATTGATAAGCACCTTAAATAGCACTGAAACTTTTTTCGAAGGGGCGATGTTCACAGCAGTAAATGGAGTGAAGATAAATGATACGATGGCTCCCATAAGCGAAGCGAAGATGGCGATGGCAGCTGACTCAACGGCCGCTGGCACTGCTCTTGATAGATAAGCAAAATCTGGATCAAATATCTTTCCTATGATGACACTACCTTGCTTAAGGCCAAGAAGGAAGCGCTCGTATGTGATGTTGATAGAAAACCTGATTACAAGGAAGAGTGCTATTAAAAATATTGCGAAGAATATCTTCTTAAGTATCTTGCTTCTCTTGTATGAAGCTAGGTCATTAACTTTGATTGGGCTTTTTATATCGACCTGTCTAAGCTTTTGGCTCACGAGGTCTATAAGGAAAATTAATATAAGCAGCATAAAGATGATTGACGAGACTCTATCGTAGTTCATATGATTTAACTCAAGCCACAGTCTTTGTCCTATGCCACCTGCGCCAACTAGTCCAAGTATCGACGCGCTTCTAATGTTGCTCTCCAAACATAATAAAAATGTCGATACAATAAATTTTCTCATCTTAGTTAAAATTATCTTGTAATAGATTTTGCCTTTGCCAATACCGAGTGACTTGTAAAAATCAAAATCCTCCTTGTCCATGGCCTCTATGTATTCTTTTATTAGTTTTGTTGACATGAAAAATGAAATGATGCTAAGTGCCAATAGTCCTGAAAAGCGACCAGCTGAGAAAAAGCTCACAAGTAGCGCCGCCCATATAAGTGATGGAAGTGTTCTAAATACTGAAAATACTGCGCTTAGTACTTTTGAGACTATTTGCGAAGGGCTTGTATTGTATGGCAGGAAGAATGTTATGATGCATGCCAAGAAGACTCCGAAGGCCGATGATACAAAGGCCATAAGGAATGTTTCGAAGACTAGGTCCATAACCGAAGCGATGTAAGCAAAATCAAGTGTAAACATTCTCCTGACTAGGTCAAACATATCTGGAAGTCCACGCAAAAAAGAGCTTAAGGAAAATTCTGATCCTAAGCCTGAAGCTATAAGCAAGGCGAAAAATGCCAATGCTAGTAAAATTTTCTTTCTTCTCTTTTTAGATAAATAAGTCTTTAACTCCGTCATAATCTAGTTCATCCGCACTCCTGTCAAAATATACTCTGTGGTCCTTGATTGCAATCACACGCTTTGCGTATTCAAGCGATAAATCAAGGTCATGCATGCTAATGATGATGGTCTTATTATAATCAGTATTAAGCATCTTGAAAATGTCCATGATGGACCTCTTTGTCTCTATATCAAGTGAGGATATAGGCTCGTCCGCGAGGATTAGGTCTGACTTTTGAAATAGGGCGCGAGCTATGGCAACCCTTTGCTTTTGTCCGCCTGAAAGGTCTTTGGCAAGGGCATAAGTCTTTTCTTTAAGCCCAACCATCTCGATGGCTTTGAGAGCATCCATATACTCATCGTCAGTGAACTTCGATAGCATCGCCTCAAAAAACTTTTTCTCGCCAAGACGCGCTAGTAGAACATTATCAAGAACTGAAATATTTTCAATGATGCTTGTGTCTTGAAAGATGAAGGCTATCTTTCGTCTAAGCTTTCTTAAATCTTTCGCGCCAAGGCTGTGAACGTCCTCGCCCTTGTATAAAACGCTTCCCTTGCTAAGTGGGTTAAGTGCGTTTATTGCCTTTAGTATAGTTGACTTGCCTGCACCTGATGGACCTATAAGCGCGACAAAGTCTCCTTCGTTTAAATCGAAAGAGACGTCTTTTATCGCATCAATATTTTTTTCGTACTGTACTGATATATCTTTTACTTCTAATATCATTTCTCTAAATCAACGTTCATAATCTTTGCTGTGTCGATAACGTTTTGGAAGTCATCGTTTGACGCTTCGACAAAGCCTGTTAAGTTGAATATCTTTTCGCAGGCTTCTTTGCCTTCGCCACTTGATAAATCATTTTGGAAGACTTCTTTTATCTTTTGCTTCATATCGTCACTTAGGTCCTTGCTTGCTGCTACGCATACATATGGAATCTTCTCAGTGTATTCAAGTACTTCTAGTCCTTCAAGGCCATCGAAGTCCTTCATAAGCTTTTTTTCAGCGCCTTCATATGTCGCACAGACATCAATGTCGCCGTTTAAAAGCATTTGAACAGCCTTGTCATGGCCACCAGCGAACATATATTCAATATCTTTTTCAAGATCAAGTCCACCCTTAACAAGCATTGCACCTGGATATATATAGCCTGAAGCGCTCTCTGGGTCAACGAAAGCAACTTTTTTGCCTTTAAGTGCTTCGTAGCCGTCCTTTTCATAAGCTTCTTTGATGCCAGAATCTTTTCTTACTAATAATTCACTTCTATAATAATTTTTGCCGTCCTTGTTAAGTGCTGACAAAAGTACTTCTGCTCCGCCGTTCTTATTTGCAAGTACATAGGCAAATGGTGGGATGATTGCAAAATCAACTTTGCCTGAGCCAAGCGCCTCTACTACGCCAACATAGTTTGTTGATGTAAACATTGAAACTTTTTTACCAAGCTTATCTGTAAGTATATTTGTTAATGGTTCTGTTAAGTCTTCTAGTTTATCTTGGTCAACTAAAGGTACGAAGCCTAGTTGAAGCTCATCCTTTTCCTTTGGCTTACATGCAACTAAGCCCATAAGCATAGATAAAATAAGTAGTGTTAAAATAAATTTTTTCATAATGTCCTCCTAAATTTCTGTAAAATCTCTGATGATGATGTCGCTATATTTAGAAATATGTGATAAAAAGTCTTCGTTGTCAAGTACGCCAACCGTTACAAAGCCTGCCTTCTTCGCAGTTTTTAAGTTTTTCGGTAGGTCTTCGAAGACTATTGTGTTCTGCGGCATGATATTGTATTTTGCAATGCACTTTAAATAGATGAGTGGCGACGATTTATCTGAACCGATGTCAGATAGCGTCACTATGTCATCAAAAAGCGTGTGCATATCAAACTTTTTAAGCGTAGTAATAAAAATGTCCTTCTCATTCGCTGTCGCGATTGAAGTTTTTACGCCTTTTTCTCTAAGTCTCTTTAAGTAATCGATGATGCCCTTCTTCGGGACTACATTGTTCTCAAACTCTTCCTTTGCTAGATGAGTCCACTCGCTAACGACATCTTCGGTCGTCATATTAAGTGCGTAGCGCTCTATAGTGTATTTTGCAGCGTCAACAAGTGTCTTGTGCATGATATTATCAAAGTAGTCGTCAGTTAAGAAAAGCGAGTGCCTCGTAAAAAATCTTAGGTCAACGTTTTTCCAAACATTCGTCGAGTCAAGGACAGTACCATCTAGGTCGAAGATGGCTGCCTCGAAGTCCTTAAGCCTCATCTTTAACTATATCCTTGATATATTTTAAGACGTCTTCACGAATCTCGCTTCTTAGAGCAAAATCAAGATTAGACTGTATAAAACCAAGCTTGCTACCAAGGTCATATCTATGGCCTTCAAAGACATAAGCGTAGATATCGTCTTCTTTTAAAAGCTTGTCAATAGCGTCAGTTAGCTGTATCTCACCGTTCTTCCCTGGCTTAGTCTTTTTTAATAGCTCAAAGATATCGTTTTTCAAGATGTATCTACCAAGGACAGCTATATTCGACGGAGCCTTGTCAATATCAGGCTTTTCAATTATGGACTTGACCTTATATAATCTTTCATTCACTTTTTCATCGTAAGCTATGATGCCATACTTAGATGTATCTTCTTTAGCTACAAGGCCTACACCTAAGATGGATTTGCCCGTCTCGTCATAAGCGTTCATCAGCTGCTTTAAGCAAGGCTCTTTCGAGTAAACGATGTCGTCGCCTAAAAGCACTGCGACATCTTCCCCGCCCGCAAAGCTCTCAGCGCACAAAATTGCGTGGCCAAGGCCAAGCGGCGCCTTTTGCCTGATGTAATAAATATTGACCATGTCAGAGATTTTGTTGATTTCCTTAAGTATCTCAAACTTGCCCGAGTCCTCAAGAGACTTCTCTAGCTCGATGTTTCTGTCGAAGTGATCCTCTATAGAATTTTTATTTCTACCAGTTATAATCAGTATATCCGTGATACCTGACTCATAAGCTTCCTCAACTATGTATTGAAGCGTCGGTTTATCAAAGATTGGTATCATCTCCTTTGGCGATGCTTTAGTCTGAGGAAGCATCCTCGTTCCAAGCCCTGCCGCGGGTATTATTGCTTTTCTAATCATATATCCTCCTACTCTACTGTTACGCTCTTTGCCAAGTTTCTCGGCTTATCAATGTCGCGTCCTAATAACTTCGCTGTGTAGTAGCTCATTAGCTGGCCAAACAAAACGCTGTAGATTGGCGTGAAGACTGTGAATGTTCTCTTTAAAGTCACTATGCCCTCGCCCTCATCTTGATTTGTCACGAGTATAGTCTCAGCGCCTCTCGCAACTAGCTCTTCCAAAGTAGTTCTTGTCTTATCGAAAATTTGTCCTTCGTTTGCAAAGGCAATAGCCGATGACTTTTCATCTATAAGCGCTATGCTGCCATGCTTTAGCTCGCCTGCCTTGAAGGCGATTGAGTTGATGTAGCTAATCTCTTTAAGCTTAAGTGAAACTTCAAGAGCCGCGATATAATCAAGGTCACGACCTATGAAGAATATCTTTTCCTTATCCTTAATTCTCTCAGCAACTTCCTTGGCAATGGGCTCAAGCCTTGTTATTTCTGAATCCATTTCCCTAGATATTTTTACTAATTCATCTACAATTTGGCTGTACATGCCGCAGTCGTATCCTGCTAGGCCATCTCTAAAGTATATTCCTAGTAAATATATGCATAGTATTTGCATCATAAAGGCCTTGGTCGATGCAACCGAAATTTCTGGTCCAGCAAAGATGTGTACCTTGTAGTCAGCGATCCTATCAAGCGATGAGTTAATCACGTTTGTGATGGCTAAGACTGTCGCGCCACTTGCCTTTGCTTCTTTTACAAGGCCCATAACGTCGGCTGTTTCGCCTGATTGGCTGATTGCTATAATAAGTGTCTTCTTGCCAATAAAGTTGTATGAGTATCTTAATTCGCTCGATGTTTCAGCAATTATTGGTCTTTCTATGAACCTTTCAAGATAGTTCTTAGCAAGTAGACTTGCGTGATAAGCTGTTCCGCAGCCTGTTACGTAGATATTATCAAAGTCATTTAGATTAAGTCCATCTAATTCATCAAAGTAGACTTTGCCGTCACGAATGTGTCTATCAAGAAGTTCCTTGAACTTCTTTGGCTCTTCATGTATTTCCTTAAGCATAAAGTGCTCGTATCCATCTTTTTGAGTTTCTTCTATATTAATAGTCGACTTTTGAATTTCTCTTTGAACTTCTTTATGAGAATTGTATATCTTGATGCCGTCACTATTTAAAACGCCCATATCACCATCTTCAAAGTAAATAATTTCATTATTTAGCTCAATTGCAGCTGAGATATCGCTTGCAAATAGATACTCATCATTCTTTACACTCATTAGTAGAGGGCAGCCATTCTTAGCAAAATATAAATTTTTAGTCTTTTTATCTAAAACTAAAATCGCGTAGCTGCCTTTGACGTCTTCAAGTGCCTTCATAAAGCTATCCACATTATTTTCCTTCATATTTCTTGCTATATACTCGATAAGGACTTCTGTGTCAGTCTCGCCCTTTGGAGTAAAGTCTGGCATAGACTTTTTTAGCTCAAGGTAATTTTCAATGACGCCGTTATGAACTATCGCATATGAAGCGCTCGCATCAAGGTGCGGGTGCGCGTTTGTTTCAGTCACACCGCCATGAGTCGCCCATCTCGTATGAGCGATGGCAATGCCAGCAGCTTCCTTTGGACAAGCCTTATCAAGCTCCTTTATCCTACCAACTCTTTTATAAACACTTAATTCATTATCTTTGATGTAGGCAATACCTGAGGAGTCGTAGCCCCTGTACTCAAGGCTATATAGACCCTTGATTGCGTACTTTATCGCATCATTCTTGCCATAGTATCCAACTATACCACACATATTATCTTCCTTTCAAAAAGCTTTATATAAAAATTATTACATTCATATTGCGTGAAACGTATCGCGCATAAATATCTATATTAATTATAACATATTTTCATAGCTTTGTAGTAATTTTTTCGCAAAAGAAAAGTGACAGCCGTAGCCATCACTTATCTCGTCATTAAATATATTAAAAAGCAGGGTAAATTTCTCCCTTGTAAGTATCTTCGATAAATTTCTTGCAAGCGTCTGATTGGAATACCTTGATAAGCTTTTGGAACTTATCTTTAGTTTCGTCACCTTTTCTAACAGCAATGATGTTTGCGTAAGGACTATCCTTATCTTCAAGTGCTATCGCATCGGCTGATGGGTTAAGTCCTGCACCAAGTGCGTAGTTTGTGTTTATAGCTGCAAGTGCTGCGTCTTTATATACGTTAGGTATGTTAGCTGCTTCAATTGGAGTAAATTTTAAATTCTTAGTGTTTTGATCAATATCTTTTTCAGTTATATCTTCTTTAGTATCATCTTTTAGTGTGATTAGACCATTCTTTTCAAGTAATAGTAAAGCTCTACGTCCGTTTGATGGATCGTTTGGTATTAAAACTTCGTCTCCGTCCTTTAATTCATCAAGTGATTTGATCTTGTCTGAGTATAGCCCCATTGGTTCTATGTGTACTGAGCCAAGTGATACTAGATTAAGTCCTCTTTCTTTAGAGAAGTTTTCTAGATATGGTATGTGTTGGAAGAAGTTTGCGTCGATGTCGCCTTGGTCAAGAGCTAGGTTTGGTTGAACGTAGTCATCAAATACTTTTACTTCAACATCTAGTCCTTCTTTTGCAAACTCGTCTTTAAGTGCTTCAGTAATTTCTGCGTGAGGTACTGGTGATACACCTATGATTATCTTGTTGTCATCATCTGTTTGTGTTTCTGTCTTTGTTTCAGAGCCTGTCTCTGCCTTATCATTATTTGTGTTTCCTGTAGACTTATTACAAGCTACAAGGCTTGTTAATAGTGTTAATGCTAATAGTAATGTAAATATTTTTTTCATTTTATTCTCTCCTTAATTTTATAAATTTATTTTTTGTTTACTTTTTTGTATATAGTGTTTCCTGTGAATTGTACTATTTGTACGATTATAACTATGAGTGCGACTGAAATCCAAAGTATGTCAAGTTGATTTCTTTGGTATCCGTATCTGATTGCGATGTCGCCAAGTCCGCCGCCGCCAAGCGCTCCAGCCATAGCTGAGTAGCCAACTAAGTTGATGATGGTAGTTGTTACGCCAAGTATAGCTGCTGGTACTGTCTCTTTTAAAAGCACCTTAACTATCTCAAAGTTGCTTGCGCCCATTGATTTAGCTGCTTCTATGACACCCGCATCAACTTCTAGGAAGTAGCCTTCATATAATCTTGCTATGAAGGGTGCCGCTGCAAATGTTAGTGGCACTAAAGCTGCCTCAGTTCCTATTGCCTTGCCAATAATAAATCTTGATAATGGCGCTAGGACTATAATTAGTATAATTGCTGGCATGCTTCTAAATATGTTTATGATGCCATTGGTTATTGTGTATATAAATTTATTTTCTCTTAAACCATTTGGTCTAGTCACATAAGTTAATATGCCCCATGGAAGTCCTATGATTAGAGCGATGAGTGCCGGCACTATAATCATGATTATAGTTTCAGGAAGTGCTGGTAAAACTATGTCCATTATCTCCTTGAATCTCATGCTATCACCTCCGATACTTCTGTACAATTAGCTTTTAGATAAGAAATAACTTTTTGTGTCTCTTCGTCAGAGCCGCGAAGCTCAACGACCATGTAGCCAAGCTCTTCATCCAAAACGTTACTGATGTTACCGTCAATGATGTTGATGTCAACATTAAAGGTCTTCATCGCATTACTTAATACAGGAGTCTTAACTGTGTCCTTCGAGTAAGAAAGTCTAATCAATTTGCCAGTGAAAGCGCTGTAGTCAAGCTCTGTATCAGGCGCCGCCTTTTTGATAAAGCTTTGTGCAAGCTTTGTCTTTGGGTTTTTGAAAAGCTCTGTAGTAGTGTTTTCTTCTATAATTCTTCCATTTTCCATAAGAGCAATTTTGTTTGAAGCATCCTTTGCCGCTTCCATTTGATGCGTTATCATTATGGTAGTCGTATCAAAGTCATCTCTTGCTCTTTTATATAAATCTATGACCATCCTAGTGCTTTCTGGGTCAAGTGCGCTCGTTGCTTCGTCTGAAAGTATAATTTCAGGCTTAGATACAAGGGCTCTTGCTATGGCGACTCTTTGTCTTTGTCCGCCAGATAATTCATTTGGATATGCTTTTTCTTTGTCAAGTAGGCCTACATAATCAAGAAACTTTCTCGCTTCAGCCTTTTTGTCGCCCTTAAAACCATTTAAGTTTAAAGGGAAGATAACATTGTCTAGAACTGTGTATTGACTGAAAAGATTAAAAGTTTGAAAGATAAAAGCGATTCTCTTTCTTAAAGCTAAGAGCTCTTTTTGCTTTAAGTTAAAGATGTTCACTCCATCGATGATTACTTCGCCACTGTCAGCTTCCTCAAGTCTATTGAGTAGTCTAACTAAAGTTGACTTGCCTGCGCCAGATAAACCTATGATGGCTAAGATGTCTTTCTTTTCTGCTTTAAAACTTACACCATCAACAGCGTTAAATTCTTTGCCGTCCACCTTGTAAGTCTTAATCAAATTTTTTGCTTCTATCATAAGCTCCTCCTTCCTTGGATAAATCCAATAAAAAAACCCTTTACCAAAAGATAAAGAGTATCATGAAAAATCGTCATCTCTCGGTATAACCGCTGGAATTAGCACCTTGATTAAACAGGTTGCCGGGCTTCATAGGGCCAGTCCCTCCGCCTCTCTGGATGAATTATATTGTATGCTATTATACAGGCCGTTTTATGTTAAAGATGTGATTTGAATCACAAATATTGATTTTTTTATAAAAAAGTGTATCTTTTTATAAGATTTCTTTATAGATATAGAAAGAGCGAGACAAGTGCCTCGCTTAATTTATATTTATTCTACTATGTTTATGGTGATGGTATCCGACTTATAATCAGTAAGATTTTGTAAAGTCTTATTCATTTTTATAATAACTTTATCACCAACTTTTAAATTTTTGAATATAATTTTATCGCTTTGTGTTTTATCAATGCTTTCTCCTTCTATAACGTAGTCTCCACTTGTCTTAATATCAAGCATAGAAGCTAAATTAATTGATGGTAAAGACTCTCCAAAATAACTTGAATATTCATGTCTTACTGTATTTGAAATTATATTATAAGAAACACTAATTCTTAATGGCTGACCTAAAAGTCCACTTAAAGACACCTTATATCCATCTTCAAGTTCATTGTTGCCAACGCCGAAGCTTATGCCAAGTAAATTTGAGGCAAATTTATTTTTTATAGCATCTTTTCCTGTAAATTCACTAGCAATTCTTTTATAAAAATTTGTTACTTCTTCTAAAGCAATATATTTTTCTTCAATATCTTCGTAATTTTTTCTATATTCTTCTTTTTCCATATTTAAGCTAAATATATTATCCTCTAAATTCTTAATTTCATCTTCTTTTGCTATCATTTTTTCATCATTATCATTAATTTCTTTGTCTTCACCTTTGTTGCAAGAAATTAAAAACAAAGAAATAAATAAAAAAACAATTAAAACATATTTTCTTTTCATTTTATCAACCCCCTATATTTATTATAACACAAGTACCCCCCCCCCATGTGCAACAAAAAACTACGCTCATATACACAAGCGTAGTTAATCTTTATAAAACTGTTGCTGTTTTATTTTTTACTTCAACAAGATGTGAACAATACTTCATAATTTCTTTGTTATGACTAATTATAAAAACAATCTTATCCTTAGTATATTTTAGTATTTCTTTCATAAGCTCTTCTTCAGTTTCTTTATCTAACGAAGATGTAGGCTCATCAAGTATAACTATGTCAGCGTCTTCTGTAAAATATCTAGAAAGAGCTATCCTTTGTTTGTCTCCACCTGATAAATTAGCTCCATTCTCAACTATCATTTCATCTAGATTGGTAAACTTAGCTAAGAATGGCATTGCTTCATATATTACTTTAGAAACTTTTTTGCGTCCAAAATTTAAATTATTATATAAAGTATCTGTAATAATTGGTGTATTTTGTGAGTAATAAGAAACTTTTCTTAGATAATCTTTATTTTTTATCTCGCTTATAGGAATATCATTTATATATATACCATCTGTTTCTCTAAATTTTGGTATAAGTTTTAATAGAGTGCTCTTGCCAGTACCACTCTCGCCCATAACACCAACAATATCGCCTTTTTTAAACTCCATCTTTACATTATTAAGCAGATTTTTATCAAGTATATTTACCTTGTCAATATCAAATTTGATGCTTTCAATTTTCTCTGGCATAGGCTTTGAACCATCTTTTGCTTTGAAATCTATAAGTGTCTTTAAAAAATTATCAGCTGCTTTTACATTGGCAAAACCTAAATTTGTAAAAGATAAACCTCTAATAGCATTAGAAAAGTAAGGAAAAACTAGCATAACAAATATTACTGAGCCAAAATTGTTCTTATCATTAAGTGCAAGAGCAGCTAAGAATATGATTACCAAATTTTGTATGATTTGATTTAAACCAATAAGTAAGCCAGACACGCCATTAGCGACGTAGTTAACTTTCTTTCTAACCCCCTCTGATTTGTGAATATTGTCTTCTATCGATGGCAATAGATTTTCATTCTCTGCATTTTGCTTAATAAAATCAACTTGTGAGATAAGCGAATTAATATTTTTGAATGATTCACTACTTGTGCTTTGCAAATTTATTGATAGCTTTGCAAGTTTCTTATTGAGTGCCTTAAAGCCAAAGTAATGAATTGGGATAATTGCAAGCATAAAAAGAGCTGCAATATAATTAAATGACCAAGCAACTGCTATCGTTACGACTATGGTTACAACATTGACAAGAAGACTTGGTATGACGTCAAAATAAAAACTAGCATATGCTTCAACCGCGTTGTAAGCAAGCTCGCGAAGAGCCGTTGGCCCCTCGTTTATATATTTATCGTAGTCTAATTTAAATATGTCGCTATAAATGAGGCCAGCGCCTTTTGTATGATAATCTTGTATAAGTTGATTCTTTGTGAAAACAGAGATAAAATCAACTATATATCCAAGTGCTAGTATTGATATAACTTTAAGTATATCATATACACCAATCTTGCCAACATTTTCAATAACCGTGTTTAAAGTGATTGGTGCTATGACAAATAATATTGCTGATAATAAGCAAAGTGCAAGTAGCAAAATAAAGCTAGGTATATTAACAAGCTTTAACATTTCTTTTTTCGATTTTTTTAATTCCATATTAAGTCCTCCCTTGTAGTTTAACATAATTATTATATCACAAACACAATTTTTTTACAAAAAAACTACGCTCATATACACAAGCGTAGTTAATCTTTATCTTATTATCATTTCTTCTCTCTTTGGTCCTGTAGAAATGTATTTAAATTTTTTGCCAAGTTTTTCTTCGATGAACTCGATGTAGTCCCTTGCTTCTTTTGGAAGCTCTTCGTACTTTGTTATGCCTCTTATGTCGCATTTCCAGCCCTTAAGTCTTTCTAAAACTGGTTTTGCTTTTTTAAGCTTGGATGTGTTAGGGAATTCATCTGTTATCTCGCCGTCGATGTCGTAGCTAACACAAACTGGTATTTCATCTAGGTAGCTAAGCGCGTCTATAACCATGAAGGCAATGTCTGTTGCGCCTTGCATTTCTATGCCGTACTTTGTTGCGACTACGTCGAACCAGCCAACTCTTCTTGGTCTACCTGTTGTTGCGCCGAACTCACCTTTGTCGCCGCCATGAGTCCTAAGCTCATTTGCTTCTTCATCAAAAATTTCGCTAACGAACTCGCCTGCGCCTACTGCTGATGAATATGCCTTTGTCACTGCAATGATATTTTTTATTTCATACGGTGGCACTCCTGCTCCTATGGATGCGTATCCTGCAAGTGTTGATGAGCTTGTTACCATTGGGTAGATGCCGTGATCTGTATCTTTAAGTGTGCCAAGTTGGCCTTCGAACAAGATCTTCTTGCCATCTTTGATAGCTTTTCTTAGCATCTTGGATGTGTTTTTAACATATGGCTTGATCATTTCGCCATATTCAAGAAGTGTCTTTAAAACGTCTTCCTTCTTAAGCGGCTCTTTATGATAAAGTTCCTTAAGTATAGCGTTTTTGATTGGCAATATCAAATCCAATTTTTCTGAAAGATATTCTTCGTCATAAAGCTCGTTCACTTCAAAGCCTATCTTTTGATATTTATCTGCAAATATATATGCAATACCTGATTTAGTCGATCCAAATGATGCCTTGCTAAGTCTTTCTTCTTCGTACTTATCAAAATCTATATGATATGGCATAACTATTTGTGCTCTGTCGGATACATAGATTGTCGGCTCTTTAACGCCTGCATCCACTATTGATTTAAGCTCGTTAATGAAGAATGGTATGTTTAGTGCAACGCCATTGGCAAGTATATTGACAGTGTTTTCATTAAATACTCCTGATGGCAATAGATGAAGTGCAAATCTACCATAATTATTGATAATAGTGTGGCCAGCGTTAGCTCCGCCTTGAAATCTAACTACATAATCTGCATCACATGCTAGCATATCGGTTACTTTACCCTTGCCTTCGTCGCCCCAGTTAGCTCCTACTATAGCTGTAATCATATATACCCCCCCCTAAACATTGAGTTCAACTTTGATACCGATGCTGTCCTTGTTCTTTTCAAGTATCGGGTCAATAGTTTCACTTACAAATTCTTCAACTTGTGAAGATGCTCTACCGCTAATCTTCGAAGCAGCCTTTATCTCTTCTATGTCGTCCATAGTCAAGTTAAAGTCTTTGTCGTCAGCAATTAGCTTTAATAAATTATTATCCTTGCCCTCTTCTTTAATCCTCTTTTGTGCTTCTCTCGAATGAACTCTGATCTTGTCATGAAGGGCTTGTCTGTCACCGCCACGTTTAACGCATTCCATAAGTATATTTTCTGTTATCATAAATGGAAGCTCTTCGTTTAAGTGCTTCTTAATAACATTTTCATAAACTATAAGTCCGTCACTAACGTTGATGTATATATCTAGTACGCCATCAAGCGCTAGAAAGGCCTCGCTCACAGCTATCCTCTTATTAGCCGAGTCATCAAGTGTTCTTTCGAACCATTGTGTTGCGGCTGTTATTTGCGGATTAAGTGAGTTTACTATGATGTAGCGTGAGATTGATGCGATTCTTTCTGCACGCATAGGATTTCTCTTATATGGCATGGCAGATGAACCGATTTGATTCTTTTCTAGTGGCTCTTCTATTTCTTTTAAATTTGCTAATAATCTTAAGTCGCCTGAGAACTTGTATGCACTTTGAGCGATTAGGCTAAGCACATTAAGTATCTTGGCATCTATTTTTCTTGTATATGTTTGTCCGCTTATAGTTAAAACTTTGTCGTAACCAAGTTTTTTCACTATAAGTTCATCAACTGTCTTTACTTTTTCTTCGTCATTGTCAAAAAGTTCCATGAATGAGGCTTGTGTGCCTGTAGTTCCTTTTGAGCCAAGTAGTTTGTAGTCTTCTAGTAATTTATCTAGCTCTTCTAGGTCCATGTAAAGGTCTTGAAGCCATAGCGAGGCTCTCTTGCCAACAGTAGTTGGTTGAGCTGCTTGATAGTGAGTGTAACCAAGTGTGTCAAGGTCCTTGTACTTCATAGCAAAGTCCCTAAGGTTTTTCATAACAGTAAGAACTTTTTTTCTGATAAGCTTAAGAGCTTCATGCATAGTGATAAGGTCAGTGTTATCACCAACGTAGCAGCTAGTTGCTCCTAAGTGTATGATTGCCTTTGCCTTTGGCGCTTGAAGACCATAAGCGTAGACATGGCTCATAACATCGTGACGCACAAGCTTTTCCCTCTCTTTTGCGACTTCGATGTTAAGATTGTCCTTATTAGCCTTCATCTCTTCGATAGCTTCATCTGATATGTCTAGACCCATCTCCTTTTCAGCTTCTGCAAGGGCTATCCACATCTTTCTCCAAGTTTTAAATTTAAATTCTTCCGAAAATATATACTGCATCTCTTTAGAAGAGTATCTTTCTGAGAACGGCGATATATATTTATTATATTTGTCCATCTTCCACCTCTGTTGGATAATTACCAGTAAAGCAAGCGTTGCAATAGTCACAGCGTCCTTCAACAAGCTCCTTAAGGTCCTCTACCTTTAAGTAGCCAAGCGAATCACAGCCAATGTAGTCTCTGATTTCATCTTGAGTGTACTTAAACGCGATTAGCTCCTTATTTGTCGGCACGTCAGTACCGTAGAAACATGGATATAAGAATGGTGGCGAGGATATTCTGACATGAACTTCCTTAGCACCAAGCTCCTTAAGCTGCTTTACAATATTTTTCATAGTCGTTCCTCTAACGATGGAGTCATCGACCAAAACTATCTTCTTATCTTTAACTTCATCTTTAAGAATATTTAGCTTGATAGAAACGCCTTGTGATCTTTGATCTTGACTAGGTTTGATAAATGTCCTACCAACATAATTATTCTTGATGAAAGCTATGGAGAATGGTATATTAGCTGCTTGTGCATAGCCGTATGCTGCTGGTGTACCTGAGTCTGGAACGCCAACGACTACGTCTGCATCGACTGGATATCTCTTGTGAAGCATCCTACCCGCATTTAGTCTTGCTTCGTAAACGCTGATGCCGTCAATGGCTGAGTCAGGTCTTGCGAAGTAAATGTATTCGAATATGCAAGTTGATTTTTTCGCTTCATATTTATATACGGATTTAACTCCTTCTTCAGTAACTATAACGACTTCACCCGGTTCAACATCTCTAATAAACTTTGCTCCAACTGCATCAAGTGCACATGACTCGCTCGATACAAAGTATGTATCTCCTTTTTGACCTATACAAAGCGGATGAAAACCGTTAGGATCTCTCGCTGCTATTAACTTTTTAGGACTTGCTATAGCTAGTGAATAAGCACCAACTATCTTTGGCATAGCCTTAACAACTGCTTCTTCAACTGATTTTGACTCAAGTCTCGCTCTTGCTATAAGATAAGGAATGATTTCAGAGTCAGAAGTAGTTTGGAAGATGGCTCCTGTTTGTGAAAGTTCTTCCTTAAGTGCTTTTTGATTAACAATATTGCCGTTGTGAGCGATGGCTAGAGTGCCTTTCCAGTAGTTTATAACTAATGGTTGAGCGTTAGAAACGGTAGAATTACCTGAAGTTGAGTATCTAACATGTCCAACACCAAGATTGCCATTAAGTTTAGCTAAATTATCTTTATTAAAAACATCATTAACTAGACCCATGTTTTTATAAACCTGGATGTTTTGGCTCATTTTGGTATCTGTTACAGCAATACCGCAAGATTCTTGTCCTCTGTGCTGTAAAGCGAATAATCCGTAGTAAATCAGAGTTGAGACGTCTTCGTGTTTAAGTGAATAAGCTCCGAAAACGCCGCACTCTTCATGTATTTTATCAAACATTATTCTAGTCCAAGTCTTCTCATGACTTCGTGGTATGCATCTTCAACATTACCAAGGTCACGTCTGAACCTGTCTTTATCAAGCTTTTCGTTAGTTTCGTAGTCCCAAAGTCTCATAGTGTCTGGACTGATTTCGTCAGCTAAGATGATCTTGCCGTCATATCTACCAAATTCAAGCTTGAAGTCAACAAGTCTTATGCCAACAGATTTAAAGTGCTTGCAAAGGTAGTCATTTACCTTTCTTGCATAGTCTTTTATAGTGTCTACTTCTTCTTTAGTAGCAAGACCTAATGCTGTAGCATAATCATCGTTAATGAATGGGTCATCAAGTGGATCTGACTTGTATGAGAACTCAACTATTGGGTGAAGTAATTCCTTACCTTCTTCAACACCCATCCTCTTAGAGAAGCTGCCTGCAGTTACGTTTCTAACTATAACTTCTAGTGGAACTATCTCAACAGCCTTAACCAAAGTTTCTCTGTCGTTTAATTCTTCTAAATATATAGTTGGAATGCCTTCTTTTTCAAGCTTTTGGAAGAAGAAGTTACTCATTTTGTTGTTGACAACACCTTTGCCAACTATAGTGCCTTTCTTCTTGCCGTTAAATGCAGTAGCATCATCCTTGTAAGACAAGATAAATTTCTTAGGGTCATCAGTCTTGAAGACCTTCTTTGCCTTGCCTTCATATACTTGTTCTAACTTTTCCATGTCGTCATCCTCCTTAAAAATTACATTCTAATTATATCACTTAGAAAAACATTTTTCAATCATTATGGAAATATTTTTGCAAAAATATAAGGACTTAATCACTAAGCCCTTATATATCATCTATTTACTTATTTGTTATTTCTTTACTGTCTGTAACAACCCATATATTTAACTTTTCTTTATTAAGTTCAATTTCCTTTTGTTTCAAACTTAATTCAAGGTCTTTATCCTTATCAGCTAAGTTTATATCATAGATAATGTTATTGCCACTGTCTTTTTTATCTTTTACTTCAAACTTGCTATCTGGATATGTTTTAGCTAGATATTCATTAAGAACGCCTTCACTGTCAAATAGATATGGTTTCTTTCCATCTTCCAATTCACTAATTAGTTCATCGTTAATAGCTGGATATAAAACTTCTTCATTATTTGTATTTTTATTGTTAATCAATTTATATGCCGCAAAAATTATTACTATAATTAATATGGCATATATTATTTTTTTAAGGCAAGTATTCATATCTAACGTCAATATAACCGCTTACATTTTTACCAAAGCCTAAATCTCTTGCTAATTCAATAGATAAATCAATTCCTGCTGGATTTGAAACAACTCTTCCAAATTGATCTTTACCATTGTTATATCTATCAAAATAAGCTGCTTGAGCTTCAGGAACTCCTAAACCTAATCCAGAGAACATCCTTCTATCTGTATCCCAGTAATTATCATCCTCATTCCATGGTCCAACGTCTAATATTTCTACATTTTTCACCGATTTACTATTTTTAGGATTATATACATTAACAGTATATGGTGGATTTGAATAACCATTTGGCCATCCTAAATTTGCAAATTTAAGTTTCTTATCTGGTAATGATGCTTCAATTGATCCGCTCTTATTAGGATAATATTGAGTAGCCCAAATATTAGAAACTCTATCAATATCAGCTCTAAGAGAATTTCTATTCATACGATAATCACATTCTTTAATCCACCAGTTGTAAATCCAATCTCTGAACTTTTCTAATTCTTCTGTAGATTTAAAAACTCTAATCAATTCTTGATTTCTTTGATCCGTTAATTTATATATATTATTATTGTATAGCTTAACTGACTCTATATTATTTTTATAAGTATCAATTTTACTATTTTCATTTAATTCATTATCTTTTAAATGTTCATTTAAACCTATTTCTTTTAGCGCAATAAATTGTTCTTCAGATAGTTTTAAATCTGATTTCATATTTCTAACATCATTTATCAGTTTATCATCATTTTCAGTGTAAAGTAAATAATATAATATCTCTTTTCCACTGTCTAATGGATGAGTTCTATTTATTTTATCTATTTTACTTTCTTCCATTGTCAAAGCTTGTGTATTTGTTACAGGAGTAACAAATAACATTAATAAAACTAATATACTTATAATTATTCTTCTTTTCATAACATTTCCTCCTTAACATATTTAAAATTTCTCTAATTGCTGGCACCTAATGGTGCCTTCCTGTCTCCATTTTTATACCTCTGCTGATTATACTTTCTCATACTACACCTCAATATCTATCTAACATAACTATTAATCTGAATATTATATTTTAATTTTTTTCCTTGTTTATTCATAATTACTACCTTATATTCATTATCTTGGTTGGCCTTAACTTTTAATATTGTTTCCTTATCAAATGTCTCATCATAAATAACCCTTTCGTTTTCCTGTATCATTATCTCATAATTCAATCCAGAGCTGCAAGACATCTCGCTCAATTTAATTGTAAAGCCATTATGATATGTTGTATCAGATGAAAACATATTAAATTTATATGTTCTACTTTCAAGTCCATCTAAAATGTCATAATCTTTTATATCAATTTTTCTTAATGCTATTAAATTATCTGACATTTTATTAATTTCTTCATATTCATCTTTATCTATCACCTCTACTCTGTCACTAAGTAGCTTACTTCCTTCGTCCAAAGCTTTTACGCTTGATACCACTTTATCATCCGGTTCGACGTTAAAATAAGCAAATGAATTTAAACTTAAGATAAAAACAAGTGCTAGTGAAAGTACACCAAGTTTTGTAATTCTATATGAACTCATAATCCTCATCCTTTCTAATGTTGGATTTAATTCTGACACGAATTTATTTACATTTTTATTTTCTACGGTAGACAATTTAAACATCGTTTCTAAATAATCTCTTTTTACTAAATTTGATCCGCCCATTTTATTTATAACTAATTTATCACAAAGTATTTCTAGATCTTCATCTATATATTTTAGAGCTAAAAGCACAAATAAATTGTACCAATAAAAACATGCTAGCATATATTTAAAATAGTTTAGCAATATATCGCATTTTTTTATATGCATCATTTCATGATAAATTACATTTTTTAACATAATATCGTCTTTTAAAATGTATGTTTGCAAAATAATCTTTGGCTTGAAAAATCCATAGCTTACTGGTGTTTCGAGCTTATCATTAATTAAAACGTCTACTCTTCTTTTTAGATTAAATGAACTTATATACTCATTAATGTCAAGATTATTGACTTTATTAGCACTTCTCAAAGCTTTATTAGTTTCTATAGCTGTAAATATTAGATATATTAAAAACAATATTGCTGCTATCAATCGTTTTTTTAAATATAAAACATTTGAGAATTTTATAAGTAATAACTCTGTATACTCATTTAATTGCTTGATAAATGAAAAGCACGCATCTAATATGGGTCCATAGCTAGCGTTTTCTATATTTATTTGCAAGCCAAAAGGATTTATTAGATACACAAAAAGTAATGACCACATAATTTTATTGGCATATTTTATACTTTTTCTATTAAATGATTTTCTCAATAATAGTATTGCCGCAATTAGTAATACACTTTTTATCAATTTGTTAACAGCATTTACTTTAATTATTTCAAACACAGCTTACTCATCCTTAATCTCAATTGAAGAAATAATATCTTTCATTTCTTCTAGCTCAGTATTAGTAATTTTTTTATTGTTTACAAATGCTGAAAATAATTTTACAAATGATCCTTTATAAACTGTATCTATAATTTTCTGTATTTGATTGTTTCCAAGATCCTCTCTTTTAATCACAGGTTTTATTTTATAATTTGGATATCTCCTGCTAACCGCATTTTTTTCTACTAATCTGTTTATAAATGTGTAGCTTGAACTTTTAGAAAAATTATATTTTTTATTAAGTATTTTCGATAATTCTAAAGCAGTTATCTCTCCGTTTTCATCTAAACAATCTCCTTTCCATAATTCCTCTAAAACTATTAACTCACTATCTGATAAATTCATATGTACCTCCTTTCTGTATTGTATAAAATGCTACCAATCATTTTAGCTTCTATAAACTTAGTTTGATATGTGCAATCTTAGCCACATAAGCATTAAATTGCACATATCAAGCACTAATTCATTTAAAATTTTACTGCTTTACAATTAATCATCAATTCTAAACGAATCTTTTATTTCTTTATGCATAGGTTTTAATTCTTCAATCATTTCTTCTACGGCACCATCATCACAACTATCTTTATTTATGTGGTAATAAAAAGTTTTATCTCCTTTACTTATAAGCTTTTCTAAATTGCCACCCAAGTCGCTTTTCTTAGAAACAATTATCTCAAACACTGGGCAATATGATCTAATTAAAGACTTTCTATCCCTCTTTTCTAAAATAAAACTTATAGTCTTAGTTTCTTTATTGCTATCTGCAGCATCGCCTTTTGAGTCATCTACGACATCTATCAGCGTAACATCGTACTTCCACTCAGGTATTTCAAGAGTAAATCCATAATCATCGTTTTTGTATAAATACTTTTCATTAGCATCATTATGTTCACGAGTATTAGATTTTTGTTCTTTTCCAATTTCTATATTACAAGCTATAGAAAAACAGAGTACTAATATTGCTAACATTAAAAATATAAAAAGCTTTTTATCTTTCATAGTTATCACTCCAATTTATTTAAATTTTACATCTACAACACAAAATATTATGCATCAATAAATTTAAATGAATTCATAATTTCTTCGTGCATAGGCTCTAGCTCTTTAATTAAACTCTTAATTCTAGCAATATATTTATCGTCACTGTATTTTTTATCTTCTATTTCCTTCATGACATCATCTTCCTTAAGCTCTCTGTAGTAATATATTTTTCCGTCTTTCTCCCCTAATTTTATAAGATTAGAATCCAAATTACTTTTTTCTGATACAATAAGTTCAAAAGCAGTATAAAAACTTATGTCTAAATCTTTTTCTCTCCTTAATATCATAAAATTTATAGTCGTTGCATCATCATATTGCTTCTCGTAACCATATTCTTCTGCACCAGAATCATCGTTAACGTTAAATAATTGAATGTTATAGTTCCACTCAGGTATTTCAAGAGTAAAGCCATAAGTATCATTTTTGTATAAATAATAATCTCTATTGTTTGTTTCCATGCTTTTTTCTTTACGATTACAAGAAATTAAACTTAATATCGATAATAAAAGCAAGGCAAATATAAATACTTTCTTTTTCATAATACTACCTTCTACTTAAAATAGTTAATACATTTTTACTACTTTTTTCAAACTCATATTCACTATTGAATATGGTGTATCTTTATTATATACACTTTTTTATTATTTGTCAAGAATTATTTTAGTCTGCTAATATATTTTTGCAAAAATATAAGGACTTAATCACTAAGCCCTTATACATAATCTATTTAATTTTCTTTCTTTACCTTGATTTTTAATACAAAGTAGGCCTTCTTCGCCTCGTACTCTTCTTCATTCGTAACGTTTACATTTTTAAACTCTATGGTCTCGTCACCATTAAGTTTAACTTTATATACGTTTACACAAGCCGATGGGCCTCCTTCTTTTAATTCGCCCCTAACTTTAAATTCCACTAACGTTTTCTCAGCCACATCGTTCTTTGGTGATATGACCCACTCGTCACAGCAATTCGCTGCTGGCAAGACTATTTCTACTTCATCTTTATTTGTGCCTATGTCTATGGTCTTTTCATCTGGAGTATCGCTTTCTTCTCTTCCGTAGATGTCTTCTTTCTTTTCTATCTCATAAACTTCGCCATCGATCATTGCATAGTTTTGCTCTGGATAGCCTTCCTCATCTTTTGGAAATTTCGAGGCAATATTATTCGAAGCAATTTTATCTGTGCATGCGCTGATAAATAATAAGCTTAGTACTAATAGATATGATACAAAAATTATCTTTCTTTTATTGTCTTTCATAAAACCACCTTCCTCATGCTTTCGTCTGATATATCGTTAACTATATAATATCACTTATCAAAGCAATTTACAAGTACTTAAATCTTACAAAATAGTAACAAAAAAGCTTAGGTAAATCTCCTAAGCCTTTCATCTATAATTTATAATACGCAACGCCTACAAGGCCTCTGCCTGTGTGTACTGCTAGTGTCGGTGCAATTTGTTCTTCAACATATATCTTTGCTCTTGCCACTTCATCTTTAAGTGCATCTTTAACAAATTCGAGTGCTTCAGGATTTGCTCCGTGGCAGATTGATAAGTAGTAGTCCTTTGTGTCTTTTAACTCATCTTTTATTTTGTCTACAAGTCTTCTTTGCGCCTTTGCAAAGCCCCTCACTTTGTCAACATCGTAGTAAACGCCATCTGCGTCACATGTTATGATAGGTTTGATATGCAATAGCTGTCCGATAACGCCTCTAACCTTGCCTATCCTTCCGCCATTGATAAGGTTTGTAAGTTCTGGAATAACAAAGTATGTCCTTGACTTCATCTTGGCTCTATCATCTTCCATAATCTTAATGATCTCATCAGCATTATGGCCTTGATTCCTTAGTTCAGCAGCTCTATATGCATAAAAACCTGAGCCGATGGCTATGTTCTTTGTGTCAAAAACTTTTACTTTGCCGTCGTAGTCCATTGCCACAAGATTTGCTAAGTTATTTGCCCCGCTAAGCCTTGACGATAGCGTGATGATTATGACTTCATCAGCGCCAGATGCAAACTCATTGTCAACTATTTCCTTTATCTCCATTGGTGATGGTGTACTTGTCTTAGGAAACTCCTTGTCAAGAAGTCTGTAGAACTCGTCCTTTTCTATATCAACTTGGTCTCTATACGATTTATCTGAGAAGTGTACCCACAAAGGTAGCATCGCCACATTTAATTCTTCATATGCTTCTTTAGGTAGATCGCAGGCTGTGTCTATAATTATTCCTACTTTACTCATATGTCCTCCTTAGCGTTTAATAGCTCGTATTCTAATAGTTTTTGCGTAATAACTTTCGTGCAAACACTCACTATAGCAAGCGTCAAGCCATTTCTCTTGTCTAGGTCCACGTCAATAGTCGCCGTCATCTTCGTATCGGGATCATCTTGTTTGTCCAAGATATCTATGATGAGCCTCATAACGCTCTCAATCTTGTCGCAAAAGTAATTATACGACTCTTCGATGGAGCTCTTCTTAAGCTCATGGAGTATCCCGCCATCAATCTCGGCTATACTTAGGTTGTTCTTAAAAACTGTAATCACTATGCAGTAAACGATGTGATTACGAAAGTAGCGTTTCTTGATTGGGCTCGGCATAATCTTGTGCTTGACGTAGTTATTGACCATGGACTTCGTTAATTTATTGTCCTTATCAAACATCGCTTCCAGTGCCTTGTTAACTATCTCAACTAGCTGCTCTGAATAAATGCCAAAGTCTGGCAAGTCCTTGTACCTAGGAAGCTTTAGCTCTTTAAGGCCAGTCAATATATTATCTCTCATACTGCCTCCACTTAGTATTTAATACTGCGTCTATAGTTTAGCATAACTAGATTAATCTGTCAAGTACTTTTTTACAAATTCTTTAATATCGTCGTAGCTCGCGTCTGTAAATACCTTGATGTAATCATATTTCTTAAATGAATACTTAGGATCGTAGTAGCTCTTCATCATGTCCTTGATGAGATCAAGGTATTCCCCATCCATGAGCATGTCTGTGTAATTCTCATATCTTTCCTTGCTAATGAATTTTTTAAACTCTTCGAACGTCTTTATGATTTCCTCTTTATTTTCACTTGGCAAATAGTCCTCGCAAATGTTTTTAGCTCTCTCATCTAAAGACGCTTCTATAAGTATTTTGTCTGAGTTAAGCATCTTTTTATATAGTTTTTCATGAAGAACTATATCACCTATCCTTCTTGATTCGCCCTCTGTAATGTATTTAGCATCTGGATTATCTTTAATCGCCTCATATATGTATGAGTCAAACATCTTTTGCGAAACTTTTTCCTTTAAGCCCACTGAGCCAAAGATGGATCCCCTGTGATTCGCGTACTTCTCTAGGTCCAAAACTTTTATGCCATCTTTCTCAAGTCTTCTTATTATATAAGTCTTGTGAGTGCCAGTAAGTCCATAAAGCGTAAGAACCTTGATCCTCTCAAAGTATTCATCGAGCTTTTCCATCACATAGCGCCTATATGCCTTGTATCCGCCACTTAGCTTTGAGATGTGCATGCCAAGCGCACGAAAAGTCCTCTCAAGCACGGTCGATCTATAGCCCCCTCTGTCACAATAGATTACGATCTCATCGCAAGTCTTTTCTAGCTCCAAATATTTTTCATAAAGCTCGGGAAGTTTCTTCGACGCGTACTCGACCGCCTTTATCTTAGCTAAATCGTATGATACTCTGTCATACAAGGTGCCTACTTCGCGCCTCTCATCATCATTAAAGATTGGGATGCTGATGGCGCCTGGTATGTGAGCGTTTTTGTACTCGCCCTCGCTTCTGACATCGACCAAGACGATATTATCTAAATTTTCGATATCTTCGTAATTTAATTCTTCTAACATAATTTCACCTATAAACATAATACAGCAAATCCACGAAAAAATCAATATTTTGCTTCTCTCATCTTGACATTTTTTCTTATTATATATATAATTATATAGTTAGTGATAGATATTTACAAAGGAGGATTACATGGACAGACTCATACTCGCAGCTGCACTTTTCGTTATAACTTACATATTTATGATTAAATTCGTTAATCATAGACCACTAGTTGTCGGCATAAGTGCGCTTGTTTTTATAATTTTAAACATAGTTCCTTTAAATACAGTTTGGGGCGCTATAGACTTTAACGTACTTTTGATGATAGGTGGAACGATGATGCTTGTCTCGCTTTTCTCAGAAAGCTTGATGCCAACTAGGCTCGCTGACCTTATCATAAACAAGGTTAAGGACATAAGACTCATCATACTTTTCTTATCAATGTTTGCTGGCTTCGTCTCAGCCTTTATCGATAACGTTGCTACCGTTTTAATGATAGCACCCGTTGCCATGAGCTTAGCAAAGAAGCTCAAGATATCACCAGTAAAGATGATTATAGCTATATCGATATCATCAAATTTACAAGGTGCGGCAACTTTAGTAGGCGATACATCTTCGATACTTTTAGGAAGTGCGCTAAACATGACTTTCTTCGACTTCTTCGTATATAATGGACACATGGGTATGTTCTGGATAGTTCAAATCTCAGCGATAGTCGCAAGTATCTTTATCTATATATCAACAAAAGAGATGAGAGGTAAAGTCGATGCAATTGAAGTTACAAAAGTTAAGGACATGATGCCAACTTACTTAGTTATACTTATGATAGTACTATTGATTTTTGCATCATTTATACCGCAAGATCAAAAGATAGATATACTAAACGGACTTATCTGCGTATGCGTAGCTATCTTCGGTGTAATCTACCACTTGATAAGACATAAAGACTCATCCATAATCAAGACAGTTGCAAGCGAAATCGACTTCAACACACTTGGCTTACTAGCAGGGCTATTCATAATTATATCCGGTATTGAAAATGCTGGTGTTATCGATGAAATCGCAAAGCTATTCATTAAGCTAGCGGATAAGCCTTTCTTATTATACACAGCACTTGTTTGGGGCAGCGTCTTGATCAGTGCCTTCGTTGACAACATCCCTTATGTCGCAACAATGCTGCCAGTTCTTTCAGTAATTTCAACTCACGTGCCATTCGACATGACGGTATTTTACTTCGGACTACTTAGCGGCGCGACACTTGGAGGAAACATCACGCCAATAGGTGCCTCAGCAAACATCGCTTCACTCGGCATACTTAAGGAAGCGGGCTACACTGTCGAGAACAAAGACTTTATGAAGATGAGCGTGCCATTCACTTTGACTGCAGTCTTAGTCGGCTACATTCTCGTTTGGTTCATATATAGATAATAGTTTAATAGGCAAAGTAAAAGACCTTAGGAGAATTAACTCTTAAGGTCTTCTTTACTTAAGCTTCTTATGATTCTTTAAATTTTCTTTATACAGCTTCTTTAGCATCTCTTATAACTCTTTATAATCAATGTCATCACTGCTCACTTTGTGAGCTTACTTTATAAAGTTCATAGTATGCACCTTTTTTATTCATAAGATCAATATGATTACCAGACTCTATAATCTTTCCGTCTTCTATATAATATATTCTATCAACATTTTTAATGTTTCTTAAACGATGCGATATAAATATAACAGTTTTTTCTTTATAAACTTCAAGTATTGAATCAAATATACTCTTCTCGCTATATGCATCAAGCCTTGAGCTTGGCTCATCAAAAATCAATACGTCATAGGGCTTTATTAAGATTCTTGATAAAGCTAACTTTTGCTCTTCCCCTCCAGAAAGATTTAAACCTCCATCTTCAAGTTCACTCGTAAGGTAAGTTTCACACAGTTTATTAACATCTTCAAATTTATTATCTAAAGCAAGTCGTTGAATTAATTCAAAAGCTTGTTCTTTTTCAATTGTGCTTATATTTTCCGATGAATCCATAAATATATTTTCAATTGCAGTTAGTGAATAAATATTGAAGTCTTGAAGCATTATACCAAATTTTTTATACAAGTCTTTTTGTTTATAAGCATAAGCGTCAGAGCCGTTAATTAAATAATCACCAGAGTCTACTTTATAAAGTCCAGTAATAATTGAAGCTAAAGTAGATTTGCCCGCTCCATTCAATCCTACAAAAGCAACTTTCTCACCCTTATTAATCTTTAGATTAATGCATTTTAAATTCTCATGAGTGCCATCATAAGAAAATGATGCATTTTTTAACTCAATGCTGTCTACTTCATTAAGCTCCATGCCACTTTCTTCATAACATACGGGCGTTGAAAAAAAATTAAGTATATCTTCAACAACAAATGAATTACGATACATACCTGGAAAGATGCTTAAAAAAGATGTTATAGATGAGCTAAGTTGTCCAAAAGAGTTAAAAGCAAAAGCAAACTCGCCAGCCGATATCTTTTTATTAATAAACATATTGACAAGCAGTACAAAACTTAAAGCTAAACTAAGATTAGATAACAAACTTTGTAAATTTAATAATCTCTCATACTTTTTACCGTAGTCTACATTTATATCAGTCTTTTCATCCACTGAACTTTTGAATAATTTAATTAAAGGAACAGCTAACATAGTTGTCTTTAACTCTTTCATATAAAAACGCAGTGAGAAAGTTCTAGATACATATGACGATTTACGCTCAGGATAAACAAGCTCCTTCTGCTCATCATATGATATCTTAGACAATTTAAGATTTATTATAAAGTTTATTATTGATGATATAAAACATATAATTAGTAACTTATATTCAAGACTAATTATAAGAGTAAATAGTATGGAGAGAGAAAAAATTTCTGTAATTAAAGAAGCAAATGAGTTAAAAGCATCAAAAGCAGAAGAAACTCCATTTGATAGTATATAATTATATGTATTTAAAAAGCCAGGGTCATCATAATTTTTAACTGGTAACTTAAGTGCGTGTCTAAATATCTTAAGATTTATATTTCTAGCTATATCATTTAATTTCGATGGTGTATAAACTCTTGAAAAGTGATTTGATAATATCGAAACAGCTAAAGTGTATATAAGAAAACAAATTAGAGTTTCGTAGAATTTCTGAATTGAAAAACTTGATGAGCCTATGTCCAAAGCATCTTTTATAAGATAATTTGAAAATATAGGAGAAAAAGCTCCTAATAATCCCATGACGATAGATAATATAGCATATACTTTATAATTTTTAAAAGCTTTTTTAGCAATGATATAATTGTTTCTTAAAAATTTCATTCTTTTCACTTCCATCAAACTTAGTAATAGAAGGTGCTAAGGGGAAGCACCTTCCGTATCTAAGCTATATCTCTTTTTTCCATAACAGTTTTTGCCCCTAGCATAAATGCTACTGCTAAAACTGCCATGATTATTTGATAAAACACAAATGTATAATCACCAGTACCTGCAATAAGATTTTGAGATTTAATATAATTTGGCATATTATAAGGATTTAAATTAGTAACAAAAAGTACGTCGTATGCAAATAGTACTGCAAAAAATATAGATACTGCACTGTCTTTCATAAGAAGTGATATTAATCCCATAAATGAGAACATAAACACTGTATATAAAATTAGATTTAAGAGTTGTAAGCCAACAACTTTACCTTGAGTAGACAAAGCATATACTTCACTTAAATCACTAGTCATAGGTATCTTGAAAATATTATTTAGTGCTAAATTGTTAACAACAACCTGTCTTTGTGGTAAAAATCCAAATTTAAATCCAGTGTATAAAAATACAAATAAAAGTGGCAATAAAATTACACAAAGGTTAAGCACAAGCCTTGTTATAAATCTAGTGTAGAATAATTTTTTTCTGCTATAAGGCGAAGTTAAATATAGTTTTATTGCACCCGAGGAATAATCGTTCGACCATATATCAAAGTTTAGCAATAGTAACAAAATTGCAAAATATATAAGTTTAAAGCTAAGTTTTCCTTGCAAGGCATTATATGCATCAGGATAGTTTGGATCTTTAAGCCTATCGTCATCATATTGAACCTGTTCAGTCAAGTACCTTTTATACCACTGATTTTTAGAGTAAAAATAAATATTCTCTCCATAAGCGGAAACAAAATCCTTCTTATATATCTCGTCATATATATAAGTATCTATTTCTTTAAGAAATGAATTGTACCTATCTATATCTGGTTTATCAAAATTTGTTAGTGCATTAAAGGCAGTTAATTTTTGATCAAAAAATTTCCAATGATTAACTTCTGCTTGCTTAACTTTTTTCTCTTCTTCAAGTTCTTCGTCATTTTCATCTAAACCAACAACATCATTCACATACATCTGAAGATTTATCCCATCAATCTCATAATTAAGATTATTAACATAATATTTAGACATTTCCTGATAGCTATTTATTTGTGCAGCCATAGTGTCTATATAATTACTGATATCGCCTTTCATCTTAAATACATCCGGTATCATTATAAGAAAAAAGATAATAATGATAATTATATTTTTTACCGAAAAGAATGTTTTAATTTCGTTTTTGATAAGCCCTTTCATCTTATCCCTCTTTTCTCAAGCTCTTATAAAGACTTTCAAGTGTAGGATGATCTTTATATATGTCATTAATGCTTATATTTGCTTGATACAAAATTGAAAGTATCTTATCTATAGCAACATTATAATCAGAAATAATAATGTAATTTTCAAAACCTTTTTCTTTAGATATCTTTGTACTAATTTTGGCAGCATCTAAAACGTCCTTAGCTTTTTCATTGTCAGCTGTATTTATATAGACAAGTCCCGTGTTTCTAAATTCTTCACTTAAATTTCCATTATAAACAACTTTTCCATCTTCTATCATAACAACTCTATCTGAAACTTTTTCAACTTCAGATAATCTATGTGATGAAAAAAGTATCGCACAGCCTTCGTTTTTTAATGACTTAAGCTCTTGTCTCAATTCGAAAACCCCATCAGGATCAAGGCCGTTCATAGGTTCGTCAAGCATAATAAACTTTGGTTTTGATAAAAGTACTAAGCTTAGCATTAGACGCATCTTCATACCCATAGAGTACTTGGATGTTGCTCTTTTAAGGTTATCCTCAAGTCCTGAAAACTCTTCCATTTCCTTTATTCTATCCTTCGATACACCTCTCCATCTTGCGACCATATTGAAGTGATCATGACCGTTTAAACTTGGATAAAGTGCTGGATCTTCAATACTTACTCCCATACACTTTAAGGCTTCTTCTCTGCTTTTTACTATAGAATGGTCAAATACATTTATCTCTCCTGAATTAAATTTGATAAGACCTGAAACGCATTTCATAGTTGTAGACTTGCCTGAACCGTTCCTACCTAAAAAACCTACAATCTCACCTGGTTCAACATCAAAAGTAAGTCCTTTGAGAACATCCTTTTTACCAAAACTCTTATGCATATCATTAATTTGCAAAGCTTTCATTTAAAACAGCCTCCTTTATTTCCTTCGTATTCAAAAAGCTCAAAATACTATTTTTTATTGTTTTCATCTTATTGTCACAGCTTGGCAAGACATTGTTTATCCTTCTATATGGACAAACGCCACCCATGCATAGAGGTAATATCTTACAGTTTGCACATTTAATATCTTCACTTGGATCATAAAGCATATAATCATACGCTCTGTCAATTGTTTTATAATCCACTCCGTCTTTTAGATTACCTATGGCAAACTCTCTTTTACCTATTTCTTCCCAGCATTTATAAAGGTAGCCCTGAGGATCTATAACGTAGCTGTTTAAAGAGTCACATCCGCATACTGCGCTAATTTTTGCTGGATAAGAGTTTCGAGACGTTTGTTTCCCAGTAAGTGAAGCATAATCAGCATTGAATTCTTTTTCTAATAAAGCAAATTCTTCATAAGTTAAACAATTTTTATACACCTTGTCAAGTGGATCATCTATCTTAGCTAAATAAGGACTTGTATAATCAAGTAAATCTTTTTCCTTTAGATAATTTATAAGCTTTATCATGTCTTTATGATTTTCTCTTGTAGTATTAAGTCTTAAGGATATACTTGGCAGCTTATTATTTTTATCATCATACAAGCTTTTAAATGATACAAGATTAGCTATAATTTTATCAAATGAACCACTGCCATCGCTCAAACATCTAGTTTTATCATGCTTTTCTTTAAATCCATCAAAAGGTATTTGTATATTTGATACAGATAAATCTTTTAACTTAAGAAGCGTCTCTTTGTCAAGTAAATAACCATTAGTAGTCATACCTGCAGAATAAAAAACCTTATCTTGGCAAATCTCTTTAAAGTGACTCGTCATCTCCTCAATATCTTTAAGGCATAAAAGAGGTTCTCCACCATACCAAGTGATAGAAAGATTATTTATTCTACCGATGTATGACTTTACAAACTCATATAAGCCTTGTTTAACATCATCTGTAATTGTTAAATTACGCGAACTAGTTCTTTCATAGCAATAAGGACAGTTAAAATTACATGCTAGTGTTGGTGCTATAGTTAAGGAAAGACTTGATGAGTTAAACCTTGCTTTAAACATGTCAAATCTTAATGATTTTATCTCATCAAAACTATCATCTATAAAAAATCCCCCATATGAAAGATTTTTAACTAAATCAGGCTCCAAGATATCTGCGTCTATAGAGATGCTTTCTTTTTCAACAAAGGGAGCTAGCTTATCATATTCATCATCAGATAGCATGGCAAGTGCAGTAGTTTTAGAATTGAATAAGATGTTCTTCCCTTCAAATTTAAATAAAAAATTGTATCTTGATGTTTTCATTAAGTCACCCTCCTATATAAGTGCCTTTTTCTTCTTTAGTACTAATAAATTCAATAGATAAATAACTACTGTATAAGAAGATAATATGATCATAGCTCTATTAAATGTTAGTCGTCCATCTCTTAATACACGTGCTCCTTTCACGATAAACGTTGACACTGGCCATGAAAAAGGATCAAAAATTGAATTTAAATTATATGCATTTAAAAATAGTATCGCTAATGCAGTTGTAAAGAGTAACACAACCCACCTTTTATTAAAGACAGATGCAATAAAAGCAACAGCTACTGCTACAAGTAAGATTCTTAACAAATCAAGTACAACAGCTTTGATAAATACAGTTTTATACTCTTGTATTTGAGGCCTATATGACATAATTAAAACATCACTTCTTCCTGCTGCATATGTAGTATCGTCGGCAAAAAAAGTTGAATAGTCAATAACGTCATAGCCTGCAATCCTTTCAAATCCTTCTTGTGCATTTGCTCCTAGAGTTTTAGTATCACTTAATTCATAATCCTCTGGTATTGTTAGAACAGGTGCCTTAAATGAAAATCCTTCGCCCCCTAAGTTTGCAGCTAATAATAAGCCTACGGGTAATATAACTGTTATAAAAGCTAGGCATAAAAATTCTCTTATATACTTATTAGTCATTGTAAAAAGACTTGTATTCATAGTGTAGTCTAACTTTGGAGCATTGTATTTCTTGTCTTTTAAAACAGTGAGAATAAAAGCAAAAGCTAAAAATATTAAGTGAAAATTATTTTTTCTTATAAGGCCTTGTTGTGAAAAAAGCATATAAACACTAGCAAAGTTTTTACATGTATTTTCTGAAAGAATCAACTTATCTTTAATTTCTTTATGCAATACGTCGAACATTGCCCTAATATAGTTATAATCAATATAGCATTCAATGTCCTGAGCAAACTGATTAATTAACACATCTTTATTCTCAGGTGCTGTAAAGTCATAATCTAGCTTACTTAGTCCATACACTTCTTCAAGTTCACTGCCATATTCATCTAAAGGAGAGATGTAACCCTCATCATTCCTAGCAAATTGCACTAAATCAATAAGTCTTATAGTGTTATCAATCTTCATTATCTCAAAGTAATTGCCCTTAAAATCTTCATTAGCTAGCTGCATTCCTTTTTTTGCTAATTCTATTTTTAATTTAATACTTTTAGCATAATTTTCTCTACTATCTTCAGGTAATTTTTTTGGTATTATAGCTAAATCGTCTAAAATTTTCTTTTCATACTTAACTGGATCAGTATTAAGAGTCTCAATATTCTTAGCTATATTATAATTAAGTAATAGTCTACCTAAGTATCTATCTTTTTTGTTATCTAGATCAAAATCTGGTATATACTTTAAATTTTGCAAAAAAAGAATAACTACAAAAATCAATAAGGTAAATGATATTATATTAAAATATCTTTTAAAAAATTTCATTGTATGTAATTAGAGGGAAAGCTTATTAAGTACACGGCTACATAAAGCTGCCTGTTGAATTTATTTCATTACGGCTTGTTTTGCACTGACATCCAAGCCTGCCACAATAAGTTTCACACCTTGTATCACACCTTGTATCACAGTGTTCTGGGCATAAATATAAATTGTTGCAAGTTAAGAATGGGCAATTATACTGTGGCATACAAATATTATTTAATGTGTTAGGACTACTATTTGGATTAACTAAATATTTCATATATTCACCTCCTTATCTACAGCTAAAATGCTTCCCCTCTAAAACCTCCTTCATTTTATATAATTTAGCTGCTTAAATTATCAAAGTTATTATGTATAATTATACATCAAATATATTTATATGTCAAATAAATATTTCTTATACTAAATAAGTTTGCGTTTATTTTTATAATTAAAATATTTACTAAACGTAGTGTATATAAGTAATATGATAATTGCAATTACAAAAGTCAAACTTCCATCATGTGTAACTTTAATACCACCAACAAGCTCACATGATTATGCTCAGCGATTGTCTTATATTTAATATAAACAAAGTAAAAGACCTTAGGAGAATTAACTCTTAAGGTCTTAATTTATTTAAGCTTCTTATGATTCTTTAAATTATCTTTATATAGCTTCTTTAGCATCTCTTCTAACTCTTTGTTATCTATGTCGTCACCCGTCTTTGCTTTTTTAAGAAGGACTGTCAGTACTTCGATGTAGGCAAAGGCAAGTGATGCCATGATGGCTGAGGCAGTTGTGCCGCTTATGAGGCCTGCGACTACCGTTCCTGCGCCTGGAAAGAATTTTAGCGCGTTACTTACTATAAAGCGTCCAAGGTAGGTCGCGCCCATGGTTCCGCCGAGACCTGCGATGATTGAAGCGAGTCTCTTTTTATTAACTGGCACTCCAAATATGGCAGTGATATGAGCAAGCATAGTTAACTCCATGGGTACCAGAACTGATGCATCGGAGAATGGTATTGGAACGAAACCAACTCCAAAGCTTGAGGCAATGTATTTCTTCGCCCAACTGCGTGCCTTTTCTGCTTTTAGTTTTAAATCTGCATGTTGGGCATTGTTAAAAGATATTTGGTACTCTTCTTCAAGCGCGTCCATACTCATCTGTACAAGGTCCTCAAGTCCATGCGCTAAAATAATATTGTCACGGTTAATCTTAAGGTTCTTTGCAAGTACTGGAGCTATGGCAAACTCACCCATATTCATATTTTTAATGAAGTCATAGAAGTCTTTGGCTTCTTCAGAAAAGAATTTAGTAAGGACGATGATGACTTTATTCTCTTTACTAAGCGTTCTTATGAGCTCTTCCTCTTCCTTCTCTATCCTAAGTCCTTGGGCGTTGATGCAAAAGTAGATGAGATTAAGTTTTTCGTCGTCGCCCTTTAAATACATATCGCTCACAAAATTTGCGACTTCCTTGTAAACTTCAAGACGCGAATCGTTGTCCAGCTCAAGTCCACGCGTGTCGTATAATGTAAGTGGCACGCCATCTTTCTCTACTTTGACGATGTTTTTTGTCATGGGATAGCCGACGCCAGTCTTTAGTATATCCTCACGGAACAAGGCATTGATAAGAGTCGATTTACCCGCACCTGTCTTGCCTAGCACAAGTATCTTAACTTTCTTAAGCTTACCAAGTTCATTCTCGATTTTATCGTATAGTTCATCAGCTAGATTGATATTTTCATTCATATTTTTCATATAATCACCTAATTATATATACCCAAAAGCTATTAATAGATAAGAAAAAGCGTAAAAAGCAATTTGCTTCTTACGCTACATCCTTGATAAAACAAGCATGCTTTTATTTTTTCCTATGTAGGCAATAGCTGATAGTTTTTCTAGTTTCTCAAATGGAAGCAAAAGATATGGTCCATCCAAAATTTCATATGTAATTCCATTATTCTCATATGTGCATTCAACTTTTGATGCTATATATGGAACAAATCTTACATAGCTAAGAGGGATTACTCTATTAATCTTGCACTTGTATTTAACTCCACTTTCTTTTAATTTTTTTAATTTATAATATTCAAGAACTGCTTTGCATAAAAAGGCTATAGAAATAAATAACCACATGAATCCATTTATTAAACATGCAATATTTTTCCAATATATATAAGTAAATAATCCAATTATTGTAAGTGGAATTCCTCCCCATATGCCTAAGAATTTAGATGCTTTAAACCAAGGTCTCTCTACAGTTTTCATAATAATACACCTCTTAATAATATTTTAGTACTTCTCTTTTATAGTAAGCTATGTTATATATACCCAAATGCTATTACTTAGAAAAAGAAAAAGCGTATAAAGCAAATCGCCTCTTACGCTTAATCCTAAACTAATTTATTTTGGAAATTATTTCCTTAAGCTTTCGTCTATCCAAACTTGTGAGAATTCAGCTTCAGACACTTCATCTTTAGCTTCATCAGCTGGTGAGCCTTTAACGTAGCTCTTGATTGGATATTGAGTTCCTCTATCCCAGAAGAATACAACTGGTAGGTCAGCTCTTAAGATTTCTTGAACTTTCTTGTAGTGAACTGCTCTGTCTTCAAGTGTAGTAGCAACGTTACCTAAGTTAAGTTCTGTATCCATTTCTTCGCTTGAATAGTTACCATAGTTCATTGGTCCACCTGTTTGGAATCTTGATCCCATAGCAGCGATGTCTGGTCCTTGGTAACCGCCTAGTACTGTTAATTCAAAGTCTTTCTTTTCTAGAACTTTTTCATCATATGTTGGGTCGTCCATACCATTGTGAGTAAGCTTGATACCAACCTCTTTTAATTGGTCAGCAAGTACTACGCAGAAGTCATCCCATCCTGGGAATGTATCGATTGTTGTTTCGAAGTAGTATCCGTCTTCACCCATAGTGTAGCCAGCTTCTTCGATAAGCTTCTTAGCTTTTTCAATGTCTCTTTCAGGGCTCTTTACATCTTCGTTTATAGCCCACTTGTATTCAGGTGCTATAAAGTATTCTGATATAGCTCCTTGTTCTTTGTAAACTTTTTTGAAGATATCTTCTCTATCGATAGCATATAGCATTGCTTCTCTTAGCTTAGGTTCTGTAAATTTACCGCTAAGCATGTTGAAGCATATATATGATTTATTTGGCCAAGACATTGGAACAAGTCTAAAATTTTCATCTTTAGAAAGTTTTTCAAAGTCTTCTGCTGGTGCACCTGCCATAGTGTGGTCAATTTCATTATTCAACCAAGCTTGGTATTGAGTGTTTCCATCAGGAATAATTCTGTAGATAAGTTTGTCTACATAAGGTCCCTTGCCAAAGAAGTCTGGGTTCTTTTCAAGAGTTACTGATTCGCCTTCTTTTTGTTCTACGAACTTGAATGGACCAGTACCTATAGGTGCGTGGTTTGCTGGGTTTTCTAACCAGTCTGTTCCGTCATATATGTGCTTAGGCATGATATATGTTCCAACCCAAGCGATATAGCCAAGTAAACCTGAGTTTGCTTCTTTAAGTTTGAATTCTACAGTGTTATTGTCAATAACATTAACTGCTTCTACATCAGATAATGAGCTTGATGCGAAACCTTTTTCGCTAATAATCTTATCAAATGTCCACTTAACGTCTTCAGCAGAGAAATCTTCTCCGTCGTGCCACTTAACATTTTCATGTAGGTGGAAGATTAAAGTCTTTCCTTCGTCCTTGTATTCGTAGCTATCAGCAATGTCAGGGATAATTTCTCCATTGCCATTGATTTTTAATAGCTTGTTGAATACGTTTTGAATGATTTGGTATGCAGCGTCATCTGCTGTAGCACATGGATTATATTGACCAGGTTCTCTACTCATACCGATGATGAAAGTACCGCCTTCTTGGATACCATCAGCCTTTTCTGTTTCTTCTGTTTCTTGATTTTCTTCAGCTGTTTTGCTTTCTTCATTAGTCTTTGGTGCTTCTTCAGCCGGTTTAGAGCAGCCTATAGCAAATGAAGCAAATATTACTAATGAAAGCATTAAAGCCATTAGTCTTTTGAATTTCATAAATTCCTCCTATTAAAACTATTATTTATATATAGCTATCTTATTAGATTAAAACAGCTTATATAGTGATTGTCACCTACTTCGATAAATTCTGGATATGAACATTTGCACTTATCAAGCGTTCTATAGCATCTCTTTTCGAAGTAGCAGCCAGGACCCGTGCCTATAGGTTTAGGCACTTCACCTTTCAAATGTATTTTATCTTGTTTTTCTCTCGGGTCGATCGATGAAACGTGTGATAAAAGCGCCTTTGTATATGGATGCGCCGCCTTATTAATCACGGCCTCAACTGGACCATATTCAACGATTTTGCCTAGATACATAACAATAAGTGTATTTACTAAAAATTGTGTAGTTGTTATATCGTGGCTAATGTATAGCATGGATATATTTCTTTCATCTCTGATTCTTATAAGCATGTTGATGATGTCTGCTCGGATGGATACGTCAAGCATACTTACTGGTTCATCAGCTATGATGAGCTGCGGGTTAAGTAGCATGGACCTAACTATGGATATCCTCTGAAGCTGTCCACCTGACAGCTCGCCCGGCTTTCTAGATAAGTAATCATCGATATTCTCAAAGCCTGCCTTAGATAGGCTTTCTTTTATAAGAGCTAGCCTTTCTTCACGACTAGAGCCTATATTATGAATCTTAAGCGGTGAGAGGAGTATCTTTTCTATAGTCATCTTGCTATCGAAGACGTCATAAGGATTTTGAAAAATCATTTGTACGTCTCGTCTAAAGCTAAGCTTATCTTTTTTAAGTATATCCTTAAGCTCTCTTCCATTGTATATAATACTTCCGCTTGTTGCTTCATTCAGCCCTATAAGGAGTTTTGCAAGCGTTGATTTGCCGCAGCCTGACTCGCCTATGACCCCTACTATGGATCCCTTATCTATATTTAAGCTCACGCCATCAAGCGCTTTAAGTGTACCTTCCTTAGTCTTGTAGTGCTTCTTCAAATCTGTAACTTTCAATATTTCATTACTCATCTTTAACACCTTCTTCTAAGAAACAAGCAACTTTTCTGTCGCCATGGCTGATAAGTTTCGGCTCGTGATCCTTACAATAAGGCATTCTGTATGGACATCTATTGTAAAATACACAAGATTTATAAGCTTCCTTTAAATCAGGTAGGCTTCCCTTAATTGACTTTAAGTACTTTTCTTTGTCATTCATCCTAGGGTAGCTCTCAAGTAAAAGCTTGGTATATGGGTGCTTTGGCTTTACAAAGACCTCGTCAACCCTGCCTTCTTCGAGTATTAAGCCGCCATACATAACTATGACCCTCTCAGCTGATGAGCTTACAACTGATACATCGTGCGTAATCATGACTCTAGTCATCTTGATGCTCTCTTCAAGCTCCTTAATTTCATCAAGTATCTGTCCTTCGGTGATTATATCAAGGGCAGTAGTCGCTTCGTCCATAACTAATAGTTTTGGATTAAGCAATATGGATGAGGCTATAGCAACTCTTTGCATCATGCCACCCGATAGCTCATGTGGATACATATTATATACAGTATCAACTAAGTTGACCTTATGAAAGGCCTTTAAAATTTCTTCTTTTACTTCTTTTTTGTTCTTGCTAGGTCCATTGGCTGTGTATATTGAAACTAACTGCTTACCTATCTTATGAACAGGGCTTAGAAAGTTCATTGCTTCTTGAAAAACAACAGAAAAGTCCTTCCATCTGTACTTTCTGAACTCATCTTCACTTAGTTTCATCAAGTCACTGCCCTCATATATTACTTCACCATTAATAGTTGTATCTTTTGATAATAGTCTTAATAGCGCCATAAACAAGGTAGTCTTACCCGAACCTGATTCGCCAACAACGCCATATGAAGTGTTTTCAAGCAAATCAAGATTGACGTCTCTAACAGCATGTACGCTGCCAGAATTTGATTTATAATAAACATTAAAATTTTTCAGTTCTATAAGCATATTAATCACCATCAACCAAGACTTTATTAAAACCGTTTGCAATCATTGAAAAACCTAGTACAACAAAGACTAAGAATAGCCCTGCAAATGTAGTTATCCACCAGGCATTCGTTAAGTAGCTTCTACCATTGTAAATGAGCTGACCCCAACTAACAATATTTCTATCGCCTAAGCCTAAAAATGAAAGTGACGCTTCATATAGTATTGCTGACGAGACTGAAAGTGTTGCATTTACTACGATTGGATATATTCCATGAGGAAGTATATGTTTAAAAATGATGCTCATATCACTCTCGCCCATACATTTACTAGAAAGAACAAAATCCCTTTCCTTTAAACTAAGTGTTTGCGCCCTCATCATTCTAGCAGTACCCATCCAGCTTGTAAGCGCTATGACTATAACAACATTTCTCATCGATGAGCCGTAAAATGACACACATAGTATAATAAGGAAAAATGTCGGCACCATTAGGAATATATTTATTATTTCAGTTACGATTTTGTCAAACAAACCGCCGTAGTAGCCTGAAAGCGCTCCAATTGCCACACCTAAAATGCTTGAGATGATGGCCGCCGTGATGCCCACATAAAGTGAAGCTCTCGTCCCATATATAGTCATGCTAAATATGTCTCTGCCAAGGTTATCTGTACCAAAGTAGTGCTCACTCGATGGAGCATGCAAAAGGTCTTCAGTAAGCGTATCATAGCTGTAATTCGCGATATATGGTGCAAATATTGCTATGAGTATTGTTATGATTATCATTATACTACCCACTAGAAATTCTGGGTTTTTTAATAGCTTCTTCATTACTTTATCCTTATCCTTGGGTCAACCAGTGCATATAAAACGTCTGTGAGTATGGTAAAGAATATCAATGAAACTGATATTACTAAGTAAAGTCCGTTTAAGACCATATAGTCACGGCCATTGATAGAGTCGATGATGAGCCTACCCATGCCCGGCCATGAAAAGACTATCTCTATAAGTGCTGCACCGCTTATGGTAAAGGCAAGTGACATACTAAATGTAGTAAGTATTGGTATTAGCGAGTTTTTCATCACATATTTTCTAAATATCTCTCCTTCCTTCATACCAGCTGCTCTGAATGTCTTGATAAAGCCTTGTTTCATAGTATTGATGACAGATGCTCTCGCTATCCTAAAGTATATAGGCGTTTGTATTATAACTATGCTTAGTATTGGTAGCGTCATATGATACAAAAGGTCTATGAATTTTCTTATGCCGGTGTAGCTCTCTCTCATGTTGTACATGCCAGATGTTGGGAACCAGCCAAGCTTAGATGAAAACACCATGATTAGTATCATCGCTAGCCAAAAGCCTGGTATAGCATCTAAAACATAGCTTATGTATGAAAACACTTTATCCAAGATGCCTCCTTTTTTACGCCCAATCTGCAGTCCAAGAAATCCGCCAAGCAAAGCCGAAAGTATGTTCGACGTAAGAGACAGAGTTAGTGTTGGTGCTAAACGTCTTTTGATTAACTCAAATACGGGCAAATTGTTTCTATATGAAAAACCAAAATCGCCCTTTGCCATGTTCTTTATGTAGTTTATAAATTGTACACCAACAGGTTTATCAAGTCCGTACTTCTCTGTTAAGTGCTCAATTTGCTCTGGATTAGGATTTTCTTTTCCAGCAACTATCCTCATAGGTGTTCCTGGTGCTAGTCTTATTAAGAAAAATGTTAGCACAAATGAAAAGATTATAGTAACTAAACCCATCATAACTTTTGATAATATATATTTTTTCACATCAAACCTCTAATATATAATTAATATAACCTTAATCATTATAACAAGGTATGTTTTTACTGTCAAGAAACTTACAGCTTTTGATGCTATTTTATAAAATAATCAATACTAAAACCATATATCCATAATTTATTTCAATGATAATCTAGCTCAGATAAAGTAGTAACACGTGGTCTGTATATCATGAGTAGTAAATATGAACTCTTTTTATTTATTTTGGCTGTATAATATCTATTGGGGAGTAAAACCTCAATAGATATTTTTTTGATAAAATTACAAAAAAAAGTTGCACTTGCACACATTTTATCCTATACTTAAAATACCACTACAACATAGGAGGTGTGTACAAGTGCAAGAATATAATACCATAAATTTGCTAGCTTGTAAAGATGTAGTTGTTAACAATTTTAAAGAAGGTGAAAATGTAGTAGTTATAGAAGCACAGACAAAAAAGTTAAAAAGCTGCCCATACTGTGGTTCTAAACATATCTGGGTTCATGATCACAGAACTCAAAAGATAAAAGATACACAGATGCATGGTAAAAAATGCATAATAAACCTAAGAAAAACTAGGTACAACTGTAAGTGCTGCGGGAAAAGAATTGATAGCAAAACAGAACTAGTAGCAAAGAAAATGACCATGACAAAAAGACTAGTAGCATCCATAGCTAGAGAGTTTAGAGAACTTTACTCAATAAAGTCAATATCAAGAAGATACTCAGTAAGCACATCAACAGTTACAAGAGTCCTATCTTACCTATCAGTAGAGAGAAAAAGTCTTCCAAAAGTACTTTTAATAGACGAGTTTAAAGGCGACAGCGGTTCATACAAGTATCAATGCTCACTTCTAGATGGCATAACACATGAAATCATAGACATAGTTAAAAGTAGGCAAGAAAATATTTTGTTTGAATACTTTAAAAACATACCAAAAGAAGAAAGAGAAAATGTAAAGATATTTGTTAGCGATATGTCAAAAACATTTAAAAACGTTAAAAACGCATACTTTAAAAACGCAGTACACATAGCAGACAAATATCACTTCGTAAGACAAGTCTCTTGGAGCTTAGAAAACGTAAGAAAGAGAATACAAAAAGATACATCAGCAGAAATGAGAATATACCTAAAAAGAAGTAAAAGCATACTTACAAAACCAATGCCAAAACTTAATGATGATCAAAAGCGAGAAGCAGCTCTAATGCTAGAGATAAGCGAAGAGCTAAGACTAGCATATGGCTTAAAAGAATCCTTCTATCAAGAAGTTCTAGTGCAGAAAAACAAAGAACAAGCACAATACAAGGTAAACGCATGGATAGACATATGTAAAAAATCAAAACTTAAAGAGTTTAAATCATGTATAACAGCCTTTACAAACTGGTCTGATGAAATTACAAACTCATTTGACTACAAACATTCAAATGGAGCACTAGAAGGAAAACATACAAAGATAAAGACACTAAAAAGAAACAGCTTTGGTATGAGAAACTTCGAGAGGTTCAGAAAAAGAATAATGCTTTTAGACTAAAATATATATATAAAACATCATAAAAACCTAATAAGCCTATATAGGTTTATTAGTCATGCAAAAATTACATAAATTTGTGTTATTTTAAGTATATAAATTAAAAACGTGCAAATGTTAGTTTTAACATAAAAAGAGAGACTTAAATCAATAAGTCTCCCCAATATTTGACATAGAGCCTTTATTTTATTAAGTGTTACACTTGTTATTATAAATTATCGCATCAAAAAAGAGACTTATCACAAGTCTCTCATAAATATATTATTTAAAAAATTCTGCTAAATCATCTATCACTAATTGACTTACATGATTTGGCTTGTCATATATCTCTACAGAAAACTCATTTGAGTCCTCAGGCATCATCAAGTGATTAAGCCCGTCATAGAGATTATATATCACAAGTCCTCTATCTCCCAAGGCCTTTTTGAACTTTTCAAACTCATCCTTCTTCACTTGGAAGTCCTTTGAGCCGTGTCCTATAAAGACATCAAAGTCTGAAGCTTTTATGTCTTCTACTGGATTTACTTGGTTGACCGAGTAAACGTATGAAGCAGGCATACTAAAGAAGTTACCCTTAGTCTTTTCAGTCATATTATCGATTTGCTCTTTAATCTTAGTGATTTCTTTCTTTTGAAAATCAGCAACAGATTGGCTTACTTCACCTGAATCAAGATATTCCATTTGCTGCGTATAAATTATATCTGTGAATTTCATAGTCGATGCTGACAGCATTGCGACTTTCTTCAAACCCTCGTCCTTAGCTACTCTTGGTGCAAGCATCGCTCCAAGCGAGTGGCCAAGCACGTAAACATCATCAAATCTTGAGTCTTTCTTAAGCTCTTCTATAGCAAGCTTTGCGTCCGATAAAACCTCTTCATCAACTGTGTAGTCCTTTGGCGCGTTATTTACATATCTTTTGTCAATTCTAAGTGTTGCTACGCCATGCTTTGCAAGTCCATGAGCAAGGTCTTTAAATGGCTTGTTACCACTAATACCAACTGTTTCGTCCATATCTTGCGGACCAGAGCCTTGCATCATAAATACTACTTTCTTAGAAGTAAAATCCTTTGGAATGGTAAGAGCACCATACATCTTGGCTCCATCATTGTCAAGAATAAAGCTTTCTTCTTTGAAATCGTCGTTATCTTCACAGATGGGCTCTTTAAGCATAAAGTATGCGTTGTTCAAACTGCCTGACTTATCAAGCTCGATGATGGATGTCACCATCCTATAATCAAATCTATCTTCACTCGATAAAACGAAAGTATTCTCGATGTATTCGAATTTTTCGTCCTTGCCTTCTTTGAACTCACCTAATTTTTTAATAGTTTGAGTTAAAGATCTTTGAAAATCTTCTTTCTCTATTTGTTTTTGATTCTTAAGCCTAGCTGCTTCGAAAAGCACGTCGCCATCAGCGCTTCTAAGCGCGTCCAAGTACTTATGACTTAAGTCCTTTGCATCGTTGTATTCAATCTTCTTTGTGCATGAAAACACAGTAACGCTCATCAGAAGAACGAGTACTAGTGCTAGAAATTTCTTCATATTAATTGCCTCTGATATAATTTAATGGATTTTGGCTCTTGCCATTAACAATAACTTCAAAATGTAGATGCGGTCCAGTTACTCGGCCAGTTGTACCAACTTTACCGATAAAATCGCCCTTCATCAAAGTTTCGCCCTTCGAAACATTGATACTGCTTAAGTGAGCGTATCTTGTCTTGTAGCCGTTTTGGTGATCAATCTCGATAAGATTGCCGTAAGTACCTAAGAAGCCAGCGTAGCTAACCACACCGCCGTCAGATGCGTATACAGCGTCGCCGTAATCAGCGTCGATGTCAACGCCAGTGTGCTGTCTACCCCATCTTCTTCCATAGCCTGATGAAATGCCGCCTCTGGTAGGTTTTGCAAAGCTGCCATCAGCTAAAGCCTTTCTAGTTCCCACAAGTACAAGCTTCGGAGCAGCTTTTTTCTTCACATTTTCTTCTAAAACAACTTTATTTATAAGCTCATCATTTTCGTAGTAAGCGATGCTCTTAACGGCCTTAAGTCCATCTTCGCCGTCCATTGAAAGAACAGTCTCACCTCTTGGAAGGCTCGGATCGTCTTGACTTTCAACCGGCATAGCGATGACTTCTTCTTGATTTTCTTTCTTTGTTAGTAATACGTTTATAGCCTTGTCATTCTTCAATTTATTGTTCTCTAAAACCTCTTTAAGAGCTGAATTTACAGTTCTTAAATCCTTTAGAGAGATCTTTTCTTTTTTAAGCTCAATATTGTCCTTAATCTTCACGCAAATGGTGTTGTCACTGTAGTAATGGTTCTCAATTGCTGTTAAAAACTCATTTGCAGCGTCTTCATTTTTAAGCGCGTAAAGAGTCTCGCCACTCTTTTGAACGGCATAAGCATTTGCATAGAAAGCGTCCTCAGATATAGCGTTTCTAAGCTCTTTATCGCTTTTTTTGAACTCGTAATTTGCTTTTACAAGATCCGCACCATATCTATCTTCATATTTGGACTTATAATTATCTATAGCTTTATTAAAATTATGTACGCTAGAGTAAACTCCCAAGGACTTTCCAGAAGAGAAAACTTCTACCCTCGAGAAAAAATTCTTATATACAAAAGCTATGATTATAGCAAGGGCCAAAAGCGCTACACTTGCGATAATGCCAAGCTTTTTTTTATTTAAAATCACTTAATTACCTCCTTGTAAAAAATAAAGTGGCGCACTAGAGAGGAATCGAACCCCCGGCACACGCCTTAGGAGGGCGCTGCTCTATCCAACTGAGCTACTAGTGCACGAATATTGTATTGGCGGAGTGGGTGGGATTCGAACCCACGTGGAGCAAGGCCCCTAACGCATTTCGAGTGCGCCCCGTTATGACCTCTTCGATACCACTCCCTATTTATTTCTTAAGTTCTTGAAGAAGTTTTGCAAAAGAAATTTATAAATTTTGCTTTCATTGTAATAAACACACAGCTTGTGATAGCTAAGAGATGAGTTGTGAAGCTGCATTTTGCTAATACAAGCGCCTTTCTTGTAATCAAGTAGACCTATGTATAAATTTTTTATACGCGCTTCCAAAATCGCTCCTAGGCACATCATGCAAGGTTCAAGCGTTACATAGAGCTCGCAGTCTGTGAGCCTGTAGTTATCTAGCTTTTCGCACGCCCGTCTTATAGCAAGCATCTCAGCATGAGCTGATGCGTCCTTCATCGTTATCGTCTCATTATAGGCCTTCGAAATCACTTCTCCATCCTTCACAATAACCGCTCCAACAGGCACTTCGCCAAGCTTGTACGCCTTTATCGCCTCTCTGATTGCCATATTCATAAACCTTTTTTCCATAGATAATATTATATAGTAAATGAGACTATTTGTCAAGATTTAATAAAGCTGCATTTAAACTTGCGTTGAAGTCCTCTTGCGTATGTCTTTCTTCGCGCATGCAAGTGAATCTGTCGCCACCGCAAACGATACAAGTCCTCTTCGCATAGCCAAGCTCAGTCCTCGATATAGGCTTAAGATTAGTATCAATCACGTCAATGTCTACAAAGCGCATAAAGTCATGCTCCTCTTCTAAATGCACAAATTTTTTCTTCTCATCAATTGCCTCGCCCTTCGCTAGGTAGATGGCTGAGTAATTATCCTCGTCCTCATATATGCACTCGTATGAAGATAAATACATTTTCGCCGCCTTGTAAATTGGCTCAAACTCATCTTTATCCTTGTGCATGCCCTTTATATTTAGATTAAGAGTGATGATGGGCTTATTACTATCTTGGATCGCCTTAGTGATAATCCCCCATCTTTCTTCCTTATTATATAGAAAGTCATTCATATAGCTATCTAAAAAATCGTCCATGCGCTTGAAGAAGTAAACAAGCTCGATAGTGTCAGCACAGCCGCCAGTCGAAATGTTCTTCTCAGTGTAAACTTTGTCCATGGCCTCAATCTCTTCGTCAAAATTTTCGCTATCTAAAACTTTTTTCGCATAAGTTTTAGAAAAATTAAGACCAGACTCGCCCACTCTATTTATGGTCGTCGTATCATCAAGAGTCGAGATAATGTAAACATAAGTCCTTAAGAAGTCCTTTGTCTTTTTATAAAAGTCATAAGCATCAAGAGCCGTCTTAAAACCATGATACGCTTCATACCTGATGCCCGAGTGATTAGCATTATTTTGATAGATGCGCATACCATTCGAGTCCTGCATCTCTTTTTTATTAAAATCATCAAAAATATTTGCGCAAAGCTTTTTTACATATTCACTAATTAGATCAATGGTAATGTATTTGTTATCATAATAAAGTTTTCCTATAGCAGAAGCAATGACTCCAAGAGTAAAGATGGCGCCCTTGTGTGTGTTTATGCCACCTGTCGCCTCATACATCATCTCTTCATACTTCATGCCAATGGGCCTAATCGCTTCAAAAGTATCGTCAAAAGTGTTTTTTCTGTTCGACACTTCCATTATCTCAAAAAAATAGCCTTTAAGAGATGAAATGCTCCTTAAAAAAACATCATAATCCATGTCTGCGTGTGGGCCAGAGTCACGTCCATCAACACAGCCAGGCTTAGGTGTTAAATCAAGTTCATCTTTTAAAGACTGTAATAATATTTCTTCAATTGTTTCAAAAAAAGTGCGTGCCTTCATGAGAACACATCCATTCTAATAATATAGGCTGTATAATATCTATTGGGGAGTAAAACCTCAATAGATATTTTTTTGATAAAATTACAAAAAAAAGTTGCACTTGCACACATTTTATCCTATACTTAAAATACCACTACAACATAGGAGGTGTGTACAAGTGCAAGAATATAATACCATAAATTTGCTAGCTTGTAAAGATGTAGTTGTTAACAATTTTAAAGAAGGTGAAAATGTAGTAGTTATAGAAGCACAGACAAAAAAGTTAAAAAGCTGCCCATACTGTGGTTCTAAACATATCTGGGTTCATGATCACAGAACTCAAAAGATAAAAGATACACAGATGCATGGTAAAAAATGCATAATAAACCTAAGAAAAACTAGGTACAACTGTAAGTGCTGCGGGAAAAGAATTGATAGCAAAACAGAACTAGTAGCAAAGAAAATGACCATGACAAAAAGACTAGTAGCATCCATAGCTAGAGAGTTTAGAGAACTTTACTCAATAAAGTCAATATCAAGAAGATACTCAGTAAGCACATCAACAGTTACAAGAGTCCTATCTTACCTATCAGTAGAGAGAAAAAGTCTTCCAAAAGTACTTTTAATAGACGAGTTTAAAGGCGACAGCGGTTCATACAAGTATCAATGCTCACTTCTAGATGGCATAACACATGAAATCATAGACATAGTTAAAAGTAGGCAAGAAAATATTTTGTTTGAATACTTTAAAAACATACCAAAAGAAGAAAGAGAAAATGTAAAGATATTTGTTAGCGATATGTCAAAAACATTTAAAAACGTTAAAAACGCATACTTTAAAAACGCAGTACACATAGCAGACAAATATCACTTCGTAAGACAAGTCTCTTGGAGCTTAGAAAACGTAAGAAAGAGAATACAAAAAGATACATCAGCAGAAATGAGAATATACCTAAAAAGAAGTAAAAGCATACTTACAAAACCAATGCCAAAACTTAATGATGATCAAAAGCGAGAAGCAGCTCTAATGCTAGAGATAAGCGAAGAGCTAAGACTAGCATATGGCTTAAAAGAATCCTTCTATCAAGAAGTTCTAGTGCAGAAAAACAAAGAACAAGCACAATACAAGGTAAACGCATGGATAGACATATGTAAAAAATCAAAACTTAAAGAGTTTAAATCATGTATAACAGCCTTTACAAACTGGTCTGATGAAATTACAAACTCATTTGACTACAAACATTCAAATGGAGCACTAGAAGGAAAACATACAAAGATAAAGACACTAAAAAGAAACAGCTTTGGTATGAGAAACTTCGAGAGGTTCAGAAAAAGAATAATGCTTTTAGACTAAAATATATATATAAAACATCATAAAAACCTAATAAGCCTATATAGGTTTATTAGTCATGCAAAAATTACATAAATTTGTGTTATTTTAAGTATATAAATTAAAAACGTGCAAATGTTAGTTTTAACATAAAAAGAGAGACTTAAATCAATAAGTCTCCCCAATATTTGACATAGAGCCATAATATATAATGAAAGCTATAAAAAAAGCTAAAAAAATAAGCCTATAAAAGGCTTATGGCAGGGGTTGAAGGTTTCGAACCCTCGGCACACGGTTTTGGAGACCGTTGCTCTACCAGCTGAGCTAAACCCCTAAATTGGTGGACCTTCAGGGACTCGAACCCCGGACCTGCCGGTTATGAGCCGGACGCTCTAACCAACTGAGCTAAAGGTCCACATTGTGGCGGAGAAGGAGGGATTTGAACCCTCGCGCCCCGTAAATTAGGACCTACTCCCTTAGCAGGGGAGCCTCTTCAGCCACTTGAGTACTTCTCCAAGAATATTAAATTATTCGATTCGGCCTAAGCCATTTTAGATAAAAAAAATGGCGGAGAGAGTGGGATTCGAACCCACGTGGGCTTGCACCCAAACGGTTTTCAAGACCGCCTCGTTATGACCGCTTCGATACCTCTCCGCATGGCTGGGATGGTAGGACTCGAACCTACGGAAATGCCAGAGTCAAAGTCTGGTGCCTTACCGACTTGGCTACATCCCAACAATGGCGCGACTAGGAGGAGTCGAACCCCCGGCACACGGATTAGAAGTCCGTTGCTCTATCCAGCTGAGCTATAGTCGCATATATATTTAATTATGGAGCGGGTGAAGGGAATCGGACCCTCGCAACCAGCTTGGAAGGCTGGGGCTCTACCACTGAGCTACACCCGCACATGGTGGAAGAGAGTGGATTTGAACCACTGAAAGCTTAGCTAACGGATTTACAGTCCGCCCCCTTTAGCCACTTGGGTACTCTTCCATAGGGCTGAATAAAAGATTTGGAGCCGGCGGGAGGACTTGAACCCCTAACCTACTGATTACAAGTCAGTTGCTCTACCAATTGAGCTACGCCGGCAACTAGATGATATTTATCACCTAATCTTTTATGGCGACCCGGATGGGGCTCGAACCCACGACCTCTAGCGTGACAGGCTAGCATTCTAAACCAACTGAACTACCGGGCCATGCATGGTGGACGATATAGGGCTCGAACCTATGACCCCCTGCTTGTAAGGCAGATGCTCTCCCAGCTGAGCTAATCGTCCATGCATGAATTATAAATCTATTAACTTTTAGTTCTAAAAAGAACTTGGTAGCGGAGAAGAGATTTGAACTCCTGACACTCCGGGTATGAACCGAATGCTCTAGCCAACTGAGCTACTCCGCCACAGATAGAATGTAATCAAGTGTGAAGTAAGCTACTCTCTTTACTGACTACACTTCTATATTAATACATTTTTAAGAATTTGTCAATATAAAATTAATAATTTCTTAATTTTATTATATAAAAATGGTGACCCTACCGGGATTCGAACCCGGGTAACCGCCGTGAAAGGGCGGTGTCTTGAACCGCTTGACCATAGGGCCATATTATATGTATTTTTTGTTTATATATTAAATTGTGTGCTTTCACGGCTCCGCCGTGGCCTGCTTCTGGCATTTTCCTACGGAAAATGAAACGAGACTGGCATCTGACCTAGCTGACATTCGTAAGCTCGCTACGCTTGCTTCTCATGTGCTTAGGTCATTAAAACGGCGTGTGTCTTGAACCGCTTGACCATAGGGCCATATTGTATGTATTATAACATATTTATAATTTTAAGGCAACTAAATTATATAGATAATTATGGTTGCGGGAGCAGGATTTCATTGACCTAACTTAGTGAGCACGCTAGGGCGAACTCTAGTAGGTCAAGTGCAACCGTTTTTCCAAGAGAGCAAGCTTTGCTATGCTCGATTGGATAAAAACGTCTGCTGAACCGTCTTGTTGATAGTCTTTCTCAGGACTTTATCTATCCCCGTAATCTTATGGTTGCGGGAGCAGGATTTGAACCTGCGACCTTCGGGTTATGAGCCCGACGAGCTGCCAGCTGCTCCATCCCGCGATGTCTTTTTGGTGCCGAGGATCGGAATCGAACCGATACGACCTTTAAGGGTCGCAGGATTTTAAGTCCTGTGCGTCTGCCTGTTCCGCCACCCCGGCTCATTTNTCTGCCTTTGTACTCTTTGCACGATTTCCGTCCGTGCTGAGGGAACCTTTGAACGCCTCCGTTACTTTTTGGGAGGCGACCGCCCCAGTCAAACTGCCCAACTGACAGTGTCCCTAAACCGGATCACGGCTCAAGGTTAGAATTCCAGCACTACAGGAGTGGTATCCCACTTTTTGACTCCTCTGATACTTGCGTACCAGGATCTTTGTCTCCCACCTATTCTGTACATGTACTACCGAAATCCAATGTCAGCCTACAGTAAAGCTCCATGGGGTCTTTCCGTCCTGTCGCGGGTAAATGGCATCTTTACCATTACTTCAATTTCACCGGATCCTTTGTTGAGACAGTGCCCAAATCGTTACACCTTTCGTGCGGGTCGGAACTTACCCGACAAGGAATTTCGCTACCTTAGGACCGTTATAGTTACGGCCGCCGTTTACTGGGGCTTAAGTTCTATGCTTCGCTATTGCTAACATTTCCCCTTAACCTTCCAGCACCGGGCAGGTGTCAGCTCCTATACGTCGTCTTTCGACTTAGCAGAAACTTGTGTTTTTGGTAAACAGTCGCTTGGGCCTATTCACTGCGGCCAAATCGCTCTGGCTCCCCTTCTCGCTAACTTACGGGGTCATTTTGCCGAGTTCCTTAACAAAGGTTCTTCCGCGCGTCTTAGGATTCTCTCCTTTCCTACCTGTGTCGGTTTACGGTACGGGTATCTTTTATCTATTTAGCGGCTTTTCTTGACAGTGTGAAATCGGCTACTTCTCTACTTATTTTCGATCCTCATCATAAATTGGCTTAGCCTGGTCATTACTCCGGGCATGCCTTTTTATTTGAGCGTACTCTTCCATCTGGTACGCTTAGCTTATCCTTCTGTGTCCCCGCTTCATTTATACGATAATTGATAGTAGTAGAATTTTTACTACTTGTCCATCGGCTACGCCTTTCGGCCTCGCCTTAGGTCCCGACTTACCCTGAGGGGACGAGCCTTGCTCAGGAACCCTTAGGTTTTCGACGGGAGTGATTCTCACACTCCTTCTCGCTACTTATGCCAGCATTCTCTCTTGTGTTTCGTCCACAGCGCCTTTCGATACTGCTTCTACCTATTACACAATGCTCCTCTACCACTCAAGAATGAGTCCATAGCTTCGGTATCCGATTTAGCCCCGGAAATCTTCGGCGCAAGGTCACTCGACTAGTGAGCTATTACGCACTCTTTAAATGTATGGCTGCTTCTAAGCCAACATCCTAGTTGTTTGGGTAACTTCACATCCTTTACCACTTAATCGGTATTTAGGGACCTTAGCTGATGGTCTGGGCTCTTTCCCTTTCGACTATGAAGCTTATCCCACATAGTCTGACTCCTTAGGTTTGTTTTCTTGGCATTCGGAGTTTGATAGGTTTTGGTAATGTATAAACACCCCGCAACCAGTCAGTAGCTCTACCTCCATTAAACATCCTAAAGGCTAGCCCTAAAGCTATTTCGAGGAGAACCAGCTATCTCCAGGTTCGATTGGCTTTTCACCCCTATCCACAAGTCATCCGATGTGTTTTAAACCACACCCGGTTCGAGCCTCCATTAAATTTTACTTTAACTTCACTCTGCTCATGGATAGGTCACCTGGTTTCGGGTCTACTCCTGTAAACTATGTCGCCCTATTAAGACTTGATTTCTCTTCGGCTTCGAAGCTTAACTTCTTAACCTTGCTTACAAAAGTAACTCGCTGGCCCGTTCTACAAAAAGTACAAGATTGCACTTTTCACGTGCTTTCTTTGCTTGTAAACGCAGGGTTTCAGGTTCTATTTCACTCCCCTTTCGGGGTTCTTTTTACCTTTCCCTCACGGTACTGTTCTCTATCGGTCACCAAGTAGTATTTAGCCTTGGGAGGTGGTCCTCCCGTATTCCCACCAGGTTTCTCGTGCCTTGTGGTACTCGTAAAGCTTATTGAAACACTAATATCTTTTCCTACAAGTCTTTCACTTTCTTTGGATGATTTTTCCAAGATCATTCGGATACTTTCTTAGTATTTCTTTAAGCGGGCTCTTTCCATTTCGCTCGCCGCTACTTTGAAAATCGATGTTTCTTTCTTTTCCTCGGGGTACTTAGATGTTTCAGTTCTCCCGGTATTGCCTCTATATACTATTTTATTCATATATAGATACTTAAGGTTTGCTTAAGTGGGTTGCCCCATTCGGATATCTCCCTTTCGTTTCTTGTTTGCAGATCTAGGGAGCTTTTCGCAGCTTTCTACGTCCTTCTTCGCCTCTTGGTGCCAAGGCATCCGCCCTGCGCTCTTAGTAACTTGACCTATTTTTTTTAAAATCCTTTAACGCTTATTGTTAAAATTTACTGTATTTATTTTCTTTATAAATGTCGTTTCGTTTTCATTTGATTATGGTTATTAAGTTTTATTTGGTTTTGGCTTTTCTTTTGAAATGCCATGGTGGAGATGAGGAGATTCGAACTCCTGACCCCCTGCTTGCAAGGCAGGTGCTCTCCCAACTGAGCTACACCCCCATAAAGCAGAACTCAAAGTGAAAAGAACTAATGTTCTCCTTAGAAAGGAGGTGATCCAGCCGCACCTTCCGATACGGCTACCTTNACTTACCTTTGTCAAGTCTTTTTTAGCTTTTTTTAATTTTTTTTAAATGGAAGATTGTATAATTAACTTAGCCACCAAATAAAAAAATCATGTGTACATATGGTATAGTATTAGTAACAAACAAAAAAACAACTATACGGAGGTACACATGACTCATATAAATTATACCATAGAATTTACAGAACGCAAGAAAAATTCACATCTATCACTACATGAAATGTCATTAATACAGGCATGGAAAATAGATGGACATAGCAACAGAGAGATAGCAAGAAGGCTAAATAGAGCCCCGCAGACAATAAACAACGCAATAAAGAAAGGCACAGTAAAGCAAAAGAGAATAATAAAAAGTAATAACAAAACATATACTTACTACGATGAAAAATACTTTGCCTTAACTAATTATGAGGTATATATAAACAATAGATCTTCTTNACCGGTCATCCTCTTAGATCGGCTACCCATCGCTATCTTGGTGGGCCGTTACCCTCACCAACTAATTAATGGGACGCGAGCTCATCTTACACCGAAATTCTTTAATCTATAGACCATGCGGCTTGTAGATATCATATGGTATTAATCCCGGTTTCCCGAGGCTATCCCTTTGTGTAAGGCAGATTGCTCACGCGTTACTCACCCGTCCGCCACTAATCCAGAAGTTTATCAATCCGAAGATATCAAAACGACTTTCATCGTTCGACTTGCATGTGTTAAGCACGCCGCCAGCGTTCGTCCTGAGCCAGGATCAAACTCTCGATTAAATGGTTATTTAATCCCAAGTTATCCTTGGCTCTTAAATTCGAAATTATTTATCAATAAAAAAATTGATTGGTTTAAATCGTTCTTTTCACTTTTATTCAGTTTTGCTTGTCATATGGTTTTTCCAGATGACTTATCCATTCTACCATTTATTACTTACCTTTGTCAAGTCTTTTTTAGCTTTTTTTAATTTTTTTTAAATGGAAGATTGTATAATTAACTTAGCCACCAAATAAAAAAATCATGTGTACATATGGTATAGTATTAGTAACAAACAAAAAAACAACTATACGGAGGTACACATGACTCATATAAATTATACCATAGAATTTACAGAACGCAAGAAAAATTCACATCTATCACTACATGAAATGTCATTAATACAGGCATGGAAAATAGATGGACATAGCAACAGAGAGATAGCAAGAAGGCTAAATAGAGCCCCGCAGACAATAAACAACGCAATAAAGAAAGGCACAGTAAAGCAAAAGAGAATAATAAAAAGTAATAACAAAACATATACTTACTACGATGAAAAATACTTTGCCTTAACTAATTATGAGGTATATATAAACAATAGATCTTCTTGCGGAAGAAGACCAAAATATATAGATATAGTCGAATTTCTTAAATGGGCAGACAATAAAATGTTAAAAGATAAATGGTCTCCAGATGTATGTGTTGGATACGCAAAAGCAAATAGACTCTTTCCATCATCAGAAATACCATCAACAAAAAGCCTCTACAACTGGATAAATAAGTCACTAATGAAAACAAAAAATATAGATCTACTAGAAAAAGTAAAGAGAAAAAACAAAAATAGCACAAGAAGAACAAGACAAAACAAGAAAAAGCTTGGCATATCCATAGAAGAAAGACCAGATAAAATACAAACAAGAGAAGAATTCGGCCACTGGGAAATAGATACAGTTATAGGTAAAAAGAAAAAGACAGATCCAGTACTACTTACATTAGTAGAAAGAAAAACAAGATATGAAAAGCTGATAAAAATACATGGAAAAACACCCGATGCAGTAGACATTGGACTTAAATTCTTAAAAGATAATGCGCAGTTAAACAAAGAAATATTTAAAAGTATAACATCAGATAATGGTTCAGAATTTTCAAGCTTATCAGAATTAGCAGAATATGTAGATATATATTTTTGTCATCCATATACATCATGGGAAAGAGGAACTAGTGAATGTCAACATAAATTAATACGAAGATTTATACAAAAAGGCACATCAATAGAAGAAGTATCAAAAGAAAAAATATACAGAATAAACGAGTGGATGAATAATTTGCCAAGAAAAATCTTTAATTACAAAACTGCAAAAGAAGAGTTCATAAAGGAAATAAAACAGCTTAAAAGTATCTAGTTTAATAAAAATAAATACTTTTAAGCTATACTATACATTTAGTCTATATGATGTCTGGGTGGCTAACTTATTGTTGCAATTTATAATTTTTTTTAAATTATTTTAACACTTGTATATTACTTATAAAATTAATACTATTTATAGTGTATATATAACAGAAAATAAGTAAAACTACATTCATTGTTTTATTCTTTATCTCATCTAATTACTTTTACTATTAAAATTTCTAATTATTTCTTGGAGCAAAGTTATGTATGAGGCGAAGTGGAGTTTTTTGACAAGCGGATTGTACAAATGTACTAGAGCATTGACAAAAATTGAACGAGCCTCAGACGCAGTTTGAACGAGAAAGAATAGAAATTTTGCCTCGTCACTTATCATCTGCCCGTCACATGCCATTCGCTCATCACTTATTATGCCCTCGTCACATACCATCTGCCTTTGCACATAAAAAAGCAGTGAGTCCACACTCACTGCCATTAATACAACTTATATCATTAAGAAAGTCTTAACTCCTTATATCTAATGAGCTCCACTTCCCCCTTATTCTTAAAGTTCCTCTTCACCGTCTCGTAATAATACATCTCATTCTTCTGCATGACTCTCTTTGATGCTATATTTTCTCTTTCGAATGAGCCGAATACATTCTCTATGCCATGCTCCTTATGAAGCGCTTCCATAAACGCTTTCAGTGCCTCGCTCATGTAGCCTTTGTTCCAGTACTTTGGATTTAGGCAATAACCGAACTCGGCGTCCCTTAGTCCTTCGCCAAAGATTCTCGCGTCTATGGTCCCAATCATCTTGTCATTTTCTTTTAGGACGATTGCCTTGAGCGCGTATGAGTCTTTCTCTTTTGCTTCTTTACTAAGCGAGTCTAATAATTTCTCTGAGTCTTTAACGCTTATATGCGGCTTCCACGAAAGATACTTTGTCACTTCCTCAAGCTTTGCGTACTCAAACATATCTTCGGCGTCGTCTACGTTCGCGTCTCTTAAGATTAGTCTTTCTGTCTCTATGTCTTTCAATTAAAACTATCTTCCTTTATATATAGTTTATTCGTATGCTTGTTCGTAAATATTGATAATGTCTTCAAGTTTTAGATCCGAGTAGCTTGTCTTGTAAACATCTGTCTTCTTTGCCATGGCTTCGATTGAGTCCCTTGGTATATCAAGCTCTTTAAGTGTTGTTGGTGCGCCAATGGATTTGAAGAAGTCTTGAAGCTTTTCAATGGATTTGATTGCGGCTTCATCGTCTGTCATATTAGATGTATCCATCTTCCAAACGTTTTCCGCCCATCTTCTAAATTTCTTTTCATGTCCCTTGTAAACATATTTTAGGTAATTTGGATGCATTACTGCAAGTCCCATACCGTGTGAAACGTCGTAGAAGGCTGATAATGTATGTTCAAGTCTGTGGCTTAGCCAGTCTGAGCGCTTGCCAAGTGATGTTAGACCGTTTATTGCAAGTGTTGATGCCCACATAAGATTTGCTCTTGCTCTGTAGTTTCTTGGGTCTTCTAAAGCTATATAGATGTTTTCAATTACAGTTCTCATAAGTGCTTCACTGATTTCGTCAGTAGTGTTTTCTTCGTCAGGCATTGAGAAATACTCTTCCATGATGTGGCTGAACATATCTACTGTACCGCTGATTAAGTGGTGCTTTGGTAATGAATATGTGTATGTCGGATCAAGGATAGAAAATTTTGGATAGCATGGCTCGCCACCGAAACCTATCTTCTTTTGTTCCTCCCAGTTAGTGATAACGCCGCCGTTATCCATTTCACTGCCTGTTCCAGCCATTGTCAAAACGCTTCCTAATGGAGTTGCATCTAAAACATCGTCTTTGTCAATGAAATATTTCTTCCAAAAGTCTTCGTCAGTCTTTGCGCCAGCAGCTATTGCCTTAGAGCAGTCAATAGTTGAGCCCCCGCCAACTGCTAGGATAAAGTCTATGTCGTGATCCTTTACAAGTTTGATGCCTTCATAAACTTTCTCAACTCTTGGGTTTGGCATTATGTCTGAAAGTTCGTAAACTTCCTTACCTTCAAGCGCTTCCATAACCTTATCGTAGATGCCGTTCTTCTTGATGCTGCCCTTGCCATAAGTAAGTAAAACCTTCTTATATGGCTTCATCTCTTCCTTTAGCGCCCTGATTGATCCTTCTCCAAAATGAATTTTAACCGGATTATAAAAATAAAATGCGTCCATCTTTCTTCCTCCCTTTACTTAAATATCTTTGTGAATAGTTTAGCAGTCTCTTCCTCATCTGCGATGAAGTAGGAAGCGCCGCCCTCGTACTTGTCTGTGCCTGGTATAGTCTCGATCGTAAGCTTATCTTGCGAATATGATGTAAAGACTTTGGCCAGTTCAAGCATTTCATCTATGCTAATGTTTGTGAGTATATGCTCAAGTCCTGCCTGTATCATGCGTGGCAGCTTAGTCACGTTGTTTGCGCTAAGCGTTTGCTTCATAAGCTCCTGGATAAAGTACTGTTGATGAGTGACTCTGCCGACGTCGCCAAGGAATTTATCGCCTTGACCTTTATTTGACTTTCTAAATCTAAGAAACTCCATCGCGCCCTTGCCATCTAGTTTTTGCTTGCCTTTCTTCAAATGAATGTGTAGTGGCGGCGAGTCTGTCGGGTCATCGTAGTCCATGTCAAATGGCACGTCGATCTCAACCCCGCCTATAATGTCGACTATGGCCTTAACGCCTTTGTAGTCAACTGCGATGTAATTAGTGACATCAACGTTTGAAAACTCTCTAAGCGTGTCGATGGCTGCGTATGGACCGTCCTTCGCGAAAGATGCATTGATCTTTCTCATGCCCTCGTGCCCAGCTATCTTAACCTTAGTGTCTCTTGGTATGCTCACTACATTTACTTTACCCGTTTTCTTGTCAATCTTAACAAGCATTATCGTGTCAGATGGGTTTCCTGTAGTAAAATACCTGTCTTCACCAGTTTTGCCATCAAGAGCCGTTAGTTTTTTCTTGATGTAATCAAGACCATGCTCCCCGTCAATACCAAAGAAAGCAAAGACCAACTCGCCCTCAAGCTTCTCCTCAGTCTTTTGATTTATCTTAGTTTCGTCGACTATAACTAGCTTGTTGTCTTTCTTTGACAGCTTTCTGTAATAATATAGCCCGAAGAATAGTATAAAAACTAGTAGCGATATTAAAAATATTTTAAAAAACTTAATGAATTTCTGCATCTAAAATTACCTCATCTCCCGCCTTGCTCATGGCCTTGAACTCTCTAATAACAAAGAACATTGCTAGTAGAAAGGCTATGAAGTCTGCGATTGGTGTTGCATAAAGCGCTCCTAGTATGCCAAAGAAACGTGGCAAAACTATAATAAGTGGCAAATAGAAGAGCACTTGCCTTGTTAATGAGACGAATATACCTAAACGTGCCTTGCCGATTGATGTGTAAAAGTTTGCCGTGATCGGTTGAAGTCCGTTAAGTGCCGTCATAATCATAGTTATACGAAGTAGTATGGTAGTAAACTCCATATATAGCTCGTCGCCTTTACCAAAGATGTTGACAAAGGCATGTGGCCAAATCTCAACTAATAAGAAGAATATCGTGCTGTAAATGATTGAGACTTTAATCGTTGTTAGATAAGTGTCTTTAACACGTATGTAGATTTTGGCTCCGTAATTATAGCCGATGATTGGCTGTCCGCCTTGAGCGAGACCTATGTTGAAGCCGATAAGCACGATGTAGAGCTTTGATGCTATACCGACTGCGGCTAGCGGTATGTCGGGTCCGTACTTACTCATCGCACCGTAGTAAGTCATGACGTTATTCATAACTATCTGAACGACTACCATGGCCAATTGATTGATGCAAGCCGCCGAACCAAGCTTAAGTATGGCGCCTAGCTCCTCTGGATATATCTTAAAATCTTTTTTACGAATTGGCTCGTCTTTTAAGAAAAATATATAATAAAGTGCTAGTAAAAAGCTCACAGTTTGTCCGATGAATGTCGCCCATGCAGCGCCTTTGATGCCCATATTTAATGAAACCATAAATATATAGTCCAAAACTACATTTAGTAGCGCGCCTGTAACGTTGAGCATCATCGCGTACTTTGGTGAACCATCTGCCCTGATTATATGTGATAGAGCTGTCGAAAATACTATGAACACTATGGCCATGGATGTGATTGAGGCATAGTCATATGCGTATTGGAATATGTTTTCGCTCGCGCCGAATAATTTTAGTAGCGGCTCTAAGTATACCATAACCAAGGTAATCTCAAGTCCTGCGAAAAATAAAAGTCCTGTGATGCCTGTCGCGACTATCCTTTCTGCTCTTTCATCCTCGCCTCTACCCTTGTAGATGCTGTAGTTTGACGCGGTTCCTATGCCTAGCAATAGGGCAAGTGCCGTTGATATTGTGGTTATGGGGAAACTGACTGTAGTAGCAGCGTTACCCAAGTGTCCGACTATATTGCCGATAAAGATTTGATCGACTATATTGTATATAGCACTTACCAAGAAGGCTAATATCGATGGAACAGCGTATTTAATTAGTTATTTATATATTGGCTCTCGAACCAAGGGGTTCATGTATCTATCTTCTGTCAATTTTGCCTCCTATACAAAGTTGTCGTATTCTTTATCGTCATGAAGGAGCTTAAACGCGCCTTCATCGTAAACATATATCTTAAGGCTCAGCCCCTTTATGAGCTCAACCTTATTTGTATCCTTTAAGCCAAGTCCTTCTAGTACTGTAGTTATCACTCTTAGCTTGCTGCCGTGAGTCACAACGAGTACCTTCTTATAATCTTTTTTCACGAGTGCTTCAATAAAGGCCTCGGCGTCTTCACGTGCGTCTCTATATGGGTAGATGCCGCCTTCATTAAAAAGGTCCGGCCTCGACATAATCAAGTCTTCGCGCTCAGGGTCAGCCGCAACGCTCTCGGCCCAAGTCATACCCTCGTGGCTAAGCATTGATACTTCTCTAAGTCTTTTGTCAGCTATTATATCTAGCCCAAGCGCTTCGTTAATAATTTTCGCGCTATCCATAGCCCTCTTTTGGTCAGAGGAGTATATGACTTCTATGCCTTCATCTTTTAATCTAGTCCCTAGCTCCTTCGCCTTCACTTTGCCCTCAAGTGTAAGAGGAGAATCAAGTAAGCCTTGAATTCTCCTCTCCTTGTTGTATTTAGTTAATCCGTGCCTTGTAAAATATATTATCATTAATTTGCGTGCTCGATAAGAGCCTTCATAGCTACTGGGAATTCCTCTAAGCTTAAGTCGTAGACAACTTTTGCGTAATCTCTAATTTCCTTTTGCGCGTGTGCGTCCATCCTTTGCTTAACAAAGTGCGCAACCGATTGAAGAGATGCAGTCCAGTACCATCTTACATATAAGCCGTAAGCTGGTAGGAAAAGTCTTGCTTGTTCAGAGCAAATGCCGTCTTCCATAGCTTTTTCGTAAAGTCCTTCGCCTTTTTCTATAAGCTCAAGTAAATCTTTTGTGTATTCAGCTCCTAATTCAGTCGCAACTGGATCGCCGCTGCCTTGCTTTTTGTTGTCAGGCATGCTTCTCCATTCATTTTCGCTTGGCACATAGAAAACTGGTTCTTCAGTAACATAGCGTCTTGAAGATTCATTCCAGCCGTTCATTGTGTCGCCAATGCCTTCCATGTGAGATGAACCAACGATGTACTTCCACCATTGTCTTGCTACCATAAGTGGCGCATACACTTCGAATTGTAGCATCGCATGTCTAAATGGCGATGTGTGATCATTCTTAGCTAAAAAACTAATTAATTTCTCGTCATTTTTATCTAATTCAAAAGATTCTTTTTGATAAGAAACTCTTGCCGCGTTTACTATAGTAAGGTCGCTACCTAAGTGGTTTACAAGCCTTACGTATCCTTTATCTAAAACATTTTTCATTCTTTCCATATCTTAGTCCCTATAGCTCTTTGGGGAATAGTTAGGAGTTTCCTTAGTTATAGTGATATCGTGTGGATGGTTTTCAATTAGTGATGCACTTGTAATTTGAACGTATTTTGAATTTGTCTTTAAAGTAGGAATGTCTTTGCATCCAAGGTAGCCCATACCTGATTTTAAGCCGCCAAGTAATTGATAAATAACTTCTCCAACTTTTCCTTTGTAATGAACTCTACCTTCAACACCTTCTGGTACGTACTTCTTAGCCTTTGATTGGAAATATCTGTCAGATGAACCAGCTTTCATTGCTGCAAGTGAGCCCATGCCTCTATATTCCTTATATCTTCTGCCTTCGAAGATAACTTCTTCTCCTGGTGATTCGTCAGTACCTGCGAATAGTGATCCCATCATAACAACATCCGCACCAGCAGCTATAGCCTTAGTGATGTCTCCTGAGTATTTGATACCACCATCAGCAATTATAGGTATGCCAGTTTCTTGAGATGCCTTGTAAGCCGCCATGATAGCACTTACTTGAGGAACACCGATACCAGTAACAACTCTAGTTGTACAGATAGATCCAGGTCCGATACCAACTTTAACGCAGTCAGCACCAGCATCCATAAGAGCCTTAGTGCCTTCGTAAGTTGCCACGTTTCCTGCTATGACTTGTAAGTCAGGGAATTCCTTCTTAATGCTTCTAACCGCGTCAAGTACACCCTTTGAGTGACCGTGAGCAGTATCTAGAACGATAACGTCAACCTTTGCTTCATAAAGAGCCTTAACCCTTTCAAGCATGTCCTCAGTTATACCAACAGCCGCTCCGCAAAGAAGTCTGCCTTGTTCGTCCTTAGCCGAGTTAGGGAATTCGATGGATTTTTCTATATCCTTAATAGTGATTAATCCTCTCAAATGGAAGTCGTCATCAACTATAGGAAGCTTTTCAATCTTATGAACCTTCATTTCCTCTAAAGCTTCGTCCATAGATACGCCAACCTTGCCAGTTACAAGGTTTTCCTTAGTCATGACATCGTCAATCTTCTTTTCCATATTAGTTTCGAATCTCATGTCCCTGTTAGTGATGATACCAACAAGTTTGCCGTCTTCATCAGTTATAGGCACACCAGAAATCTTGTACTTTTTCATAATAGCTTCAGCGTCAGCAATCTTGTGTTCAGCAGATAAATAGAATGGATCAGTGATTACACCGTGTTCACTTCTTTTTACCCTGTCAACTTCGATAGCTTGGTCCTCGATCGACATGTTCTTGTGAATGATACCAATACCGCCTTCTCTCGCCATCGCGATAGCCATCTTTGATTCAGTAACAGTATCCATACCAGCACTCATCATCGGTATGTTTAGCTTGATCTTTTTAGTTAATCTTGTTTCAGTATTAGTTTGTTTTGGCAATATCTCCGAAAAATTTGGTACTAGTAGTATATCGTCAAATGTTAATGCGTCTCCAATAAACTCCATCTTTACACCCCTCTTTTTAATATTAATATCCTAAATATTTTTGTGCTTCGATAGCGCAAGTGCAGCCCTCAGCTACAGCAGTTGCTATCTGTCTTATCTTTTTATCTATAATGTCGCCACAGGCAAATACACCTGGGATAGATGTCTTAACTCCGTCAGTCTTGATATATGGACCAGCCATCTCAACGCTGTCCTTGATTAATTCAGTGTTTGGCCTTTGACCAATGTAGGCAAATATTAAAAATTCGTCCTCGCCATTCTCAAATAGTTTTTCTTCCTTTTCAGCCGAATCGTAAATACAAACTTCAGTGATCTTGTCCCTAGTTCCGCTTGCACTCACAATCTTGGAGGATGTCATCGCCTCGATATTGTCAGAAGCTTCAATCTTTTCTTTGAACTCATCAATCATGCCAAGCTCGTCCTTTTCTTCGACAAGGTAGACCTTCTTCGCAAGCTTTGATAGATATAAAGCTTCCTTAGCCGCTCCGTCCGAGCCACCCGCCACGAAGATGATTCTGTCCTCAATCTCCTCATCAAGCCCCAAAGCAGAGTGTTCAACCCCGATCTCCTTTTCATTTTCAAGACCTAAATCCTTTGGAGTAGATCCCATCGCAAGTATAACCGCCTTGGCATTGTATGAATTTTGTCTAGTCTTAACCTTTTTTAGCTCATATCTTAAATCAAGCTCGATAACCTCTTCGTACTTTAGCTCGATGTCCGCGTCCGCGATTTGAGCCTCAAGCTTTTCCCTGAACGTTTCGCCCGATTCGTCCTCAGATAAACCCACATAGTGAGTCACGTGCGAAACACTTTTTATAAGACCGCCAACTTCGTCCTTTTCAAGCAAAAGTACATTGAAGCCGCGGCTCTTAGCATATAGAGCAGCAGAGACACCTGCAGGGCCGGCGCCCACTACAATTATATCGTACATTTTATCCTCCTTTGCTTTTTGATTAAAATTATTCTCCTATCATTTTATCATATATTGCGCTTTTTGTAAAGCAGTCAGAGAGATTATTTTGATAATTTTCACCATGCTTATGGCCTTGCCACGAATAGTTTTTTCTTACGCTAATGGCCTCGCCATCTTAAGTTATTCTGCTAAAGAAAAGCGCGGCAGATATATGACGCGCGGCGGATGTATAGTGCGCGGCGGATGTATAGCGCGGCACTTGTATAGCCACGCCCAATAAAAAAGAGGAGCTCATCACTCCTCATAAGTCTACTTATATTGTGCTCTTTCTCCGCCTATTAGCTTAGGTCTTCTTCTAACAAGTGTTAGATGCGCTTCACCTATCTCCTTAATGCTGACTCTAACAGGCACTGCAACAGCTTTGATGTGCATACCGATAAATGTATCGCCGATGTCAAGGCCGCCATGTGCCTGAATCCATTCAACTACGACTGGATTAGCTAACTTTTTGTAGGCGATAGTCGCCATCGATCCGCCCGCGTGCATCTTAGGCACCACGCTCACTTCTTCAAGGAAGTATTTCTCCATGCACTCCCTTGTAGTAACTATGGCTCTGTTTAAGTGCTCGCAGCATTGAAATGCAAGGAAGATTTTGTTTTCTTCCGCAAAATCCATAAAGACATCGATAAAATCTTTAGCGACATCCATTGACGATGCTTTGCCTATACGTCCGCCAACGACTTCACTTGTTGAGCAGCCCACGACAAGTATCTCGCCTTCCTTTAAATTCGCCTCAGCTTGAAATTCATCAAGTACCTTCTTAAGCGTTTCTTTATATTCTGCCATGTATATCACTCCTTATATCATTTTCTACTTACATTTTATATCAAAGAATCTTCTTTGTCAATCGCAGAAAAAGGTCCGCATCATATGATGCAGACCTCGCAATATCTCATATTAATTAATGTTCGCCGTCAGCGGCCATTTGCGCTTGAGTTAAGTTAAAGTACTTCCTATGTTTATTAGTAGTGTCATTCCAAGTTACGTCGAAGTATTTCCACTCGCCATTGACCTTTGCTCTGTTCCAAGCGTGATCAGCATTTGTAACAGTTTCTGATTCAATGCCGCATAGCTCACACATACGGTTAAAAAGACTCGAGTACGCTTCGCATACACCTTTGCCTTTGTCCATGATGGCTTGCCAAGAATAGTAATAAAAACCATTCTTTGTAGTCATGTTATCACCTTGAGCGCTGTTAAGCACTTCGTAGTAGTAGTCAGACTTACCGATTATGTAGTCGTTGATCTTTTCTATTTTTTCTATGTCGCTGAGATTCTTAGGCCAAGATTCAACCACATTTTTTAATTCCTTTGCATAGCCATCAGTTTTAGCTTTCTTAACATTTAATATGCTAATATCTTGCTTAAACTTAGGCTTAATGGTCAGCGTCTGCCTCGACTTACTATAGCTAGACGAAATATTTTTAAAGTCCGTGACACCAAACTTACAGTCGCTTCGTCCTTTAATTATGTCATAAACTTCTTGTAAAGCAGCGTCCCATTCGGAGTCGTTCTTGATAAGTACTTTCTCGAACTTAATTTCGCTTTCGCAGTTGTTGATTCCTTCCACTAGTTTATTTTGTTCCTTCATAGTAGGAAAGAATACGAATATGAATATTTGTACAATAAATAAAGTTTCAATCAGTAGCATATCATCACCCCATATCTATATTTTCTCTAATATTTTGTGTAATCCTTTACTGATTTAAATCATTCTCCTTTGATTTACATATATTATACCACAGAACTTTATTTTTGTAAAGTGAAAATGTGCGGAATACGAATGTATAAGAAAATATCATAGTAAAGCACGTTTTTGTAAAATTTTATCAATGTATCATTTATATGTATCTATAGTCTCCCATGCAAAATATATTTTATCCTTTATATATAATACTAAACTATCATTATTAAAAAAACGTTTTACGCGCGTTAAGGCTAAGTAAATAGGCTGTATAATATCTATTGGGGAGTAAAACCTCAATAGATATTTTTTTGATAAAATTACAAAAAAAAGTTGCACTTGCACACATTTTATCCTATACTTAAAATACCACTACAACATAGGAGGTGTGTACAAGTGCAAGAATATAATACCATAAATTTGCTAGCTTGTAAAGATGTAGTTGTTAACAATTTTAAAGAAGGTGAAAATGTAGTAGTTATAGAAGCACAGACAAAAAAGTTAAAAAGCTGCCCATACTGTGGTTCTAAACATATCTGGGTTCATGATCACAGAACTCAAAAGATAAAAGATACACAGATGCATGGTAAAAAATGCATAATAAACCTAAGAAAAACTAGGTACAACTGTAAGTGCTGCGGGAAAAGAATTGATAGCAAAACAGAACTAGTAGCAAAGAAAATGACCATGACAAAAAGACTAGTAGCATCCATAGCTAGAGAGTTTAGAGAACTTTACTCAATAAAGTCAATATCAAGAAGATACTCAGTAAGCACATCAACAGTTACAAGAGTCCTATCTTACCTATCAGTAGAGAGAAAAAGTCTTCCAAAAGTACTTTTAATAGACGAGTTTAAAGGCGACAGCGGTTCATACAAGTATCAATGCTCACTTCTAGATGGCATAACACATGAAATCATAGACATAGTTAAAAGTAGGCAAGAAAATATTTTGTTTGAATACTTTAAAAACATACCAAAAGAAGAAAGAGAAAATGTAAAGATATTTGTTAGCGATATGTCAAAAACATTTAAAAACGTTAAAAACGCATACTTTAAAAACGCAGTACACATAGCAGACAAATATCACTTCGTAAGACAAGTCTCTTGGAGCTTAGAAAACGTAAGAAAGAGAATACAAAAAGATACATCAGCAGAAATGAGAATATACCTAAAAAGAAGTAAAAGCATACTTACAAAACCAATGCCAAAACTTAATGATGATCAAAAGCGAGAAGCAGCTCTAATGCTAGAGATAAGCGAAGAGCTAAGACTAGCATATGGCTTAAAAGAATCCTTCTATCAAGAAGTTCTAGTGCAGAAAAACAAAGAACAAGCACAATACAAGGTAAACGCATGGATAGACATATGTAAAAAATCAAAACTTAAAGAGTTTAAATCATGTATAACAGCCTTTACAAACTGGTCTGATGAAATTACAAACTCATTTGACTACAAACATTCAAATGGAGCACTAGAAGGAAAACATACAAAGATAAAGACACTAAAAAGAAACAGCTTTGGTATGAGAAACTTCGAGAGGTTCAGAAAAAGAATAATGCTTTTAGACTAAAATATATATATAAAACATCATAAAAACCTAATAAGCCTATATAGGTTTATTAGTCATGCAAAAATTACATAAATTTGTGTTATTTTAAGTATATAAATTAAAAACGTGCAAATGTTAGTTTTAACATAAAAAGAGAGACTTAAATCAATAAGTCTCCCCAATATTTGACATAGAGCCAGTAAATAATCGCATCACCAATAGTAAAGCCCGCCATTACCATAATCAAGGTAAAAGAAAAGCCCCTATGTATCACTACATAGAGGCATCTCTTATCTATCTACAACCGTCATCACTATGAGCCTTTGATTCTTGGCCTCATAAGTGCATGTGACTAGATTAATGATCTGGTCATCTTCCTTAAGCTCGTAGCCCGTGTCGTACACGGCGTGCTTCTTAAGAAAGCTGTAGAGTTCTTTTCTTTTTTCAAAAGTCTTGTAATCCTTTGGATTGATATACGTCTCGCCCGAGACCCTGGCCGCAAGGACGCAAGTGGTTCTAAAATCTTGCTCCCTTGTGTATATAGTAAAGCCAGTCTCAGTGGGATTCTTCTTAAACTCATGAAGCGAAGCGAACATCGTACCGTTCTTGACCACGTGTCCGTAGATCATGATCATCGGGTCCGCCATCGATTCGTTTCTGTAGTCCATGAAGATGGATCCGACCAAATTCCTTTGGCCAGTGACCGCGTGATAAAGGTAGTAAGTATTGTTCTTGCCCTTTACGACAGGGTAGTCAATACTTCCCTCATCCGACTCGATCCATGAGACGATGTCCTTGCTAATGGACTCAAGCGCATCAAAGTCGACCTTCTTTGCGTCATCATCACTTTCATCAGCACCGTTATAGGCATCACCATGGTCCTCGTCCGCGTCCTTAGTCCTCTTAAGACCTATATCTTCAATCTTCTTATAGATGTCCACAGACTCTTTCTCTTGTCTTTTTACGTCAATGTATGAGTAGACCTTGTATATTAAAAATAAACTTGTTATAACAATGAGTATATTGATTAATATCTTTGATCTCTTCATACTAACTCCTTATTTTACAAGATATCTCTTTTTGATAAATACTAAGCCGAGTAATAATACGAAGGCAAAGTAGATGCTAGCTAAGTCTTCAGCTACACCAGTCTTAGGTAATCTGTTCTTACCTTGATCACGGTCTCTGTCATTTTCGTCATCGTGAGGCTCGTCCTTCTTAGGCTCTTCCTTATCCTTTGGTTCTTCATTTGGCACTTCTTTATTTAAGATAGTTATGCTACCATCTTCATTAGTGCTGTAAATTACTTCAAACTTTCTATCACCAATCATAGTAATATTATTTTCTGAACCAACTTCAACTACAGTGTAGATGATGTCATTACCGTCTTTATCCTTGGCTGGAAGATCTTTAAAAGTAGCGCTCCAGTTACCTTCGCCTAATGTGAAGATCTTGCCAGTAGCATTACCATTAGCATAAAGCTCAACTTGAATGCTTGGTTTTGATCCGTTATTAAGAACTTCCCAAGCCTTGTTAACACTTATACTTACAGTAACTTCCTCAGTTTCTTTCTTAGGATTGTCGCCTGGATATTCTGGTTTTTCTGGTTTTTCAGTGTTAGTTGCTTGCCATACAAAACCAAGTTTATCGTCATCAATCTTATAAACCTTTGATTCAAAGCCTGGCATTGCAGCTTCTTCAAGCTCATACTCGTAATTAATTTGATTTACAGTAACATTACCTTTTTCATCAACAGTAGTTGTCTTCTTAAAGATTGGTAAATGATCAAGCATGTCAGTAAAGTCATTTGCCTTATTAGCTTTTAACTCGCCAACTTTTTCTTTCTTAATAACATTGCCATTTTCATCTTTAATGATTTGGTATACATCAAATTTTGCTTCTAAGTTATCAAGATTCTTTAGCTTTTCGCCATTAGCTGCAAGGAATTCCTTGAACACTCTGATGAATCTTTCTTTTTCAAGATATACAGTAACAGTATTTGAATCTTTAACTGTGTTCTTAGCGATTAATTCTTTTTCTTTATCAGTTAAATCTTTCAAGTTAAAGAAGTCTTCTGCCTTGCCAATAACTTTCTTGTCTCCGTCTTCGCCAGTGTAGTATACATCACCCTTGTCATCAATCTTTGCATCGATTTGAGGTATCATCATCGGTATATCAAAGTGATTAGTAGCGCCATTTTCAAATTTTCCTTCTAGTATAACGCTTGTTACGTCAGAAAGTTTTACTTTTTTATCTGCAACTGCCTTTTTAAGTTCTTCTTCACTATAAGATTTATCACCTATCTTGTATATAACCGAATACTGTTCAAGATCACTTGTAATGTAATCTCTTAGAACTGGTTTTAAACCATTGTCAGTAACTTTAGCAAATATATCTTCAATCTTTATCTCAGACTTGTTATTCGCAGTTCCTGGGACGTCAATAACTCCTGTGTTGTTAAAGTACTCAATTCTATAGTTAAACTTGTCTCCAAATTTTAATTCAGTACCACCCATGAACCAACCATCGGCTTTATCTTTGTCAATAACATTGCCATCTTTATCTAAGACTTGAAGATATTTATTGACTTTGCCTTCGTGGTCTTCATGAATATTTATTGTAGTACTACCAAAGTAGAACTTAGCCTTGTCACCAAAAGCGGCATCATTAGTATAGTTTGTACCAATAACATTGTCTTTGAAGTCTTTATATTTTTTCTTGTCTACAAAAACATTTGAAAGTTTAAATGTAAATTGATTTTCAGAACCATGTGGTGCTTCAAACTTAGGTATCCAAGCAAGAACTGCTTGTACTTTTTGACCTTCTTTTATCTTGCCATTTGCTCTAGCATCTTCGATAGCCTTTTTAAGAACTTCTGCCTTTTCCTTATCTACTTTGTCTGATGATTTACTTAGTCTCTTATATTCAGCTTCTAAGTCATCAGTGTAGAAGTACTCAATGCCTTTTTGCCATTTTTCGAATTCTTTTTCATCTGCAAAATCCTTATTAGCTCCGTTGGCCATTAATTTTTCTCTGTTAGCTTCAAAACTTAGTTTTGTTCCATCTTTTAGCTTAAAGATTTCTGGTAATATATCAATGATTAAAGAATTTTCATATTCATAGTAGCCAGTCTTTTCATTATAATGCTTCTTTGCTTCATTAGCTTCTGCTTCAGCCTTTGCCTTTTCTTCTTCAGTCATCTTCTTATCATCATCTGGTGTTAAGGCATCCGCTATATCTTTTTGTTCTTTAGTCATCTTATCAACTGTTACATCGATAGTGAAGTCAACTGATTTTTCATCTTCACCAGTAATATCTACTGTCTTGTCTTTATCTTCAGTTTTCTTGTCAACCTTTGGATTTTCTTTATCTGGTCCATCATTTGTAGGCTCATATGTTAATTCAAAATCGGCTCCTTTATTGTCTTCAGTTCCGAATTTTCCTTCTTCCGGATTTGTTCCCGGAGTTTGGTCTCCGCCTGCTTGTTCAATGCAGTAACCAATTCCTGGATAACATATCTTCTTGTGCCAATCACTGTCTGATCCAAATATACCGTCTTTTTTATCTCCACCAGATAGCTTATAGCTTGCTTGGTTTGCATATCTGCCTCTATCGTATCCTTGCTTTGACATATAGTAAGCAGCTATGTCGATAGGCATGTCACGAAGAGCTTTATATTCATCTTTGTTTTCGTATTTACCTTTGCCAAATTTTTCTTCGAATCTTTTTTCAACTGATTTAGCATTATCGCCTTCACCGATATACCATGGATTGATGGCATAGCCATTCTTATTCTTTAGGCTTTGATCGTTAACAGCTAGGTCTTTATAATCAAGCTCACTGCCTTTTGTAACAGTGTACTTTTCCATACCGACTTTATCTTTATTAGCTTCATCAATAGTTACAAGATTTTTAATTTCGATTTCATTTTTATTAATCTTAGCATTAACTCTCTTGTAGGCTTCGATCATGATTTCTCTAAACTTTTCTTCGTTTTTCAAATCATCTTTTTTGTAAGTCTTCTTGTTTGCGTCTTCACCAATACCATTTTTCAAAATGTTTTCGATTTCAGCTTTTACATACATGTCTTTGTTTGTAAGTGGATTACCGAATTCATCTGTGTAAGGTATATCAATATCTGGAACGATAACTGATGTGATACCAAGTTTTTTAATATTTTGTGGTGTCAATGCTCCGCCGATAGTGATGTTAGGATTTAAACCGATACGGATTGCGTTAAAGCGCATATCGTCGTATTTGTAGTTGGCGTCATTCTTTTTAGAATCAAGGTAGCCTAGTTGAATCTTTTGGATTTCTTTCTTAAGATTTGCTTTGAAAGCTGCAAGTTTAGTAGCATCATTTTTAACTTTATTAAACTCTTCTGTAAGTTTTTCTTTGATAATACCAAAACATTCTGATTTTTCATCATGAAGTGCCTTAACAAAATCATCGATATTATTTTCGTTTAGATTGTCAACCTTTTCTAATAAACTACTTATTTTATCTTGATAAACTTTTTGTACAGGACTTTCGAATTTGTGTGTTGGATCATTTTTTACCTTCTTATAGAAAGCGTTCATCACTTTTATTCTTACTTGTCCATTGGCTTTATCGCGAGTGATTTTAAAGTCAATACCATTCTTTGTGATAGTAGCCTCATTGCTGCCTTCTGTTAATTCGTTAAGCTTGTCAATAATCTCTTGACCAGTAATCTTGAAGTTTTCTCCCAACGGAACAAAACGTCCTTCGATATAGTTTGGACTTACTCCGAAACGAATGTCTTTAATTTGATCTAAGAAGAAATATTCTTCGTTGCCAAATTTTTTGCCTTCGTTTTCAGACTTTTCTTCAAAAGCCTTCTTATATTCATCCCATTTTTCTTTAGTATCATTCACGATGATTTCATCATAGATCAAACGATTGTCCATGTTGTTGTCTTCGATAATGATTTCAGTATCTTTATTTTCTGGGAACAAGCTTCCTTCTTCGTTGTTAAAACCAACTTCCCAAAGAAGTGAACGCATTTTGTTTAATTCATCATCTTTAATTATATTGTCTTCTTTATCTTTTATAACTAAAGTCTTTTTACCTTCTTGAACTATAGTGTCAAATTTTGCACCATTATAAAGTCTCTTAAGTTCTTCTTTAAACTTAGCTATAAGAGCTAGCTTTTCCTTATTTGCCTTAACAAATTTGTCATATGCATCTTGAGCAGCTTTTTTAGCATCTTCCCCATTTGCATTTTCAATTGCTTTTTTAGCTTCTTCAGCTTTTGCTTCTGTATCTAATAAATCAATGATTAATTGATCTCTAGCTCTATCATCAGCATTTCTGTAGAAAATGTTGAAGAAATGAAGATTTACTGCAGGATCCTTTGTTAATTCGTCTGGTGCATCCTTAAAGAACTTAGTATTTGTTTTCTTTTCGTTCTTTAGTGTAAAGAATTTATCGATTTTCTTAATACCATCTTTTTCACTAAATACATTAGTATCTTCGAGCTCGCCGTTTTTTGCTGGATTTGGCTTGCTATATGTTGCCTTAACTTCTGCGTGTACATTGTATACAACATTTTTACCAGCTAAGAAGCCTGGGAATCTTAAAGCAAATTTTGCATTTTTAATTGCGTTAAAGATATCTGTTTCATCAGTAACTTTTTCTATGGCATCGTCACCATTACCTAAAACTTGAACTATTTTGGCAATAGTTTTTTCTGTTAATATCTCGTCAGTCTTATCGGGATTAGCTGAGATATAGATATCGCCTTTTTTTACATAGACTTTACCGTCAACAATGTAGTAATCTTTTGGATTTAAACTGCCTTCATATTTTGTTTTCTTTTCAAAATCTTCAATATCTACATCGTTTTTACCATCGTTGTAAATGTTTTTAATTGTTTTATTAAGATCTGTAGGTGTATAGTCAGCAAGGAATTTATTGCCTTTTAGTCCATCGCCTGTTGCTGAAATAAATTTTTCTCCATCGTAGTAATATTTATTACCTACAATAGTGTATTTATTGCCCGTATTAGCAATAACTTCGTTTTTACTGTTAACTAAGATTTGACCATTTTCATCAATTGAAACTATTATAGTTCTGTTGCCATCTTTTCCGCTATTCTTAGTTTCTGTTGTTGTCTTGTCCCCCTTTTTCACTGTTCTAGTGAAAGTGTAAGTTCCTTTAGTGTCGTCTTTAGAAACTTCTATATTCATCTTCTTACCGAACTTGTCGATAAGTGATAGACCCTTGTTATATTCAAGACCGTCAACGATGTAGTCACCATTAAATACAGCGTTACTAACTATACGATAAGTTTCTCCGTCTTCAACAAAGTATTTATAAAGTAATTTTCCGTTATCATCTTTTACTTCAGTTAATTGTTTTCCTTTAGAACTTACAGTTGATTTTTTACCTGTTGAGTCAATTACTTGATCTCCTGCTACGCCTTCATATGTGTTATCATTAAAGATTTTACCGTTTTTATCATATTTAGCATCTGTAACTATAGTTCCGCCATAAGATTTTTCTGTCTTACCATCCTTTGTTGTTTCGATAGTAACTTGCTTTCCTTTATATGTTGGTGTTACGTCTAGATCTGCTTTGCCATCTTTATTAGCTACATATCCGTCATAAACATCATACTCGTTAGTATAAGTTATTAACTTATTACCATCTAAAACATAAGTTGTTCCATCTTTTTCAATCTTGCCATTAACAAAAGTTCCGATTACTTCATATTCATTTGAAGCGTTCTTTTTAGAAAGTGTTCCACCTTCAACTTTGTAGTCTCCGCCTTCAAGAACTTCGCTTGTGATGATGTTATGGGTCTTGCCATCACTATCAACATAAACTTTTTTGCCAGCATTTTCTAAAACAACGTCTTTTAGATTTGCAGCTGTAAGTTCTTGATTATTATACATCAATTTTCCATCTTCAGTTTTAGTAAGATTGCCACCAAAGACTTTTGTCTTTAGCTTTAATTGATACTTGCCATTTCCTAAATCGTAATATTCAAGTCCTGATTTGTGAATCATTTCAGCAAAATTACTTTCGCCAGACTTAGGAACTGTGATTGTGATATCAACTGAGTTTAGTGGAAGTGACTCACCATTGCCTGAGTTGAATGTTACTTGATCGATGTAGGTATTTGATTTCTTTAAATAAGTAAAGAAGTCAAATACTTTATCAGTATCTTTATCAACTATAGCATTTTCAGTCTTACCTGCATCTATCTCTGGAATATCTTTTGGATTTTTATCAGTATCTGATCCTTTTCCATCGATTTTAGCATCGTCCTCATAACCTTTTTTAGTAATTCTAAATTGCTTAGTAACTTTATTGTTATTTCCTAAATCCATTTCAAGGTCAAAACCGTTATGAAAAGCTGCTTTAAAGCCTGGAACGTTAAATCTTAACTGAGCGATACCGAAGTTCATATTGGCGGAGCTTACTGTAAATGAATAAGATCCGTCTTCGTTTTTCTTAAGCTCAACTGGATTGCCATTTAGAAAAGCAAGATTTTTGGCTTCTTCGCCTTTAATCTCTACTCCTTTATCTAAAGCTCTGATTGTAAAAGTGAAATCTTTTGGTTCATCGTCTTTACTTACATGAACTAATAAATTGATGTCTGTATTATCTGGAATGTAATAGGTATTGTCTTTTCTATCAAGTTCATCACCAACTTTACCTGAACTATCCAATGGAAAGACTTTTACTGTTGGCTCTCCATTTGTATACTTTGGTGTAATTGAACCATCTTTTATACCATCTTTTAATTCCTTCTCAGCTTTATCGAAGTCTTCTAATAGTTCCTTTAATTCTTCTGCTGTTGTTGTTCTAGCTTTTTCTGGGTCAAGTGCATCTTTTAAGGCCTTTTTTGCATCATTATATGCTTTTAGCTTTGCTTCTGCATCTTGTGTAGCTCCAGCTTGTAAGCCTGGTACATCAACAGATTCTGCAAGCTTATCTTGAGCGCCTTTTTCATCATTATCCAACTTACGTGGTACTTTATACTCACCTAGCTCTTTATTCAGTGTATCTAACTTTGCTTTGATCTCATCAAGTTGTTTTTGATTTAGCTTCTCGTTCTTAGCTTGAGCTGCTAATTTATCGTACTCGTCTTTAAGTTCATAATATCTTTGAGTTCTGTCTTTGTCTGTAAAACGATTTAAGATATCTTTATTAAGCTTTTCAGACTTACCGATTTCTTCCAAATACTTATCATTGTACTTCTTTTGAAGTTCAGCTTTTTTCTTTGGATCTTTTTCAGCATTGATTTGATCTTGTAAAGCTTTTAGATCAGGGTTAGCATCTGGATTAACTTCTTGTTTAGGTTCTTCACCTTCACCAGTTTTTCCTTCACCTTCTCCTGCCGGTGCTCCTGGTGCCTTTGCTGGTGCTGCTCCGTCTTCTGCGCCATTACCTTTTGCGCTTTCCTTATTTTCTTCTAGTGATTTTTGTGCATCGGAATCTTTACCTTCTTCAGCCTTTGCTTCACCACTTTCTTTTGGAGTGTCAGCTTTTTCACCATTGGCATCACCTTTAGCTGCGTCTTTTGCTTTATCAGCGTTTTCATCTCCAGCCTTATCATTTTGATTAGCATCTGGAGTTTCTCCTTCATTATCGGGATTTGTTACCCCCCCCATGTCGGTTTTTTCGCTGTCTTTAGCATCTATAACATCACTTTCTGTGTTTTCTTCTGTATTGTCAACTAAAGGCGCCTCCTTATCACCGTTAGCAATTGGTTCTAAATTTCCTTCATCTTTGGGAGTTTCTGTTTGAGAAGCTTCTGTAGTGTTCACGTCTAAGTTGCCTTTTGCCATCAAACGTGTGCCTCCAAACATAAGAACAGTTAGAACCATTGTGAGTATTATTACTCTTAATTTTCTGTTCATTTTTCTCCCCTCCTTTCTTTTTTAAATTTTATTATAATATCTCTATTATAATATGAGTATTATATCACTTATTAATATTTAATGCAAGGCGCTTTATGGTGATATTGACACAAAGAAAACGCTACTTTAGTGCTATGTACTCATTAAGTAGCGTTTGTGCTTTGCTTTGTAAAATTTCTTACAATTTCGTCATATTTAGAATTTATTTATAATATCTAGGTATCTGTCTCTTTGCTCTTTATTTTCTTCTTCAAAGACTTTTGTCTCTTCGTCTAATTTCTTTTGAATCTCTTCAGAAAGGTTTTTCATGGCGAATGGATAGACGACTTTATTCTCTTTGTCTGCGTGGCGTATTAATAGCGAGCGATAGCTCATTAGGTGGCCGATGAGTTCAAGGCGCACCTCGTCTGTTTGATTTTCTTCATAGTGTTTAAGGCTTTCATCTATCATCATTCGTTCGTAGCGAGCTAGGTCGTGCTCAACTAGCATGCCGCTTGTAATGAGTTTTTCTGCAAGCTCGCCAAGATGGTCTAACATGGCTCTAAAGACTAGGTCCTCTTCTTTTTTGTGGTGGTAGCCGTCGGCGTAATTTTTAATCACGTCTGTTATGGTCCTTATGGCACTAGCATTAACATGGCCATGCATTATATCTTTAGAGACTTCTAGTATGTGGTCTGTGAGCTTAATTATATATTCATGCTCTTTCTTAAGTGTATCTATATAGTACATTTTATCAACTCCTTATGTATTTTACCCTTTTTCTTGACTTTTATTTCACCTTATAATATAATCTTTTTAGTATTATTTAAAGGAGATTTATTATGGATAAATATTTTACGAGGGAGGCGATTGTTGCCTTTGGTCTTGTCTTTCCGGGACTAATGACTGCTTTGGGCGCGGTGCCTGTCTTTTTCACGAAGAATGTTTCGCAAAAGCTTCTTGACATGATGCTTGGCTTTGCTGCGGGTATCATGCTTGCGGCAACTTGTTTCTCTTTGGTTATGCCATCGATTGAATATGGTGGTGGGGACTTCAAGGCGGTTATGATTACTTCTTTGGGTATCATTTTTGGCGCCTTTGTCATTGACATGATTGATAAGTTCTCGCCGCACGAGCACCTTATTGACAAGAGACGTGAGGGCGCATCGTCTTCTTTAAGTCAAATCTGGTTATTTATCATCGCGATCACCATTCACAATTTTCCTGAGGGTATGGCGACTGGCGTTGGTTTTGGAACAGAAAATATTAACGATGGTCTTGCGCTTGCTCTTGGTATCGGTATTCAAAATATGCCTGAGGGTCTAGCTGTTGCCTTGAGTCTTGTGCGTGAGAATTACACTACTAAGTACGCCTTTATGGTGGCTGCTCTGACTGGTCTAGTTGAGCCGGTTGGTGCTCTCCTTGGTTACAGTCTTGTAAATGTATTTAAGCCTGCACTTCCTGTAGTGCTTGCTACGGCTGCGGGTGCGATGCTTTTTGTTATCTGTGACGAGATCATTCCTGAAACGCACTCTAAGGGTTACGAGCGTGAAGCGACTTACGGTATCATTTTCGGTTTTGTAATTATGATGATACTGGATATATTACTTGGATAATGGTTTTTACAGCATAAATACAAGAAACTGCCTTTGATTGACAGTTTTTTTATATATGTACAAGGGGCGCCAAGGGGGCTCAACGCTCCTTGATAAATTACTTCATTAGTTTTTCTGCTAGCTCTCTGCACTTTGCTAGTGCTTCTGCATCTGGATGATCGTATGCGATAAGTGCGTCTATAACAGCTATGCCGTTTTCAGCGCATTCGTTTTTCCAAAGGTCCATCCACTCTCCACTGTTCCACTCGTATGAACCGAATATGGCAATTTTCTTGTCTTTGATTATCTCTTTGATGCTGTCGAAGTACGGTCTGAAGTAGTCCTCTTCAAGCTCTTCTGCGCCCATAGCTGGGCAGCCAAGTGCTAGAACGTCTGCTTCTTTGGCATCATCTGTGCTTGCATTTTCTACTGATATAAGATTAGTATCTGCGCCAAGCTCTTTTAATTTTGAAGCGATTTCATTCGCCATGGCCTCTGTGTTCCCAGTGCCTGACCAGTATATAACGCTTGCTTTCATCTATAAAACCTCCTTTATTAGTTAGTCATTGCTAACTAATTTGATTATACAATATTTTTTCATTAAATGCAATATAAATTTTAATATTGGCAAAAATATTATTATAAAATGGCAAAAAAATACTTCCTATCATCTGACAGGAAGTAATATCTGAGTAACTACTCCAATGCTCCGCCTCATGAGGATCCGCTGCCGGCTGTACATGTGTAGCAATGGTTCATAGTTCTGATTTTTCGTCCGATTAAATCGTCTTTTTCTATATCGAAGATGGTTTTGTGAGGACCTGCGATACCCATTCCGAGAGCTAAATTAAAGTCGCAGTCGTGAAGGCTGCCGTCGTAGTCGACGGATAGCGTGTCAAGGCACATAAGCTCATCAACGGTCGCTGGATTGAAAGCATCGCAAAGCCTTGTAAGATACCTTTGCATATTGCCTGATCTATCGAGCCACTCGCCGAAGCGGCCTATGGGTGAATTGGTCATGCTGAATAGATTGTTAAAGTCTATGTCGTACTCGTCCTTAAGCTTGGTCCTATATATGGCCTCGAGCTCATCTTGCCCCGCTGGTATCATGGCGCCGCTCGGATTGTAGACAAGGTTCAGCTGAAGTGCCTCATCTCGCCCGTAGCCAAGTGCACAGAGCCTTTGAAGCACTTCGATGGAGTCATGAAAAACGCCTATGCCTCTAACTTTATCCGTTCTTACTTCTTCGTAGAATGGCAGTGAAGCGACGATCTCGACTTTTCTTTCTTTCAAAAACTCTGGCAGATCTCTATAGGCATCTTCATTAAAGATAGTTAAATTAGATCTGCTCATGATTTTCTTATCCATGGACGCGGCTGTATCTATAAGGTACCTATAAACCGAGCTCATCTCAGGTGCTCCGCCTGTTATATCAAGCGTAGTGAAGTCCCATTCTTTAAGTATCTGCATAGCTCTTTCGGCCGTACGCATATCCATATCCTCGCTTCTTGCGGGTGAGCAAGCCACGTGACAATGTTTGCATGCCAAGTTACACTTCCTAGTTATATTTAACTGAAGTGTTTTGGGGTTCTTCGCAAGTATATCGCGGCCTACGGTCTTAGCAAAGGGCTGAACTGCCTCTTGTAAGCTCTTTAGGTATGACAATTACATCTCCATATCGTCTGCAAGCTTCTTCATTTGAGTTGAGTAAGCAAGTACTGCACCGCCTGTGATTGAGCTAGCTACATGAACTGCTTCCATCATCTCTTCTTTAGTGTAGCCTTGATCTAAGCAAGCTGTTGTGTAGGCTTCAATGCAGTATGGGCAATGAATTGCGTGTGCAACGGCTAGTGCGATAAGTGATTTTTCTCTACCGCTTAGCTTGCCATCTTGATAAACGCTTCCGTAATAAGCCATGAAATTATCCCATAGCTCCTTATTTAATTCACCTAAAGCACCTCTACCAAACTCTTGTAAATCTTTTCTTTCAAAATATTCGCTCATAATTTTTCCTCCTTAATATTATTATGGTCTAAATCCTATTTACCCAAAAAAAGAGCAGTTATATCAATAACCGCTCTTGTATAAATATTTTTAATAGTTTACGCCATAAGTATAGATAAAATTATCTAAATCTAACGCTTGCGCCGCTTTTATTATTTGATTTTTCAAGTATTTCTACCCAATCAAGTGACTTTCCTGTACCAATGGCAACGCATTCAACTGGGTCTTCAGCGACTTTGCATGGTATGCCTGTTTGCTCTGTAACAAGTGTGTCAAGGCCCTTTAAGCAGGCGCCGCCGCCTGTAAGTATGATGCCGCTACCGGAGATGTCGGCTGCTAGTTCTGGCGGTGTTCTTTCAAGAACTGTGTGAACTGCTTCGATAATCTCTTGAACTGGCTCTTTAAGTGCTTCGAGCATGTCTGAGGATGATACTACTACGTTCATAGGTAGGCCGCTCATAAGGTTTCTGCCCTTTACTTCCATGTATTGTTCTTCTTCGAGCGGATAAGCGCAGCCTATAGTTACTTTAAGCTCTTCGGCTGATCTTTCGCCTATCATCATCTTGAATTTCTTTCTTATATACTTTGTGATTGCTTCGTCGCAGTCGTCGCCCGCTACTTTGATGGATTTGCTCACAACGATGCCGCCAAGTGAAATAACGGCGATGTCTGTTGTACCGCCACCTATATCGATAATCATGTTACCATTGGGCTGAGTGATATCAAGTCCAGCGCCGATAGCTGCCGCAATCGGTTCTTCGATTAAATAAGTTTTGATTGCGCCTGCTTCATTTGCAGCCTCGATAACCGCTCTCTTCTCAACTTCTGTACAGCCGCTTGGCACGCAAACTACAAGTCTTGGCTTGAAAAGCATTCTGCCAAGTGCCTTTTGTATAAAATACTTAAGCATTCTTTGTGTAACGCTGTAGTCTGAGATAACTCCTTCTCTAAGCGGTCTGATTGCAACGATGTTGCCTGGTGTTCTACCAAGCATCTTTCTTGCTTCTTCGCCAACTGCTAAGAATTTATTTGTATATTGGTCTATCGCTACGACAGACGGTTCTTTTAGTACTATGCCTTTACCTTTTACATAAACAAGTACACTCGCTGTACCTAAGTCTATGCCTACATCAGATCTTAATCCCATGCCTATCCCCCTTATTCCTCTACTCTATAGACTTTTGCGCCTAAGGATCTAAATTTCTCTTCAAAATCTTCATATCCTCTGTCGATATGATATATGTCTGAAAGCTTTGTCTCGCCCTCTGCACATAGGGCTGCTATGACAAGTGCGGCTCCAGCTCTAAGGTCTGTCGCCTTTACTTCTGCTCCGTGAAGCTTTGCTACGCCCTTAACTGTGGCAGTTCTGTCCTCTACGTCAATGACTGCGCCTAGCTTTCTTAGCTCATCTACGTGCATAAATCTGTTTTCAAAAACTGTTTCTATTACCTCGGAATTTCCTTCGATAATGGTTTCAAGCGCCATGAATTGGGCTTGCATATCTGTTGGAAATCCTGGATATGGTAGTGTTTTTACCTTTATCGGCTTAAGCTTTTTAGTCGCTATAATTCTTAGTGAATCAGCCTCTTCATATATTTCACAGCCTGTTTCACGCAGCTTTGCTATAACAGGTCTCATGTGACTAACGATAACGTTATTTAATATGATGTCGCCGTGTGTTGCCGCCGCGGCCACCATAAACGTGCCTGCCTCTATCCTATCCGGCATGATTTGATGTGTTGCGCCAAGAAGTTTTTCAACGCCTCTTATACGTATCGTCGATGTGCCTGCACCATAGATCTTTGCGCCCATCTTATTGAGGAAGTTTACCATATCAACGATTTCTGGCTCCATTGCCGCGTTATCGATGACTGTCTCGCCTTGAGCAAGTACTGCCGCCAAGATTATGTTTTGTGTTGCACCAACTGATGGGAAGTCAAGATATATCTTATTGCCAGCTAAATTATCTGCGTGAGCAAAGATATCTGTGTACTCGTCCGCCTCTTCAACATCGACGTTGACGCCAAGTGATCTAAAGCCTTTTAGGTGCAGGTCAACTGGTCTTGCGCCTATAGCGCAGCCGCCCGGCATCGAGGACCTCGCCTTACCCATCCTGCCGATGAGCGCTCCCATAGCTATGAAGGATGCTCTCATCTTGTGCATCAATTGGTAGTCAACTTCGTATTTATTTATAGAATTTGAATTAATTTTTACTCTATGTTCATCTAATTTCTCAACCGTTGCCCCAAGTGACTGAAGTACTTCGCACATGACTTCAACGTCTTTTAGCTTAGGTAAATCCTCTAAGATGATGTCTTCAGTGCCAAGTATAGTCGCAGCAAGTATCGGTAGTGCAGCGTTCTTCGCGCCGCTGACTCTTACTGTGCCTAGCAAGGGATTCGATTCTTGTATAAGTAATTTTGCCAATGCAATACCTCTTTCTATATTAATCAGTACTATTTTATCACATATGAGCAAATATTTCTACTCTTTTTACAAAAAAATTCCTATACGCTTATGGTATAGGAATCTTTTAAATATTTTTTATCTTTTTTTAATTAAAATTCGATAAACTTTGATTTAGGTGCACCACAGATTGGGCACTTTTCTTCTTCGCCTGTAAGTGAAATGAATCCGCATACTGGACATACATAGATCTTTTCAGCTTCTAGGTCTTTACCAGCATCAACTGCTTCTTTTGCTTTTAAGAATAGTTTTTCATGAACTTTTTCTGCTTCGATAGCAAATTGCATTGATTTTTGAGCTGCTTCTTCGCCTTGTTCTTTAGCGACTAATATGTAGCTTGGATACATTTCAGTAAATTCAAAACGTTCTCCGCCTGCTGCTGCTTCAAGGTTTTTAGATGTTCCGTGGTCACCAAAACCTGCTCCAGATGTAACTGCGAAGTCACCTGATAGGTCTTTCATCGCTCTAAAGTGTGAGTGAGCATGAACTCTTTCTGCTTCAGATGTAGCTCTAAATAGTCTTGCTACGTTCTTGAAGCCTTCTTTTTCTGCTACATTTCCCCAGTATAGGTAACGCATGTGCGCTTGTGATTCTCCTCCAAATGCTGATTGAAGGTTTGTTTGTGTCATTGCTTTCATAATATACCTCCCAAAAAAATATTTTTATAGCTCTGCTATATATATTTAAAGGGTGCACTTAAGCACCCCTTATAAATATCTTAAGATTATTCTCTTCTACCTAGTTCCTTATCATATAGATATAGACCTGTGTAGCCGTCTTTTAAGTTTTCTAATACTTCAACAATAGTTCTCATATTGTCTTCTTCTTCAACTTGTTCTTCTAAGAACCAATTTAAGAATTCTACTACAACGTAGTTCTTTTCTTCTAGTGCTAAGTCATAGATATTTTCGATTCTCTTAGTAACTTCTTTTTCATGATCATAAGCTGTTTCGAATATTTCAAGAACCGATTTGTATTCTTTCTTTGGTTCAGGAATTGCTTTTAGTTCAACTCTTTCGCCTATTTCTTCGATGAAGCCTTTGAATTTAGTAGCGTGTTCGTACTCTTCATGAGCTTGTTTGTCCATGAAGTGAGCGAAGCCGTCCCAAGCTTTGTCCTTTAAGTCATGTACCATAGCTAGATAAATATAGCCACTTTCCAATTCAAAGTTGTATTGTTCAACTAAAGCATCTACAACATTCTTACTAATTTTCATATCAAATTACCTCCTAAATGTAATTAATTTTTATATCTTTGAAGCCAAGGCCTTCAAGCAGCTTTCTTAAGAGCTTGTCAGCATTTGCTTGAGCTCTCTCGAGTATGCCGTCTTTCTTAGCCTTTAGCTCTCGAGCATTCAATTCTTTCTTAAGTGTCTCTTGGTAATCACCCAAGTCTAAAGGATTAAATATATTGTTCTTTTGATCAAGTATGACCATGGACTTTTCATCAAGAACGCTGTCTGTGATGGCTGCAACCGGCACGTCAAGCTCAAGGCTTGTCTCGCCTACTTCTTTAACAACAGCCTTTGCTAGGTCAACGCCGGCCTTGATGTAGCCGTTATATTTTATGATGTAGCTCTTGTCTGTGAATGGTATCTTCATATCCATAAGAGTTAAGCTGTCCTTATACGTTAAAACATCGGTGTAATTATACTCGACAGTTACAAGCTCGCCCAAGTCTTCGATAGACGCCTTGATATTGTCAACTCTTTCTTCTTTGCTTACGCCTATGAATTTCTTTCTGAAGAAGAAAAAGTATACGGCGATTAGGGCTACAAGCAAAAGTACAAGTATTCTGTAAAAACGCAGTCTTCTCTGCTTTTGTGTTAACTTCGCCATACTAAACCACCGGTGTATACATCTCAAACACGCTATATACAGGCACTTTCTCATCGATAAGTGCCTTTAATATGGCTGGGATGTTCCTTATCTCAGTTTGTATTTGAAAACCGTTGTACCTAAAGACAATGTCTTCAGAGCTAATGTCTTCCAAGCCGCATAATATCCTAACTATATTGTATTCTGAATAATCTTCACTTTTGTAATCGACAATAAAAAAGACCTTCTTTTTCTTATCGTATTCTTTCTGTACATCTATCCTATTAATAAGAAGAACGTCATTCATAATATTCATCCTTTCTGTACACTTAATATCATCTATTATTAGTATACCCACTGAAGAATTAAAATAAACATAAAATTTTTAATTATAATTATGGACTAGTTTTGATAAAAAAATAAGCTTAAGTAAAAACTTAAGCGTGGTGCCCAGAGCCGGAATCGAACCAGCCACACGTAGATTTTCAGTCTACTGCTCTACCGACTGAGCTATCTGGGCAAATTGGTGGACCTTCAGGGACTCGAACCCCGGACCTGCCGGTTATGAGCCGGACGCTCTAACCAACTGAGCTAAAGGTCCCAACAAAGGATATTATACAATAATGAAAAGAAAATGTCAAGAATTTTTTAATTATTTCTTGACATAAAATAAAGGCAGCCCATGTGAGCCGCCTCTATAGTTTTAATGATAATACTATTTATTCATAATAATAAAAATACTCCTTAATCTCATTGAATAGATCTTCATCATAATCGTTATTATCATAGTCTTTCATATCAAGTATGCCTGCTGCGTTATAAATTTCATCCGGAAGCATTAGTGAACCATCTTTTAAACTTACAAATGGACTAAACTTTGTTTCGCCACTTTCGCTTTCTATGCAAATCTCTCCATTAGGTGCAATGTCTGAAATATTTTGACAGATAAGAACTGGACCAGTATATGATTTGCCATCGATAAAGTCATTAGGAACGGGATAAAGATTTCCATTTTCAAAAAGTTCAAGCTCTTTTAGTGAAATTTCATCAGCTTTATACTTTGGAATCACGATGTAAAACTCTTGGGCCATGAGATAAGTATTATCTGCCCCCTCTTCCTTTTTAAGCATAAAAAGCTGGTTTAGGTCTTTGACATCATAATACTTTGAGCTCCATAGTTTTAACTTTGATAAAACATCTTTAAGAGTCTCTTGATCATAAGCGTTGCCCAAAGGGATAATCATGGCCTTTTTTCTCTCGTCCGTTATGCTTAAGCCGCATTTGTCTGCCATGACTCTATATAAATCAGAATATTTTTTATTCTCTTCTTCGTCTTTTCTTTTCGCTTCTTCTTTTGCTTCTTTTAATTCTTTATCTTTTTCTCTCAATCTTCTTTCTAATAGTCCGATTCTTCCCTCAAGATCTATACGGCGCCTCATTTCTTTTCTTAGTGAACTTGACTTTCTTATATACCCAAAAGACACAATACATAATGCAACAAGCAGTATACATATTATAATTGTCATAAATTGTTTATTTTTCATAACATCACTTCCTTTGTTATGATTATACCACCATTATCATGAAAAAACGCTCTTGTAACAGATACTTAACAAAAGGAAAGCCCCATCATATAGATGAGGCTCAAGTAAGAATATAATATATAATATTAGATTTATAGTCATGTATAGAAAAATATATTAGTCTATATTTTTCTTATTTATATATAAATATAGACTCATTTAGCTTAATTTTATCCTTTCTATCAACCTTATTTAACCACAATCTCTCAACATTATTAATATCTTGTTCAGTAAACTCTTTTCTACATATTTTATCGAAAAAAGTTTTTTCTCTAACTTTTGGTATTTGATATATTTCTTTACAATAGTCAAACAAGTTAACATAATCTATTAAATGTATATCTAAATTTAAATATTTACCATAGTCAACATCTAATCTTACTAAAGTAGAAAATAATCGTATATCTGAATCAGTTATATGATCACCAAATATAAATCTTAAGTTTGAAAGTCTTTGTTCTAAATCTTCCATAGCTTTATAAAATACACCATAAGCAATTTTATATTGCGTTTTATTGGCTGCAAAACACATCCTATAAATTGCATTATTAATGTTATCATATAACCATGATCCCATATTCACTATCTCTTCTTCATCATTTATTGGCAATAAGTTTGGCACACCTTCGCCATGATATGGTTTAAAGTCTCTCTCTAAATAATAAGTCATATTTTGATGATCATTATTTGCTATTACTTGTCTTTTATAATCAAATAACAAAGGTACAGACGGCCTGCCAATAAAATTATTATCGCTTCTGTAATAAAGCTCTCCAACAAATCTAGCGTTGCTTTCTTTATTTACACAATCTTTTGAATTTACGCATTCCCATCCAACTGGCAAATCTAATTCAGTCCAATCAACAATTTCTTCCTTAATTGATTCGTACAAACCCAGTAATGAATAAATTATAGCAACGCGGTTAGACCAAGCACAATCTTTCGCCCAAAAAAGTGTATATCTATCTTTTTCTACAGGGTTTTTATATGATTCTCCAAAAGGCTCCCTGAACCATGGAATCTGCCTTACATAAGCACCATTGACATCAATTTCATAGTCCTTTACAGCTGGCCTGACAGATATTTTTCTTCCGTTATATTCAATATAGTTCATAAATAATACTCCTTTATTTTACCTGAAATTTATTTAAAAATTTCTTTAACCTTTCAGACTTTGGATTATCAAAAATTTCTTCAGCAGAACCTTCTTCTATTATCTCTCCATTATCAATAAATATAACTTTGTCAGCTATATGTTTAGCAAATTTCATCTCATGTGTTGCAATTATCATAGTTGTTTTTTCTTTAGCTAATTCATATAAAAGCTTTAAAACTTCTCCTACCAATTCAGGATCAAGAGAAGATGTTGGCTCATCTATTAGCATAAGCTTAGAATTAACTGCCATCGCTCTTCCAATTCCTATTCTTTGCTGCTGACCACCAGATAGTTGAGTCGGATAATTGTTTTGCTTATCTAATAGCCCAATAGATTTTATAATATCCATAGCTTTTTCTTTGGCTTCATTCTTATTAAGTTTTTGAACAGAAACCATTGGTTCCATTATATTTTCTAATGCAGTTTTATTTAAAAAAAGGCAATAATTTTGGAATACCATCGAGGTTAAAGATCTCAGCTGATTAATTTCTTTTTTATTGGCTGTTTCGCAGTTAACAGTGCAATTGTCAATTTTAATAGTTCCCTTATTGGCTCTCTCTAAAAAGTTAATACATCTTAAAAATGTTGATTTTCCAGAACCGGAAGGCCCAATCAAAACCGCAACTTTTCCTTCTTCTAGTGATAGCGAAACGTTTTTTAACACTTCAAAATCATCAAATTTTTTGCATAAATTTTCTATTTTAATCATTCTTGTCTCCTATTTATAGTTCAAGTTAAGTTTATCTTCTAACTTATTTTGTGCATATGATAATATTGAAATTATTATCCAATAAATAACTATTGCAACAGTATATCCTTCCAAAAATCTATATACTTTAGAAGTTTCCAAGCTAACTGCAGCCATCATATCTTTATATCCAATCATAAATCCAATAGATGTAGACTTGAATATTCCGATAAAATGGTTAGATAATCCAGGTGCAGCAACTCTAGCTGCTTGAGGTATTATTATTCGTTGTATAACCTTTAGCGGAGACATACCTATAGATAAGCCAGCTTCATACTGAGATCTACTTACTGAATTCAATGCTGCACGTATATCTTCAGACATAAATGCTGCATAATTAGCACTCATACATATTACTAAAGCTTGAAATGGATTCATTGATTTTATAGATTCGAATACTTGTGCCAATCCATAATAAAACCAAAATAATTGTGCAATAAAAGGCGTGCCTCTAAAAAATGATACATATATTGATGTTAAAGTGTATAAACCCTTTATTTTATATTGTCTTATAATAGCAACAATTAATGCTATTATTAAAGAGAAAAATATAGTTATAAATGCCAGCTTAAAAGTTTCTGGTAAATATCTTAATATTTTTGGAAATAGTTTAAAAAAGAGATTTATATTAAAACGATCCATATAAATATCTACTCAGCCATTGGATCAAAGCCAAACCATTTTTTGGCTGTTTCGCCTAAAAAACCTTCCTCTTTTAATTCTTTAATTACTTTATTAACTTCTTTTAAAAGTTTCTTGCCTCTTTCATCTTTATGGAAAGGATATGCAGCATCTTCTGTATAAACAGTATCTCCAACGCCTTTTATTTTTAATCCAGATTTTTCTTTTACATCGTTAATATGCATAGCTGACATTAGTGATGCGTCTATACGTCCTAACGCTACGTCTGTATGAACTGCAGTACTTACATCATATTCAACATATTCAATTTTTCCTTCTGGATCAAATTGATCTTTAAATGCATAAGCGATATCATTTGTAAGTAAGCCTAGTTTCTTGCCATATACATCTTTGATTCCATGAATAGTATTATTATCTTCTGCTACTACAACCTTATATGGAACATAGAAATATACATCACTAAAATTATATGTCTTTTTACGTTCATCAGTAACTCCAATTTGATCAGCTACAGTATCAACACGACCTGATTCTAATAGCTCAAGAATTCCAGGGAATCCTGCTATCTCCCATTTAATTTCCCAATTATTTCTTTTTGCAATTTCATTCCAAACATCTATTTCATAACCTTGAAGTTCTCCGGTTTTTTCATTAGTTTCAGAGAAAAATGCATGGTTTCCAGTTGTTGATATTTTTATAACTTCCTTTTCACCATTGGTAGCTTCTTCTTTTGATTCTTCAGATGTTTTTGTTTCATCTATACTTGCTGTTGTTTCTTCTTTAGGTTTATCATCGCTTGTGTCATTATTCTTTGTGCAAGCTACTGAAAATATCACTAAAGATAGCAACAAAATTAATAAAATACTAGTCCTAAATAATTTCTTTTTCATAAAAAACCTCCTAAAGTTCTGTTACCAACTAATGTCAGTACATTAAAAATATAACATTATTTACATGTAAAGTCAAATAAATATTATCTATAATAATGCGTTTTAATAGGCTGTATAATATCTATTGGGGAGTAAAACCTCAATAGATATTTTTTTGATAAAATTACAAAAAAAAGTTGCACTTGCACACATTTTATCCTATACTTAAAATACCACTACAACATAGGAGGTGTGTACAAGTGCAAGAATATAATACCATAAATTTGCTAGCTTGTAAAGATGTAGTTGTTAACAATTTTAAAGAAGGTGAAAATGTAGTAGTTATAGAAGCACAGACAAAAAAGTTAAAAAGCTGCCCATACTGTGGTTCTAAACATATCTGGGTTCATGATCACAGAACTCAAAAGATAAAAGATACACAGATGCATGGTAAAAAATGCATAATAAACCTAAGAAAAACTAGGTACAACTGTAAGTGCTGCGGGAAAAGAATTGATAGCAAAACAGAACTAGTAGCAAAGAAAATGACCATGACAAAAAGACTAGTAGCATCCATAGCTAGAGAGTTTAGAGAACTTTACTCAATAAAGTCAATATCAAGAAGATACTCAGTAAGCACATCAACAGTTACAAGAGTCCTATCTTACCTATCAGTAGAGAGAAAAAGTCTTCCAAAAGTACTTTTAATAGACGAGTTTAAAGGCGACAGCGGTTCATACAAGTATCAATGCTCACTTCTAGATGGCATAACACATGAAATCATAGACATAGTTAAAAGTAGGCAAGAAAATATTTTGTTTGAATACTTTAAAAACATACCAAAAGAAGAAAGAGAAAATGTAAAGATATTTGTTAGCGATATGTCAAAAACATTTAAAAACGTTAAAAACGCATACTTTAAAAACGCAGTACACATAGCAGACAAATATCACTTCGTAAGACAAGTCTCTTGGAGCTTAGAAAACGTAAGAAAGAGAATACAAAAAGATACATCAGCAGAAATGAGAATATACCTAAAAAGAAGTAAAAGCATACTTACAAAACCAATGCCAAAACTTAATGATGATCAAAAGCGAGAAGCAGCTCTAATGCTAGAGATAAGCGAAGAGCTAAGACTAGCATATGGCTTAAAAGAATCCTTCTATCAAGAAGTTCTAGTGCAGAAAAACAAAGAACAAGCACAATACAAGGTAAACGCATGGATAGACATATGTAAAAAATCAAAACTTAAAGAGTTTAAATCATGTATAACAGCCTTTACAAACTGGTCTGATGAAATTACAAACTCATTTGACTACAAACATTCAAATGGAGCACTAGAAGGAAAACATACAAAGATAAAGACACTAAAAAGAAACAGCTTTGGTATGAGAAACTTCGAGAGGTTCAGAAAAAGAATAATGCTTTTAGACTAAAATATATATATAAAACATCATAAAAACCTAATAAGCCTATATAGGTTTATTAGTCATGCAAAAATTACATAAATTTGTGTTATTTTAAGTATATAAATTAAAAACGTGCAAATGTTAGTTTTAACATAAAAAGAGAGACTTAAATCAATAAGTCTCCCCAATATTTGACATAGAGCCTTTTAATATAAGTTTTCTTAATAAATTTAATCAAAAAGCCCCATCAATTGATGAGGCAAAAAAGAAATGAGGGTAGAATAAAGTATATTCTAATCATATATTTTAAATTATAACTCTAGTCCTTGATTGTTTGTTTCAAAGACAAGAATAAAAATGCTAGGCCGATAGTGACTGTTACGTGTCCCGCGCCTGCTGTCCATGATATAACAAGGTCAAGTATCTTGTTATCAAGGCCTATGACTTGGTACAAGCCTCTACAGAATATCATAGTTGCTGATAGACCAACGCCGATGTTGTAATAAAAGTAGAAGCGATCGAAGTACTCGCTCTTAGTAATTTCTGTTGTTGATGCAAGTGCAGTAACTATTAAAAACATAAGCATACCTAGGGCAAATAGGTGTGTGTGTGCTTTGCCAAGTGATGTTACTCCAGTATAGCCCATGTATTTAGTGAACTCTCTGTAGAAAGCGCCTGCAAATAGACCAGCTACAGCATAGTATGCGGCTGTGTTAACTAATTTCTTCTTCATATTTTTCTCCTTTCGTATATAGGTATATTAAATAGCTATATATTAAATAATGTAAATATGATTATACCACGAGCGAGACGCTTTGTCAAAAATTTATAATATATTTAATAATTAATTAATGGCGTCAGATAAAAATACCCTCTGCTTAATAATATTGCAGAGGGTAATATGATTTTTCCTTGATATATTTTTTAATTCTGCTCGCAAAGTCAATGGATGAAGCGTAATTTAGTGAGTAGCTCCGCCAGTAACTTTTATATCTTCCTCATTCTTTACAATCGCTTCTATTGCCAAAGTAAGTCCCTTAACTATAGTCTCAAGCGCCATCGATGGCATATTCTTCTTATCAACTACTTGCTCTGGTAAGAACGGAATGTGTATAAAACCTGTTCTCATCTCAGGATGCTTAGTAGCTTGTATGTGTGCTACTCCGTAAAGAACGTGATTACAGATGAAAGTGCCTGCTGTGTTTGAAACGCTCGCTGGCACGCCGCCATCTTGTATATTTTTAACCATGGCCTTGATAGGTAGTGTCGAGAAATATGCCGCTGGGCCGTCTTCAGCCACCTTTTCATCTATAGGTTGATTGCCTTCGTTGTCCTTAATTCTGCAGTCGTCGCAGTTGATGCCGACTCTTTCAACAGTGATGTCTGGCCTGCCGCCTGCTTGACCGATGGACAAAACAACGTCTGGGTGCACTTCTTCAATCTTTGCTTTGATCTTGTCTACAGATTTACCGATTACAGTAGGTATCTCAAGCTTAATTATTTCAGCTCCTGCAATTGTATCAGGAAGTTTCTTTACCGATTCAATCGCTGGGTTTATCTTTTCTCCACCAAAGGGGTCAAAGCCTGTTACTAATATTTTCAAAATATCGTCTCCTTTCAAAAATTTCTTCTAATTCTATCTAAATCCAATCAATAACATTAATATAATGTGTACTACTATTAAAGGTATAGCAACTGGTGCTTGTGCCTTGATTATAGTGTATTTATCTTTTGTTTCAAGTATAGCTCCTGGAACTATATTGAAGTTAGCAGCCATAGGTGTTAGTAGTGTACCGCAGTAGCCGCAAGTCATACCAAGCGCGCCTATGATGGCAGGGTTACCGCCATTGGCAATAACGAACGGAACGCCAACGCCAAGTGTAATAACTGTAAATGCTGCAAAGGCATTACCCATAATCATGGTAAAGACTACCATACCAACACAATAAGCGATTACACCTAAAACTTTTGCTTCAGGTGGAACTATAGCTGAAACGCCTGAACCAATAATTTCGCCAACGCCTGCCGCTGCGAATACTGTTCCTAGTGCTCCAAGTAGTTGAGGAAGTAGTGAAGAACTGCCTATTTGCATAAGCATCTTAGCTGTATCTTCCTTTGTTTCAGAGTATTTTGCCTTTGTTATGATTAAAGCGATGATGATGGCAAGTACTGATGATATACCAAGTGTTTGAGCTGATGTAAATCCAAAGAATACATCTGCGCCATCTTTTACATCAACAGCAACTTTAAAGCTCTTGAATTGCGCCATGATCATGGCGATGATACCTATTGCAAGGGCTGGGATGAATATCTTGTTGCCAACCTTTTTGCCATAAGCAATTTTTTGTTCTTCTGATTGAGAATTGAACTCGCCTATTTGTACTTGATTTGTAAGTGTTAGTGCTCCTAGTAGCATCAAGCAGCCGCCTATGATGGCTCCGCCATATTCAAAGCTGTCGATAATAAACTTACCTGCTCCAAAAAGTATACCTAAAAGTGTCCAGAAAACAAAGGTACCGATAGGAGCTTTTTTATTCTTTAAGCCTCTAATTCCAGTCATAATGCAGACGATACCACATAGAATGTAGATGACTTCGTCAACCATAGCTGAATTAGCATAAATAAATTTAAACATTCTTTAGCTCCTTTCTTAAACTTTTTTCAAATAGGTAGCATTGTACTAGTGATAAAATCACCATTGCAACACCGGCTAGTATTGAGCCTTGAGCGATTTCAGCGTTAGTAACTTCATAACCAGCTCCTGCTAGTGTGCCTTGAATTAATAAAACACCGCTCGCTACAGGGAAGATGTTTTGTCCGAAGAAGTTTCCGTAGTTTTCTGCGGCACCTGCAAGTCCCTTAAGCTCTTCTAATTTCTTTTCTGATAGGTCAACAGTTTTTGCTGCAGCACCTTCAGCCATAGGTAGTATAAGTGGTCTAACGAATTGAACGTGTCCACCAAGTCTTAAAGAGAATATAGCTGCCACCCATCTAATTAAGATGTATAAACCAACAACGCCACCTGCGCTTGCTGATTTGATCTTCTTGATGGCTTCAGCTGCTCTGTCTTTAAGTCCATACCTTTCCATGATAGCGATTAGTGGTAGACTTAGGAAGAAAAGTGACATGTATCTGTTTGTTACAAATCCCTTTCCGATTAAGTCTAATACTTCTACTAATGACATACCTGATACCAAGCCAGTTACTAGGCCAGATATCAAAACGACTGCTACAACATCAAGCTTTAGTGCAAAGCCGACAACTATTAGCAGTACGCCGATTAAAACTAAGTAATTCATAAATATACCTCCTTTTTTATAATATACCCAGTCTAAATCATTAATATGCTAAAATTAATTATTTTTTTATTTTGCTTGACATAAAATTTTTAATTATCTATCTTCATATAAGAAAAGAGCGCATATCATTTGATACGCACTCTTTATTGATATAGTTTATTCTATTGTTTAAGCTTATCTAATAACATTGTATTGGAACTTCTTTTGATATATTAACAAATCATCCGTAACAATGTTAAATGTAATATTGTCCATGACAATAGTATTAGCCTTGTAATATCTGCCATCTGTCAACAATGTGTTACTTGCGCACAAGATGTCTTCATATAGAGGCATGCTTGGATTGATGTCGTTGTAATTTATCATGTTCTTAACATTTCTTTGCAAGTAAACTTTGTCAAGAACTCTGTCAAAGGCCTTGTTAGATACAGCCGCTACTTCTTGTCTAGTTATAGGAGCGTTCGCATCGAATGTCGCTATGCCTGATGTGTATACATCTAGCCAGCCAGCTTGGTATGCTGCTTCTATCTCTTCAGTAGCCCAGTGACCCATGCTTAAGCCCATGTCGTTGCCGCTAACTTTCTTTAAGTCTTGGAACCTTCTAAGTGTTGCCACCCACTCAGCTCTAGTAATCTTACCTTCTGGTTTAAAAGTACCATCGCTATATCCTTGGAAGACACCCGCTTGAGAAACTATTCTAACAGCTTCTGTGTACCAAGAGTCGCCAATGTCAGTGTAGCTTATAGGGTAGAATGGATCGTAAGCGTAGCCATCAGCCTTTAGTGCGTTGGCAAGTATTTGAGCAGCTTCAGACCTTCTTAGACCGTCATATGGTCTAAACTTGCCGTTGTAGCCTTGCATATATCTGATTTCCTTAAGTCTTTCGTTGTCTTTGATCTTAACAATCTTTTCAACAATCTTTTCTTTTTCTACGATTCTGTCTCTGTAAATGATTTGTGGTTCGCTTGGACGTGGATCGTTCTTTCTTTGAACAAATACTTTTACATCCACTAAAGTTTTAGTACCGTCATCGTATTCGACCTCGATTGTAGCAGTAGATACGCCTGGACGTGAGACATCAGGTTTTTTAATAATTGTGATATCGTTAATAGTTTTGCCATATGGTGCATCTATCTTATCAAGATAGTCTTTCTTACTAGGTTGTACTCCCTCTTCTGTAATTACATCATCAGCGCTAGGCTTTTCAACTTCATCCTTAGTGTATTTTGCTAGGATAATAGTCTCATCTCTAAATTGATCTGTAATTGTAGTTCTATATTCAGTTCCATCTTCAGCATCAACTTTCCAGTAATCAAAATTCCAAGTTCTATTATCTGTTATATCCTTTATTCCAGTTGGCTCATTGACATCAATAGTAACTTCTTTTGAAGGATTAACCCAGAAAGTTCTTTCAAAAGCTGTTTCATCTGTAGCTCTTTCTACTTCTTCTTGAGTACCATCTTCTTTAACAACTTTTTCTTTTGTCTTTACAATAACTTTTACAAAATTTTCTGGTACATCAGGTTTTTTATCTGGATCAGTTTGTTCAACATAATCAGGTAGAACTTTTACTAATACTATAAGCTCTTGTGTTTTACCATCGTCGTAAACAACTTGTATCTTTGCAGTAGTGTAACCTTCTTTACTTGTGTCTGGATCCTTTAATATATTTATGCCTTTAACGTCAGCAATGTCTTTTCCTTCAGCATCTTTTGGAACTATTAAAGCATCTTCATATTCTTTTACAGAAACTTTGTCTCCAATGTTTTTAACAATTTCCTTGCTTTCAAATTCAACATTTACTTCTGGTTCTCCATTTTTTTCATAGAAAGCATAAATTTCTGTATCGACTGTAAATTGATACTCTTTTGTAAAGTCATAAATTTCGTCATTATTTGATAAGTTTATTTCTTTGTTATTTGTTGTCCATTTCTTAAATCCATATTCTTTTTTGTCTTCTTCCTTTATTAAAATTTCAGGAATTGTAACTTTTGCCAATGGATTTACATAGTAAACTTTGATTTTTTGATCATCTTCATCATAAGCTTTAGGATTTACAGTAACTTTTACATAATTATCTGGTGTTCCAGAAGTCTTGTCACCGTTTGTATCGCCAGGATATATATTGTCATATACCTTAACTGGAACTGTAACTTCTTTTACCTGTCCATTCTTAAACTCAACCTTAACTTTTGCTTCGCTCATGCCTGGCTTACTTACATCTGGATCCTTTATTATTTCAAAACTTGAAACATTTTCGTCAAATGATAAGCCAGTCTTATCAAGCATCATCTTTAAAGCTTTTTCATAATCGCCAAGTTCAGGTTCTCTTCCAACATAGGTTTCTACAACACTTGCATCAACACTAGGTTCTGGAATAGTCTTTTCATACTTGGCAGTAATTGTAGTTTCTTTTCCTGTGAAAGTAGCTGTCAAAGGACTTGACCATTCTTTAAATTTCCATTTGATTTCCTTACCTGCAGCGTCTGTAACTACATTTCCCTTATCATCTTTAACAGTATCACCTGTTGGATTTGTAACTGGAATAGTAACTTCTTTTGTTGGGTTAACCCAGAAAGTTCTTTCAAACTTTGTGTTTTCTGTAGCTTTTTCTATTCCATCTTCTTTTGTTGTAACAACAACTTTTACAAAACTATTTGGCACATCAGGTTTCTTATTTGGATCTTCTTGTTCAACTACATCCTTTGAAAAATCTGGTTGAATTATGGTATCTTTTTTAAACTTATATCTTTGTTTCACATTATCTTTTTCAAAGATATATTCTCCCTTTGTATTTACATCATCATTATCAGATGTCCAACGAGTAAAACCTAATTCTTCTTTTTCCTTATCTGTCAATTTTATTTCAGGAATTTCTACCCAAGCTTTTGGGTTTACATAATAAATCTTAGAGTCTTTTTCGCCAGCTTTTCCTGTAGGATTTACTGTAACTTTTACATAGTTTCCAGTTATATCTGCTAAGTCGCCACCAACTGCAGTTGCGTCTTTTAAAACTTTTGGCATTGCTCCCGTTGTAAGCCCTTCGTAGACATTTTTATAAATTTTTACTGGAATTTCAATATCTTGTATTGAGTTATTTGCAAATATTACTTTTGCCTTGAATTTTACAGTTCTTACAAGTTCATCTGAGTCAAACTTTCCTAGTTCTTTTACTTTTTCATAGATATCATTTTGAGTAAGCTCTTTTCCATTTTCATCAACGATAGTAACTGTAGCATCCTTTGGCAAATCACTTTCACTGCCGTCTTTATTAACCCACTTAACTTGTGCCTTTAATTCATCAAGACTAGGAGCAAAGTCATTGTTCCACTTTCCATCAGGATCTTTATAAGATTCTGTTTTTACAAGTTCATTTACCTTTATTCCAGACCAGTCAAAGTAGGCTGTAAAGGTGTAGTTCTTGTCTATAGTAGTGTTGCTATTTAAAAGTTTTTCCTTATCCCACTTGATAAATTTCTTTCCTGCATCAGGAGTAATATAATACTTGCCTTCAACTTTATCTTCGCCTTCTTCCAATTTTTCTGGAACTGGAAGTAGGTCTGACTTTAATCCTACTATTACATCGTAGTAAAGTTCCTTGACTTCATTGTCTGTAGCATCTGTGAAGTTTCCGCCCTCTTCTGCGACAAATTTTACTCTTACATAGCCCTTTGGCACTGGATCTTCAGGATTTTTAACTTCTATAACTCTAACATCCTTGTAGAAGAAATTAATTTCATCAAGGCCACTTTCGTTTATACCAGCAAAAGTATCTGTGTCTTCATAAATGTCAAAGAATAATTGTTGTTGTGGCTTGTCATTTAAAACCCAACCAGGAATTCTTCTGTAGTTTCTTGCATCATAATGACGCTTACCATTTACTACTCTTTCATTAGTAATAATGGCATATTTTTCTTTAATTATTTTAAAAGCAGCTTTGTTATCTGCAAGAAGTTTTTTATATGCGTTGCTCTTGTCTTGCGGAGTCATTGAAGTATCAATTTTGATTTTTTGATAAGCAGCTTTCGATTTTTTCATAAAGTCTACAACTTCATCTTTGCCTCTTTGGTCAAGATAATTTACTTCGTAGACTCTTTCTTTAAATGGCTTGTAGAAAAATTCAAAACGATTGTTATCAAAATTAGGGTTATCTACAAGATCCCCTTGCTCATTGTGAATTTTTTCTGGCTCAACTTTTAAAATTTGATTGTAACTGTTTGTTCTTTTTGTATCTTCTTTATATTTTTTATAGTCAGCATTTGCATTTTCAAGTGCTTCCCACTCAGCTTGTGGAACTAAGAGGTACTCGTCTCCTTGCCTACTTGCTAGACCTGTTGTATAGGACCCAACTCTTCTGTTATAAAGATTTTGTACTTCCTTAGATTTTTCGCTATAATCTGCATTCAAGAAGTGGTGGATAGCCTTTACTGTTACAAGGTCTTGTTTGTTCCAAATTGCCCTAAGGTGAACATTGCCAACAACTTCGTTACCAAAGTGATACATTTCAGGCACTTTATATAAGTCTTTATAGCTTGTGTCTACAACTTCCGTGTCATTGCCATTTTCATCTTTTGTATATCTTACAAATTCCCAACCGGCAAAGTTGTAGCCAGGTCTTGTTGGTTCAATGATATTTTTAGTAGCATCTTTTGGTTCTTTTAAAATCATCTTATGGACAAAATTAAATGTATTTTCTCCATCAACTTTCTCCGGATAAGTGTGAGTTTCGCCATCTTTTTCAAGCTCTTTAGATTCATCAGATATATTTTTTGTGCTTAAATCAGCTAAACGTCCTCCATTTGGATCAATTTTTACCTTCCAAATAGTATCCGGTTCTGCCCATTTAGCAAAGAGAACTTGGTCATAATGAAGTTTTGTTTCATCGCCCTCTTTTACCAAGTTGTCACCAGAAGGATCAAGAGCCCAACCTTTAAAAGTCCACGTTTCAGGTACCCAATCAGGTCTTTCAGGCACATGATTTGTATCTAATTTCAAATCCTTTAATGGTTTTTCATAAGGCACATCTAAAATATTGCCATCACCATATTCACTGTCATTTTTTACAGTCTTTGGATCGTTATTTAATTTTAACTTGTACTTGTTGCGAAAGTAGTTTGCATAATTGTAGGCATTTTTTCCATTAAAGAGTTTCTTGCCCCAAGGAAATTTAGGGATGTATTTTATCTTGTCAGCGTCGCTTCTAAAAGGCGTTTTCTGATTTCTCGCATTATTTAAGTCGTTAATCGTTCTATAACTATGATCTGTTGGTTTCTCCAATATCCATTCTGCTTCCCTTTGCTCTTGTTTAAGGGTAAAGCCTTGAAGGTGAGGCAAAATGAAGGCATACTCGACTGCATTCGTATCGCTCTTCCAATAGGACATATCATAATCGATTTGTTCCTTGCCATTGAAATCGTCCTTTATAATATCAATGTGGTGGACAACGGCGACGTCCAAGGATGTCGATCCAAGGGAAATCTCATACTTATCTCTTGTTTTGGTTTGCCCATCCTTTATAGGTATCTCATCTGCGTGACCAAATCCCTCAAGTTCTCCTTCACCCACTACATCTTGACTGTCGATAAAATCTTCTGCACTTAAACGATATGGTGGCGTATCGCGGTAAACTGTTTCACCCGCGTTATTGTTAATTATCCAACCTATTAGGCCGATGTCTCCTTCTGGATCGCTACTACCAGGCGGAAGATTTGAAACTTCCGCATCCTTTGGCCATATTCCATCCAAGCTTTGGTTGAAGCGAACATCTACTTTATAAGGAGATCCTTCTTTCCCTATGACTTTTCCATCTCTTGTTATAATAGGCCAGAAGCTACCTGCATTTTCAAATGCCAGTTCATTAGCAGCTGTAAAGTAGAGGATATAGACTCTGCGGTCGTAGTAGATATTGTAGACCGTTTCCCCGGTAGATAAAACGGATTTTTGAACGTTCGGATTTTCTTTCGATGCGTTTTGCTTTTTAGTCAAGTCTTCATTTAAGAAGTAATATCTTTCAAATTCTTCTTTATTATTTTGAGCCTTTTCCAAGCGTCCGTCATTTAAGTCGGGGAATGTAATGCCATCGATGGATAAGTTTGTAAGATCCGGAGTAGAACCGGTGTCGGCTTCATCTATTCTTCTTGCACCGATAAAGTCGTAGCGTTCACGCAAAGGGAGCTTGTCGTCTTGGTCATTGTAATCTGGTTTTTCAGTCCAAAATTGGATTACATAGTCTGCTTTAGGTTTATCTGTCCACTCTGCAGTAAAGGTAAGAGTTTCTGCAGGCATGGCATTTTTTATACCATCCTGGAATTTTCTACCTGCTTCAAAGTCTTCCTTATTAATAAGAGTATCTTTAGAAAGAGTTTGTTTATTTCCAGCTTGGTCTATATAAGTTATATCTTTATTCACCTTCCAACCTTGTAACGTCGCTCCCAACTTTTTAATATCAAAGTTTAATTTTGGTATTGTTTGTCCATAGAATAATGTCATTCCTGGCAGTTCAGTTCCACCCTTGGAATCAAATTTCACATCATATATAGCACGGTTGTAACGCATTTCTATTTCAAATTTAGCTGAATTTTGTGGAACTTGGGTTGTAAGCACATTAACTTCAGGAACATAGCCGTTGATTTTCTCTCCAGCTAAGGCCTTTATAGTGACAGATGTTCCTGTAACACCTGTTTGGGATGTGTAAATAAAGTCAGTATCTCCATCCCTATAACCATACTCTTCTAGATTTTCGAGCTTTTGAAAACTGTGTTTAATATTTATAGTTCCTTGCTTTGCCTTATAAAGATATGGATGTTTACCCTTTTTTTCGTTGCCATCTAAGTTTCCTTTTTCTGCGTTGTTTTTAATGTATTCATAATTTACAGTAAAGCTTGGTGTTGGCGAAGTATAGCCATCAATGTCTGGCAAATTTATTTTTTTCTTTATCTTAGATTTTTCTTCGTCTGTTAGAACTTTTTGTCCTTCATTGCCATCTAAATCAGTATATGTGTATTCATCATCACCGACAGTAGCTATATAAGGCTGATAAGCAATGACTTCTTCATCATTTCTTGGAACCTTATAGTCTGCACGCATAGTGTAAAGCTTTGGCATATCAGGATTTTTTATAATATCCTCTGCTGGCTTCCCATTGGTCTGTGCAACTGTCAAAGGTGTCTTGTTCAAGTCTTGAACTGAAGCTATTGCTGTCTTGTCATAATTCTTACTCTCAGCAAATACATTTACTGGTACTGATGTTATGAGCATCATTGCCACGAGCACCAGTGTTAAGAATTTTTTCATTTTAAATGTTTTCATAATAAGCCCCTCTCCTTATCAATAATATCTATTCTGTAGTATAAATCTAACTACTCTATCTTGTATTATACCACAAATTGTATGATAATAAACACATTTTCATCATCTTCTTGTAATAAATAAACAAACTTTGATTACTATGATGCTCAAATAGATTTGAGCATAAAGAAGCCCTCTCTACTCATATGAGTAAAGAAGGCTTTATGTCCTACTGCATTTATCTTATAAATTAACTTTGTCTAACTCTTTTAGATTGTATTTGTCAATGATTTGCTTTAATTTCGCTGGATAGCTAGGGTCTGTCGCATAGCCGCATCTCTTGATTGCGTAGACACCTCTTTGGTCGTTGAACATAACTTTTCTAAATGGCGTATACCATTTCTTTGCGAAGAATAATTCAGTGTGATCTCTAAATGATTCGTCGGCCGATTTATATGCTCTGAACTTATCGTCAACTGTGTATCTAACATTATTATAAACTTCAGTTGTAGTTATGGTTACGGTGCCATTGGAGGCGCTGCCCTTGATACCAAATAGGTTATTCGAGAACTTTCCTGTGTACTTATCGACTGGCACTGATTGGCCCCAGCCTGATTCAAGTATTGCTTGCGCTGTAGTGATGGCGCCGCTTAGGTCTGTTCTTAAAAACTCGCGTCTAGCAATCTTTTTTGTGTAGTCCAAAAACTTGTCCTTAGCCATTAGTGGTTGTTTTGTATATATCTTTCCAGTGTATATCCTAAATTTAATGCTCTCGCCCTTGATAAAGGCGTCAATTTGATTGCCTGTTACGCTGATTTCATTCTCGCCTTCATCGTCTTTAGTGACGTTGTATCTAAACTTTTGGCCATAAGGCACGTTCTCAGCTATGGTCTTAGTCTTGCCTGTTCTAAGATTTTTGATGTAATAGTTTACGCTGTTGACTCCAACGTTTGACACGGCATTCAAATCCACATACTTATGAACGATGCCGCCAGGAGCAACGCCTTCAAGTATAAGCTTCGAGTCTCCCTTGATCAAAACAAGTTTGTGTTCGCTCTCCATAGTCTTTCCACTCGCGTCTATGCATCTGACGAAGACTTCCTTTTGTCCCGCGTCGTTAATGTTCGGGAAGAACTTGCATGCGCCGTATGATTTTGACTCGATAACTGTTTCTTGTCCTGTCAATGGGTCTCTTAAAACATAATCAGTTCTCATTACATCGAAGTTTCTTTGCGCGTTAAGCGTAACTTGACCTGAGATGACGCCATCCTTCGGTACGCCTGTTATATTTAGATATGGATTTATGCTCATGGTGAAAGTCTTTGTCTCGCCAAAGTGCTCTCTGCCCAGTTCGTCAAAAGCCGATAGCATTATGGAGTAGCTGCCCGCATCTAAATAGCTTGGCTTGAATAAGAATTCTCCTTCTGGATCAAGATTGTCTTTCACTTCTGTCTTGCCCGTAGTTAAATTACTTATAGTCGCCTTCATCTTTGAAGCAATAAAGTTTATGTCAGGTGTAATCTTTAGTTCGTCTTGCACAAAGCCGCCACTCTCAACGCCTGAGTAAGTTACTCTTGGAAGTACGTTTAAGTTGACTTTGGCGCCTGCCGCATCAATTAGATTGCCATTTGCATCGTAAAGTGCAAGAACCAATTTTTTATTTCCTTCATCCTTAAGGCTTGGTAAAAACTCAAGCGTCTCAGCAGCACTTGTCTTTACATCTTGTATATAGCCTTCGTTTTTGTCGTTTAATAGCAATAGCTTTGCCTTTGCAAAATTCTTATTTGTTACGAAAGAAAAATTCATCTTAGTATTTATTGTTTGATTTGGCATAAGTCCAACTATTGTAGTGTTCTCTTCAACTGGATTATAAGTAGATGAATCAATAGTAACCGTTGAGCTTGCTTTATCGTAGCCGACTCCTATATTCATAAGCTCAGCTATGGCTCTAAGCGGTAGATAAGTTTTACGATTAACAATGCAAGGCGCAACGTCAGTAAACTTAAGCGTTCCGTCACTATTGTCAATAATCTTTGAGTCGATATATAGCTTGAAGCTAGCGTTCTCGTCACTAACTGTAACGCTCTTTTCGTCGTTGTTCCAAAGAACTTCCTTACCTAAGGCTTCCCCGATGAAACGAAGTGGAACCAAAGTCCTTCTGTTCTTGACAATGGGGCTCGCGCTCTTTGTCACGTTGTTTCCGTCTATGATTAAGTTAAGTGATGCCGCCTTAGCGCCTGCATTCATAAGGCCTAGAAGCAGTATCGATAGTATAAATAAATTTCTAATTAGCTTTTTCATTTCTTCACCTCTTTTTTAATTATATCATAAAAATTTTTTCTTAGCAATTTTAAATTATTATAATTTTTGTTTTAAATTTTATTATATGGGTATTAATTTAATGAAATAAATTGATGCAAACCACTCTATTAATTTTAAAAAGGAGGATGTTAATATGATGAAATCATTCCAAAGGTTTATCGCAATTTATATAATGAAGTGTTTTACATTTGAAATATTTAATAGTTTCATTTTTGGAAAAGTGGAAGATATAAGTACGATAATACAAATAATAAATGATAGGATTAATAATCCAAACGCCGTTCCTTTAGGTGACTCAGGATATCTTCACGCTGAAAGGCAACTTATATCTCCAATTCCCACTTTATCAATAATAGCTAATATACTTATGATAGCTTTTTATGTTGCTATGGCAAGAGAATTATATTTAATGTATAAGTATGGGAAAGATGAGTTGCAAGTAAAAAAAGAAAACGAAATTAAATAATTACAATTTAAATTAAATAGTCCAGTAAATCTACATAAAAGTAGTTTACTGGACTATTTTTTTTGGCTGTATAATATCTATTGGGGAGTAAAACCTCAATAGATATTTTTTTGATAAAATTACAAAAAAAAGTTGCACTTGCACACATTTTATCCTATACTTAAAATACCACTACAACATAGGAGGTGTGTACAAGTGCAAGAATATAATACCATAAATTTGCTAGCTTGTAAAGATGTAGTTGTTAACAATTTTAAAGAAGGTGAAAATGTAGTAGTTATAGAAGCACAGACAAAAAAGTTAAAAAGCTGCCCATACTGTGGTTCTAAACATATCTGGGTTCATGATCACAGAACTCAAAAGATAAAAGATACACAGATGCATGGTAAAAAATGCATAATAAACCTAAGAAAAACTAGGTACAACTGTAAGTGCTGCGGGAAAAGAATTGATAGCAAAACAGAACTAGTAGCAAAGAAAATGACCATGACAAAAAGACTAGTAGCATCCATAGCTAGAGAGTTTAGAGAACTTTACTCAATAAAGTCAATATCAAGAAGATACTCAGTAAGCACATCAACAGTTACAAGAGTCCTATCTTACCTATCAGTAGAGAGAAAAAGTCTTCCAAAAGTACTTTTAATAGACGAGTTTAAAGGCGACAGCGGTTCATACAAGTATCAATGCTCACTTCTAGATGGCATAACACATGAAATCATAGACATAGTTAAAAGTAGGCAAGAAAATATTTTGTTTGAATACTTTAAAAACATACCAAAAGAAGAAAGAGAAAATGTAAAGATATTTGTTAGCGATATGTCAAAAACATTTAAAAACGTTAAAAACGCATACTTTAAAAACGCAGTACACATAGCAGACAAATATCACTTCGTAAGACAAGTCTCTTGGAGCTTAGAAAACGTAAGAAAGAGAATACAAAAAGATACATCAGCAGAAATGAGAATATACCTAAAAAGAAGTAAAAGCATACTTACAAAACCAATGCCAAAACTTAATGATGATCAAAAGCGAGAAGCAGCTCTAATGCTAGAGATAAGCGAAGAGCTAAGACTAGCATATGGCTTAAAAGAATCCTTCTATCAAGAAGTTCTAGTGCAGAAAAACAAAGAACAAGCACAATACAAGGTAAACGCATGGATAGACATATGTAAAAAATCAAAACTTAAAGAGTTTAAATCATGTATAACAGCCTTTACAAACTGGTCTGATGAAATTACAAACTCATTTGACTACAAACATTCAAATGGAGCACTAGAAGGAAAACATACAAAGATAAAGACACTAAAAAGAAACAGCTTTGGTATGAGAAACTTCGAGAGGTTCAGAAAAAGAATAATGCTTTTAGACTAAAATATATATATAAAACATCATAAAAACCTAATAAGCCTATATAGGTTTATTAGTCATGCAAAAATTACATAAATTTGTGTTATTTTAAGTATATAAATTAAAAACGTGCAAATGTTAGTTTTAACATAAAAAGAGAGACTTAAATCAATAAGTCTCCCCAATATTTGACATAGAGCCTTTTTTTTGACTATATTTTGTACAATATAAAAAAAGTAAAATTACAAGATAGGGAATTAAGTCCAAGAGCTTGTAGTTAATGGCCGCCACGCTTTGAAAGGAGCCCGCAAGATAAGTAAAGACTGCGTAGACAAGGCTTGCGATTGGCGTTAGAGCTGGGTGTATGACTGAGAAGCCTTCAAGTGCCAAGCATATGTAGCCCACATTTTGTGAGATATTCTCCGTAAAGTATGAAAAATACGATAGCGATAAGAAGCTTCCAACGAGCGCCGCAAAAACTGATGCAAAAAGAATCGCATCACGGCGCGCCCTAGCTATATTTAATTTTCTAAAGCTAGCTTTTTCTTCATCAAGGCCCACGGCTCTTAGCTCAAGCCCAGCCCTCGTCTTATATAGATATATATAATAGATAAGGCTTAGTACTAGACCCAAAACTATAAATATGTCGATGCCAAAGATTTTCAGATCAAAATTAACGTTGACCGAAGTCGACATAGCGAGGTCGCCCGCATACAGATAAAGTATAAGGCCCGATAGACCGCGAAGAATGAGGTTCATCGCTATACCATAAACAATGTCTGAGACGCCTCTTCGCTTTGTTAGATAAACAAAAAATGTATTTACCAATAGCGTTATGACTGTCGCGACCAATATTGTCAAGATAAATGAATGCGTTTCGCTATAGACCACAAGCGCCGTTATCGCCGAGATATTAACAAGGCCGTCTGCGTGTAAGAGACAAAGGCCGAGCATCCGCATCGAGTTGATGGCTAGACACAAAAGAAATATGCGTAAAAAAGCTCTAATAATTTCTGTCATCGCGCGCCTCCAATATCGATATAAAAATCAGAACGCCTTGCATTAGGTACATCACAGACGAAACGAAGGAAAATTCGGTCTGCATGACAAGGCTTAATAGTCTTATGTATGTAATTAATATGGCTGGGTAGGCAAGTTTTTTAAAGTCGCCACGTGCTAGAAGCGTTACAGTTATCGCGTCAAAGCCGTAGCCCGTGAAGCTTTGAAGTGAAAAGCGATTGTAGTTTAAAAATAAATATAGAAAGGCTGCCACAGATGTTAGAAGCACAAGGCAAAGGTCTATCGTCCTCTTTTCTTTTTTTATCTCAGTTCCAGTCGAGATCAATATGCTTGGCGCGTCCTTGATTATTTTTAGCTTAGTTATGAGCGAGGTCTTTACTGCAAATATTATAAAGGCAATGAGGCTCACTACGGCTATGGCAATGCCAAGCTTTATATCAAGGGCGAAAGCAAAGTCTTTTGTAACGGCTGAAGAAATATTTTCATCTGAGAAAAATGTATAGACAAGATAATTTATCACACCTAAAATAAGGTAGTTAAAGATCAGTGATGAGATAATGAGTTTATTTCCATCGCCTCTTGAGACTTTTTTCGGCACTTGCCAAAGTAAATACAAAACTATTGGCACTAAAACTATAATTATAAAGAAATTTGCAAAGTAAATGGCTACTAGCGCCGATAAGAAGACCGCCATATGAAAGATGCCTTCAAGCGAAAAGTTCATCTCACCCATTGACAAGGAAAGATTCATCGCCACTGACAAAAGGCCGACTATGAGAAATTCTTTGATAAAACTAAGTCTATAGAATGGCGAGGCAAATGGTTTTGCGGCCGCCATGAGTATGTCATTTAGACTGATATTTGAGATTAAAGCGACTAAGACTAATGTTATAAGCATCAAAAAAGGATATAGCAAAATGAAATATCTCTTAAATGACTTTGATTTCATCTACTATATCCTCCTTTAAATCTTCGTAATCGTCCGAAACGATGTAAATGGTCTTGCCCTCGTCGCGCCTCTTAAGTATCGACTCTTGAGCAAGGGCCTTTGCTTCGAAGTCCATGCCCTTTTTGTAATTATATAAAATATATAGGTCTTCATCACGCTCTAGCTCTCTGAAAAAGACCATCTTTTGCAGATTGCCTCCCGAGAGTGTCTTTGTGATGTCACTCGTCTTGAACTTCAGTTTGTATTTTGCAATAAAGTCCTCGGCGTCTTTAGTATAATCGCGCTCTTTATTCTTTAAAATATCATATATGAAGATGTTCTTGTACGCCTCTTCGTCCATAAGCAAGGCGCTGCGCACATCTTTTGGCACGTAGGCAAAGCGCGTGAAGCCTTTTATTAGCATCTCGAGTTTTGCCTCGTCTTTTAGGTAGATGCCGATAATTTTTGAGCTGCGTGCATTTTGCTTAGGCTCAATATTTTGCCTAGGCTCAATATTTTGCTTATCGAGTAAAATCTCATTCGCATCAAAGCTTTGGATGAAGTCCTCGTCGTGCGATACCATAAGAAAGCTCTTCTCCGAGCTTTTGATGTAGGCCTTAAGCTTCTCTGTGGTCCTCGCATCAAGTGCTGCACTCACCTCGTCAAGCAGTATCAGCTTTTTATCACTTAGGCTCATTGCGATGAGCTCAACTGTCTGCCTCTCAATAGTCGTCATGTCCTTAACTTTTCTTTCAAGACCACTTATAAAAAAAGGCGAGGTCTTTACTAAGCTAAGAGCTTCTTTTTTGCTCACGTTTATGGCAGAGCTGATATTTTCAATAGCGCTTAGCTCATCAAAGAGCATAAAGCTCTGACTAAGCATATAGGCCTCGTCTGAGACTATCTCTCCACTGTAATCTTTTAAGTCTCCGTGAATGAGTTTTAATAGAGTCGTTTTGCCTGCGCCATTCTTCCCCATAAGAAAAGCAAGTCTCTCATTTATCTCTAAGCTAAAATTATCAAAGATGATCTTCTCGCCATAAGCAAAGCTTAAATTATTTATCTTAATCATTGAATTCGCTTCTGATAGTGATTTTATCAGCTTTTATCTCGTCAATAATCTCGTCTATCTTGGCTCTATCTGCTTCGCTGACTGTGTTTTTATAAAAATCGTTGTCAGCTATGCCGATGGCGTCATCTTTAACGCCTAAGATTTCTGTTGTACCGAAGATTTCTTCGCCTGCTTTGTATTTATCAATCGCTCTAAGTAAGGATGTGTCAACTCTTTTTAGTATTGAAGTCAAAATGTATTTCGCTTTTGCTTCGCCTAGTAGAGCCGCTTGGTCTGAGTCAACGCCTATGACGTAGCGCTCTGTCTCAGCTGCCGAGTCAATTATGCCAAGGCCAGCTATGGATGCGACGTTAAATATGATGTCGACGTCCTTCTCCTTGTACAAGATGTTAGCTAGATCCTTCGCCTTAATCGCGTCAGTGAAGTTACCAACGTAGCTTGTTAAGACCTCGATGTCCTTGTCAATGTATTTCGCGCCATCTTCGTAGCCAAGTAAAAAGTCCTTAACTATCTTACTGTCCATGCCGCCAATTAGGCCAATCTTCTTAGTCTTTTTGGCAAAACTATAGCCCTCACCTTGCTCAACTAATCCAGCAAGCGCTCCAGCTAAGAAGCCGCCTTCGTTTTGCTTGTAAAGAATCGAGTAGATGTTCTCATACTTTTTCTCGCCATCGTTGGCGTTATCGTCAAAAAGTATAAATTTTTGTTCTGGGTAGGCTTCGGATATCTTTTGTACCTTGTCCTTAAGCTGCCAAGTGCCCGCTACGATGATGTCGTAGGCCTTTGAAGCAACGTTTTCTTCGAGTATTGCAGCGTACTTTGTCTCGTCGGTACCCATCTCTATGGTCTTAGTAGTGATCTCTGGATACTTTTCCTTGATTAGCTCCATGCCTGCTTCAGCGCTATCGAAGAAGCTCTTGTCGCCAAGCGTGCCATTGATCAGTAAAAGTATACTTAGATCCTTTTTATCATTTTTAGCAGCATCATCAGTCCCTGCGCATCCAGTCAATGCTAAGCACAAGACCATAAGCATGATAAATATTTTCTTATACATATTAATCTTTTTTGTAAAGCATATCAACGTGCTCTATATCATCTTCAAGATAAGGCTCGGATATCTCTTTAAAACCTTTCTTCGCATAATAATTTTTCATATATGTTTGCGCTTGTATCTTGATTGTGTCCTCTTTCATATCGTCTGTGATGTAGTCGATTGCCCTTGAGAATAGCTTATCGCCGTAGCCATCTTTTCTAAAGTCCTTCTTCACAAGGAAGCGACCGATAGAAACTTCTGGGTAGCGAGTACCCTTCTCAGTGATTCTTGCGTAGGCCACTAGCTCGTCTCCCTCTATGAGCATAAGATGGACTGATACTGGATCAAACTCGTCTATATCGTGATATGGGCAGTTTTGCTCAACCACGAAGACAGCTTGTCTAAGCTTAAGTATTTCATATAGTTCTGTTGTGTTTAGCTCTTCAAAATACTTAATTTTTATGTTCATTATAAGTTCTCCTTTTTGATTTCTCCAGATCTAAGTAGCGCCATCTTTGTGATTAATGGACCTACTAGTTCGTAGATAACTGTAGCTGAAAGTATTATGTCTCTGATTACTTCTCCATGTGGTGCAGGTATGATTCTCTTTGCAATTAGTGAAAGACCTATGGCAACGCCGGCTTGTGGTATTAGGCATAAACCTAGGTTTTGTTGTACTGTGCTTGGCAAGTTGCCGATCTTTGCGCCAATGCCTGCTCCTAGTGCCTTACCTATGACTCTAGCGATAACATATGCTATACCAAGTAGACCAACTTTTGTTAAGCTTGCTAGGTTAAGGTCTGCACCGGATAATACGAAGAAGCATAGGAAGATAGCTGGCGTAATAACTTCGATTGCGTTGAAGACTTTCATTTCTTCTCTTGATGTGTTACAAATTGTTGTACCAAAAGCCATCATAGTAAGTAGACTTGATAGGTCAAAGCGTAGTGATATAGCAGCTAATAAGAATATTACACCTATAAAAGAAACTTGGATTTGTCCTTGGTTCTTCATGAATCTCATGGACTTAACCATGATGATGCCTGCTACTACACCTAGTGCAAGCGCTGCAAGTATTTGTAGAACTGGCTTTCCAACCATGTTCATCATTGAAAAAGCTCCGCCCTGTATCATGTTTTGAGCAAGTGTTGATGCAACACCAAAAGCGATGATACAAACGCCGTCATCAAGTGCAACAACTGGTATAAGTGTTCTAACTAGTGGTCCTTCGGCCTTGTATTGCTTGATGACCATAAGTGTTGCGGCTGGTGCTGTTGCGCACGCGATTGAGCCTATTGCTAGTGAGAATGGGAAACTTTGTCCAAGTAAAAGCATAACTACGGTTACTAGGAAAAAGGCAACGAGTGCTTCTAGTAAAGTAATTATAAATATCGCCTTGCCCACTCTTTTTAAATCGTCAAACTTTAGCTCGGCACCTATGGAAAAGGCGATGAAGGCTAAAGCGACTTCACTGATGATATCGAAGTTCTTAACTGCTTCTGCGGGTATTAGTCCTAAGACCGAGGGTCCTATGAGTATACCTGCTATCAAGTAGCCTGTTACCTCTGGAAATTTGAAGAGGCCAAGTATTTTTGAAACTATAAATCCAACGAGTAAGATTGTACCTAAATGTAATAAGATTTCAAAGTTCATACTATTTAGTCAATCCTTCCACGCTCTTGACATCAAGAGTAAACATAATTCCTGTATTTTCATTATTAATATTACCCATAACAGTCTTAACAACTTCCTTTGCTACGACAAGCTTTTCGTCGTCAAGCACCATAAGCAGTGTTTTGTTGAATGGTCTTTGTCCGTTAAGTATTTGTCTAAGTCCGCCGAAGGCACTAATGTCTTTGTGCCAACCAGCTAGTGTTGAGGCCATACCTTGACTGTCAAGTATAGTACCTCCTGTGATTGATTTTTTGGAAAGTTCAAGTAATAATTCATCGAGCTTATCCATTTCATTTAAAATTACAACTAATAAATTCATAATATCCCTCCAAATTTTAATTATATCACTAACAATATTATAATTCAAGACTTTAAGTGCTATTTATCAACATTTGATCCAGTGATCCATAGTATTGAGTTCTTTGGCCTATTTATTTTTTCATATGCTAATAGTGCTGCGGCGCTCGATGCTTCAACGACCTTTTCATCTATCTCTTCTATATCTTTCTTTGCTCTTAATATGCTCTCGTCATTAAAGCTGAAGAAGCCGTCGATAAGTGAGTCAACGATAGGAAAGACAAGCTTCGATGGTGCGCTGCATGCAAGACCATCGGCAATGGTTTTGCCTCCGAGACCGATATCGTTAACAGAAGCAGCCTCACCATGAACAAAGCTATATAGCATACAAGGGTACTCAGTCGGCTCTACAAAGTATATACGGACGCTGTCTTTGAAGAAGCTCCTCAAGGCAAAGGCGATGCCACCAGGTGCGCCGCCAACGCCGCATGGCAAAAATACATGAAGAGGCTCGTCATCTGATGGGATTAACCCGCTTGATGCTACTTGCTCAGCCACTTCAAAAATGGACGCTGCATATCCAAGGAAGAGCTTCTCACTCATCTCGTCGTCAACGAAGTAGCTCATATGGTTTTGCTCTGCGCTTAACCTACCCATCTTGACTGCGTATGTATAGTCGCTGTCGTATTCAATAACTTCTGCGCCCACTTCTCTAAGTAATTTTTTCTTCCAGTCCTTCGCGTCGCGGCTCATATGAACCTTGGCTTTAAAGCCAAAGGCCTTGGCACATAGGCCTATGGATAGACCTAAGTTGCCAGTTGAGCTCACTTCGATTGTATATGCCGCCATAATCTTTCGTATGTCATTAAGACTTAGCTCATCAAATTTATCTAGCATGCCGTTTTCTTTTAAAACGTCTTCGACCTTGACCATGACCTCGTTAAAGCCGCCCCTTGCCTTAACGCTATGAGCAACTTTTAGCTCCGAGTCAAGCTTTAGGTAGACATCAGCTCCAAGCTTTGACTTATATAAATCACTTTTGTAATAGCATGGCCCATTTATCTCCTCAAAGGCTTCCATGAAGAGAGGTGCAAAACGTTCGAAGCGCTTCTTTGCAAGAAAGGCGTCGTACAATGTAAAGCGCAGGTCCGTATTTCTATTTCTTTCTATAGGGTAATAAATCTCTTCTCTATTTTTAAGTTTATCAAGTATATCCACTTCTATCTCACTCCTTTTTTAGACAAAAAAATAGACGACCTAAGCCGTCTATTATTACTAATTATTATCTACAATGTAATACTCTCTTGACCATTCTCTAACTGTCTTGTCTATATCAATGGCATCGTAGTATCTGTCCTTGCCCATGTAAGTGCCGTCAGCATACTTCATGCCCCAAGAGTTAGGGTCGTTTACTATATAATAAAGTCTTCCGTCTACTACTTTATATCCATTGACAATGATGAAGTGACCGCCGCCACCTGTATAGTACTTATTAAAGTGAGAATTGTTATCTGGATTATAACGAAGTGTCGATGAATCGATACAGATGATACAGATCTTGCCTTCTCTAAGCGGTGTCAATAAGCTATCTGGGTTCTTGTAGAACTTCATTTTGTGCTTAACGCCAGAATCACTTAAGAAGTCACTAACGTCTGATGTGAACCACCAGCCGCCATCATTAACGCGAGTGTTTCTAGCAGTTTCAGCTGTGATAGCCTTGTCATATCCCTTTTGGAAATACAAGCTCATTACAGCGCAGCTTGGTCCGCAGTTATTATCAGCGTATTGACCTGTTTCTTTTTGGTCAATATACCAGTCGTAGTCCTTTTGATTAAGAACTTCTAATTCATTTTCATCTTTTTCTGCAAAAACAAATTCGCCGTTTTCAGCCTTAAAGCTAAATACTTCAGCTAGATGTTCTAGTGGATAAAAAACTGTATCATTAACTCTCTTTACTCCCTCATCAAGTGAAGCGATATCGTCCTTATAATATATAGGGAACTTAATGTCTTCCATCTTATCATAAGTTTCGCTGTCAAGTCTAAGTGCTTCTATAGGCTTTTCTGTGCTATATAGCATGCCATCGTCAAGATAATAGAAGCCATCTTCACTCTTCTTTGGCATAGGAACACCGTCAACCATCTCATAAACATTGCCCACTCTATGTATTGTTGGGTTAAGTAGCTCTAAGAATTGGTCGAAGATGACATATTCTTTGCCATCGATATCATAAGACGTTAATACGCCGTCTGTTCCTGCTGTTGTGTAATGATCCTTTATAGTAAATTTAGCAGCGTCCTTAGCTCCATCGCACGCAAATAAAAATAAGCTTGCTAGGACAAGTAATGCCACTGCGCTTAATATTTTCTTTTTCATAGTATCCTCCACTAGTCTGTTTCGTATTTTTTAGCTTGTTCTGCTAGATTTTGAAAGAACTGGCTCCTAGGAACTTCACCCAAATTGATTTTCAGTCCCCTCTTCTTCATAGACTTAAGCTTATAAAGAAGGAGGTTCTCGTCAACCATCAGTCTTTGAGCGAGCTCCATATAGCTCATGCCTTCCTCTATAGTGTTTAAAACTTCGTCTTCGTCAATAAGTAGATGCGCCGCAAAGGTATTGGCCTGGGCTTCGATTATTGAAGACTCCTGTGACAGGCCAAAATCTGCTAGCTCCGCCTCACTCGCATAATCCTTGTGATAAAGGTAGTGACCTAGCTCATGCGCCAAGACCTGTGTAATCACCTTCTCATCCGCATGAGTATTGTAGATCACATAGCTAACGCCGTCCAAAATCCTAAACATGCCTAGAAAAGCCGCACCTATGTTAATGGGTATGACTACTACGCCGAGGTTTTCAAGTATCTCGTAAGGATCATTAGTTCCGTGCTCCTCAATCAATGCAAGTGCATCATCTAAATATTTTTCGCTCACTAATTTTTACTTTCCTTATTATTATTGCCTTGATATTTTGATTTGTAGTAAGCATCTGTGATAGCTTCAACTACAGCCTTTTTGTCTTCATCGCTAAGTGTTCCACCTGCGAATAGGCCTAGCATGCCATTTACAAGCATGTCATAGTTTTGGTCCTCAACTGGAACCTTGTAGTCGTCATCATCAACCAAAAGGTATGATGCGTCAACTCTAAATATGTTAGCCATTTGGTTATAAATTTTTCTACTACGAGGTCTCATACCATTGACTTCATATCTTGATATAGTCTTAAGTGATAAACCTAGTTCTTCGGCAAGATCAGTTTGTGTCATGCCTTCTTTTTCTCTTAATCTTTTTAATTTTTGTGCAAAATCCATTTCTTCACCTTCCTAAAATATTTTCTTTGTCATTCAAGTGCCTTTATTATATACTATGGACATATAAATGTCAAGAGCTTTTTACAAGAGCTTCCTTGGCAAGTTTATCGGCCATCTCGTTGTATTTGTCGCCAGTATGCGCTTCTACCTTATGGAAATGGACTTGGACTTTATCTTTTTTCTCATCAAAAAATTTTTTATAAGCCTTAGTCGCGTCCTTATTAGTCTTCCAGTAGCCCATCGCCCAGCTGCGAATGCCTTCGTAGTCGTAGTAGATGTGGATCTCGTCGTAGCCCTCGTCAATTGCGTAGTTAATAGCGAGCATAGACGCCTTTATCTCGCCGGCGACGTTACGAATCGCCAAGTGATCCTTATCGTCATAGGCCACCGAGGCCTTGTGAATAACTTCGCCGTCCTTTACGAAGATGGCTGCCGCGGAATATTTTTTTAAGATATTACTAAAGCTGCCATCGACATAAGCAAGGAGCCTTCCATCTAGCTCGTGACTTGCCTCGGGCTCTGCGCCCTTCATGTAATTTTCTGCTTCTTCCATAGTTTTAAATGATTTATATATTGCGTTCTTAAAGCCATGGACCTGCTCTTTCGCTTCGTCCCATGTCTCGAAGATGCCAGTTTTGCGGCCTGCCTTAACCGCGTAATACTTTTTCGCCATTATAATCTTTCCGCTAAGTACTTAGCAAAGTATGTGATGATTAAATTTGCTCCCGCTCTTTTGAATGATAGCATTGTCTCCATAATTATATCTTCTTTGACAAGGCCATTCGCAACAGCGTCATAAAGCATAGCGTACTCACCACTAACTGAGTAAGCAACTATAGGTAAATTTGTTTCTTCTGATGCGAGCTTCATTATATCGCCATATGCCATAGCCGGCTTAACTATAAGCATGTCGGCGCCTTCATCTACATCTGAAAGTATTTCTCTAAGCGCTTCTTTTTTATTTCTGTAATCCATTTGATATTGCTTTCTGTCACCAAAGCTTGGTGCGCTGCCAGCTGCGTCTCTAAATGGACCGTAGTAGTTTGAAGCAAATTTCGATGCGTAGCTCATGATTGATACGTTTATGTATCCCGCCTCGTCAAGTGCTTCTCTAATCTTTGCGACACGTCCGTCCATCATATCAGATGGAGCTACTATATCAACTCCTGCTTCTGCCATTGACACGGCTATCTTTTGTAAATAGGAAACGGTTTCGTCGTTGTCTACGTAATCACCATGAAGTATGCCGCAGTGGCCGTGATCAGTGTACTCGCACATGCAGACGTCACCTATAACTATGAAGTCCTTGTCAATCTCTTTGATCTTTCTGATAGCTCTTTGAACGACGCCGTCCTTTGCATAAGCACCTGAGCCGCACGCGTCCTTGTGTTCAGGCACGCCAAATAAAATCACTGAGCGTATGCCTAAGTCTTTTAGCTCTTTGATTACTTCATCAAGCCTATCGACAGTGTATTGCTTTTGTCCCTTTAGGCTCTTTATATCTTCGACCTCATTTACCCCGTCCTTAACGAAGAGTGGATAGATAAGGTCTTCTTTTCTTAGTGATGTTTCAGCAAACACTTCTCTGATATTTGCGTTTAATCTAAGTCTTCTCATTCTATTTTTCATAATTAATCTCCTCTTTTAATAAATCTATCATGCCTTCTGAGTCATGGACTTTGGCCTCTTTATAAACTTTATAGCCCATGGCCTCTATGCTCTTTGTAGTGTATGGCCCGATTGAGTATATCCTTGCCTTTGACATTAGCTCTGGATAAAATTTATTGAAGCTAATGGCCTCCGATGACGAGAAGAAGAATATGTCATAAACCCTATCTTCTAAATACATCTTCTCATAAGCTTCGTCGCTGTTTTTATATATTTCAAAGGCATCCACATCGTAAGCCTCAAGTGCCGCTCTAATATTGCCCTTCGCCTTGTCTGAGTGCGGGTAAAGCACCTTGGCGCCCTTCTCGAACTTCGATGTGATATTCTTAATCATTTCATCTGATGTATATTTTTCCGAAACATAATCCGCTTTAAAACCATAAGTCTCAATGTCCTTCATAGTCTTTTGACCGATTGAGGCTATCTTAATATTGGCAAATCTTCTAAAGTCTATACCAAGCTCAAGCGCCCTCTTAAAGAAGAATTCTACTGCGTTTCGGCTTGTTAATATTAAATATTTATAAGCTTCGATATTTTTTAGTGCCTCATCAAAACCATGGTCATGGATGGGCGTGTACTTAATTGTCTCAAGCTCAATGAACTCGGCCTTATTCTCGATTAGAAAATCTTTAAAGTCTTGATTGAATTCTTTTTTTCTAAGCAAAATAAAGGACCTATCCTTAAGAGGTCTATCGCCAAAGAAATCTATCTCAGGTGCAAATTGAACTACATCACCAACGACAAAAACCGATGGGTTTTTGATATTGTTAATAGTTTTGCATTCATAAGCGTCCTTAAGTGTAGTAGTGAAGCTCCTTTGATCTGCTCTACTCGCCTTATATATGAAGGCTGCCTTTGTATCTGGATCTTTGCCTGCCGCGATAAGTTTATTAGCTATGGTCTTGATATTGCTCATAGCCATAAGAAAGATCAGTGTCCCTTCCATATGAGCAAGGTTCTCCCAATCAAGCTCGGCTGGGCCATCCATTGTGTGGCCAGTAAAGACGTGGAAGCTCCTTGACGTTTCTCTGTGAGTTGTTGGTATGCCCGCGTAGATAAGGCCGCCAATTGATGAGGAGATGCCAGGAACTATCTCGGATTTAATTCCGTGCTCCTTTAGAAAGAGTGCTTCTTCAGATCCGCGGCCAAAGACAAGAGGATCGCCGCCCTTTAGTCTAACTGTGATCTTGCCCTCTTCGCTCGCGCACTTAAGTAGCAAATCATTGATTGCTTCTTGCTTCCAAGAGGATTTCATCCCCTCTTTGCCTACGTAAAAAATTTTCGCATCTGCCTTTTTTTCGTTAAGTAAATTGTAATTGATGAGCCTGTCATAGATAATATAGTCGGCCTTTTGTATCAGCCTTAAGCCTTTGACAGTAATTAGGCCCTCATCACCAGGGCCCGCTCCTACTAAATATACTTTAGACATCTATATCTCCTTTAATCACTTCAGTGTTTTTCTTTACATCAGCTAAGTAATTTTCTTTATCCGTATCAAAATCTATAAATCTAGATCTCTTTAAATCGTCCGAGGCCATAAAAGCCTTTACATGTGCCTTCTTATCAACCGAATCAACATGTATACCTAAAGGCTTGTTACACGAAGCGCCTGACTCAGCTAAAAACGCTCTCTCTATGCCGACTTCGAAATCAGTTTTTTCATTTTGTATTGATTTAAGCATCTTCTTAAGCTCATGATTTTCTTTATTCACTTCAAGTGCTATGACCCCTTGACATGGCGATGGCAAAAATGCTTCTTCGTCCAAATCTATGATGCGTCCACGAAGTCCCTCACTTAAATCAAGTCTATCTATGGCCGCTCTTGAGAGTATAATCGCGTCGAAGCCCTCTGTATCGAGCTTTGCTATCCTTGACTCGATATTGCCGCGTATCTCGGCTATCTCATAAGCCTTTTCATCCATAGCTAGTAAGAACTTCCTACGAAGCGAGCCGGTTGCGACTCTCATGCCATTTTCAAGCTTGGTCTTGCCCTTGTGTTTTTCATTTAGAACAACGATGTCGTTGCGCCTAGCTCTATCACCAAAGTAGATGATCTCAAGGCCATTTTCAATCTCAGAAGTCATATCCTTTAAGGAGTGAACAGCGATATCGATCCTGCCATCCTTAAGAGCATCTTCAATCGCTCTTACGAAGACGCCTTTGCCACCCATTTGACTGATTGAGGTCTTCTTATCGATGTCACCAAGCGTGTTTATGCCAACTACTTCGTAATCAATCTCATAAAATTCTTTAAGTTTACTAAAAACAAGTTCAACCTGCTTCAGCGCAAGCCTACTCGTCCTCGTTCCTACCTTTATCTTCAAAGTCTTCAAACTCCTTTATATAGCGTAAAATTTCTTCCTTAGTATAAGTCTTTATCTTTTTTATTTCGTCTTGTTTATGGTAATGGATGTAGTACGATCTAAGCAAAGATGCTAAATCTAAGTATTCATCGTCATAAGCCTCATAGTTTTTTAAATCATCCATGATAGTTTTGTTTAAGTCGGGAAGCCTTCCTCCCGTAGATATGGAGACGTCGATGCCGCCAATTTTTTTCATGTTTATGGAGATAAAATCTGATTCATCGCTTTTGTCACATCTATTAAACAAGATGCCAAGCTCTTTTGCATCAGCCTCGGCCCTTCTGTTGACCTCTTCGTCGTCCGTTGCGATGTATAGTAAAAAGGCTCCTTCTATGTATTCTTTTTTGTAATCGTCCTTAATTAACTTTGTATTTTCGCCAACAAAGCCATCTACAAAGTCCTTAGCAACGACTGTGACTACTGCACCTTCATTTACTAATGTATTAAACTTTCTTAAAGCGACAGACCCGCCACCAATGATGGTAACAGGTCTATCCTTTATATTAAGAGCTATGCTTAGCATAATTCTTTAACTCCTCTATCATTTGATCATTATTATCAAAAAAGTCAACGCCCAAAGCATTAGCGACTCTAACGCACATAGGCAGCTCTTGATTAGCACGCTTAATGACCTCCTCATCCTTGAAGATTTCATACTTAGTGCCTTCTTTGATAATCTTAGCGTCTTTAACTACATAGATGTAGTCCGCCATTTCATAGCAAAATTCCATATCGTGAGTAGATATTAAAAGCGAGCTATCCTTGGCAATACCCGCAATAGTCTTTTTAAGTATGCCAATAGAGACAGGGTCAAGTCCAGCAGTCGGCTCATCCATGAGGATGTAATTTGCACCCAAGGCGATAGCTGAAGCGATGGCAACCCTCTTTTTTTGTCCGTAACTTAAGAAGTGAACCGGCATATCCTTTAGTTCGTATGCATTGGCACTCTTTAAGGCCTTATCAACCCTTTCCTTGACAGTATCTTCGTCAAAGCCAAGGTTTCTAAGCGTAAAAGCAGTGTCATCAAAAACATTCGAGTAAAAGATTTGATTGTCCGGGTCTTGAAAGACCATAGTAACGTTTTTTCTGTAATTCAAAAGACTTTTCTTGTCGTAGCGAAGCTCTTCACCATCGACAAGTATCTCTCCTTTGTCCTTTTTAAGTAGACCAAGGATATTTTTGAATAAAGTAGTCTTTCCCGCACCATTCTCACCTATAATCATAGTGATGGCGCCATTATTAGTAGAAAGACTTAGCCCGTCTAAAACTTTTTTTCCACTTTCATAAGTATATTCTAAATTTTTAACTTCTAACATATAATCACCTAACTGGGAACTCTCCGTTGTAAAGCTTGATATTTAGTGCATTTATCATCTCTTCGTTTCTCTTTAATATGCCCAAAACCATGTTCTCAATAAAAATCTTAATTGATTTAAATGAGGTCTTCGTATTGATAAAGCCAAATTTTATCTCAAGCGAATTGATATTGGTTTGAGCCTCTTCTATGATGATGAAGATGAAGCGATAAATCAGCATAAACAGCTCTATAAAGACATTTGGAAGATGCATGGACTTAAAAACTTTTATAATGTCGACCATGGGTGTCGTTACACTTAGGAAGATGACCGAAGAGGTCGCCGCAAGAGATCTCATGAAAACTCTGAGAAATAGCATCTCTTGCCCCTCAATCACTCCAAAGTAGCCGCCAAAAATCTTTATCGAATAGGAAAAATGATTTTCCTTTGAAAAACCTATAACCAAAAATATCGTTCCCAATAAAATGAATATTAGCGGAACTTTAATAAATGATATGACGTTTCTCAACTTAAACTTTGCGCATGTGAGCTCCAGAATTATTATTAATACAAATATGGATAAATTTACATAAATATTGTCTAGTCCTATGGCCAAAACAAGCATAAGTAAGGTGAATAAAAATTTGTATCCCGCCTTAACATGCCTTAAGCCGTTCGTATAGGCAAACTGATCAATGAGTAGCAATTTATATTAGCTCCTTTATTTATCTTTTTCCTTCTTACTTGCAGCGCCTTTCCAGCTGCCAATGATGTAGCCAATAGCTCCAGCACCGATAGCTGCTTGAAGACCAAATAACAAGGATTCAACTTCGCCCGATGGTGGTTCCCAAAGGGATTCAAACCATGGTTCATAGTCTGGATTTAGTGATTCAATTTGTTCGCTTGCTGCGTCATCAGATCCACCATATTCACCTTTAACAAAAACTAGAGGTAAAACTACTATTAAAATTGCTAATATAATTAATATCAAATTAGTCTTCTTATAGTCTTTCATTATTAAGTACCCCCTCACCTTTGTATCTAACCATAAGGTTAACAACTACAACTGTTAATAAGCCTTCAACTATCGCGATAGGAACTTGAGTAACAGCAAATATAGATAAGAACTTACCTAAAGCAGCTGCAAAGCCTATGCCTTCATGATAAACAATAGCAAGTTGAGTAGCTGTAACAACATAAGTGAATAAGTCACCAAGTGTTGCTGCACAGAAAACTGCTAAACTTCTGTTTTGTTTTTTCAATAAGTGATAGATGGCAAAAGCTAAGAAAGGTCCAGCTATAGCCATGGAGAAAGTATTAGCACCTAAAGTAGTTAGACCACCGTGAGCTAATAACAATGCTTGGAATAGTAAAACAATTAAACCTAAAACAGATGTTTGAAGTGGTCCAAATAGTATAGCACCTAGACCAGTACCTGTTGGGTGTGAGCAACTACCTACTACTGAAGGGATCTTCATAGCAGATAAGACGAAGATAAAGCCACCTGCAAGTGCAAGTAGAACCTTCTTTTCGTTTGAATCAGAGCCTTTAGCAATTTTTCTAATACCAAGTATGATAAATGGTAGTGATATTAGTCCCCAGATTATGCACCACTCTTTAGGAAGGTAACCTTCCATGATGTGCATTGCGTAAGCGTCTGCGGATAATAAAATTAGCGAAAGACCCATGAGAATGAAATTTTTCTTCCTCATAAATTATTCCTCCTTTTATTTCCTACGCAAAGACTCCTTTTAAAAATCAGATTGATTTAGAAAAGAACCTCTCTTTGCCGAAGGTATTTCTTGATAGAGTAAGGTTTTCCGGCTAGCGCTTTAAGCCCTTGTAAACGCCTTCCCATTATTAAACAAATAACAGTGACATAAGTGTTTACTCAGTGTGCGCCCACGGCAGCGGCGACTGCGTTTTTTAAACTTCCCTTAAACAATATCAATATGATTATATCACTATGAATGGCAAAATGCAAGAAGATAAGCACATATAAAACAATTTATATAAGTATAGTAGATAGGCTTTTATAAAAAAAGAAAGAGTGGCAACGAGCCACCCCTTCTTCGTACGAATCAATATTTACTTCTTTCTACTAACTGTTCCAGCGTATGTTACTAAAGTATCCTTAGTTCCATCTGCATAAGTTACTACAGATGTTCTTGCAACTCTAAGTGTTCCAGCGTAAAATTCATCTTCATAATAGTATGTGTTGTTATAGTGAGCTCCAAAAGGAACTGCTAAACTTACTACTACAGTTTTTGTTTCACCGCCTGGCATAGGTCCCATTACTTCATAATTAAGACCTCTCTTTTGATTACTTATAGAGTTAACTAGGACATCATAGTTGGCACCGTCGTGGTGATGCTTCATGCTCGCTGCATTAGCTGGGCTAATAACTGCGCTTAGTAGAAGCAATACAGTCATGACAATGGCTAGTGACTTCTTCATACTTCCACCTCCCTTTGTGTAGACAGTAATTACTATCTTTACTATAGTATATCAGATATATGATATAGAAAGAGTAACAAAAGAGTAACAAAAAAGTAACAAAAGAGTAACAATTTGTGAGAGATAAAAATACTATAATATATATTTGTAAACGTAAAGTCGATAGATATCATTTAGAAACTCGTAAAAAATCTGCCACCATTTCAGTGACAGATAATATAGGCTGTATAATATCTATTGGGGAGTAAAACCTCAATAGATATTTTTTTGATAAAATTACAAAAAAAAGTTGCACTTGCACACATTTTATCCTATACTTAAAATACCACTACAACATAGGAGGTGTGTACAAGTGCAAGAATATAATACCATAAATTTGCTAGCTTGTAAAGATGTAGTTGTTAACAATTTTAAAGAAGGTGAAAATGTAGTAGTTATAGAAGCACAGACAAAAAAGTTAAAAAGCTGCCCATACTGTGGTTCTAAACATATCTGGGTTCATGATCACAGAACTCAAAAGATAAAAGATACACAGATGCATGGTAAAAAATGCATAATAAACCTAAGAAAAACTAGGTACAACTGTAAGTGCTGCGGGAAAAGAATTGATAGCAAAACAGAACTAGTAGCAAAGAAAATGACCATGACAAAAAGACTAGTAGCATCCATAGCTAGAGAGTTTAGAGAACTTTACTCAATAAAGTCAATATCAAGAAGATACTCAGTAAGCACATCAACAGTTACAAGAGTCCTATCTTACCTATCAGTAGAGAGAAAAAGTCTTCCAAAAGTACTTTTAATAGACGAGTTTAAAGGCGACAGCGGTTCATACAAGTATCAATGCTCACTTCTAGATGGCATAACACATGAAATCATAGACATAGTTAAAAGTAGGCAAGAAAATATTTTGTTTGAATACTTTAAAAACATACCAAAAGAAGAAAGAGAAAATGTAAAGATATTTGTTAGCGATATGTCAAAAACATTTAAAAACGTTAAAAACGCATACTTTAAAAACGCAGTACACATAGCAGACAAATATCACTTCGTAAGACAAGTCTCTTGGAGCTTAGAAAACGTAAGAAAGAGAATACAAAAAGATACATCAGCAGAAATGAGAATATACCTAAAAAGAAGTAAAAGCATACTTACAAAACCAATGCCAAAACTTAATGATGATCAAAAGCGAGAAGCAGCTCTAATGCTAGAGATAAGCGAAGAGCTAAGACTAGCATATGGCTTAAAAGAATCCTTCTATCAAGAAGTTCTAGTGCAGAAAAACAAAGAACAAGCACAATACAAGGTAAACGCATGGATAGACATATGTAAAAAATCAAAACTTAAAGAGTTTAAATCATGTATAACAGCCTTTACAAACTGGTCTGATGAAATTACAAACTCATTTGACTACAAACATTCAAATGGAGCACTAGAAGGAAAACATACAAAGATAAAGACACTAAAAAGAAACAGCTTTGGTATGAGAAACTTCGAGAGGTTCAGAAAAAGAATAATGCTTTTAGACTAAAATATATATATAAACCATCATAAAAACCTAATAAGCCTATATAGGTTTATTAGTCATGCAAAAATTACATAAATTTGTGTTATTTTAAGTATATAAATTAAAAACGTGCAAATGTTAGTTTTAACATAAAAAGAGAGACTTAAATCAATAAGTCTCCCCAATATTTGACATAGAGCCAATTAAACGGCCTGTCACCTGTTGAGTACAGGTTACAAGCCGTGTAATAAACGCGGTTATTTTGTCCGGGTTTGTGGGTGCATATCACTTCCAGCTCTCTTTAAGAATTTATATAACTATATCAATCGAAATTATTCGATAATTTCAGTTACAACTCCGGCTCCTACTGTTCTACCGCCTTCTCTGATAGCGAACTTAAGTCCTTTTTCAATAGCGATAGGTGTGATAAGTTCGATGTTAAATCTAGCGTTATCACCAGGCATTACCATTTCTACTCCGTCTTCTAGTGTGATGTTACCTGTAACGTCTGTAGTTCTGAAGTAGAATTGTGGTCTGTAACCGTTGAAGAATGGAGTATGACGTCCACCTTCTTCTTTTGTTAATACGTATACTTCTGCTTTAAATTTAGTGTGTGGTTTGATTGTCTTAGGTGCAGCAAGTACTTGACCTCTTTCAATTTCGTCTCTTTGAACGCCTCTTAGTAATAGACCTACATTATCTCCAGCCTCTGCTACGTCTAGTAGTTTGTGGAACATTTCAACGCCTGTTACTACTACGTCTCTTACTTCGTTTGTTAAACCAACTAGTTCAACTGTATCTCCAACCTTAACTGTACCTCTTTCTACTCTACCTGTAGCAACTGTACCTCTACCAGTGATTGAGAAGATATCTTCTACTGGCATTAGGAATGGTTGGTCTGTAGCTCTTTCTGGTTGAGGGATGTATGCGTCAACTTCTTCCATAAGTTTAATAATCTTGTCTCCCCATTCTCCGTCTGGATCTTCTAGAGCTTTAAGTGCTGAACCTACAACGATAGGAGTGTTATCTCCGTCGAAGTCGTATTCGCTAAGTAGTTCTCTAACTTCCATTTCAACTAATTCGATTAGTTCTGGGTCGTCTACTTGGTCTTCTTTGTTTAGGAATACTGCAATCTTAGGAACACCAACTTGTCTAGCAAGTAGGATATGTTCTCTTGTTTGTGGCATTGGACCGTCTGCAGCAGATACTACTAGGATAGCGCCGTCCATTTGAGCAGCACCAGTAATCATGTTCTTAACGTAGTCGGCGTGGCCTGGGCAGTCAACGTGTGCGTAGTGTCTGTTTGGTGTTTCGTATTCAACGTGTGAAGTACTGATTGTTATACCTCTAGCTCTTTCTTCTGGAGCCTTATCGATGTTTGCGTAGTCTACGAATTCACCGCTACCGTATCTCTTGTTTAGTACTAATGTTATAGCTGCTGTTAATGTTGTTTTACCGTGGTCAACGTGACCGATTGTACCAATGTTAACATGTGGTTTTGTTCTTTCATATTTTTGTTTAGCCATTTTTTACCTCCTATAAAATTATTTATTACCAATGACTTTATCTAATATACTGTTTGGAACTGGATCGTAGTGATCGAATTGCATTGAGTAGTTAGCTCTACCTTGTGTGTTACTTCTAAGGCTTGTTGCGTATCCAAACATTTCTGAAAGTGGAACGAATGCTTTAACGTGTTGAGCTCCGTTATCAAGTTCCATACCTTCTATCCTACCTCTTCTTGAGTTCAAGTCGCCAATTACGTCTCCCATGTATTCTTCTGGTGTAGTAACTTCAACTTTCATCATAGGTTCAAGTAGTGTAGGTGTTGCTTTCTTAAGTGCATCTTTAATTGCCATAGAACCGGCAATCTTAAATGCCATTTCTGATGAGTCGACTTCGTGGTATGAACCATCGTATAGTGTAACTTTTACGTCAAGTACTGGATATCCAGCGATAACACCTGATTGTAGTGCTTCTTGTATACCTTGGTCAACTGGTCCGATGTATTCTTTTGGAATAGCTCCACCAACGATTGCGTTAACAAATTCGTAACCTTTTCCTGCTGGTTGTGGTTCGATTTTGATTCTTGCGTGACCGTATTGTCCGCGACCACCTGATTGTTTAACGTATTTACCTTCGCCTTCTGCAGCTGACTTGATTGATTCTTTGTATGCAACTTGTGGATTACCAACGTTTGCTTCTACTTTGAACTCTCTTAAAAGTCTGTCTACAATGATTTCTAGGTGAAGTTCACCCATGCCGGCGATGATTGTTTGGCCTGTTTCCTCATCTGTATATGTTCTAAATGTTGGGTCTTCTTCAGCAAGCTTTAGTAGTGCTTGTGTCATCTTATCTTGTGAAGCTTTTGTCTTTGGTTCTATCGCTACTGAGATAACTGGTTCTGGGAACTCCATATCTTCTAGTATGATTGGTTTGTCTTCAGCACATAGTGTATCACCAGTACCTGTTAGCTTCAATCCTACTATAGCAACGATGGATCCTGCATATGCTTCTTCGATTTCTTCTCTCTTATCAGCATGCATTAATACGATACGTCCGATTCTTTCTCTCTTACCCTTTGATGAGTTAAATACATAAGAACCGCTCTTTAGAACGCCTGAGTAGATTCTTGCATAAGCAAGTTTACCTACGAACGGGTCTGTAACTATCTTAAATGCTAATGCTGCTAGTGGTTCAGTATCTGATGCTGGTCTTTCAGTTATTTCTCCGTCTCTATCTGTACCAGTAACTGCTGGTATATCGATAGGTGATGGCAAATAGTCTACTATAGCATCTAGAAGGAATTGTACACCTTTGTTTTTATATGCACTACCGCATAGAACTGGTGTTACTTGGTTTGCAACGCATTCTCTTCTTAATACTTTTTTTATCATTTCGTTAGGAACGTCTTCACCGTTTAAGTAAAGTTCCATAATTTCTTCGTCGAAATCAGCGATTTCTTCGATCATTTCTTCTCTATATTTTTGAGCTGTTTCTACTAGATCTTCTGGAATATCTGATTCTTGTATTACTGTTCCTAGATCGTCTTCGTATAATTCAGCTTTCATTGCGATTAGGTCTATGATACCTCTAAATGTATCTTCTTTACCTATTGGTAATTGAACAGCTATTGGATGAGCGTTTAATCTTTCTCTCATCATCTTTAGTGTTCTGTCAAAGTTTGCACCTACGACGTCCATTTTATTAACAAATGCAAGCCTAGGTACACCGTATTTGTCTGCTTGACGCCATACAGTCTCGCTTTGAGGTTCAACTCCCCCTTTAGCGTCGTATAAAGCAACCGCACCGTCTAGAACTCTTAGGGAACGTTCAACTTCAACTGTAAAGTCAACGTGGCCCGGTGTATCTATAATATTGATTCTATGGTTTTTCCAGTAACATGTTGTTGCTGCTGAACCGATAGTGATACCTCTTTCTTGCTCTTGAACCATGAAATCCATGGTAGCAGCGCCTTCGTGAGTTTCTCCTATCTTATGAATCTTTCCTGTATAATAAAGAATTCTTTCTGTTGTGGTTGTTTTACCTGCGTCAATGTGCGCCATAATACCGATGTTTCTGACATCTTTTAGTGCAATTTCTCTTGGCACAAGTTTTCCCCCTTATTATTAATATCTATAATGTGCAAATGCTTTATTTGCTTCAGCCATTCTGTGAACTTCTTCTCTCTTCTTAACAGAAGCTCCTTGACCGTTGGCTGCGTCCATCAACTCTTTTGCTAATCTTTCAGTCATTGTCTTTTCTCCTCTTGCTCTGGAGTATTGTACAAGCCATCTTATTGCTAGAGTTTGTCTTCTTTCAGGTCTTACTTCCAATGGAACTTGGTAGTTGGCACCACCAATACGTCTTGCCTTAACTTCTAGTACTGGCATGATGTTATTCATAGCCTTGTAGAATTGTTCAAGAGCGTCTTCACCTGTCTTTTCTGCAACTATATCAAATGCCCCGTAAACTATGCTTTGAGCTAAGCCTTTTTTGCCGTCTAGCATGATTGAGTTTATTAACTTTGTTACTACAACATCATTGTATCTTGCGTCAGGCATTACTTCACGTTTAGGCACGTGTCCTTTTCTTGGCACTTTTTCTTCCCTCCTTAACTATCTTAGTAGATTCATTGGTACTCGGCAAATCTCTAAAAGCCGTCTAGCGCCAAAATGCTCTTCATCTATTTAATGCTTTGCATTTCAACGACTAAAATTGTTTTTTACTTCTTTTCTTCTTTAGGTTTCTTAGAACCGTATTTAGACCTACTTTGTCTTCTGTTTTCAACTCCGGCTGTATCTAGTGTACCTCTAATTATGTGGTAACGTACGCCGGGAAGGTCTTTTACTCTTCCACCTCTTATAAGAACAACACTGTGTTCTTGTAAGTTGTGACCAATTCCTGGAATGTAAGCTGAAACTTCATATCCATTAACTAGTCTAACTTTAGCAACTTTTCTTAAGGCAGAGTTTGGCTTCTTAGGTGTAACTGTCTTTACAGCAACACATACTCCTCTTTTTTGTGGAGCATTTACTAAAGATTGTTTCTTCTTAAGTGAGTTATAAGTTGTATCTAAAGCTGGTGATTTAGATTTGTAAACTACTTTTGATCTTCCTTTTTTAATCAATTGATTAATCGTTGGCATCAAAGCACCTCCTTACATAAAAATTTATTTTAATAAAGCAGCGGCAGCTGCATTTATCTCAATACCACAGAGTTTTCCAAGCTCTTCTTTTGTATTTATATAAACAACATCAACAGATTTTTTACTTGCCTCTTCTTCGATAAGCATCTTTATGTCCCCATCTGCATCAAGAGCGATAAAAACCTGTTTGAAGAGATCGGATTTTAGCCCCCTTGTTACCTGTTTAAAGCCTACTACACAATTCGGCCCCAAGGTGTCGGTATCCATTAAGCATCCTCCTTTAGCTCTATTAATAGCGTGAACTTTCACACATAAGAGAATTGTACCACGCATTACGGAAAAAGTCAAGATATTTTTCATTAAATTTAGGTAAAATATCTTGACTGTCTCCACTTATATTTATTTTTTAAATATACTAATTATCTTTAGAAGACTTTCTTTCTTTTTCTTCGTTAAGTAGGTCTTTGATAATCTTATCTAGTTCGATAGCATCTTGATTATCCTTTACTTCTTCCTTAACGTCTTCTTCTTTCTTAGTCTTCTTATCTTTTTCATCTTCATCAAAGTCTTTAAATAGGTTTGTGTCATCTATCTCTCTCTTCTTTCTCTTCATTTCTTCTTCCATTTGTTTCTTCAAAACTGTTTCGTCTTCTTTAACTTTGATGTTTCTATACTTAAGCATGCCTGTACCTGCTGGTATGATCTTACCTATGATAACGTTTTCCTTAAGTCCTACTAACTCATCTTTCTTGCCTCTGATAGCCGCTTCAGTTAAAACTCTTGTTGTTTCTTGGAATGAAGCTGCTGATAAGAATGAATCTGTTGCTAGTGATGACTTGGATATACCAAGTAATATTCTCTTACCTTCTGCTGGTACTTTGCCTTCTTCTTTAAGTTTTTTGTTTTCATGAATGAAGTCGTATATGTTTACAAGTGCTCCTGGTAAGAATGAAGAATCGTTTTGTGCTTCTATCCTTACTTTCTTAAGCATTTGTTTACAGATGATTTCAATGTGCTTGTCATTGATATCGATACCTGTCATTCTATATACTCTTTGTACTTCTTTTATTATATAGTCTTCAACGCCTTCTACGCCAAGAACCTTCATGATTTCTTGAGGTGATGCGTTACCTTCTGTGATTTCTTTACCTTTTTCAATGTAGTCGCCTTCATGGACTTTAAGTCTTGCCGCATAATTTACAGGGTGATCAACTGCGATGCCTTCTTTGTCATCTGTAATAACAATGACTCTTTGTTGTGGATCGTCTTCGTTGATTGATACAGTACCTGAAATTTGAGCGATTTGCGCTTGTCCTTTTGGCTTTCTAGCTTCGAAAAGTTCTTCAACTCTCGGAAGACCTTGAGTGATATCGTCTGCGTTGGCTACCCCACCCGAGTGGAAGTTTCTCATTGTAAGCTGTGTACCTGGCTCGCCTATTGATTGAGCGGCTATAATACCAACTGATTCACCAATATTTACGATATTGCCTGTTGCCAAGTTTCTTCCGTAGCACTTAGCGCAAACGCCGTGCTTAGTTTGACAAGTAAGAACGCTTCTTACCTTAACTTCTTCTATGCCTATCTCTTGAATAAAGTGAGCTGTCTCTTCATCTATAAGTTCGTCCTTCTTAACGATGATTGAACCGTCTTTAGGATTTTCTATGTCTTCAAAAGCATATCTGCCTACAAGTCTTTCTTCTAGCTCTTCAAGAATTTCTTTGCCATCTCTTATAGTTCTAACAGTATGTCCTTGATCAGTGTGGCAATCGTCTTCTGTTACAATAACGTCTTGAGATACGTCAACCAATCTTCTTGTTAGGTAACCAGAGTCCGCTGTCTTCAAGGCGATGTCTGATAGACCCTTTCTAGAACCGTGTGATGATAAGAAGAACTCTAGTACTGATAGTCCCTCTCTAAAGTTTGACTTGATAGGGATTTCTACTGTCTTACCAGTTGATGATGCCATCAGACCACGCATACCGCCTAATTGACGGATTTGGTTCTTACTACCTCTGGCTCCTGAGTCCGCCATGATGAAGATGTTGTTTAATGGGTCTAGTGACTTCATAAGTGCTTCAGTAACTTCATCAGTGATGCCGTTCCAAATATTGATAACACCTTCGTATCTTTCTTCTTCAGTCATGAAGCCGTCTCTGTAAGCTCTTTCGTACTTTTCTACTTCCTTTTGTGCCTTGTCTATAAGCTCAGTCTTTTCCTTAGGAACTACAACGTCCGCCATAGATATAGATACTGCTGAAAGTGTTGAGTGCTTGTAACCAGTTGATTTGATGTGGTCTAGTAGCTTACTAGTAACAATGTTACCGTGCTTTTGATAGCACTTATCAAGTATAGTTCCCAAAGTCTTCTTTGAAACAACTCTGTCAATTTCTAGTGAGTATGGATCTTCTTCCCTATTTACAAAACCAAGGTCTTGAGGTATCTTCTTATTAAGAATGAATCTACCAACTGTTGATTCAACAAGTTTACCTCTGTCGTCTTCATCAAGTTTTACTCTAACCTTAACTTTTGCGTGTAGGTCAATAAGTCCTAATTGATAAGCCTTTATCATCTCATCATAATCTTCGAAGATGTGGCCTGAGCCCTTGCTTCCTTCTATATCAAGTGTCATGTAATAGCAGCCTAGTACCATGTCTTGTGATGGTATTGAAATTGGCTTACCATCCTTTGGTGCCAAAATATTGTTAATTGAAAGCATTAATAATCTTGCTTCAGCTTGTGCTTCTATTGATAGTGGTAGATGCACCGCCATTTGGTCACCGTCGAAGTCCGCATTATATGCTGAACATACTAGTGGATGTAGTTTTATTGCCTTACCTTCAACTAAAACTGGTTCAAAGGCTTGAATACCAAGTCTGTGAAGAGTAGGTGCCCTGTTTAACAGTACTGGGTGATCCTTGATAACGTATTCAAGTACGTCCCAAATATCTGATTTAGCTCTCTCTACCATTCGCTTAGCGCTCTTAATGTTATGAGCCTTGCCTGTTTCAACAAGTCTTCTCATTACAAATGGCTTGAACAGTTCTAGTGCCATCATCTTAGGAAGACCGCATTGGTAGAACTTTAGCTTAGGTCCTACAACAATTACAGATCTACCTGAGTAGTCAACTCTCTTACCTAGTAAGTTTTGTCTAAATCTACCTTGTTTACCCTTTATCATATCGGATAGAGACTTAAGCGGTCTGTTACCAGGACCAGTTACCGCTCTTCCACGTCTACCGTTATCAATCAGTGCGTCAACCGCTTCTTGAAGCATTCTCTTTTCGTTTCTTGTAATGATTTCTGGTGCGTTTAGTTCAAGTAGTCTTCTAAGTCTATTGTTTCTGTTGATAACTCTTCTATATAAATCATTTAAGTCGCTTGTCGCAAATCTACCGCCATCTAATTGAACCATAGGTCTTAAATCTGGTGGTATAACTGGAAGTGCTTCGATAACCATCCACTCAGGTCTGTTGCCTGATTGTCTGAATGATTCGATAGTTTCAAGCTTTCTTAAAACTTTGATCTTCTTTTGTGTAGATGCGCCTTCAAGCTCTTCTGTTAGCTCCTGTGCTTCTTTATCTAGGTCTATGGCCTTAAGCAATTCAAGTATAGCTTCTGCGCCCATCCTAGCATCGAATGAACCGTAGCCAAACATATCTATAGCTTCTGAATATTCTTGTTCATTTAAGATTTGTTTATACTTTAAGCCAGTTTTGCCTGGATCCATAACTATATATGAAGCGAAGTAAACAACGTGTTCAAGCTCTTTTGGTGAAACGTCAAGTACTATGGCTATCCTTGAAGGTGTTCCTTTAAGGTACCAAATGTGTGTACACGGACTAGCAAGCTCTATGTGGCCCATCCTTTCACGTCTTACCTTAGCTCTTGTAATTTCAACGCCGCACTTATCGCATATCATGCCTTTGTATCTAATCTTGTTGTATTTACCGCAGTGACAAGTCCAGTCTTTTACAGGTCCAAATATCTTTTCACAGAACAAGCCTTCTGCTTCTGGCTTTAATGTTCTGTAATTTATTGTTTCTGGTTTTTTAACTTCTCCCTTAGACCACTCTCTGATGTCTTGGCTTGATGCAAGGCCTATTTGAATACTGTTAAATTTATTTAATTCGAACAAATTACCTTCCTCCTTGTCTTTCTACAAAGAACTATCGTCATCTAGATCGTCTAGGTCTTCATCGATCTCGTCGATGTCGCTGCCTATGTCTAAATCGTCGTCCATGTCCAAATCTTCTTCATCTATATCTTCAAAATCTTCGTCGATATCTTCTTCGATGTCCTCATCGTCATCTTCATCGTAGTCATCTTCATCCACATCATCTTCGTCGTAATCAATATCATCTTCATCTTCATCTGTGCCCTTGGATGATTCTTCGTCAAAGAAGTTTACAAATTCTTCATCTTCTTTATAATCAGTGTCCATGCTCTTGAAGTCGCCTGCAATGATTTCTCTTTCGTTCATGAAATCATCTTCATCATCAAGTTCCATTTCATTGTCGTCTTGGTCAAGGACCTTAACGTCAAGAAGTAAACTTTGAAGTTCCTTTACAAGTACCTTGAACGATTCAGGTATACCTGGTTCTGGAATGTTCTTTCCTTTGACGATGGCTTCATATGTCTTAACACGGCCATTGATATCGTCGGACTTAACAGTTAGTATCTCTTGAAGTACGTGACTTGCGCCATAACCTTCAAGGGCCCAAACTTCCATTTCCCCGAATCTTTGTCCACCAAATTGTGCCTTACCGCCAAGTGGTTGTTGAGTAACTAGTGAGTAAGGTCCGATGCTTCTTGCGTGAATCTTTTCGTCAACTAAGTGGTGAAGCTTAAGCATATACATGTAACCAACTGTAACTGGATTGTCGAATAATTTTCCTGTTCTTCCGTCTCTTAGATAAATCTTACCGCTCTTTGGGTATCCTGCCTTGTCAAGCGCTTCAAGTATGTCATTTTCGTTAGCACCGTCAAATACTGGTGTTGAAACGTACATACCAAGCTTTTTAGCCGCCATACCCAAGTGAACTTCAAGTACTTGTCCAAGGTTCATACGAGATGGTACACCCATTGGGTTTAGTAGGATTTGTAGTGGTGTGCCGTCTGGTAAGTATGGCATGTCCTCTTCAGGAAGTATTCTTGAGATGACACCCTTGTTACCATGTCTACCGCACATCTTGTCACCAACAGAGATCTTTCTCTTTGTAGCGATATATACTCTAACCATCCTGTTTACGCCAGGTGATAGCTCATCTGCATTTTCTCTTGTAAATTCCTTAACGTCAACAACTATACCAGCTTCGCCGTGAGGCACCTTAAGAGATGTATCTCTTACTTCTCTTGATTTTTCCCCAAATATAGCTCTTAGTAGTCTTTCTTCAGCAGGTAGATCCTTTTCTCCCTTAGGAGTAACCTTACCAACTAAGATGTCGCCAGCCTTAACTTCAGCTCCAATCCTAATGATACCGTCTTTGTCAAGGTTCTTAAGAAGCTCTTCACTAGTGTTTGGAATATCTCTAGTGATTTCTTCAGGTCCAAGCTTTGTATCTCTTGATTCTGATTCGTATTCTTCTATATGAATAGATGTCAATACATCTTCATAAACAAGTCTTTCGTTGATTAGTATCGCGTCTTCGTAGTTGTAGCCTTCCCAAGTCATAAACGCTACTAATATGTTCTTGCCTAGTGACATTTCACCAAGGTTAGTGCTTGGTCCGTCCGCAATTACATCGCCCTTCTTAACCTTTTCACCCGCTTGAACTATAGGTCTTTGGTTAATAGTAGTGCCTTGGTTAGAGCTTGTAAATTTAATTAATTTATATGAATCAATGTTCTTGTCTTTATTTTCAATAACGATGCTCTTTGCATCAACTTTTTTAACAATACCGTCGTTTTTAGCAACAACACATACACCTGAGTCCTTAGCAGCCTTGTACTCAATGCCAGTCGCAACGATAGGTGCTTCTGTCATAAGTAGTGGAACTGCTTGTCTTTGCATGTTTGAACCCATTAGCGCACGGTTCGCGTCGTCATTTTCCAAAAAAGGTATCATCGCTGTACCAACTGAAACTATTTGTCTAGGTGAAACGTCCATGTAATCGATTTCTTCTTTTCTGAACATGTCCATCAAAGTATCGTTTTCAGCCTTACTTCTAGCAACGATGATGTCATTTTTAAAGTAGCCTTTTTCGTCAATTGGTTCGTTCGCTTGAGCTATGATGCACTCATCTTCAATGTCAGCGCTGATATATTCAATCTCATCACTAACTTTTCCTGTACCTTTTTCTACCTTTCTATAAGGAGCTTCGATAAAACCATATTCATTAATCCTTGCAAATGATGCTAAGGATGTGATAAGACCGATGTTTGGTCCTTCTGGTGTTTCGATAGGGCACATTCTAGCGTATTGTGAGTTATGAATATCTCTTACTTCAAAGCCCGCTCTATCCCTTGAAAGTCCTCCAGGTCCTAAAGCAGACATCCTTCTCTTGTGAGTTAACTCACTAAGAGGGTTAGTTTGGTCCATGAATTGAGAAAGTTGTGATGAACCGAAGAACTCCTTAAGTGAGGCAACTACTGGTCTTATGTTGATAAGACTTTGAGGAGTAGCAGCTTCAGGGTCTTGAGTAGTCATTCTTTCACGAATAACTCTCTCCATTCTGGAAAGACCAATTCTGAATTGATTTTGAAGTAATTCGCCAACGCTTCTTACACGTCTGTTACCTAAGTGGTCGATGTTGTCAAATTGACCAACACCACGCATTAGGTTGAATTGGTAGTTGATGCTACTAATTATGTCATCAATTTCAATTCTCTTTGGATATATTTCTTTAATATTTTCTATGATTAAGTTTTTAAGCTCTTCGTCGTCCTTAGCTTCGTCCATAAGTTCATGCATTAGTGGTGCATATATCTTATCCTTAAGTCCAAGCTCTTCAAAATTAACCTTTGTATCAAAAGCTTCAGGATATACAAAGTTATTGCCTACAACCCTGATCTCTTCACCATTGTCCAAAACTATGTCAATGGTATTAACAAAGTTATCTTCAATCTTTTGCGCCATAGGTCTATCAAGATGAGTGCCCTTTTCATAGATTAATTCACCTGTGATAGGGTTCACCGCATCCATGGCAAGAGTGTGATTTTCTATCCTTCTTGCTATAGATAACTTCTTGTTGAACTTATATCTTCCGACTTTAGCTAAGTCGTATCTCTTAGGGTCAAAGAATAGATTATTAAGTAGTGATTTAGCGCTGTCTACGGCTTCTGGTTCGCCTGGTCTAAGTCTCTTGTAGATCTCAATTAAAGCCTCATCTTGAGTCTTTGCGGTATCCTTTTCAAGAGTTGTTAATAAATCATTAGTTTCACCTAATGTTTCAACAATTTCAAGATCAGAAACAACACCTAAAGCTCTAAGAAGTGATGTGATGATAACTTTTCTGTTCTTATCAATCTTTACATATAAAGCGCCACTCGCATCAGTTTCAAATTCTAGCCAAGCCCCACGGTTTGGTATGATAGTTGCGCTGTAATCAAGCTCACCATTCTTATTGATTTCCTTCTTGTAGTAGCAGCCTGGCGAACGAACGACTTGTGAAACAACAACCCTTTCTCCACCATTGATTATGAAAGTACCCTTATCAGTCATGATAGGTATGTCTCCCATAAATACTTCTTGCTCTTTAACCTCTCCAGTGTCTTTGTTAATTAGTCTAACCCTTGCTCTAAGAGGAGCACTGTAGTTTGTGTCCTTAATTCTGGACTCTTCTTCAGTATACTTTAGTTCCTTTCCTATAGTATAATTGACAAACTCCAATACTAAGCTACCACCATTGTCATCAATAGGTGATATGTCGTCAAAAGCTTCCTTTAAGCCGTCATGTAAAAACCAGTCAAACGATGCAGTTTGTACCTCAATAAAATTTGGCATCTCGCAAGCTTCTTTTATCCTAGAATAACTCATTCTAGTTCTTTTTCCGTTTTCAACAGGATGTAGCATCCAAATATTCACCCCTTATCAAAATAACCTACTATATGTCGTACCCTAAATTAAGATTTTGAGAATAAAAACCCATTTTAAATCCTAATTATGCAATTTATAATTATATAATAAGTCAAGACGAATGTCAAGCATTTTTTTTGCAAATAATTAAAATATTTTTACAATTTTCATATTCTTTACCTTTATATATATATTTATGTTATAATACCTAATAGGATGGTGATTTGATGGAGACATTACATATTATTGGAAGACTTTTACTTGCAGCACTACTTGGAGCCTTGATAGGCATAGAGCGTGAAAGAAAAAACAGAGCGGCTGGTCTTAGGACTCACATCATCGTCTCGCTTGCTTCTTGTTTAATCATGCTCATATCTGTCGACGGCTTTGAAGGCTTCTACGGTGACAAGGGCTGGGACGCAACGAAGTTTGCCGGACAAGCCATAAGCGGTATCGGCTTTCTTGGTGCAGGCACTATACTGCAAAAGAAGGATGTTGTTAAGGGACTAACGACTGCGGCAACTCTTTGGCTTTGTGCTGCCAATGGTCTTGCTGTCGGTATCGGCTATTACCAAGGAGCAATTATCGCAACTATCATTTGTCTAATCACTTTAGTTAATTTAAAAGGGCTAAATGATTTCCTAAATAAAAGAGAATTAATTAAGTTTTACATGCAATTTGACAGTGAGAACTTTAAAAGCAGAGAATTTAAAGAATTGTGTATGAGCGAGGGCATCGAGGTGCGCTCACTTGATATACTTGAAGAGGACTTAGAAGATTGTTCCGCAATTGAATGTACTTTGTCTCTTCCTCACAATTACAATATTGATTCTTTTCTTGATATTCTTAAAGAAAACTTAAATTTAAGACGTTCAAAAGAAAAAAGTAAATAATCTTCTCGCAAAAAAGAACTATGGGCACGCCGCTCATAGTTCTTTCTTATTATATATAAAAATATCTGCTAAGCATATCAATCGCCTAGCAGATATCTTCTAAAATCTATTTAGTTTTACCCTCATTAAGTTTTCTCTTTACAAAGAATAGTCCGACTAGAACAACTAGCGCTAAGACTATGGATAAAGTTCCTTCTTCAACACCAGTCTTTGGTATTATGTGTTTTTCAGGCTCTTTATCTTTTTCTTTTGGCTCATCATCTTTATCTTTTGATGGTTCTTCCTCCTCTTCTTTTGGAGGTTCTTCGATATTGATTATACTTATACCACTATGCATATCACCTGAGTAGCTTACAGTGAATACTCTTTCGCCAATTGTGTATTGGCCACCTGCTTCACCTACCTCCTTAACAGTGTATACATGCTTATTGCCTTTAGCATCTTCTAGATCAAGATCTGTAAAGGCACCACTCCAGCCATTAGCCTCGCTAAGTGTGATGATTTTGCCAGTAGCAGCTCCGTCCATATATAATTCTACTTGAACTGCTTCCGTCTTTCCATCAGATCTCCAAACTTTATTAACTCCAAAGTCAATCTTTTTCTTTAGTGGAGAATTTTCTTTATTTATGATTACAAATGAATGATTCATATCACCTTCGTAGCTAACGTCGTAGTCACTGCCTGATATGCTGACCCTGCTCGATGCTTCGCCAACTTCTCTTACGCTGTACTCGTATTTAACGCCCTCCGCGTCATATGCAATTAAATCTTCAAAACGTCCGCTCCAGCCATTGGCCTCGCTTAGTGTAATCACATTTCCTGTTGCTCTACCGTCTTTGTATAGCTCAACTTGAATTTCATCAACTGGTATTTTATTTGTGACGTCCCAAACTTTTCTGACTCTGATATCTCTTCTTTGAGGCTTCTTTGGAGGCTCTTCTTTATTGATTATAGTGAAGCCACTATCCATATTGCCTCTGTATATAACTTCGTAGTATTCGCCAGATATTTCTACAGTGTAGAACTTTTCGCCAATTTCTTTAACACTATAATTATAGATGTGTCCGTCATCAGAGGCTTTTTCTAAGTTCTTGAAACTTCCGCTCCAGCTATTCGCTTCACTTAAAACTAGAGTATTTCCTGTAGCTTTGCCATCTCTATATAATTCTACTTCGATGTGGCTAATAGGCTTCATGCCTCTTATATCCCAAGCTTTTTCTACACAGATGTCTCTGTATTCTTTCTTTGGTTCTTCTGGTGGATTGTAGCTATTTGTGATAGTATAGCCATCAGTAGTAGCTTTGTAACTTACTTTAAATTCTTTGCCATCGAAAGTTATTTTATTATCTTTTTCTCCGACTTCTTTCACTGTGTAAGTGATTTCTTTATCGTTTTCGTCTTTGGCGTCAAGATTTTCAAATGTACCTTGCCAATTATTATCTTCATTAAGTGTTAATGTTTTGTCTGTTTTTTCATTATTTTTATATAATTCAACAGTAATTTCTTTTGCAAAGGCTTTTTTATCACTTGTATCCCAAACTTTACTTACTTTGATTTCTTTAGTTTCTTTTTTAGGTTCTTCAGGTGTGTTTATTATAGTAAAGCCGTCTTTTTCTGAACCTGTTATTTTAGAACTATATCCAGTAACAGTTTCTTCTTTAACTGTATAAGTTATTGTATTGTTATCATTAACTGTAGGTAAATCTTTAAAAGTATGTTTCCAATTATTATCTTTGTTTAATACAACCGAATCAACTTTATATTCTTTTTTGTCATAAATAGCAATTAAGTTTACAGTAATAGATACAGGACGAACTTTCTTTTCATCATCATTGTCGTTCCATTTCTTTTCTACAGAAACTTCAGTAGTAGGAGCCTCTGTCCCAAATTTTATTGTACCGTTACTGCCAATACCTGCTCCTCTTGTAGCTGAATAATTGCCCTCAATTATTGCCTTTCCTAAGGCTTCTGTAAGATTATTGCATTTGTCATTTGAATTTAATGCTAATTCAGAATTTTCTGGCAATGTCGCTTCTAGTTCATTATCTGGCAAAGGAATTATTTCAGAGCCTATTACTTTTTTCCAATCGTATGGTGCTCCACCTAACATCCTCTTATCAAGTTTATATTCCGCTTGTCCACTATGAGACATATAAAACTTACTTGACAATAAATAAACTGTCTTTCCCTTATCATTATTTCTTCCAGCTCTAGTATTGTTGCCATATATAGCAACACCATTGTTTACATAAAATTGTGTTTTTGATATAGGGCAACCAGCAAATCCAGCTCCTTCCTTATCAGAATTATTATTTCTTATTATAGCATTTGTTAAATATAACTCGCCATTTTCTCCATAAAAATGTGTGCCAGCATAGTCCCATGAAGCAGGGAAACCATTAACATAAATACCGCCACCGCCAAAAGCCATCTCTGTCTTACCAGTGCCACTCATCTTATTATTAGTTATTTTACCAGATGAGATATAAGCAATAGATTTGCCACCATCAAGTAGTCTACATTGTATAAAAATACCTCCACCTGAAGCTCCAGCAGTATTGCCATCAATAAGTCCACCTGTCATGTAAAGCTTATTTTGTTTATCAACTTGTCTTGTTCCTAAGCTTATTCCACCGCCAACTTCATCAGCAGAGTTGTTTAAAACTTTTGCATCTCCAGAGAAGTTTATCGTGCTTGCTCCACTAGCAATGATACCCCCCCCGCCGAATAAATTGCTCCGCCATACGCGTAATCAATTACTCTTTTTGCTTCATTATTTTGAACAACGCCACCAGAAAAATTCATTGTAGATTTATATAAATAAATACCGCCACCATAAGAAGCTTGATTTTCTTCAACAGAACCACCAGTCATATTGATAGTTGCTTCAAATGCATTTACTGCGCCACCTCTTGTAGCTGTATTTTTAATATCCATGATCTTGTTATTTCTTAATACAGCACCTTCATTAATATTAAGTGTTGCTCCAGAATTAACCCTAATTAAAGATTCCTTGATGCTTTCATTTGAATTAGATCTACCATCTATAATTATCTTTGATAATGTAGCAGTTTTTCCACTTGGAACATTGAATAAAAATCCACTATACTCCTTGCTTCTACAAATTTTTGCATTTGTATCTTCAAGAGAAATATCTCCTTCAATGTCTGTTTGACCAGTTACAACTATCTCTACAATGTCATTATTGCTTTGGGCTATCTCTTTTGCTTTTGTTAATGTCTTTACAGCATTTTCTTTAGATAGTCCATCGTTTTGGTCATCTCCAGATTTGCCATTCACATATACAGTATCGCTAGGCTTAATTCCACCTAAGTCTTCTATAATATCTAAATTGGTGTCATCTAACTCAGTTGGAGTTACTTCTTTAACATTGCCATCGTCATCCTTTAGACTTACATTGCTTACTTTAAATATTTTAACTTGATTAGCATCGCCTGAATAATTATTTTTTGGAGCCAATCTAGGTACTTGAAGTACCATCTTGCCATCTTCTGACTTCTTAAGATAAAAATCATAATGTAAAAGATATGGTTTTACTAGGCTGCTATCCGCCTTTTTATAATATTGAATCTCAATGTCTTCATATGGAATTTCTATATTTCTAAACTCTATCTTTTCTGACCAACTATGCTCATCAGAATTAAAAATCATCTTTTCCTTAATTGTTTCATCAACGCCATCAATATGAAGCTCATTAATAACAGTAAAATTATTTAATCTCCACTCGTCACGGTCAAAAACATTTTGATCATCTCTCGTCATCCAATAGTTTGAATATGTTGCGATAAGGTTCTCAAAATCTGTAAAGTCATATCTACTTATATTAAAACTTAAATAATGTTTTGAATTAGGATCACCAACTACTTCACCAACTTTTTCTTCGTTTATTTCTATTGCTTCTTCAAAATTACTTTCCTTTACTCTTAGTGAATCTTCTTTTTCACCTATGCTTGGCAATTCTAAAACTGTTTTTTCTGCGTTTGTTTCTAAATACAAATCAAAATTTTCAGATTTCTCGTCAAAGCTTGATCCATCTTCTCTACTATAGTACTTTACTTCTAGTTCATTGCTTAGTGTTTCAATGCCTTCGAATTTTAGATCTCCAACAAAATCAGCTTTTTCTACTGAATAAGTGATTCTTTTTTCTATACTTTCTTCAGACTCGCCCTTTATATGAACTGTATAAGTGATATTTAAGTCCTTTACTTCTTCTGCCTTTTCTTCTTGAGAGCCTTCTCCGCCACCTGATGGCAAGACTACTGCTTCTTCATTTTCTTCTTCACTTGATTCAGCTTCGTCATTTACTTCATCTATCGGTTTTACTTCATCTACCGGCTTTGCTTCTTCAGATGAATTTTCTTCACCTTCTGTTACTTGGCTCAAGTCAACTACTGTATCATTGTCATTAACTTGATTTGCTTTGCTATTAACATCTTTATTTGCATCTGCTTCGCCATTAGCCTCTTTATCACTAGCCTTTTCATCTGTCTTTTCACTTTCGCTCTCACCCTCATCATGCTTTTGATAAATTTCGTTCAATGCGCTCGCATCTCTTTCAAGCTCGAAGCTTAAATTATATTTCGTTTCTTCGCCTTCTTCTGCACGAACAAGCAAGTTTCTTGGCACTTGGCTTAGTACTAGTACCATCAAAATCAAACAAGCTAATATTTTCCTTCCTTTTTTCATGATTCCCCTTCTTTCTTTAATTGATATTACGATTTTTAAAATAAATTAGTCCGTAAATCGTGATATTTACTAACTTTCATTAATTATCTTGCATTATATATCTTATGAATAGATATGTCAAGTAAAAGTATCACAAATATATAAATTTATTTGATTTATTTATGTATATTTTATTTTATCTTAATAAAAGTGAGTATATAAGTAAATTATATAAAATATTAATTTTTTGTAATATCTTTTGCCTTACTAATAGTTTTGCCAAAATCAAAGTTCACAAAAAACGATTTACGCAATTAACGAATCGCCCGTCATATGCCTACCTCCCGTCATATGTCTACCTCCCGGCATATGGCAATCGCTCGTCATATATCTATCGCTCGGCATATGTCTACCTCCCGGCATATGCCATCCATTTTCAAAACAAAAAAGAACTATGGACACGTCGCTCATAGTTCTCTTCCTATTATATTTATAATTTATATACTATTTAATTTTAGCAAGTTTTTTAATCTCGTCAACTTTTTCTAATCTTTCCCAAGGAAGATCTATATCGTCACGACCGAAGTGGCCGTAGTTAGTAATCTTGTGGAAGATTGGTTTTCTTAAGTCGTAGTAGTCGATGATGAAGGCTGGGCGAAGGTCGAATACTTTTTCAACTATCTCAAGTATCTTTGTCTCATCGATCTTGCCTGTTCCAAATGTATCTACGTTTATGGATATCGGCTTAGCTATGCCTATTGCGTATGAAACTTGTATTTCGCATCTATCGCAAAGGCCTGCTGCTACTAGGTTTTTCGCAACGTGTCTTACTGCGTATGAAGCGGATCTATCTACCTTTGTAGCGTCCTTTCCTGAGAAGGCTCCTCCGCCATGTCTGCAGTAGCCGCCGTACGTGTCAACGATAATCTTTCTACCTGTTAGTCCTGTGTCGCCCTTTGGTCCGCCTATAACGAAACGTCCTGTTGGGTTCACGTAGATGATAGTTTCATCATCAATTAGTTTTGGATCAACTACTGGCTTTATAACGTGCTCGATGATGTCCTTCTTTATCTTGTCAAGACTAACGCCTTCCTTATGTTGAGTAGAAACAACTATAGTGTGAACTCTCTTTGGCATGTCTGCTTCATATTCGATAGTTACTTGTGTCTTGCCATCTGGTCTTAAGTAGCTTAGTGTGCCGTCCTTACGCACTTCAGCTAGCCTTCTTGCTAGCTTATGTGATAAGTATATGGCTAGTGGCATATAAACTTCTGTCTCATTACAAGCGTAGCCAAACATCATACCTTGGTCGCCTGCACCTATTAAATCATATTTATCTTTTGATTTTTCTTTAGTCTCAAGCGCCTTGTCAACGCCTAGTGCTATATCCTTAGATTGTTCTTCGATCGATACAAGTACAGCGCAATTTTCTGCATCGAAACCGAATTTTCCTCTAGTGTAACCTATGTCAGCTATAACCCTTCTAACTACTGCTTGTATGTCAACGTAGCAGTTTGTTGTGATTTGTCCTGATACTAAAACGTAGCCAGTTGATGCAGTTGTTTCGATCGCGCATCTTGCTTCTGGATCTTTTTCTAGTATCGCATCTAGTATTGCATCTGATATTTGGTCGCAGACCTTGTCGGGATGACCTTCTGTAACCGATTCAGATGTAAATAGTTTTTTATACATAATCTTCCTCCTTAATATATTTTCTTGCAAATACAAAGCCGCAAAGATATTTTTCGCGGCGCATCTTGTAAAATAAAAAAACCTTCATAGCTGAAGGTTCATTCTTCTCATCTTTCAGCTGCGCTGTAGGATTTGGCACCTTGCTAGCAGGTTGCCGGACTTCATAGGGCCTATTCCCTCCGTCACTCTTTATGAGACTTATTAAGTTCATTAATCATTATATATATAATTTTCGTTTTTGTCAAGCGCTTAGACTAATTATTTTCTTCCAAGGCAAAACGTTCTTTAACCTTCTTCTTCACATAGATATAAGTAAAGACGTAGACTATGGTAGTCAATAACCAGGACAATGGATATGAAATATACAAAATCCATTGCTCATGATACTTTTGAAATACACTCATGATCCACAATATTCTAAAGCCGCAAATGCATACGACAGCTATGATCATAGGTGTTAGTGAGTAACCCATCGCGCGTATTACGCCTGAATAAACATCCATGATGCCGCAAAGTAAATATGTTGTCGATATGATACCTAGCCTTAGCATCGCAATCTCGATAACTTCTGGGTTTGGTGTATATAATTTTAGTAGGAATTTGCCTGCTAAGTATGCGCCTATACCTAGAACAAGGCCCACGACTGACACCATGACTATGGTTGTCTTAAGTATCTCGTCAACTCTGTCAAGCTTTTTCGCACCCATATTTTGCGAGGCAAATGATAGTGATGCTTGATAGATGGCGTCCATCGCCATAAAGACGAAGCCTTCGATGTTGCCAGCTGCAGTATTTGCAGCGACTACAAGCTTACCAAAGGAGTTGATCGATGATTGTATAAGCATATTGGATATACTAAATAGTGCCCCTGTAAAGCCTGATGGCAAACCTATCCTAAGCATTTCGCCAAACTTTTTCCAATCCATCTTTAATTTATCTAGCTTTAAGTTCAAGTAACCGTCGCTCTTCATCAAGCACAAAACTATTAGCACGGCTGAGAAAGCTTCCGAGATGATGGTAGCAAGAGCAACTCCGTCAACTGTCTTCTTCAAAACTATTACAAAGTATAAATTTAAAACTATGTTCATAACGCCTGAGATGGCTAGATAGTAAAGCGGTCTCTTTGTGTCGCCTGCTGCTCTAAGTATCGATGCGCCGAAGTTGTATATCATAAAGCCCGGCATGCCCATGAAGTAGATCTGCATATAAAGTGTCGCTAAATCAATAACTTCCTCGGGTGTTTGCATCAGTTCAAGCATTGGCCTTGCTGAAAAGTAACCGACCCCTATCATGATAAAGCCGCCAAGTAAGCCCGATAGCATCGACGTATGAAGCGTATCTTGCGCTTCCTTGTATGAGCCCTTACCTATCGCCTGACCCATAAGCACGCTCGCACCTATCGATATACCGATGAATAGATTGATGATTAGATTAATCAGTGCACCGGTCGAACCAACTGCGGCAAGTGCAGCGTCCCCTGCGTAACGTCCGACAACTATAACATCGGCGGCGTTAAAAAAGAGCTGCAAAGTGCTCGATAGCATCAAGGGTATCGAAAACTTTATTAATTTTGGAAGGAGTTTTCCCTCCGTCATATTAATTTCATAATTCTTTGACATAATTACACCATTCCTTTTATATCAATCAGTTTTACTACAATCGAAATAATTTTTCATATAAATTGCAACAATAAGTTAGCCACCCAGACATCATATAGACTAAATGTATAGTATAGCTTAAAAGTATTTATTTTTATTAAACTAGATACTTTTAAGCTGTTTTATTTCCTTTATGAACTCTTCTTTTGCAGTTTTGTAATTAAAGATTTTTCTTGGCAAATTATTCATCCACTCGTTTATTCTGTATATTTTTTCTTTTGATACTTCTTCTATTGATGTGCCTTTTTGTATAAATCTTCGTATTAATTTATGTTGACATTCACTAGTTCCTCTTTCCCATGATGTATATGGATGACAAAAATATATATCTACATATTCTGCTAATTCTGATAAGCTTGAAAATTCTGAACCATTATCTGATGTTATACTTTTAAATATTTCTTTGTTTAACTGCGCATTATCTTTTAAGAATTTAAGTCCAATGTCTACTGCATCGGGTGTTTTTCCATGTATTTTTATCAGCTTTTCATATCTTGTTTTTCTTTCTACTAATGTAAGTAGTACTGGATCTGTCTTTTTCTTTTTACCTATAACTGTATCTATTTCCCAGTGGCCGAATTCTTCTCTTGTTTGTATTTTATCTGGTCTTTCTTCTATGGATATGCCAAGCTTTTTCTTGTTTTGTCTTGTTCTTCTTGTGCTATTTTTGTTTTTTCTCTTTACTTTTTCTAGTAGATCTATATTTTTTGTTTTCATTAGTGACTTATTTATCCAGTTGTAGAGGCTTTTTGTTGATGGTATTTCTGATGATGGAAAGAGTCTATTTGCTTTTGCGTATCCAACACATACATCTGGAGACCATTTATCTTTTAACATTTTATTGTCTGCCCATTTAAGAAATTCGACTATATCTATATATTTTGGTCTTCTTCCGCAAGAAGATCTATTGTTTATATATACCTCATAATTAGTTAAGGCAAAGTATTTTTCATCGTAGTAAGTATATGTTTTGTTATTACTTTTTATTATTCTCTTTTGCTTTACTGTGCCTTTCTTTATTGCGTTGTTTATTGTCTGCGGGGCTCTATTTAGCCTTCTTGCTATCTCTCTGTTGCTATGTCCATCTATTTTCCATGCCTGTATTAATGACATTTCATGTAGTGATAGATGTGAATTTTTCTTGCGTTCTGTAAATTCTATGGTATAATTTATATGAGTCATGTGTACCTCCGTATAGTTGTTTTTTTGTTTGTTACTAATACTATACCATATGTACACATGATTTTTTTATTTGGTGGCTAAGTTAATTATACAATCTTCCAAATAATTTTTCAAGGCTTTTTGCAAAATTAATTACTAAATCCTTTATTTTTTCATCAAAATGTGTTATAGTATATGAATATAATATGGAAGGTGATTTAATGAATAAAAAAGTTTACGTCTCAGGTCATAAGGTGCCTGACACGGATTCAATCGCGAGCGCTATCTCCTACGCTTACCTTGTCAATAGTCTTGGCAAATACGATGCAAAAGCAGTTAGGCTCGGAGATTTAAATAAGGAAACAAAATTCGTTTTAAAATACTTTGGCGTAGACGAGCCAAAGCTATTAACAACGATGAAGATAAAATTAAAGGACGTTGATCTTGATGACGCCGTGCTTATAGACGAAGACGCATCTTTATACGAAGCGATTAACTTACTTCGCGAGAAAAACGCTTATGTACTCATAGTCATTGACAAGGCCGGAAAGATGAGTGGCATCATAGGTCTTAAGGACATCACAGAGATTTATACAAACATCTTTGACGACACAATCCTTAGCAAGGCTGATACGCCATTTAAAAATGTTGTTGAGGTCTTAAAGGGTACTGTAATTAACGATGGCTACAGAAAGCCCCTTGGCCGCATGGCGATCTACGCTATGGACCCAAAGATGATTGAGGATCGTATCGAAGCAGACGATGTCGTTATACTTGGCGACAGAGAGGACGCTCAAGAAGACGCGATCAAGAGAAACGTTTCTTGCATGATAGTGACTGGCGGCTTCGACATAAGCGAAAAGATCTTAAATTTGGCGAAGGAAAAAGGCATCAGCATCATATCGACTGAGTACGACTCCTTCATGGCATCGAGGGTGCTTCCCTTAAGCGTGCCCGTGTCGTACGCGATGACAAAGGATGGCATCAAGACCTTCCACATACAAGATTTTGTTTCGGACGTTAAGGCCGAGATGAACAAAAACAGGTTCCGCTGTTTCCCTGTCCTTGATAACGACGGCAAGGTCATAAACACAGTCAGCCGTTATCACTTGCTTGACGATAAGAAGAAAAACATCATCCTAGTCGATCACAACGAAAGAACTCAATCCGTCGACGACATCGAAGAAGCTGAAATCCTTGAAATCATCGACCACCACAGAGTTGCCAACGTCGAGACAAAGCTCCCACTATACTTTAGGAACGAACCACTTGGCTCGACGGCTACCATCATTACAAAGATGTTTATTGAGAATGGCGTAGTAATTCCAAAGCACATAGCAGGGCTATTGATCTCAGCCATCATCTCAGATACACTTTTATTAAAATCGCCAACAAGCACGAGGACAGACGCGAAGATGATAGAATTTCTTGCGCCAATAGCTGGCATTGATCCAGATGTCTACGCTATAGAGATGTTTACTGAAGCGGCAAGCATCAAGGACGTAGCAAGCGAAGACCTATTAAAGATGGATGTGAAGTCATTTAATATCGCGAAGAAAAAGATACGCGTCGCACAAGTCATGACCATGGATATGGATGAAGTGAAAAAGAGAAAAGATGATTTACTAAATCTGATGAAAGAAACGATAGAAAAGAATCAAGAAGACAGCTTCGTACTGATGATAACTGATATACTTAAAGAGTACTCACTAGTTTTAGTGCAAGGCTCATACAAAGAAAGCATCTCTGCAGCCTTCGATAAAGATCTTGTAGATAACGAGTTTACAGTCGATGGACTTCTTTCAAGAAAAAAACAAATGATACCCGCTATATCAAAAAAGATAGAGACTTTGTAGTCCCTATCTTTTTTTGCTACTTTTCAGTTTTAATATTATCTTATGATTTACTTCATCTATCTTAAGCGGTCCAAATGACCTCGAGTCAGTACTTATAGCTCTATTGTCACCCATTAAAAAGACTTCATCATCTGCAAGCGTCCAGCCATTGTCCCTATCTACCCAAGAAAAATCATTCATATATTTATCTCCAAGATAAGTCTCGTAAATCCTCTTGCCATTTATCAAAAGTCCTTCTTTTTTAGTGACTTCAATGTGTTCACCAGGCAGTCCCACTACCCTTTTAATCATATCCACGCCCAAGGCCTCAGATCTTGCTCCAACAATATCGCCTCTTTTGATATCACTGAATAAAGGCTTTTTAATCGCAAGAAATTTATCCCCGTCATTCGCCACAGGCGCCATGCTATCACCAGTAACGTTTACTATATTTAAAAATAAAAGAGTAAATATATTTATGGCTAATAGCAGAGCGATGATTATAATTGGAAGAGTTTTCTTCTTTTTCATATATAGAAGCCCCCGTTCACACGAAGCACTTCGCCTGTAATGAATTTCGCGTCCTGTGATGCTAAGAAAACTGCCGCCTTCGCTGCGTCCTCTGCCGTGCCGATGACCTCAAGCGGCGTTTCATCACGAAGCATATCGATTTCAGCCTCTGAATACACCTTCATCATGTCCGTTGCTATGCAGCCTAGGCTTATTGCGTTCACCCTCACGCCCGATGGTGCCGCCTCTTTCGCGACCGCCTTGGTAAAAGCGATGACAGCTCCCTTCGATGCGCTGTAAACAGTCTCCATCGCAGCTCCCGTCTCGCCCCACATGCTCGTTACGTTAATTATGCATCCCGCGCCATCATGCATCATCGGCTTAATAAAAGCCTTAGTCATGTTGAAGACGCCCTTCATGTTCGTGTTAAATACATAATCGTATTCCTCTTCGCTCGTTTCTTGCACTAGCTTAGTTAATGCCACGCCCGCATTATTCACAAGCACATCAATTTTTTTATATCTTTTAAAAATATCTTCCTTTAATTTACAAACTTCATCATAATTTGAAACGTCTGCCCCATAAACAAAGCCGTTCGAATATTTTTTTACTTCATCTAAAATTTTTATCGCTTCATCATCATGCTCATGGTAATTGATGCAGACATCGTAACCTTTTTTGGCAAACTCAATCGCTATGGCCCTGCCAATGCCTCGCGAAGCGCCACTTACAAGAGCTAACATATATAAACCCCCTTTATGTAAATATTATATCACAAACTTGCAATTTTAGCCATCATATGCTAAACTAATCTTGGTGATGAAATGAGAATGAGAAAGAAATGGTGGGCGCTGCCTGAACTTAAAGAGAGCCCCATCTTTAGATACAGACCCATGGAGAACAAGGGCAAGTGGCATGAGGACTTCGGCAACACGAATCCCATCTACCTAGAGCTTGGCTCGGGCATGGGCAGCTTTATTAATTATTTGAAAAATACATTTAAGGAGAAAAATTTCGTCGGTATCGATATGGAAGAGGGCTGCCTCGTTTATGCAAAGCGCATGCTTGAAGAAGAGGACACGTCGAACGTAAGGCTAGTGCTTGCAGACATCAGAAACGTCGATGAGTACTTCCAAGAGAACGAGGTCGAGGAGATTTATATAAACTTTCCTAATCCGTGGCCAAAAAACAAGCAGCACAAAAGACGCCTCACTTACCCCGATCAACTAAAGATGTATAAAATAATTCTTAAAAATGGTGGGACGATTAGGCTCAAGACCGACGACCAAGGTCTTTATGAGGCCTCGCTCAAGTACTTCGAGCGCGAGGGCTTCGAGATAATTTTCAAAACATACGACTTGGCTGTAGATGAGTTCCAAGACGACTTCATCAGCGAGTACGAGACAAAGTGGCGCTCTCAGGACGTCAAGATCAAGGCAATACTTGTAAGGAATGTGAAATAGATGAAAAAGAAAATTTTATTAATATTAGCCTTTATTATGGCAATGGGCGTGCTAATATCGTGTAAGGCGAAAAGCGATGCAGACTTGCAAAACAAGGCAAAAATAAATGATGAGGCAAAAGTAAATGACAAGGCAAAAGTAAATGACAAGGCAAAGCCAATAGAGGAGAAAAAACCCACAGAGAAGACAAAAGAGGAAAAGCTATTAGAAAAGATGTCTCTTGATGAAAAGATTGGCCAGATATTTATCGCGCGCTGCCCAGAAAAAGATGCGACAACACTTGTGAAAAAATATAATCTAGGCGGCTATATATTATTTGGAAGAGACTTTAAAGGCAAAACGAAAGACGCCGTAGTTAAAAATATACAAAGCTATCAAAACGCTTCGGCAATAGCTATGTTCATTGCTGTGGACGAAGAAGGCGGCACAGTCAATCGTGTGAGCACGAACAAGAATTTCAGAAAATATCCATTCGCCTCACCGCAGTATTTGTATAAGCATGGCGGCATGGAGCGAATTAAGAGTGACGCAAAAGAAAAATCGGAGCTATTAAAAAGCATAGGCATAAACCTAAACTTTGCACCAGTCGCAGACATTTCCACGAATAAAAATGACTTCATTTACAAAAGAAGCTTTGCCAAGAGTCCAAAAGAAACCGCAGACTATGTAAAAAATGTTGTAGAAATGATGAATGAAGCGCATATGGGTAGCGTTTTAAAGCACTTCCCTGGCTATGGCAATAACAAGGACACCCACACAGACCTTGTTCATGACAAAAGGCCGATGGAAAAATTTAAGAGCGAAGACTTTCTTCCATTCAAGGCAGGGATTGACGCCAAGGCATCGATGGTACTTGTCTCACACAATATAGTAGAGGCCATGGATAAGGACGCGCCGGCATCCATATCCCCAGCAGTTCATAAAATTTTGAGAGATGAACTAGGCTTTGATGGCGTCATCATCACAGACGATTTGGCAATGCAAGGCGTGAAGAAATTTGTAGGCGAGAAGAATGCCGCAGTACTTGCACTTAAGGCAGGTGCCGACATGCTTTGCTCAACAGACTTTATTAATGACATAGCGGCCGTTAAGGCAGCCGTGACAAATGGCGAGATCAAAGAAGCAGATATCGACGAACACGTTTTGCGCGTACTAAGAGCAAAAATAAATTTAGGAATAATTAAATAAACACACAAAAGCGGACTGATTTCATCTCAGTCCGCTTTTATTTTTCTTACGCTAAATATTTTTTCACATCAGGACCCACAGCCACGAATGAGCCATCGTCCTCGATAAGTATCGGTCTCTTAACAAGCATGCCATTAGTCGATAAAAGTTTGTATTTTTCATCGTCCGTCATATCACCCAGCTTGTCCTTGAGATTCATATCCCTATAAACAAGACCCGAAGTGTTGAAGAAACGCTTGATGTCAAGACCCGACGCCTTGTGCCACGCCTTTAGCTCCGCTTTAGTAGGAACATCCTTGTCAATCTCCCTGTAAGTGTATTTTATATTCTTTTCCTCAAGCATCTTCTCAATGCCCTTACATGTAGTGCATTTTTTGTATCCAATAAGAATCATATAATCAACTCCTTGATTGATATATACCCAAATATAATTATTATATATAGTTAAAATATTTTTCGTATTTAATTGCATTATATTCATACAATTGAACATGAAAAACTCAAATTATAAATTCAAATTTTATTTCTATGTCTTTTTCTTTTTGGAACTTTTCCAAACTATTTCTGATAGTTGTCTGCAAAGATTCATCTTCTAAATGAATGTAAAGTTCATTTTTTGCACGACTACAAGCTACATAAAACAAGCGTGTAAATTCATCTAAAGTTGTTTCATTAACTAATACGGGAGAAGTAAACATTTCATTCAAATTAACTCCTTCTTTTTTATCAAATGAGTTGGGATTTAAGCTTACAATTACTTTATCCCATTCTAATCCTTTAGATTGATGAACTGTCATATATTTACTATTCTCACAAAAAACCTCATTAAATAAACAATATGACGTATGCCATTTTAGACACTTTACATTTTGTTTCAAATCTTCTTTGTCATATTCTGAAAAAATATAAATTCCTATATCATTGATTCCAAACAATTTTTTTAATATAGTATTCTTCTTCTGAAAAATTAAATTATTAAATTTTTCAATTATATCCACTGTTAATGTGTCAGAGCTTACATCTATAAATAATTCTTTTAAAAATTCGTATATTGAATATATATGATTTATTTCTATCTTGGATAAAGATATTTGAAAATACTTTTGCAGTGTTAATATAATATCACCAAAAGATTTATTGTTATAACCTTCCCATAAATTAAATATAATTTTAAAAGCTTTAACCCACATCACATTATTATGTTCTCTTATTTCATCTCTGATCATAATTGGAGAATTATAATAACTGTTATAAATTCTTTTCAGAATAACAGATTGATTTTCTTCTATATCTTGAATAAATTTAAATGCATCTACCCAACTACGGGCCAGTATAACTCCATTATCGTTTAAAATAGAATAAAGCGTTCTATTTACTTCATCACTTTTACCCAGTAAGAATTTTATGCTTATTTTTTCAATAATTGTTTTGTCATCTTTATATTTCCTTATACTTGATTGAAAAATATTTTCGTCTGAACATCTAATAAAATTACAAAAATTTACAATGTTTTCTGTTGATCTACGATTACCATCAATAGAGTACTCTTCTACTTCATTATTTATATTAAACTCTAAAAAATCAGAAACCTTAGCTCCTTGAAAACTATAAATAGATTGGGCAACATCTCCAACTATTATTATTTTTGTAGATTTACTGCCTATAAGTTTTATTATTTCTGTTTGTATAGGATTGGTATCTTGAAATTCGTCTACAAAAATAAAAGGAAACTTCACTCGCAACATATATAAAGCTATTGGATTCGTTTGAATAATTCGATATCCGAAATACAAAATTTCATCATGTGTAAGCTTTCTCACTTCAGACCAAATATATTTTTTTAAAGGAACAATATCATCCACAGAAAAATTTTTTGGATTAGTTAAACTAGATTTCAAATCTTTATTTAATCTTATACAATTTATAAACTTATCAACATCTACTTGTACTTCACTCATTTTCATTTTACTATATGAATAGACATCTGAAGTATTTTTTTCTGTGTTAATGTATTTATATATGGTTTCCTTATCTATACCATGTAATAATGACAATCCCTCTACTTGTGAACTAATAGTACTTCCATTGCACACTTTTATATTAAAATCATTTTTCATTATGCTTATTAGATCAGTTTGAAATGGTTTAATAATATTTTCAATAATAAATCCGTGTATTGTATTAATTTCTATATATTCATTAATTCCTTGAAGTCTGTTAGCTATTTCATCTACAGCTTTATTTGTATAAGTTATACATAAAATCTTTCTGTTTTTTGAATTAGTAATTAATTTATTTGTCGATATTATATTCTTTATATTTTCTACAATAAAATGAGTTTTACCGGCTCCTGGTCCTGCATAAATCTTAATATGATTCAATAATTCATTTTCTGTAAGTATATCTCCTGAAGTTATTGATTTAACCATTCCAACCCCTCCATAATATACCCTGGTATGATAAGTTTGCTTATATCTTTGTCATCAAAAAAATTTTTATCTGTGATTAAACTTAAAGCCACATCACCTTTTTTATTGCTGGCATAATGTAAAAACAACTTAGAAAAAATCAATTTTTCATAAAACTCTTGATTCTCTGGATCTAATTCTATTTTTTTCTTATAACAATCTAGGTACTTTGATATTAATTTAATACTCCTTCCATCAATTAATTCTTTATTTTTAATCCAATTATCTATAGAAAATCCATTATTTTTGCAAAATTCTTTCATTGTATCACTTAGTGGTAACCCAAATAGTGATGATACAATATCTTCATTTTTAAAGTTTTCTATAAATAACTCGTCTTCAAATGTGCTTCCACCTTTTATTTGAGTGACTATTTTAAATTCATTAAACTTATAACGGCTTATTAACTTTTTAAGATGTGGAGCTTTATATTCTAAATATTCTTTAAGCAAACAATTTTCTCTATCATCATTAAACCATTTAAAATCATTGTCGGTAATACAAAGAATTTTCTTTTTTACTGGGTTATCATTAAATACTTCTATAAAATATTCAAAATGCTTTCCACCTATTTCTACAATTGATATATGGTCATCTTCATATGGATATTCTAGTTTTTCCATGAATATCGGCAATAGTATTTTTTCAGCAATACCTTCAACTAGTATTATTTTGTCAGCAAACAGCATATCAGAACGAGTAACATCTAAAAATTTATTTAAATGATTTTTAGCATCTGATTTAAAAGTGCTGTCGTCTTTATCTGTTAATTGGTGCTTCAAACTCTGTTGAAAACAATCTGAAACCTCTCCTTGTCTATCATACTGAATTATATACATAGAATCTAAGCCAGACACTGCAGTTATATTGCTTGAGTGCGTAGTTACAAAAACCTGCTGATTCAATTTATTGTTTTTATTTAAGTTGCTAATAAATTTGAACAATTTGTATTGCATTGCTGGATGTAAATGTGCCTCTGGCTCTTCAAGACACAAAATTTTAAAATCTTTCCCTTTTTTCACATCTGACAATTTAATAGACATATATATATTAACTAGATTATTATATCCCAAGCCATTATATACTAATGGCAAGTTATAATTAAATTTAGTATCCTTTACCTCTGTTATATAGGAATCCTCTGCAGATAGTTTTGAGTTTATTTGGGAAGTTATGGAAATATTGCCTTTTTCTAAGCCTATCTCATTTTTTTCATAGTTAAATAAATTTGACATCTTAGTAATAGATGGTTCAAGAAGTTCTTTTAAATTATCATTAAGTTCTGAAATAAGTGCGTCATACTCTCTCTCTTTATCACTATCATTTAATAAAGAACTGATATCTTTTTTTATTTCTTTAGCAACATCAGTACCTGTTCTTTCCGCGTTAATATATTGTATATCAAAGATTTTTTTAGCCAATTTTGAATCAATATTAGTTTCGGTTTTACCATTTGTATATATCCATAAATAATGATCATTTATGTATCTGTTGAGCATTAAAAAGTAGTCATCAAAATTACTTATGTCTTGAACCTCTTTTTTATATTCCTCAGTAAACTTACTATCTAAGCAAAATGTTGCCTGTATAGTTGCAAAAATGTTATATTTTGTGTCTTTTTCAGTGCTTATACGGCTTTCTGCCATCTTCTCCATACCTAAAAATGGTAAAAGTTTTAAAATGCTCTCATCTGTAGTATCTTCTTCAAAAATTTCGTGATGTATATCATATTCTATCCGTATAGAAGGTGCTTCATCAATATATTTCTTTTTATAATTGATAAGATTATTTTTATTAAAATCATTAATATTAATATCAGATGGTGAACTAAGCAACCTAATAGCATGTATAAGACCAGTTTTTCCTGAATTGTTTGCCCCAATGATTACATTTAATCCATCATTAAACTCCATTTCAAAATCATTAAAATTCCTATAGTTCTTTATTTTAATTTTTTTAATATACATATAAATTCCTCACTCAATCCTATCCCCATATGGTAAACTCTTTATATAGTTTTCCATCCATTTCCAATCAGGTATAAACCCAAGTTTTGAATACTTCTTTTCGCTATCTATAACATAGTCATTACCATTCATTAAAACTGGTAATTTTATTGTAAAATCTTTTCTAAAATGTGAGTTTAATTCTCTTCCAAAAGCCTGATATTTTATTTTGCATTCATTCCTTATCAGAGTCGAGATAAATAATTTTGTGTGAATACTAAGTGGTTCTTTCTCTTGCAATATACCTACATTTTGCGCTGTATAAAAAGGTTCTTTTTGTATGAAACAAGATCCTAAAAAACTACCACCTAGAGCTAATGACATGGCACCAGCAGGGAATGTCTTTTGTCCTTCAATTTCATCTACAAATCCTACAACACCGTTTCCGTTACTATCACGTGATACATAATTGTACTTTGGATTATCACTTGTTGTAGCTATTGCATCTATGCCATTACCCATAGATGTATTAAATAATTTATGCAAGTAAAACTCTTTCCAACCTTCTATATCTATATCTAAATCTACTTCATTTGTTTTGTTTATTGTTTTTAATTTAGAAGCAAATACTTCTCCCTTTTTATCCCTTTTATTATCAATAATATTTATATATTTTTCCATATATTCCCAATTAGGATTATTATAATCATCAACTGGAAGTTTTATTATCTCATTTTTAATTTTATCTAATACTCTTGCTCTACCATAATTATATTTATAATTTTCTTTATTTAATATAGTACAAATAAACATTCCAATCTCTTTATTTAAATGCCTATTTCTAAGAGTATAAATTTTCACCCCAGTAGCAAAATCTTTTTCTTGATAAAATGCATATACTCCTTCTGCTCCAATCGTAATACAATTGCCCTTGCTAATCATGGGCTCATCTACATTTACAAAACCAGCCTGACCATTATTGAACGCTGTCCTACTTACATATGGAATATCCCCATCATCAAGATCTACTTTAACTGAGCTTGGACAAGTTTTACATTCAAATATATCTTTTATTTTAAAAGACTTCCAAGTTTTTATATCTAATATATTTCCCATTTTATCTTCCTGTTCTTATAAGATATGCATAATACTCTCTTAATGTATTTTCAAAATCAGATTCTTCTAACAAAGAATAATCTGTCTCCATATAAGCCTCAGCCAACCACTCATCTTTCCAAGTAACTTTCTTCATAACAGATAATCCCGGCACTTCTTTTTTGTTTTTATATAAGTCAAGCCATTCATCTTTTGTGCTTACCCACAAACTATTCCCGTCGCTATCTGTTTTTTCAACCCTACCTAATCCTTTTCTTTTTATAAATTTATCGTCTTTAAAATATCCAAAAAAAGTTTCCTTATTAGACCTTTCATGCTTTTGAGATAAATCAAAAATCATACAGCAAGCTATAGCAGCAGCACCTGGATAAAACATTTCATTTGGCAATGAAAAAACTGCTTCTAACGTATAATTATCTAACATCATCTTTTTAAATTTTTTCACATCTCCACTGTTTCCTATAGCAGCTTGCATTGGTAATAGTACTGCTATTTTTGAGTTAGCTGGTATATGTCTTGCAACATATTCTACAAAATGAAAGCCTTTAGAAGGATCTTCTTTTTTACTAGACCCCCAAGTTTTAACATATTCTGGATCGCAGAATTTTCTAGTGGCATTGTATGGTGGATTCATTAAAACAATATTTATATTTTTATCTTTAATCCATTCTCCTCTTTCAAACATAGAAGCTTGGATAACATTTGAATTACCATCACCATGGATTAACATGTTTGTTGATGATAAACCAAACGCACCATCTTCGTATTCAATACCAAAAATTTGATTTCTTTTTACTTCTTCACGTTCTTCTTCTGTATCGCAATCATCCATTGCATCTGTCATTGCTCTTACTAAAAATGCGCCACTGCCAGAACAAGGATCTAAAATTCGTGAGTTTTTATTTACTCCTACAGCTTTACACATAAAATCACAAATGTGATCTGGTGTAAACGCCTGATTTTTATCAGATTTACCAACGTATTTATTAAATGTTGTAAAGAATAGATTTAATAAATCTTGCCCTGCAGTATTTGAATCATTAATAAAAGGAATTATATTGTTGTCTATAAATTCCAATATTTTTTGCAATTCATCATAAGTTAAACTAGCTATATCTTGATCGTCTAGCACCTTGCTACTTAACACAGATAATTTTCCAGCCTTATTTAGAGTATCCACATCATTATTTTTAGATAACAAGCCTGACAGAATATTTTTTATATCTTTTATTATTATTTTTTCTTGACTTAAATCTTTTCCAGTATTAGGATCCAATGTCGGTTTTAAATTTTTATATGAAAGTCCATTCTTTAATGCTAACAGGCAAGTGCCTACAAACTGACTTCTCAATTTCTCATTTACACCATCTGAATGTAGCATTTCATTTAAAACCTTTATTGAATCAACAACTTTTATAAATTGCAACAATAAGTTAGCCACCCAGACATCATATAGACTAAATGTATAGTATAGCTTAAAAGTATTTATTTTTATTAAACTAGATACTTTTAAGCTGTTTTATTTCCTTTATGAACTCTTCTTTTGCAGTTTTGTAATTAAAGATTTTTCTTGGCAAATTATTCATCCACTCGTTTATTCTGTATATTTTTTCTTTTGATACTTCTTCTATTGATGTGCCTTTTTGTATAAATCTTCGTATTAATTTATGTTGACATTCACTAGTTCCTCTTTCCCATGATGTATATGGATGACAAAAATATATATCTACATATTCTGCTAATTCTGATAAGCTTGAAAATTCTGAACCATTATCTGATGTTATACTTTTAAATATTTCTTTGTTTAACTGCGCATTATCTTTTAAGAATTTAAGTCCAATGTCTACTGCATCGGGTGTTTTTCCATGTATTTTTATCAGCTTTTCATATCTTGTTTTTCTTTCTACTAATGTAAGTAGTACTGGATCTGTCTTTTTCTTTTTACCTATAACTGTATCTATTTCCCAGTGGCCGAATTCTTCTCTTGTTTGTATTTTATCTGGTCTTTCTTCTATGGATATGCCAAGCTTTTTCTTGTTTTGTCTTGTTCTTCTTGTGCTATTTTTGTTTTTTCTCTTTACTTTTTCTAGTAGATCTATATTTTTTGTTTTCATTAGTGACTTATTTATCCAGTTGTAGAGGCTTTTTGTTGATGGTATTTCTGATGATGGAAAGAGTCTATTTGCTTTTGCGTATCCAACACATACATCTGGAGACCATTTATCTTTTAACATTTTATTGTCTGCCCATTTAAGAAATTCGACTATATCTATATATTTTGGTCTTCTTCCGCAAGAAGATCTATTGTTTATATATACCTCATAATTAGTTAAGGCAAAGTATTTTTCATCGTAGTAAGTATATGTTTTGTTATTACTTTTTATTATTCTCTTTTGCTTTACTGTGCCTTTCTTTATTGCGTTGTTTATTGTCTGCGGGGCTCTATTTAGCCTTCTTGCTATCTCTCTGTTGCTATGTCCATCTATTTTCCATGCCTGTATTAATGACATTTCATGTAGTGATAGATGTGAATTTTTCTTGCGTTCTGTAAATTCTATGGTATAATTTATATGAGTCATGTGTACCTCCGTATAGTTGTTTTTTTGTTTGTTACTAATACTATACCATATGTACACATGATTTTTTTATTTGGTGGCTAAGTTAATTATACAATCTTCCAATCAACAACTTTTATTTTGTCATTAACTTTTCCAAAAACTATATTCTCATATTCTTCAAAAGATTTTAAAACGGTTTCTTCTTTTTTCCTGTGTTCTTCATCAATAATAACTGATTGTCCATGCCAAACCCATATATCATCTCCATCTGTTTCTATTAGCATAGCAATTATTTTTTTATCAGAATAAACTTTTTCGTACCTTACATAGTCTTGTAATTGTTTTCTAATTTTATTATGATCCCATCTGTTAAAGCTATTTTTTGTTTCTACTAATATAACCAATCTATCATTTTCAAATCTTATATCTAAGTATTGATGGTTTGTATCTGTGTCTCCTTTTTGGTAATCTTTTATATTTTTACCAACACTTTTCAGAGCTTGAACATAACTAAATTCTCCTGATTCAGTATTCCCAATATGATACATGTTACCTATTTTTTGAATAATTTCATATCTATTCATTTTATTACCTCACATAATCCATACTATTTTAAATTTACATTCAAAAACATAAAAAATCTTCAAAATACTTTTAAACCTTTACTATTAACCTTATTATTACATTGAACAATAATTTATTTCCTTTGAAGATTTTCAGCAAAATATATATATTTTAACTATAATCCTGCCATAGTTTTACATAAGCTTATCTTTAATGAAATTTATAATTTTTACTCTATTTATCTTTATTATACCATATTAAAATATATATTGCATATAAAAACTATCTATACTAATACTATTTACTATAAGTAAGATATATCACACCCACTGACTCTTAATCAGTTGCTCTCTTCACATCTCCATCCATTCCCCAAAATTATTTCGTTTGACTAAGTAATTTTTTTATTATATAATATTAATTAATACTTACTCATCTATATATAAGTAAAGTTTATACTTATGAATTGAGTGATTGATTAAATAGATATTTTTACTTAGAAGGAATCAGATTGGAGGTATCATGGATTTTATTATTCATATTAAGGACTTCTTGTGGGACTATGTAATCATTTTCCTGCTTGTCTTTGCTGGATTATTTTTTACGATTAAATTAAAATTTCCGCAATTCACTAAGCTTGGTCTTGCTGTGAAGTCTACTTTAGGAAATGTTTTTAAAAAGGATGACGGACCTAAGAAGGAGGGCGAGGTTAGCTCGTTCCAAGCGCTTGCAACGGCTGTTGCAGCTCAGCTTGGTACTGGATCGGTTGGCGGTGTGGCTTCGGCCATCATGGCTGGTGGACCGGGTGCTGTATTTTGGATGTGGATCTCGGGTCTACTTGGCATGTCGACGATCTTTGCTGAGGCGATTTTGGCTCAAGTCTTCAGACAAAAGAAGGACGGCGAAGTTTATGGCGGACCTGCGTACTACATAAGTCAAGGCGTGAAGAACAAGCGCTTTGCGAAGGTCTTGTCTATAGTTTTCGCAATATTTTTAATTCTTGCCTTGGGCTTCGCGGGCAACATGGTTCAGTCAAACTCCATCGCTCTATCGATGCAAGAGGGCTTCGGCATCAAACCTGCTTACACCGGCATTATCCTTGCGGTTCTAGTCAGTATGATAGTTATGGGTGGTGTGCAAAGAATTTCTAAGATTGCTGAGATGATAGTGCCTGTTATGGCTGCTGTCTTCATCTTATCTGGTCTTGTTATTCTTGTTATGTTTAGACAAAATATCATCCCTGTATTTAAACTAATATTTCAAAGTGCTTTCAGTACCTCGGCTGTCTTTGGTGGCGCTGTTGGTATCAGTGTTCAGCATGCAATCAAGATGGGTCTTGCGCGCGGGCTATTCGCGAATGAAGCTGGGATGGGCTCTACGCCTCATGCTCACGCTGTAGCAACTGTTGATAAGCCAGCGGACCAAGGTCTATCTGCCATCTTCGGTGTATTAACTGGAATCATCATCTGTACTGTAACTGCTATGATTATCTTGTTAACTAACGCTCATATATATTCTTTTGAGCATGGTCTTGACTCGGTTGCTGTTACGCAAAAGGGTTTCGAGATTGCTTTTGGCAAGCCGGGCGTAATATTCTTAGCGATAAGTCTCTTCTTCTTCGCTTTTTCGACCATTGTCGGTTGGTACTACTTTGGCGAGTCGAACATCGTTTACTTGTTCGGGCAAAAGGCTGTTTTGGTGTATAGACTTCTTGTCGTAATCGCTGTAATCGTTGGTACAGTCGTATCTGTTGACTTTGTATGGGTGCTTTCGGACACGTTTAACGCCCTCATGGTTATACCGAATGTCATAGGTCTAGTTTTACTATCGAATATAGTTTCGAAGGAAGCTCGCAGTTTGGACGAGCCAAAGCTTAAGTAAGGAGGAAATATGGATACAATATTATTGATCAAAGATTTTATATGGGACTATTTATTAGTTTTCTTGCTTGTCTTTGCTGGTCTTTACTTAACTGTAAAGCTTGGCTTTATTCAATTTACTAAGCTTGGACAAGGTTTTAAAGAGCTTAAGAAGTCTAAAAGAGACGCTGCGAATGGCCTAGTAACGCCTCTTGAAGCGTTCTACACTTCACTTGCCGCACAAATAGGTACTGGTAACATCGCAGGTGTTGCTGCTGCCATCATGCTTGGCGGCTCTGGAAGTATATTCTGGATGTGGGTTTCGGGCTTTTTAGGCATGGCAATCATTTATTCGGAAACAGTTTTAGCTATTCTATGTAGAGAGAAAAAAGGTGACGACTACTTCGGCGGACCTGCCTACTATTTATCAAGAGGCATCAAGAACAAGGCTCTCGGTAAATTTTTAGCAGCTGTCTTTGCCATATTCATAATCATCGCACTAGCCTTCGCTGGAAACATGGTTCAATCGAACTCGGTTGCAAGCGTTATTGAAAGCTCATTTAATATCGCGCCTGTATATACTGGTGCCTTCATCGCAGTATTATTATCATTTATAATTATAGGTGGGGCAAAATCCATCGCAAAGGTAGCGACTAAGGTCGTTCCATTCATGATAGCGATGTTCCTTTTACATGGTTTAGTAATTTTACTAAAGTACTCGGCAAACATTGGCCCAGTTTTTAAAAGTATATTCGCAAACGCATTTACATGGAAGGCGGCTGCTGGCGGTGCTGTAGGTTTCAGCATCAAAGAGGCTCTTAAGCATGGTATGGTGCGCGGACTATTCTCAAATGAAGCGGGTATGGGCTCAACTCCTCATGCAAACGCCATCGCTGACGTTGATCACGCGTCTAAGCAAGGCTGCATCTCGATGATAACCGTCATAATCGACACTTTCGTCGTATGCACTATATCGGCGCTAATCATCTTAGTGACTGGCGCAAATGAGATTGAGGGAGCGCACTTCGCAGGCGTTTTGCAAAACGGCTTTGACATCGCTCTAGGCGGATCGGGCTCGGTCTTCTACGCGATATCGGTCTTCTTCTTCGGCTTCACGACTATACTTGGCTGGTACTACTACGGCGAATCGAACGTTATGTACCTATTCGGTGAGGACGCAATCAACTACTACAAGATCTTCGCCATCATCGCTGTGGTTGGCGGAACTATAGTAAGTGTCGACGCTATATACAATGTAAGTGACCTTTTGAATGGTCTTATGGTTATACCTAACATAATTGGTATCTTGATCTTAAACACTGTGGTTAAGAAGAATAAAAACGAAATTAATAAATTGAAGTAAAGTAAATAAAGCAATAAAAAAGTTTTAGCCTAGGGTCAATTGATCCACAGCTAAAACTTTTTCTTTTATGCAAATGTATTGTATATATATTTCTTTCATAAATCTTACAAAAAAGAAGTAGAGTCTCCCCTACTTCTTTGTATAATTTAATATTTACTTCCAAGTCATTTTTAAGCTTTTATTATTTGCGACACAATCTTCAAGATATAAATTGATTAAAGTTTGATATGGTATACCTGTGCTTTTAGCTTGGTCTTTAAAATAACTGATAACTGTTTCATTTAGATTGATTGTTATTTGCTTTTTTGCAATTTGTTCAGCATAAATGTTTTCTCTTGGATTTAAATTTTTTATATCGTATTCTTCTCTCATTTTATACCTCCTAAATACCATTAATATATATCATTCGTTCATTCTTTGTAGCTTTTCTTGCGGATATAATTATATTATAATTGTTTTATATTTATTTATCAAGCCCACCGCCATAAAAATGGGCTCTGCATCGCGCAAAGCCCATAATCTTTTTCCATTATCTTATTTGAATTTATCTAATCTCTTGAATATCTTTTCCTTACCTAATAAGTAAAGTATCCTATCCATTTCTGGTCCGTGTACTGAGAAGGAAATCATCGCTCTAACTGGCATATAAAGGTTTTTGCCTTTGATGCCTGTCTTCTTTTGTATGCTCTTCATGAATGTTTTGGCGTAATCAAGTGTGATTTCGTCTACTGATGCAAGCTCTTCTTCTATTGCGTTTGCAAGTACTTTTGCGTTTTCTGCATTTTCTCCTTCTAAGAATTCTTTTGTTTCATCTGCAAGTGGAAGCTCTTCGAAGATGAATCTTGCCTTTTCTGGCAATTCTGTCATTAGTGAGATATTATCCTTAAGTGTATCAATTAAAACTTCCATATACTCTTTGTTTTCTTTTGCAAAATCTTTTGTGATTAGTCCTGCCTTAACTAGTTCTTCGCTTGCTTCTTCTCTTAATACATTTATATCTTGATTTCTTAAGAATTGTGCGTTTACCCAATCTAGTTTGTCCTTATCAAAGATACCGCCTGTCTTGGATACTCTTTCGAAGGAGAACTCTTTGATTAGCTCATCCATGGTAAATATTTCTTTATTATCTTCTGGTGACCAGCCAACTAGTGCTAAGTAGTTATTTAACGCTTCTGGCAAATAGCCTTTGTCCTTGAAGTCTTCTACTGATACGTCGCCTTGTCTCTTTGATAATTTCTTTCTGTCTTTGTTAAGTACTGTTGGTAAGTGAACGTACTCTGGTTTTTCCCAGCCAAGTGCCTCGTATAAAAATACGTGCTTTGGTGTAGATGGTAGCCACTCTTCACCTCTAACGATGTGTGTTATGCCCATTAGGTGGTCGTCAACTACGACTGCCATGTGATATGTTGGGAAGCCGTCTGATTTTAATAGTACTTGATCATCTATATCTTCTGTGTTGATTGTGATGTCGCCTCTAACTACGTCGTGGAATGTTATGTCTGTATCTTTTGGTAATTTTAGTCTAACTACGTATGGCTCGCCATTTGCCACTCTCTTCTTTGCTTCGTCTAGAGGAATATTTCTACAGAAGCCATCATACTTTGGTATTAGGCCCTTGATTTGTCTTTCTTCTCTGATTCTGTCAAGCCTTTCCTTATCGCAGAAGCAGTAGTATGCCTTGCCTTCTTCGATTAGCTGATCAACATATTTTCTATATATATCAAGTCTTTCTGATTGTATATATGGGCCGTAGTCGCCTTTTTGAACTACCTTGCCATCTTCAATGAAAACGCCTTCGCTGTAGTGTATGCCTGCCCAGTGAAGTGAGTTTATCAAGTTTTCTATAGCGCCTTCGACGTAACGTGTTCTGTCTGTGTCTTCGATTCTTAAGATGAAGTCGCCACCCATCTTTTCGGCGAATAAGTAGTTATATAGCGCTGTTCTTAATGAACCTATGTGCACAAAACCTGTTGGCGATGGTGCAAATCTTACTCTAACTTTTTTATCCACGATTATTCTTCCTTTCCTTTATATATGCAATTATCTTGTTAATAGCTTCGCTAGCATCTATCTCTTCATTTTCCATTTCACGACGAGTTGAGTACTCGACCTTGCCTTCACTAGCAAGCTTACCTACTGTAATTCTAAGAGGTATACCGATTAGGTCTCTATCGTTAAATTTGACGCCAGCTCTTTCTGCTCTGTCATCAAGAAGCACTTCGACCTTTTCCGCCAATAGTTTTTGATAAATTTCTTCAGCAAGTTTATTTTGCTCTTCGTCTTTTACATTGACTATTGTTACGATGGCTTCGTATGGACATGATGATATTGGCCAGATGATACCCTTTTCATCGTTGTTTTGCTCAACTATAGCAGATACTGTTCTTGATATGCCAACGCCGTAGCAGCCCATCCAGAAGTATTCGTCCTTGCCATTTTCATCCAAGAATGTTGCCTTCATTGATTTTGAGTATTTTTGACCAAGTTGGAAGATGTTTCCGACTTCTATGCCTCTCTTGAACTCAAGTTTGCCGCCGCACTTAGGACAAACATCGCCCTCAGCTATCATTAGTAAATCATCGACGAATTCAAATTTTTCATTATCACTAATATTATAGTTCATATAGTGATAATTTTCTTCGTTAGCGCCTATAACCATGTTTTTGATATTCTTAACTCTTTCATCGGCGATAAGTCTATCAGCCTTTAAGCCGATAGGGCCAGTGTAGCCTGGGAAGGAGCCCATAGCCTTGATCTCTTCGTCGCCCATCATCTCAATCTCGTGCTCTGCGCAGCCAAGATGCTTTATTAATTTTGTTAGATTAAGCTCTCTTGATCCAGGTATGAAAACTACGATCTTTTCTCCCTTAACCATTAGGTCAACTGCCTTAAGGCATCTATCTTTATCTACCTTTAATAATTCCGCTAAATCGTCAATAGTTTTAACGCCTTTTGTTTCTACTTTTTCAATCTCTTTTATATCTTCATTACTATTGTCATATTTATAAGCTACTTCAGCTTTTTCATCAGTCGCCGAAAAATCGCAGCTATCGCAATATGTGATCACGCCTTCACCAACATCTGAAAGTGCAGTGAACTCGTGTGACTCGTTACCACCGATAGCACCTGAGTCGCCTCTAACTATCCTGTAATCAAGTTCAAGTCTGTCGTAGATGTTTTCGTAAGCTTCCCACATGTTCTTGTAGCTAGCGACCATGTCCTCTTGAGTCTTGTCAAAAGAGTAAGCGTCCTTCATCAAAAACTCTCTCGCTCTATTGATACCAAATCTAGGTCTCTTCTCGTCCCTGTACTTAGTTTTGATTTGGTAGATATTTATTGGCAGCTTCTTATATGAGTTTACATCGCTTCTTATAAGATCTGTGAAAAACTCTTCTGCTGTTGGCGCAAGACAAAACTCTCTGTCGTTTCTGTCCTTTAGTTTAAACATCTCTGGTCCGAAGGTATCCCATCTACCCGACTCTTCCCAAAGCTCTCTTGGCTGAACAGCACTCATGTTGATCTCTTGAGCGTCGTGTGAGTCCATCTCTTCTCTAACTATGGCCTCAATCTTTCTGATTACTCTGTAGCCAAGGTTCATGTATGAATAAATTCCTGAGGCGCTCTTCTTGATAAAGCCGCCTCTTAATAGTAACTTATGTGATGCAATCTCTGCTTCGCTAGGATCCTCTCTCAATGTTTTAAAAAACATTTTACTCATTCTCATAGCTTTCTTCCTCCTCTTGGTACTCGTAGTTTTCTTTTTGTGCGTTGAACATCTTGTAGTAAAGGCTGTCTGTCTTTTGCATTAGTTTTTTGTGCGTGTCAAAGTCCTCTACAGTACCGTTATTTATTAACAAAATTTTATCGCAGAATATCGACGAACTCATTCTGTGTGAGATGTATATCGATGTCTTCTCCTTAACAAGGTAGTTGAAGTTCTCGTAAATCTCCGCCTCGCTCTTCGGGTCAAGTGCCGATGTTGGCTCGTCAAGTATAACTAGCTCGCTGTCCTTGTACAAGCTTCTTGCAATTGCTAGCTTTTGGAACTGTCCTTGCGATAGTTTTTCTCCCGTTTCAGAGTAGCCCATGGAGACTTTCGTGTCCATACCGCTACTTAACGAATTAATTTTATCATATATGTCAATATCTTTCAATACTTTAGTGACTTTTTCTCTGTCGTAGTCAGTCTTTGATGCAACAGTCTCTGCCACAGGGAAATTGTATATATTATAGTCTTGGAACACAACTGAGATAAATTTTTGGTACTCATCCATCTTTATCTTACTTATATCAAGGCCATTAAGAAGTATCTCGCCCTTTGTTGGCTCATAAAGCCTTGTCATTAACTTGATGATGGTTGTCTTGCCAGCACCATTAAGACCAACTATAGAAATCTTTTCGCCCTTATTAATATTGAAGGATAAATTCTTTAAAACGTAGTCTTCAGAGCTTGGGTACTTGAACCACACGTCTTTAAACTCAATCGTGTCAATGGACTTAGGCATATCATATTCGTATGCTTTTGCCTTTTCTTCTGGTAACATCATAAATCTATAGTAAGGCTCTGTCATGTTCCTCATCATAATCATATTGACATAGTTTTGTGAGATGATTCTAACTCTTTGGTTAAAGTTAACAAAGGCCGATGTGTATAGAGCGAAGGAACCGATTGAGATTTGTGGGCCGAAAACATTCGATACGGCTCTAATCGATATATAGATGTAGCTTAAAGCTCTTGATACGCCGTCTAAGATACCGCTAAAGAAAAATGAAAGTGAGTTTATGGTATACATATTCGCTATACCTGCGCTTATGTCCTTCATTAATTTATATATGGATCCATTGACCAAGTTATGCATGGAGAATAGCTTTACATCCATCATCTTACTATTGTCATAAATAATATTCATGTAAGCAGAAAATTTTCTGTTTATATCTTCAAGTGAAGCTAAGAAGTCTCCCATCTTCTTGTTCGCCCAAGCGCCTATGACAAAGTTTAGGCACGCTACTAAAAGAAGTATTACACCTAAAACCCAGGAGAAGCTAAAGGCGATTACCGCTAAGAAGATTACAACTACAAAGGATACAAATACTTCCGCAGCTATTTGAACGAAGTTTGCTAGAGGTGATTGAGTGCTCATGATGAAGTCCGCTTGGTCCTTAAGATTCATGTAATCTTTGTTCTCAAGCATCGAGTAATCAAGCTTCATAGTCTTTTCGCATATATTGTAACGAATTCTTTGTTGCACGCCAGGAAGGTCTACGTTGTTGATGTAGTTGTTGACATAGCCTGGTATTTTGGCTAAGACAACGTTTGCAAGCACCAAAAGTACTACATAAGTCACTATCTCAAAGCCAGCGCCATTCATTACTGAGTCAATAACTAGTTTTGGTAAGAATACATTTATCATCAATAGTCCTGCTGATGACAATGAGGCCAGTAAGATTAAAAATACTGTTTTCTTGGAGTATTCCCAAATTGATTTGATCATGAAGCCATATATCTTCATATGTTCTTTATAGTTTTTCATATTTAGGCCTCCTTAGTATAGTATTTACCTTGTATAGTGAACATTTCGTAATATTCACCCTTCTTCTTCATAAGCTCATCGTGAGTACCCTCTTCGAAGATCTTTCCGCCCTTAAGAAGTATAATTCTGTCGCAGAACTTTGTCGATGAAAGTCTGTGTGAGATGTATATCGACGTTCTGTCCTCTCTTAAGTCATTTAGCTTAGAATATATCTCGTGCTCAGCAAGTGCATCTAAGTTTGCTGTCGGCTCATCAAGTATAAGTATAGGTGAGTCCTTGTACACAGCTCTCGAGATGGCAAGTTTTTGTTCTTGTCCGCCCGATAGTTCAAGAGCGTCCTTAGCAACTTCATGAGACATATTTCTTTCGTAAGCGTTTTTCTCTTCTTCGATACGCTCCTTAAGTCCCACGTCCTCAATTGCTCTCTTGGCTCTTTCCAAGTCATAAGTTTCATGCATAGAAATATTATTACCAAGTGTATACGGATAGATATTTACCTGTTGGAATATGCAGGCAAACATCTTATATAGCTCTTCTTCCTTGAACTCGTTGATGTTTACGCCATTAAGAAGTATCTCGCCTTCGTCCGGTCTAAATAATCTTACTAATAAATTGATTATAGTGGACTTACCCTCACCATTGTTACCAACTAGTGCGATGGTTTCGTTCTTAGCTATCTTAAAGCTTAAGTTATCAAGCACTTTCTTATCTGTATTTGGATAAGCAAAGCTAACATTTCTAAACTCAATATCAACAGCACCACTAAGTCTATCTCTAGTACCATGGTCTGAGCTTAGCTTATCTGTTTCAAGTAAATCATACATATTTTCTACGTAAATAGTTTGATTAACAACAAAAAACTCGTAGTCTTCTATAGCTCTGTCGGCCAATAATACAAATTGTAGCATAAGTGTTAGATACATTAAGAAGCTACCTGTGTCAACTGAGCCATTCTTAAAGCTAAGTATAAGTGTATAGGCAAAAATGCCCTGAGCAATAATTAAAATTATTACTGATAAAAGACTCTTTCTAAAAGTTTTATTCACAGCTCTTAGACTAAAACTCTTTCTCTTATCAATAACGTTTTTATAAGCATTAAGTATCATGTCTTTTAAATTAAAAAGCCTTATTTCTTTACCAGATTTAAAATCACCAGCAGTTTTAGTGTAGTATCTGATTTCATCAGTTATTTTATTTATCTCGGCATCATTATCACTTACTTCTTTGTTTGCTTGTCTTTGTGCGTAGGCATAAGTAATTGCATATAAAAGTAGTAGTGCTCCTGTTAATGGTGATAAAGCCGTAATAACTCCTCCAATAATTATAAGTGAAAGAATTATAGGTGCAGTTCTTGCAAACTCTCTAAGCATGCCAGCAACTCCGCCCCAGTCACTGTTTGTTGCTTCAAAGGCCATGCCATACATCTTAAAGATGGATCTGTCACTTATGTATTTAAAGTCGGCAGCTGCCATCTTTTTGTTTTGCTCGTGCATTAGCTCGAACCTTGTTTTATTTGCAACTGTTATTACTTGATTTGAGCAGTAAAGGCTTACGCCTTCAACTAAGAACTCCAAGACAAAAAAGCCAAGTGAGATTAGTAAAATCCTTCTAATCGCGTCTGTACCGGGATTTTCTACGACTCCAACTATTAGCTTAGGCATTAGTGATAATACTAGTGGAGCGAAGGCTCCTAAGAGACAGGCAAATAAGATGTAAAGAATCATCTTCCTGTCTGTTCTAATCGCGTCTCCAAGCAGGCGCTTCAGTGTTTTTGTGTACTTCATTTTTCTCCTCCTACGAGTTAAGCTCCTTATTGATATTAACTAAGGCAAGCTCTGCCTCGTCAAGTGCGTCCTTAAGCTTCTTACTCTTCTTTAAGTGTTCCTTCGTATATAATTTATTTGAGCTTTTAACTATGTTTGAGAAAGCGGCTAATAGATTGTCAAAGCTCTTCTTAAGCTCTTCTTCACCAGCGAGCTTGTTCTTGTGAACATCGATCCTTGCACTTTCACCAGTAGCTAGGTCAATTGTTTCTCCAAGCTTTGGTGCGTATACCTCAAGACCTTGGTCTCTAGCTATCTTTTGCTTTAAAATTTCTTGTGCATCGCTCTCGCCATGAACCAAGAATACTTTTTTAGGCTTTCTTTCATAAGCATCTAGCCATTTTAATAGCATATTTTGATCGGCGTGTGCAGAAAAGCCTTGCAAGTCATAAACTTCTAGGCCTACGTCCACCATTTGACCAAAGAGCTTAACTCTTCTTACGCCACCCAGAATGATGCGGCCTAAGGAGCCTTCTGCTTGGTAGCCAACTATAACAAGCGAGTTTCTCTTGTCCCAAAGACAATTCTTTAAGTGATGTCTGATCCTGCCTGCTGTCATCATGCCTGATGATGCGATGATGACCTTTGGCGCCTCGTCCACATTAAGCGCCTTCGAGTCCTCTGTCTCGCGAATGTATTTTAAGTGCTTAAACATAAGTGGATCGTCGCCCGACTTAAGCAGCTTTTGTGTCTCTTCGTCTAAAATATCGTAGTTACGCATAAATACTTCTGTCGCGTCGACCGCCATCGGCGAATCAAGAAAAACTCTTACGTTTTGATTCTTTCTCTTCTCGAACTCTTTGTTAAGTAAATATATAAGTTCTTGGCTCCTACCAACTGCAAAGCTTGGTATTAGAACAGTTCCGCCTCTTGCAACAGTCTTATCTATGATATCAATAAGCTTTTGAGTGCTGTCCGTAATTTTCTCGTGATTGCGATTGCCATAAGTTGACTCCATGATGACATAGTCAGCGTCCTTGATGAAAGTCGGATCCTTTAGTAGAGGCCTGTCCGGCATACCAAGGTCGCCAGAAAATACAAGTTTAGTCTCTTTACCATCTTCATTTATGTAAATTTCCAAGATGGCTGAGCCAAGTATATGACCTGCATCTCTAAAGATGATTTTGATCCCATCAAAAAGTTCTATCTCTTCACCATAAGCATAGCCCCTTAAAAGCTTAAGAGTATCATCAACGTCTACGTCTGTGTAAAGAGGCTCAACTGGGTCAAGGCCTTGACGAAGATTCTTCTTAGTCTCAGTCTCAGCGTCTTGCATACCAATCTTTGCCGAGTCGTAGAGCATGACTGGAGCTAGGTCCATAGTCGCCTTAGTCATGATGACTTCGCCGTCGTAGCCATCCTTGACCATCTTAGGAAGCCTTCCTATGTGGTCGATGTGTGCGTGAGTGATTAAAACCTTGTCAATGTCCCTAACATTGTAGTCAAAGGGCCTTTTGTTGAGCTCTTCAAGGTCATTACTGCCTTGAAACATGCCACAATCTATAACAATCTTCTTGCCACAGGCTTCGAGCAAATAGTTGGAGCCGGTTACTTCTTGTGCTGCGCCTAAAAAACTTAGTTTCATATTAGCTCTCCTTTTTTATAAATATCCTCTACAATTGCGTCTATATCTACCTTTTCTTCTTCGCATTTAACATCAGCGATTAGTGGTCTCGTTTGTGGATGGTCTGGCGAAAATACTGAGCAGCAGTCGTCGAATGGCTCTATCGATTTTTCGTAAGTGCCTATCTTTTTCGCTATGTCAATGATGTCAAGCTTATCAAAGGCTATGAGCGGTCTAAAGATGACCATGTCTGTCGCGTCTTCTATCGCTTTAATGCCGTACATTGTTTGAGATGCAACTTGACCGATATTCTCCCCTGTGATGATGGCGTCGTAGCCCTTGTCGTGAGCGAGCTTCTTCGCAACGCGCATCATTATCCTTCTTGAAACGACTGTTGTGTACGAAACGTTCATATTTTGGTTGATGGCTGTGTAAGCATCAAGCATATTATATGAGTATAATTTTATACCTCCAGTGTAGGCAGCAACTATGTCTCTAAGGCCTTTAACCTTCTCAAGTGCTTGCAGCGAGGTAAATGGGTATGAGTGGAAATGTATCGCATCGACCTTAACGCCGCGCTTCGCCATCATATATAGAGCGACTGGACTGTCTATGCCGCCTGATAGTAGGCAAAGTGCCTTGCCGTTAGTTGCCTTTGGCATGCCACCAAGTGCCTTGTGCTTTTCTACTGAAACGTAGGCAAATTTCCTTATGTCAACGTAAACTTCATGTTCGGGCGTATGCACATCAACTTTTAGTCCGTCAGTATTTGTAAGTATGGCAGCGCCTATCTCCCTTGATAGCTCCATCGAGTTAAGCGGAAATTTCTTATCCGCTCTTGTTGATGATGCCTTGAATGTGCCTTTTAAATTCTTTTCCTTAACTAGGTCAATAGCGAGGCGCCTGATCACTTCGATATCTTTTTCACATCTATAAGCCTTTCTGATCCAAACAATGCCGAAGACTTTTTTTAGTGCTTCAATTGCTTTTTCAGATTTTGCTTCGTCCACTTCTATAATTATCTTGCCGATATCATTATAAAGGCTGTCGTAGCCGATGTCCTTCATGTTCTTATCGATGTTTGAGATAAGTTTTTGCTCGAAGTACCTTCTGTTGCCGCCCTTTAGGTGCATCTCGCCCTCACTGATTATCAAATATACTTTATCCGTCATCATTTTTTAACACTCCTAATAAATTTAACCGCTTTCTTAATGATTTCCGCCGACTTTAAGACCTCTTCTTCAGTATTCATCTCGGAAAATGAAATTCTTACCGTCTCTTCAGCTTCTTTTTCGCTGTAGCCATAGCCTTCAAGGACACGCATGTGCTTCTTTTGCTTCGATGAGCAAGCAGAAGACGTTGAAATGTAGACCTCATCTTGCTCTAAGATGTGCACTAAGACCTCGGCCTTGATATTATCAAAAGCTACCGACAAAACGTATGGCGAATAGCCCTCGCCCTCTGAATGAAGGTGAACGCCATCAAGCTCTTTTAGGCTCTCTATCATTTTATTTTTTAAATCATTTACATATTTATAATTATCTTCTAGATTTTTATCCAAAATTTTAACCGCTTCAGCAAGAGCTAAGACGCCCGGAACGTTCTCAGTACCTGCTCTTAGAGAAAATTCTTGTTCGCCGCCATAAATAAGTGGCTTAACCAAGTTCACATCGCGTGCGTAAAGGCAGCCAATGCCCTTAGGCGCGTGAACCTTGTGGCCCGACATCGACAGAAAATCAATATTGCCCTCGCTTAAATCAATACGAAGCTTGCCAAAAGCTTGAACCGCGTCAGTCGCAAAAATTATATCTGGATAAAGCCTCTTTACTTCACGAGAAATGCTTTCTACGTCTATGATGCTGCCCACTTCGTTGTTAACATGCATAAGTGAAACAAAGCCAAAGCCATCATCAAGCTTTGCTAATACATCGTCTAAAGTGATTTGTCCGTCCTTAGGATGAATTTTAATCACTTCAAAGCCATTGGCCACTAGATTGTCAATAGGCTTATTCATCGCTTGATGCTCGACCGCCGTCGTCAAAATTTTCTTCTTCTTTATATCCTTAATCGAATTTACAATAATGTTATTCGCCTCACTCGCGCAAGACGTAAAAATGATTTCGCCAGACTTGATATTTAGAAATTTTTTGATGACGCTCCTCGCCTCTTCAAAGTCATTCCTTAGTAAAAAGCCTGCCTTATGTATGCTCGATGGATTCGCATAAGCTTCTTCAAACGCATGCACAGCCGCATCCATCGCCTCTTTATATACTTTTGTTGTTGCACAATTATCTAAATAAATCATAAACCTCACCACTTCTATTATATTATAAAGCCGTTAAAATAGCAATGAAAAACGCATTCTCATGGGAAAAAATAAATATTTATATCATCACTGCCATAAACATAAAATATTATTTGAAAAATCGTATTATTTATATATTTATCTTGAAAAAAATCAATACTTGTGATAAAATATCTTTATATGAGGAGGGAAGAAAATGGACATCAGACAAATAGAAACTTTTGTTGAAGTCGTTAGGCTTGAAAGTTTCTCGAAAGCTGCAGAAAAGCTATTTATAACTCAGCCAACTGTGTCAAATCACATCACCGCTCTTGAAAAAGAAGTCGGCAGTGAACTTATTGACAGAAGCGGTAGGCTGTTTCGAATTACGCCGACAGGCCAAATTTTGTACGAACATGCGGAGAAGATCATCGATCAGATCAACAATGCTAAGTATGAGATTGACGCCTACGACCAAGGTCTGCAGGGTAAGATAAGCATTTTGTCGAGCTCCATCCCTAGAGAGTACATCCTTCCTGATTTGATCAAGTCTTTCCTTGAAGAGCACCCGAAAATCAGTTTTTCGCTGCAAGGAAGCGATTCAAAGGAAGCTATCAAGAAAATTTTGACTTATGAGAATGACTTTGCCATCGTCGGCAAGATGAATGACAACCCAAAACTTGATTTTGTTAAACTCGTTAAGGACTCAAGTGTACTTATAGTGCCAAATGACAAGTTTGAAAACCTTAAGAATGGTGACACAGTTAAGTTTGAAGACATACTCGAAGAAAACTTTATTCTTAGGGAGTATGGCTCTGCCTCTCTCGAAACCATAATCAACGCTATATATCAAAGCTCGAAGGACGCTAGAAAGCTTAGGATAGTTGGCACATGCGATGACAATGAAGCGATCAAGTCCTTAGTAAGCAAGGGCGTTGGCCTTAGCTTTATGAATAGGATTGCAATCGAAAGAGATATTAAGGAAAATAGATTTAAGTACCTTAACATAAAAGGTGTGGATTTCTCAAGAGACTTCTACTTCTTGTATCACAGAGAAAAGCCTCTAAGCCCACTGGGTAAGAGATTTAAGGACTTTGTCTTAGATTATGTAAAGAAAAATAAATAGATAATGTTTTTTATGGAGTTAGTTTTTTCTAGCTCCTTTTTTGCGGCATATATAATTCCACATTATATATCTTTACATTAAACACTTTTTGTTATATAATAAAAATCGAAAGGGTGATTAAATGGCAAATATCATAAATGCTATAATAAATATCGTAGAAAATCCTAAGCTCGAGTTAAGAAAATACTCTTCTAGTCATAATAGGGTAAATAGCGTTGGTGAAGCGCTAGAAGAATATATTAAAGATGCTTTTGCTGGAACTATAAACGAAAATAATGAAAATAAAAGAAATGAAGTACGTTCAAAGATTTTTAGTTACTTAGGTAATCAAAATAATCCACCTGATTGCATTCTGCGCGATGGTGATGCAATAGAAATAAAAAAGATTGAGTCAGATACTTCTAATCTTGCGCTAAACAGCAGTTATCCTAAGAATAAATTATTTGCCAATAGTCCTATGATTAATAACTCTTGTCGTAATTGTGAACAATGGAATGTTAAAGATATGATTTACACTGTAGGTGTAGTAAAAAATGGTACTCTTAAAGCATTAGCATTTGTTTATGGAAGTGAATACTGTGCTGATAATGTTGTTTATGAAAGAGTTAGAAATACAATTAAAGAAGGTATTGGGGGTATTGATGCACTAGAGTTTGCTGACACAAGAGAACTTGGAAGAGTAAACAGGGTTGATCCTCTAGGTATTTCTTTTCTTCGTGTTCGTGGTATGTGGGGTATTAAAAACCCATTTGAAACATTTGATTATATTTATAAAAAAGATAAAAACAAAAAATTTAATTTGATGGCTATTATTAACGAGGAAAAGTATTATAGTTTTAACAATTACAAAGACTTAGAAAAAATAATAAATAATAATTTAAACGCAGATATTTCAAACGTAAAAATTAAAGATCCTAATAATCCAGCAAAATTAAAAACAGTCAAATTAATAAATTTTAGTATGTAGGTGAAAAATATGAATATTATAAGTTTATTTTCTGGAGCAGGTGGGCTAGATTTAGGTTTTGAAAGAGCTGGATTCAACATTTTGTTCGCTAATGAATATGATAAAACAATATGGGAAACATATGAAAGAAATCACAAATCTCCATTAGACAAAAGAGACATTAGAGCTGTTGCTACATCCTTTATACCTGATTGTGATGGAATAATTGGAGGTCCACCATGTCAAAGCTGGAGCGAAGCTGGGGCTGGTAGAGGTATTAATGATAGTAGGGGCAAACTATTTTTTGACTTCATAAGAATTCTTAAAGATAAACAACCAAAATTTTTTGTTGCTGAAAACGTTTCTGGTATGCTTGGTAATGCACATAAAGATGCCGTGAAAAATATTCTTTTTTTATTTAATAACGCTGGATATAACGTAAGCATTAACTTAGTAAATGCTGCAAATTATAATGTACCTCAAGATCGAAAAAGAGTGTTTTACATAGGTTTTAGGCAGGATTTAAATGTAAAGTTTAATTTTCCAAAACCTTTAAACAAAAAACTGACTCTAAGAGACTCTATCTGGGATTTAAAAGAGTCAGCTATTAAGGCTAGAGATAAAAATAAAACAAACGGTAGCGATTGTATTATCCCAAATCATGAGTACTTTACAGGAAACTACTCAACAATTTATATGTCTAGAAATAGAGTTCGTAGTTGGGATGAACAATCATTTACTATTCAAGCTGGAGGCAGACATGCACCTATACATCCGCAAGCGCCAAAAATGCTCTTTGTTAGTAAAAATAAAAGAATATTTGTACCAGGGGAAGAAAACCTATATCGCAGACTTACAGTAAGAGAATGTGCTAGAATTCAAACTTTTCCAGATGATTTTATATTTTATTATGAAAATGTTTCTGATGGATATAAAATGGTTGGCAACGCTGTACCCGTAGAGCTAGCTTACTGCATAGCTAAAAGTATTAAAGATTGTTTTTAATAAAATAAATAGATTTTGTTTATTATGGAGCTAGTTTTATTGGCTGTATAATATCTATTGGGGAGTAAAACCTCAATAGATATTTTTTTGATAAAATTACAAAAAAAAGTTGCACTTGCACACATTTTATCCTATACTTAAAATACCACTACAACATAGGAGGTGTGTACAAGTGCAAGAATATAATACCATAAATTTGCTAGCTTGTAAAGATGTAGTTGTTAACAATTTTAAAGAAGGTGAAAATGTAGTAGTTATAGAAGCACAGACAAAAAAGTTAAAAAGCTGCCCATACTGTGGTTCTAAACATATCTGGGTTCATGATCACAGAACTCAAAAGATAAAAGATACACAGATGCATGGTAAAAAATGCATAATAAACCTAAGAAAAACTAGGTACAACTGTAAGTGCTGCGGGAAAAGAATTGATAGCAAAACAGAACTAGTAGCAAAGAAAATGACCATGACAAAAAGACTAGTAGCATCCATAGCTAGAGAGTTTAGAGAACTTTACTCAATAAAGTCAATATCAAGAAGATACTCAGTAAGCACATCAACAGTTACAAGAGTCCTATCTTACCTATCAGTAGAGAGAAAAAGTCTTCCAAAAGTACTTTTAATAGACGAGTTTAAAGGCGACAGCGGTTCATACAAGTATCAATGCTCACTTCTAGATGGCATAACACATGAAATCATAGACATAGTTAAAAGTAGGCAAGAAAATATTTTGTTTGAATACTTTAAAAACATACCAAAAGAAGAAAGAGAAAATGTAAAGATATTTGTTAGCGATATGTCAAAAACATTTAAAAACGTTAAAAACGCATACTTTAAAAACGCAGTACACATAGCAGACAAATATCACTTCGTAAGACAAGTCTCTTGGAGCTTAGAAAACGTAAGAAAGAGAATACAAAAAGATACATCAGCAGAAATGAGAATATACCTAAAAAGAAGTAAAAGCATACTTACAAAACCAATGCCAAAACTTAATGATGATCAAAAGCGAGAAGCAGCTCTAATGCTAGAGATAAGCGAAGAGCTAAGACTAGCATATGGCTTAAAAGAATCCTTCTATCAAGAAGTTCTAGTGCAGAAAAACAAAGAACAAGCACAATACAAGGTAAACGCATGGATAGACATATGTAAAAAATCAAAACTTAAAGAGTTTAAATCATGTATAACAGCCTTTACAAACTGGTCTGATGAAATTACAAACTCATTTGACTACAAACATTCAAATGGAGCACTAGAAGGAAAACATACAAAGATAAAGACACTAAAAAGAAACAGCTTTGGTATGAGAAACTTCGAGAGGTTCAGAAAAAGAATAATGCTTTTAGACTAAAATATATATATAAAACATCATAAAAACCTAATAAGCCTATATAGGTTTATTAGTCATGCAAAAATTACATAAATTTGTGTTATTTTAAGTATATAAATTAAAAACGTGCAAATGTTAGTTTTAACATAAAAAGAGAGACTTAAATCAATAAGTCTCCCCAATATTTGACATAGAGCCTAAAAAATTTGATTTTTTACTAAATTTAATAAAAATAAGCAAACCCAGGAAAAAATTCCTGGGTTTGTCTTCACTCTGAGAAGGCAATTGCCTTCTTTAAACTATAAATAACTTTTCTATAACAATTATATTGATTCTCTTCTCATTATTTCATAAATGATGTTAATGTATAAATCGATTCACTCAATAATATCTTTATTCACAAATTGAAGAACTTAGGACTATAAGTCCTAAAACCTTTACGCTATGCGAAGAGAATTGAATCGCAACAAATTATCTATATTCACAAATTCTTGAAATAAATCGATGCATGGGGCGAAGTCTAGCGAGTGCACGTCCGAGGTGTACTTAGACGTACTCCGCAGGACGTAAACGAGTGTTACGAGCGCCAGGCGCGATTTAGACAAGAATTTATTTAAAGCGGTAATCTCCAAACCAAGGATACACCTTCTCCTCAATCTCCTTCTTCGGTATTACCAATGCGCTTAATCCGTGTACGCTACCTGGTTTACCTATTAGTGAAGCTGTCTCCAACTTATCTGAGTGGACTCTACCTATACCAACTTGCAAGATGGATGTAGCAATTGTGCCTCCCGGGATATTTGTCTTAACGTTTTTATTGATTGTGTTCCAAATTGAACCTATCTTTAATATATTTTCAGGTCTTAGGACTTTTTTAGCAAGTGCCTTTATAAAATCTTGTTGTGTCCTTTGTCTACCATAGTCTGCTACACCGTAGCTGGAGTCTTTATAACCTTTTCTAAATCTTAATAGACCTATAACATTATCCTTAGTAATTGTTTGCTTACCTTTTTTAATATTGATGTGCAGCTCATTACCCTTTGTTGTGTCATGGTAATTCATGTCGATTGGCACGTCAAATTCTACGCCACCAACTATATCCACTAGCTCCTCAACTGCCTTATAGTCAACTCTTACGTAGTAGCGAACATCAAGCTTTAGCCAGTCTCTAACTGTTTTAAGCGTTAGCGCTGGTCCGCCGTATGAGTGGGCGTGTGTCAGCTTGTCGTCTGCACCTTTAATCTTTACTATGCTATCACGAGGAAGGCTTAGCATCTTGATTGAGCCGTCGTCAAAGTTTACTTTGCAAAGCATCATTGTGTCTGATCTTTGTCCTTTCATTTCCTTTTGGCCGGCATCTCTCTTATCTATACCCATGAGCAAGAAACAAAGCTCGTTACCGTGCTCTTCCTTCAAAACCTTTTGGTCATCTGGGAATATCGGGTTCAGCTCCTCTTCTGTTTCTTCCTCTTCTTGAGCCTCTTCCTCTACTTGATTTTCTTCTATATTATTATCACCTTTTAATTCGCCGTTGTTGATCCTCTTTTGCGCCCTGTAAAACACAAAGCCAAAGGCTAGAAACGCAACTATAAAAGATATTACAAATTTCTTTTTCATAATCAAACTCCTTTTACTTCTCATATTATAATACAAGGCGCGATATTTTTCAATAGAGTTCATAAATTTGTTACTATTTTGTTAATCTCTCTTTATCTTTGAGAATGGCTTCGCTGCCACTCTAATTAATTTTACACGTTTTACTCACTCTACTTAAGGCGATATGCCTATGATCATCTAGTACTTTTGTCTTCTTCGGAAGTTTTTTCTACTAAATCCAAAAGTTTATTCGTAGTGGCAAGGCCATATCCATAGTTTGTGGTGATGACCGCTCTCTTAGAAAGCTCTTTCGCCTCGGCTATAGGGAGTTCCTTACGAGTTTTGCGGTCGATGTAGCGGCCGTGCTCAAAAATTCTGTCTCTCGGATAGACAAAAAGCGTATCGTCTGTGATGAAGCTGCCTTTGTCAAGATGGGTTAGCGGAAAGACAATATTGTCCTTGCTTGCTTCATCGTCAAGTAGGTCGACGCCCATGTTTGGGTACTTCGTCTTGTCCCAATCAAGTAAATTAATAAGTGTCGCGTATAAATCTAGCTGGCTACCTATATTGTGCCTTTGCGTGTTTCCTTTGTAGCCGGGGACTCTGATTACTAGCGGTATGTTCATCATTTCATCGTAGTCAAGCTCCTTGCCGAGCCATTTCTTAATCGATTCTTGGCGCTCAGCATTTTTAACTGTCATCGCATGATGGTCACCATAAATCACTATGACCGTGTCGTCTAAAAGACCTAGCTCATCCAGATCTTTGAAGAAGCTCTCTATGGCTTCGTCTGTGTATCTCGCGCACTTGGCGTATCTATATACATAATCATCTTCATCTCCGGGAAGCGGCTTAATGCTTGCTAACTCCTCTGGCAAGATGAATGGCGTATGCGTTGTAAGTGTAATCATGAAGGAAAAGAACTTATCGCCATTTTGCGCGGCGTCCTTATACTTCGCCATGGACTGCTTGAAAAATGATTTATCAGCTAGACCCATGTTGATGATCTCGTCTTGGGTAAATTCTTCGCCAAGCATGATGTCATCCACGCCAAGCTCTTCGTAAAAATGCCTTCTGTCGTAGAACTTACCAGTGTTGCCATGAAAGGCCATGGTCCTGTAGCCATGGTCCTTTGCAGATGTGAAGAGACCGTAGTTGTCGCAGTCCTCATAAAGCTTGTAGGCCTGCCCCTTAAGTGAAGGATAAAGTCCGTTAAGCGAGACAAACTCCGCGTCCGAGGTATTGCCCATGCCCAAAAGTTCGAAGTAGTTATCAAAGTAGATGCTGCCCTCGTCCTTGATGAGGCTGTTCATAAATGGAGTAATCTCCTCTCCGTTGTACTCTTTGTTCACAAAGGTATTTTGAAGGCTTTCGCACTGAATTACAATAATATTTTTGCCCTTCGCAAGCCCAGTAAAGTCGTTCGAAGTAAATTTTCTCTCTCTAAACTCTCTTCGGGCGTCCATCTCGATGCTCTCATCTTGCATAGCTCTTTCGTCTACAATTCTCTTTAGCTTACTCATGGCAATGGTCGAGTAAAGCTCTGTACCAAAGATGCTTCCATAAAGGTATTGCGGCGCGATTATCAGTAGCGCGGCTAAGCCTATGCCAATGGCTGAGCGCTTCACGCTGCCCTTCTTTTTTTCGCTCGTCATGACTAAGACAATATTTATTAGTGAAAGTATAATAATCGCGATTAAAAATACGCTGATATTCTCGCGAATAACTGGTCCCGTGCCCTTAAGCTCTTTCGTTTGGCCGAATCTTGAGAAAAGATCAAAGTTTGCAAATTCTGCATAAAAAACGCTTGCGCCTATCTTGGCAAAGCCTGCTACAGCTATGACGGCTGCCCTATATACCCTTGAAGTAAAGGCAAATAAAACTGCTAACTCTATCGCCGATGTTAGTATGATTGCAAGCGTCAATAAAATAAGCCTTGGTCTTTGATCCAAAGCTAGTTTATAAATAAAATTTTTATAATAGAATAATATATTGATTATAAATACTATGCATATTACTATGCTCGCTCTTTTCTTTTTCAAAGCCTTCGCCTTCTTCCTCTTTTCATTATATCACATTTTACATGATTATAATAATATTTTTACTAAGGCTCTTGGCATAAAAATAGAGCCGCTTCTCGCGGCCCATATCGATAAAAAACTATTTTTCTATAAATTTTTTAAACTTATTGGCAAAGTCCTTGATTCTTTCTTTATTGTCTGCTATGAACTTTCCTTCTTCATCTGCAAATGGAATGCTTATTGTGTTCATCGCATCAATATTTGCTCTTAGTTGATGAAGTACTGCTATAAGTTCTTTTTGTGCAAGTCTTGTTCCGTCAAGGCCTTGTGTTACGCCAACCACAGCAAAGTTCTTGCCGCCGATTAGATACTTCTCTTCATCGTTTGGTCTCGATAACCAGTCAACCATGTTCTTGACAGTGCCAGGAACGGAGTAGTTGTACTCAGGTGAAGCAATGATGACGCCATCTGCTTCTCTAATATCTTCCCTAATCTTCTTGATCCAAGCTTCTTCAGGATGTTCAAGATCTGCATTAAATATCTTAAAATCATTTGGATAATATTCTACGATATCGTAATCAGCAAATTCCTTTTCTATTTCCTTTGCTAATAGTTTATTCAGTGAGCCCTCTCTTTGTGAGCCAATTAAAAATACTAATTTCATTTCATCACTCCCTCTTAAACTATATACCCAAATACATTAATTATAATGCTTAAGTCCCAAAATTAAGTCTCTAAAGACGCTCGCAAGATAAAGTGAGCCTGCGACAACTATGACAGCATCATCTGTATATAGCTCAAGTGCCTTCTTGTAGGCTTCTTTGTTGTCTTTAATAAAGTAGATGCCGTCTCTTTCGCCGATCGCCTCAGCAAGCTTTTCGAATTCAAAGTCCCTGCCTTTGTAGACAAGGCTAGTCACGATAAAGTCCGCATCAAGCCCATCGAAAGTCTCGAAAACCTTTTTATAATCCTTATCCTTCAAAAACGATGTGATCATGATAACTTTTTTATCAAGTCCAAGCAAATATTTCTTTAATTCAGCAGCACTCGCCTCGTTATGTGCCCCATCTATGATGATGTATGGATTTTCCTTAACAGTCTCTATACGGCATGGCCACTTAACTTCGCTTAGGCCTTTTTTAATAGCGTCTTCACCTATGTCGAGTCTAAATCTATTAGCAAGGTCCTTTGCTACCCAAACTGCCATGGCCGCGTTTTTCGCTTGAAATTCGCCCGCTAGACTTATGCTATAGTCCTTTCCATCGTAAGTAAATTCAGTTTCTGTATCAGTTTTACCTATGCTTATGGCCTTGCCATCCAAAACTTTTACCTTGGCATCGACCTTTTCCGCTTCGTCTTTAATTACATCAATAACATTCTCCCCTTGAGGGTAGACGTAAACCGTGTCAAATGGCATAATGATGCCTGCTTTGTTAAAGGCAATCTCTTCTAAAGTGTCGCCAAGCACATTTTGATGGTCATAGTCAACTTTCATAATGACATCGGCCGCCTTTTGTGTGAAGCAGTTAGTCGAATCATATAGGCCGCCAACGCCCACTTCGAAGATGGCGAAATCCACGCCTTCATCGGCAAAGTACATAAGAGCGATGAGAGTCACTATCTCGAAGTAGATGCAGTTTATCTCAAGTTCGTTTATCTTATCGACTATGGTTTTTAAGTAATGATAAAAGCGATCAGGCGGAATGAAGTCGCCGTTTATACGTATCCTGTCGTTCATCCCTTCAATCGAAGGCCCAACGAAGAGGCCAGTCTTAAGATTTGCCTTTCTTAAAATATTGTCAAGGATGATGCAAAACGAGCCCTTGCCAACAGTTCCCGCTACGTGAATCACATTTAAATTCGATATATCAAGCTCAAATATTTCTATGAGCCTCTTCATATTCTCATTGCTAGTCATATCGCGCTTGTGCTTAGTCACGCCGTAAAGGCTCTCAAGTATCTCGCTTGATTTTTCAAAATAATTTATCATTTCAATATATAACCTATGGACCAAACAGTTTTTATGTACTTATGGTCTGGGTCAATCTCCTTTAGCTTATTTCTGAGGTTTGATATGTGTACGTTGATGGTGTTGTCAGAGTAGATGTCGTCCTCCCAAACTGATCTGTATAGATTTTCCTTGGTAAAAACTTTTTTCGGATTTTCGATTAAAAGCCTAAGTAATTTATACTCCATCCGTGTTAAATTAAGTGGCACTTCTTTAAAACTGATAACGTTGTTGTCGTTATCAAGGTAGAAGTCCTCGAAGCGCACAGCCTTCTCGCCAAGCCTGTTGTAAGCATTGGAGCGTCTGAGCTGTGCCCTAACACGGCTGATAAGCTCATCATTATCAAAAGGCTTCATGATGAAGTCATCACAGCCAAGGTCAAGGCAGCCAAGTCTAGTCGCCTTGTCAATCTTAGCAGATAGAACTATGATAGGCATCTTCATATCTCTGGACCTAGCGTAATTAATCACGTCTTCACCCATAAGCTTAGGCATCATAAGGTCAAGAAGCATTAGATCCACCTCGTTATTCTTTAGGTAGTCAACCGCTTCAGCCCCGTCAAACACTTGATGCGTCTCAAAGCCGCGCTCACTTAAGAGCTCCTTAATTAAATTGTTTATGTCTTTATCGTCTTCAACTATTAATATCATAAGAACACCTCAAGATAATTATATAATGAAATGGGGATAATAGCAAGAAAAAAGTGGACTAAGCTATATTCAATTTAGCCAAAGAATTTTATATGAATCGATACTTGACAATTTTCTAAAGCTGTTGTAAAATATATTCGGAGAGGCGATATTAATATTAGTTTGTTAGGAGTAGAAATACTCTTTATTTTGCATGCTAATCATAGGGGATTAATTTTTAATTAATCCTTTTTTTATCGCTTAATGCATACGATATGTATGTAAATTTTTTACAGGAGGCTTTATTATGAAGAAAAGATTTTTATCTCTTCTATTTGTCGTTCTAATGTTATTCAATGTTTGCTATGCAAAACCGGTATCATTAAACGCAAAAGATTTAGTAAACGAAAATTCAAGAACTTATATTGAGTTTTCATCATTAAAAGACTACGGTCTTAAAACTGAAATGAAAGACGGTGCTTATACTGTCAGCGATGGCAAGGCAAACTTAGTATTCAAAAAGGATACTAACGAGTTCACTGTTAATGGAACTAAGTTTGCTATGGATGCAAAGACAAAAGTTAAAGGAAACGAGTTTTTAATTCCATTAAGAACACTGTTTGAAACATTAAACTACAATGTCGTATATGATCAAAAAACAAAAAGCTTAAAGCTTGAAAAGAACAAAGAAAATACCCTTCCAGTTAAAGAAGCTAACTACACTATAACAAAAACTCATAAAAAAGTAGCATCTCTTGCTCCAAGCGTTACAGAAATTATCTTTGACCTAGGCGCAGGGGATATGCTTGTAACAAGAACAGACTACTGCAATTACCCTGCAGCAGCTGCCAAAATTACTTCAGTTGGTAAAATGAATGAACCATCAATAGAAAAAATTATTGCTCAAAAGCCAACAGTAGTTATAGCCGAAACACATTTCAAAGAAGACGTTTTAAATCAACTTAAAAAGGCTGGCATGGAAGTAATTGCATTCAAGACACCAAATTCTATGGAAGAAACATATGAATCAATCAAAGCTATAGCAAGTATAATTGACAAAAACTATGAAGCAAGAGCCCTTATCTCAACTATGAAGGGTAAATTAGCTCAAGTTTCTCTTAAGACAAAGAAACTTAATAAACCAACAGCATACATCGTTGTAGGCACTGGTGAAAGCGGCGAATACACTCACGGAAAAGATTCATTTATGAATGAAATCTTAAAGATCTGTGGCTATGTAAATGCAGGTGAAGACGCTGAAGGCTGGAGCTATACATTAGAAAAACTAATAAAGAAGAATCCAAATTATATACTTACACCTCAATGGGCAATGGACACTATAAAGACAGGTGCTGCCTACAAAGGTCTAAGCGCTGTTAAAGATGGCAAAGTTGTTCAAATCAATGATGATATCTTCTCAAGAGCATCAAACAGAGTCGTTACAGAAGGCTTAAAAGAACTACTAAAGATAGCTCATCCAGAAGTAATTAAAGACTTAGAATTTTAATGAAGAAAAAACTGTTTTTATCTTTATCTTGCGTAGTGCTCCTTGCACTTATGGTCTATGCAGTAACTTTAGGCTCAGTATATATAGAGCCTGAACTAATACTTAGATCAATACTAGAATGGATAAAATATGGGATGGATGGGGTCACTTGTGATGACTCCATCCGTTTTATTATCTTTGAAGTGAGACTACCAAGAATAATACTCGCGGTGCTTACAGGCAGCCTTTTGTCAATGGCAGGAGCAGTCTATCAAGCGATATTTCAAAATCCCATGGCAGATCCATACGTAATAGGTATATCATCAGGTGCGGCCTTTGGTGCGACCATCGCCATCATATTCTTACCGCCAATGATGCTTCTTGGTAACTCGATAGTAAGCTTGGCAGCCTTTGTCTGCGCTATACTGACAAGCATACTAGTATACTTCATCTCAAAAACAAAGAGAGGCGTAGATACATTCTCGCTATTATTGACAGGCGTAGTCATCAGCACAGTGCTTTCAAGCTTTATCTCGTTAATGATGCTAGCCCACCAAGACGAAGCAATGAAGATTATGACTTGGACCATGGGCTCATTCAACGCAAAAAGCTGGAACCATGTATTAACAATACTTATACCGACAGTCATAGGCATATTCTTCACAATATATCACGGCAAAGACCTCAACGTCCTTGTTATGGGCGAAGAAGAAGCGATGACCATGGGTCTAGACACAAAGAGATTAAAAAGAAACATGCTACTTATTTGTGCGCTTCTGACATCCATCGCCGTATCAGTCAGCGGTATCATAGGCTTCGTTGGCCTTATAGTGCCGCACTTCATAAGGCTAATCTTCGGAAGCGAACATAAATTTCTACTCAAAGCTTCACTCATATTTGGAGCAATATTTATGCTTCTTTCAGACACAATCGCTCGATCACTTATAAGCGGCTTTGAAGTACCAGTTGGCATCATCACTTCACTTATAGGCGGACCATTATTCTTAATACTACTTGTGCGTTACAGGAGAAGTTTAAGATGAATATACTAGAAATAAAAAATATATCATTCTCCTATGGAGATAAAAAAGTTTTAGACAATATAAACTTTAGCATTGATTATGGTGAAAAAGTTATAATCATAGGACCAAATGGCTGTGGCAAGACAACATTACTTAGAATAATTTCTGGCTATCTAAGGGCTGATGCAGGTGAAATTTTACTCGAAGGAAAAAACTTAGATGAATATAAGGCAAAGGAAAAAGCAAAAATACTTGCCATGATGCATCAAGAAAATAAATCGTCTTTCGATTTTAAGGTCGAGGAAATAGCTGAGATGGGCCGCTACCCTTATGTGCCGTGGAACGCAAAGCTAAGTAAAGATGATAAAGTAATCGTCGATAGATCGATAAAGCTGATGAACTTAGATGCTTTTAGAGAAAAATCCATACTAAAGATATCCGGCGGAGAAAAAGCCCGTGTCATGGCAGCCAAAACATTTGCACAAGAGCCAAGACTTATGCTCATGGACGAGCCAGTCAGTGCTATGGATATAAAACAAGAATTTCATCTTATGAATATAGTGAAAAAAAGCGATATAAGCTACGCAATAGTACTTCATGACCTAAACCTAGCTGGTGCCTTCGCTGACAAGATTGTACTAATGAAAAAAGGACAGATAATATCTGTCGGCACAGCAAAAGAAGTATTAACAGAAGAAAACATAAAAAAAGTCTACGAAGTTGATTCAGAAATTATAATCAGAAACGATAGACCTTATGTCTTGCCACTTAATGGCGATTATTAATATGAATAAAATACAAATCTCATGAGATAAGCTCATGAGATTTTTTATTTGCAAAAAAAAGTGAGTAGATCTCTACCCACATACATATCACGCTGCATTTATTAAGCTGTGCAAAGCCTCTTTGCCTTGGTATACCTCGTGCATAAGCCTCTCTATCGTGTATCCCTCCATAAGCTTAGTCTTGACGAAAGTCCTTAGCCCATCATAAAGCTCAAAGGTGCGCTTAGTGCTCTCAGGCCTTGTGTAGACCTTCCAGTAACGGCAATAAAGATAATTTTGGCCCTCGTTCTCGATAAAGCCAATAACATCGTCAATGGGAAAGCCAAGGAAAATGCCTATCTCGTGTGGGAACTCAAAGTGCCTTAGCTTAGATTTAAGAGTAGATAGACATTGATCGAGCTCAATTGCTTCGTAGCCGTAGTCCTTTAAAAACTTCGCTATCCTAGGCTTTTGAATGTACCTAGCGAGCCTCTCTTCATTGTAGATGAGTAGAAGCATACTTGCTTCGCACTCACAAAGCTTTTCGATTGCTATGCCATAAGCCATGAAGATGCCCTTATACTTCTCAAGAAGCGCCTCGTCATATGATGCATTCGCCTTCGATAGAGATATTAAATTTGCTAGCTTAGTCCCCATAAGAACAGGGGCGCAGTGATTTGCCAAGATGGACTCAAACTTCACTTCGCACATGGCACTCTTCCTTTCAGATAAATTAGTTAGGTGCGTCTAACTCCTTGATGATATATTAGCACATGCTAAGTGATATGTCAAGTGTTTTTTATTTATAGATTATATTACATTCATTTAATTTTTCGCTTAAATGTGTTTCATCTGAATTTCTAAAATAATAAAATAATACCTTCTTAGATTACTTTACCCAAAAGAAAGAGCAATCACAAATTTAATGCGACTGCTCTATCTTGTAATAGTTTTAAAGAAGAAATTTATTTTTTATCACTATCAGCTTTTAATTTTTCCATCTCTTCAATGGCCTCACTCTTTCTTCTTATAGAGTGTAGTATAAGTGTAACAGTAACGACTGCATATGAAATGAATGTTCTTAGGTACTCACCTATCATTGAGTTGCCTGTGATGTTAGCGCCTGCTGTAGGCATTACTATAAACATCAAGTGGAAAAGTACTGTACCAACAAGAGCATTTTTGATTGTCGCCTTTGATACGCTCGCTCCACCTATTAGTAAGGCTGCTGCTGCATATAGTGCTGCTTGATCTGCGCCATTATATGTGTTTAAGTTACCTATGTTTTGTAGATAGATTATTTGTCCGAAGGCTGCCATAACTGTAGAGATGACTACGGCTTTAAGTCTTGTCTTATCTACATTTATGCCGGCATCTTCAGCTATTCTCATATCGGCTCCAACGGCTCTCATGTCTTGACCAAGTTTAGTCTTTCTAAACCAAACTATGAATAAACATGCTAAAGCGATAACTATGAAGGTTGCTATAGGTAATTGAACACCTAAAACTGATATATCGTGGCCAATAATTCTGTCCACTAATTTATCAAGACCCTTTTGACTTTGTAGGTCGATAGCATTTCTAACGCCATAGCCACGTGATAGTATTAGGTCTTTGTTCTTGAATGGAATTACTCCACCAAAGATGTATAGTACAAAGAATTGATAAACACCTGTCATGAAATATCCAAGTATCATGGATGTAATCATTTCTCTTGATTTTGCTTTATTTAGTACGCCGCCTGCGAATAAACCAAGTACTACAGAGATTGGTATTGATACCAATGAAGCGATGAGTATAGCTGGAAGTCCTGTTATTCCCCAATTTTCAACGAAGATTAAGGCAACTTGACCAGCCATGGCGCCTAGTACCATACCAAAGTTAATGCCTAAACCGGCAACTATAGGTATAAGTAGTGAAAGTACCAAAAAGGCATTTCTCGCAAATCTTATGATTACTTGTGAAACCAAGAATTGTGGTGAGAATCTACTAAATATTATGCCTATCGCACAAATGATGATAAACATTACTGGGACGGTGTATTCATTTACTGTAAACAATTTATTACGCTTTTTCATTATTTTCCACCCTCCTTACGTGTCAAGGCAAATAGTATAAGTCCGTTTGATATGATAAGTCTTAAAACGTCTGAAATATCAACCTTAATTGCTGTATTAATAACCGTTGGTGTCATTGTTAATATACCTTGGAAAAGTAATGTACCTATCAAAACGTTCTTGATATTAGCTTTCTTAATGGATGCGCCACCAAGTAGTATAGCTGCAACACTTGGGAAAGCGAAGAATTGTGGTGCGTTATACATTTGAACGAAGCCATAACTTTGTTCGTAGATAACCATACCAGCTGCGCCTAATGCACATGATAATATTACTGCTAGCATCCTAGTTTTGTTTATGCTGACACCTGCTGCTCTTGCATAATTTTCGTTTGAGCCAACCGCTGTCATTGTTGTACCTTTTTTAGATTTAAAGAAAAGATAAACTAAATATGCAAATATCGCAAAAACTATAAACATACCTGTCGGTATAAGTAGTTTATCGCCTAATTCGCTTGCCGTTTCTAGCTCTATACCAAGTATACGAGAAAAGGCTTTCTCCCAATATGCTTTTAAAGATATAGTTGTTCTTAAACCTTCACCACTGAAACCCATAACTGATTCTGGATTTTTAAATGGAAGTACAACCCAAAAAATGTTCATTAACGCGATGAATGAGAACCCAACGTATGTCGCAATAATCATTTCGTCGCCTTTTACTCTGTTTAATATAAGACCGTATAACCAGCCAAATATCGCTCCAAATATCATGCCTATTGCAAGTGCGAATGTTACACCGCCAATACCTGTCAGTCTTAATTCTAGCGATAAAACTGCTCCTAACATACCGCCTATAAGTCCAACTGGCAAACCAAAGTTAAGTCCGCATCCTGCTTGTATCATAGGTATCATCGATAAAACTAGTATGGCGTTCATACCAAAACGTGTTAAAACGTCTATGAATGATCTTTTTAAGTCAACGCCTATAAAACCTCCAACTATGAAAAGTCCTACTATGAAAAAGAAAATGATTACTCTAGGAAGTCCGATTCTTTTAACTAAATTTTCTTCTCTCATATTCTACACCTCCTCCGGTTTTGTTCCGGCCATCATTAGTCCAAAGTACTCTACCGGATCTGTAGGTAATAGCTCGCCAAATACTTTGCCTTCAAAGATGACAAGTATCCTGTCAGCTATGCTTCTTAACTCTTCAAGCTCACTTGATATGATGACTATGGATGTATCATGCTCTCTGTTATACTTTTTAAGCGCTTCAAGCACAAGTGACTTCGCTCCAATGTCTATACCACGAGTTGGTTCTGATACAAATAAGAATTTTGGTTCTAGGGCAAATGCCTTTGCCAAGCATACCTTTTGTTGATTACCACCTGATAAGTTCTTTGCCTTTTCACTAGGGCCTTGAGTCCTTATTTCAAGTTCGTCAATGTATTTAAGAGCTTCTTCTTTCATCGCCTTATCATCTCTAAACTTGAATGGACCCACCTTTTTTATGAATCTATCATTAACCATCATAGCATCGAAGGCTATGTTCCAGTCAATGCCTTCATCAAGAAGTAAGCCAACGCCACGTCTGTCTTCAGAAACAAAGGCTAAGTTCTTTTTCAAAACTTCCTTTGTATGAGTTATATCTAGAGGCTCTCCTTCATAAGTAACGGTTCCGCCAGATGGGTACAAGCCCATAATACCGTTTGGAATACCTAATTTACCTTGACCTGCTAAACCGCATACGCCAAGTATCTCGCCTTTTTTAACTTCAAAGGAAACATCTCTAACCGACTCACCCGGCATATCTACATATAGATTTTCAACCTTCATTATAGTTTCGTCGCTTATTTCTCTTAATTCTTTAGACTTTTCCTTCTTTGACATATCACGACCAACCATCCAACTTGCTATTTCCATGATATTAAGATCTTTATTTTCAGTATCTTTAATAATTTCTCCGTCACGAAGAACAATAACTTGATCACAAACATCGATTATTTCACGAAGTCTGTGTGAGATGAAAATGATGGCTATCCCTTTTTTTGCAAGTCTCTTCATCGCATCAATAAGTATATCGGCTTCCGACTCAGTTAGTACTGCAGTCGGCTCATCCATGATAATGATTTTTACCTTATCTTTAGAAAGCTCTCTAGCTATCTCCAAAAATTGCTTGTGACCAACTGGCATATCCTTTGCTAAAGTCTTTGTGTTTATGTCAACGCCAAGCTTTTCAATAGCTTCCTTTGCTTTCTCTTCCATCGTAGATCTTTCCAAAGTATCCAATTGTTTGCCAAATACAGCAGAGATTGGATTCTTCTTAGTGATTTCACGATTTAATAATATGTTTTCTGTTGCAGTAAACTCTGGTATCAATGAAAACTCTTGATGCACCATGCCTATGCCGGCCTCAAGTGCGTCGATAGGATTTTTAAAGTTTACCTTTTCACCATCGATAAGAACATCTCCTTCATAGCCGCCAGTCTCTCTAATGAAAGACATGCCAAAGAGTATGTTCATCATGGTCGATTTACCAGCACCATTTTCTCCTACAAGTCCTAAGATCTCTCCTTCTTTAAGTTTGAATGAAACATCTTTTAAAACGTGGTTACCGGAGAAGCTTTTTCCTACATTTCTAAACTCTAATATCTCGCCCATAAAAAACCTCGCCTTCAATAATTTAAACGGAGCAGCAATGAGGCCGCTCCGTCCATTAATCAAATATGTCTATTTCTTAGATTGATAATCTTCTAGCATCTTGTAAATATCAGGAACTTCTTCATCAGTCATCTTTAAGAAACCTTTACCAAATACATAAGTATCTTGTAGTACTAGTATATGGTTCTTTCTTTCTTCCATGTTTGTTCTGTCAACATAAGTTGAAACGTTCCATGCAGCACCTGGAGTCATGTCGCCTAATACAGTCTTAACATCATCTGTATTCATCATATCTTTACCAGATTCAACCATTCTCTTACCAAGTTCGATTAGAGCTTGAGTAGTTGAGAAACCATATGAATATTTCCAAGTACCCATTCTACCAGGGTTCTTTTCAGATAATACTTCTTCTTCTTTTTCAACTATCTTGTTGAAATCACCAGCAGCTTCTTTAAGGTCAAGTCCTAGAGCTCCTGGATATCCAAGTATTGGAGATGGTAAGTCTTGTTCTACGAAAAGTGCTCCTAATTCAGAAACTTTTAGTAGCATTGGTTCAGTATGAGAATCGTTTGTTGCAAAGAATGCAGTATCTTTACCATATTTTTGTACCCAAGCTGGCATTTGTTCCAAAATAAAGTTTTGTGCGCCTGGGATACCGATATCACTTGTTGGGTCTGGTGCAGTTTCCATAGCAAATTCCATACCGATCTTATCGCAAGTTGCTTCCATGATATCTTTTCTTAAAGACAATAGTTCGATGGACATATGTCTTGGGAAAGAAACGTGAACGAATTTCTTAGCGCCCATCTTTTGAGCAGCTAGTGGGATTAAATATCCACGAGTAACGTTATCTGGGTCGATAACTAGGTCAGCTGCGCTTTCGATAAGGTTAGGGTCTTCTTGAGAGTTAGATACGAAGCAGAAAATGTCAGGACGTCTTTCCTTAACTTGCTTAAATGCTGCTGCAGTACCAGGTACACCTTGGTTAACAACGATAACTTTTAGCTTAGGGTCGTCAGCAAGTGAAACTATTTGTTGGATAGTTGTTTCTTGTTCTGATGAGAAGCTGTCAGGGTAGTTTTTGTGAACTATAAGTCCGCCATCCTTAGCATCTCCATATTTAGCTATCATACCTTCACAACCACGTTGTTCGTCTTCAGATTGTGATACAGTACCAGTTACAACACCGATGTGAAAATCACTAGCTTCAGTAGCTTCGCCGTCTTTAGTTTCGCCATCAGTAGCTTCAGTAGTTTTTTCGCCTTCAGTCTTGTTAGCGTCAGTAGCAGGTGCATCATTTTTGTTACATGCTACTAGAGAAAACATCATAATTAGCGCGATTAACATCGCAAGTACTCTTTTCATCATAAAACCTCCTCGTACTTTAATGTCCTCTTAGCTTAAGATAATTTCAACGGATCTTAAGTTATAATTCAAAGAGCCTAATCTCGTGAGACAACCCTCTTAGCTTGAATAGCTTAGCAGTATTCTTAAAGTTCACGATAGCTATGTTTCACTTTATCAAGTGGAAGCTCTTTTATATATTATAGCACCTATCACTTTAAAAGGCAAGTATTTTTGAAATATTTTTATAAAATTTGCAAATTTATTTAAAATATACTTAAAACTAATGGTATTAATCGTGTATATGCAATATACGATTACTTTACTTGCAATAAATTCACTATATTATGAAGTAAAAGTGCTAAGTAGATAAAATATTTTTGCAAAAGAAAAAGTCTTATGGACTTGCCACAAGACTTTTAATATGATTAATCCAAATCATCGAACATTTTTAGCGCTTTCGCTCCATACGCAGTTCCCGGACCACCATTCATCAAGATACAAGTTTTGATAACGTCGATAAGTTGTTCTCTTGTGCCGCCTGCTTTTTTAAAGCTTGTTATGTGAGCTAGCATACAAGGAATGCACTTGATAGTGATCGAGATGCCTAGGGCAACCATTTCTTTTTCGATAAGTGTTGCAGCGCTTTCTTTTGTGTAAACTGCGTGTAAATCACCGAATGCTTTCATGATTTCTGGTGATGAATTGATTAGCTCCTTACTTAATTCTCCGTTTAATTCTCTTTCTTTTTTGTAATCCATAATATTACCTCCCTTTATTTTTTGAAATATCTTCCAATTATATATTACCCATTAAGCTCCTCCATTGCCATTGAATATATTTATAGTTTTGCTTTGTATTATAAGTAAAATCAATAGGCTTGTATATATCTGATTCAAAAAAATAGACATGCCGTGGTAAAAGCATGTCCATTTACATTGTATCGCATCTAAAATACTTTTTTCTATTTAAATAGTAATTTTGCAGAGCAATTTGATGCATGGGACGAAGTGGAGTTTTTTTTGCAAGCTTGGCCGTAAGTTTAATCAAAGCTATGTTCGCTACGCTCCATACCTTTGTAAACTCTGGCATAAGGCATGCATAGCCAATCGAACTTCGTTTCACTCGTTCTCTTGGTGCATGGACTTAACCGTATATAGCATACTCGAGCATTGCCGAGGAAGGAACGAGCTCAAGGGCTCATTTTAACGCGAAATTTTATAGCTCGTATATAAATTCTACATCAATCTTAAATCCCTTTTTCACTCCGCTATAAACCATATCCATCTCCAAAGCTTCTTTCATAAACTTATCTGCTTCTTCTCTTGTAATGTCGTCTATATAGTAATACACTTTGATTTTGATTTCGTCTATGCGCGGCGCATCATCAACGCCAACTACTTTTAGCGTGCGAAGTGGGTTTGTGGTCTTTACTTCTGCCTTTGCTTCTATCTCATCTAGTGAAAGCTTCTTGATTTTAGCTTCTCTAATGATTGTGAGCATCATCGACTCCAAAATTCCTGCCAAAAATATCTCCACCGACGATAATTCTTTTTTCTCGTTATCGTATGGCAGCTCTTGGTCTGTCGATATAAAGGCCATGTCGCCGTAGCTGTTAACGGTCTTGATGTCATTTGATGTCGCTCTCATAGTAAAATCAAAGCGGCCCATCTCTTCCGTGCTGTTAAAATTACCGTAACTACTCATGTTTTTCCTTCAATTCTTTAACTGCTGTTTCAAGCTCTGCTAATTTTTTATCAATTATTTCAAGTGTTGATACAGGTCTATTAGCAAAAGTAGCGAAGCCACAATCTGGGTTTAAGAATAATCTTCCTTTGTCAATGTAGCCAAGTGCTTCTTCGGCTCTCTTGACCATATCTACATGCGATTCAATCTCATCAGTTCTTGGGTTTATGACGCCAAGACCTAGGATATACTTTTCTCTAATTTTGTCTGAAGCGAATAAACTTTTTAGCTCGCCCGCTCTCTTTGTTGAAAATTCAAGGAATAGCGCGTCTGTATCTATGTCTTCAAATAATTTGATTAGCGGTGTATATGGTCCTTCTAGCAAAATGCTTTCGTCTTTAGACCAATTGCCACGGCAGACGTGAAGCGCGCGCATCGACTTAGTCCTGTCGATATGCTCCATGCATGACTTAATTAAGTGAGTCGCAAATTTTAGCTCCTCTGTCGGATCCTTCTTTTCAGAAAGTGCTGCACACATGAAGGTACGCGGCTTTCCTTCGGTAAATACGACTTCAGTTAAAACTGGTTCGTCAAATTGAATTATGTCGACGCCTATCTTTTGAAGCTCTTCTATCTCTTCCTTATAGATTTTGATAACGTCTTCGCCAAGCTCTTCCTTAGAGCCATAAGCCTTGCTAGATAAGTTATATAGCCACATTGAACGAGTTACTAGATATGGCCCTGGCAAAGTGATCTTAACCTTATGATCAGTTCTTGCCTTTAATCTCTTTAGCTCGTCGCAAACGATATTGGTCTTGCGAGAGACTTTTCCTGTACATATAGCGTTTTTTATGCTTATGGCTGGAACGTCAAGTATAGAAAGTATTTGCTCGAAGGCTTTTTTATCGTCGATATACTCAAGCATCTCAGACATGGACATCATTTTAACGCCATTTAACTTTGTCGATATAAATGAAACGTAGTTATCTCTTGATAATTCGCCTGATGTGACGTAAGTTATGCCGTGCTTTTCTTGCATGCGAACAACGGCTTCTTCCTCAGCATCTATTAACTTAATAAAGTCCTCTTCACTTAGAGAGCCCTTAGATCTCTTTCTAAGGGCCCTTAATATATCTTCTGTTCTTGGCATGCTTCCTATAAGTGAAGTGGAGAATGCCCTAGTCACGGTATTTGCCGAAGAAGTCTAGATACTTATCGGCGTTAGTGATTTGTTCGAAACCACTAGTTCTGCCTTCAACCCATTCTGTTAGGCCTTCAAGGTCCATGATCTTCTTGTGTTCTGGATCGTTGTAATCCATTTGAAGAAGTATCTTAGCCCAAGCTTTGAAGTCTTCTGATGGGAAGCCCACGCGAGCTGAGAATATACAGTGATCGAAGTGAGGTGTTTCACCTAAAACTTCTAATTGGTTAGCATCGATAGTGCCGTCCTTTGACCAAGCGTTGAAGTTTAGGTCAATAGTGAAAGCGCAGTCTACATCGCCTGCTTCAAGTGCTTTAACAGCGTCAAGTTCGCCGCCAACGTGGTCTCCGTTAAGTCCAACGCCCTTGTCGAAGCGAACTTCTTCATAATCTTTGCCATATTCTAAGCCTTTAGTCTTTAGATAATAGATAGGGATAAGTCTTGCTTGAGGGCTGTCAAATGCGCCGAAGCCTATCTTTTTGCCCTTAAGATCTTCAAAAGACTTAATGCCCGAGTCTTTTTTAACTAGGCAGATAGTCTTTCTGTCTCTATCTGTGTCTCTCATAGGACCATTTTCACTTTTACCGTCAGTTCTGATTTGAGTTTGTAACCAAGCTAATGGTGAGTTCCAAGCGATGTCTATATCGCCGTTAACAACAGCATCTACTTGTAAGTCATAGTCCTTGAAGTAAACGCCTTTAACTTCCATGCCTCTCTCTTCAAAAAATTTGTGGATCATGTCCCAAATGATACTAACCTTTGGATCATAAAGAACTGCTCCAACTTTTATCTTATCAGTCATCTTTCCTCCTATGGTATTGGTTGATCTGTGATCAATTTACCAAGCCAAATTGTAAGCACGTCTACTGATGGTGCCATGATTTGACTTGCATATGCATCTCTCATATATTTTTCTATAGGGTTTTGTTTGTTATAGCCCTTACCGCCAGCAACTCTCATTGCATCGATAGATGTTTCGATAGCTGCTTCACTTGCGTTAACTCTAGCTGCGATGATGTCAACAACTGCATCAGCGTCGCCTCTTTCAGCCTTTTCAGCTGCAAGCTTTGTAAATGCTTCTGCTGCGTGAGTTCTGTTGTAAATCTTAGCTAAGTGTATTTGAACTGTTTCAATATTTGATAGAGATTGTCCTGTAGGATATTTTCTCTTCATAGCGTGTTCATTAGCTGCTGTAGAGATGGCTTTGCCTAGACCTGAGTAAACACTTGCTAGACCTAAGATGAAGTATGGTGCAACAACTGAGAATACTTGTGCTTGACCGCTACCCCATTCGCCAATTCTATACATATCTTCAAGTTCAACATCCTTAAGAACCATTGGGCAAGATGCGTTGCTTCTCATACCCATACCGTTCCAAGCTTGCATTTCAAAATGAACGCCTTCTTTATCTATAGGAACTACCCAGTTATCGATTTCTCCTTCTTTCTTAGAAGGTACTAATACTAAGTAGTAGCTAGCGTATTCAGCTGAAGTAACCATTGACTTAGAGCCGTTTAATACGCAAGAACCATCTTTGTGTTCAATGCCCATTTCTGGGATGTAGAAGTGAGTACCTGTACCGAATTCACTATATGCAAGTGCACATAATTTTCTTTCTTCAAGGATTTCTTTAACAATCTTGTTTTTAAGCTCATCATTACCATTAGCCAAGATACACATAAGTGCTACGTTATGCATCATGTAGCATAGACCGACAGATGCGCAGCTTTCAGCTAGAGCCATACAGATTTGTGAGTGGTCCTTAATAGTACCGCCTTCACCGCCCATTTCCTTAGGTATCATCACCTTAAAGAAACCTTCTTCGCCTAGTTTGTCGAAAATTTCCTTTGGAAATTTTGCTTCTTCGTCTAATTGTTTTGCAACGGGATCAATGTATTTTTTTGCAAATTCCCTTGCTCTTTCAAATGAATTCATAATAAACCCTCCCTTTCGTGTTTATATCGATATTGCTATCGTCTTAAGTATATCACAACGATTACTTCATTACAAATAAGATTTTTCAATAGTTTCAGGCTTTTATATTGAAATTTTCTATATAAATTTTCTTCTGATATAATAAAAAATATTTAACTTGTTTGTGAAAAATAGTGATGCTTATAAAAAAGACATGCCTTAGTAAAATGACATGCCCATATATAATATATTTATTTTTCTAATTCCTTTAGCGCCTCAAGTATCAATTCCAAAATTAGCTCTACAAAGTATACCGCATCAACATTTTTATCTGAAGTGGCAAGAGCATCGTAGTAGTCCTTCTGTCTTGACTGTATCAACTCTTCGACAGGAAGCCAGTAAAACACTTCATTATAAGCGCCTAATAAAACTGTGTGCCAAAGCCTTCCCATTCGGCCATTGCCATCTTGAAATGGATGAATAAACTCAAACTCATAATGAAAGATGCTGCTCTTAATAAGTGGATGAAGGTCCGAGTCCTCATACCACTTAAATAAATCACTTACTTCTTCAGCTACAAGATCTGCAGGCGGCGCCATATGTATAAGCCTCTCACCATCGAAGATGCCAACACCTTCACTTCTGAACCTGCCGTTCTCCCTAATAAGTCCTTGCATCATAAGTCTGTGAGCTCTAAGAAGGTCGTCTATAGAACCCGGATTCATCTCAAGCATTAGCTCATAAGCGTCGTAGGCGTTTTTCACTTCTCTAATCTCGTTTGGATTGCCAAGGACCCTCTTGCCAGCGATGATGCTTGTCACCTGCTCAAGCGAAAGAGTGTTCGCTTCAATCGCAAGCGACGAGTGTATGGTCTTGATCCTATTTTCTTTTCTAAGCTTCGGATTGATTTTGCCCGGCTTTATATTTACTCTATCTAATTCGGCTTCAATTGAATCTACTAATTTAGCTATCGTTTCATTCATTGTGAATGGTGGAGCATAGTTCTTCATAGTATCACCTCTAAATATATATACCCAAAAACACTATTTGGGTATATATATACAAAGGGGATGATATATAATGAAAGTACATGTAATTACAGGCGGCGGTAGTGGTATAGGCCTTGAAATCGCAAAGGCATTTGACGATGGTCTTGTTATCATTACTGGAAGAACTGAGGAAAAGCTAAAAAAGGCGTGCGAGGAGCTAGGCAAAACTGGCAAAGCGAAGTACGCGTACAAGACTTGTGATGTCTCTGATAAGAAGAGCGTTATGGATCTACTAGCATTTGCTAATGAAAAGGGCGATTTGATGACAGTAGTCAACTCGGCTGGCGTTTCAGGCGTTGGCGCAAGTGTAGAAGCCGTTTTGAACGTTGACCTAAAGGGCACTAAGTTCATCACTGATGCTGCTTACGACTTCCTTGCAAATGGCGGCGTCCTTATAAATATCGCGTCAATGATGGGTCACATCTTACCCGTGAGCGATGCGTACATCAACGAGCTAATTGAGCCAGAAAAAGATGGCGCTATAGATAAAATCTCTGGCCTTGTTAATGGCAATAGCGATAACGCATATAACTTTGCTAAGCTTGGCGTTATCGAGATGGTTAAGGCAAACGCAATGAAGTTCGGCAAAAAAGGACTTCGTATCATGTCCGTTTCTCCTGGCATCATCATGACAGAGATGGCTAAAAATGCGCAAAGCGAAAATGCAGACATAATGAAGAAGATGGTAGAAAATACTCCAGCACAAAGAACTGGCGAGCCAGAAGACATTGCAAACGCAGTGAAATTTCTAGCAAGTGACGATGCAAGCTTCATCACAGGCACTGATCTACTTGTAGATGGCGGCTTATCACTAGTATTAAAGTCAATGTATCAATAATTTTACGCATACGAAAGGAGCAGACGATGTGATATGTCTGCTCCTTCTTTTTGTATTCGTCTAAGTCCTTGGATTTAAGCTCATTGCGACTAATGTTACGTTCACAACTAGCATAAGCATAGTCGCTGTTAAATACACTGCTAATTTTATTTTACTTGACGTACTGTCTTTATCAAATTTTTTGCTTGCCCACACAATAAATTCAGCTAGACCAAAGACAGTAAAAACAATCAATGGTGTAGTAAAAAATAGCATAGTGTCTGGACTAGAGCCTCTTTTAATTGAAAACATTATTAAAAAGTATAAAATTTCTATAATTATCATTTTGCCACCTATTTAAAATAACTCACTGTGCCCGCTTCACTTATCTCTTTCATACCAATGGCCCTGTAAAAGGCATTAGCTACTTCATCCATCGCATCGGTGTTAACTTGTATCCAGCGAACGTCCTTGTACTTTTCAAAAACTTCATTCATAAGCTTTTTAGCTAAGCCATTACGCCTATAATCTTTTTTAACAATTAGGTCTTGCACTAAGACTACGTGTTCAGCGTCACCCACGCATCTTACAAAGCATACAAGCTCATCATCATCCATATATCCAAGCGTTAATAAAGAATTTTTTATCGCCCTGCTAAGCTTTTCGTCATCAGCTAAATAAGCAGTCCAGCCAGATTCTTCGTAAAGAGCTTTTATTTGAGATAAATAGCTTTCATTTATTTCTATTAGCTTCATAAAAATCACCTCTATGAAGATAATTATATCACAAAATAATAGCGTCCACTGCATAATGTGAACGCTAAAATAAAATATTTTCAAAATTAATTAATATTGTCGTTTGTTTTTGGTTTCGCTAATACTGTTATTATTGTAAAAGCAATCGCAAAACCAAGCATAATAAGTAAATTCGTTTTTATTGCGTCAAAACTTGGATTTGAGGCTAAAACATCATTATTCTGTATATAATAGTAGCTCGGGAATATCTTTCCTATCTTTAAAGCTGTTTCGCCTAAAAACTCTTGCGGAACAAAGGCGCCGCATAAGAAGGACGAGCCGAGTGAAACTACATTCGTTACGCCTCCAACGGCGTTGTCGTTCTTAACTAAGCTTGATATCATCAGCGCCATAGGCACTATAGCAGTGGTAAATACAAGTGAGTTCAGCATCATTAGGTTTACGTGTAATTTTGAAAAATCATACTTATACAAAATCACATACAAAAGCATATACAAAAACCACACGATTAGCGCGTTTGCGATGTGCCCAAGCGTTAGATATAGATTCATCTTTTTACTTGGCACGGGCGAGGCCAAATTTCTCATGGCAATCTTCTTTCTCTTGTAAACTTTGACAATGATTGAGACGATGAGTATAATTTGTGAAAGAAGTAGATAGTTTAGAAAGTTAAAGAAAAATCTCGCGTCTTCGTCAGTTTTAACAGCGCTTCCACCTTTGATGGCTATATCAAAGTTCTTTTCTAAGTCCTCGTCACTATACTTAATCGCATCACTTAAATCAAAGCCGGCCTTTTCGTAAGCAGCCACTTGGCTTAAGTATATATTGACCTTCTCTTTAACATTCATCGCGTAGATATCGTTAGGCGCCGACCTATACAAAACTTCCCTCGCTTCGTCAAAGTCCTCAGGTATCTCAAGCATAGCGCTTATCGATCCATAGAACAATTTATCCTCGACCAAGGACTCATCCATGTCCACGATCTTGTCATTTTTAGCTAAGTATGTGCCGAGCGCCTTCGAAAGCTCCGTCCCTGCCTTGTCGTTTAAGTATATATCTACCCCGACGCTCTTGTAAGCCTCTTTGTTATCACTTTTTGTTGAAAATACAAGTAAAGCCGCAAATATAATCGTATATAGAATTATGGCTGTCCTGTGCGCCCATACTATTTTGAAATAATTTTTAAAGACTTTCATATTCTTTACCCCTCATGAAACATAGCGATACTATAATGAAAATAGCGGTAACGATGCCTAAGTAAATCATATTTTGCATAAACCTATCCATCGAATCGTAGTAGTATAGCGAGTAGACCGCATCAGTCACGATGGCAACAGGATTGATCTTGTTGATGATAGGTGCCTTCTCAGCTACAATCACCTTCATATCACTCTTCATCATACCTGCCAAAAACGACATCGTCATGGTGATGGCGATACCCAGACCTATCTTAGTGTCGATCGTTGCCTTATTTGATACGCCTAACAAAATACCGAATGTAACGCCCGTTAGTGACGATAGTGCCGACAAAGCTACAAGCGGAAGAGCTCTGTCACCAAATTCTACTCCTAAACCATTTTTTAGGTAAAATATGAAAAATAAAGTTATCGCAAAATTAATAATCCAGCTCGCAAGCACTGCAGCTCCAAGGCTTACACTCTTTTTAACAGGCGATATTGCATTCCTTTTAGCGTTAACCGAAAGATTTGCTTCGTATTGGTAAATTACATACATGCCCCACATGTAGCCGTATATAGTCGTCATACCAAGAAGCGTGTAGAAAAACGCATTGACTGAATCCATATTTTTTCTAGAAAGATCTTTTATATGATTATCCACATCCAAAATTTTGCTCAAATCAGCACGTGGATCCTTTTGCATAATCCTAGATATCATCGAAGACTTTTGTGAATACACATTCATGATCGTCTCAACTATAGTCTCAGATATGCCAGAGCGTTTAGTATAAATCTTGTCCATCGACTCGACATAGGCCTTGATACTATCGTCCTCATCCAAGATGTCTTCACTCTTTGCGCGAGTCACATTGAAGTAGCCTTCGTCCTCCATTTCCTTAATAAAACTACTAAAGTTCTCGTCCTCCATAAGGCTCTCGTTCACCGCCACGTCTATGGTCTTGAACTTCCAGTTATCACTAATGCCGCCAAAGGTCAGCTTGAAGAATATCCCTAGGACTATGGGAAAGACTAACGCCCAAAAGAGCATGTCCCTCTGCCTTAGAAGGTACTTGAATGTATTTTTAAATGAATGCAAAAACATACTAATCCCTCAAATCCTTACCAGTTAGCTCCAAGAAGACGTCGTTAAGACTAGGCTTTTCAACATTTAAAGAGCTGTAACGAATACCGTTGTCATCAAGAAGCTTGATTAAATTCATTAAGTAGCCATCGCCGTGGTCAAAGCTAAGCTTGACAGAGCCGTCCTTGTTCTCATAGCTAAGTAAGTGCTCAAACGCCTTGATCTTCGTAATGACATCATCATTTAGATTTTTCGAAGTAAAAGAGATCTTTTCATTCATAGTAATCATGTCCTTAAGCTCTTCAGAAGTGCCCTTTGCAATGACCTTCCCCTTGTCAATGATGACTATATCGTCACAAAGAAAGTCAACCTCGTCCATGTAGTGCGATGTGTAGATGATGGTCGAGCCCTCATCGTTAAGCTTTTTGATCCCTTCCAAAATACTGTTTCTCGATTGAGGGTCAACAGCCACAGTCGGCTCGTCAAGAATGATAATCTCAGGTCTGTGAGCAATGCCACATGCAATATTAAGCCTTCTTAGTAGACCGCCAGAAAGCTTTTTAGGTTTAAATTTAACAAAATCATTTAAGCTAACAAGGTCTATCGCCCTTTCGACAAGCTCCTTCCTCTTAGCCTTATCACTTATGTAAAGACCACAGAAGTAGTCGATGTTCTCATAAACACTTAGCTCGTCATAAACGCCAACGTCTTGAAAAACAACACCAATCCTTCTTTTAATCTCATAAGCATCAGGCGACATAGGCTCACCAAATATCTTTACAGTGCCCGCATCCTTCTTAAGAAGAGATAAAATGCAGTTTATAGTCGTCGACTTACCACTACCATTGGGCCCAAGTAGACCCAAGATCTCGCCCTTCTTCACGTCCAAATCCAAATTGTCAACAGCAGTGAGCTCCTTGTACTTCTTCACAAGACCCCTTACCTCTATAACAGTATCCATAATTACCTCCTTACAAGTGTTCATTATAATTATACCACCAAAACTATTAACATCGTATAAAAAATATGTAAAACGCATGTAAATTCAATTAAAATAGAAAATATACGAAGTGGCAAGACCATAAACATGGTGGAAAATGGATGCAATAGCTTTACATTTAAAAATAAATGGAGTATAATAAACATAGATTGGGGGAATAGTTTTGAAAAAGTTATACCAAGGAAAAACAAAAGACGTTTACGAATTAAACGACAAAGAAGTATTATTAAAATTTAAAGACGACGTAACAGGCAAAGACGGCGTTTTCGACCCAGGCCAAAACCAAGTCGGCCTAACAATGGAAGGCGCAGGACACAGCGCATGCCTACTAACAAAGTTCTTCTATGAAAAATTAAACGCAAAAGGACTAAATACACACTTCGTTTCAGCAGATCCAGACAAAAACGAAGCAGTAGTTAGAAAAGCAAAAGTATTTGGTAACGGCGTAGAAGTCATCGTGAGATACAGAGCAGTTGGCTCCTTCATCAGACGCTACGGACAATACGCAGAAAGCGGCATGAAACTACCAGCCTACGTTGAAATCACATTAAAAGACGACGACAGAAACGACCCACTAATTACAAAAGACGCACTAGAGATACTAGGCATCATGACAGGGGCTGAGTACGACGAACTAGTTGGCCTTGCTAAAAACATCGGCGAGTTCGTAAAAGAAGAGCTTGCAAAGAAAGACCTTGAGCTATACGACATAAAATTCGAGTTCGGTATGGTCGATGGTAAAGTCGCTTTGATAGATGAAATATCAGGCGGTAACATGCGTGCATACAAAGGAGACGAGTACGTAGAACCACTTAAATTGGAAAAGATATTATTGGAAGACGTTAAATAGATACGGGATAAATGGATAAGGAAAAAGGCTGCCATGTGATATGCACCCACAAACCCGGACAAAATAACCGCGTTTATTACACGGCTTGTAACCTGTACTCAACAGGTGACAGGCCGTTTAATTTTGTCTTTATTCTCTTGTTGTTATACCAGTCAATATATTCTCTAATAGCAGCTTCTAATTCCTCAATAGTTTTGTAGTTTTCACAGTAAAACATCTCTTGTTTTAACAATCCAAAGAAATTTTCCATGGGTGAATTATCTAGGCAATTTCCTTTTCTAGACATACTCTGTTTGATCCCATATTTTTCAAGTGTATATACCCAACTCCTATGTTGGTAATGAAAGCCTTGATCGGTGTGGATCATTAAGTTATGCTTTACAGGTATGGTTTGTATTGCGTCTTTTAATGACTTTAGTGTGAACTCTACTGTTGGAGATTTGCTTATGCTGTAGGAAATTATTTCTCCGTTATACAGATCCATTATTGGAGATAGGTAGAGTTTTATTTCCGAATTTCTTATTCTAAACTCTGTTACATCACTTACCCATACTGTATTTATCTTATCCACATAAAAGTCTCTATTTAAATTATTTTTAGCAACTTTACCTACATTGCCTTTGTATGATGAGTAGGCTTTTCTTCTTAAGCCATACTTGTTACATAAGAGATTGTTTTCTTTCATGATTCTAAGAACTTTTTTATGGTTCATAATTATGCCTTCTTTTTTTAGTTGTAAGCACACTCTTCTGTAGCCATATCTTCTTTTGGATTCTTCAACTACTCTCTTTACTCTTTCAATATCTTTGGCTTCTTTTGTATTTACTTCCTGTAGTTTCTTCTCCCATTCATAGTAAGAGCTTTTTGGCAAATCAGCAGTCTCTAGCCAATACTTTAAAGGTAATTTCTTGTATTTTTGCCTTAGTTCAAAAATTATTTTGGTCTTTTCTTTGTTTTTTGCAATCTCTTTTGAACTAAGGCTTCCAGTTTTTTTTCGTATTCTAGCCTTGCTTTTAGGTATAGATTTTCTTGTCTTAATTTAATTAACTCTTCTTTTTCTGAAGGGGTAAATTCATTTATCTTATCTTTGCTCATATTAGAATCTCCTAGTTTCTTTGGCCTTCCTCTCTTCCCACATAAACCTTCAAAACCTTTTTCTTTATACTTCCTTTGCCAGACAGCTATTGTGGATGGCTGTTTGATTTTGAAGTGTTCTGCAGTTTCTTTGTAGGATAGACCATTTATTTTCCTATATTCTATCACAGATAATTTAAATTCTCCACTATATGAACTATTTTTAATACTTTTCTTGAGGCCTTCTTCACCAAACATTCCATATGACTGAATCCAATTTCGAATTGTATCTTTAGATATCCCATATTTTTTCGATAGATAAATTTGTCCATATCCTTCTTGGTTTTCTTTTACTATTTTTAATTTCTCTTCATATGTTATTTTTTTCATTAAAATACCCCCTTATTTCCGTGTCCGGATTTAAGGGGGCAGTACACATGAAGGTAGCCTTTTTTGTGTGGGTTTATTTAATTTTCTTTAACTATACTACTAATCATAGAAACAATATCGTCATTTTTTAATTGCTTCTTAAATACAACGTTTACTCCATCCTCTTTCATAGTCTCAAAGAACTTTTCAGCTGATTTTATTCTTAAATCTTCTTCACTTCTAAGAGACTTTTCATCTTTCATGTCCTTTGTCTCTACAATAAAATTAATTTGTGACTCGCCATCTTTTTTATTTATTACATACATAAAGTCTGGACTTGTTGTTCCTCCAGTAAATAGTGGTATCTGTATAGATCTGCGAGGTATTTTACCAAAAACAACTACATCAGCTATATCGCTTTTTACTAAAGTTTCTTTTTCTTTTGGACTATCGTATACTACAGCATCATAAATGAATTTTTTAGGCACAGCACAATTATCATCTCTATATAAGCCTAAGAGTCCTTGAGATATACTATCTACCACTTCGCCTTTATAGTTAGTTAAACTAGTTTCTTTTATATTTACATCTAGAGCTTTATATGAAAACTTCTTTATAAGTTCTTCATCTAGCCAAGTATTAAACTCACTTACAACAGCTTGTATGCTTTCCTTCGTAAATAGTCTATCATCTATACGTTCATAGTCGTGATAGTACTTGCAAAGCGCTTGATGAATTAAATTTACAGGTACCGCAATTTGTTTATTCATTTGCTTTAAAAATTCAGAATATGTCAATTTTTCATCAACCGTGAAGAAATTACTTACTCTATCTTTTAAAACTACCGCACCATTTTCTGATTGAAGTCTTGATGTTTTTGTCAATATATTAGTGTCTTTATATACATCTGAACTCAATATTTTATATAAGGCATCAACAAGTTCTTGATCTGGAATGCTTTCAAACTTCATATAGTATTTTTGATTTACTTTTTCCCAAAGTTTTCTAATAGAAGTAAATTTATCTTTTCTAATATTAACAACATTTTTCTTTTTTCTTCCATCAATAATTTTACTTGGCTTTAAGTTATTTATTGCTTCAGGATAGTCTTGATACAAGTCATCAAGCTTTTCTGTTTTTATATTGCCATCCATATCAATATATTTTTTGCTAAGCATATCAAGGAAAATATCATCTTTGTCTTTACTCATAATAGTCGACAACTTAGGCAATATAGTTTTAACGTTCATTAGCTTATTGGCTTGGTCTGAATTTATTTCATCTAAAAGTTTGCTTGCAAAATCTTTTTCAGAATAATCAATCAAATACTTTAAATAAAATTGTTCATCAGAAATTCTTTGACCCTTTTCATCAACTGGTAGCCTTAGTCCTCTGCCTACTTCTTGAAGTTTGCTAATTTCAGAGCCAGAAGACCTTAGCTTTACAATTTGAAAGACATTAGGATTGTCCCAGCCTTCTTTTAAAGTCCACTTTGAAAAAATAAATCTCATTGTGTTCCATTTGCCTTTATCATCCTTAAAATTTAGTAAATAATCTTTATCTTTAAGAATTTTATCAATTTCTTCCTGAATTTCCTTATCAGAAGATGCATTGTCCTGACTAAAATATCCGCCATTAGTTTTGCTAATAACTTCTAAAGAACTTTCTAAGTATTCTTTGTACTCTAATAATTTTTCATCTTGTCTAGTATCTAGTTCTTTATCAATATTATTTATTTCATGTTTTATATGCTTTTTAAGTAAATCTTCAAACTTTAGTCTTAAACTACCTTTACCCCCATCTTCATCTCTATATGAACTAACAGAGTCTATAAAAAATAAACTAAGCGTTTTTATTTTTTTACTTCTCATAAAATTTTCTTTTTCAGATTCAAAATGATTCACTAAGGCTTGTTTAAGCATGAGCTCTTGATAAGTATCTGTATATATGCCACCATATATAATATCAGACTTAGAAAGAACTTGACCATTTGATAATCTAACGCCGCTCTTAATCCCATCGTCTCCAAGCTTTCCTATTTCATCAACACTTAGTCCTGAAAAGTCATTACCAAAAGAAGCTAGAGACTCGCCTTTTTTGAATTCAATAGTTTTCTTGTTTATCTCATCTCTAAATGTACATACTTTAGGGGTTTTCTTAAAATCCATCAGTTTTAGTTTGCTTTCATTCTCTTTTTCAGCATCTATCATATATGTCTCTACACCTTTTACAAGGTTTTGATTAAACGCTTGGACTGAATTTAGATTAAAAATTAAATTATTATAATCAATCTCATTGTTTTTAATCTCTGGGAATGTCGCACCAAACCTAATTATACATTGAGGATTGATTTCCTTAAGAAGTGTTTTGTATGCTGAATTAGATTTTTTAAATCTATGTGGTTCATCAATGATAACGACTGGTCTTGTTGCTTCAAGAGCCTTATATGGTTTAGTAAATGTACCAATAACAGTTTGATCATAATCAGTAGCCATAGTGCTTTTTGATAAAAGCATACCAGAATTCATAAGCAATACTGAAAACTTATTTTTCTCTAAACTTGTTCCTCTTACAAACTCAGCTACAGCTGCTGGAAAAAGTTTTCTGCCTTTAGGATTTTTTTGAGCCTCTAAACTTGTTAAGAATAGTTTTTTATTTGGATAAAGATCCGCAAAATGCCTCTTTGCATAATCAGCAGTTAAAAAGCTCTTAGACCCCTCTCTAATTGCAGTTGTAGGAACAAGAATTATAAACTTATGAAAACCATATAATTGATTTAGTTCATACATCATTCTTGTATAGCAATATGTTTTTCCTGTTCCTGTCTCCATCTTTATGTCTAAGCCTAAATAGTCATCTTCGTCACTCTTTCTCCACGCTTGAGGAATGCTAGGAAGTTCTTCATATCCGTTCCATAACTCATTAATATTATTATTTATTTTTTCATCCTGCAAATCAATAATTGGATTCGCGTACACATCGTTTGATTTTTTTATAGCTACTCCATCAAAAGCTTTTTTTATAGCTGTCAAAAAATCATTTTGATGTGGCAGTATTGTTAACTCTATCATACTTAAAACCTTTCAATCAAAGTCACGTTCTTGTTATTCTTCAAAACTTTTATATTTTTTCTTAATTCATTTAATACAGAAAATTTAACTGAATATGAATATATAACTAGTCTTGTTATATCTAGTGAATCATCTTCAATTTGTTTAATTAATTTCATTACATCGTCTGACTCTAGTCCTTCGTCAATAATGTATAGTGTTTTTTCAATTAGTTGTGCTATATAATTTTCTAGTTTGTAATCTATTGCTTCTTTTATCAAACCATATCCATCTTCGTTAAGCCATGTAGCTAAGATATTTTCTTTGCCACTAGCATGTTTGTTGTCAAAAACTGATATCATATCATCTGAAACTAGTTTTATTTCTGGCTTGAACTCTTCTAGATCTAATAATGTTTTTTCTCTTGGTTTTTCTAAATAAAATAGTTTATATCCATAGTCGATATCTGCTTTTGTTTCATCTTTTATCTTTGCAGCTGCTCTTTCAATTCTGTCTCTACCAATTTCATCTACTGTTCTATAACCTGCTTTGTATGCTGGTTTATTTGTCAGAATTGTTTCTGGTAATTGGACAAGCATATATTTTATTTTATATTTGTACTTTGCATTTAATTTTAGAACCGTTTCTGCTGTGGTACTTGATCCGGAGAAAAAATCCAGTACTATTGAATTTTCTGATTGCGAAATCTGTATTAAAATTTCTAAAAATTCAATAGGCTTTGGATTTGTAAATGCATCCTTGAATCCAAATAAGTTTTTTAGATGTATGGAAGCTTTTTTATTTCCTTCTATACCAGTTAATAAATTTGATATTTGCTTAGTTCTTCCTTCTAGGTAGTATTTTACATATGGCGTCCAATTAGATCTTTCATAGCCATCAATAATTAATTCTGATTTCTCTTCGTATTCCCAATATATCATATCCTCTCTTAATAATTCTTTATAACTATCATTTGACATTCTCCATCTACTCAAATAATTTTCAGGGCCAAAAGGGTATACCTCACTTCCATCTGGAGCTTTAATTGGAAAAAACATAGTTTCTCGATCTTCTTTTCTATCCTCATTACCTGTTTTTCTTAGTTGTAGAATAGAAAAATCTCCTTTTTCGTCTTTTTTATTAAACCTTTTCGCGTCTTGCTCGTTTAATGGTATTCCTCCCAAATTAAATAAACTTGTTTTAGAGTAAGAAAGACAGTAATCTAACGAACTTCCCACTTTGTTGGCATCCTGACCAGTTGTTGTGCCAGTAGCTCTTGAAATACAACCAACAAAATTATCTTCACCAAATATCTCATCACACATTAACTTTAAATTTGCTTGCTCATTATCATCAATGCTGATAAAAATAACACCATCATCAGCTAATAAATCTCTTGCTAGTAATAACCTAGGATACATAAATGTTAACCAAGCAGCATGAGAACTTTTTCCTTCAAGATTTAAAATTCTATCTGCCTCTTCTTCTGTTATGCCTATCTTTTCCGCAAGATTTTCAGCAGTAAATTTAAAACTATCGGGATAAACAAAGCCGTCAGAGCCTGTATTGTATGGCGGATCTATATAGATGCATTTGATTTTTCCAGAGTATGAACCCAATAAATGTTTTAATGCATCTATATTGTCACCAACAATATAAACGTTTTCACTGTCTTTGTTCTCAGGCTTTTCATTGTGCTCAACGTCTGGCGAAATATATGTTTCAGTATTTAGTGAACTTTCATATTTAGCATAAGATTTGCCTAAGAAGTCTAGTTCGTAAGCTTCTTTTGTTAGCTCCACTTCTTCCTCTTTCAAAAAGTCTTTAAATGAGTCAAGCTTAAAATCTCCCTCTTTTGTGAAAAATTCAGGAAAATCATCTTTAAGTTTCTCCATCTTTTTACTGTTAACTTTAATATCAAGATTATCTTGTAAGTTTTTACCTATCATATATTTCCTCCCAATGTATTTTTAGTAATTATAATGTAAATTGTCAATAATCTCTCGTTCTTCCTCTTTTTTTATCATATTTTTCAAACCATTAACTTTATCTTCTATTAATTTTTTATGCTTCAAAAATTTTATATCACTTAATAATGGATATAATGATTCAAGAAATTTTACCCTTTCTTCAAAAATTGGAACTAAACTACCATATCCGCAATAAGAATTGGGTGTAAGAGATAAGCGTTCAAAAGTCCCGTAACTATCATTATTTTCTAAAAATATTTTAATCAAATATAACTTTGTTTCATCTTCTAGGTCACATACGATATCAAAAATTATATTTATTAAATTAGTATTTGCTTTCTCTTTGATAATATTAGCTAGCCATTCTTTTTGATGACTTTTAATCAACTCATTACTTTCATCAGTTTTAAACATCATATTAAAATACTGTCTCGTAGTCCAACTATTTAATCCTTGTATTGGATAATTATTAATAAAATAATCAAAATAATAAGCATATTTATCACTTTCCCACAAAGCCTTATTTCTACTTGACATAAAATCTCTGCTAACCTTTAATTCTCTTAAAACTAGATTTAAATATCTTTCTAACCAAGAATCCTCTAGATTTATAAATTCAACGAGATATTTACCATTGTAGTCAAACGAATCAACATTTTCAAGCATATAAAAATAAATATCTTGTAGCAATTTTTCACTCCCTCTAAAAAGATTAGTTAGTTCTTTAGGATTATATGTGTATATATTAAATAGAGACTTAAAGTATATATTAAGCAATATACTACTATGATCTTTCTTTTCATATAGAATTGATGAGACATCTACATATAAATTTGGCTCAAGATTCAAAAATTTATCGAGAAGTCTTAGCTTTCTAATTGGAAATACGTTTAAATCTTTATCTTTTTCAAGCTTAAAAAAAACTATGAGTTCTTTTAAGGTATCTTCGTCCACTTGATAGTCTGGTAAATTCTCAAAATATGAAAATAACCATTGATCTTTTTGAGCAAAGTCTGCTTCTTTAATCATATTATATAACTCTTTATACTTATCATTATTTATTGCTAATTCAAAAATAAAGTCTGGACAAATTAAAATTTTGCTCCCATATTTAGTATATGCACTAAAGAATAATTTAAACTTCTCAAAGTCAAATTCTTTTAATATTAATTCTAATCCATCGTTTATCTCCCATTCTTGATTATTTATTAATGGATCAGATAAAATATTATTAGCATTTTTTACGAATTCTTCTAGTTCTGATAATTGTAAATTGTTAGCATATTTAACTAATTTTTTGTTCCTATCTTCTGTATATTCATCATAATTTAAATTTGATTTTCTATTATAATCCTCTAATATTGTAAATAGTTTCCAAATATCTGTATCAAAATAGTGTCCCCATTTTTCTTTTGTATTTAAACAAAGATTGTGCGTGGCATCAATAATATTTCGAACTATCTTTAAAAAACCAACGCTATTTGATTTAAGTACACCTAATAATTTATCTACATACTCATAATCATTCTTAACGATATTTTGATCTGGTTTCTGTAAAATATTAATTGAGTATGAATAAATAAACTTTTTTACATTTTCTTTCCAATCATCTATTTTTGATAGATGTAACATAATTTTCCAACATAATTTACGATACACTGTTAAACCATTTGTATTTTGTAATTGTATGTCATGATATGTAAATCCATCTCCATTATAAATAAATGAATTAAATGAAAAAGCTAATGAATATTTAGCCCATTGATAAGCAAGAGCCATAGCCGATTGATTTTTTTCTACAGCTTCATCATACAAAGTTTTAGTGATAATAACTTGTGTGTTATAGTCATAAGTGCAATCAATAATATTTACTCCATAATTGCTCTCGAGCCAACTATATGATGTTGTTATCGTTTTGCTGGTCTTACTTGCGTACTCTATTAGTAGGAGTATAACTGTAGATAAATGTTCAGTATTGTTATACCCTTGTAGAAGCTCTAAAGGTGATTCACTACTATAAAAATTATTTTTAGAAAAATCTAGATTATAAGGTGTAAAGATTTCATTTTCAATACTTTCAATTTCTTCTTTAAATATTAGAAAACTCTCGCTAGGTCTAAGCATGTGAAAGTCTCTCACAAAACTTTTATAACATGTGTTGTTTTCACTTTTTAAAATATCCCATACTTTTAATATTTCGCGTTTACAATAGTCATTTGTATCTTCAGAGTTGTACATATTAAAAGCAGTATTTACTAAATCAATTAATTCCTTACGATAGGTAGTATATCCATGCTCTAACAATTTAGATAGTGGAAATAGCTTCCTTTTTAAGAAAACATAATATTTCATATAGTTTGAAAAACACTGGTCTGTAAATATAGCGATCCTATTTATCGTAATTTTTAGAACTTCCAATTTGTTTAAAATTTGTAGTTTCTCATTAACTTCATTATTACTAATTCCAAAAGAATCTAAGATTTTATCTATTTTAGAAAAATCTTCTAAATTCAAAGACTTTATAACGGATAATAAACCTGCTGTAAAACATAGTTTTGTATCATCTCCTATAAAGCTTTCAACAAATCTTCCGTAATATTCATCATAAAGTTCGGAAGCATCTTTTATCGAATCCAAACTGTTTTTCTCTACAGCTAACTTTCCTGCCATATATGCCATTCTAGCATTGCCATTAGCTATATGAATAATTTGTTCTTGATAATTATAATTTTGTATTTTTAAATTATCTTTCAAAAATCCTCTTATTTCATCATTTGTAAAAGCGGCTAATTCTATTATTTTGGGATTAACAAATTGTTTCAATTCATTTATAGGTTCAAAACTTGCATAATCTCTAACTGTGGCTACTATTTTTATATTATCATGTTTAATATGTATAAACCTTATTATAGCCTGCAAGTCATTTAAATCATTAATGTCATCCATAAATAGCAAATAGTTTTTGCCCATGTCTATTTTACTTATAAAATCATCATACAATTTTTGTCCATTACTTTTAAAACAAAGAATTTCATAACTTTTATCTTTAGAAAATATATTTAGAGCTTCTAAAGCTAATCTCGTTTTGCCAACTCCAGCTTGTCCTGTAATAACTACTACAGGGTCAGTATTTAATGCATTTATTAAAGATTCTAGCTCTTTATTTCTATACTGAAAACTTGTATTCAGTGGCGCTGAAAAACGTAACGAATCATAATAAATTATAAAATCATTTAATGTAAAAATTTGACAAGTATCAATATTTATGCCTAAATACGTAGCAGTTATGTGAGTGCATTGAAGAGCTTTAGTAGCAATCTCGTCAATACCCCAAATTGTCAAGCTAACACCCTTATCTTTACATAAATCATGTAAATTTTTATTTTCACTTGGGCTTAGATGTGCAGTTGTATAGCAACAAATAATTTCTTCAATGTCTGCAATATCTATTTTAGTTTTGGATTCATCAAGACATTTAGCTATATCATCACTTAATTTATTATAAATCCCGTCAGTTTGAGTAGTATACTCAATAAAAATATATTTGTCATTTTCGTTTCTTATATAAGTATCTGGAGTTCCCTTTATCGTTTTTCCAGTCCCTGGTTTTAATCCATATGAATTTATTTGCCCAGATCTATAATTACTAATTAATGCATCGCAAAACTCTTGAAAGTCAGCTGGACTTAATTTTTCTATTTTGCTTTTAATATCTTTAATAATGAACATATTAATGCATCCTTCCATAATTATATACTAAATTGGTTTCTTTACTATATTATATCACATAATACTCTTTTTAACCCATAAAAATAGATGCCAAGTACTTTTTTGCTTGACATCTATTATCCTTATCTTATTTATCTTTTATTCTTAAAAGCGTCGCTATTGCCTGCTCTTTTGTGTAGTGGCTCTTCGGCGAAAATCTTCTTTCGCTTACTCCTTGCATAATCTTTGCTGTATAAACTTTTTTGACGTCGTCTATTGTCCAAGTGGAGATGCTTTGGCTATCTGTAAAGCTAATATCGTCTGATGCTAAATTCATCCCAAGCTTTTCGCTTAGCTTTGACAAGATCACTGCGGCTTCTTCTCTTTTTATTTTGCCGTCTGGGTTAAATTTGTTACTGCCAAGGCCATGTACTATGCCTTCGTAGGCTAATTTTTCGACTGAGAGCAAAACGTTGTCGTCAAATTTAACTCTGCCTGAAATTTCCTTTTTTGTCATGCTTTCATAAAGATTTACGGCTATGCTACAAAACTCGCCTCTCGTTATATCATCACGATAATTATTTTGAAGTATTGCAGGAACGATTCCTTCGTCTATGGCTCTCGTAATCTCTTTTTCTGCCCAAGCAGATGGCTTTTGCCAAGCTTTTTGCTCTTTGCTATTGTTCAAATCGATGCTATATTTTTTATTGTTTTTGTATGCTTCAAATTTGCCTTTGCTGATATACTCTATCCTATCATATTCAAATGCTACAAGTACTTTTCCGCTTCTATCAATCACGCCGCTTTTTGCATTGTTTGTAGTTGACTGAGAACCAGCGTACCATTCATTTGCCTTGCTTTTAACGATGGCGTAGTCGTCTTCAAAAACTATTCCCGATGGCCAAACTTCATCTATAATAAAATCTAGGACCATATTTTGCTTATCATCAAGTAAGGCTAGTTTAGGAACAAGTGTTTCTTTAATTGCCTCACTTTTTTCGTTTAATACGTTTTGCTCGTTTTTTGCATTTACTTTTAAATATCTAGAAAGGGTAATGTATCCAGCCTCATCTACTCCGCTTACCATGCCATCGAAATGTGTTGGCGTTAAATTTCCACTCATAACGGAAATATAATACTTTTGATCTGTATCGGACTTATCTTTTTCTGTCAATAATAATTTATTCTCTGGTAAAAAGTATATGTCTTTATACTTAAATGGTATTGTGACGCTTTTTTCTTTAGTGTCTATCACGCCGACAAAGCCACTTGCATTGTCATTTGAAATGTAAACGATGGCGTATTGATCTTTTGTTTTGTCGAAAGATATATTGTGTGAAGCGTATTCAAAGTGGTAGCCAAGAACTGGTTTAGGCGCTTTTTCAAGCTCTGATACAATCGCATCTATTTCCTTTTGATTTAAACTTATATCGCTTGCAGCGTATGTGCCTTTGCTAAAAGCCACTGTCAAAAATATTAATAAGGCTATTTTAAATAAATATTTTTTAATTTTCATTGTCATTTACCCCTAATACCAACTATTTTTAATTATTTGAGTATCATTCTTTACTATAATTTCATTCTTCGCTTACGCCATTGAAGTATTCATCTGTATATAATACTTCTACTTCTCCTGACCAATTAAGAATAGATCCAATAAAATCATTAATATCTAGTCCTGGCATTTCATATATTTCCTCATCTCCAAAAGTTCCACAGGCATCCTCTACAAATACAGTTTCGTAACCTCTATCAGAGGATAAGATGCTACTAAACAAGCAGCAATATTCTGTGTTAAAGCCACAGATATATACCTTTGATACTTTGTTTTCGCTTAACATTTCTTGAAGATTTGTATTATGAAATGGATTACATGATGATTTTGGTATAACATAATCAGCAGCTTCTCTAAATCCATCTAGCAATTCTACATCGCTGGAAGCTTTATAAAACGGACTTTCGCTGTCGTCCGAAAAATGTTGAGTTAAAAGTACGATATCGCCTTTGCTCTTAAAATCATTTATTAAGAGTTTAATGTTTTTTAAAGTGTTTGAGAAATCTTTTTTCTTTAAAATCCCTTTTTGTACATCTAATACGATTAATGCGTTCATAATTGATATGACCTCCTTTTATTATTTATATTATATCACATATCCCCTCTCCCTTGTTTATTTTTCTATTATAGTATATAATTTATATATAACAAATTTATCTATAAAGGAGTGAGCGCATTGAAAGAGTTTTACAAAAAGTACTTTATGAAGCAAAAGATGATGCATCCTGTGATTTACTCCATGATCCCTATCGCCTTAGTGGCAACGTATTTCTACGGTCTAAGGGTTTTGGCTCTCTTAATCACGAACGTGCTCGTCGCTCTATTCGTTGAGTACTTATCGAACAAGAAGATTTTTAAGCTCGAAAAGATTTCTGAGGCGGCGTTTGCTACTGCCTGTCTCTACACTATGACGCTGCCTGCATCGATCCCGTTTTGGATCTCTGCTGTGGGTATGGCTTTTGGAATTTTCTTTGGGAAAATGGTTTTTGGCGGCTTCGGCAAGAATGTATTTAATCCTGCTTTGGTTGGCCGTGTATTTATCTATGTTAATTTCCCTAAGTTTATGACTATTTACTGGAATGAGGCTGCAAATGGCTTACCTGGTGGCTTTGGAACGTTCTTAACTAGGGGTCTTGACTCTCTATCTGAGGCGACACCTATGACGATGTTTAAGCTTGACGGCTCTCTTGAATCAGTAAATTCGATGCTTTTAGGTAATATACCTGGCGTTATCGGTGAGACTTCTAAGGTCTTAATCATCATCGCGGCTATATACCTAATTGTAAAGAAGGTGGCTAGCTGGGAGATCATGGCTGGAAGCACTTTAGGTTTTTTAGCTCTAAGTTTGATTCTTCGTGCTATGGGCGTGACTACTGTGCCTGACCCTATCAGCGGCATCTTGATGGGCGGTTTCTTATTTGGTACTGTCTTTATGGCGACTGACCCGATATCTGCTGCTAAGACTACGCTTGGCAAATGGATTTATGGCGTGATCATCGGCGTTGTGACTGTTATCATCAGGGGCTTTGCGTTATTCGCTGGCGGGGTTATGTTTGCGATTTTGATTGGCAACACTTTTGCTCCTATCATCGACTACGCCATCAATGCGGCGAAGGCTAGAAAGAAGGAGGCGCGTGCGAATGGCTAAGAAAAAGAAATCTATCGTTTATCCTGTAGTTTTTATGTTCGCTCTAGCACTGCTATTGACCCTTGCTCTAGCTTTTCTAAATGAGGTAACTGCTCCTGTGGTTGAGTTTAATCAAGACATTGAGCTTAAGAAGAAGATCTTAAATGTTTTTGACATCTTGCCTTCGGACGCTGATGCTACTACTATTGACAAGGTTTTCAAGGACAATGTAGTGAGTGAAGATTATAAGGGTAAAAATTTATATATTTATAAGAGTGGTGAGGAGACTCTTGCTTATGCGGTTCCTATAAACGGACCGGGTCTATGGGGCTCAATTAGTGGCTACATCGGTGTTACAAATGATTTGACTAAGACGACTGGTCTTGAATTTATCAAGCAAGATGAAACGCCCGGTCTCGGCGGACGTATCACTGAGGATGCTTACAAGAATCAGTTCCGCGGCCTTGACATAAGTAATTACACTGATAAGAACATCGTTATCAACAGACCCGCAAGTGGCGGCAACATTGACGCGATAAGCGGTGCGACTCAAACATCGACTTTCGTTGTGAACATGATCAACGAGGACCTTGACGAATTTATTAAGAAGGGGGTTAAGTAACTATGTCTAATAAATACACTAAACTACTTAAGAACGGCGTGCTTGATGACAATCCGGTTTTGGTTCAAGTCATCGGTATCTGCTCGACTCTAGCTGTTACTAACCTTTGTATGAACTCGCTCGTTATGGGTCTTGCTCTTGCCTTTGTTACTGGCTGTTCATCGTTTTTGATCAGTCTACTAAGAAAGGTAACGCCTAAGCACATACGTATGATGGTTCAAGTCTTTATCATCTCGTTCTTCGTTATCATCGTTGATATATTCTTAAAGGCCTATATGCCTGAGATGAGCAAAACTTTAGGGCCATATGTCGGCTTAATCATAACTAACTGTATAATTATGGGACGTGCTGAAGCTTTTGCCATCAGTAACGATCCTATATCAAGCTTTGTAGATGGCGTGGCATCTGGACTTGGCTACACTTGTGTACTTGTCGCTATCGCCATAATCAGAGAGCTGCTGGGCTTTGGAAGCATCTTTGGCTTTAGAGTAATGCCTGAGGGCTTCGTGCCTTGGACTATGATGGTTATGCCACCTGCGGCATTCTTCATACTGCCAATACTTATGTGGATCGCCAACAATCGTTTAAAAAAGAAAGGAGATGCTAAGTAATGAGTATACATCCTTTAGTAATATTTTTCGCATCGATTTTTACATCGAACATGATATTCTCAAACTTCCTAGGCATGTGCTCCTTCATTGCTGTCAGCAAGAAGATAGAGACTGCAACTGGTCTAGGCATCGCGGTAACTTTTGTACTAACGATAACAACGGTTATCAACTACTTTTTATATAAACTCGTGGTGATGTTTAACATAGAATATCTAAGATATATAATATTTATCATATCCATAGCGGCCTTCGTTCAAGTTTTGGAAATGATTTTGGAAAAGTACGTGCCAAACCTTTATTACGCTCTTGGCATATTTCTTCCATTAATCACTGTTAACTGCGCGATACTAGGTGTAAGCTTATTCATGGTTATCAGAGAATACAATTTCCTACAAACTGTGGGCTTCGCTATAGGCAGTGGTCTTGGCTGGATGCTTGCCATCGTGTCAATGGCTGGAATTAGATCGAAGATTAAGGAAAATTCTATACCTGAAGGTCTTAGAGGCTTCCCTATCACACTGATTATCACTGGGATTATGGCGATGGCCTTCATCGGATTCTCAGGCATAGTGCAAATATCGTAGGTGACGGCTATGGGACAAATAATTATTACTACTTTAGTCGTAGCTGGTCTATGCGGGATATTTGCTCTACTATTGTCAATAGCGGATAAATACATCGCGGACTATGGCCAAGTGAAACTAACTATTAACAATGAAAAAGAATATACTGTTGATGGGGGCGAGAGCTTACTATCAACACTTAGAAATCAAAAGGTCTTCATACCATCGGCTTGCGGCGGCAAGGGCTCATGCGGCTACTGCAAGGTCAAGGTTTTAAGCGGCGCGGGCCCAGTGCTTGCGACTGAAAAACCGCAACTAAGTGAAGAAGAGCTTAAGACTAATGTGAGACTATCTTGTCAAATCAAGGTCAAGAATGATATTTCTATAGAGATACCTGAAGAGCTATTCAACGTAAAAGAGTATGAAACTACTTTGGTTGAGAAGCTTCCACTTACTGATAGAATCACGAAATTTAGATTTGAGCTGCCTGAGGGCGAGACTATCAGCTTCAAGCCGGGTCAATACGTTCAGCTAAAGGCTGAGGCGTATCCAAAGGGCGATGACTACGAAGGATCAGACGAAGAAGTGTTCAGAGCTTACTCCATCGCCTCGAGTATCAACGATACAAAGCACATCGAGCTTCTTATCGGCTTTACTAAGGGTATATGTACTACCTACTGCCACAAGATCTTGAAGGAAGGCGACAAGGTCACTATCAACGGACCATACGGCGACTTCTATTATCATGATGATGATAGCGAGATAATTCTAGGAGCGGCAGGAACTGGTTTTGCTCCGATACGTTCGATACTAAATCACATGAAGGACCACGACATCAAGAGAAAGGCGAGATTTTACTTCGGCGCGAGAACGCCTGATGACTTGTTCTTACTTGATGAGCTAAAGGACTTCGAAGAGACTTTGTATGACTTCAAATTTATACCAGTCCTATCAAGAACAACGCCTGAAATGAATTGGGAGGGCGACACGGGACACGCGGACGACGCAATCAGAAAGTATTGCCAAGAGACTGGCAAGAACAGCTCTGCCTACCTATGCGGCTCGCCAAGGATGATAGAGTCATTAACGGCAGCGCTTAAGGACGTGGGTGTGCCTGAAGACAAAATTTACTATGACAATTTTTAGATAAAAACAAAATAATGACAGAGCCCCGATGCACTTAGCATTGGGGCTTGTTTGTATCTCATCCACTTTGGGTATAGGTATTATCGAGAGAGGATGATTATATGAAGAAAACAATTTTAATACTTTCCTTAGTGCTTTCACTTGCACTTGTGGGCTGCCAAAGCGGTACCGACAAAGCAAAGGACGCAGCTGAGGCTTTAAATGCGGTTACATTGTCTGCAGAAGACGCAGTAAAGATATTCACTGATAAATATGCTGGCGTGAGCGTTGATGACATTAGCTTTGAAATGGAAAAAGGAAGCTATGTTTACGAGATCAATGGCTTTGACGATGCTAATGAATATGAGCTGGAGATAAATGCAGCAGACGGAAGCATAATCAAGGACGAGAGCGAAAAGGACAGAGATCTTGACGATAAGGCGATAGACCTTGCTTTACTTGGCAATGCCAACGAGCTAATCGAAAGCGCAAAAACTGATGCAGGCGAAGGCTTTTATTTAGACTCATACAGCATAGACGTGGAAGATAGTGGCAGCAACACAAATATCGAAATCGAAGTGAAAAATGCAAATGGCAAAGACATCGAGTACGAATACAATTTAGAGACAAAAGAATTGATTAAAAAGGATAAATAGTTTAAACGCGAAAATCCCCGGTACGAATTTGTATCGGGGATTATTTTATTTGTTAATATTATTTTGTTTTTTTACTTCTTTCCAAACCTCTCTAAATCTATTTCCATCAAATTTCGCATTTTTACTCATATCATCAAATGAATCATATTCTTTAATATTATTTAGGAACCCTGCATAGGTCTTTTCCTTTCCTAAAACAACTATTGCATCCTTACCCTTATAAATAAATTCACATCCTTTTTTAAATTGTATCCAATCTTCAACAGTAATCACTTCATCTTCGACCACATCAGATATATGCCTTAAAAATGAGGCATAAAATCTGTCGTCACATAGCAAAAATATATCCTCATCTTTATTGACTTTGGCTTGCATTGCAATTTCATGTTCAAAAGTAAAGTAGCTGTGTTTGTTAGCATATATATCTAAATCTTTATCACCCTCATAAAGCAATTCAAGAGCATCTTTCCATATATCACAATATTCACCAAATATAAAATAATGTTTATAGCCAGCACTATATAATTTCTGTGCGGCTGGATAAATCCACTGCATACTTCTGTTGAGTCCAGCAACAATGAAGCATATTTTTGACTCTATAGGCTCAAAAATCAAATCTAATGTAAAGCAAAGGCAAATATTGTCGTATACCCATTCATAATTACCAAGATTATTATCCATATAAAACTTTCCTTTTGCCTAGCTAGTCTTTTAAATATATATCTATCTCTATCCTAACCCAAGCTTCGACTATTTCCTTGGTTTTGACCTTGGCGTAGAGCTCCTTGCCAGCATCCATAAGCCTTGCGAAGACGATGTTGTCTTCTCTTGGTATGTAGCCAAGCTTTTCTTCTTTCTCCGTTTCCACGCGTATGGCTAAGTCGTCGTGCTTATTGTCTTCTCTAAAGAAAGATAGCCTGTCACCTATATTGATGTTCTTTTCAATCTCGAAAATATTATCAACATGCGTTGTGCCTGCGACATGCGTTGTAAATAGATATATCTCGCGCTCGAATGGCTTTGGAACGACAAGACCACCAGTGCCAAGTAAAACACCTAAAAGGCCGCCGCCATCTTTTTTAACTAAATCACTCATTTTATCACCTTATATTATATTTTTATCTTATTCTATTTCTGGCTCATCTCTTTTACCCATTAGTTTTTGTATTTCATCAATAATATTATCTATGGCTTCTTGAAAAAGCTTTATGTCTTTACGTAGCTGCGCCTGTCTCTCTCTTTTGAGTTTCTCATCATCTAGGTAGACTTTCAAATTGTATGGGAAGCTGTGTTTTATACCTTCCATATCAAGCTCGACCTTCATGATCAAAGCTTGAAGACGCGATTTTTCTTCTGCAAGCTCAAGAACTGTCTTTGGCATATCTCCCTCTCCTGCTTCACCAGTCACTTCAAAGATAAGCTTCATGGTCTCGATATCACCAAGTTTGTACGCATTAACAGCCTTCATGAAGAGATCCATCTCTTCTTTAGAAGCATGCGAGTTAAGATCGGGATGCAGCTTTTTGACAATAGTCCTATACATGTCCTTAAGGGCCTTGCTATCATCATCTGAAAGGAATTTACCCTCGCTTCTTGCTAAAGCATCGTCGACTTCCTTGAGCCTTTCTCTTAGCTTGCGTTTGTACTCCTGAAACTCTTTTTCAAGCAGCTCCTCGATGTCTATCAAAGATATTCTTTCTTTTTTATAAAGCCTTGCCTGTATAAGCTCTTTCTTCCTCTTAAGCCTTTGATATGTAATACTTAAATTGTATAGCTTTTATTCAAGGTAGCCAATCTCTACCATGTACTTCATCTTGATATTTTCACATGTCGTATAAACAAGCTCGTCACGCTCACTTAGCCTGTGCGCAAGCTTTTTGCGTAGCTCCTTTATATCTTCACGCATGCTGCCGCTGTCTTTGAATTCAAATATATCCGCCATAGTCCACCTCTTTAACTAATTATATCACTATAATCTACAATTTTCAAGGCAAAGAAAAGCTCTCTACTTAATAAGTAAAGAGCGAATTTATTTATTCAATACTATTTAATCCATCATAAAGCTCATTGAAGGACTTAATCCTCTTCATCCTTCCGTATGAAAGCTCTTTGTTCTCGCCAAACTCGTACAAAAAGCACTTTGCGAGCTCTTCGACTGTCACTTCAAGTGTCGTGAAAACTCTTGATAAGCAAAGTTTTGCGCCTTGCTCCCTTCGTCGAACATATTTATAATCATCGATTCACAAACTTGATCGAGTGGATACATTTTTATATGCATTAGCTCATGAACTATGGTTTCTTCGATGTTCTCGTCTTTTGGATTTACTGCGTTTAGCATTAGCACCGCCTTTTTGTCTGTAGGGTCTATCTTGAAATCGCCCGTCTTCTTCCATTCGGGATCTTCGACAAATTCAAGCCTTATGTCCCACTCAGGCACTATGCGTAGCTTTTTTGTGTATTTATCAAATAATTCTTTTACTTTTTCTCTGTCCATATTTTACCTCTTTTCTATTTAATAACTATGCTAATGGTATAGCCGCCACTCTTAATCGATTCTGCTTTGATTACTTTGCCATCATCAATCACTATGCCATCATCAATTTTTTTTACGCTAATGGTCCTCGCATCTTTATAAAAGCCTTTGCCGATGTATTTTAGATAGGCTTCAAGGGCTGTGAAGCGCATAAGAAATTCTTCCTTATTATTATAAGCGCCATCATCGAAGTTCAAAAATTTTGTTCTTTTAAACTTTTCTAGATCAATATTGCGGCTATTGTCTTCTATATCAATGCCTATCGCTTCACTTGCGACTGCCACGAGTGAAATGTCTCTAGTATGTGAGATGCTAAAGTCTTTTTCCCAGCCTTCTATATATGGCTTGCCATATTCATTTAGCTTCCATATAGGCTCTGCGCCGCCATTCTCTAGTAAAAAAAGTATATTGACTAGGCCTCTCGTCTTTATAAAGCGAAGTTTATCTTCTGCGCTGCTGATCTCATCTAGCCTTGCCTTGTTTAATAAATCTAGATGCTTTAGAAAATCACTTTCCTTTCGCAAAGCCATTGGCAATTTGAAAATTACCCTCTCAGCTAAATTTACATCGCTTAAATCTTTTGGTGAAGTGACTTCCATTAGCCTAAAATTTTTACTAGTATTCACTGATATCGGTCTTTTCATCTATATTGATTCTCTTAAGCTTTTTAAGCGTCTCAGGAAGTCCCTTTACGATGTAATTTTTGCCTGGCTTAACACCTAAAGTCACTTTGTAGCCCTCTTCTTCAGCGATTAACTCGCTTAGGCCGTCTATGTCGCCCTCTGGATAAGCAAATACAAGTGGTTCGCCGTCTGCAAACTCTTTGTAAAGCGCCTTGAACTTGGCTGAGTCTTCTTTAAAGGCTTTGACGTAAGTCTCTTCGCTCTCGCCCGGAAGCCTCTTCGCAGTCCTTCTGAACGTGTATTTATCGCTCGGATAAGCTTGATGCATCCAGTATGTGTGTGAGCCAAACTCAATCACATCTGACATCTCTTTTGCCTCGGCCGCACTAAAGTGCTCGTAGATATCTTTATCTGTATCTGGATACTTATTTAGGCCCATGGTCTTGCCAACTGGGAATATTGTCGCCTTTGCGCCATATTTCTTAAGTAGTGGATAGGCTATTGTATAATTTGATCTATAACCATCGTCAAAGGTTAAGACGCAGAACTTTTCTGGGAGATATGCATCGCCATTAACATAGTCATATATATCCTTAAAGGAAACTGTCTTAATATTATTTTCTTGTAAATATTTTAAAACGCTCTCGAACTTTTCTTTCGTGATGATGTAAGCGTTTTTCGGGTCCTCGTCTATGTGATGCAGCTCGAAGATGTAAAACTCTCTCGCATCGGGCTTTGCCTCTGTATATAGCGGCGCTTCGGCCTTGTCGACGTAGCGGCCAAAGTCCTTACGACCTGCGTAAATGGTCTCGAGCATCATCTTGCCAAGGGCGTTTCTGAAATGAGCCGGGTCGTAGAAAAATCTCGGATCGTTCTCGTACTCAGTTCCTGTGAAGTCCCAGAAAGGGCTGATCTCAGCAAGTCCCTTGTAGTAGCTCTCCACCTCGGCCTTGTCGTAGCGAGCCGTCTCGTCCTTATACATTGGGCATAAAAGCATTGTAAGCTCGACTCCAGCATCGTCACAGGCTTTTTTCATGCGGCGAATTGCTTCAAGCGCATCATTTGCATGTGCCATCTCAAGCTTAGTGTAGTCCTTATTAAAGCCTTTTTCTGCCTTGTAATCGTCCTCGCTGCCGATGTACTCGATGTCCCTTTGGCTCTTGTCGTAAGAACCGTCAAGGCTGAAGACGTCGAAGCTCTCTTGAACAAGCGATCTCTTCCCCATTGCCCTAAATTTTTCAATCGCATTTCTTGGATTAGCAAAGAGGTATCTCGCATAAAACAAAATTTTGCTCTCACCAGAAACATCTGGATTCATGTAGTAGTTTAGTGAAGTCCTCTCGCCGTTGTACCTAAGCGCCGATGGTATTGAAAGTGGCAGTATCACTGACTCGACCTCATAATTTTTCAAAATATAATCTAAATTCTTCTCAACAACATAAAGGTCCGCGCCATAAGAGAAGAGGTTAAAATACTTTTTGCCAGTGTATTTCTCAAGCTCCTCTGTGGGAATGGATGAAGCGCCACTTGCTCCCAAAATGAAGTTCTTGTAATCTTTTCCCTTGATGTACTCAATCTTAGCTGTCCTTGGGTTTTGTGTAAAATCATAAGTATACCACTTAGTAAATCTATCGCCAAAGACGTTGAATGGGTCAGCCACTACATTTAAAATGGCTATGATAATGGCAATAATTAAGATGCACGCAAAAAATATTCTGATGAATTTTTTCTCTTTCATATAATCACCTAATAATTTCTATAGATAAAGTCTACTTTTGTAAAGCCACTCGCAAATACGCCGAAGTATGCGACGAAAGCCATAAATATAATTAGTCCTGTGAATAAATAGATTGGTTTTAGCTTAAGAACTTTTTCTTTCACGTCGATTTCTTTCTCTTCAGCGAGTGAAACGATGAAGACTAAGATAAGCGAGATAAGTATAACAGCGTAGTCAAGCTTACTTAAGCCAGTCGCTGCGTATCTGAAGCTCCTATCGACAAGGGTCTTCTTCATCATGTGAAGGGCTGTTCTAAGGCCAGCTGATCTCGTAAAATACCTACCTATAAAGACTATGAGTAGCGTTGAGCATATTTTTAAGACTCTATAAGTAAGTGAAGTATCTTTTAAGCCGATTTTTTCTCTGAAGGCTTTATTTCTATCTTCAAAGATAAGTCCCAAACTGATTATCGTACCGTTATATAGACCGAAGGCCAAAAAGTTTAGACCAGCGCCATGCCATATACCTATGATGAAGTAAACAACAAAGCTTGCTATACTTAGTGTTAGGTACTTACCAAACTTGCGGCCAAGGTGCTTTCTTGACTTTTTGTTGATAAAGACAAAGGCCTTTGACAAGGATAGACTGTAGAAAACGTAGTCCTTCATCCACGAGCCAAGACTTGTGTGCCAGCGTCTCCAAAAGTCTGCAAGACTTGTCGCGAAGAATGGCCTTTTGAAGTTTCGATCAAGCTTCACGCCAAATAAATAGGCTGCGCCTCTTGCGACGTCGATGCCGCCTGAAAAGTCACAGTAAATTTGAATTGAATAAAATATAATTGCAATAAAAACAAAGATGCCCGAATATAAATCTGGCTCAGTAAAAACTTTGTTCACAAAAACCGCTGCCCTATCGGCAATGACAAGCTTCTTGAAGAAGCCGTAAAGAATTAGCATAAGTCCATATGAAATGTCTGTGACACTGCTATCGTCATGATAAAGGCCATTAGAAATATCGTCGTAGCGAGAAATAGGTCCTTGCATCATTTGCGGGAAGAATGAAACGAAGAGCGAGTACTTGAAAATGTTCTTTTGCGCCTCGTACTTGCCCCTATAAACATCAATCACGTAACCAGTCGCCATGAATGTGTAGAATGAAATGCCAAGCGGAATGAAGTTCTCGAAAATATTGACCCTCGTAAACTTAACTAGACTTAGCATGCCAAAATTTAAAATGAGTGTGAGCGCCAAGACGAGTTTATTCTTATGCTTTTCTAAATAAATGGCAGAAAAATAAGTGCTTAAAATTACAAAGATTAAGTAGACAAAGGCCTTTACACTGAAGCTTGCATAATAAGCTAAAGAGATGAGTAAAAGCGCCTGCCACTTGTACTTAGCAATCTTAAACACAATAAAGGAACATAGTAAAAATACTATGAAAGTGAAGCTTGTAAAACTCATTGCAATGATTTAATTAGTTTCTCTATCGCTAAAACGTTTGCGAAATTTTCTGGCAATAGCTCGGAAACTTGTATTTTAACGCCAAAAGCGTCGTTTAATTCTATGACTAAAGTCACTATGTCGAAGGAGTCAAGTATGCCTTCTTCTATGATCTCAGTTGTGTCCTCAACCTCTTCTCCAGTGACGTCTTCGATGATTTCTTTTATTTTTTCTTTCATTGGTCTTCCCTCCAAATATATACGTAGGACTTAAGTCCGTCCTCTTTAAATCCATGTTTATGGTATAGTTTTATCGCTCTCGAGCCTTCATCTGTCCACACATTGACGCGTTTTTTCTTAGAAACGCATCCAAGATAATGGCGTAAGATCTCGCTGCCGAGTCCCTCACCCCTCTTAGCTGGGTCTATGTAGAAGTGCTCGATACTGTCCTTAAAGATATCCGTGCTAAACTCGATAAAGCCAGCGCCATCAATCCCGATGAAGAGTTTTTTCGCTATGCGCTCCTTGACCTCATCTAAGTCAAGCCTTTCGCCTGAGTACTCATCAAAGCTTTGAAGCGCTTCGTAAATGAATTCTGCGTCGTCAATATACTTAACTCGCTTTGATTCATAAGGCTCCTTATGTATTAAGCGCAGTCTTACTCTTGTCTTGTATAGCTCAAAGCCTATATTTTCAAGCGTCTCATCCATTTCCTTAGAAACGATTTCGCTCACAAAAGTGCCTTTCGCATCAAATTTTTCATTGATATCATTTATATAATAATAAAGTTTGTAATAGCCTTCTCTTTTAATTAGGACATAGAAATTCCTATCACCCTTTATGTAGTAGAGCCTAGCTATATTGGCTTCATATAGCGAAGTATTCATGTAATCGTTTGTGATTGAGCCTTCATAAGATTTTAAAATATCAAGCTCCTCTAGTGATTTAAACTTCTCCACGTTCATAAATTTCTAAAAGCCTCTTCTTATCTATCTTAGTGTTTTGCGTCTTAGGAAGGGCGTCCATATGCACAAACTTCGACGGAAGCATATACTTTGGCAGCCTTTCAAGGATAAAGTCCTTAAACTCCTTCCTCGAAAATTCCTTTCCAGAGTAAAACAAAATTATAATTTCATTTTCTTTATCAAAAACAGCACTCGCCTCGTGTATGCCCATGGCGTAGACCTGTCTTTCTATCTCGTCTAGCTCGATTCTGTGGCCAAAGACCTTGACCTGATTGTCCTTCCTCGCCAAAAATTCTATCTCGCCAAACTTATTTTTTCTAACAAAGTCGCCGCTCCTGTAGACAATCTCTCTATATGCCTTATTTAGCGGGTTTTGCACGAAAGCCTTCTCAGTTTGATCAAGTTTGTTGTAATAGCCGTAAGAAACGCCTCTACCCCTGATAACAAGCTCGCCCTCGTCAGCTTCTTTGTCGCCATCAAGTATCATGACCTCCATATTCTCACAAGCCTTGCCTATAGGGATGATCTCATCATCTTGAAAGTCCCTGTCAACTTTGTAATAGCAGCAATCGCAAGTCGCCTCAGTTGGTCCATATAGGTTAAAGTACTCAGCCTCTACAGCTTGGCGCCAGATGTTCAGCTTTTGTGCGCTCATTTGCTCGCCGGCAAAAGTAACTAGCCTTAAGTATTTTGGTTTATCTATATCAAAAACATTTGAATTTGCAAGAATATTAAGCGCCGACACCGACCATAGTATAGCCGTAATTTTATTTTCGTTTAAGTATTCGACCACCTTAACTGGAAATAAAAAGTCCTTTGGATCCATTAGGTATAAAGTTGCTCCAGTCTTGGTAAATAAGCAAAGCTCCTTAAGCGACGCATCAAAGAAGAGCGGCGTTTGATTTGCAAGCCTATCGTTTTCGTTTATCTTAAGCGTCTTATGAAGCCAATCTTGTAAGTCCACGAGCATGAAATTGCTGATAACAACGCCCTTTGGCTCACCAGTTGTGCCAGATGTGAATAAAACATAAACAGGATCTGCGTCTATCATCTTAGACCTGATCGCTTCAAGAGCCGCCTCGTCACAGCCATAATCATGGTTATAGTCATATTGAAGAGCATAATCTTCGAAAATATTCTTCGTATGATAAATGCCTAAAGTGCTCTCGAGACGCTTTTTGATAGTCTCAATCCTTTCGTGAGGCATAGCCGCATCGATGGGCACGTAAAAGTTGCCGCTGTAAAGAACCGCGAAAAATGAGATTATAGTCTCCAAAAACCTGTCAGTCTCAACCATAATGGGACGCTTAGTCTGTGGATGAATTTTATGTATCTCACTTGCAAGACTAATAGCCCTCGAGCGAAGCTCACTAAAAGTGATGGACTTCTCCTTGTCAACGATGGCTACTTTGTTTGGATATTCACTTGTTATACGGTCTAGTTGATCGATGAATAGCATATTACACCTCATAATAATATTATCACAAGATGTGTTGATTGTCAATAATTTCGCATTCAAACGGCAGCCGCGTATATAAAACAGATTCTTCAATATCTCACAAAAAGATCTTAATATTTTATAAGAATTATTATAAAAGTTTTTTATAGTGTAAGATATGTTACAGAAAGAAGACTTCCTTAAGTATAAAATATAGACAAGATAGAAGATAGAAAATGAAAAATTAAAGGAGGAAAATTATGTTTTGTTACCAATGTCAAGAAACTTTAAACAACAAAGGCTGCACTAAAGCTGGTGTCTGCGGTAAAAAGGCGGATGTTGCCAGCGTGCAAGACCTACTTGTTTATACTACTAAATTACTGTGTGATGTTTTAAATAATCTTAGAGGTGAAAACTACACTATAGATAAAAAGTACAATCACATGGTTACTTACAACATGTTCATCACCATTACCAATGCTAATTTTGACTTAGACATGATACTAGATCAAGTCGTAAAAACTATTGAAGCTAAGGATGAGCTACTAGCTAAATTAAATGATAAATCTAAGCTACGCAAGCTAAGTCTTTACTCTGATAAGGACAAAGATAAGCTTATGGCTTTGGCTGAAATAGTCGGTGTTTTAGTAACTAAAGATGAAGATCAAAGATCACTTAAGGAGCTAGCAACATACGGTATCAAGGGTATGAGTGCATATATGAAGCACGCTAACACGCTTAACTATGACGATGAAAGTATTGATATCTTTATTCAAGAAACACTTGCAAGATTCATAGATGTAGAAATTCCAATTGATGAGCTATATGAAACAGTATTAAAAACTGGTGAATACGGCGTTAAGGCCATGGCTCTGCTTGATAAGGCAAACACTGAAACTTATGGTAACCCAGAGATTACAAAAGTTAATATCGGCGTTAGTGATAAGCCTGGTATACTTATATCCGGCCACGACTTAAAGGATATTGAGATGCTGCTTGAACAAACTGAAGGCAGTGGTGTTGATGTTTACACTCACTCCGAGATGCTACCTGCGCACTACTATCCGAAGTTTAAAAAGTACAAGCACTTCATAGGTAATTATGGCAATAGCTGGTGGATGCAAAAAGAAGAGTTTGAAAAGTTTAATGGACCAGTATTATTTACGACTAACTGCATAGTGCCACCAAAAACTGATTATATAGACAGAATATATACAACAGGAGCCGCTGGCTTCCCAGGATGTAAACACATCGAAGCTGACGAGAACGGTCACAAGGACTTTACAGAAATCATTGAGCACGCTAAAAAATGCAAGGCGCCTGTTCAAATCGAAGAAGGCGAGCTAGTAGGTGGCTTTGCACACAATCAAGTTCTTGCGCTTAAAGACAAAGTTGTAGATGCAGTTAAATCAGGAGCAATCAAAAGATTTGTTGTCATGGGCGGCTGCGATGGAAGACAAAAAGGAAGAAGCTACTACACAGAATTTGCAGAAAAACTTCCAAAGGATACTGTAATACTAACTGCTGGCTGCGCAAAATATCGCTACAACAAGCTTAATCTCGGAGACATAGCAGGTATACCAAGAGTATTGGACGCAGGTCAATGTAACGACTCTTACAGCTTAGCAATGATAGCGCTAGCACTTAAGGACGCCTTTGGCCTTGATGATATCAATGACTTACCTATAGTCTACAATATCGCATGGTACGAGCAAAAAGCTGTCATAGTCTTACTTGCACTGCTTTCGCTTGGAGTAAAAAACATACACATTGGACCAACACTACCAGCTTTCTTAAGCGACAATGTAGTTAATATATTAGTAGAAAAATTTGGCATAGCTCCAAACTCAAGTGTTGATGAAGATCTAGCAAAGTTCTTCGCATAAAAATATTTAACAAAAAGAAAACCATTGTTCAGATAAACTCTGTTCAATGGTTTTTTTCTATAATAGATCTTCTAGCTTTGTTCTAGAAAAATATATTTTATTATCTCTTTCTTCGATAAGCCCCTCATCCTTCATCTGCGACAGCTCTCTTGATAGAGACGGCCTAGGTACACTTAAAAATTCTGCAAAAGCAGTCTTTGTAAATGGCATCTTAATAAAGTTTCCCTCATCATTAATCAGAAGATAATTGATAACCTTGTTACGAATAGACTTAGCCGTGCATATCATAAGCTTCTTGTTTAGGTAGTAGGCTTTGTTTGCAAGTATGCTAATGATATTATTTATTATCATCTTATAATTATCTTCTTGATTTACAATAAAATCTTTCTTTATAATAAGAAGCGAAGTGTCTTTAGTGGCGCTAGCATAGTGATGCAAAGGTTCATCTACAAAAAGATACACCTCAGCAAATACAGTACCAGGCTTGTCAAAAACATTGACTATAGTTTTTTTACCGCTCTGAGTGATGTTCTCAACATTAACCTCACCAGATAGCAAGATATAAAGCTCCTTTGCATAATCACCAGCCATGAAAACACTCTCTCCACGCTTATATTTTTTCACCCTTGCCTTTGCAAAGGACAAATAATCTTCAATTTCTTCACTTTTCATGCCTTTAAATAGAAGCGATTTTTTCAAAATATCTATCATATATCCTCCCTTGTAGTCAATATAATTCATAATATTATATTAACTATATACCCATAAATACTCTCTAACACTTAAATGCAAAATCTCCCTACAATAAACTATAAAGTCTACTATAGGGAGATTTTTAATTTTACTACATTTTTTAAAAATAGAAAAGATCTTCAAATTTCTTTTCTAAAGCAATGCAAAGTATCAAAGCTAACTTAGCACTTGGACAAAATTGACCAGTTTCAATTGAGCTAATTGTATTTCTTGAAACACCAACTTCGTCAGCTAACTGCTGCTGTGAATAGCCTTTTTCTTTTCTAACCTCTTTTAAGTTGTTTTTAAGAACTAGTTTATCATCCATTATTATCACTACTTCAATGTTATAAGCTTAGCTACAAATAAGGCAATTCCTACAATTGACATAAGCAATCCCATTAACAATTGCTTTTTCTCTTTTAATTTTGCATACATTACAAGATTTTTCGATGCCTCAATACTAAAATAAATACATAGTATTCCATAATTATAAGAATTGTAGAAAAAAGCTTCAATTCCGAATAGTATGGCAGCAACAGCCAGTCCGATTTGGCTAGAAACTTCACCTGCTTTTTTAAAAACGTCAAGCATCATCTCATCGTGATTTTTATTCTCCTCACGACTTTTTGCTAAAATTTCATCTCTGTTCATATATGTCCTCCTTTTTTCTTTTGCCAAGTTTACTTGGTATTTGTATTATAGCACATGCCAAGTAAACTTGTCAATAGTTTTTAATAAATATTTCAAATTTTATATAATAATTTTTCTCTCTAGATATTTTTAATAAACTTTTATAGTGTCAATGAGCCACAGCCAAACAGAAATGAAAAAAAGAGAGCAAAAATTATCTTTGCCCTCTAATGGTATTTTTATAAACTTTTTTTATCGTGTCAATGAGTCGCCACCATACAGAGTTTGCAGAGCAAGCGGATGGATTGGGCGAAGTGGACTGACCGAGAAGAATAAAGTTCAGTTGACTATTTAGGCTTTATTTTCAGATATCAAAAATATATGGAACGACGTTATCACAGATTTAGTTAATCTTACGAATTGCTCGCTTTTTCCTAGTGAAGTAATAGTATGTATACCTCCGTCAGTCGCTCGTAATCTTCCTCTTATCCAACATAACACAAATGTTTGAATACAATTTATTTTTGTGCAGGCTATTTTTATATATAATAAAACAAAGTAGAGTTTCTTTTCAGTTGATAAAAATAGAATAAGTTTACTAATAGTTTCTTGACAGTTTATTAAGTAAAATGATATGATATATACAAATAAAGGAGGTTTAAAAAATGACAGATATTATTAGAGAATACATGCCGATACTTATACCTATTATTATTTTAGAAATTGCACTTATGATTTATTCCTTAAGACATGTTTTAAAACACGATAGATATAAATTTGGAAGCAGAACCATGTGGATTTTAATAGTTATTATTATCCAAATTATTGGACCTATCTTATACTTAACAATAGGTAGGGAGGACGAATAATGGAAGCGCTAAAAATTGACAATCTTCATAAATCTTTTGGTAAAAATACGATTATTAATGGATTATCCATGTCGATTCCTGAAAATACAATCTTTGGGTTTTTAGGCAAAAATGGTGCCGGAAAAACTACGACAATGAAAATGATTTTAGGATTTTTGAAAAAGGATGAAGGTTCCATTGAAGTCTTTGGAGAAGAAGTAAGCTTTGGTCAGTCAAAAACCAATCGATTTATAGGGTATCTTCCAGATGTTCCTGAATTTTACGGTTATATGACAGCAAAGGAATATCTGAATCTATGTGGGGCTATAACTGGTCTTAGCAAAAATGAAATTAAAAACAAGAGTGTGGAACTTTTAGAATTGGTGGGATTAAGAGATGTCAATAAAAGAATTAGTGGCTATTCTAGAGGTATGAAACAGCGCTTGGGTATTGCCCAAGCCTTGTTAAATAGTCCCAAATTATTAATATGTGATGAACCCACATCTGCCCTAGATCCACTAGGAAGAAAAGAGATATTAGACATCATATTAAAGATAAAAGACTCTACAACTGTTATTTTTTCCACACATATTTTATCGGATGTTGAAGCAATCTGTGATCATGTTGTGGTTCTTGATAAAGGAAAAAATGTACTAGAAGGTTCGATAGATGAACTAAAAAATATAAAGAGGAAAAACACAATTAAAATCAGATTTAAGTCTGACAAAGAACTAAAGGCATTTAAGTCAATAGATTAATTTTCAAATCTGGTAACAAATGAAAAAGGAGATACTTTATACTTAACAGACGAAGAGAATCACCTAAAAGATATTGATATTTTATATGAGCTATATAAGTTAAACATATTTCCTCTAGAAATAAAAATAGAGGAACCTACATTAGAAAATATTTTTATGGAGGTGACGAAAGCATGAGAATATTTTTATCTCTATTAAAGAAAGAAGCTATTGAAGGTGCAAGGACTAAAAAAATGATTTCTACATTTATCCTGTTCTTGTTTATCGGGTTAATAAGTCCCTTAACAGCGAAATTAACTCCCATGATACTTCAATCCATAGCGACAGGAAATATAGATATTAACGTAGCACCACCAACAGAAATTGACTCTTGGACACAATTCTTTAAAAACATTAGTCAAATAGGTATGTTTGGATTAGCCATTATATTAAGTACTCAAATGGCGAATGAATCCCAAAAGGGAACCTTGATTAATTTATTATCTAAGGGACTGCCAAGGTATCAAGTCGTGCTATCGAAGATTTTTTATAATTTTATTTTGTGGTTTATTGCTTACTTTTGCTCATTTATACTAACTTATTTCTACACAAAGTACTTTTTCGGAATTTCATTTCCTATTAAAAATATACTTATGGCAGCCTTGCTTCCTTTTATATTTGGATTATTTTTAATATCGTTAGAGATATTAGCTGGAGTGATTTCAGGAAATGTTATAGGTACATTAATATTAACGACTGCTGGGATTGTGATTCAACTTATATTATCTATTCGAGATGAAATTGTTAAATACATGCCTATCGCATTAATAGGTAAGCCTGTGAACCTTATAAAAGGAATAGGATATGATGACTACTATGTACCGATTATTACGGGCAGTATTTTGCTTATACTGTGTATCGTAATTTCGATTGCTGTAATAAACAAAAAGCAAATCAGTTAGGAGGTAAAATATCATGCTAAAAATTGGAGAAAATATTCTTCAGAAGCGAAAAGAAAGAGGCATAACTCAGGAAGAATTAGCAGAATTTATGATGGTAACAAAGGCTTCCGTATCAAAATGGGAGACAGGTCAAAGCTATCCAGATATTTTACTTCTACCAAAACTTGCCACTTTTTTTAATATAAGTGTGGATGAATTAATAGGATATGATCCAGATTTATCTTCAGCTCAAATACAAAAATTTTATATAGACTTAGAGAATCGTGTTCCTGATGCAGGTATGGATAGTATCGTAGAAGATATTAAAATTAAAATTAAACAATACTATTCTTGCTTTGATCTCCTATACTATATGGCTTTGTTTATTTTGAACCATTGTGATTTAGCAACTGATTATGTAAAAAAAGAGGAATATCTAGAATACACAAATAATATACTAAGAAGAGTGTGCGATCATTCTAAAAATCCTATATTAAAAGAACAATCATTGAGCTTGAGGGCAGCCTGTTTAATTAGTTTAGGAAAACCAGAAGAAGCATTAAATATTTTGCCATCTTAGGACATGCTATCTATATCAAAAGATTGTTTAGTGGCTTCAGCTTATTTAAAAACGAAGAAGGAAAATGAAGCAGATCAAAAACTACAAATAATGATTTATAAGAACGTAATTGATTTAATCACTCTTCTTATGATGAAGAGCAGTTTGCATGATGAGGATTGGGTCGAAACCTTGGAAAGAGTGGAGGTTTTAATAGAAACTTTTAATCTTACTGAAATAAATGTTTCTATAGTTTTAAATTTTTATTTATCCTTGGCAACGCACTATATTGAAGATAATAATCTCAAACTTGCTAGTCAATATGTAGAAAAATTACTCAACCTACTAATAGAGAGTAAGGAAAAAACGTTTAAGATAAGAGGCGATGAGTATTTTAATCAAATAGATGAATGGCTTGATGAAAATTTATTATTATCTACGAATCCAAATAGAAGTGACGATATGATTGTTTGCTTTTATTTAGAAGCAATAGCTAATAATGAGAGTTTTAAAGGAATTATTTCTGAAGGAAAGGTAAAGTTCTTAGTCGATAAGGTTAGAGAAATATACTCTCTATAGTTTTTCAACTGTAAATTAATCAGAAACAAAGATACCTGTACCGTATATAATACAGGTATCTTTTAACGCCTATATCTTAGGTTTGTGCAAAAGAGAAATAATCAACCTATAAACTTAAGCATTAAATTGTAACAATAAGCAAACAGTTATAGGCCCGCTGTCAAACGTATTGATTGTACAAAGCGGACAGACACAGCAAAAGAGAGCAAAAGTCAATTTGCTCTCTAATGGTATTTTAATCAATTTTTGTGTCATATCAACGAATAGTCGCTGTACTAAATTTTTAGATAAAATGTGATGATTACGCGAAATGGAGCTTTGAGGCAAGCGGAGCGTACGTACGGGTACTCGAGCATTGCCGAACAAGCGAATGAGCGTAAGGGCGCGTTCTAGCAAAATTTTATGCTAGTGATCCCATCGGATCCCACGGTTTTAATACAACCGGTGCCTTCTTATAATCTTCTTGTTCCTTCTTAGTCAAGTACTTCTTATCAACTACGGCTTGATAAACGAAGCTATCGAACCATTCATCGCTCATAACGAAGTGGCCTTTGTAGCCAAATTCGTCGCCCCATGAGTTTTCGACTTTGAATCTAACTGGCTTAGTGCCGTCCATTTCAACGCCTGTAAATGTCATGGCGTGTGTCATTAGTGAGTAGCCGTAATCAAGACCATCTTCCTTAGAGATTTCTAGGTCGATGCCAAATAGTGTTTCGTAATCTATAACATCTTTAGCAAGTGTAGCTCTCTTATCATCTTTGCCGCCATTGAACATGTCTTTACCTACGTCGCAGCCGAACCAAACTGGCATGCCGTCTTGCAATTGCTTAACGATGGCTCTCTTTAGGTCTTCGATTTTTAGATTTAAGTGCTTAACTTCTCTGCCTTCAACGATATTGCCAAGGTACTTGATTGTGAATGTCTTGTTGAATGGCTTATCCTTTGTTGGCGCGTTTATGATTGAAACGAAGTCATCTAGGTTTAAGCCGACATATTTCTTGAAAAAGCTTTGTGGTGTTAAATTCTTTTCTTCTATAAGCTTATGGTCTTTGTCGTGTGCAATGAAGTCGAAGCTTTCTGGAAGCTCGCCAAGTGTTGCAGTTAAGACGTTAAATACATCTTGTAGAGCCGCTTCTTTAAGTGCATTTACTTCTGCTTTGCTCTTTCCTTCCTTAACTGCTTCTCTTAGAGTAACTGTATTTTTTCTAAGTATCTTTGAAAGGTACTTATTTAGCTCTCTTGTGTTTGATGAAGCGACTGTTTCTGGATAAACGTATTTTGGCACAAGACCATATTTATTAACGATGTTTACAAACATATCCCATTGGCCGCCATCACATAGTGGGTCGCCCATAAGGTATTGCATTACTCTATCTTCTATCGGCTCATCTGCCTTTTCGATAACTGTTTCGAAATAGTAGTTACTTCTTTCTAATTTATCAAAGAAGAATGGATAGCTTTGCGATAGTTCAAAATTTTCTAAGTTATATTTTTTAATTATGACATTTCTCATAAAGTTTAGTGAAGCAAACATCCAGCATCTGCCTGATGCCTTTTGGTTACATACGCAACCATTGTCAATATCGATATTAAACTTATATGGATTTGCCTTGATTTTGTTTACATCTGTCGCAACTTTTCTAATACCGCTTTGAACTGCAGCGTTCATGGCAACGATATTCTTCTTGTCTGAGAAAAATTCTTTTTCTAATTCATTTAATTTATCTGTGCTTAATTGTCTCATCTTCTACCTCCTACGATTCCCATGGCATAAGCTTGATAGGCTCTTCATCAAGGGCTGCAAGCTCTTCTGCATTTAGGTATTTCTTCTTCGGAATGATTTCGAAAGCGTAGTTATCAAACCAAGCCTCGTCCATAACTAGGTAGCCTCTGATGCCGGCCTTTTCGCCCCAAGAGTTTTCGACCTTGAACTTAAGTCCTTCATCAGTCCTGTCGTAGCCAACTAGGACCATGGCGTGAGTAGTGTTTGACTCGCAAGTTTCCATGCGTTCAACCTTAGTTTGCTTTGTATCTATGTCAAATAAACTGTCTCTATCAAGTAAATTGTATACAAGATGGCCAGTTCCGTCGCCGTCACGCGATACGAAGGAGTCTTTACCAACGTCGCAGCCGAACCATAGAGCTTCGTCGTCATCAAGCATAGCCACGATGATGTCCTTCATTCTTTGCATTGAAACGTTTAAATATCTTAGTGAACCGCCAATTCTTTGTTGAATAAAGTCTCTTTCGTAAACTTTATTTTCTTCCTTGTCCTTGCCTGGATAGTTGCCTAGTTCAACGTATTCACTTATATCGTCTGCCATAAATTCTCTGTAAAAGTCAATGGCTGTGATGTTTCTTCTCTCAATAAGTTCGTCGTCTTTGTTCTTCATAATCAAATCGAATCTCTTTGGAGGCACACCTAGGGCAATGGCTGTGATCTTGTAAACGTCTTTAAGTGCCTTGTCCTTGATCTCTTCGATTTCTGCATCTATTTTTGCATTTCTAATGTCTTTAGCAGCAATCTTTAGTCTCTTGTCAAGAACGAAGATTAAATTATCAGTCTTTTTCACGTCAGCTGTGTCTGGATAAAAGTATTCAGGGACTATGCCATATTTGCTGATTAGTCTTGAGAATGTTGTCCACCAAGCTCCGTCGTCAGCTGCGTAGAAGATAACGCCTCTATTAAGCCTATCATCAAGGTCTTTGTCTTTAAGCGCGATAACATCTTCAAGGTATTGATTAGCCCTTTCAAGCTTGTCAAAGAAGTATAGGTACTTGTGTGAAAACTCAATGTCACCTAGCTTAAACTTCTTCATCATATTTACTCTGATAACGTTAAGGCCAGCAAACATCCAGCATCTACCGGATTGTCTTTGGTTTGTCATCTTGCCTATATTTATAGTTTTCTTGAATACATCTGGGTTTTTTGTAAGCTTTGCATAATTTATGGAAGCGTCCATGATGCCTGCAGATGCAATCATATTTTGTGCTGCCTTGTTAAAGTTCTCGTCATATGACTTTTTGAACTTAGCAAGGACATCTTTTGTAATTGATTTTTGCATATTGTCCTCCTTTATATATAAATTATTTCATCTCTCGTAATAATTATAACTCTTTAAAAATATTTTTGCAAGTATATTAAAAGGGAAAGACAAAATCTTTCCCTCTATATCCAGCCGTATAAATAAAACTATTTAGATCCTAATTCTCTGTCTATAGTAATCTTTGCTGCGATGTTGCCATCAGCAAGTGTGAAGTTATCAACAATATCAAGAGCAAGCTCTTCTTCTTCGATTTGTTCATTGATAAATTGATGCATAAAGATCTCAGTTGCGTAGTCATCGTTCTTCTTAGCTATGTCATGAATCTTGTAAATTCTTTCAGTTACTTTCTTTTCATGATCTAAGATGATCTTTGCTACTTCTAGAGGTTCCTTAACTTCAAGAGCTTTCATTTCAATAGTTTTAAGTTCAGGCTTAGCGTCACGCTTTTGGATAAATTCGATGAATTGATCAGCGTGAGCTAATTCTTCTTTGTAATGATTAGCAAGCCACTTAGCGTAGCCTTTGTAGTTTTCTCTCTCCATAGCGATGGAAAGGTTTAGATAGATATAACCAGAGTATAACTCATAGTTAATTTGTTCATTCAATGCGTCTAATACTTCTTGTTTCATTGTATTTCCCTCTTTCAAATTATTTAGTTTAATATACGGCCGAATAACAAAGTTATTGCTATGAAGAAAGCCGGCGCAAACCGGCTCTTCATCAAGTGTATTTAAATTGTTATTGTTTAATCTCCATTTTTAACTAAATATGCACCTATAGCAAATGACGTTAAGCATAAAACGTTTACTATAATTGGTAATCTTCTTATAACCCCAATAAATATTCCCTCGTTAAAGTTTTCTTGTCCAATATATTCATATGAACCAAGCATTAAGAGTATTGAGTATATGAGTAGGGTGCTTACTATGATTTTAAAACCAGTATCCTTTTTCATAATTTTACTTCTTTCCTATAATTTAGCTTTATACGGTCAAATATATAATATTACTATGACGAAAGCTGGCACAAACAGGCTCTTCATATAAATTTAATTAAGCTTTTTCGTTTTTCTTCTTAAGCCACTCTTCATAGCCTTTTTGTAGTTCTTCATTATTCTTTGCGCAATCGCCGCAATGAGGGCAGCCTACGCAGCCGCCTTCTTTGACTGAGCTTCTGACCTTCTTAATACAGAAGAAAACTATAATCAAAACTGCGGCTACTATAATTATATCTGTTGGGCTCATTATGCCACCTTCTTGTATTTTTGTCTTTGCTTAAATCTTGCGTATAAAGCGCCTACGATAGCTACAACGACTAGGCCTGCTAGTACATACAGGATCAGATTGCCTTGTACATCAACTGCTTCTGAGGCTTCTTCAGCACTTGCGTAATCAAGTAAGATCTTTTCTGTAAATTTTGTGCCCTTGAAAATTAAATTTCCTACTTGGTTAACGATTAGGGCTAAGACATAGGCAAGTCCAGTTTGGAAAACTACTGTAAATAGTGTGTCCTTAGCGTTACCAAGCTCTCTTCTCATAGCTCCGATAGCTGCAAAACAAGGGGCCGCAAACATTGTAAATATAATGAATGCAAATGCACTAACGTAGCTAAAGTAGATAGGAACCTTTGATCCAACTGTCGCAAACGTAGCAACAACCACTTCTTTCGCAACAAGTCCAGTGATTGACGCAACAGCTGGCGCCCATGAGTCGCCAAAACCAAGTGGAACGAAGATGTATCTTAAAGCGCCGCCGATTTTAGCAAGCATCGACTCTTCAATCGCATCACCCAAGAAATCAAGTCTAAAGTTAAAGCTTTGTAGGAACCAAAGTGTAAGGCACGCAAGTAAGATAACAGTTCCCGCCTTGATGATAAAGCTCTTGCCCTTTTCCCACATGTGTATAACAACGTTCTTAAATGTTGGTATTCTGTATGGTGGCAGCTCCATAACGAAAGGAGCAGGGTCGCCTTTAAATCTATTGGTACGCTTCAAGATAATACCCGCTATGATTACAACGACTATAGAAATAAGGTATATCATCGGAGCGATCCAAGGGGCACCATTGAATATCAAAGTGATAAACATGGCAAATATAGGTAGTTTCGCTCCGCATGGTATAAATGGTGTTAGTAATATAGTCATACGTCTGTCCGCATCGGACTCGATAGTTCTAGTCGCCATAACGCCTGGGATAGAGCAGCCCGTACCTATAAGCATAGGGATAAAGCTCTTGCCAGATAGACCAAACTTTCTAAATAGCTTGTCCATGATGAAGGCAACTCTCGCCATATAGCCCGAATCTTCTAAAAGTGAAAGGAAGAAGAAAAGTAGCATTAGTTGCGGAACAAATGTAAATATCGAGCCTATAGGCTGAACGATACCATCATTTACAAGCGAGGTAACGACTTCAGAAGCGCCTATTTCAGGAAGCTTTGTAGTTAGGAACTCGCCAATCTTTTCAAAAACACTTTCGATAAAGCCTATGCAATAGTCGCCAAGCGTTGATATTGACACATAATATATAAACCACATGATAGCTAAGAATATAGGTATCGCTAAAAATCTATTGGTAACGACTTTGTCAATCTTGTCTGATAAAGATAGTTTCTTTTCGATCGGCTTTTTGACAATGCCCTTCATATCCTTTTGAATATTTATATATCTTTCACTTGTGATGATGGACTCACTGTCATCATCTTCTTTTTCTTCACAAGCTTTGATTATCTCTTCGACATTGATGTGTACTTTGCTCGAAAGATTTATCTTATTAAGTATCTTCTCATCGCGTTCAAATATCTTGATTATAGTGTATCTCTCACTATCATAGTCAAGACCTGTAGCCTCAGCTATTTCCTTAAGAGCTTCTTCGACATCATCTGCAAAAAGCTCTTTCTTAGGAAGCTTTTTTAAGTGGCCGACCTCTATTGCCTTAGAGATAAGATCATTAAGACCCTTGCCTCTAACAGCCGCAGTCGGCACTACATCAACACCAATCTTATCTTCAAGCGCTTTTACATCAATTTTTGTGCCGCCCTTGTCAATCATATCCATCATATTAAGGGCGATGACAGTTGGAACGTTCATCTCCAAAACTTGGCTTGTTAAGTACAGATTTCTTTCAAGGTTAGTTGCGTCAACTATGTTTATGATAACGTCTGGCGCCTCATCCTTGATATAATCTCTAGTAATGACCTCTTCCAAAGTATATGGGGATAATGAATAAATACCTGGAAGGTCGACTACTTCTATGTCTTTATGTTTTAATAATTTGCCGGTTTTCTTTTCTACGGTTACCCCAGGCCAGTTACCAACGTATTGATAAGCGCCAGTTAGGTCGTTAAACATTGTAGTTTTGCCACAGTTAGGATTACCAACTAATGCAATTCTCAAAATAATACCTCCGTTAATAAATTAATTAGCCTAAGTTAATTTATCTAGGCTAAGCTTCTATGTGAAAAATAATTACTCTATCTCTATGTCTTTTGCTTCACTAGCTCTAATAGATAGCTCGTATCCACGCACTTCAAGCTCCATAGGATCACCTAATGGCGCAACTTTAACAAGGGTAAGTTCAGTACCCTTAGTGATGCCCATATCCATGATGTGTCTCTTAACAGCCGATGTGCCGTGAAGCTTTTTGACTACGCCCTTCTCACCAATTTTTAAGTCAACTATAGTTTTCATACTACGCCTCTCTAACATCAATCTTCGAGCCAAGCTTCATGTCAATAGCAAGCCTTGACTCAAAAAGTTTTACAATAATTCCACTGTCAGTCTTTTGCAAGATAGTCAAAGGCGCGTCAGGAACAAAGCCTAAGTTCTTTAGCCTCGTCAAAACCTCTTCACTTCCTCTGATTTTGTTAATGATGTAGTCTTTGTTTTCACTAGCCATGATTAAAGGCATCGTCCTCACCCCTTTTCGACAATATGTATGTTAGCCCAAGCTAACGAATATATTATACACTGCTAACTCCACTTTGTCAATAGTTTTTGTAAAAAATATTTCTTATCACAAAGATTTATAAAATTTATTTATAATAATGGCCTTATGTATAAACTATATCAATGGAGAGAGCGTAAAAAAGAGACCCGCTAAGGTCTCTTAAAAAATTAAATTACTTTCTTAGTAAGCGCCTCCTGCAGAGTCTTAGAAAAATTAATATTCATCTCTACGGCTCTGTCATTTAACCAAGATGGTATAGTAAGCGTTTTTCTAACAGATTTATTGCCTTTGTTTAGGTTGACATCTGCTCTAATTATACTCACAAAAGAATTTTTATCAGTTTTAATTGATTTTATATCGCTTGGTGGATTAAGTTTTTCACCATCTTTAAGTATCTCAGATAAATGCAGCTCTAAAGCTAAAATAGCATCTTCAATAATTTCATCTATAGTATCGCCTTGTGCATGACAGCCTTCTACATCTGGAAATTCTCCCCAGTAGCCATCATCGTCGTGTATAAGCAATGGATAATAAAAAATCATATTTACCTCCTATTTTAAATCATACATATCAATAATTTTCTTAGCAAGTTTTGGATTAATCTCTTTGTTGTGAACAGATAGAGTTTCTCTCTTCCCATCTTTAAATAAATGGTGATGACTTCCAGTTACTCTTCTTAGCTCCCATCCATTCTTTAAAAATTTATTTAAAAGCTCCCTATCTTTCATGTGATCCTCCTTAATATATATTATACACGTATATGCGCATACTTGTCAATAGTTTTTTATCCTGAAATGACTTTCAGCTCCTTCACCATATCAATCCTTTTAATCTTCCTTCTCTCAATCCATTGACAAAGTATAAAGACTACAACTGTCATCAAATAGCTTGTTACAAAAACTCTCACTGGTACTGTTACTTCTAAATATGCGTCAAACTTTTGCATTGCTATAAAATAAAAATATTTAACGAGTTTATCTAGGATTGGAATTAGTATTATTTGAAATATTATTAGCATGGCAAAGCTTGTGTTTACATAAAATTTCGCGACTTCTTTATCTTTATATCCAAAAACTTTTAGATAGGTCATATTGAGTTTGGCTTTGTCTATGATGAGCTCTGTTACCATGAGTATCAATATAAAGAAGAATGCTACGGCAACGAGCTGAATCATGATGAAAACTGCTGAGAATGAATCTAAAAAGTGTCTCATGAATCTTGACATTTCTTTTCTGTCTATATGTGTAAGTAGATTTTCTTTAGTAATTTTTAGCTCTTTATCGCTAAGATAAGCGTTGTAATAATCACATTCTTTACCAATAATTTTATTTAAAATCTCTCTTTTTGTAAAAATTTGGAAATAATTATTGGTCTTATCTATGTCCTTGACCACAAGATATTTTTCTTCTGTATTGTATGGCTCTCTAATCTTGATTTTATCGCCTATTTCGTAGTTAAATCTCTTTGAAAGACCAAGGCTGATAACTACTTCATCAGCTTTAAGGCTTTTTACATCAATCTCATCATATTTTGTATCAGCGTCTATGCCATAAGTTTGGACTTTTTCCTCATCTCTATCAAGTAGTTCAACGCTTACTAAGCTTATCTTGCTCGCATCTAAATCATCCATATCGCTCTTGACAATGTAGGTGTGGGCGTATTTCATCTGATTTTGCATATCATCAGCATATTTTGTAAATATGGGTTTGGCCGAAACACCAAAGATGAGTAATAAATTTGCTATAAAAACGCCAAAAAGCAAGGAAACGTAGCTAAATTTATTTGCAAATATAACTCTTAATTTAAATTTATTTATAAAATTCATATTTTTTAGCTTAAATCTACTTCTTGTTTTTGCCTTTTTAAAGTTTTTTCGCAAGAAATCGACTGGTCTCATCTTAAGACTCTTTGCTATGATGATGTAGTTGATCACAAGATACAAAACTAGTGGCATAATCGATGTTATCAAGAAGGAGCGAAGTGTGATATATGGCTCAAAGACTGGTAAATCATAGGATTGATAATAAACGTTTGCATATATTTTATACACACGAAGATAACTTATCGCATTTCCCGCTATTGACGCAATTATTACTATGAATAGTGGCATTGCCATGTAATTTAAAAGAAGCTCTCTCTTTTTATAGCCTGAAGCAAGCAAAGTTCCGATAATTGGCGCTTCTTCTTCGATGATGGATTTAACTTCTGCGCTCGAAATGAAAGCGATTGCAATGAAGAGAAGTGCTGTAACTATGCTCATTGTAGGTACGTCGCCGCTCATGTCATCTGCAATGTAGGTGATGCACTTGTTGTCAAAGCGTGTGACAGCATCAACCACAAGATTATCCTTGTTAACTATCTTGACTATATCTTTTAATTTTTCTCTCGCATCTTTTTTATTTAAAGCCTCATCTGTGTGATAAGAGTAAAGATATTTCACTTTAGCGTCCTTCATACCGTCAAAGGCTTCTTCAGATATAGTCGCTATGCCGAAGTGACCTGTGTCCATAGTCAAGTCATTTCTATTTCTAAGTGCTGAGGAGTAATCAGGGAAGGATGCTAGTGAAGACACTTTAAATTTTTTATTTTGTATAGTGATTTCATCACCAATATTTATTTTATTATTTCTAGCATAATTAGCAGAGATGTTTATCTCATCATCTTTTTTGAGCAAAGCACCTTCAAAAATTTGTGCTTCGTTTATATCTTTTCTATTTTTAAAAATTCTTAAGGCTCTTTCATCATCATTTTCATATTCAAAATAATAATTTTCATAAAGTTTTACACCAATATCTTTTATCTCATCTTTTGCCTCATCGCTAAGCGCATAAATTGCTTCAAACTCGCCATCTTCAACTTTTCCATTAATGATTTGCTTATTATAAAGCTTTTCAACTGATTCTTGTGAAATAAAGAATGACGATGCGAAGACAACTATAAAAGTAAGTGCTAGCAAGATGGGTATGACTTTTAAAGGCTTGTATTTAAACTGCCTGTAAATACGTTTATTAATAGGGCATCTCATCTACCAAGTCACTTCCTTTGCAGAGATTTTCTCTGTATTTCTCTCTACGCTTTTGATGCTGCCGTTATGCAAGGATAAAATTACGTCGCTCATCTTGGCAATTTGTGTGTTGTGGCTCGCGATGATGACTGTCGCGCCGTATTTTTGATTAAGTTTTTCGATTAAACACAAAACATCTTTTGCGCTCTCATAATCAAGTGCTCCAGTTGGTTCATCGCAGATAAGTAATTTCGGGCTCTTTATCATAGCTCTTGCAATGGACGCTCTTTGCGCTTGACCGCCAGAAATTTCGTTTGGGTACTTGTACTTGTGCTCATCAAGTCCTAAGTCCTTTAGAAGCTCGTCTATATCAAGCGGCTCCTTCGATAGATACTCGCCCACTTGAACATTCTCAAGAAGATTGAGGTCGCTAATTAGATTATAGAATTGAAAAACAAAACCAAGGTATTCGCGCCTGTAATTTTCAAGTGCCTTCTTTGACATAGATTTAAGATCCTTATCAAATACACTTACATCGCCTTCGTCAATAGTTTCAATCCCGCCTAAAATATTTAATAAAGTTGACTTGCCAGAGCCAGATGGACCTAAGACGCAGATGATCTTGCCATCTTCAAGTTCAAGGTCAATCCCTTTAAGTACCTCTGCTCTGTTATCTTTTGTGCCGTAAAATTTGTGTAATTTAGAAATTTTTATCATATAAACACCTCATTTCAATATAGTATTATAATTATTGAAATAACCTTTCAAGATAATAATAGCACAATTTTTAGTTAGCGTCAACTAACTTTTTTAATATTTTTATTCTTTCCACAAAAAAGAGACCGATTAAGGTCTCTTTAATAAATTGTTTATTGTATTTTAAGTTTTAATTCATCGCAAAATCTGTTTATTCACAAATTTTAGCTATCAAGTATTTCGCAGAGCGATTTGATTTATTCGCAAAATAAATTTATTCACAATTTTGCTGGAAAAATTGATGGATAAGGCGCAGCATAACGAACGACCGACCGACATCGTACAAATGCGTACGTTGAGGGAGGTAGTGAAGTGCGCGAGCCTTAGGCGCAATTTGAAGAACCCCGTACTTTCGTACGAGAACCTTTGTGCTTCGCACGAACGCAAAATTCGCGAAATTATCTAAGAACTCTACTCGAAATCCATCCTGAATAAGGCGCTCCATCTACATCCACTGCATCAACTAAATACCAAGTTCTTCCGTCGTCTGTATGCTTTTCGTCGTTAACTGTTACTTCTGCGCCGTCTGAAAGCTTTACGATAACGTCTGCGTCTAATGAGTAGTCTTCTCTTAGATTGCCTTCGTTTTTAACGTAGAATGTTTTGCCAATGTCGTTTGTTTCTTCTTTTGCTTCATCTTGATCATCTTCATCATCTTTTTCTTCTTTATCATCTTTATCATCGTCGTCATCTTTATCGTCAGTTTTTTCTTCTTTTGGCTCTTCTTTGGCTTTCTTTTCATCTAAAAGCTGATAGCCTTTGAAGCCAAGGTTATTAACAAGTTCGTCGTAGTTACTGTAGTAACCATCGAAGTAGAACTCAGATATTACCTTGCCGTTAGCCTTTTGGAAGTTGTAGCTATCCATGATGTAGTACTGAGTCTTTCTGTGCTTAGTACCGCTCCACCAGTCGCTTTCGTTGAAGCTTGCCTTGTAAACGCCAAGTAGTCTATATCTTGACTTTGCCTCGTATGAATTGCTTACTTCGTAGATCTCTGCTTCGTCCATTGGCTTTTCCATTAGAGCAAGTCTTTCTATCTTAAGTCCATCTGGCTTATATAGTGAGTCGTAGATGCTCTTGTTAGCTCTCTTGTCAAGTCTGTCAGTGAAATCGTCTGGTAGCTCAGCAAAACTATTAACAAGTTCTGCAAGTCCTTCAACTGTCATTTCCTTTTCAATAGTATCGTTGTCAAATTTTAGCTTGAACTTTTCAGAAATAAGCTTAACTTTAGCTACAATCTTGTCGCCGTTCTTAAGGCCTTCGTTTTTGTCAAATTCGATGTCACCGTAAGTTATGCTGTCGAGAATTTCGTAGTTTTTGTCTTTTAGCTTTGTATCAGTGATCTCAGGCATGCCAGTAAGTGAGCCGCTCGCAACTGCGTGGCCATCGAAGCCCTTAATGTCGATAATTATGTCCATGTCCTTAGTGCTGATAACTGCATCTGGTTTTAATGCGTAGATAATCTTCGGAACGAAGATGATAGCTAGCACTAAAAGGATTGCAGCGATAACTCCTATGATTATAGGCTTTGTGTTAACAGGTTTTGCTCTGTAAGCTGGGCCATAGCCGTCGTCGTAGCCATCGTCATAGTCGTCGTAGCCGTCATCATAGTTGTCAGCATTGCCATAATTATCATTGTAGCTATCGTTATTATCATAGCTGTCATCATAATTATCGTCATAGCTGTCGTCATAATCATTGTCATAGCTGTCGTCATAATCATTGTCATAGCTGTCGTCATAATCATTGTCATAGCCATCATCATAATCATCGTCGTAATTATTGTCGTTATACTCATTATAGTCGTTGTAATCGTTGTATTCGTTATAATCGTCTTGAGGCGCTTTTCTCGGGCTTCTGTTTTCTCTGTACTCTCTGTTATTATCTTTATTCGTCATATTCATTACCTTGATTGTAGTCGTCGTTTTGTGATCTAGGTCTTCTTGGCGCTTCTGGTCTTTGTGCTGCGTCCGGTCTAGCTGGTCTAGCTGGTCTTTGAGGCGCGTCTGGTCTAGGTCTTCTAGGTGCTTGTGGTCTAGCTGGTCTTTCATTGTAATCATTATATTGATTATTATCATTATATTTGTTGTAATCATCGTAATCAGCGTTGTTTTGTGGTCTAGGTCTTCTAGGTGCTGGTCTTTGTGGTTCATCATATACGCCGTAGTCGTCGTCAACATATTCCCTTGGTGCTGGTCTTCTTGTGTCGTAGTCAGCAACGTTGTCAGGGTTTCTTAAGTCTTCAGCTGCGTTTTGAGCAGTTTCTTTAACAACATTTGCTGCGCCTGAAACGCCTCTGCCAACTGCATTTATTTGTCTTGATAAGTCTCTTGGTCTAACTCTCTTGTAAATCTTCTTGTATAGAAGTACGCAGCCTATAATTAGTGAAATTAGTGCTAATATGCCTATAATAAGACCAAATACAGGTGTATAATTAGGATCAAAGTCACTTGACATTCCAAGTCCCAACATACCTCCTAAAGAGTCCATTGCTTTAGCGATCATCTTTAGCATCTTTCTAAACTTCATCATTGCGAAGAAGTCTATGAAAGTAAATAGTAGTCCAAAGCCTATCATAACATTGTCAAGAGTCTTAACATTTCTTCTCTTGCCGCTTCTTAAAAGTATAGTGTAAATAAGAGCAAGTGTAGTTGTAACGAATGCTATAACTATGAAGATAAAGTAAATATTAAGTCTCTTTGACAAAGATACAACTTTGCCTACAGTGTCAAAACTGTCTGAATTACCGATTACAGCCCCGCTTATAACGTAGTCTAGAGCGTAAATCAAAGTAAATGCTAGTAGTATAAGTGCACTGAAAAATAACACTTTGTCGTACATTAATAATGACTTTTTAGGTCTTCTTCTCCCTTCCATAATAAGTCCTCCTTAAAAATTATTTCTACAACTTTATTATACAATATATTGACTTTTATTGCAATTGTATTTGCTTAGTTTATTAAATCTTCTTGCTATAGTGCTTTCAGTGTGAGTAAGTAAATTGTTTGCTTTTTCTATGAGAATAGCCTTGCCACTGCGTAAATAATTGCTCAAGAAAGAAAAATGCAGCTACTGTGTGAGTAACTGCATTTATAGGCTGTATAATATCTATTGGGGAGTAAAACCTCAATAGATATTTTTTTGATAAAATTACAAAAAAAAGTTGCACTTGCACACATTTTATCCTATACTTAAAATACCACTACAACATAGGAGGTGTGTACAAGTGCAAGAATATAATACCATAAATTTGCTAGCTTGTAAAGATGTAGTTGTTAACAATTTTAAAGAAGGTGAAAATGTAGTAGTTATAGAAGCACAGACAAAAAAGTTAAAAAGCTGCCCATACTGTGGTTCTAAACATATCTGGGTTCATGATCACAGAACTCAAAAGATAAAAGATACACAGATGCATGGTAAAAAATGCATAATAAACCTAAGAAAAACTAGGTACAACTGTAAGTGCTGCGGGAAAAGAATTGATAGCAAAACAGAACTAGTAGCAAAGAAAATGACCATGACAAAAAGACTAGTAGCATCCATAGCTAGAGAGTTTAGAGAACTTTACTCAATAAAGTCAATATCAAGAAGATACTCAGTAAGCACATCAACAGTTACAAGAGTCCTATCTTACCTATCAGTAGAGAGAAAAAGTCTTCCAAAAGTACTTTTAATAGACGAGTTTAAAGGCGACAGCGGTTCATACAAGTATCAATGCTCACTTCTAGATGGCATAACACATGAAATCATAGACATAGTTAAAAGTAGGCAAGAAAATATTTTGTTTGAATACTTTAAAAACATACCAAAAGAAGAAAGAGAAAATGTAAAGATATTTGTTAGCGATATGTCAAAAACATTTAAAAACGTTAAAAACGCATACTTTAAAAACGCAGTACACATAGCAGACAAATATCACTTCGTAAGACAAGTCTCTTGGAGCTTAGAAAACGTAAGAAAGAGAATACAAAAAGATACATCAGCAGAAATGAGAATATACCTAAAAAGAAGTAAAAGCATACTTACAAAACCAATGCCAAAACTTAATGATGATCAAAAGCGAGAAGCAGCTCTAATGCTAGAGATAAGCGAAGAGCTAAGACTAGCATATGGCTTAAAAGAATCCTTCTATCAAGAAGTTCTAGTGCAGAAAAACAAAGAACAAGCACAATACAAGGTAAACGCATGGATAGACATATGTAAAAAATCAAAACTTAAAGAGTTTAAATCATGTATAACAGCCTTTACAAACTGGTCTGATGAAATTACAAACTCATTTGACTACAAACATTCAAATGGAGCACTAGAAGGAAAACATACAAAGATAAAGACACTAAAAAGAAACAGCTTTGGTATGAGAAACTTCGAGAGGTTCAGAAAAAGAATAATGCTTTTAGACTAAAATATATATATAAAACATCATAAAAACCTAATAAGCCTATATAGGTTTATTAGTCATGCAAAAATTACATAAATTTGTGTTATTTTAAGTATATAAATTAAAAACGTGCAAATGTTAGTTTTAACATAAAAAGAGAGACTTAAATCAATAAGTCTCCCCAATATTTGACATAGAGCCAAAAAAACTAGCCTTGCTCTGAACCGGAGCAAAACTAAAGTACAAGTATCGGACTTATGCTAATCGCAAATACCGTAGCGGCACTGTGTAGGACTCTAACCTACTTCCTTGTTATATTCTATCCAAGATGATTATACTACAGAGATTAAATTTAGTCAATTGAAATATATTTATATAAACAAAAATAGATACATAGAATATTTATTTTTACAATTGTACATCGAAAATCAATTTTCTCACTAAAAAATGGATACAAAATTAATTGTATCCACTAAAATATTTATAAAATAAAATTTTTACCACGTGTCAATTAAAAATTTTAACCGCAACCTTCATTTCGCAGATAAAGAAGAACCCCGCCCACGTGAACGTGGACGTGAACCTTACTGCTACGCATCGTGATGATTGGACGAATTGAATTTTTAATAATGCTATACAAAGTCACTCAAACGCTTAGTTCGCAGAGAAGTTGAGATGATTGAAGAACCTCGCCCATAAATTGCCGAGAACCTTTGCGCTATGCGTTGTACAGAATTTTTTGGAGTGAGGTGTGCAAATGGGCACTCCACAGCGACAAAACAATTCGAAACTAGCAAAAGGGCTCAACTTAATGCGAAATAAGTCGAGTATTGCCGCCAAGGGAACGAGTTCAAGGGCGCGTTTTAGCGCGAAATCCTATCTAATATATTTTGCAAATAGGCTATAGTAACTCCATAATTAGTCATCGCAATACCCTTATCCTTCGCTTGACGTACCCTGCTCATCACATGTGCCCTGTTAAACATACACGCCCCGCAATGTATAATCATGTCGTAGCCCTCTATATCATCAAAATCGTCGGCTCTAGTAAATGTAAATTCAAGTCCATCGCCGAAGCGTTTCTTAAGCATGGCTGGTATTTTGACTGTGCCTATGTCCTCATTAAGTGGCGGATGTGTACAAGCCTCGGCAATCAAAATCTTCTCGTCGCCCTTAAAATCATCAAATTTCTTCGCGGACTCGATAAAGTAATCTATATCGCCCTTCATTTTCGAAAAAAGTACCGAAAATGAAGTCACTTTTGTAGTCTTTCCAAAAACGTCGTAGACCTTCTTAAAAACTCGTGAGTCACAGATCACAAGGTCAATGTCAGTGAATCTATCTCTCACTTCTTCAAGCCTTTCGTCGCCCACGACTATGCTTGTCATGCCCTTGTCAAGCGCTTCTCGCAAAGCTTCGACTTGCGCTTTGATCAGCCTACCTTTTGGTGCTGCTGCATCTTGCGGCATAACCATGACTATGGTCGCTTTGCCATCAACGATGCCATCTAATAAGGACTCTTCTTCTGTATTTAAAACTTTTTTAAGCTCGGTAAATATTTCATCTCGCGATGAGTGATATCTATAAACGATTGCATCGCCATAGTCATAGCTCACGTCTCTATCGATTGCCATAATAACTTTGATGACTGGCTTATTGTATTTTGCGAGCTCTGATAAAATGGCTTCATCACCATTATCAAGGGTATAAATAAAGGCGTCGGCCTTGTTAAATTCGGCGCGTGTCTTTTTTAGCCTCTCATCCGAAAGGGCTGTGTCGTCGTCAAAGCCAGCTGTGTCAATGAAAACAACTGGCCCAAGTCCTGGCACTTCGATGGATTTACGAACTGCATCTGTCGTCGTACCGCGCTCTTTGGAGACTATGGCTGCATCGGAGCCCATGATGGAGTTAAAAAGCGTTGACTTGCCTGCGTTTACTCTGCCTGCGATGACAACGTGCTTTTGTAAGGAACGCGCCATCATAGTCTGAAGTCTCTCTCGCCATTTTCAATTTTCTTAAGATTGTCTCTGACTAGCTCTTTGATGTCGTCACGCGAAATATTTTCTATCTCTTTTTCAATAAGCGCTTCGCCTTTTTTCCTTGTTTCAGGCGATGCATAATCCATAAGATATTCTTTAAGTGTCATAAGTGCGTTTGGTTGACAGATGTTGCCTATTTGTCCAGCTTTAACAAGGCTCATAAATCTATCGCCAGTTCTTCCTGCTCTGTAGCAAGCTGTGCAGAATGACGGGATGTGGCCCGTATCCATCAGCCATGAAACGACCTCGTCAAGCGTTCTTTGGTCAGATGTAAAGAACTGCTCTGTATCGGCTGCTGCAGCGACTTCCTCTGTAGCGTAGCCGCCAACTGATGTCTTCGAGCCGCCACTGATTTGACTGATGCCGAAGTCTATGACCTTAGCTCTTGTCTCAACGGACTCTCTTGTTGAGATAATCATACCTGTATATGGCACAGAAACTCTGATGCAGGCAACTATCTTCTTAAATATATCGTCACTAATTGCGTTTTCAAAAGTCTCTGGGTCTATGTCGTCAGCTGGTCTGATTCTTGGCACGCTAATGGTGTGCGGGCCAACGCCGAAGCGCGCCTCAAGGTGCTCTGCGTGCATCAATAGACCCACGAAGTCGTATTCGTAGTTATTTAGCCCGAATAAAACGCCGCAGCCAACGTCGTCGATGCCGCCCAATTGTGCCCTGTCCATGGCCTCTGTGTGATAGGCATAGTCATGCTTTGGTCCAGTTGGGTGAAGCGCTTCGTAATTTTTTCTATGATATGTCTCTTGAAACAAAATATATGTTCCTATGCCGACATCCTTTAATTTCTTGTAATTTTCAATCGTAGTCGCAGCGATATTAACATTGACCCTTCTAATGTCACCAGACTTGTGATGAACGGAGTAGATGGTCTTGATCGATTCAAGTATGTACTCGATTGGGTTATTTACAGGGTCTTCGCCAGTTTCTAGTGCAAGCCTCTTGTGACCCATGTCTTGAAGAGCGATGACTTCGTTTTTAATCTCTTCTTGAGTCAATTTTCTTCTATGAATAGTTTTGTTCTTTAGGTGATATGGGCAGTATACACAGCCATTGACACAGTAGTTTGAAAGATATAGCGGCGCGAAGAGAACTATCCTATTGCCATAAAATTTACGCTTGATATCGTTTGCAAGCTTGTAAACTTCTTCGTTTAAGTCCTCTTCTTCAGACGATAAAAGTAAAAATGCCTCTCTGTGCGAAAGTCCCTTAACTTCCTTCGCCTTCTCAATCGCGGCCTTAATCAGCTCTCTGTTGTGCTTATTTGCTCTGCCGTATTCAAGCGAAGCAAGTATCTCCTCGTGATTTATAAATTCATCTGCTTTTTCTGATTTCACATCGTATTTATACATTGTAGTCTCCTCTCGTAAATTCAATCTCGTAGCCAAATTCTTTCAAATATTCGTTCAGTTCGCGAACGCCCTCAATCGCCTCAAGGCCTGATGCCTTCTTGCCGTCATAAAGATTGTAGTTATCGCGTGCAAATTTTGGCGACACGTTTGGCATGATGACGTTTGCGCCCGATAAGATGCCTTTTATCCTACCCATCTCGCTTATGGTGTTTAGCGCAGTTGTTGATGGTATCAAGGCTTTCGGGTGTTCGATTCGTAGTATTGCGAGCAGCTTTCGCGTCAGCTCTACAGTTCCCGCTGGATAAGCTTCAAAGCGCGTTCCCTTAGACGGGATGAAGGGCCCTATGCCTATCATGGCGGGATCTATCTCTCTAATTAATTTTATGTCCTTTATATGACTTTCATGATTTGTGAATGGTGCAGCAACCATAAAACCAGTTCCGACTTGGTAGCCAAGCTCCTTTAAGTCGTAAATGGCTTTTAGTCTCCTCTCTAGGCTTTGATCCCAAGGATGAAGCTTTTGAAATATATCTACATCTGCTGTTTCGTGCCTAAGTAAAAATCTATCTGTCCCGGCATCTTTAAAGAGCTTATAAGCCTCGTAGCTCCTCACGCCTAAGGATAAGGTTATGGCAGCATCATAATTTTTCTTTAAATGAGAAATAATTTCAGCGAAGTCCTCGTCGGTGAAGTGAGTATCCTCGCCGCCTTGTAAGACGAAGGTCCTAAAACCTGCTTCATAAGCCGTCTCCGCCGCAGAATATATCTCGTCCTTAGCCAAGCGAAATCTGTGAACAGAATATTTATTTCTGTTTATGCCGCAGTAGTAGCAGCCTTCTTTGCAATAGTTTGAAAATTCTATCAAAGCCCTTATGTAAATCTTGTTCGAGAAAGTGGCTTTGGCTGTTTCACGCGCTTCTTTGTATAGTTCTTCTAAAAAATCTTGATCCTCGCTAAGAAGTATTTCCCTAAGCTCCTTATCAGAAAAAAGCATTAAACCCCCTCCAAATCAAAGCTTGGCGTGTAGTTCTTGCCATCTTGCTTGTCTTGAACGAAGGCCTTCGATATGCCAAGGTCAGCTGCGTAATCGATGAAGCTATCGTATTCTAAGTCGCTTACAGTCCTATTTATCTTCTTATAATCCTTCGCTTTGTGCATAGGTTGATATTGATTCATGAGTGAAAATATCACGCTATCGCCATATTTACCATAAAGCAAGCGAACTATCTTTTTCGCATCAAAATATAAATTTGGTAGCAAAAGTAGACGTATAATGACGCCCTTCTTCATTATCCCTTCCTCTACAATTACCTCCGGAACTTGTCTGTGCATCTCGTCGATGGCCTCAATAGCGTATTCTCTGTAGTGAGGCGCGTGTGAAAATTCATTGGCGTAGCTGTCGGAAAAGTACTTGAAGTCAGCTAGGTAGATGTCGATGAGACCATCAAGATTTTTGATTGCCTCTTTGAGCTCGTAGCTGTTTGTGTTGTAGACAAATGGCAGGTCGAAGCCCTTGTCCTTCGCCATGACGATGGCGTCCTTGATAAGGTGAGAAAAGTGCATAGGCGAGACCAAATTGATGTTGTGAACGCCCTTTGCTTTGAGCTCGAAAAATATTTCCACGAGCCTTTCTTTGCTTATGTACTTGAATACTGCGTCCTTATTTTGAGAAATTTCATAATTTTGGCAGAAGACGCAAGATAGATTGCATCCTGCGAAAAATATAGTCCCCGAGCCACGTGTGCCCGAGATTACAGGCTCTTCAAAGACATGAACTGATGCCTTTGAAACGGCAAGTTCATTCTTCATTCTGCAAAGGCCAAGTTTTTCGTCTCTATCGATGCCGCACTTGCGCGGACATAAATTACATATATACATCATATCACCAAGAATATTATATAACTAATGAAGGATTATTGTCAATAAATATGTATTGACATAAGTTTTAGAAAAAGTTATAATATAATCAGAAAGTAAGAAATTCCAACTAAGGAGGTAAGGCTATGTTAGTTGAGTTAAAAGCTAAGTCACAAGTGACTATACCTAAGGAAATAGTGAGCTTGATGAATTTAAGTCAAGGAGATAAGTTTGAAATTATCGAGGAAAATGGCAGGATAGTTTTGATCCCACTTGAAGTCTACCCAAAGAACGTGATAGATGAGCTTAAGGCCTCAGTTGAAGAGATAAAGGCAAGCATAGATAGTGGAGAAAGACCTGTCTTTGACTCGATAGATGCCTTGTTTGAAGAACTTGATAAGTAATAAGATTTAAAAATGCTAGACGTCGTGTCTAGCATTTTTTTAATTCATCAAGCTCCTTATCAAGCTTTATTATTAAATTTTCTATGCTTGTTCTAAAGCTCTTTAATTCATCTAGCTTTTCCTTAATCTCTCCAGCCACTCTTATGTCCGTGAAAATGTTATCAAAGTATATATCCATGACATTATCACTCATAGTGTCGCTAATCTCTTTTGGAAGCTTCATACCAATGTCGTCAAGTTCTTCGTTAAGACATTTTAAGTAGATGCTCGCCTCTTTTATGCTAAGATTTGCCTCTTGTATATGTTTTCTCTTAATCACGCTGAAAAAAGCGCCACCGCCAAGCATATCCCAAACACTCATGCTCGATGCATCTTTAAGCGACTTAAGAGCTTCATCAAGTCTTAGTAAAACTTCGACCGCTGCAGCCTTTGCCTCTTTTATTTCTTTTTCCTTGTCCATGGTTTTCACCTCTATATATATTTACCCAAATTATTTCTTCTCTTTAAATAAAGATACGCTGTTGATAATAATCGATCCAGCTGAGCAAACGAAAAGGCCATTTATCAATGTTGGGGCTGTGTCTTCAAGTGCAGCGAAGTCCTTGATAAAGAATAGATTAAGCTCCTCTTTAAGAGCCACCCACAAAGTAAGTATAGTTAGAGCCATACTCATAAACCTAAAATATTTTGCCTCTTTCCCTTTAAATGCGAAAACCAAATTTAATATGGCAAATATTACTGCCAAAATACCAAATGCGAACCACATATCTAATCCCTCTTTTCTTATCTTAAATCAAAATTTTATTTATTTAGTACATCCTTTATAAAGTAACTAGTAAACTTCTTAGCTCCTTCACTATTAAGATGTGACGCGTCATAATAATCATCAAAGCCTAGCTCCTCATCCATAGCCTTAGTAAAGTCGATAAAATCCGCGCCTATACTATTCAAATATTCTTCAAGTGCTGCGATGTTCTCATCGTAGACGTCCTTTGTGTAAACCGGTGTCTTTATAAAATGCACCTCAACGCCATTGTTCTTAGCAAGATCATTTATCCTCTTTATTGCGGCGTACTTTTTCTCTCTAAAGTCCTTATCGCGTGCGTTTACGATATTATCAAGGTTTTCCTTGCTTAGCTCGGCACTTTTTACAAATTCTTTGCTCTGACGCTCGAGCTTCACAAAACCATTCAAATCGTCGTGGTATTCCTTCCACTTGGCCTCGTAATCCTTCTCCTCAAGCGCTCTCCATCTTGTGTGGTACTTGATTAGCGGCATCACATTCTCCGCCCATTCCTCAGGAGGAAGGCTGTCCTTAATCATCATCGCCTTATTTATACCCATGGGGAAGTAGTCGGTGTAGGTGTGGACGCTGCCGTCGTCGATCTCATTCATCGCCAAGGCGTCGAGCACATCAACGTAGATGGCCTTTGGCTTTGACCTCTTAATCGCTTCTTTGATGTAGTAGTAAGTTGCCTCAAGTGGCTGCTTTTGGCTCGCTAAGATATACGAAGTAACCCCAGCATCCGCCAAATCCTCTGTATCGAAGGAGCAATACGCGTGCGACGTGCCAAAGAAGATGACGTCGTAAGGCTTATCCTCGTTGAAGTAGCCAGCAATCTTGTTAATCATGTCCCAAGGCTTCACGTCAGATTTTCTAATGAAGATGATATTTAATTTTGCAAGCGCAAGGCTCAGTATAATGACAAAGCCCGCGATTTTTAAAATTCTCTTAATGTATTTCATCTCTCTCACCCTTTAGAATTGGAAGTAAATGAACTGCGCTTCGCTGTAGCCCGGTCCGTAAATCCCAAAAATCAATGTCGCTATCAATAAAAATATATATATTGGCCATCTTATAACTAGGCTTCGTCTCTCGATATTGTCCGCAAGTTTCACATTATTGTAAATTAATATATCGATTACCACGAGTATGGCAATCGCAATGAGTAAAATGACTGTATCTTCGTAAGGAAAAGCGATGGACGCATCCATCGTTCCCGCCTGTCTCTTAAGTATGCCAAGTAAATAGGCTTTTGCTGCGCCAATATTTTTGCTTCTAAAGATGACAAAACTCAAAACTGCAACGACAAAAGTTATAAGACGGCGAATATTTTTATAAATAAAATTATCTCTGATACCCTTTGTGATGCCTTTAAAACTATCTTCCAAGATGTTGAAAACGCCATGAATAAGGCCCCATAGAACGAAGGTGTAGTTCGCTCCATGCCATAGGCCGCTCACCAAAAAGACGATTAAAACGTTTAAGTGCTTTCTAAAAGCGCCCTTCCTGTTTCCGCCCAAAGGGATGTAAAGGTAGTCCTTAAACCAGGTAGATAGCGAGATGTGCCAGCGTCTCCAAAATTCTGTAATTGACGCCGATAGGTATGGCGCTTTAAAATTGTCCATAAGATCATAGCCCAAGACCTTTGCCGAGCCCTTTGCAATTATTGAATATGAATAAAAATCGCAATAGATTTGCACGACGAATAATAAGGCCCCGTAGCATAAAAAGACGTATGAGTAGCCTTGGTAGCTGTCAAAGACTTGGTTTACGAAGATCGCTGCCCTATCTGCAATGACTAGCTTTAGGAAAAAGCCCCAAAGTATGTAAAGAAGCCCTTTCGATAGGTTTTCGTAACGTCTGTGGCCTAGTGTATCTATTTGCGTAAGAAGGTTTTTTGACCTCTCTATAGGTCCAGCGACTAATTGTGGGAAGAACGAGACGAAGAGAGCGTAATTAATAAAGTTCCTCTCAGCCTTGATCTCGCCTCTGTAAACATCTACGATGTAGCCAAGCGCTTGAAATGTGTAAAATGAAATGCCGACTGGAAGCAAAACGTCTATGACAGGCATGTCAATACTTAAAGCCGCTATGCCGAGTATTTTATTTATAAAATTAACTGTAAAACTGTAGTACTTAAAAACGAAGAGTATCGCCAAATTGACAAAGAAGCAAAGTCCGAGATAGAGCTTTTTCTTTTTTTTCGCTTCCACCATATCCATGGCGATGGCCGTGCCATAAGTCGCTACTGTGCTAAAGAGCATCAAAAGAGAGTACTTAAGGTTCCAGCACGAGTAAAAGAAATAGCTTGCCATGAGCAAAAAGACTCTCTTAAGCTTCTTTGGTAGTATGAAATAAACTAGGCAAACGATTGTGAAGAACACAATGTAGCCAGCTGAGTTAAATAGCATATAAAATCTCCTATGTATCTAAAATGGACAAAGAGCTGATTTTGCGCGCCTTTGTCCAAGTTCATCATATAGTTTTGTCTGAAAGTTTTTTAATATCGTTAATAATAATCTTGCTGCGTTCGAGCGTGATGATGCCCTCGTCTTGGAATTGGCTAAGCTTTCTCGATATAGTCTCGCGCGTAAGTCCCGTGAAAGATCCCATCTCCTCGCGATTGATCTTTAGGTCGACCGTGATGACGCCGTCATTGATCGAGCCCGATATTTTTATAAGGTTAATAAGGGCCTTGGCGACCTTCATGTCCGCGTTTATGACTGAAAGCCTGTCGATAAGCTCTTCTGACTTTCTGATTCTGTAGTAAGCTTCTTCCAGAACCTTCAAAACGAAGTCGCGGTTCTTAAGCATGATGTTTTCAAAATCGTATTTATTTATGACTATGATCTTTGCATTCGTTGTGGCAGCTGCATTGTAGACGTACTTGTCTTGATAAAGTATGTTGAAGCCGCCAACGAAGTCGTCCTTTTTGTAGATGTAGAGGATTTGTTCCCTGCCATCCGAAAGGTACATCGATATCTTCATAAAGCCTTCGTAGACGATAAACATCCTGTCCGCGCTGTCCCCTGATGAGAATATGGCGTCGCCACGCTTAAAAGTCTCGAGCTTAAGACCTTTTTTGATCTCCATCAGCTCATCATCGGAAAAGTATGAAAAAAGTGGTATCTTCTTTAAATCAATATTATCTGGGAATTTATTATTCATCTTATTCTTTATTTACTAAGACTACAAGGCTTTCACTGTCATCCATCGCCACCGCGCTTATGGTATTAGTGCCATCAAAGTTAAGCGCTTCGCCCGCCTTAACGACATGCTTTTCCACTTCGCCAATGGTGATTTCGAAAGAACCCTTCATTACAGCGAAAACTATCTCCTTATCAGGATGATTGTGTTTTTCAATAGTCTCGCCTTTTTTCAAAATTTTGTGAACGAAATTTACTCCGTTTATGCTTTTTAGTAAACCTTCTTCTTTTAAAACTTTTGCTAACATCTTATCCCTCCTCTAATATATTTCTAATTTTTTCCTTGTAAACTTCAACGCCCGGCTGGCCATAAGGCTCAACCATGTCCATAGCTGCGTTGTATACGCAGGCTGCCATGTAGAAGATGGCAAGCTTTGCAAGGCTCTCCTCATTTATCTCATTTAATTTAATTACGCAAGTCGGCACGCCGCCCATGTGATGCGCCTTAACAGTCGCTTTGAAGGCAATTTCATTTATCTTATTTAAATTGTTTATAGCTTTGTCACTAGATTTTTTCGCCTCTGCAAATATATGGGTCTCGGTTATATTGCGCCTGCCCTCTTGCAAGAGCTGACCCATAGAGTGAAGGTCCTGAGTGTATTTAAGATTCGAAACAATCAGTCCCTTGCCGTCCTTGGCAAGCGATTCGCAAAGAAGCTGCTTGATCCACTCAGTAAATGACGCGAGCCTTTCCTCGTAAACGCTGATAAACTCAAGCGCATAAGACTCTCCAGCAAGGTGTCTGTAGTAAGCGTAATCAAGTGCTGTGTTATTTTCACTGCCATTATCAAAATACTCTTCCTTAGCATTTTTTATACCCAAAACGAGTCTATCTATATCAAACCCACTGGCAGCCATTGGCAAAATGCCAACTGCAGTAAAAACGCTGTAGCGACCGCCGATGTCCTCAGGTATTGTAAGTGTCTTTATATTATGTACCCTAGCGAACTTTGCTAATTCACTTGCTTCTGAGCTCGTCACTATAACACCATTTGCAAGGTCAACGCCCTTCTTCTTCATATCCTCAAGGAAGATTTCGAAGACAAGTTTCGTCTCCATCGTAGTTCCTGACTTACTTATCACGTTTATGGCGTAGCGCTTGTCACGTAATTCGTGAAGAAGCTTAGTAATGCAGCCGCTGTCAAGCATATTGCCCGTAAAATATATAGGAAAATCACTTCCTAAAGCGTCGATGAAAGCCTTGGCACCGATAAATGATCCGCCGATCCCGATAACGACAAGAGCGTCAAAGTCCTTGCGAATGCGCTCAGCAGTGTTTTTGACGTCACTAATAAAGGCCTCGCTTAAGTAGTCAAGCCTAATCCAGTCCGACGCATATTTCGTATGAAATTGTTTAAACGCATCAAGCTTTTTCTCTGAAGCGTTCGCCTCGTATTGAAGCGGCTCCTTGAATATATCAAGCTGCATTTGATTCACCTCGCTTATAAGTATCTATATTATAACACGAAAGAGCATAAATTTCCAGATATTAATGTGGTCTTTGTGATATAATGTCTTTGGTGATGAAAATGATTTTAGATGAATTTTTAGAAGAGCTTGAAGACATGGCTCTAGCTGAGAAAAGACTCGCTTCTATAAAAAAGAATAAAGAAAAACATATAAGCATGGAAGAATTTGAAAAAGAATTCAATATAGACTTTGACAAGATTGAGCCAATAGATGATGAAGAAATTAAATAAAGCGTTTAAAAATTTTCATTTAGGGTAAATAAATTACACTAGGGGGTAATAAATATGAACGAAAGAAAAGGTATAATTACATTTGGCGGAGATCCAGTTACATTAATTGGCGAAGAAACAAAAGTAGGCAGCAAGGCGCCTGAATTTAAGGCACTTAAGAATGACTTATCAGAGTTTTCTCTTGACGAAGTGAAAGGCAAAGTTGTTATCATCAGCTCAGTTCCTTCCATCGACACACCTGTTTGTGAAATGCAAACAAAGAGATTCAACGAAGAAGCTGCTAAGCTAGGCGATGCAGTTGTTTTGACACTTAGCTGCGACCTACCATTTGCCCAATCAAGATTTTGCGCTGCAGACGGCATAGACAAGGTTATAGTTTTGTCAGACCACAGAGACCTTGATTTTGGTACAAAATACGGTCTTGTGATCAAAGAGCTTCGTCTACTTGCAAGAACCATCACTATCATTGACAAGGACGGCACTATCAAGTACCAAGAAATTGTTAGCGAAGTAACTAATCATCCTGATTACGACAAAGCTTTAGAAGAAGCAAAGAAACTTATTTAAGTAAATATCTTTTTATATGACAATAGCTGGGCCACGAGGTCCAGCTATTATTTTTGAAAATAGTTTTTGCAAACAAAAAAAACGCTCGGCCAATGAACGTTTTTTTAGGTGGTGTAAATTATGTGTCTAAGATTATTCTTACAATTTAATTATACTATAGTCCATAATCTTAAATATGTCAATGGATTTCGCATAAATCGCCACTTGTATAATAAATTACAATATATGGCCCTCTTAGTATAGATAAAATTTATAAATACACCTAGCTAATTAAATTTTTTCACTGCGCATAAATGAACTGTACCCGGACCTGTGTGAGCGCCTATGCTCACGGCGAATGGATTTAGTTCTATCGTTTTATCAGGATACTTTTCTACAAGTGCGTCCCTAGCCTTAGTCGCAAGCTCAATGCAATCTGCGTGGCAAACCATGATCCTGTCATCATAAAGCTCGTGTCCGACCTCTTCCTCAAATATGTCTACGGTCTTAGCTATGGCTCTGTTAGTGCCTCTAACCTTGTCCCTTGTGTAAATTACTCCATCTGCATGAAGGTGAAGAATGACCTTCATATTGATTAAATTGCCGATAGTTGCCTTAAGCTTCGAGACTCTGCCGCCTCTTTGCAAGTACTCAAGCGAATCGACGAAGAAAACATATCTCGTGTTCTTCACAAAATTATCCGCATACACCTTTAGCTCCTCAAAGCTCTTTCCTTCGCTCGCAAGCTTTGCAAGATTTATAGCCATCATACCTTGGCCCATGGATGCGCCGCGCGAGTCAACTAGTAAAAGCCTGTCATCACCTATACCTAAGGAGTTCTTCGCAAGAACTGCGTTGTTAAAAGTTGACGACATGCCAGTAGAAAGCGATACGTATATCGCCTTATCATATTTATTTAAAACTTCCTCAAATTTCACTTCGTATTCGTGTGGAGTGATCGCTCCAGTCTTGTAAACAGCGCCATTTCTCATGTCATCGTAGATCTCTTTGCCGCTGATGTCGACGCCATCTAAGTAAGTTTTGTCATCCTTCATTATGGCGATTGGCATAATGTCTATAGAAAAGTCCTTAGCTAAGTCTTTGCCTATATCTGAAGCCGAATCTGTTATAATCTTAATACTCATAATTTCCTCCTCATATATACTTATTATATGATAAATTTACTCTTTTTTCAAGTCCAGAATTATTTTTTTCACTATGCTCATGGCACAGCGGATCTCGTCCTCATCCATAGCCCCGTAACCAAGTAGTAGCGCGTCCTTCGCCATAGCCTCCTCTTTTAGATAATAGTCTTTGAGTCTTGAGGCTTTTATGCCACTCATTTGAAGCGCCTTGACAATGTCTTCATAATCATCTACGCCACTCACATAAACTTTAAGATGCATACCGGCCATGGAGTCGATGGCGTGAACACCCGGGATGTCCTCGAGCTCATCAAGTAGCACGAGCCGCTTCTTATTGTAAATGCCTTTCATTCTGTTGAGCTGCCTTTCGAAGTGGCCGCCCTTCATAAAGTCCTTGACAAGTATCTGAACTATGTTTGACACGGTCGAGTTGATCTGCGGCTTGACCTCGTAGTACCTTTTGAGTAGCTCGTTCGGCAAAACCATGTAGCTAAGTCTTAACAAGGGACTGATGGATTTTGAAAAATTCGCGATGTAGATGACCTTGTCCATCTCGTCGAGGCTCTTTAAGGGTGAGAGCGCCCTAGATGAGTACCTAAACTCGCTGTCGTAGTCGTCTTCAATGATGTAGCGGCCGCTTGCCCCATAAGCCCAGTTCAAAAACTCGAAACGCCTCTTAATCGGCATGACGGTCGCCGTCGGAAATTGATTTGACGGGGTAAGTAGCGCAGCCGTAAGGTTTGCACGCTTAAAGTGCTCGAAGTTCATCCCGCTATTATCCAAGCTGATGGGCTCGTAGTCAATATTATTGAGCTTCAAAAGCGTTTTGAGCTCCTTGTAGCCTGGGTTTTCGAGGCCAAGGCGAAGCTTTTTATCCAAAATAATGAAGACTATAGTCAAAAGCTGCTCAAGACCCGAACTGATGATGATGTTATCCTCGCTAGTCTTGATGCCGCGCGCCTTGAAGAGGTAATTCTTGATTTCGTGACGCAGGCCAAAAAGGCCTTGGTAGTCCCTCTCGTAAAATTCCTCGTCGTAAATGACTTCTTGTGTGAAAATCTTTTTAAATTTGTCTATTGGGTAGCTTTCTTTATCCCCTTCGGTTATGGCAAAGGAGTATTTGTAGCTCTCCTTCTCTGGTCTAGCCGCGTTTATGGACTCCGCCTTAAAATTATACAAAGAGCCGATTTCGCTAACGAAGTAGCCGCGCTTCTCGACGCTCTCTATGTAGCCTTCGCAGCTAAGAGCGTCGTATGCCGCTCTAACAGTATTCACAGCGACAGACATCTCTTTAGCTAGTGCCCTCTTAGATGGCAGCCTCTCGCCTTTCTTGAAGCGCCCCTCAAGTATTGCGTCCTTAAAATATTCATATATCTCTTCATAAATGGGCCTATCGCCTTTCAAATCTATTTGCATAGCTCCTCCTATCTGGTACCATCAAAATAATCATAATTGGTACTTTTAATTATACCATAATCAAAGTATAATAGCTATAAAAGAGGAGGAATATTATGAATAAAAAATTTTTAGACTTTACAAATACACTTAAGGGCGGCGTCATCATGGACGTTACTAATCCTGAGGAAGCGAAGATTGCTGAAAGTGCTGGCGCATGCGCTGTCATGGCGCTTGAGAGGGTACCTGCGGACATCAGACGCGAAGGCGGCGTTGCTAGGATGAGCGACCCAGAAATGATTCTTGAGATCAAAAACGCTGTCAAAATCCCTGTTATGGCGAAGTGTAGAATCGGTCACTTTGTTGAGGCAGGCGTTTTGGAAGCACTTGGCGTTGACTACGTCGATGAATCGGAAGTTTTGTCTAAGGCTGATAACGACAATCACATAGACAAATACAAGTTCGACGTGCCTTTCGTTTGCGGGGCGAGAGACCTTGGTGAAGCGCTTAGAAGGATTGAAGAAGGTGCATCGATGATTAGAAGCAAGGGCGAAGCAGGTACTGGCGACGTCGTACAAGCTGTGAGTCACTTAAGACAAATACTTGGCGGCATCTCGCTACTTGTGTCGAAGAGAGAGGACGAGCTTTATACTTTTGCTAAGGAATATAGAGTTAGCTATGATATAGTGAAATACGTTCATGACAATAAGAGACTACCTGTATTAAACTTCTCAGCTGGCGGTGTCGCAACACCTCAAGACGCAGCACTTATGAGAAGACTTGGTGCTGAAGGCGTCTTCGTTGGCAGCGGTATATTTAAGAGTGAAGATCCAGAGAGAAGAGCTAAGGCAATAGTTAAGGCAGTGGAAAATTATGAAGATAACAAGATTATAGCTGAGGTGGCGACTGGATTGGGTAAGGCTATGTTTGGGATTAACGAGGATGAGTTAGCCATTCACATGGCCGACAGATAAAATTTCACGCCAAAATTGTGTGATCAGATTTGCTGACATAATAATTGTATGAAATATAAATTTAGACATAAAAGAAGGACAGAGAAAAATAAATCTCTGTCCTTGTTTTTATTTGTGTGTAACAGTATTTGGCTATGATTTTTTATAATAATAAATCACTTTTCTTTTACAGCAAATGTTATTGGATCAAAATAATAATTATTTAATAAATCAGTGGCTGTTATAATTTTTATCAATCCTCTTCTTGTGCTCTTATCAAAATTGTATACCCTATATATAACTGCGCCATCATTCTCATATTCCTCAAAGAATTTTTTCTCATTTCTGCTCATGTAAAAAACACCATTAGCTGGTCCAGAACTTGTTTTTACTTCTATTCTTAATATATTTCCATTATTATCTATTGAACTAATGTCATATCCTAATCCATCACCTTGCAATTTACTTAAATGCTGCACCCTATCAACATCACTTGGACTAAATTCAGAAACCCTATCCCTTTCATATTGACAAACAAATTCTTCCCCCATATTTCCAATTTCTTTATTTTCTTCATATTTATTTGCCCAGTCAACATCTCTTCCAACAAATTTTTTAGATCTTCTTTTTCTGTTTTTTATTTCAGTTTTAGATATTGCAGATAAGTTTATGTTCGCAATGCCATCTACAGCTGTAAAAGTAGCCTCTGCACCGCTCTTGTCTAGTTCAAATCCCTCATCGTATATCTTTTTTGTCACTGTTTGATGTGAAACTATATTACCTATTCTTTGTATTATTTTAATTTCATTTCTCGAATCAGATGGTTCTTTGTCTTCATCATCAAAATTTAAAACTTCGTTTAATTTTTGCTTAACTTCAGAAGTAGTCAGTTGGCCATACTTATCTAATAAAGGCTTAATTGCTCTCCTAATTTCAGCTTCTGAGTGCATGATTTTTCCTCCTCTAATTTGTAATTTGTTATCATTAAATGCTCTGCTTTTTTGTCGTTTCTATTTTTAAAGCTAACAAGATATTTTTTATCAAAACTCTTTATGTTAAAATCTTTATATAGTTCATAAATAAAATCAGTATTTTTTATTACCAACATAAAGTTTGCTTGAATATTTTTGCAAAAATTCGATAATCTAATTTGATCTGAAGCATCAAATGAGTTGTTAGCATATGTTGAAAACGAGCTATCGTATGGCGGATCTAAAAATATAAAATCTCCTTTTGACGGCCCATAAACTTCCATAAAATTTTCAAAATCTAAAGAACTAATATTTGTTTTTCTTAATCTTGATATAATTTCTTTACTTTCAATATATTCTATTTTTTTTGTTAAGTATTTTCTATTATAACTTATGCCTCCATATGGAACATTAAAACAATTATTTTTATTATATCTAAACATAGACGAATAACAATACTCTCTTATAAAATAAAAAATAGCACTTTTGAAATTGCTGTCTATATTTTCCGAATGATTATATAAATATCTAAAATGTGTATAAAGACCACTTTTAAACCCTGTTTCTATATTTATTTTTACATCTTCAGTTGTTAAGTCGCCCATTCTTTGCTCTAAAACTCTCATTCTTTTTAATCTCTGAAAAACACCTTTATATAGTTCTTTTAAAACTCTTTTCCCGTCAAGTATAAACTGATCATTTAACATACCGTTAAAATCGTCCGAATTAGTTATAATAAAATCTTTTATATACAATGAAAGTTCCTTATCTGTAATCAGGTAATTTTTATATCTTTCATATAAATCCACAAACTCAACAACATGTTCTTCAGTTATATCTTCTAGAAGTTTCCAACATTTATCTATTTCTTTTATTGCGTAAAAAAAAGTCTCATCTTGTTCTTTTATCGCTTTGTACAATCCCATCAATTCGTTAGACTTATCATTAATATAATACCTGTTAAGATTATCCAAGCCTAAATACACTGCACCACCGCCAACAAAAGGTTCATAATAGTTATTTATTTCCAAGGGTAAATTATTAAGAATTATTTTTAACTCATCACTTTTTCCGCCAGGCCACTTTATAAAAGGTTTCATCTATATCCTCCCTAATGCTCACATCAAAATCTTAAAATTTTTTTAACATCTTAAATAGTAACTACAACCTATAATAACTACTTTATTAAAAAAATATTTACAAATAAATATGTCTAACTTTATTTTACTAGTATTTACTTAAATTATAACACATATATGGTCCAAAATCACTATAATACTTGTTAAATTTAATCAATTGTCTATTTTTAATAATTAGATTAGATTAAATTATATATTATCTACTTATGATATGCCTCTCCGTTAATAATTTTGAAGCAGCGGAATATTTGCTCCATCAACACCACTCTCATCAGTTTATGGTTCATGGTCATTCTACCGAAGCTTAGCTTTAAGTCTGCCTTATCTGAGACTTTCTTATTAAATCCATTGGACCCGCCTATAATCAAGGTGATCTTGGAGTAACCATTGACGCCTGCGTTTTTAATCGCGTCTGCGAATTCTTCACTCGTTAGAAGCTTTCCTCCTATTTCCAAAGTGATGACGAAGCTCTCTTCGTCAAGCTTCGTAAGTATTTCTTCTGACTCTTCATCTATAATCTTTTCAAGCTCGGCGTCTGAGAGCTTATCGGGCTTATCTCTATCTTTGAGTTCTATAATATTAAGTGAGGCGAAGCGCGAGATGCGTTTTTTGTACTCGTCTATGGCCTCGTTTAAGTACTTTTCCTTGATTTTACCAAGTACTATCAGATCTATCTTTAGCATCTAATCCACCTCGTATACAAGTGTTCTTTTTAGTCTGTGTGTGACTCTTAGCCTAAAGTCTTCGGCTCTTCGTCCGGACCCAATGAGTTCTTTATAAACTGTCATGTAAGCGAGTTTCTCTGTGTTGTTCTCGTGCGATAGATGGGCTAGAAAAACTAATTCGTTCTTGTCCTTGAGTGACTTTTTAATCAAGTCCGCGGCTTGAAGATTTGACAGATGTCCCTCCGATGAACGCACTCTTCTCTTTAGGTAGTAGCTATATGGGCCCTTCTCAAGCATCTCCTCGTCGTGATTGCTCTCGATATAGTAGATGTCGGACTCCTTAATCGCATCTGCTATATCACCATCAACAAGGCCTGTATCTGTCAAGATGCTGAGCTTTTTATTCCCCGCGTATATAGCAAGGCCAACCGGGTCGTAGGCATCGTGGTAAACCTTAAACGGCTTTATCACTAGATCCTTTAATTCAAAAGCGCCGTCAAAGATATGAACGTGACTCTCTTTAACTGAGCCGATGCGTGGCAGCGACGCAAGATAGGTCTTTTCATTGGCATATAGTTTTGCGCCGTACTTCCTTGAGAGTATTCCTGCGCCTTGAACGTGGTCTCTGTGCTCATGCGTTAAAATCACTGCGTCTAGGTCCTTTATGTCTGTACCTATCTCCTTGAGTGCATTTTCTGTTGTCACGCCATTGAGCCCAGCATCTATCAAGACTTTGGTGTCTTTGTACTCGATGTAGTTTGCGTTTCCGCAGCTACCAGAGCTCAATGAGCAAAATTTTAATATGTCTTTCATATATTTCCCTTCGTTATAATATCATCTTGTAACCGTCTGAGAAAGTGATTCTCCAGTGCGGTTTGGCTCTAAGCCTTGTAATCTTAAGTTCTTCTGCTTGGTCCATGGTCACTTGGTCGAGGTAGTAGCAAAGCTCGACTCTGTCTATGGTCTTGCCCTTTACTTCGGGCTTATCGATTATCGAAAGTATCTTGTCCTTCACATCATTCAAGGCAAAGACTTCGTCCTCCGTGTTGATGTATTCAAGGCACATTGCATCGACTCTCCTCACACCTCTTTTGTCAATGGTGAAGTTTATAAAGCTATTCTCCAGGTAGATGTCATCGTGCTTTACCGCGTAATGCACTTGGTAGCTCCCTTCGTCCATGTAGGCACCGTCAAAGACCATGCCTCTGATTAAAATTTCCTTCTCTTTCAAAAATTCGTTCGCTAGCTCTATCGCCTTGTCCATGTCGATATCTGGGTACTTAACTTCCTCACTTGCATCCACGTAGCTAAATAGCGTTCCTTGCGATAGTGATACGCTTTTATCGTCCTTAGTAAGTATCTTTAGATCGTATCTGTCATCGATTTCTCCTTCGCCATTAAAAAAGTTCTCGTTAATTTTCTCAAGATCAAAGTCGTAGTACTTTAGGATGTAGCCCTTGTACTCGCCACCTGTCTTGAGCTCTTTTTCGTCTATATCTATATCTTGCGCTTTAAGTATCTCAATCGCATCATTTTTGCTAATGGATAGACTGCCATCGTCCTTAGTTTTTTTCATATACATAGTTAATAGAACGACGTCTATAATCAAAAAGCATACTAGGAGTATGGATTTAGCTTTGTTCCAGTTCATAATCTCTCTCCTTTATCAGCTCAAATGTCTTCGCGTCGAAGATGAAGTAGCCCTTCTTCGTGTCAATACGTATCTTTGGCGCAACGGACTCCGCTTCGTCCTTCTTCACTAGATAGACGATACTAATCTTGTCAATGGACTTAAGCGGATTCTCCTCAGCCTTAGCCCTTAGTAAAACAGCGTTCTTCTCAATCAGTTCGAGTATGTTCTTCGTATAAAAAGCTTCTTGTGAGTCCTTATTGAAGCTGGCCTTATTAACTGAGGCAAAGCGCACTTCGTCCATGAAGACGTCGACGTATGCGTAGTAATCTGCGTCTTTCTCGTAGCTTAGTTTTATCCCGTCTAGGTAGTAGTCGAAGCTTATCCTATATCCCACGCTCTCTTCGCTTGTAATCTCTTCTATCTTGGAGACTTTTAGAGGCTTTTCTTCCTTGATGCCCTCTTGCAGAAAGCCTATAGCCGTCTCTATCGACTTAAGCAAATTTCTTTCCTTGTAATTTTTCTTCAGTGGGTCAAAGTACTCGATTGAGCCGTCGTACTTAAGCTTGATAACTTCTGAATCGTAGCTATATATCTTGGAGAAGTCTTTTTCCTCAAGCTCCTTTAAATACTTTAGCTCCTTATTGAAAAACCTTTGCGCAAAACTCCTCGCATTCTCCCTGTCAAGTATGTCGAAATCGTGTGCAACTGTGTATTTATCGAAGATGTAGCTCGCGTACTCGTCTTGATACGGTATGTATAGTGGGCTCTTCTCCCCAAGTATGCTCGATGCGTTATAGTAGTACGCTAAATTCGGCTTTAACTCAAGATTATTTACTATAGTGTTTGGTATTGAAAGAGATGTATTAAGCTCAGTAATCTTGTATATGGAAGCGTCCGTCTTAAACATCGCCTCTCCGCTATATAGAAGGATGGCAATCTCCTTAATATTTTTATCATCATCTATAAAATTATTTTTCTCCATAATATTAAAAGTTCTCGCGATTAATCTAAGAGGGAAATTATCGATGAAAGTGAAAACAACTGATCTAGAGCTCTCTATAGCCTTTTCGTACTCCTCTTCGCCAATAAGGCTCACTCTGTAATTATTTTTCGTAAAGACATCAGAAAAAAACCCTTTGAAACTTTGGAAGAGTCCTTGCTCCCCAGGGTTGTCTAAAACAGTGTGCTTGTCCTTTGAAAAGTTGACGATGGCAGTCTCGGCGCTAATGTAGTCCTTTAGCTCCACCTTCTCTTTCTCCTTTGCCTCGATACCGACTCTTCTCTCACTAGAAAAGTCCAGCCATAGCTTTGAACTTAAGAATATGGCAAAAATAATCAAGAAAAAAAGAAGGGCTGTCTTGATTCTTTCTCTCAATCTAGCTCCTCCTATCTCAAATTTTTTATTAGATCAATAGTTTTCATTAGTGTAATGCTTTCTGATAACTTATCTGTGTCAGTTAAGTATATATAGAAAACCTTCTCCGACTTCGCTGTGCTTACGACTATCTTGTTAAGCCCATTCATAAGGCTAAGCTTTTTGGAGAATATACCTAGAGATCCAACACTTATACTTGTATTTGATAGCTCTTCATATCCATCGTCCTTAATCACTTCTTCCTCAAAGTGCTTCTTAAAGTCATCAAGCTTAGGATACTTGTCCTTGTAGCTTTCAAAGTCCTTAAAGCTAATGTCCTTTAGGTAGTGTTTTATCTCAACATTCGCATTCTTCGGTGCACTGCCATTGATAAATAAAGCTTCGTCAATGGTAGAGTATATATCTTGATCAGGTTTTGTAACCTTAAATACATATGCATCTTTCGCAAAAGAAGATGATCCAATTGTGAATATGAAAAGGCATAAAATAAAGATTAAGACTTTCTTTTTCATACCTTCCCTCCTTATCTACATCTATTATAACATAGATGGGAGGGCTTTTATATTACAGTTGTATTAAATTGTTATTACGAATTTGTTTCTTTATATTCATCGATTAAGAAGGTAAATGTCGTGCCTATACCAAACTTCGAAGTGAAGACTATGTCTGCTTTGTAGGCGTTCGCCATCTCCTTGGCGATGGATAGACCAAGACCCGTTCCACCCATCTTTCTCGAGCGACCCTTTTCGACTCTGTAAAACCTCTCGAAGATTCTCTTTTGGTCCTTCTCTGGTATGCCTATACCATTGTCAATAACATCGATATGGATCTTACCTAAAACTGAATATAGTTTTACCTCGATGGTGCCTTCTTCATTCGTATACTTAATCGCGTTCGATATAAGATTTGTGATGATCTGTTCAAATGAGTCAGCGTCAATCAGCGCCTTAAGCGGCTCGCCCGCAATAGAGTAGATAAGCTTTTGCTTCTTTTCGTCCGCAAGTATCTTTAATTTATCAATCGCGTCCTTAACCTTATCATTAAGCACAGTGACCTTGACGTCCTCCCCGCCCTTGTAATCGATATTCGATAGAAGAAGTAGGTCAAGAACAAGTCTGTTCATCCTGTCCGCTTCCTTCTCGATAACGCCTAGGAACTTGTTTTGCATCTCCTCTGGCACTCCGCCCTCAAGTAGCGTCTCCGAGTAAGACCTTATGGCCGTGATAGGTGTCTTTAGCTCGTGCGAAACATTGGCAACGAACTCCTTACGCATATTGTCAAGCCTGTGCTCCTTAGTTATGTCTTGGAACATGATGATGATGCCGCCAAGACTATAGTCCTCGTTTTCGAATGGCGCATAAGTCATCTTGTAGACACCGCCCTTAAGCTCAATCTCCTCTTCGCCTTCAAGGGTAAATGGATTATCGAAATTAATCGATGAAAGCCCAATCTTGTCAAGGTTAAAGTACCTTTGCGTGTCCCTCTTTATGTCAATGTCAATAAGTTTTTGCGCAACAGAATTCGCGTGAATAAGCTCACCCTCGCTATTTAAGGCAATGATGGCCTCAGTCATATTTGTAAATATGGTCTCGAGCTTCTTTTGCTCAAGGTCCTTCTCGCTAATGGTCTTGTTTAATTCATTTGTAAGCGTGTTAAACATAGACGCCAGCTTACCTATCTCGTCCTTGCTCCTTACCTCAACCTTTTGAGTGAAATCACCCTCAGCAAGTCTCTTGGCCTTCGCAGTCAAGCTACTGATAGGTGAAACTATTGACGAAGCGAGTAAGTAAGCGATGAGTATCGTTACGAAAATCGCCGCCAAACTGATCATAGTAAGCAGCTGTCTCGCCTTCTTTACAGTCGCCTCAACCATCCTTGTAGAGCTGATTACGTAGACAACGCCCTTGACCTTGCCCTTCTCCGATACGACAGGGTAGCTTAGATGTACTTCGGCGTCTATTCCTTCGCCGATAATCTTTTCGCTTAAGTTACCCTTTAGAGCCTCAAGTAGCATCGCTTGATTGATCGTGTCAACATCATAAGCGTTTTTGCCCACTATTAGTCTAGTGCCTTCGTCGTTACCCGCAATAACCGATGGGTAGCTGTCGTTACTTATAACGTAGACAAGTTCGTCCGCGTTAAACCTATTCTCATCGATAACAGTCTGTATGTGAGTGACAGCGTCTTCGTCCGACCAGTTCTCCTTCGTAAAGTATCTTGAGGTCGAGGTCATGGTCTCAACCTGCTTTTTGATATCGTCCTTTAGGCCCTTCATTAGCTCAGTTTCAAGCCCTGTAACAATGAAGGCAGCAACGCTCACTAGGACAAATAGTACTAGCGACGCGTAGATGATGACAAACCTAAACTTTATCGAATTAAACTTCATTTGAGATGTAATAACCCATGTTTCTTCTTGTCTTGATGTATTTGTAGTCGTCTGTTAATTTCTCGTCAACTTTTTCGCGCACACGTCTGATAGTTACGTCGACAGTCCTTACGTCGCCGATGTAGTCGTAGCCCCAAACGTCCTTAAGTAGATCCGCCCTTGAGAATACTTCGTTAGGGTGCTGCATCAGATACTTTAGCACTTCAAACTCACGAAGAGTTAGCTCAACTGGTTTTTCCTTCTTAAATACTTGTAGTAGAGTCATATCCATCCTTATATCGCCTATGGTAATGGAGTTTTCAGTCGATTTACTCTTAGGCGCGCGTCTAAGATTCGCCTCAACCCTTGCAATTAACTCTCTTATGCCAAATGGCTTAGTGATGTAGTCATCCGCGCCAAGCTCTAGACCCTTGACTTTATCAGCTTCCTCTTCCTTCGCAGTCAGCATAAGTATAGGGAACTTATACTTTTGTCTTAAAAGCTCAAGCGTCTTAAAACCGTCCATCTCAGGCATCATGACGTCAAGTAGCATTAGGTCCGGCTCGTATTCATTCACCGCAAGCAGCGCTTCTTTGCCGTCGTGAACCGCCTTTGTCTCAAAACCTTCCTTTTGTAAATTGAACTCGATGATATCAGTTATCGTCGTTTCGTCGTCAACAATTAGTATATAACCCATGTCTCCTACTCCTTATTTTTATATATTACTATCCTCTTCTACGATTATGGCCTTGCCACTATCGTCATTTTTCTCATCTTGAGTATTTTCGTCTTCTTTAGTAGAATCGCTATCAATAGTAGCCTCACTATCTTTTGTAGAATCACTATCTTTAGTAGAATCGCTATCTTTAGTAGAATCACTTTCAATAGTAGATTCACTTTCTTTAGCATTTTCACTATCATTAGTGTTTTTACTATCTATACTAGCATCGCTATCATTAGTTTTTTCGCTTACTTCGCCATTTGCACCATTATCACCATTGCCATCACTATTAGCATTGTCTTCATTAAAGATCTTCATAAACTCTTCTCCGCTGATGGTTTCTTTCTCGATAAGGTATTTTGAAATCTTATCAAGCTTAGTCCTATTCTCACGAAGTATGCGTTTTGCTTCTTCATAAGCCTCTGCAATAAGGTTTTTGACGATATCGTCGACCTTGGCAAAGGTGTCTTGGCTCGCTGTAAGCTCGCCTGCGCCGCCTAGGTAGCGGTTTCCCTCGCTCATTAGGCTCATCATAGGGAAGTCGTCGCTCATGCCGTAGCGCATAACCATGTTTCTAGCGATGTTTGTAATTTGCTCTATATCATTGCTTGCGCCAGTCGTAATTACGCCGAAGACTATATCCTCAGCGGCTCTACCGCCTGATGCAGTAACCATCATATTGAAGAGCTCTTCCTTGTCCATAAGGAACTTTTCTTCTGTATCGGACTGTAGTGTGTAGCCGAGTGCACCCGATGTCCTTGGTATGATAGTGATCTTCTCAACTGGAGCGCTCTTCTTTTGAACAGCTGCGACTATCGCGTGACCAACTTCGTGGTAACTGATCATTTCACGCTCTTTTTTTGAGATAATCATAGTTTTTCTTTGGTATCCGACTATAACTACTTCAACTGACTCTTGTAAATCCTCTTGTATTACATAATCTCTTTTGTTTCTAACCGCTCTAAGTGCCGCTTCGTTCACGATATTTGCAAGGTCCGCGCCTGATGCGCCTGCTGTAAGTAGACCTATCTTTTTGAAGTCTACATCGTCTGACATCTTGATATTTCTTGAATGTACCTTTAATACGGCTATTCTACCATTAAGATCAGGTAATTCAACTGGTATACGCCTGTCGAAACGACCTGGACGTAGTAAGGCTGGGTCAAGTACTTCTGGTCTATTTGTTGCCGCAAGTACCACTATACCTTTTTTAGAGTCGAAGCCGTCCATCTCAGTAAGTAATTGGTTTAGAGCTTGCTCTCTCTCGTCGTTTGAGGAGAAAGATCCTTCACGTGACTTACCTATGGCGTCGATCTCGTCTATAAATATGATGCATGGCGCCTTCTCTTGCGCTTCTTTGAATAACTCTCTAACTCTCTTGGCCGCAAGTCCCACGAACATCTCTACGAAGGATGAACCCGATATGGAGATGAATGGCACGTCTGCTTCGCCCGCAACTGCTTGTGCTAGAAGCGTTTTACCTGTGCCCGGAGGCCCTACAAGTAAGGCTCCTTTAGGAAGGTTGGCGCCTATCTTGGCGTACCTCTCTGGGTAGTGAAGGAAGTCGACTATCTCTAGAAGCATCTCCTTCGCTTCTTCTTGGCCCGCAACGTCTTCGAATGTCTTCTTTTGCTGTCCCTTTACATAAACTTTGGCGCCCGATTTGCCGAAGCCAAATTTATCAAGGCCGCCACCCATATCCTTGAATAAAATTCTGGATAGAACGAGACCCATAATCAAAAATGTCGCTATCGGTAGTAGGAAGCCCAAGATTTTTACTAAGATCGATGGCTCTTCGATGATCTCGCTACCGAAGTGAACGCCCTTTGCCTCAAGCTTTTCTGTAAGGCCGTCGTAGTCCCACTCGCCTGTGATAAAGACTCTAAGCTCTTCGTCTTCACTCTTGCTTATGGCCTTGCCATCCTTATCTAATTTTGCTTTTTCAAATTTTAATTTCTTGCTATTGTCTTTGTCGCGAACGGCCACATAATCAGGCTTAAGCTGAAATACTATGTTGCCGCCCATCTTTTGTACCTTGTCAACAACGCCTTCGTCAATCGCTTCCAAAAAGGCATCGTAAGTGACCTTCTCAACATTCGGCTTCATGATGTCCTTCATGAAGAAGACGTTGAAGAAGTAGGCAATGATTAGTATAACTATATAGTAATAGACGAGAGACTTCTTAGGTCCCTTCTTGTCTTTATTGTTCTTATCCATGTTCTCACTCCTTTATTAAGTATATATACCCATTCGGCCATATACTTAGCTATTTTAATTTTAACACAAAAATTGTTTTTTTTCAATAAAGCAAGGCACAAAAAAAGTGACTAAGACTTGCTTAATCACTTATATAAATTAATTAAAATATTTTGCTTGCGCACTCCACATCTCTTTGTACTTTTCATTTCGTTTCAATAATTCTTCATGCGGTGCGCTATCTATAATCTTGCCGTCGTGGAATAAAATAACTCTGTCTGCAAATTTACAAGCGCTCATCCTGTGAGAAATGAATATGACTGTCTTGCCCTTCGCTGCCTCATTGAAGCTCTCGAAAATTTTCATCTCAGACTTTGGATCAAGCTTTGATGTCGGCTCGTCAAATATCAAGATATCCTTATCATTGTAAAGAGCTCTTGCTAGTGCAATTTTTTGGCTTTCACCGCCAGAGATATCCACACCATCTTCGTCAATGTCTGTGTATATATATTGTTCTAAGTCATAAGCTTTTTCAAAATTAGCGAGTTTTAAAACTCTTTCGCACTCATCAGCATTATAATTTTCACTTGTGGCAATATTTTCTCCAAGCTTAAATGAAAATAGATAAAAGTCTTGACTCACTACTCCAATATTTTTCGCAGTAAAATCAAGCGAAGGTACTTCGCCATCAATAAGAAGGATACCTTCATTTGCTTTGTATAAAGCTGTTAGCAAATTTACAAAAGTCGTTTTACCTGAACCATTTTCTCCAACTATTGCAATTTTTTCGCCTCGCCTTATTTCAAGATCAAGATTTTTTAGCTGAGTAATTTTTGAATCTGGATAGGAAAAGCTTAAATCCCTTACACTAATCAAAGTCTCTGTAAAATCTTTTTTCTTTACTTCAAATTTTTTATCAGATTTCAAATTAAGTATATCATACAAAATTGCTATTTTAGGCTCAAGTGCTTTTTCTTCGCCAATAGTTTTGATAAGCTCCTTTGCTGCTTCACAAAGTGCTTTAAAAGCACCATAGTATATTATAAGCTTGTCTACGCCAAAGAGACCGCCTTTTGCCTTAATGGCAAGCATAATTAAGAACAAGATTCCAAGCGTCGATAGCAAAAGATCATCCATACCTTCGCTAAAACCTGTTCTTCTTGCAATTTTCTTTCTTAATCCAAGACCACTCTTTACAAAATTCTCGTTTATATCGTCAAGTATAAAAGCCTTCTCATCATAAATTTTAATCTGCTTTAACGACTCGTAATCAGAGAGTAATCTCATGTAATAATCGTAAATCTTATATTTTTTCGCATAGGTCTCTCTATCGATTTCGTTCTTTTCTTCTGCCCTCTTCCTAAAATTGATTAAAGCATAAATAATTACTAGCATTAAAAATATTATTAATAAAGGAAAATATTTTGAGCCAAAAACTCTAATATCTACAGATTTTGATAGTGCTGGATAAAAGCTAATTAATGATACTATTGCTATAATAATGCTGATTATATTTACAGTAAAATTATAAAATTGATACATCGCTTCCATGTAAATGGTGCTCATGCCATCACTTTCCTCTTTGTGTCTTAAAATTTTGTCCTTTGTATCTTTAGCTTCAAGGTCCTTAAAATCTAGCAAAAACAATTTTTTTATAAGAATATTTTTTTCATTTGTATTTAAATAGTCGCCGTACTCTAACTTATAGTTTTCAGTGATGTTTTTAATATAGTGAAGTGCAAAGGATATTCCCGCTGCTGCCACAGAAAATTTTATTATAAAGCTAATTTCTCTAGCTTCGATTATAAATTTTAGTAAGTAGCCAGAGATGTAGACAAAGATAAAGGGCTCAGCTGCACATAATAAAGCATTTAGAAAAACTATTGGCAATATACTTTTTTTAATTTTGTAGATGTCTTTATAAACTTGCTTCTTCATTTTCATTCTCCTTATAATACTTAGCTTGCATATCAAACATAGCTTTGTATTTTCCGCCTAAGTTCATAAGCTCATCATAAGTTCCAAGTTCTGCAATGCTTTTGTCATCTAAGTAAATAATTCTGTCACAGAACCTCGTTGAAGTAATTCTGTGTGAGATAAATATCGCCATCTTATCCTTAGTAAAGTCTTTGTACTTTAGATAAAGTTTTTCTTCAGCAATCGGATCTAAAGCTGATGTTGGCTCATCAAGTATCAATAAGTCGCTATCTTTCATAAGAGATTTGATGAATAAAAGCTTTTGTGTTTCGCCGCCAGAAAAACCTTCTACCTTATTATCTTCGATATTTATTAGCTCAGTATCCAAGCCGTTTTCTAGTGAATTAAATCTATTACTTAAATCCATCTCATCAATAAGCGTTTTTGCTTTAGACCTATCTTGCTGCTTATCGTCCAAATTATTAATAAGCGTAGTTGGCATCAAGAAGTAGTCTTGGAATAAAGCACTTATCCTCTTGTAAATGGACTTTTTATCGTAAAGATCAATATCGATGCCATTGATTAAAATCCTGCCGCTGCTAGCATCAAAAAGCTTTGTAATAAGCTTAATAAGAGTTGTTTTGCCAGCGCCATTCTCCCCAACTACGGCGATTGACTCACCTTTTTTGATAGTAAGATTAATATTCTTTAAAATTTCGTTATCCTCATCATATGCAAAAGAAACATCTTCTAGTTTTATCTCATCTATTGACTTTAAAATAATTTTTTCAGTATTAAGATCTGCCTTGTCATGAACAAAAGTCCTGTACTTGTCGCAAACAAGAGAAATTCTCCTAAGCGACCTTATATGACCTGAGAAATTATTTAGCCACTCTGAAAAACCAACTACTAAGCTTAGATAAAAGATAAAATTCGCTGCACTTATCTCTCCATTAAGAACGCTCTTTGTAAGTAAAACGTAGGTAAATAAGTCTCTGATAAAGCCAAAGATGCCTTCGACTAAAGAGACTCTATTAGCTTTTTTAGTCCATCCGCGAAGAAGCGTGTAATATGCTTTTGATATCTTATCTAGGTGATAGACTAGCCATGAAAGAGCATTGTTTAAGCGAATCTCTTTTTGTGCGCCATCATCTAAAGAAACTTTATACATATAATAGTGCCTTGACTCTTCCTGAGCCATATCGTCAGTGATTTTGTCTCCATAAAGCATAAGCCTATCTTGGAAATAGGCTGTGACAAGTGCTGAAATTAAAATAATTATGACGGAAGATTGTATAATTAACTTAGCCACCAAATAAAAAAATCATGTGTACATATGGTATAGTATTAGTAACAAACAAAAAAACAACTATACGGAGGTACACATGACTCATATAAATTATACCATAGAATTTACAGAACGCAAGAAAAATTCACATCTATCACTACATGAAATGTCATTAATACAGGCATGGAAAATAGATGGACATAGCAACAGAGAGATAGCAAGAAGGCTAAATAGAGCCCCGCAGACAATAAACAACGCAATAAAGAAAGGCACAGTAAAGCAAAAGAGAATAATAAAAAGTAATAACAAAACATATACTTACTACGATGAAAAATACTTTGCCTTAACTAATTATGAGGTATATATAAACAATAGATCTTCTTGCGGAAGAAGACCAAAATATATAGATATAGTCGAATTTCTTAAATGGGCAGACAATAAAATGTTAAAAGATAAATGGTCTCCAGATGTATGTGTTGGATACGCAAAAGCAAATAGACTCTTTCCATCATCAGAAATACCATCAACAAAAAGCCTCTACAACTGGATAAATAAGTCACTAATGAAAACAAAAAATATAGATCTACTAGAAAAAGTAAAGAGAAAAAACAAAAATAGCACAAGAAGAACAAGACAAAACAAGAAAAAGCTTGGCATATCCATAGAAGAAAGACCAGATAAAATACAAACAAGAGAAGAATTCGGCCACTGGGAAATAGATACAGTTATAGGTAAAAAGAAAAAGACAGATCCAGTACTACTTACATTAGTAGAAAGAAAAACAAGATATGAAAAGCTGATAAAAATACATGGAAAAACACCCGATGCAGTAGACATTGGACTTAAATTCTTAAAAGATAATGCGCAGTTAAACAAAGAAATATTTAAAAGTATAACATCAGATAATGGTTCAGAATTTTCAAGCTTATCAGAATTAGCAGAATATGTAGATATATATTTTTGTCATCCATATACATCATGGGAAAGAGGAACTAGTGAATGTCAACATAAATTAATACGAAGATTTATACAAAAAGGCACATCAATAGAAGAAGTATCAAAAGAAAAAATATACAGAATAAACGAGTGGATGAATAATTTGCCAAGAAAAATCTTTAATTACAAAACTGCAAAAGAAGAGTTCATAAAGGAAATAAAACAGCTTAAAAGTATCTAGTTTAATAAAAATAAATACTTTTAAGCTATACTATACATTTAGTCTATATGATGTCTGGGTGGCTAACTTATTGTTGCAATTTATAAAATAATTATGACTAATTTATAGCTAAGAAAAGAAAAAATAATTGCATAAGCGAAAAAGCCTAAAAAAGATGTGATAAGCTTAGAAAGTCTAATCGCAGACCAAGCACCATCAGCTTGTTCTCCTTCAAAAGCAAAGGACTTCGACCTTTCAAACAAAGCTTTTTGCTCTGCTGTTTTAAAATCAAGTAGATCCTTATCCATAAGAGCAGAGATAAGGTCTACACCGTAGAGCATACTAACCTTAGTTTGGAAAAAATCATTTCTAGTATCCATCCAGGTGTTTAAAATTTTTAATAAAATGTAAAAAATAAATAAACTGATTAAACTTAATATAAATTGTTCAGCGTCAAGACCTTCGATAATCGCTGCTGTTATCGTTTTAAGTATATATGCATCAAAAAGCGGTATTATTATTGTAACAATAGCCGACAAAAATACAAGGATAGTTCCAAAACTATCTTTCTTAAACCAATTTTTAATTAAAAACTTAATATTGCTAGAAAAACTATAATTCATTTTTATCCTCTATAAGTAGTTCATTGTCTATTAAATATTTAAGCAATGAGCAAACATCATTATGAACTTCTTCTTGTGAACAGCAATCATATGTATCTGCTATAGCTTTTTGAGATACTGCAATCAAATCTTCTAAATTATCTGATTTATTATAATCTTTATATAATTAATCATAATATATTAACTATAATATGTCAAGCTATTACTTTTTTATATTTTCTTTAATTTTCAAGACATATCTTATGCTACGCAAAACATATTCCCACAAAAAAAAGAACTGCTCTCACAGTTCTTTTCATCTATGTCTATACTAAATTAATGGTCTCTATACCATATTAATAGTTAGCGATAGTGTATGCACTTGCGTTTGGATTGAAAGTGAATTGCACGTAGCTCCTCTTAACTAGGTCGGCCTTTGTCTTGATAGGCTTGTTGAAGACGTTAATGTATCTAACCTTGTCAAGCACTTTGACTGACGCTTCGTTTGAGCCGGCAACGACGTAGACGTTTTTACCCATGTCGGCAAGCTCTTTAAGCTTCGCGTGAAGTAATTCTGCTTCCTTCTTGTCAGTGAAGCCGCCCTTGCCAAAGACAGGGCTAGTCATAGTCACAACAACGTTCTTTTGCGTGATGTTCTTAAGGCTGCCTGTGATGTAGGACCACTCTTTTGCGTCGGAAAGCCTTAGCGACCTCTTAGAAGTATTTAAATTTAGTATAAAGGCGTTTGTCGTAGCGCTTGTCGAGAAAACGTTTCCATTCTTAAGAAGGTTCTTCGAAACTGCCTTCTTCAAGACGCTGTCGTAGTTATTAAGCGTAATGCCTGTGTCAACTTTATTCATCTTATTGATTATGGCAGTCTTGGTGCCTGCAAAATTTTTGTCTTGATTAGCATCGTAGCCTGTAACCACTAGGTATTCGCCGCCACGAGCCTTTGCTAAGAAGCCTTTTTGACTATCTGCCAAGACGGATGAATTGTCGATGGCGTTTTCAAATTTGTGTTCATATAATAAATCGATTACGTCGACCAAGATCTTTGACTTGACCATGGCAGAGTTATTGGAGCTGCCAATGTAGATGTTTAGTAGGGTATATGGATACGCCTCGTTGTCAGGAATTTCTGCTTCAAGGTATCTGTAGTCACTAAAGTTAATCTTTTCAGTGAAAGTGATTTGTTCAGCAAAGCCTTCGCTGTCCTTGATAGTCGCCTTAAGCATGGCGCCCTTCGCATCTCCCTTGACCCAGATGCCAAGCCTCTTTGGTTTACCTTCTAAAACAGGAGCCTTCTTGAAGCTTATATACGCAGCTCTCGAGTCATCAAGCTTTGAAAAGTCGTAGTTAAGCTCAACCGCTCCGCTTCCTTGCTTAGCGTCCTTAGAAATTTTTAGGCTAGCAGCCACTTTGTCAGCTGGGAAGCTCGACGCCTTAATATTGTCAAGGCTCTCAAAATCAAGTAGCGGCTTTGTATTGAAGCCAATAGTTACTGGGATGTTCTTATAAGTATTTTTATAGCCCATAGTGATGTAGCCGTAGCCAATATTATTTGATGCAGTGAAAACATTTCCGCTCATCGCACCAACCTTGCCCCAGATGGAGAAATTAATGTTCGAAGTCGGTATCTTCGCGCTGCGGCCTTGATTATCAAGACCAATAATATCTTTTATAGTAAATTTATCGCCAGGTTTTGCGTTTATCTTCTCAGTAGAACTCCTTAGCTCAACCGGCTCTGAGTATACTTCGATGTTTTTCGTATCGCTTGCACCTTGGTAAGTGACCGTGATTTGTGAAACGCCTTGACTAGCGCCAATGAAACTACCTCCTGCACAAGATGCACCATTCGTAGCGCTTGCACTTACTGCATTTGCATCGACTCTAACAGGATTGTTGCTTGCGTCGTAAGCTTTAATACTGTAGCCTACTGGTACGCCAGGGAAAGCCTTATCAGTATCAAGCTCAAGCTCAATTCTTGCTGCAGCGCCTGGATTGTCATTTGAGAAAACGCCAACGCCCGATACAACCGCTCTTGGAGTGCCGCCCGATGGCTTGTTGATGATCTCAGCCGAGTCCATCGCCTTAGTCTTTTTGACCATGGTAGTCGATCCGCCGCCATCAAGGTTCATCGCGTTGTAGCAGCCGAAGCTCTTGAAGAGTTCGCCGAATTCCTTTTGAGTAAGACCTGCATAACCATTCCTTCCGTCAACAGTGATGATGACTATCTTTGAGCCGTCTTGAGTGACGCCGATACCAGTTCTTGGGTGCCTGCCTTTATTAACAATATTAGTTTGCATTGCTACGCCATCTTTTAAGATGATCGAGCCGCCGCCCATAGCGAATTTTAGACCATTGTGGTCAACATTTGAAGTCACTTGTAGTTCAAGCGGAGTGCCTAGCGTTAGACTTGCTAGAGGCGAATCATTTTGGCTAAGTACGTAGCCATCTTGAGGGATATCAAAAGGCTCGCCGTTCGTTCTAATGTCGGCAACAACGCCATTAACCACAAGGATTTCAGTCATGTTCGCAGCCTTTGCGCCGAAGCTCTTCTTGCCCCAGTCCCTTGTTAATAGAGAAAGGTACTTGTAGCCGCCGTAAGCCTTGTTGTAGCCGCTAACGTGGTACTTTGCGCCAGTTAGCTGATTTAAGATGTCAACAGACTGAGTGATGTAGCCCACATGCGAGTCGCCAGCACTGCTTTGGTAGAAGACAGGCAGATTGTTCTTGCCCTCTTGAGCCGAGCTGATAAGTTTGCCGTCATTGACAATAACGCCAAGCGTCGATGGATGCGGTTGGTAGTTGAAGTAGTCGCCGTTAACACCAGCAACAGCGCCACTTACAGAGACCATGTCCTTAACATTCGACCTGTGAGATACACCTTCAGTGTTAAACATCGCCTTGATCTCGTTCATGCCGCTTGTCGCGTCAATCGTCAAGACATTTAAGTTTTGCCAGCCCTCAGAGGTAAACCTCTCGATATTCGCGCGATGCACGCCGCTCGCCAAATACTCTTCCTTTCTTTCTTCGTTAATTATATAAGCTAAAGAACTTTGACTTAAAATCGAAAATGCAAGCGTTGCGCTCAAAGCGATACTTGCTATGCGTTTAAATTTCATTTTATCCTTCCTTTCTATCATACGTCTCCATTATATAACAAAAACGATTAACTTTGTTAATATTCATGCAATTGTAACTATTTTGAAATATTGAGAATGGTTTTGTCAGACGCCTATTAAGATAAAATAAAAATATTGTAAATTCGTAAGATAATAGAAGAAAAACTATAATAATAGTAGTTTTAATGAGAAAATAAGATTTATCTTCACTTGCAAGAATGGATAGAGAACGGTATAATAGGTGAGTAATATTTCGGCGGGGTGTAGCGCAGTTTGGTAGCGCACGTGGTTTGGGACCATGGGGCCGGGAGTTCGAACCTTCTCACCCCGACCAAAGAAAAAAACGACTAAGCAATTGTTTAGTCGTTTTTTTCTTTCACATTAAAGGGCTCGTTTCATCGCAAAATCGTTTTCTTCCCTTGTAAGATTTTTATTAAAGTAGTTTAATTGAGTTATATAATTGCCACGATACTTATTTTAATCAAAATACATATTTTATATCTATTCAATATACATTTACGTGAGCAATGGACATCGAAAATTGTTTTCGTCGCTTGCTGGTCTACATAAATTGTTAATTTCTAAGCTTACTCACCTGTGGTCTCATATTCGTTCGCTACGCTCAACTAGATGAGACCACGGGCGGTTCGTTGCGCAAAGAAATTAATTCAATTTATTCCGAATGCTGCGCTCGTGAAAATCAATTTTCTCTTTATTAAGTGGCGTAAGCTTAATATTTAGTTTTAATCGTATTAGTTCAAACATCTTTCCAATTTAGATCAAATTAAATATCTTGTATCGGATGACACAAATCTTGCGATGAAAAAGAAGAACCTCATCCTAACGGACAAGAACCTTTACGCTATGATGGATTGTGCAAGGCGCCAGTGCGAAGCACCAAGGTTCTCGGGACCCATTCAAAGCGAAGCTTTGTAAATGGGTGAGGTTCTTCTTTTAACAAGAAACACTATGACATAAAAATAACACTCTGCAAAAGCAGAGTGTTATTTTTATGTAAGTGCACCCGACTTTGTTCGGCTCCCCCAAGTGTTACCACAACAGACAGCTCCCGAACGGCACCCTCGCGGCACACACAAATACATACTTATCGCTGCTTCCGCCAGGACCTGACGAGGTTCGTAAGATTTATGTTGCGCAAGAACCCTTCGTTCAACACCTCTTATTGTGGGCAAGCCCCACAGAAGACGCCCTCGGTCGGGAATTCATTCCAAATATAGCGGATTTATGGTTACAGGATGCCGCTACCTTCCCAACTAGCACGTGGCGGAGAGAAGGGGATTCGAACCCCTGATACGCTTAATCACGTATACCCGCTTTCCAGGCGAGCGCCTTCAACCAACTCAACCATCTCTCCATGCCGATTGTTTTACAAAGTTTTTAACTTGACTTAACCATTATAGTATAAATAGCTGTTCTTGTCAAGATATATTATTTAAGCAAAAAAGATCCGCCCAAATCAATGAGCGGACCCCTTAGGACTTTATAAATTATTTGCTTATAACTCTTCTTGTTAATTTAACTTGCTTCATAACTGGATCCCAGATGATGTCAGAACCATCTATTAGACCAAGTGCTCTTGCAATGTTAGCGATTGGAAGCATTGTTCTACTGTTTTTGATTTCAGGCTTAACATCACTTGTGTAAGTTACGCCATTTACAATCATCTTATTAGACTTTATAGGTATTTCAACTTTTTGAGTTAAATCCCAGATAATAACAGTCTTAGTTTGAGGAACCCAAGATACTTGTAAACCAAGAGCTTCAGCAACATATCTTAGTGGAAGCATTACTCTGCCATTTTTAACGTATGCAGCAACATCCATTTGATGAGTAGTTGTAACGTTCTTGTTCACCTTAGTAAATACGTTAGAGCCAACGTTTATAGTTGCGCTTGCTTCGTAAACTTGTGGAGTTTTTTCTTCAGCTGGCTTCTTTTCTTCTTCAGCCTTTTCTTCTTTTTCTTTGTCCTTCTTGTCTCTATGATATCTATAATAATAGTAGTCATCATAGTAATATCCATAGTATGACCAATCAGTAAATTCTACATAAACTGTAACGTTACTTGCTGGCATTTCAAATGTATCAGTTGTAGTGTAGTTATAGTATCTGTAGTCATATTTGTCATAGTATCTGTAGTCTCTGTAGTGACTGTAGTGTTTATCATATAGGTAGTCTTCATAGCTACTATATCTTCTGTAGTAGTTATCTACATAGTCGTCATAGTATCTATAATAATCGTCATAATATCTATCGTAATATCTGTTATTGTATCTGTAGTCGTCATAATCCCCGTATCTGTAGTTGTTCTTCCAGAAGCTATAGTGTCTATCTTTTAGATAATCTTCATAAGTAGCGTAATCATTGTAATAATAGTTTCTGTAGTCACTGTAATAGTAGTTGTAGTCGTTGTAATATCTTCCGTTGTATCCATAGTAATAGTAGTCGTTGTAAGCATAATTCTTAATACTATGTTTAATATTATTGTTATCTATATAGTAAACGTTTTTAACTGCATAGCTACTGTATGGTTTAGCTGTTACAGTGATAGTTTCACCTGCTTTAGCTTTTGATTTACTTACTGTGAATGATCCGTGATTTGTGTATGCTTTAGATATTGTATATTCTTTTGTTTCTGGCTTTGGTTCTGGTTTTACTTCTTCTTTTTCAAATGTTGCGCTAACTTCTACATCTGCAGCTGGCATTTTAAATTTGTTGTCTTTAACCTCAATTTTAGTTTCTCCAGCCATAACCTTAAGTTCTTTAAGTTTATAATCTTTATCTGGAGTGATAGTTAATGTAACTTCAACATCTTTTTTAGCTGCTTTCTTATCTGCTTCAACTTTACCATTTGTAGCATCTTTTATTGTTATATTATGTTCTTTTTCAACTTCTTCTTTTTCTATAGCAGCTTCTTCTTTCGCTTTTGCATCATTTACTGCTTTTGTTACATCTTCTTTCTTTGCCGCATCCTCTATAGCTTTCTTTGCAGCTTCTTTTTCTTCTTCTGTTAGATGAGTTAATTTTTCAAGTTCAGCCAAAGCTTCTTCTTTAGCTTTTTTAAGTTCATTAGCTTTTTTAGCTTCGTCGTCTTTTGCTGTTGCTTCAGCTACCGCTTCATTTATAGCTTCTTTAGTTTTAGCCTCTTCGATAGCTTTTATTGCAGCTGCTTTGTCTTCTTTAGATATGTTTTCTAAAGCATTAACAGTTGCCTTAGCAGCTGTCTTGTCTTCGTCTGTTGCAGGTGTGCCTTCTCCATCAACTGGTTTTTCTGGATCAACTGGTTGTTCTTTTTCACCTGGTTGTTCTGTTCCTGTTGTTTCCCCTTCAGCAAATACATTCATTGGCATAACTGCTACTAGCATCACGAATACCATTAGCATAGCCAAAATATTTCTAAACTTTTTCATACTACTACCTCCTTAGTGTAGAATAATTTTGAAAGTCCTAAATAATTCTTTCTTATCTATATTATACTTCTTAAGTAAACCATTTGCAATAGCTAAAGTAAATATTTAACCAAAATGTAATATAATATTATACTATACTAAAGGCTTTGAATATAAATTTTTTCAATAATAATTTTTGACGCAGTGGCAAGACCATCACCATAATCATAAAGATAATACAAAACGATTGCCATAAATATGAATAAGTGGTATAATACTCTTTGGGTGATAATATGGATTTAAAAAGCACTATAAGGGTGATTGAAGGCTTCCCGAAGGAAGGGATTTCTTTTAAGGACATAACTACGCTTCTTAAGGACAAGGACGCTTTCAAGTATGCTGTAGATGAATTAGAAAAGAATATCGAGGGCCTTGGCGCTGAATACATCGTTGGACCTGAGGCGAGGGGCTTCATGCTTGGCTGCGCGCTTAGCTACAAGATGGGTCTTGGCTTTATTCCTGTTAGAAAGAAGGGCAAGCTACCTGCTGAGACTGTGTCGTACTCTTATGAAAAGGAATATGGCACTGATACTATCGAGATTCACAAGGACGCGATCAAGCCTGGCACTAAGGTTGTTGTTATTGATGACCTTCTTGCGACTGGAGGAACTGTTGAAGCTGTTAAGGACCTTCTTGTGAAGATGGGTGCTGAGATTGTTGCTTTTGAGTTTTTGATTGAACTAACTGACCTTAAGGGCCGCGACAAGCTTAAGGGCTACAAGGTAGACTCTTTAATCACATATAATGTATAGTATAGAAAAAAAAGAGATTGAGCGCTTCATCATCAAGAGCTACAGAAAGGAACTTTGGAAGAAATTTCTTAAGGCGATAAACGATTTTAATCTGATTGAGGAGGGTGACAAGGTCTTGGTCGCTATCAGTGGCGGCAAGGACTCGATCCTTCTTGCGAAGATGTTTGAGGAGCTGAAGAAGCACTCGATTTTTAAATTTGATGTCTGCTATGTGAGCATGGACCCCGGCTTTACTAAGGAGAACAGGGACAAGCTTGAGGAGCTATGCAAATTTTTGGGCATAGACATACAAATATTTGAGACGGACATATTTCAAGTGGCTGAGAAGCTTGCGGGTGACTACCCATGCTACATGTGTGCTCGTATGCGCCGCGGCGCCCTTTATGGCAAGGCGAAGGAGCTTGGCTGCAACAAGGTCGCTTTGGGTCATCATATGAATGATGTAGTTGAGACGACGCTTATGAACATGCTCTACGCCGGCACTTTCAAGACGATGCGCCCGATACTCGATAGCCAAAACTTTGAAGGACTCAAGCTGATTAGGCCTATGTACTACATAAGGGAAGATGACATTAAGAGATGGCTTAAGAGAAGTGATCTCAAGGCTTTGGACTGCGCCTGCTCTGTTACGAAGAAGAGAAGTGGCAATATACGCTACGAGATCAAGGACCTTGTCGCCGAGCTTATGGAGAAGAATAATATGGCGGAGAGAAATATTTTGAATAGTGCGATGAATATTAATTTGGACTCTTGTGTGGCTTGGGAAAAGGATGGGAAGAAGTATCTTCTGGGGGAAGAAATTCAAAAGTAAGGTTCGCGTTCAAGCGAGCCCTTGAACTCGTTCCCTCCTCAGCAATGCTCGAGTACTTTTGTACACTCCGCTTGCTTCGTCAGTCCACATCGTCCAATCATCTCGCTTGCTCCGCGAAGTCCCATGGTCGATGGTAGTGCCAGAGTAATTATAAAAAGATAGTGAAGAAAAAGAAATAGATCTAAATAATAAATTAAATAATACACAGAAAAAATGGTCGGATCGCTCCGGCCATTTGCATTTACACTTGCTTTCACTTGTTTATATTATTTCAACTTGCGAAAAAATTATATTGACAACTTTTTCTAATATATCATCTGGGCATTTCTCAATAAATACATGTTCTCTTGCGTTAAGATCTAGCGACTTAAGATGCTCACAAAGTATCACGCCTGTTGTTTCTGTTCTTGAATCAAGTGGAACATGTAAGGGAAAGTCATTGTTTGTATTAGTGATTGGGCATAAAATTGCTAATTTTGCATTTTTATTGAAAACGTCATTGCTGACAACTACTGCCGGCCTAAAGCCAGCTTGCTCATATCCCCTTTGGGGGTTAAAGCTTAGATTTACAATATCTCCTTGTCTTACCATATTTCCTTACCCTTTGTTTCGCCCCAGTCAATTTCTTCTGGCTTATAGTCTCCATTGTATCCATCAAAAAGCTCTACTATGCTTTTTCTTTTATTGTGCTTTTTTATGATAATCTTGTCATCATCCTTGCTTATTGAAAGCTCATCGTTTTCGCTCCAACCAAGTTCATCTATTAAAACTTTAGGGAGCCTTATGCCTTTGCTGTTGCCCCACTTTTGTAAAGTAATCATAATATACACCTCCACAATATATATGTATATATATAGTATATACTTTTTATTTTGATTTGTCAATATTTTTACATAAAAAAGGAGCAATTAAGCTCCATATTTAATCTTTTATCATATTCATGAATTTAAATGCAATCACTTTTTATATTTTTTTTTTAGATCTCTTTTCTTTATTCACAAACACTAATCTTTTTACCCTGGATCCTACTCCGACCATGGGACTTCGCAGAGCAAACGAGATGATTGGACGATGTGGACTGACGAAGCAAGCGGAGTGTACAAATGTACTCGAGCATTGCTGAGGAAGGAACGAGTTCAAGGGCTCGTTTGAATGCGAACTGTATTTATTCTTTGTTAATAACAAAAGTTTTATCTAGAACTCTAATCTTATTCCTAGTAAGCTCCTCTAAAGCTACTTCCCTCATTAGCCTTTCAATCCTCCATTGCTCACCCGGTATCGTCTTCGCCGCAGCACTAATCACCACACCATTGCTATTAAAATCAGTGATGCCCCAGACATTAACCCCTTCAATAACGGCGTGGTCCTCATCAACTTTTTTCAGCGCCTTCGTCAAGATGTCGATCGCCATTTGCGCGTCGGCATCATAAGCTATAGGCACTGTAATCAGCGCTCTTTGAACGTTTTTGTTCCTGTTAGTCACGACTCTGATCTCGCCATTAGGAATGACGTGCAGCTCACCCGTATAATCACGGATAGTCGTTGTACGCAGACTGATCTTCTCAACAGTACCAGTCTTGCCCGCTACAGTGATGTCGTCGCCAAGCACAAAGCTATCTTCAAGCATCAAAAATATACCGCTGATGATGTCTTCAACAAGGCTCTTCGCTCCAAAGGAGATCGCGATACCCCCTATCCCAGCAGTTGTCACGATCGCCGAGGTATTGACACCGAATATCCTTAGCGCCGACAAAAACCATGTGAACATGATAATGATTGTCGCGAAGCTCTTCAAAACGCTCAGAACCGTCTTAAGCCTCTTCGCGTCGATGGTTCTGAGCTTACTATACTTTTTCTTCGCAAGCCTACCTATGATGAAGCTTATGATCTTCACTATAATCAAGGCGATGACGAAGTATAAAAGCACGAGCGCAATCTTGCCCAAAGTGTTCAGCGTGCCCGCCTCAGTCAAAAAACGTAATTTTATTTTATCAAACATATGATTCTCCCCTCTCTACCTATTTATTTTATCACAAGACGCCGCCATTATCAAGCAGGATAGCTTTGATGATGGCTGTGATGTGAAGACCATATTTATATATAATAAGAAGAAAATTATATTGACAAATCAAGATAAAAAGTATATACTATATATATACATATAAATGGAGGTGTACTTATGATTACTTTACAAAAGTGGGGTAACAGCCAAGGAATAAGACTTCCAAAGTTCTTACTTAATGAGCTTGGATGGAGTGAAGATGAAGAACTATCTGTAATAAAAGAAGATGATAAGCTTATAATAAAAAAACACAATAAAAGAAAGAACATAGTTGAACTTTTTGATGGATATGATGGAGACTACAGACCCGAAGAAATAGATTGGGGCGAAGCCAAGGGTAAAGAACTATGGTAGAACAAGGCGACATCATAAAACTAAGTTTCAATCCTCAAAAGGGGCACGAGCAAGCCGGATTTAGGCCAGCTCTAGTTATTAGTAACAATGTTTTTAACAAAAACACAAATTTGGCAATACTATGTCCAATCACTAATACTGATAATAAATTCCCTTTACACGTTGCACTGGACACTAGGACTCAAACTACTGGCGTCATTTTATGTGAACACATTAAATCACTAGACCTTAATGCAAGAGAGAATGTTTTTGTCGAAAAATGCCCAAAAGACATCTTAGATCAAGTAATAAATATTGTCTATTCGCAAGTAGAAAGATTATAAATTATATACGCAAAATAAGTACGTTTTATGTACTTATTTTTTTATTTTAAAATACTTTACATTTCCCTTACATTTTTTGGGTAAAATAATAATGAAAAAATATAAAAGGAGGAAAGATTATGTTTATAATAATTTTAGCAGCGATAGTAGTAGTTTTAATCTCTTACTACATAGGCCAACAAAGGCGTTTCGTATTTTTGGAGGAGAACGTTGACAACTCTCTTGCCAACATCTCTGTCAATCTTAACTCGCGTTGGGACGCTCTAAAGGCGCTTGCTAGTGCGGTTAAGGCTTACTCGGCTCACGAGTACGAATCCCTTGTAGGCATCATCGAAAAGCGTAGACCAGTTCTTAAAACTGCTGGTGATGTCAATGGCGATGAGGCTCTACTTGAAGGTGCTCTATCTAGGATAAATGCAGTTGCAGAGAGCTATCCAGAGCTAAAAGCGTCCGAGCTTTACATGAAGTCCATGGACTCGATTAACGACTACGAAAACAAAGTTAGAATGAGCCGTATGGTTTACAACGACTCAGTTACAAAGCTTAACAGAGACGTTAAGATGTTCCCATCATCAGTGGTTGCCTCGATGCTAAACGTGCATCCAAGAGAGTATCTGACTGTTGATGACAACAAAAAGGACATGCCTGATTTGGAGTTTAGATAATGAAAAAATTACTCGCGACTATCCTCGCAGCTATAATTATAGTTTTTTCTGTAAATATCTATGCTGCCTCGGATAGTATCGACTCGATTGATATAAAAACTACGCTTATGGATGACGGCGCGCTTATGGTAAGTGAGGTCTGGAAAGCTAGGCCCGGCACTGGCACTGAGTTTTACATCCCAAAGACTAATATGCGTGACATAGTGACCACTGATTTTAAAGTTTCGGATGAAAATGGTCCTTATGAGACCATTAATAATTGGGACGTCGATGCGTCCTTCGATGAAAAGGCTCGCAAGTGCGGTATTAATGAGACTTCTGACGGCATCGAGCTCTGCTTTGGCAAGAGCGATCTTCACAAGAACAAAACTTATACTTTGACTTACACCATGAGAAACGCGGCTCAAAGCTTTGACGATATGGACGGCTTCAACATCCGCTTTGTGAATGACCAGATGGACCCTGCTCCAAAAAAGGTTTCTTTCGAATTAAGCCTTGCTAATGGCGAGATAAATGAGGACAACGCTCGTGTTTGGGGTTTTGGCTCAAGTGCAGACATCGTTTTCGAAGACGGCAAGGTCATAGTCCACGAGATAAATGACTTTGGCCCCGCAAATCACCTAACAGTTTTATTTGGCTTAAATAAGGGCGTAATCAATCCCATTAGCATAGGTAGTGGCAGCTTTGAAGAGATGAAGGAAAGAGCTATGCAAGGCTCCGACTATTACGATCGTGAAGAAGATATTCAGGTAGAAGATAATAATGAAGATAATGAAGATGATTTTTATTATCCAGACTATAATACTGGTAATAATTTTAATAATGTATTCTTTGTCAGAAACCCCATTGTCATACCGATAATTTTCATTTTTATCGCATCAATCATTTCCATGATAGTATCTGGAGTGAAAAAATCAATGATAAGCTCTGAGAATAGCCTGCCAAAAGATGTAAACTATTGGCGTGATTTGCCGATGAAGGGAAATATCTTGCTTAACAGCGGCATTTATTCAGTGAATGAAAGTTTATCTGTGACAAATGTGGTCGCCGCCTACTTTCTAAAATGGATTAAGGACGGCAATATAGAGCTTGTTAAGGAAAAGTTCACTAAGGGACTGATTTTCAAGAAGGATGTTCTTGAGGACTGCTTTAAAATTATTAAAGCGCCCGAAACAGAGGACGTGATGGAAGAGCAGCTATATAAGCTGATTACAGCTGCGTCGGGCGATGACCTCGTGCTTAGAAACGATGAGCTTGTGAGGGCCTTTAACAGAGGAAGCGTTGCCGAAAATTTCGTTAAGAACTACAATAAAAATGCGATTAGCACTGCGGAAAGATTGGATTTAGTATATAAGAAGCCGGGATTTTTGCTATCAAGCTACGATGTTTTCACTGAGCGTGGCCGTGAAGAGGCCATTAAGCAAAAGGGCTTTATAAAGTTTTTAAAGGACTTCACTTTGATTAACGAGCGTGAAGCGGTAGAAGTCGCTCTATGGGACGAATATTTAGTGCTTGCGGCTTTGTTTGGACTTGGAGAAAAGGTACTAAATAAGTTTAAGATGATAGACCCTAACTACACTTACGCTGGATATAGCGGCATGGATCCACTTGTGATGTACCACGTCGTTAATCATTTGGGAACAGCTATGAATCGCGTGTATGAGAATCATGCATCTTCGTCATCGTCGTCAAGCGGCGGTGGCGGAGGAGGGATGTCGTTTGGAGGCGGCGGAGGATTTTCTGCCGGCGGCAGTGGCGGCGGAGGACGGTAATTTCTTGCCTAATTTGCGGCTTTTGCTAGTTTCGAATTGTTTTGTCGCTGCGGAGTGCGTTTAGCACACCTCACTCCAAAAAATTCTGTACAACGCAAAATCCATCAAATTATTACAAGAACTTACGGTTTTGGATAAATTATTTATAAAGATATTATAGGTAATTTACATTCTGCTGCGCCTTATCCATCATAGCGCAAAGGTTCTAGTACATTTTAATGTACTAGGTTCTTCTTCTTCCGGCAAAAGTGTGAATAAATATAGTTTGATCAAGTTCCTTGCTCCGTATAGCGCAAAGGTTCACGTCCATTTATGGACGGGGGTTCTTCAAATTAGTGTGATGCCTGTTCATTGACATTAATAAGCTTTTTCAAAAATTATAAATTTAGACAAAAAAGAAGGATAGAGATTCTATTTTCGGCTCTATGTCAAATATTGAGGAGACTTATTGATTTAAGTCTCTCTTTTTACGTTTAAACTAAGATATACATATATTTTTTGGAAGATTGTATAATTAACTTAGCCACTAAATAAAAAAAAGAGAGCCCAACGCCCTCTTTAAAATAATTCTTCATCAAATTCTACCGTCTCGCCATTTTTATACTCATTCAAAACATCACTCTTTAGTTTATCAACAGCCATTGGCAAGTTATTTTTAATTCTTCTAAACTCTCTTAATAGCTCTTCGCCTTCAAGACCATCCTCAATAAGGTCTTTCATAATTAAATCGTCAAACATCTCGTCGACGCTCTCATAAGTCTTGCCTATGGATGGATCCTTCTTCATCGCCTCTACCTCTTTTATAGCCTCGATAGTCTCAGCATTTGGAACTTCGTTTTGGGTTTTATCTTTTTTGTTCATAGCGATACTCCTCTTTTGATCATCAGAATATTATAATTTTGCTAGTCTATTCTATTGAATATTTAATTCTCTTTTTAGTCCCTCTTGCAGTACCTGTGAAAAATTAATGTCCTCCTCCCTCGCCTTTATATCAAGCCATTGAGGTATAGTTAGTGTTTTCTTTATAGCCTTATTCATTATAGCCTTTCTAACAAGAGGCATCCAAACATCAATCAGTACAGCTCTTTGATTATCTTCGAGCTTTATATCCAGTAAAGAGCTTGCCTTTGGTATATCTTCATTGTCAATTTCAAGATTCTTCATCCAAAGACCTAAAACTTCCTTTGCCATCAACAAAGCCTCTTCCTCAGTGTCTCCAAAAGTTAAGCAACCTTGCAAATCTGGGAACTCTACAGTTATTCCATCGTCAGCATAATTAAATATCGCTGGATAGATATACTTATCCTTATACTTTTTATACTCTTTCATAAGACTACCTCCCATATATATTATACGTATTATTACACATATTGTCAATACTTTTCTAAAATTTTTTCAGTTGGTTACAAAATGTAACCGACTCACTTTTCACTCACAAAAAAGACAAAAAAATCCCTTGGTTCCGGCGCACCTCGTATGGTGAGGGTCCTACTCCCAAGGAATATCATACATCTATATTATACTACAGATTTAAAATTTTTTCAAGCACTAAAGATAAAAAAGACTAGAGGGAACACTTCTTAATAAAGCATTCCCCCTAGTTGGCTATTAACACTACCTCTATCTGTAAGATAATAATAACAGATTTTTAGCTCTTTGTCAATCTTAATACTATTTAATATCCAATTCCTTCTTCAAACCCTCAGTCAAAACCCTCGAGAAATTTATGTTCTTATTCTTAGCAAGCGCCTCAAGCCAAGTTGGTAAGGTCACCATCTTATTTTTGTATACTTCCTTAACCAAAGAGAATTGATAAGGCAAGTAAACATTGACATAAACAGCTAAGTCGCCTTCTTCAAGATCAAGCTCATCCATATCAATATCGTCTGGGTACTCAGTTTTTTCATTCTCTTCATCGTATAGACAAAGACCTATGACCTCTTGTGCATATCTTACACCTTCTTCAAAAGTGTCCGAGCATGTATAAGCGCCGTCAATTGCAGGCACGTCAATAGAGTAGCCACCATCACTTTCCTTGCTAAAAATAGCTAAATAACTTACACTATCTTGTTTTTTCATGTAAACACTCCTTTAACAAGTGATAATATTTACAAGACTATTATAACATATGTTAAACATTTGTCAATAGTTTTCATTCGCTTACAAAATGTAACCATCTCACTTCCCCCCCCCACACATAAAAAAACAATCGCATATCAATTTGATATGCGACATAGTCATTAATTCTGTGTATTGCAACTTGCTGCAAGTTAAATTTTCTATTTTGACTTCATAAAAAGCTCTATTTCACTGGGTTTACATCGTAAATCTATCCAAATAAACTATTCATGTACAACTTGCTGCAACTTAAAACAAGCTCAAAAAGGAATATACTTCATATATCTCGGTGCTGTATTTTTATCAACACACAAATCAATTGCAATAATTAATCAGCATTTTTATCATCCTTATCAGAAATTTCTTTGCTTACATCGCTAATAACGTTTCCAAAATCTAGAGCATTTTTACGTGTAATTACAGCCTTGCCAGTTTCTTCTTCAATCTCTTTTCTTGCATTACCAGCGATACTTCCACCCCTTCTACAAACTTCCTTATTTTCTTCAAGTCCCTCAGGGTTACTTGAATTTGCTATATCTTTTGTAGCAGTCTCAGCAAGCATATTTAAGATAAGTTCAGTAGTCGTCATATTGTCTCTAAGATTTTGCTTTTTAAGTCCTTTATAGTTCTTATATTCTCTAGTTGACATACCTGACCAAGCTCTAGAAATTTCATTAGTTAAATTTGCATATTCTTTCCCTTCCTTAACGCCATGCTCTTGCCAAGCATCTGTTAATTCTTTTCTTACTTGAATAGCTTGAAGCCTTTGATTTACCCATTCCTTGCTATATCCTTTTCTAAGATATGTCTCTAATGCCCTTTCAATGCTAAGCTCTGGATCAATAATTTCGTCTATTCTTTCCTTGCCTACTTCTGAAAGCCATCTTTTAAATGGTTCAGCCTTTGGTGATGGGATTGATTGTATGATACGCAATATACCCTGTATATCAGCAGCATCAGTTTTATACATTTTTCCATCTTTTTCTGACCTCATTTTCAGTTGGTTACAAAATGTAACCAACTGACTTCCCTCTTGATTTAAACGATTCTTCAGAACTTTCCAATAATTATTTGGATTTTCACTTCCGCTCAACGCTCCTACTACATCTACAACCGAGAAATACCATTCCTCTTTTTCTTCATCCCACACAGAACGAATTTTGTTTCCCTCAAATAATTTAATTTCGTTTTCCATCTTAGTCCTCCATATATATAAATTATACATTAAACGTCATATTTTGTCAATAAAAAAAGAGAGCCCCTATCTCTCGATACAAGCCCTCTCCTTAATTACCTGCACTATTTTATTTTATCGACATGAGTATCAACTAAAATAGAGTTTCAGTAGAAGTCGTAATTACTTTAGCAGACTCTAAAGCGTTAACCTCGCTGCCATCCTTATTCACAATAAGTTTCTTCTCAACGATACCAGCAAACGCGCCCTTTACAGCATCAGCGTCAAGACCCTCAGCAGGGTTTTGTAAACTCATGTTGTACGGCTTACCATTCGCGCATTTGAACTTCATTTGTAATCTCTTCATCATCTCACCCCCTTTCTAAAAAATCCTCCATCACTATAATTCAGTTACAGTGATTCTCTCAAGCTTAGTAATCTCCTTAGCTAAAAGCGTTCCAAACGCAGTTTTGAACACGCCAAGCTCCGCGTTGTTCGCATCCTCTCTGATGTAGTTTACAGTTCTAGAGAAATTTCTCTTAGATCCGTCACTGCCTTCACCAGTAAAGTAAAGCTTAACACTATTCTTAGTCATCATCTCACCCCCTTCCCTAGGTCCCTGCCTACACTTAATATATACAAAATCCTAGGATTATTTCCCACACGCACCCCCACCATAATTATGGAAATGGTGCAGCAATCCGTCCAATTGTCCACGCAGATGTCCAAAATTTGCCGCGTCTTCCAAAATTTACGCATGAGTCTGCATTTGCCTTGCGAATGGTCTTAAAGCTATAATCATCTTAACAATAGAGAAAGGAGTAAGACAGATGCAAATCAATTACGACAAAGTTGCGGCAGACTACCAAGCCAGTGGACACGTCAATCCCGTGGCAATGGAAAGGCTAAAACCCCTCATGATCACGTTGATTAAGCGCTACTACCCAAACTTCAAAGAGTGGGACGACCTCATGCAAGAGCTTAGAGTCATAACACTCGAAGCCCTCCTAGACTTCGACCCCGCCCATGGCGCACACGCACTCGCATACATCGAGTCACGCATGAAATACCATTTGCTCGGTAAGTATAAAAAACAAGTCGTCACCACCCCACTAGACGATGCATTTTTAATAGAGGACGAGACCAGCATGGACGACTTCGAAGCCCTGTTTTATAACGACACACTCGGCGAAGTCTTCAAGGAGCTCACATACGAAGAAGAAAAGCTCATCTATTTACGTTACTATACCGAGATGAATTACGAAGACATCGGCCGCGCACTAGGCTTTTCAAGAAACACCGCAGCAAGAAAGATAAACGCCCTCTTGAAAAAGCTAAGGCGCCTATATAAAAAGCAAAATAAAAATACGTCTAAAGTATGATTTTTAAGAAATTTCCATGAAAATGGTAAAAATTAGAACAAATCTATTGACATAGCATGTATAAAAGACTATAATAGACTTAGAAATAAGGAGGATAATATTATGAAAAATAAGGCACTGGCAGCCTTAATCCCAGCTTATGATAAAGATGGAATGAACACGACGGTTGCCATATACGAGGACATGAGCGCAGAAAATTTGCGCGTATCAATCAGAACAGCCATCTCGAGACTGTTTCAGGAGAAATTAGCAGACGAAAAAGGCTACAGAAAGTGGGCCAAGACCATCGCCAAGAAAAAGACCGGCCTCGCGCTTATGATCAAAGACACAAAGCTAGTCGGCATCAGGTGTAGAGAGGTGCGCTCCAAAGGCGACGGATCCATGATCTACCTAAACAGAGACCTAATCTACGACACAGAAGACGGCTACATACACATAAGAGGCCTAACAAGGATACCAGTTTTGGCAAAGAAAAGGACAATCAGAGACAGGATCAAGGACTGCGACAGAATCAGTAAAGCATACGACGAGAAGATGCAAGGGTGAGTACAAAGGTGCCACCCCTTTTTTATGCCTTGAGATGATGATTATGGTAATGGTAATGGTAATAGCTTAGCGCCGATAAACTTGAGGTCACAATTTGTGACCTCAAAATACTTGTAAAAAAAAATTAAAACTTGAGGTGTAAAAATTGCACCTCAAAATCAATTTGAAAAGAGATTTAAAACTTGAGGTCGAAAAATTCGTCCTCAAGATAAATTGAAAGAAAAAAAAGAAAAATGGACTCCTTGTTTCAAAAAAAGACGAGTTTCTGAAACAATGGGTGGAATAATGGATTCTTGTTTCAAAAAGATATAGAAAGGAAAAATAAATCGCCTAAACAAAAATAAATCGCCTAAAATAGTGTAAATATTAGGCGATAGACCCAAGACATAATAAAAGACCCGTAGCACCCTTTTGTAATGAAAGGAGTACTATGGGTCTAATTTTATAAATAAAACGCGTAGAAAGAGATTTGAAGCGTGGGTTAATTGTGATTCTTGTTATTATTTTTACTTACACGTCGAGTATATCGTAAAGCATCTTCTCCCGATTTATTGTACTTATTAGATAGATATCTAATCCTGTTTTCAAAATCTGGAAACATTTCTTCTTTAGTATAACAATACTCATTCAATTTATTTTCTAAATCTTCTAAAATATCTTTTAAAGCATTTACTTTGTATTTTTCAATTGAATCAAGCTGTTTATTTAACTCAGTTAAATCATTTTCTAAAAATTTTTCTAGATCTCTGTGTCCCTGATCCTTGATATATTTTTTAAGCTCGGTATAAGCATCTATCTCTTTGTTTAACACTTCCTTGTAAACAGTATCATCAAAGCGTAATACTATCTTGATATAGGGTATTTTCTTGTAATTTTTGTTTTTAAGTAAAGTTTTCTCATAATTTAGAAAAGCACCTTTTTGAGCTAATATACGTTCATTTGTTTGATTCTTTCTTACTTCTGTAAATAACGTCTCATCTTTTTCTAATTGTTCATTAATATTAAATAAATACAAAGTAGGTTCTATATATTCACGAATGTTTTCCTTAATCATAAAAAGCATAGCTATATAAGGATTTCTTGTTATATCTAAAAGAGCTGTTTTTAGGCCATAGTGTTGCAGTAAAGACAAGTCACGTTCCCTGCTTGTGATGCAGTCATCTCCATTGAATTCAGTATAATTAATTTTTTCAGGAAATTCATAAGATAGCTTGCGATATATTCTTTCGAAATTGTTGATGTAGCTTTTATCCACTTCGTCTCGCATTATTCCAGGTAACAATGGTTTATTAACTGATTGTCCTCTAAAATAATTAAATCCAAATTCGTTGCTTGTAAATCTTTGTAGTAGCTCCTTATACAAGTAAAATAATTGCCAACCGTTAGCTTGAGACTTATTTTTAATATCAAAATCACATTTCTCTACAATACTTCTTAGGCTACTTTTTATCTCATCACTATTAGACGCCAACACATTGACATGTGTTAGTAAATATTTTCTTTTATCATCAGTTTTTGCTAATGTGTTTCCAATATATCCAATTTCAATCGTATTTCTCTCAAAAAATAAATCTTCTTTATAATTTAACAAATTTTTAGCGTAATCATTTGTCACTTCTTTATTATCCGTATCAAAATTATTAAAGAAAAACATTTTCTGCTACCTAAATATATTCAAATTTTTTAATCTGTACTTAAGCGATTCAACTGATACCATCATTTTCTTAGCAGTATTTTCTGCTAAATAGTCAATATCATTATCAGAAAACTTTTGTGTTGTATCATAATTAAGCTCAAACATTGTCTTTTCTAACGCTTTCCTTAATAACCTTTCAGGCATCAATAATTCAGCAGCAAAAGCGTTAGCACTTACTTCATTCATCCTTTCAATAAGATCTTTGTAAATCGTATAGCTCGTATCTCTATATGATATACCTTCATGGCTTAATAATATATGGCCTATTTCGTGTGCTATAGTAAAACGTTGTCTAACTAAAGGTTCATACTTATTAATTCTTATCTCTTTTTTTCCTGTATTAGTAGAATATTCACTTGATTCATCATTAGCTGCAGAGTGAAAATTCATACAAAATCCAGATACATCAAGCTCTTCTTCAATAACTTTTATCTTACAAAGGTCTGCAATTTTTTTAACATCTACTTCAAACTCTTTTTCTAATTCTGCTTCTTCTACATCATCTCTGTATACGCCAAACTTTTCTAAAAACTCTTTATCATAAATTTCGCCGTAAGTCATTAATTCTCCCATAACACTTTCACCTTCTTTTAATTATATGTTATACTAATTTATTCATTACTTGTATACATATTATACCACAAAACACGCTAAATTTAAACACTTAATGAGCAATATTTAAAATTTTAATACTTTGTGCATAGAACTAATTTAAAGAATTTCTTATTTCTGCAAGTAGAAAATCATTTGTAATTAATTCACCTTTTTTTATTAAAACTGTTTTATAAATTGCAACAATAAGTTAGCCACCCAGACATCATATAGACTAAATGTATAGTATAGCTTAAAAGTATTTATTTTTATTAAACTAGATACTTTTAAGCTGTTTTATTTCCTTTATGAACTCTTCTTTTGCAGTTTTGTAATTAAAGATTTTTCTTGGCAAATTATTCATCCACTCGTTTATTCTGTATATTTTTTCTTTTGATACTTCTTCTATTGATGTGCCTTTTTGTATAAATCTTCGTATTAATTTATGTTGACATTCACTAGTTCCTCTTTCCCATGATGTATATGGATGACAAAAATATATATCTACATATTCTGCTAATTCTGATAAGCTTGAAAATTCTGAACCATTATCTGATGTTATACTTTTAAATATTTCTTTGTTTAACTGCGCATTATCTTTTAAGAATTTAAGTCCAATGTCTACTGCATCGGGTGTTTTTCCATGTATTTTTATCAGCTTTTCATATCTTGTTTTTCTTTCTACTAATGTAAGTAGTACTGGATCTGTCTTTTTCTTTTTACCTATAACTGTATCTATTTCCCAGTGGCCGAATTCTTCTCTTGTTTGTATTTTATCTGGTCTTTCTTCTATGGATATGCCAAGCTTTTTCTTGTTTTGTCTTGTTCTTCTTGTGCTATTTTTGTTTTTTCTCTTTACTTTTTCTAGTAGATCTATATTTTTTGTTTTCATTAGTGACTTATTTATCCAGTTGTAGAGGCTTTTTGTTGATGGTATTTCTGATGATGGAAAGAGTCTATTTGCTTTTGCGTATCCAACACATACATCTGGAGACCATTTATCTTTTAACATTTTATTGTCTGCCCATTTAAGAAATTCGACTATATCTATATATTTTGGTCTTCTTCCGCAAGAAGATCTATTGTTTATATATACCTCATAATTAGTTAAGGCAAAGTATTTTTCATCGTAGTAAGTATATGTTTTGTTATTACTTTTTATTATTCTCTTTTGCTTTACTGTGCCTTTCTTTATTGCGTTGTTTATTGTCTGCGGGGCTCTATTTAGCCTTCTTGCTATCTCTCTGTTGCTATGTCCATCTATTTTCCATGCCTGTATTAATGACATTTCATGTAGTGATAGATGTGAATTTTTCTTGCGTTCTGTAAATTCTATGGTATAATTTATATGAGTCATGTGTACCTCCGTATAGTTGTTTTTTTGTTTGTTACTAATACTATACCATATGTACACATGATTTTTTTATTTGGTGGCTAAGTTAATTATACAATCTTCCATTAAAACTGTTTTCAAACATAATTATATATTAGGCAATAACGCCTCTTTTTTATGTCTATGGAGGTGAAATCGTGGTAAATAAGTTAATTTCTTTACTAGGCATGACTCTAAAATTTGTGTTCAAAGATAGCGCTAAAGACAAGGCAGCGCTTGTGATGGCAGTTGCAGCCTAGTACGTAAGATCAAAGATTTAGTCAAAGCATTGCGTAAGCAATATTAGATTAAAACCTAAGACTAAATGAAAGAAGACCCATAGCGCTCTCTTCTATGGAAAGAGGTACTATGGGTCTTCTTTTATAAATAAATTGCGTATGAGGGATTTTGAAGCGTGGGTTTTGGGTAATGATAATCTACTTTTGTAATCTTAAAAATTTTTTTATATTTTTCTCTATATAACCAATCTTAATATATTTCTTAAATTCTTTATTAAACAAAAACATACTATACAATAATAAAAATGCAGTAAAAATAATCACTTCAAATTGCCTTTTTGAAACCTTTACTACCTCTTTCTTATTATAGTCATTAACTATCAATTTAATCTCAGCTTGAAGCGAGTTAAAATAATCAACAATAAAATCTTTAGTATTAAACAGCATATTATATATTGTATCAAAGTCATTCTCTATAAAGTTATAAGATAATTGACCATAAAAGTATATAAAATTCATATGTTGTAAACAAAAGTTTGAAAAATAATCAAAATTGACATCAATTAGTAAATCATATATTATCTTAACAATAGTTTTTGATTCTTGTATTTCATAAAATTCTAAATTATATAGATTATTTATTTTTACGTCATTTTGTACTCCGTCAAAAGTCTCATCAATAACAGCGTATTTATTAATAAAATTACTAATATTATAAGATAAATTGTTGTATGAGGTATCCAAATTTCTGCAGAATTTATTAAGTTTCAATAATAGTTTTTCTTCATTTTTATAGTTATATTTGTTTATAATATCCTTAGAGTTATTTCTTTCTCCTAAAAAAAGTGTAATAATCAATAAATTAGTTATTAGCGATAAAAATACAGTTGTAAGATTATTTGGTATTGTTATTAATGTATCGTTTATAAAATTTTTAATTAAAATTAGTAAATTAGTAAAAAAATCAGTCTTTTTATAAATAATGTAAATCAGACATACAATAAAATTTGGAAGATTGTATAATTAACTTAGCCACCAAATAAAAAAATCATGTGTACATATGGTATAGTATTAGTAACAAACAAAAAAACAACTATACGGAGGTACACATGACTCATATAAATTATACCATAGAATTTACAGAACGCAAGAAAAATTCACATCTATCACTACATGAAATGTCATTAATACAGGCATGGAAAATAGATGGACATAGCAACAGAGAGATAGCAAGAAGGCTAAATAGAGCCCCGCAGACAATAAACAACGCAATAAAGAAAGGCACAGTAAAGCAAAAGAGAATAATAAAAAGTAATAACAAAACATATACTTACTACGATGAAAAATACTTTGCCTTAACTAATTATGAGGTATATATAAACAATAGATCTTCTTGCGGAAGAAGACCAAAATATATAGATATAGTCGAATTTCTTAAATGGGCAGACAATAAAATGTTAAAAGATAAATGGTCTCCAGATGTATGTGTTGGATACGCAAAAGCAAATAGACTCTTTCCATCATCAGAAATACCATCAACAAAAAGCCTCTACAACTGGATAAATAAGTCACTAATGAAAACAAAAAATATAGATCTACTAGAAAAAGTAAAGAGAAAAAACAAAAATAGCACAAGAAGAACAAGACAAAACAAGAAAAAGCTTGGCATATCCATAGAAGAAAGACCAGATAAAATACAAACAAGAGAAGAATTCGGCCACTGGGAAATAGATACAGTTATAGGTAAAAAGAAAAAGACAGATCCAGTACTACTTACATTAGTAGAAAGAAAAACAAGATATGAAAAGCTGATAAAAATACATGGAAAAACACCCGATGCAGTAGACATTGGACTTAAATTCTTAAAAGATAATGCGCAGTTAAACAAAGAAATATTTAAAAGTATAACATCAGATAATGGTTCAGAATTTTCAAGCTTATCAGAATTAGCAGAATATGTAGATATATATTTTTGTCATCCATATACATCATGGGAAAGAGGAACTAGTGAATGTCAACATAAATTAATACGAAGATTTATACAAAAAGGCACATCAATAGAAGAAGTATCAAAAGAAAAAATATACAGAATAAACGAGTGGATGAATAATTTGCCAAGAAAAATCTTTAATTACAAAACTGCAAAAGAAGAGTTCATAAAGGAAATAAAACAGCTTAAAAGTATCTAGTTTAATAAAAATAAATACTTTTAAGCTATACTATACATTTAGTCTATATGATGTCTGGGTGGCTAACTTATTGTTGCAATTTATATACAATAAAATTTTGATCTAAAGAAAAAATAAAAAAATCTCTAATTTTGTTTAATTTTGTATTCTCAAATAAATTCTTAGTTTTAATTCTAAAAACTTCATCTTCTTCATATAACTCTTTATTCGTAATAAAAATATTGGGCGATAAATAAACATTTAGCTTGCACATCTGGAAATTGAATTTTAACCAATTTTCAGCACATGTTTGATTGCCTTTTTTTATATTTTTAAGAAACTTTTTTTTAGTGACAATAAGTATTATCTTATATAGAAAAGTTAAAAACACTTTTATAACTAATAGACAAGCCAGTGAAAATATATATAAAATTAATATACTATATATTACTCCTAAGTTACTAAAGATTTTTAATGTATTATTTAGGTAAATCAATAAATATATTATAATACAACTTTCTACTAAATTGAAAACTTTCATTAGATTTTTTAACATAAATAACACCCTCATTTATAAATTCTATGTACAAAAAAGGAAGGTCATACGACCCTCCTCTTTTATTTTAGTTAATTGTTAACTATTTAATAACTACTACAAATTTTTCTGTTTCATTTGTATCTTCATGAGATATAACTACTTCGTATTCATCCATAGTTGATCCTGCTTTTGGAGTTACTGAATTAACTTTAACACCTTTATCTTTAGCGTAAGCTAATTTATCGATGTTTGCTGTGATAACTGCTTTAGCTACTGCTTCATCATAAGCTTGACCTAATTTAACAGTCTTACCTTCTAATTCTCTTGCTAATCTCTTTAGTAGGTTTTCAGCTGCCGCTGCTTTTTTAGCTTTTTCTTCTTTTTCTTCATCTGCTGTTAATTTTTTGAATTCATTTCTAGCATATTCAACTTTAGTTGTTGCAGGATTTGTAAGTTCAACTACTAATTTATTATCTTCTATTCTAATTCTGCTAATAACATCATCATATTTTAATAATATAGATGCTATTCTAGTTCTATATTCTGAAGTAATATCAGTTACAGTTGAAGCAAATTCTTGTTTTCCTAAAGCTTCGATTTCTTCTTTGGCTTTTGCTAAATCTGCTTCTGCTTTTGCTGCTGCAACTTGTGCAGGAGTCTTTAATCCTGTAACCTTAAGAGCTGTCTTACCGTTGTAGTTAGTTCTTTCATCATATTCAACTTTAACTTCACCATTAGTATATGCAGCTGCAAAGTTTCTTAAACCAGTTTCACCATAACCGTAGTCAACACCATTATTACCTACGAACCAAGTTCTAGCATTAACTGTATAAACAACGTTGTTTTTACCGTCTGCATCAAATAATTCGAATTGTAGTGGGTTAGTATCAAAGTTCTTAAAGATGTTAACTGCTTTTCTAGTTGGAGCAACGTTTCTTTCAAAGTATCTGATAACTCTTACGAAGTTTCCGTCATCTTCATCGTAGTATACTTGTACCCAGTCACCTAATTGTCTGTTAAAGATTTGAGTGTCTCTGTCAAAGTATTTTTCAACTCCGTTGATGTCATAAGCATCTCTGTATTTAAGATCTTTAATGCTTACTAATTCTTGGTCATGTTTAATAACAACTTGTTTTACATAACCTTTCTTAACATCTGCGTCTTTAGTTTCGTCAGTGATGTGTAGTTCAACGATGTCGCCTGCTGTGTACATAGTGTCTTTGATTCCACCAGGGATTAGGTCTACATCGTAGTAAACGCCTTGAGCATCTCTAAATCTAGCTGATGTAGTTGTATTGTATTTATCTAAAACTTCAGCGTATACAGTATTTGTCTTTGTAACTGATTTAGCGTTAGCGAATACAACTATGTTAGCAATACCTTCTGCATTTGTTAAGAAGTTGTAGTAAGGTATTTCTAGATGTTCAAATCTTTCTCTTAATGCATTTTCAGAAACTACATAAGCCTTAAGGTCTATGTTGTTCTTGTTGTCTGCAATGAATTTATCCATGTCAGCGATTTGAGTTAAACCACTCTTTGTTATAGCGTAAGCGTGTAGATTGTCAAAGTATCTGTAGTTTTTGTTACCTACTGTGATGTATCTGTAGTTCATTGATGCCCAATCTAAACCTGCATTGTAAGTTTTTGCTGAAACAATACGAGCCATTAAGCCGATTTCTTCTTTTTCAGCAGCGCTTAAATAAACGATGTCTTCTTCTGCGAATCCGTTGTGTAGTCTTAGGTTGTTAGAATCTCCAAATACATCTAGATATTCAGTTCCTCTTCCTTCTTTAGCCCAGAAAGCTTCTCCCTTTGAAGGTAAGAATCTTACATCACCGTAAGTAGTGATTTGCTTAATAGCTTGGATTCCGTCGCTCCATGCTAGGTCAGAGTCAATGTATTGAACTGATCCGTCTAAAGCGATTAATAATTTAACGTTTCTACCAAGAATTGGTTTTAATTGTTCTCTTGCTGTGATAACGTTGAATTGTTTTCCTTCATAGCTGTAAACAGCTCTGAATGGTCTTGTGTAATTTAACCAATATTCGTCGTTGTTTTCTTTTCCTTCGATAACTACATATTCGTCACCGAATCTGTCTAAGTGTGTCTTTACTAACTTAGCTTCAAGCTTAGCGTCTTTTCTAACGATAGCGTTCTTGTAGTCGTTGTAGAAGTGGATAACGTCATCTTTAACGATTGCTTTTCTTTCAGCTACTTCGTAACCTTTAGAAGTCTTAGTGATGATTCTGTTTGATAGCTTACCAGCTTTAACAACTCTACCATCTCTTAAGTCGTCATAGTACCAAACGTCTCCGTCTTTAACTTCTGCAACTGGAGCGATGTCGTCAAATTTGTAAGCATCGATAAATACAACTTTACCGTTCTTAACTGTTACTCTTGCAAAATCATATTTGCCTTCTTTGTAGTCTTTAGCAAAGTCTTCATATTTGTAGTCTTTGCTGTTTAGATATGTTCTGTAGATTCTTTCATCTTCTCTGTCATATCTTTCATCAAATAATGCAGTGTATTTAGTGTTGTCTAGACCAAATTTCTTGTAGTCAACGCTAGTGATTTGACCTTCTTTGTAATCATATGTTTTATCAACTGTAACGTCAACAATCTTGTCGTCTTTGTTAACTGTGATATCAACAACTTTACCAATTAATTCTTCAGCGTCTAACTTAAGGTCTTTGTCAAGTACGTATTTGTGTTGGTCGCCTCTCTTATCTCTGTTAGCTCCAACCCAGTTAGCTTCTTGAACAACTTTGATAACTTCAACAACGATTTCGTCGTCGTTCATCTTTTCAACTCTAGAGTTTTCTAGAACGATAGCTTTAACAATCTTTCTTTGACCAAATTCTTTGCTTGTAATCATGTTGTAAAGCATCTTGAAAACGTTTCCTCTAGTAGCCATGTCAGTGTAAGCTGGAACGTTTACGTTGTTAAATAAACCTAGTTGTTGAGCTTTTACAATGTATCCTGCTGGATATACTGTACCAACTTCTGCTTGACCAAGAGCGATTGTAAGCATTGTAGCCATGTCTTGGTAAGAGATTTGTCTGTCTGGTCTGAATGTTCCGTCTGTGTAACCGTTTACAAAGCCTTGTTGTTTAGCAACTGCGATGTAACCGTTTGCCCAGTGGTTTGTAGGAACGTCTTTGAATCCTGTAGGGATTGTAGCTAAAGCTTTAGCTGAAGCTTCAAGACCCATAGCTCTAACGATCATAGAAGCAAATTCTGATCTCTTAACGTTCTTTTCTACTTTGAAGTCGTCTGAATCTGCTGAATAACCAGTGATGAAACCAGCCTTCTTAAGAACTTCGATAGCTTTGTCTAAAGCTTCGTCCTTAACAGGTTCTTCTTCCTTCTTTTCTTCTGTCTTTTCTTCAGTTTTTTCTTCGGATTTTTCTTCCTTCTTTTCTTCTGTCTTTACTTCTTCTGCTTTTTTATCGTCAGCAGGAGTAGTAGTTTCAGCTAGAACTGAAGTAAATGAGCCTACTATCATGACTAATGCAAGTAGTAGTGCAAGTAATTTTTTACTCATGTCTAATGACCTCCTTTTGTATTTGTGTAGGATAAGCCTACACTCTTAATGTATTATACCACCTAAATATGAATATTGCAAGAACAAATCAACTTCTGTAATATAACTGTAACAAATGGTTAAATTATCTAATGAAGAAATAATAGCTTATGTGTTCTTTCTTTAGAAATATTCATAAGATACTAATCCATTTGTTGCGAGCTTGTAAGCGAGTGCCTTGGGTAAGGCCGCTCTAAATATAATTTGCAATAATTATTTCAGTTGATTGCGAGCTTGTTAGCCAGTTTCTTTGGCGAATCTGCTCTAAATACAGTTATTACAAATGTTATAAAGTTTGTTCTTGATCAAATACAAATCTAGTGGTACTTTATTTACAATTACATTATAACACAGAAAAAGCGTTTTGTTTGTTAAGAGTGTGTTACAAAAGTCGATTCGCGTGTAAAACGACTTTTGCGTTTTGCCTTTTACGCGCGCTATATATAGTTCGGGCGTATGACATATGCCGCGCGTAATACAAGTGCCGCGCTATAGGTATAAGCCCAGCTATTGATATATGCCGGGCGATTGATATATGCGCTTAGGCGACCATTATCAGGGAGGGTCTATATAAAAGAAGACTTTTGAAAAAAAGTCTTCTTGCGATTCAAAATACTTATGTATTTTAAATCTAAAAATAGAAGATATATATTTGAATGTTTGGTATTAATAATTCAAATATTAGCCAAGTATGTGTATATTGCTTATGTCTACGTAGTGGCAAAACTATTCTCAAAGACAATTTACTTTATGGGGCTTGACAATGTCTTCCTTATATTGTATAATACGCTCCGTAGTTCGAAGTAGTTGCTAGTACACTGAACTACACGGAAAGTAATCTAGGGGGTTCTCCTTCGTAGGCTGCATTGAGGTCTTGATCGGTTTATGACTCTCATGTGGCTACCCAAGTCTCGCATCACGAACTTTTTACTTAAATCGAGGCTCTCGGGCATGGGCTAGGCTCGAGTTTGGGTTTTTAAAGAAATCCTCCTTCATTAATAGATTTCTTTGCCCCTGAAATGGACTTTGGGGTCCTTGATTGCTTTCTTGTTTACTATTACCATCCCCAAAAGCAGTACGCCGTGTGTGTGCTGCTTTTTTTATGTGTATGGGTGGGGTGTGTTTGAGAGAATGGTCTACGAAGTGGCAAGGACCATTCTCAAAGAAAAAAACGCCTCGTGTGAAGCGTCTTGTTTATGGTTTTGATTGTATTATATATATATATATATATATATATGGAAGATAGTTTTAGATAATTTACTCGTTTAGTTCCCAGTGGCCATGTCTTCCTACTCCTACGTATTTAATTTCTGGAATGTCTTTTATTAGTCTTTCAATAGTTTTCTTGCTAACTTTTGCTCTGTCTGCTATTTCTTGTCTTGATATTGTATTATCTTTTTTTATCTCGAGTTTTATTAAATCAATTAAATCTTTACTTGTTTTTGTGTCATTTTGTAGAGCGACATTTGATTTTCCTAGAGCGACATTTTTATCATCTTTTTCTTCTGATTCAGTCATATGCTCATTTCGTAGAGCGACATCGTTTTTCTGTAGAGCGACATTTTCTTTATCACTTTTCTCGGATTCAGTGATAGTCTCATTTCGTAGAGCGACATTTTCTTTATCATTTTCCTTAGATTCAGTGATAGTCTCATTTCGTAGAGCGACATTTACATTTCCATCACCATTATCCTCTTCTTCTGAACCAACTTTTTCTGTAGCTATCCTTTTAAGCGGAACTATGGTTCTAAAGACATCGCCTTCCTCGAATATCGGGTCTGTGGCGGAATATAGTCTTGTGTACTTATATGTGTTACGCATGCCTGAACCAAGCTCGTCTGCTAGGCCTATCTCTCTAAAGACTTTTGATATTGGCGGATTTTTGGGGAATGGCTCGAACTTTTTAATATCTAAAGCGCCGATGCCATGTGCAAGGTTACTGTTCTCAACAACTATTTTCTCGTCATCTATAATCATTTTAGCTGGAAAACCGCTTGAGTAATCTCTGTGAGCGAGTGTATTTGAGACTATCTCTCTAAGTATTCTGTCTCTGGCACTAACATTGACGATGCCATCTAGCACAAAGAGGTCATTTAGGTGTTTTTGTCCGAAGGCTATGAGTCTATCGTATGAATCGATAAGGTTTGTGGTGATGACGTCTCTGTCGTCGTAGCGGTCTTTATTAACTACTCTGAAGATTGCGTCTGTCTTGTGCTGTGGGAGTACTGACATGATGGCGTTGTCTTTGCCAAAAAGCAGTATGGCTGCTAGTGTAAGGCCGTCTCTGCCTGTTTGTGGGTCGATGAGTATCAGATTGGCACTTCTAAGTAGTTCCTCGTCTGTCATGTCTTTCCACGAGTGATTTTGATTTCTAATTGACGCTCTCTTTCTGACTCTGGCAATGATTGAGCTGTCTAGACAATCAAGTGTCAGATTGGGGAAGACTTTATTAACGAAGTAGCTGCCTTGTTTACGAGCGTACATCTTATAAACTAGCTCGGAGCTGTCTGTGATGTTAACGTCGCCCTCGTATGACCTATCGAATATCTTCGAGCCGTGTCTACAAACTTGGTAGCCTTCGGGCACTTGTATGTGGATTATGTCTTTGCCATCGATTACCATGTGTTCTGGTGTTAGGTATAGCGGCGGATAAATCTTTTTAGGATTATTTATGGCTGTCGTGAAGTCTTTGATCATCTTATCTACTTTTGCTGGATTAACGCCGACTATCTCTCTTTTGTCATTAACGCCTAAGATTATATGGCCACCTGTCCTATTATTAAATGAAGCAACTGTATCGTAGATGTCTTTATTGAGTGCATTTCTCGACTCTTTTAGCTCGACGTCTATCTTCTCTCCTGTTGCAATAAGCTTTTTTATCTCTTCTATTGTCATTTTGACCTCCTTTCTTTAATATTGTCTTAATGTTTTGAAAATTGACGCTCCACAAGTGAAGCGCCATAAAATTTTAGTTTTAGATTAAAAATGCGTGAGCATTTGTAATCGCAAGAAAATTTACACTAGTAAATTTTCTTACTTAGTCAATCTATCATATACTATGCCAAGTGTTTCTTCCTTATATTTTTTGGAAGCGGCAAGCATGTCGTCGACTTTTTTCTTTGTTTCTGCTCTGAAGGCTTCGTCTTTAAGTGATTTTAGGTTGATTGTAACGTTTAGTAGTGCGCCTTCAACGCCTGTTTGTAATAGTAGGCAGCCTACGCCAACGTCTGTGATAGCGTTGATGTTGCCGTTTTGTGCGAAGATCTTTTGCATCTTCATGGCTTCTAGGCCTAGTTCTGCGCATCTGAATGGTATTTCAAGTGCTACTTTATATCCTTCTTGGATCTTTTCTGATCTGATTTTCTTTTCTTCGTCTGTTTCTTTTGGCATCTTAAGCGCTTTGATTACGTCGTTGAACGCTGTTGAGTCTGTGTCAACGATTTCTTCTAGTTCGGCTGAGATTTCTACTAGCTTTGCTGAGTAGTCTTTCATTGTGTTTTGGTCTGCTTCGGATAGTTCTGCGAAGGCTTTTTTGCCTTCTGTAAGCGCCATGACCATGTTTGTTAGGGATGCGCCTAGTGCTGATGAATAGGCTGCAACTGATCCACCGCCTGGTGCTGGTGAGTCTGATTTAACTTCTTTTAAATAATCTCTTAGTGATTTTTCGATTAACATAATTTTCCTCCTTGATATTGTTTTGTTTGTGGAATGGCTGGGCCACGATTATGGCTGAGCCACTGTGTATATAATTTTGTTTTATAAAAAGTTATCTTCCTTTAATATATATTAGATATTCAAGATACCATCCAAAGAAATACGTGCTGTCCCCATAACCGTAATAAACGCCGAATCCTTATCCTCTAAGTAGCGCGTTTGCACTCTTGACGGCCTATTCATGGTCTCGCCTTGATGCATCCTAGCTTTGAGCTTTGTCGTTAGCTTGTTCTTTATCAAATAGTATTGCAGCGCCGCATTAGCGTATGCGGAGGAGCTGTCCTCTTCAAAAGCGAGGTCTTTTGTGTAATTCCTTACGTAGTAAAATCCATCTTCGGCTTCATTAAACAGGTGAACGTTGTCCACGCCTATGGTCTTGGCTGCATCTTTGAACTTAAATTCATCTATACTGTAGCCATAAAGTGCCTGTCTTGTCTTTATTGGTATGATGAGTGTCTTTTCTTCTGCTTCGACAACCATGGCCCTCGCGTCAAGACCATTCTCAATGCCGATATCGGCTGTTGAAAGGCTCATGGCGCTGAGCATATTTGTTATGTCGGGTGAGCTATTGACAATTTCTGGACGGCTGACCTCTATCTCCAAATTCTCTATCTTGTAGTCTTTATAATAGATGTATACTTTTTTCTTTGAATTTTTGTTCACTTCGTAGACGAGCTTGACACCATTCTCAATGGCTTTGATATAACCAAGGTTTGTAAGCACGTAGAATAGCGCAAGTGAGCCTTGTCCGGAGCCCGCTAGCTCGTTTTTGCTCGTGAAGTATCTGGTTCTGAAGACGTCTTGACTGGCTGGCTCTGCAAAGGCTGTAAGTCCGGCTCTGAGCTCGTTTGCGATGATTTGGTAGTCTTCTTCTTTGAGGCCTTCTGCGTCGGCAACTACGCCGATGGGTGTTCCGCCGAAGCGGCATGTTGCGAAGGCGTCGACGATGTATACGTGTAGATCCATACTAATCCTCCGTGATTAAGTCTGTAAGCCTTGTTAGGTCGTCGTCTGTGTAATAATCGATGGTAATGGAGCCGCCGCGCTTTGTGTGCTTGATGGAAACTTTTGTTGATAAAAATTCCTCAAGTCTCTCGCGAATGTCTTTAATGTAGATGTCTTCTGGCTTTGCCTTCTTTGGCTTACGTGTTCTTTCCTCTGTGTGCCTAACTGTTAGGCCTGCGTCTTTTATTTTATGAGCAAGTTTTAAGCGCTCTTCTTTTGTATCAACTGATAGTATAAGTTTCGCGTGTGATACGGTGATCTCGCCATTCTTAAGCATTTCAAGTATCTCGTCTTCTAGGGATAATAGTCTTGTCATGTTCGAGATATATGGGCGTGATTTGCCAACTGCTTTGGCGATGTCTTCTTGCCTTAGTCCGTACTTTTCCTTTAATTTTAAATAAGCAATGGCCTCGTCGTATGGGTTTAGGTCCTCTCTTTGAACGTTTTCAACGAGTTGAAGCTTATCGACTTCTTCGTCTTCATAGTCTCTGACGATGGCTGGGATCATGGTCCTGCCAAGCTTTTTAAAGGCTCTGTAACGTCTTTCACCGGCTATGATCTGATATTTGCCTTTCTCCATTGGCCTGACTACTATTGGCTGAAGTAGGCCATTCTTCTCTATGGACTCTGCCAGCTCTTTGATGGTATCTTCCTTAAAGGACTGACGTGGCTGTGCTTCTGTTGGCACGACCATTGCCATTTCCAAATCCATAAGCTCGTTTTTGGACTTTTCCGTGATTTCTGTGATGCTTTCAACGCCTAGGAGGCTGCCTAGGCCCTTGCCAAGTTTCTTCGCCATATAATCACCTTCCTTGCTTTTGTAAAAATTCTTCGGCTAGATTCATGTAATTTTCGGCTCCTTTTGAGGCTTTGTCGTACTCGAATATGCTCATCGAGTAGCTAGGCGCCTCTGCAAGACGTATGTTGCGGTTAATGACCGCTGTGTAGAGCTTCGCGCCAAAGAAGTTTTGAACTTCGGAGAAGACTTCGGTGTGAAGATTATTTCTCGCGTCGAACATGGTGATCAGAACGCCTTCGATTGTAAGGGTCTGATTGTAATTTTCTTTGACTAGCTCTATGGTCCTAATGAGTTTCGAAACGCCTTCAAGTGCGTAGTACTCGGCCTGTATCGGGATGATGACTGAGTTTGCGGCTGCGAGGCTCATGATTGAAAGGATGCCAAGTGACGGCGGCGAGTCGATGAAGATGAAGTCATAATCACCTTTGATCTCGTCCAAACGGCGCTTTAAGATCTCTTTCCAATCGCCTTTTTGTGCAAGCTCTATCTCAAGGCCTGCGATGTCTGTCGATGAGTCGATGACGTGGAGCTTATCTAGCTTAGTCGGCTTTATTAGTGATCTGATGTCTTTTTTATCGTCTGTAAGAAGCGTGTATGTGGACGAAGCCGCCTCACTGTAGTCCTCAAGCAGACCACTCGATAGGTTTGACTGAGCATCCATATCGACGCACAAGACCCTCTGACCAAGCTTTGCAAGCGCATAGCTTAGGTTGATGGCTGTCGTTGTTTTGCCGACGCCGCCTTTTTGATTAAATATGACAATAGTTTTGGACATGAAATCACCTCTAAGTTAATAATAGCACATTTGTGAAGAAATATCAATAGTGGTTTTGGACAAGTCAATTCTGTGAAAATTTCGCCTAGAACTCGAACGCCCTCGTCACAGCTCCAATGTACTACTTGTACTATTTCGCTGTGAGCTCGTTCTTATCTTCGTCCTATGCATAAATTTTTCCGACGAATTGATCTTGTCTTATGGGGTGCGGTGAGTTTTTAAGAGAAATGTTCCACGTGAAACATTTTTGTGTAAATGGTTTTGTGACGATAGATGTTCCACGTGGAACATATTTAGAGTCGAAACAAAAAAAGAGACCCGCAGGTCTCAATTTGCACATGTAATTAACTACTTTATAGTAATATCTCCATTACTAGTCCCTATTTCACCAATTAGCGTGTGCTCAGAATCATTATTAGCTTCAATTTTACTTAATTCACCACTTGCTTCGTCAAGTTTATATTTGCCCTCATTAATATTAGCTTTGCAATTAATACTGTCAAGGCCTAATAAGTTCAGCTTTATATCATTTTCTACGTTTGATAAGTCAATATTTATTGGGCCATTACTATTGCCCAAAATCATTTTCTCAGCAAAGTTAGAAACATCATTTACTTCTATAGAACCATTGCTTGTATTGCCTTCTAAATTAACGAATTCTGTGTTATTCAAGGCAATCTCTGAGTTTGATGTATTTATAACTATGTCAGTAAAATTCGAATCTTTTAAATCAACCGAGCCATTACTTATATTAATATCAGAATTAGCAATCTTAGACTCTTTCATATTTAATGTGCCATTGCGTGTATCTAAGTAAAACTCATCGCAATTGAAAGAGTTAATAACAATCTCATCATTACTTGTGTCTATATTAACTTTTGCAAAATCTTGCTCAGGCACTAAAACTTTTAGATTGACAATAAAGTCGTTAGTTTTGTATTTTTCACGATTTGCTTTGATACTTGCAAGTTTATCATCCACATGGCATTTTATAAATTCATAGTTTTCTGATATATCTTTTTTGTCAGTATAATGTACTTCACCATAGACTTCAAGTTGATCTGAGTTTGATGGAAGCACCTCTACATTTCCACAATCATTGCTAATTTCTAAATCATACTTTGTATTCTTGTCTAAATCAAACTTAAACGTCACTGACTTTTTATTCTTAAACTTACTGTAATCACTTTTAGTAAAGCCTGTGTCTATGTCGCCTCTTTTAATAGTTATTTGAGCACATCCTACGCTAAAAGTCATCAATAAACAAAGTATAAGAACTATGTAAAATTTCTTTTTCATAACAAATCCTCCCATATATATATTTGCTATTTATTATTTTTAATATTGTACCCAATTAAAGTAGTTTTTAAACGTTTTTTGTATTCTTTTTATTTATACTAAAAGGGCTTAAGATAGTATAATATCTATATTAAAAGAAGGGAAGATAGATTTTGACGGCTGTGCTAGTAAATCAGGTTTCGTAAAAAAAGAGACCATATCAAATATGATCTCTTATATAATCATTCTCTTGACTACTTAGTAGGTCCGCTTCTAACAACACATATAGAACCATCTGGGTAGGTAGTCTTTTCATAATGTTCAGTCTTTATTTGTGGTTCTAGGTCTCTGTACTTAGGGTTAATTGAATCCCATAGCTCGCCATTTTGTAATTTTAGTATTAGTTTATCTGCTGTTTCTTCATCAACATCGTTCTTTAGTAGATTCTCTTTTACTTGGTCTAGTTCTTCTTGCGGTATATCTTGTGGGCCAGCACTAAAATTATCTAAGTCTGCTAAATCAAACTCACTTGCTTCTTCTGCTTCTTCAGTTGTCTTTGCGCATCCTACGCTAAACGGCATTACTAAACAAAGCGCAAGTACTAAAAATAATCTCTTTTTCATAATTACATCTCCTTCATATTGTTCATAAGTCTTCATTATTAATATACTCAAATAAAGCAGTTCTTATTCAGCTTTGGTATTTCAATTATTTATACTAAGGCACTACATTTATAAAATAATGAATACTATCTTTCTTCTTTTTATATGATCGGCTTTGTTTTAGGAAGATTTTTACCCCTTGGGTATTTCTTTGGAGTCGGTTTTATTTTTTTCACAATCACTATTGATCTATCAAACTCATCAAATAATCTATATTTGTGCACATCCACAATTTCTCCACCCATTGCTGCTATAGCCTTTTTCGCCTCGGCTGCTTCTTCATCTATATCGCCACTCTTCATTGAAAGCATATAGCCGCCGACCTTAACAAAACCGAGCATATACTCTGTAAGTGTAGCTAGGCGAGCGACTGCTCTTGATATGGCAACGTCATAGGTCTCTCTATGCGCTGCGACGTGAGCAAGGTCTTCGCTCCTTGCGTGAACTGTCTCTATGTCCTTTAAGCCCAAATCCATAATCACTTCGTCCAAAAATTTTAATCTCTTCAATAAACTGTCGTTGAGTAAAATTTCTTTCTCTGGAGCGAGTATCTTCAGAACTACGCCAGGGAAGCCGGCGCCAGTGCCGACGTCTATGATCTTCTTTGCATCTCTTAGCTCAGGCAGTGTAAGAGGGTAGGCGCTGTCGGTGAAATGGAGCCTGTCGACCTCGTCTGACTCGGTGATGCCGGTTAGGTTCATTACTTTATTTTTCTCCACGAGCAAGTCCTTGAAGCGTTCAAGCTCAGCAATTTGCTTCTCCGTAGCATTTATATTAATCTCGTTCAAATAATCTTTCAGCATATTTATCCTTTCAAATGTTCCACGTGGAACATTATTTTCTTAAGTGTAGTAAAACTATCTCGGGCGGGTTGTTTAGCCGCGGCACGAGCTTTAGTCCGCGCGCGAGGCCTCTCGAAACGACCTCGTATCTGCCGTTCACCTCATATACGCCGCCAGCGTACTTTGGAAATATTCCTTGGTTTGGCGCAAAAACTCCGTTATTTATAGGAGGTAGGCGCCACTGACCGCCATGTGCGTGGCCTGCGATAATCAAATCAGCATTTAAGCCCTTAAACTGATCCTTCGTAAGTGGCTTGTGCGAGAGAACGATGCGATAATCATTAAAATCCGTATCCGCATCGAGCCTCTTAGCCACGTGCGCCGCGTAATCCTTCATGCGCCAAGGGTGCCTGTCTCTGAAGCCCCAAATTTCTATTTGCTTATCGTCTGCTTTGTAAATGGCCTTGCCATCGTCCAAGACTGTGATTCCCATGGAAGTGAGCTTATTCATGTGCTGCTCAGCCTTGCCGGATATGATCTCGTTATTGCCTAGGATGTAGTAGCACTTATATTTCGTGATGCCATCCACAAACTCATAGCCTTTTTTGTCGTCGACCTTGTCATCAAATATATCGCCCGGCATTAGGATCTCGTCAAAGGGGAGTGCGTCCACTATATCAAGTAGCTCTCTTTGTCCTTCGCCGAAGTCCATCGAGTGCAAATCCGATAATATAAGGAGATCCATATCCATGGGCGCTTTTACTGTGTACTCGCTCACCACTAATTTTTTCTTCCACATGAGTAGGGCGAGTGCCATTAGCGCGGCGATGCCAATTATTACATAAATCATTTGCGTTTATTTACTTCCATATATATGATGATGTTGTTTATGTCAGCTGGGGTAACGCCGCTTATTCTCGAGGCTTGGCCAAGGTTTGACGGTCTAAACTTTTCGAGCTTTTCCTTGGCTTCGGTCTTTAGGCCCTTAACTAGGCTATAATCAAAGTCCTTAAGAGAGCGTTCCTCCATCTTTAAAAAGTTCTCTATCTCTTTATTTTGCTTCTTGATGTAGCCGTCGTACTTGACAATAGTCTCGAGCTCAAGTATTTCGTCCGGCTTATCCATTGATAAATCCATAAACTTAGCGAGATCGCTATAATGTATCTCTGGGCGGCGAAGGAGCTCCTCTAGTGTGACAGCTGTCTTTAGTCCAGTCGTTCCAAGGCCTTCAAGGTAAGCATTTGTCTCTTCCTTTGGGCCAATGGACTTCGATTTCAATTTTTCAAGCTCGCCCTCGATGCGATTCTTCTTCTCAAGCATGCGATTATAACGCTCTTCGCTCGCAAGACCTATCCTATAAGCATAGTCAGTGAGCCTCATATCAGCGTTGTCCTGACGTAGGCTTAGTCTATATTCACAGCGGCTCGTCATCATACGATACGGTTCGTTTGTGCCTTTCGTAACAAGGTCATCGATCAGAACGCCGATGTAGCCCTCGCTACGCTTGATAATGAAAGGCTCCTTGCCCTCAAGCTTTAAGTAGCAGTTGATGCCTGCCATAATGCCTTGCGCAGCGGCCTCTTCGTAGCCCGATGAACCATTGATTTGGCCTGCGAAAAATAAATTCTCATGCTTTTTGGACTCAAGGCTAAGCTTTAGGGAAGTGGGATCGATCGCGTCATACTCAATCGCGTAGGCGCTCCTCATAATCTCGGAGTGCTCCAAACCCTCTATCATCCTATACATCTCGACTTGCATCTCCTCAGGAAGCGCCGTCGAAACGCCTTGGATGTACATTTCATCAGTATCCGTGCCCTCTGGCTCGATGAAAACTTGGTGCTGATCCTTGTCCTTGAAACGCAAGACTTTATCCTCTATACTTGGGCAATAGCGCGGTCCTTCGCCAGTTATGTCGCCAAGCGTCCTCGCCGAACGATCTATGTGCGCCAAAATGTATTCGTGCATTGGCTTGGTAGTGTAAGTTAGGTAGCAAACAGCCTGATCTTTGCGAATGGCTTCCGCCTCATTCATAAATGAGAAGGGAACTATGCTTTTGTCACCCTCTTGTACATCCATCTTTGACGTGTCGATGCTGCGGCGATGGACTCTAGCTGGCGTTCCTGTCTTCATTCTTCTTAGCTCAATGCCATGCTCATTTAAGGAAGCCGATAGATAGCGAGCAGGGAAGCGGCCATCGGGGCCCGATTCGTAATTTAGCTCGCCCTCAAATATTCTTCCTTTAAGGTAGGTGCCTGTCGCCAAAATGACCGCCTTCGCCTCAAGTACAGCGCCTGTAGTCATGCGGACGCCAGTGGCTCTACCATTATCATCAAAAATGACTTCGTCTACTTCGCCCTGAATTATGGTAAGGTTCGGCTCGTTTTCAAGTGTCTTCTTCATCTCGCGGTGGTAGGCCTGCTTATCTGCCTGAACGCGCAAAGAGTGCACAGCTGGGCCTTTTGAGGTGTTCAGCATACGCGACTGAATGTAAGTTTTGTCGATGTTTTTCGCCATCTCGCCACCAAGCGCGTCGACCTCACGAACGAGATGACCCTTGCCAGTGCCGCCAATGTTAGGATTGCAGCTCATCGCAGCGATTGCGTCTAAGCTGATGGTGATGACAGCAGTTTTCTTGCCAAGGCGGGCAAGTGCTAGTGCCGCCTCGCAGCCAGCGTGTCCAGCGCCTACTACGACTGCATCAAACGTACCTCTAATATATGTTTTTTCTCTTCTTTGCATAAAATCACTTCCTTTAGTCTATTTGCCGATGCAAAAGTTTTGGAATATCTTATCAAGTATCTCACTGTCGAGCTTCTCGCCAAGTATTTCAAGAAGGCTATCGAGAGCGGCTCTGATGTTGACTATGAGTAGATCGTAGACTTGTTTGTGCTCTGCATCGTTTAGTGCCTCGCTTATGGCTGAGTGCGCCTTATTAAGTAGATCCATCTCTCTGATATTGGCGTAAACAAGATCATCTTGGCTAATATCGCCCGCTAAGAACATATCCTTAATCATGTCCTTCAGCGCTTCGAAGCCTTCGCCCGTCTTTAGGCTCGTTAAAATGTATTTTGCGCCTTGCTCGAAATGGTCTAGGTACTCGCCATTCTCGCCTTCGTCTACCTTATTTAATATATATATATGTTTTTTATCTTGAACCATGTTAATGATCTCTTTATCGCCGTCCGTCATTGGCTTTGAATAATCAAAAACCGCTAGAACGAGGTCTGCATCCTTGATTGCCTTCTTCGATATGGCGACGCCCATGCGCTCAATCTCGTCCGATGCCTCACGAATGCCAGCCGTATCCATAAGTTTAAGGCTGATGCCCTCAAGATCGATGTACTCGGTGATCATGTCACGAGTAGTACCCTCGATATTTGAGACGATGGCAGTTTCTTCGCGGGTAAATGTGTTTAGAAGCGAGGATTTACCTACGTTTGGTACGCCGACGATTGACGTTTTGATGCCGTCCTTAATAAGCGTCGATGTCGATGCGCGCCTAATGTGCTCAGCTAAGCTATTTTTCACATCTGTCAATGTATTCGTAATGCGTTCGTAGCTAATTTCTTCTATGTCTTCTTCTGGATAGTCGATAGAGACCTCGATATTTGCAATGAGCATCTTAAGGCTATCTGCAAGGCCATTAATAAAGTCACGAACTGATCCATCAAAGGCTTTTAGAGACAGATTGTAACTCATATCGGTCTTGGCGTTGATCATGTCAGCGACGGCCTCAGCCTGTGTGATGTCGATTCTGCCGCCAATAAAGGCCTTCTTCGTAAATTCGCCGCGCTCAGCAAGTTCCGCGCCATTTTTTAGTAAGAGGTTAAGTATCCTTCTTTGACTAATTACACTGCCGTGCGAATAAATCTCGACCATATCCTCTGTAGTGTAGGTATTTGGCGCCTTCATAAAGCATATTAGGACTTCGTCGACAAAGTCATCCCCGTCGTAGATCCTTCCGAAGTACATGTATTTATTTTTAAAATCATCTTTGCCGCTTGCCGAGCGAAAAATTTTCTTCGCAATAGCAAAACTATTTGCCCCGCTCATCCTGATGATGGCGATGGCACCCGGCTGCATAGCAGTTGATATTGCACAAATCGTTCTCATTTCTTCTCCTTTGTATACTATCTTTACTTTATTATGTATTTTCAATTAGGCTAGCATCTTTGCCATGTCTAGCAAAATCAATATCTGTAGTAATTTGCCTTCTCTAGTAAAATCACTTTCTTAAGCAATTTCACTTCCTCTAGCATTTTCAGTCATCGTGGCTAAGCCATTCACATGGCCATTGCCATTACCATAATCATAAAGATAAATAAAAAAGAGGCTATAAAAGCCTCCTAATTACTTCGCTATGATACAAACTCTTCTGTGAGGCTCGTTGCCCTCAGAAAATGTTTTTACGCCTTCAATACCTGCTAAGGTTTCGTGAACGATACGTCTGTCATAGCTAGTCATGTACTCTAATGAAACCTTAGTACCATACTTTCTAGCCCTTTCACAACCTTGTATAGCAAGCTCTCTAACTTTCTCTTGTCTTTTCTTTCTGTAGTCGCCAACGTCGATGTAAAGCCTCTTAAACTCAGCAAGCGACTTGTTTAGCTGAATTTGCGCTATCGTGTTCATAGAATCAAGCACAGCACCCTTCTTACCGATCAATTTCGACGTGTCATCAGATGAGTCCCCATCAATCAAAACCTTGATCATATCGTCAGACTCATCAATCTTGTACGAAGCCTTTACCTCAAATAGCCTAAAGAACTCGTCCAAGAAATTTTTAAGTATAATTATATGCTCAGCGTCACTGCCATTGCCATCGTTATGGTCTTCATGATTTTCACAGCCATGTTCATGGTCCTCATCGCTGCAATCACAGCTATTTACATCATCATAAGTAACCTCAATCACAGCGTCCTTTGCGCCGATACCTAAAAAACCTTTACTATCTTCATTTATTACATCAACAGTGAAGGCGTCTCTACTCATGCCAAGTTCAGTCTCAGCCTTGATTATAGCGTCTTCAATAGTCTTCGCTTCAAATCTACTTTTCACTTACAATTACCTCCTCTTTCTTAATGATCCTATTTTGTACAAATTGCTGAATAGCAGCAAATAGGCTTGATACAGCACAGTACAAAGCTAGGCCAGCTGGATATTTAACTGTAAAGAAAAATGTCATTAACGGCATAAAATACTGCATCATATTCATAGACTTGGCTTGCTGCTCGTCAGTCATACCGACCCTTGGCGTAGTAACACTCATTAGAAGCGTTACAAGCGTTGCAATCAGTGGAAGACCGTACCAATATGGGTCAGCAAGAGATAAATCCTTAATCCAGAAAAATGTTTTTGACATAGCAGCGTATTTTGCTTCACCGAATGCGTTGATAGCTGGATTTTGGCACACTTGCAAGAACGCAATCAAGATAGGGAACTGAATAAGCAGAGGCAAGCAGCCGCCAGTGATTGACGCGCCCTCTTGTCTGTAAAGCTCCATAACCTTTTGAGAGGCAATCTGTTGATCGTAGCCGTACTTCTCTTGAATTTCCTTAACCTTAGGCTGTAAGTCCGCAGTCTTCTTCATCTTCTTAGTAGAAGAAATTTGCAAGGGCAAAACCAGTAATTTCACGATAATAGTCGAGATAATGATAGTCATTGCCAAAAACGAGAAGTTTGCAGGCTCAGCGCCCATGCTAGCAAGCTGATCATATATGAAATTAAAAAGGTAACCTAAAATTTTACCTAACATATAAATCCTCCTTACGATAAATAAAGCCTAAAGGAAAACTATACAAGCGGGTCATAGCCGCCCTTTGACCATGGATTGCAGCGAAGCACACGCTTCACAGATAAATACAAGCCTTTGAAAAAACCATATTTCTCAAAAGCTTCAATCGCATACTCAGAGCAAGTTGGCGTGAAAATACAGCTGGGCCTCTTGTGAAAAATCTTATGTGCCACAAAGCGGTATATTTGCACAAACATTACCATAATCCTACTCATAAGCTTTATCCTTTAAAACATTTATTTTTCTTAACAAAGAAAGAAATCTTTTTCTAATCTTGTAGAAATCGTAGTCAATAACCGTAGGTTTAACCGAAATCACAATATCATAAGGCTTATCAAAATCCCCTGCGTGCGCCTCGATGATGGCCTTGAGCCTTCTCTTTAGTAAATTCCTCTTATTCGCCTTGCCGTACTTTTTACTAATAGCAAAACAAAACCTAGGGTGATCTAGGTTATTATAGCGGTAATATACCGTAAACGACTCGTTAAAGGCCTTCTTCTTCGACAAGAAAACCCTGTTAATATCTACTTTCTTTCTTAAACTCAAATACCTTTGCATAAATTATGCAGATAATCTCTTTCTTCCTTTTAATCTTCTTCTCTTTAAGACATTTCTACCAGACTTAGTTGACATTCTTTTTCTGAAACCATGTTCAACTTTTCTTTGTCTTTTCTTAGGTTGATAAGTTCTCTTCATTTATATACACCTCCTATAGTACATAAACTCCTATAGTAATTATAATTAATTAATAGGTCTTTGTCAAGAGAAAATTATGAAAATATTAATATAATAGATAAATTAGTACTTTTACTATGTTTATAGAGTAGTTTTGTGGATAAAAAAGAACCTCACACATAAATGGTAAGATTCTTTAAGCTACATATTATGTAGAATTTTTTAGAGTGGCCGCAAATTTAATAAAATCGACGTTCACTTCGTTAATTTGCAAAGAAATTTAGATGATTGAAGAACCTCGCCATTAAATTGGCGAGAACCTTTACGCTACGCTTTTGTACAGAATTTTTTGGAGTGGCCGCAAATTTAATAAAATCGACGTTCACTTCGTTAATTTGCAAAGAAATTTAGATAATTTCGCGTTGTACAGAATTTTTTGGAGTGGCCGCAAATTTAATAAAATCGACGTTCACTTCGTTAATTTGCAAAGAAATTTAGATAATTTCGCGTTGTACAGAATTTTTTGGAGTGAGGTGTGCTAAACGCACTCCGCAGCGACAAAATAATTCGAAACTAGCGAAAGGGCTAAATTTAATGCGAATTAACATTAATCTCTTTTTTGAGATACTTTGTAAATGGCGTCGAAAACTTGACTCATAGTGAATATACTCATAAGTAGAGCAGCGCCTCTGCAGATGATTAAAGCGTCTGGATAAGTTTCAACACCAGGGATTTTAAAAGCAGCCGGCTTCAAATATAAGAAAAAGAAAGTCCCAGCCACGATGATCTTTAGTATAAAGTAATCCAAAAACGTCATCTTCTTCTTGTTGTTCATGATAAACCTCCTTTGATTATAACTTTATTATAACATAGCAGGGGACGTGGTGCAAGATGATTTTAGTTGGGATTATGGTTGGGCGCTTTTAGTTAATTCGCTTAAATTAAAAATTCCAGACAGCGTCTGGAAAATTACTTATAGTTTTGATTTTAATAACGAAAAGTGATTATAATTGCGATGGATAACGAAAAGTGTTTTCATAGCTCACTGCGTCTACGAAAACTGATAATTTCTAAGCTTGTTCACCTGTGGTCTCATATTCGTTCGCTTCGCTCAGCTAGATGAGCCCACGGGCGGCTCACTTCGCTAAGAAATTAAAACAGTTTTCTCCGAAGGCTTCGCTCTGTAAAAGCACTTTTCTTTCATTTGATAGTTAAAACAAAATATTGATCTTAATCTAAAATTTAATTAATAAAAATCACTTTTCTTAATTTGATCGAAAAATTTATTTTGCTATGATTATTTTTTCATCTTAAGCGGAAATTATTTTAAGGTAAATCTGTTTTACAAAACGCGTCATATAATAATTCGAAACTAGCGAAAGGGCTTGATTCAATGCAAATTTTTTATATTTCATCCAAAAACTGTGTATAATACACCGGCAAATACACTATATCTCTCTCTTTAAGATAATCTTTTGTGTATATAACAAAGCTCTTTCCTATTCTTGACCTATATTTGTCGATAAATACATCCAAGGATTTATGCGCCTTGTAGCCAGATGACTTCACTTCTATAGGGTAGATTTTATTGCCACTTGATATAAGAAAGTCAAGTTCATACGATTTTTTAATATCTTCGTCGTAGCAAGTGTTGAAGTAAAGGTCGTATCCTAAGGCTCTAAGCGCTGTTGCCACAGCATTTTTGTAGAGCATGCCAAGATTTAGCTCTGATTTATTAGATAGCAATTTTTTATAAATTTCATTCTTTGTAAATGGCTTATCCATAAACATTAGCGTAACAAAGAGGCCAGTATCAGACAAATAAAGCTTGAACTTGTTTATATCTTTAGTCAAGGCAAGCGAGGCGCTTGGATCATTGCAATTGTATGATGCTAAAACTGTTTTCGATTCGACAAGCTCCCTGATCTCGTCTTGAACCGTGCTTGGTCTTTCATATTTCAAAACTGATGAAATTTTGTATGAGCTTGTGTGCCTTGACAATTCTGAAGGGATGTTTCTATATAGATCAGATGTAAAGCCCCTCATATCAAGTTTGTAAAAATCGTCTAGGTACAAAGTAATTATATTTCTCTTCACCATATCAACTTCTTCAAGATTATTGCTTTCAATGTATTTAGCTACTGCTTGAGGCATGCCGCCAACAAGCATATAAAGCCTAAATTTTAAAAGCATCTTGCGGCTTGCAGCTTCACCTAGACTAGTGCCATTCAAAAAGCACTCCCTTAAAATATCGTTGCTAGCCGTATCGCCCGTAGCCCAAAGAAATTCTTCAAAATCCATAGGATACATGCTTAATTTTTCTTCCTCACTCGGTATTAGGATGTTCTCAACATTCTTCCTGATTGATATAAGCGAACCCGTCTCGATGTAATCGTACTTACCGTCTTCAACCAATAGCTTAATAGCTTGTCTAGCCTTTGGACAAAACTGAACCTCGTCAAATATAATTAACGATTTTCTCTCAATAAGCTTAGTATTGAACAATAGTTGGAGCTGCATGAATAGATAATCAGTACTACTTAAGTCATCAAATAAATCTTTCAAGTCTTTTCCAGCTCGTGAAAAATCTATAAGGATATAGCTTTCATATTCATTCTTTGCAAATTCTTCCACTATAGTTGATTTTCCGATACGTCTTGCACCCTCGATAAGTAGAGCAGTACTGCCTTTGGACCTTCTTTTCCACTCAAGCATCTTAGCATAAATTTTTCTTTTAAACATAGTCTCACCTCAAACCCGCCAATTGTTTTTGGCACTTTTACCACAAACCCGACAATTCTTTTTCGTACTTTTTCTGCAAACCCGCCAATTGTTTTTCTTAATTATACCACAAACCCGACAATTGTTCAAGAAATTTTACTGGGATTATGGTGGGGCGGGGATTATGGAGGGATCAGATTAGTCGATTTTCTCAAATCGTTTTAAGCGCGAATCAATTTTAGTAATTTTCGTTTTGCATTTAGATTGATTTTTTTACTTATTATATGACGGGCATATGGTCTATGCCGCGCACTTATAGTCCGCCGCGCGAACAGTATATGACGAGCATTTGATAAAACAGATTCACTTTCAAAAGTAAAATAGCTATACATAGTAAAATTTATTATCGTAGCAAAACCATTAACAAGATATCAACAGAAATAAAAAATAAATGTTGATAATTTTTTTATTTGTTGATATAATATAAAAGACATAGAAAATAGCGAAGATATTATCCTAGTATTTGTTAATAAGCTGTGGATATCCTGTGGAAATGTGGATAAATCTATCGACTTATCCACAGAAAAGAGCTATTATTCTATGCACAATGCGATTCTAGTAAATATACATATATAGACAGATGCCTGTGGATAAACTATCCACATAGGACGGAGGTAAAATTATGAACAACGCAAAGTCTCTATTTGCATCGTGTGTGGAGGCGCTTAAGGAAGACATTCCTATCAATAATATCGACTTGTGGATCAGTGTTTTAGAGCCGGTCGGCTTGGAGGATGGTGTTTTGGTACTTTTGGCTCCAAATATATTCATAAAGAGTATAGTTGAGTTCAATTACAAGGACACTATCAAGAAAAAACTTGTGTCGATGGACGAGGATGTCCATGATGTCAAGGTTTTGGACCCTTCTCAAGGCTACGATTACAAGCAAAGTGTTGAGGAGACGTCGAAAAAAACTGGGGATATAATTCCGAATTTGAATCCATATTTCACGTTTAACAGGTTTATTCCGGGGGATGCGAACCTTTATGTTTTTGAGAATTCGAAGAGAATAGCGGAAAATCCTGGACTTTTATACAATCCATTCTTCCTTTTTGGTAAGACTGGTCTTGGAAAGACGCATTTGATTAATGCGATAGGCAATAAGATGCTAAAGGATCACAAGGATTTTAGGCTTTTATATATCACGAGTGAGGACTTCACAAATGAGCTTATTAGCTGCTTACAGAACAGAACGATGCGCGAATTTAAGGAGAAGTATCGCTCTTTGGACTGCTTGATTATTGACGATATTCAGTTTTTGTCGTACAAAGATCAAACGCAAGAGGAGTTTTTCCACACTTTTAACGCGCTTTACTCTATGAACAAGCAGATAATTATAGCGTCTGATAGGTCACCTAGTGACATTAAAAATATTCAAGACAGGATTATTAGCCGTTTTGAAAGTGGCTTAACTATTGAGGTTAAGCAGCCGCCTTTGGAAACGCGTATTGCCATCTTAAAGGCGAAGGCGGATGAAGAGAACTTGGATGTCTCTGATGATGTGCTTGAGTACATCGCGAAACGTGCTAAGCAAAATATTCGTCAGCTTGAGGGGGCTCTTATGGGTGTCAAAGCTGCTTCGGAGCAAGAAGATGGTACAAAGCTTGAAATTACTGTACCTTTGGCGAAGAGCGCGCTTGATTTTATGAGTCAAAGTGAGGAAAAGGAGATCACTATCGACTCGATTAAGGAAGCGGTTGCGAAGTATTTTAATATTTCGATTGAGGATATAAATTCGAAGAGGAAACACTCTGATATAGCAATTCCAAGGCAAATAGCGATGTATTTCGCGCGCGTTAATACTGATTTATCCTACCCTAAGATTGGGGAAGCTTTTGGTGGACGCGATCACTCTACTGTGATATATGCCTACGAAAAGATTTTGAAGGAAAAGAAGACTAAGGCGAATATTAGGGACGCAGTTGAGGCTTTGGAAAAGATCATCTGTGGATAAGTCCTCTTTACTGAACATTTAATTCAGAAGACCTGTGGATAAATATTGATGATAAATATGGATTTGATAAACTAATCCACAATTATACAGGACCTACTACTATTACTCTTTATTAAGATTATTATAGGGGAAATATAGTTCTAGTAAAAAAGATATTCAAGAAAAAACATATAGATTTATAAATAGTAGAGTGGCAAAACTATTATTCTAGTAAAAAAAATAATAGAGTATATATTTATATAAGGAAGAAATAAGAGGTGAAATAATAATATGAAGTTCGTTATTGATAGGGATCAATTTTTAAAACATATTACAATCGCTCAAAGGGCTATCTCTCAAAGAAGTCCTCTAGAAATTCTTGAAGCGATTAAGATAACTGCAGCAAATAACAGAATTAGGCTCGTTTCGACTGACACTGAATTAACTATCATCAGTGAATGTGAATGCACTGTAGTCGAAGAGGGCACTTGCTGCTTCTCAAACAAACTTCTTTCTGATATAGTTAGAAAGGTGCCATCTGGCGAGATCAGCTTTACATCAAACGGCGATGACGTTGAGATCAAGGCGAAGTTCTCGAAATTCAATCTAAAGAGCATGCCGCACGACGATTATCCAGAGATTGACACGCACTACAGCTTGGATAAGTCTGTGAAATTAACTATGAAAGAGCTTAATAAGATTATCAAGAAAACACTATTCTCAACTAGCCAAGATCAAGCGAGACCAACGCTTTGCGGCGTTTACTTCAAGTTTGAAGATGGCCTTTTAAGCGCGGCAAGTCTTGACGGCTACAGAATTAGCTCTTTAAAGTTCAAGGCGGCAGTTGAGGAGAATAGCTCATTTATAGTGCCTTACAGAACTTTAGCTGAAATACAAAAGATGCTTGACGACACAGACGATATCGTGGAAATATCTTATGCAAGGGACAAGGCTGTCTTTAAAATAGACAGTGCACTTCTATATACAAGGTTAATAGAAGGCGACTTCTTTAACTACGAAGAGGTCTTTGCAAGCGAGGACTACACTACTGTTGAGATAAATAGGATGGATCTAGTGAATGCCATCGAAAGAGTTTCCTTAATAGGTTTTGAAGACAGAATAAGTCTTATTGTCATGGACTTTAAGGACAATAACCTAAATATTGCCGCGTCAAACGAGCTTGGCAATGCGACTGACGACATCATGGTAGAAAAAACTGGTGACGACATCAAGATCGGCTTCAACGGCCGCTACGTTCTTGAAGGTCTCAAGGCCATGAGCGCGGATAAGCTTACACTAAAGCTTTCTGAAAGCATCAGACCGATGAAGATTTACGAGGGCGAGGAATATCGCTACCTTGTTTTACCTGTAAAAATGCAAGCATAAGTGAGTATATATAATAATAGTAGAGATTAGGTGAGAATTATGAAGTTTAAGCTAGAAGACGAATACATTCAGCTGCAAAATGTTTTAAAAGTTTGCGCGATTGTTGATAGCGGTGCCATGGCTAAAAACATCATTCAAGATGGCTTAGTCAAGGTCAATGGCGAGGTAGAGACTCGCAGGGGCAAAAAGATTAGGCAAGGCGACGTGGTCACTGTATTTGACGAAAGTATCGAGATATGTTAAAGAGTTTAAAGCTTGTAAATTACAGAAGCTTCTCAAAGTTATATTTGAAGTTTCATCCAAAAAAGAACATAATTTTGGCGAACAATGCCAAGGGCAAATCGAATGTGATTGAATCGATATATATGCTCAGCTTTTTGAAGAGCTTTAGAACTGAGCGAAATGCGGAGCTGATCAAGTTTGGCAATGCATCTGCCTATGCCTCTTTCGAGTACCTTTACAAGGATATTTTAAATCGTGTTGAGATCACGATTGAGCCCAAGGGCAAGCTCGTCAAGCAAAATGACAAGATGATCAAGAATGCCAAGGAGTACAATCAACGCTTTGAGGCGGTTCTCTTTGAGCCCTTCGACTTAAACATCTTAAAAGGCGCTCCAGGACATAGGCGTAAGTACATTGACAGCATATTAACAAGGCTGTCGCCGTCGTATCGAGACGAACTACTTAGCTACAATAAAGTGCTTATGAACAGAAATAAGGCTTTAAAAATGTACAAGGATAAAAATTCTTTAAAGGCAGTACTAAAGTCCTACGATACACAGCTCATCACGCTTGGCGCGGCTCTCGTAGAGAAGAGAAAAACATTTACGGAGAACTTTAACGCCATTTGCAAGGCCATACATATGGACTTAAGCGGCGGAGACGAATTACTGATCGAGTACAAGACTAACATTGACATAGATAATGATATAAAAATGGCTTATGAAAATGCTTTTAATGCCAATCTTGACAAGGATATTGAGAGAAAGACGACTGCGCTTGGCCCTCATAGAGATGATTATCCCATAAGCATAGGGGGCAATGAGGCGAGGAAATTCGCTTCGCAAGGCCAATTAAGAACTGTGATGCTCGCTATGAAGATAGCTGAACTTAAGATGATTAGAAGCTTTAATAAGGATGTGACGCTTTTACTTGACGATGTTTTTTCAGAGCTTGACAAAAAAAGAAAGAAATACCTTCTTGATGCGGTTGGTGATATGCAAGTAATATTCACGCTTCAAGACATGGATGATATAAAAGATTTAATTGACGATGATTATTTACTTATAAAGTTAGAAACGAATGAAATGATTTACGGAGGAAGAAATGGAAGATAAAAATTATAATGCGGGTAGTATTCAGGTCCTTGAGGGACTAGAACCCGTTAGAAAAAGACCGGGTATGTACATCGGCTCAACTGGCACAAAGGGTCTACACCACTGCGTTATGGAGGTTATGGACAACTCCATCGACGAAGTTTTGGCCGGCAGAGCAGATACGATAAATGTGAGGATTTACAAAGACGGAAGCATCTCTGTTGAGGACAACGGCTCGGGTATACCGGTTGAAGTGCATCCTAAGACTGGCAAATCGACTTTGGAGACAGTTCTTACTGTTTTGCATGCGGGCGGTAAGTTCAATAACGACGCATACAAGGTATCAGGCGGTCTTCACGGTGTTGGTGTTTCATGCGTTAACGCTCTTAGCGAATGGCTGATAGCGACTGTTAAGAGAGGCGGTCACATATATGAACAGCACTTTGCTAGAGGCAAGGCGCAAGGCGACATCGAGGTAGTTGGCGATACTAAAGAATCGGGTACTACAATACAATTTATGCCGGATGAGGAAATTTTCGACACGACTGAATTTTCAAAAGAAGTCCTTGTTAATAAGTTTAGAGAAACTGCCTTCCTTAATAAAGGCGTTCGCATAACTCTAATTGATGAAAGAGAAGAAGATCCATCTGAGGAAGTTTTTCACTACGAAGGCGGGATCAAGAGCTTTGTTGAGTACATCAACCGTAGCAAAAACGCCATCACAAACGATATCATCTACTTCGACAAGTCCATGGACGACTGCGAGCTAGAGATTGCAATGCAATATACTGACGGTTATTCGGAAAACGTTTTAACCTTCGCAAATAACATACACACAACAGAAGGCGGCTACCATTTGACTGGTTTTAGAAACGCTTTAACAAGGGCGCTTAATGATTATGGTAGGAAAGCCAATATTATAAAGGAAAAGGAAGAAAATCTTTCTGGCGATGACGCGAGAGAGGGTCTAACAGCCATTGTCTCGGTTAAGCTTAAGGAGCCACAATTTGAGGGACAAACTAAGTCAAAGCTTGGTAATAGCGAGGTTCAAGGCATAGTGAACACAGCCTGCTACCAAGAGCTTAATGACTACTTCGAACTTCATCCGCAAGAAGGAAAGAAGATTATAGAAAAGGCGATATCGGCGCAAAGGGCGCGTGAAGCTGCGAGAAAGGCGCGTGACCTATCCAGAGGCAAAAGAAGTGTCTTGGATAACACAACTTTACCGGGCAAATTGGCGGACTGCCAATCGAACGACAATACTGAGACAGAGATCTTCATAGTCGAAGGGGACTCAGCCGGCGGATCTGCAAAGCAAGGCAGGGACAGAAAGTTCCAAGCAATTCTGCCTCTAAGAGGTAAGATACTTAACGTAGAAAAGGCGAGACTTGACAAAATACTTGCTTATGAAGAGATAAAGGCGATGATCACTGCTTTTGGTACAGGTATCGACACAGAATTTAACATAGAAAAGCTTAGATATGGTAAGATCATCATCATGACCGATGCCGACGTCGACGGCGCTCACATCAGAACGCTTCTATTAACATTCTTCTTTAGACATATGAGAGAGCTTGTTGATGGCGGCCACATCTACATCGCACAGCCACCACTATACATGGTTAGCAAAAATAGAAAAGAGTACTACGTTTACGACGATGACGAGCTTGAAGACTTACTTAAAGAGATAGGCAGAGACAACTACACTATTCAGCGTTACAAAGGTCTTGGTGAAATGAACCCTGAACAGCTTTGGGAGACTACCATGGACCCAGAACACAGAATTTTACTAAGAGTCAATGTTGATGACGCTGTTAACGCCGACGAGATATTCTCCATGCTAATGGGTGACAAGGTCGAACCGAGAAGAGAATTTATTGAAAAGAACGCAAAATACGCGTCGAACTTAGATATATAATGAGGTAATAAGATGACAGATGAAGTAATTTTAAAAGATAAACAATTTAAGGATGTCAATGTCGAGCACGAGATGAAGAATAGCTACTTGAGCTACGCTATGAGCGTTATCGTTTCAAGAGCGCTTCCTGACGTAAGAGACGGACTAAAACCGGTTCACAGAAGGATACTTTACTCGATGAACGAACTAGGCATCACACCGCAAGGTCAGTACAGAAAGTCCGCCAGAGTAGTCGGCGACGTGCTTGGTAAGTACCACCCACACGGTGACTCGGCCGTTTACGACGCTATGGTTAGACTTGCGCAAGACTTTAACACAAGATATTTACTAGTTGATGGCCACGGTAACTTCGGAAGCGTCGATGGCGATGGCGCTGCTGCGATGCGTTACACTGAAGTAAAGATGACAAAGATCGCCATGGAGATGCTTCGTGACATTAACAAAGACACAGTAGATTACATGCTAAACTTCGACGAGACAACGAAGGAGCCAGTTGTGCTTCCATCACGTTTCCCGAATTTACTTGTTAATGGTTCAGCAGGTATCGCAGTTGGTATGGCGACAAACATGGCGCCACACAATCTAAAGGAAGTTATCGACGCTTGCGTTGCCTACATCGATGACAAGGACATAGATGTCGAAGGACTTATGAAGTACATCAAGGGACCAGACTTTCCTACAGGCGCCTTGATTATGGGTAAAGACGGCATCAAAGAAGCCTACAGCACAGGCAGGGGCCGCATCGTACAAAGAGCACTATGTGAAATAGAAGAGAAAAAGGGCAGAGAAAAGATAGTTATCAGAGAGCTGCCATACCAAGTAAATAAGGCAAAACTTATACAAAAGATAGCCGAACTCGTTAGAGATAAGAAGATTGAAGGCATATCAGACATCAGAGACGAGTCCGATAGAGATGGCTTAAGAGTAGTTATAGACATAAAGCGTGATCAAAGCGCCAACATTGTCCTAAACAATTTATATAAGCAAACTCAAATGCAAAACACTTTTGGTATAATCAACCTAGCCCTTGTAAATGGCGAGCCAAAGGTACTTACGCTAAAAGAGTTAATTGAATACTACATTATGCATCAATATGAGATAATAACTAGAAGAACACGTTATGATCTTGCAAAAGCAGAGGCTAGAGCGCATATAGTCGAAGGACTTCGTATTGCACTTGACCATATCGATGAGATAATCAAGGTAATCAGAGGCTCAAAAGACGACAAGGCTGCTGCTAATGAGCTGATGACTAGATTTAAGCTAAGTGAAATTCAAGCAAGTGCCATCTTGGAGATGAGACTTAAGAGATTAACAGGACTTGAAAGAGACAAGCTTGAAGAAGAATACCTTGAACTGATAAAATTAATAAATCAATATAAGGAAATACTTGGCTCAGAAAGACTGATCTATGGCATAATCAAAGATGAGCTTATAGAGATCAGAGACAAGTACCAAGACTTAAGAAGAACAAGAATCATGCCAGACCCAGGCGAGATCGATACCATAGACATGATAGAGGACGAAGACGTTGTAATCACTCTAACACACTTTGGTTACATCAAACGTATGCCAGAAGGCGCATACAAGATGCAAAAGAGAGGCGGCAAGGGCGTTCAAGGCATGCAAAGACGTGACGAGGACTTCGTTGAGGACATCTACGTAGTATCGACTCACGACGATTTACTATTCTTCACAGACAAGGGCAGGGTCTACGCCATCAAAGCCTACGAAATACCAGAAAGTTCGCGTCAAGCGAGGGGACTTGCCATAGTAAACCTAGTTCAGCTTGAAAAAGACGAGAAGATCTCAGCCATCATCCCAATAAAGAGAGATGAAGAAGGTGGCTATTTATCAATGCTTACAGAGCAAGGTATATACAAGAGAACTAGCCTTGACGAGTTTAAAAACATCAAGAAGAGAGGCCTTAAGGCGATAAATCTTAAGGACGACGACAAGGTTATAGGCGTCAGAAGAACTGCCGGAGACGAGAAGATTGCCTGCGTTACTAAGATGGGTAAGATACTGATCTTCGACGAAAAAACTACTAGAGCCATGTCAAGGACAGCGATGGGCGTTATTGCGATGAAGCTAAATAAGGACGACTGCATAGTCTCAATCGAAGTCGCTGACAAGAAGACAAGCCTTTTGATGATCACTGAGCATGGTTATGGCAAGAAGACAGCCTTTGATGAATTTAAGGTACAAGCAAGAAACGGCAAGGGCATGATTTGCTACAAAGTCACAGAAAAGACAGGACCGATAGTCGTTGCAAAAGCTGTAGAAGAGGAAGATGAGATCATGATCATCTCACTTAAAGGCGTTATAATCAGAATAGACAGTGACAGTATAAATGAATTAGGAAGAAACACACAAGGAGTTATACTTATGAAGCAAGCCGACGATAAAGTTGCCAGCGCATCAAAGTTTGTCTCCTCAGTTGAAGAATAAATATAGGAGGGCCATATGTTTGATTTAAACTTAATCGACCAAGGGGATCACTACCTTATCGAGCTGATAGGGGACCTCGACATTTACAATAACAAAAAATTCAAAGAAAAGCTAGCCGACATCTACGAAGAGCTTGATAAGGACCTAGTCGTAGATTGCTCGCGTCTTGAATACATTGACTCTACAGGCCTTGGTAGCTTTATAAGTCTACTAAAATTGACAAGAGACGAAGAAAAAGAGATCACAGTAAAAAATTTAAAGAAGAACATCAAGAAAGTCTTCAAAATTACTGATTTAGATAAATTATTTAACCTAGGAGACGACGAATGATATTTACACTTGATATTGAAAATAAGGAGAATTACCTTTCAATCTTCAGACTCATGGTCAGCAAGGTCATGGCAGAGGAAAATTACAAGTTTGACGATATAGAAGACACAAAAGTCGCCGTTGGAGAGATGGCTTTGGTGGCTCATGCCATTAACAAAGACAGAGTCAAAATGGATATCAAATTCAAAGAAAAGTCGATGATCATCACCATCTACCTAGATAAATATCCCGAGGGCGATGACTTCGAGATGAACCTAGACATCATCAATGCACTTTCCGAAGCAATGCTCGTTCAAGACGATAGGATTGAAATCATAAGGAAGAGACCATGACAAAGGCGAAGAAGAAGGACGACGTACAAAAGCTTTTTGAAGAGTACAGAAAAACTGGCGACCAAGCGCTTAGAGATGAGCTAATCGAGAGGAACCTCTACATTGCCGAGATACTTGCGAAGAAATTCGTCGGCAAGGGCATCGATTACGACGACATCTTTCAGATAGCGTCACTGGGCCTGATACTGGCAGTTGAAAGATACGAGCCAGAGCGCGGGTTTAAGTTCTCTAGCTTTGCTACGCCTACTATCTTGGGCGAGATCAAGCGTTACTTCAGAGACAAAGGCTGGACAATCAAGGTGCCGCGCCGCGTTCAAGAGAACACGAAGAAGGTCAAAGACGCCTACCACCACTTAAGCATGGTCAATGGCGAAGTGCCCACAGTTAAGGAGATAGCGGAGTACCTAGGCATCGAGACGGACGAGGTTTTGCTTGCGATGGACGCGGGCAAAGTTTATACGCCTCAGTCAATAGACTTTGAGATAGGAACTGATGATAAGAAGACCGCACTCGCTGACATCATAGGTGATGACGACCAAAGCTTTAAGGACTTTGAAGATAGAGAGCAGCTCGATAGCTGGATGAAAAACCTTTCAAACACCGAAAAGGAAATAGTGAGAAAGAGATTCTTCGAGCAAAAAACACAGCTAGAGATAGCGAAAGAGATGGGTCTATCGCAGATGAGCGTTTCGCGTATAGAGAAAAAAGCGATTAAAGAGATCAAAAAGCATGCGAAAAGGGAGGACTTTTATTGATATTTGTAGACAACAAATCCCGAGATGGCGCGTATAATCACGCTCTCGAAGAGTACCTGATCAAAAATGTGAAGAGAGAGCTCTTCATGATTTGGCAAAACGAAAACACAGTACTTTTAGGCAGAAACCAAAATCCTTATAAGGAGATCAATATAGATTACATGAACGAAGTCGGCGCAAAGCTTGTAAGAAGGCCATCAGGCGGCGGCTGCATCTACACCGACGCAAACATCGTTCAGTACACAATAATCACGAAGAAGGAAGAAAATTCCTTAAGAAAGTTTACGGAGCCAGTCGTTCGCTATCTTAATGGCAAAGGCGTTAAAGCAGAGTTTACCGGCAGAAACGACATCATCGTGGATGGCAGAAAAATCTCCGGCAACGCTCAGTACAAGGACAGAGAGCTCATGATACACCACGGAAGCATCATTTATCAGGACAGCCCCATCGACATAGGAAGATTGCTTACGCCAGCCAAATTAAAGCTTGCGAAGAAGTCACTTACGAGCGTAAAGAGCCGCATCACAAGCCTTAAGTCCATGATGAATATGGATATACTTGCGTTTATAGAAGAGCTTAAAGACTATATCAAAAACTATTATCATATAGATGAAGAATATATTTTAACGGCAGACGAGCTTGAAAAAATAGAAGAGATAAGGAAAAATAAATACGCAAACGACGAGTGGACCTACGGCCGCTACGGCAAATTCGATAAAGTGCACTCATTTATGAGCGACGCGTGCGTGATGGATATTTACTTGAAGAGCCATGACAATGTGATTGAAGACATCCGCATAGACGGCGACTACTTCGGAGAAAAAGCAAAAGAGGACTTGGAAGGACTATTCAAGGGCGTAAAACTTGAAAAAGATGATTTAATTAGGGCGCTCTCGGGTATTGATATGAGTGAATACATCGAGGGCATCACGAAAGATGAACTTGCAGAAAATATTTTAAAAACGAAATCAGGTGATTAAATGCAAGAGAAAAACTATATTAAAAAGCCAGATTGGCTAAGAATAAAGGTTACAGGGAACAAGAACAACGATGAGATCGAGCACATGCTAAAGGATTTGAAGCTCAACACCGTTTGTAAAGAGGCAAACTGCCCGAACAAGATGGAGTGCTACAAGTCGAGAACAGCGACATTCATGATACTTGGGGAGAATTGTACCCGCAATTGCAGGTACTGTAACGTCACTACGAAGAGGCCAGAAGAGGTCGACCCGCATGAGCCAGAGAATTTGGCAGAAGCGGTCAAGATACTTGGGCTTAAGCACGCAGTTATTACCTCAGTTACAAGAGACGACCTTGCTGACGAGGGAGCCACACAGTTTAGAGACGTAATCAGATGGGTGAGAAAGCTAAATCCAGAGACAACAGTCGAAGTACTAATCCCAGATATGCACGCGAAAAAGGATTTACTTGACATAGTTATGGACGAAAAGCCAGATATACTAAACCACAATATCGAGACCATAGAGAGACTCTTCCCAGAAGTGCGTAAAGAAGGAAGCTTCAAGGACTCTATCGAAGTCATTAAGTACGCCAAAGAGAAGGGACTTAAGACAAAGTCGGGATTTATGGTAGGACTAGGCGAGACAAAAGAAGAAGTTTTGGCCTTGATCAAAGAGCTTTATGAAGCAGGCTGCGATTATATTACAATAGGACAGTATTTGAGACCAAGTTTGAAGCATTACGAAGTCAAGAGATATGTCCACCCAGATGAGTTTAAGGAGTATGAAGAATATGCTTTGAAAATAGGGATAAAGAAGATAAGTGCTGGACCGTTCGTTAGAAGTTCATACCACGCGAGAGAAATGGCAGAAGAATAAGAAAATTTATTCACTTAAATTTTCTTGCGCTTCAAAATGCTTGCGCATTTTAAATCTAAAAAAACAATGGATATAGATTCACTTCTATATCCATTTTCTATGTCAATTGCTTATAATATTTATAATAAATTATATAAAATGTAAGATTTTTATAAGAAAAGAGCCATGTATTGATTATTTTTTATAAAAAGCCATCAACTATAAGAAAAATTAATTTGGAAGATTGTATAATTAACTTAGCCACCAAATAAAAAAATCATGTGTACATATGGTATAGTATTAGTAACAAACAAAAAAACAACTATACGGAGGTACACATGACTCATATAAATTATACCATAGAATTTACAGAACGCAAGAAAAATTCACATCTATCACTACATGAAATGTCATTAATACAGGCATGGAAAATAGATGGACATAGCAACAGAGAGATAGCAAGAAGGCTAAATAGAGCCCCGCAGACAATAAACAACGCAATAAAGAAAGGCACAGTAAAGCAAAAGAGAATAATAAAAAGTAATAACAAAACATATACTTACTACGATGAAAAATACTTTGCCTTAACTAATTATGAGGTATATATAAACAATAGATCTTCTTGCGGAAGAAGACCAAAATATATAGATATAGTCGAATTTCTTAAATGGGCAGACAATAAAATGTTAAAAGATAAATGGTCTCCAGATGTATGTGTTGGATACGCAAAAGCAAATAGACTCTTTCCATCATCAGAAATACCATCAACAAAAAGCCTCTACAACTGGATAAATAAGTCACTAATGAAAACAAAAAATATAGATCTACTAGAAAAAGTAAAGAGAAAAAACAAAAATAGCACAAGAAGAACAAGACAAAACAAGAAAAAGCTTGGCATATCCATAGAAGAAAGACCAGATAAAATACAAACAAGAGAAGAATTCGGCCACTGGGAAATAGATACAGTTATAGGTAAAAAGAAAAAGACAGATCCAGTACTACTTACATTAGTAGAAAGAAAAACAAGATATGAAAAGCTGATAAAAATACATGGAAAAACACCCGATGCAGTAGACATTGGACTTAAATTCTTAAAAGATAATGCGCAGTTAAACAAAGAAATATTTAAAAGTATAACATCAGATAATGGTTCAGAATTTTCAAGCTTATCAGAATTAGCAGAATATGTAGATATATATTTTTGTCATCCATATACATCATGGGAAAGAGGAACTAGTGAATGTCAACATAAATTAATACGAAGATTTATACAAAAAGGCACATCAATAGAAGAAGTATCAAAAGAAAAAATATACAGAATAAACGAGTGGATGAATAATTTGCCAAGAAAAATCTTTAATTACAAAACTGCAAAAGAAGAGTTCATAAAGGAAATAAAACAGCTTAAAAGTATCTAGTTTAATAAAAATAAATACTTTTAAGCTATACTATACATTTAGTCTATATGATGTCTGGGTGGCTAACTTATTGTTGCAATTTATAGAAAAATTAATTTGAATTTCGAAATATTTATGATAAAATATATATGTAAAAAGTATTACGAGGTGAAAATATGAAAAGAAAAAGTTTTATTGCACTACTTATGGTATTATTACTTGTTTTTGTAAGTGCATGTAACAAAACAGACAACAAGGAAGCTGAAAATAAAGCTAATGAGGCTCCTCAAACTGAGTCTGAATCAAAGGAAGAAAAAGCAGAAGTAAGAAGTGAAATTAGATATGCTATCTGGAACACTCCAAGTGGTATATTTATGCCGCTTCTACAAGATGTTCAACAAGACGGATATGTTAACAGTGTTGTTTACAACGGTCTTTTATCTTTAAATAACAAACATGATTTAGAGCCTGCTCTTGCTAAATCTTATGAATTAAGCAAAGACGGTTTAAAATTAAGTTTTGAGCTAAGAGATGACGTTAAATGGCAAGACGGTGAAGCATTTACTGCTGATGATGTTAAATTTACTCTTGAATCTATGGCTCACAAGGACTACACTGGTGAACTTTATTCACTAGTAGAGTCTATCAAGGGCGCTAAGGACTTTCACGAAGGAAAGGCTGACGATATCGAAGGTATTAAGCTTGATGGCAATAAGATTGACATAGAATTTGATCAAATTTATGCACCAGCTCTTAATAATATTGGTACAGCAGCTATAATTCCAAAGCATATTTGGGAAAAAGTTGAAGTGAAAGATTGGGAAAAGCAAACTGATATGCTTAATAACCCTATAGGAACAGGTCCTTTCATGGTTAAAGAGTTTAAAGCAGGTGAATATGTAAAGCTTGACAGATTCGATGATTACTTTGAAGGCACTCCAAAAATGCCAGCTTTTGAGTTTGTAGTTTTAAACCCAGATACAGCTATCGCTGAGATATTAAATGGAGCAGTTGACGTAGCTGAGATATCTTCATTTGATAAGGATGATTTCAAAAAGCTTGAAGAAGCTGGTATAAAGACAGTTCACTACCCAACACCAAATATTCAATACATGGGTATGAACAATAAAAACCCAATGCTTTCCGATGTTAAGATTAGACAAGCAATTGCTTATGGCGTTGACAGAAAAGGTATTGTTGAAAATTTATTAGACGGACACGGTGTAGTTATCAACGCACCTATGGTTCCATCACTACCATCGTACCCACAAGAAGGCCTTACAAATTATGAAAGAGACGTTGACAAGGCAAAGGCTTTAATCGAAGAAGCTGGGTATACTCTTGGCTCAGATGGTATTTATGAAAAAGATGGTCAAAGATTATCATTCTCATTAGTAGTTCCACTAGGTAACAAAAACAGAGAAAAGACAGGACCTATAATTCAATCACAACTTAAAGATATAGGTATAGAAATTAGTATCGAACAAATGGAATTTCCTCAAGTTATGGAAAAAGTTGTTAAAAACCGTGACTACGACACATATCTAATGGCTAACACTCTAGGTTTAGATCCAGATCCAAAGCCAAACTGGTATTCAAACTCAGACTGGAACTTTGTGGGATTTGAAAATGCTGAGTCTGACAAGCTTATAGACGAAGGCTTAAAAGCAAAGGATAACAACGAAAGAATCGAAATTTATCACAATTGGGGTAAGATTCTTAATGAAAACGTACCATGGCTTCCTTTATATGCGCCAGATATAATCAACGCATACAACACAAATTTAAAGAATTACGAACCAAACACATTCTGCGATTTTTATAACGTAGCAAATTGGGACTTAAATTAATAAGTGACTTAGAACTTCAAGCCCAGCTTGAAGTTCTTCTTTTAGGAGTAGATAATGAAGAAATTTTTATTAACAAGAATATTAATAATGCTGAGCACAGTTTTTTTAATTAGCCTCATAGTTTTTATTCTTGTTCAAAAACAGCCAGGCAATCCTTATTATAATTCAATGAAGCCGGGTATGAAAAAGGCAGACATAGAACGCTATCTTAGAGACAAAGGCTACTACGACCCGATTCATATAAAGTATGTAAAGTGGCTTGGGCAAATGGCAAAATTTGACATGGGCTACAGCATACAATATAAAAAGCCAGTCATAGACATAATTAAGGAGAAATTACCAAATACATTAAAGATAACAGTTCCCTCAATGATACTTTCAGTAGTTTTATCAGTAGTCTTGGGTATTTACACAGCATATAAAGAGGGAAGCTTAATAGATAAAATTCTTAACATACTGACCACCATCGGTATATGTATACCTACCTTTATAATCGCCATCATATTTATAAAGTTTTTAGGCTTCGAATGGAAGCTTCTTCCGATATCAGGGTCAAAAGACTACAAAAGCTTCATCATGCCAATCATGACCTTTACCTATATACAGTCATCGTCACTTATTAGGTACTTAAGAGAATTTATAATAAAAGAAAAAGATAAAAACTACATTTTTTATACGCAAACAAAAGGCACAACACTTTACTATGCACTTAAAAAACACGCATTTTTAAACGTACTCATCTCATTTATGACCATAGTTTTGATGCAGCTGCCAACACTTTTTGCAGGAGCAGTTATTACAGAGACCATGTTTGTAATACCTGGTATTGGCAAGCTTAATTATGACGCAGTTACAATGAGAGACTACCCAGTCATTATGGGCATCTTAGTCATTGGAGTAAGCCTTGTAGTTATATCAAACTTTCTAGCAGAACTAATGCAATATTTATATAAGAGAAAACATTATGAGTAAAAAATTAAAATACATCCCAATAACAATACTTTTATTGATCATACTAATGATATTGATTGGACCAATCTTTGTAAAATTTGATCCAAACTATACAGACCTTGCTAGCATAGCGAAAAAACCAAGCGAAATCCACTACTTCGGTACAGACGATCTTGGCAGAGATGTTTTTGCAAGAGTTATATATGGAGGAAGGATAAGTCTTTTTGTAGGCTTAGTTGCAACATCGATACAGATACTAATTTCAAGCATCTTAGGAGTAGCATCAGCATACTACGGAGGAAAAGTAAATGCAATCATACTAAGACTCATAGACAGCTTCCTTTCATTTCCATTCTATATATTAGCAATGTCCTTTGCTGCGTTTATGGGACCATCAATCAAAAATTTAATATTTATAATCATATTCTTTTCTTGGGCATCAAGCGCCAAAATCATACGCTCAAGAGTACTACAGATCAAAAACAAAGACTTTATTAAATATTATCAAATCTCAGGCTTTTCAGATATTTCGATAATAATTAAACACATAGTGCCAAACATATTAGAAACAATACTTGAAAGCTTTACAATCAGCTCAGCAACAGCCATACTCATGGAGGCAACACTTTCATTTTTAGGAGTAGGAGTAGAGTATCCAAACCCAAGCTGGGGCAATATATTGTCGACAACCATGAGCCTTACAACAATCGAAACAAAGTGGTGGATGTGGACATTTGCAGCTATCTTAGTAGTATTAACAGTACTTTCAATACATTTGACAGCAAACGTAATAAAGAGGCATAATAATGATCAGGATAAATAATTTAAATCTAATATACAAAGACAAATATATACTAAAAAATATAAACATGAAGCTAAAAGGCAAAGTAGGCATCATAGGTAGCTCAGGAAGCGGCAAGTCCATGATAACAAAGTCCATACTTAAACTAGTGCCAGAAAAGTTCATAACACAAGGAAGTATAGACTTTATGGGAGAGGACCTAGTTAAAATGAAAGAAAAAGATATAGCCAAAATACGCGGAAAAGACATAGGATACGTGCCACAAGATCCACACACAGCACTAGATCCAGAGATTAAAATATACAAGCAAGTACAAGAGCTGTACAAAATACACAAAGAAAAAGTAAATATGGAAAAATTTGAAAAACTGATAAAAAATTTTGGCTTAGAAAATACAGAAGAAATACTAAATAAATATCCTAGAAAACTTTCGGGAGGACAGCTGCAAAGAATACTAATTGCCATCTCACTATTACTAAACCCCAAACTTATAATCATGGACGAGGCAACAACAGCACTAGACAGCATAAGCCAGTACCAGATAGCACAAATTATTAAATCTATAGACACAGATTATATATTCATCTCACACGATTTAAAACTAGTAAGTAAGATGGTTGACTATATATATGTAATAAATCATGGAGAATTAGCAGAAGAAGGAAAAACAGAAGAAATACTAGAAAGGCCACAAAATGAAAACACAATAAAACTACTAGAGGCACAGCTATGATAAAAGTAGATAATTTAAAAGTAAAATTTAACAAAGACATACTAAAAGGTATTTCATTTAGCGTAGACAAAGGTGAAATGATTGTAATACTTGGAAAATCAGGCTCAGGCAAAACAACATTACTAAACGCTTTGCTGGGAATACTCAAGTATCAAGGCACAATAAAGCTAGACAGTAAAGCACAGATAGTTTTTCAAAATCCACAAGAGTCACTAGATCCAACGATGAGCATAGGAAAACAGTTAGAAGAAGTAAAAAAACACTTTCACAGCAGCGTTGATATAAATCATTTATTAGAAAAATTCAGCCTAGACAAAGAAGTCCTTAATAAAAAAGCAAAAGAGCTCTCCCTAGGACAAGCACAAAGAGTGCAGATAATAAGAGCACTAAGCGCAAACACAGAGATAATACTTTTAGACGAAGGAACAAGCGCACTAGATAATATATCACAAAAAGAAATACTAAAGCATATCGATAAAATCAATAAAGAAGACAAAAAAACCATACTCTTTGTTACACACAACATCACTATAGCGAAATATCTAAAAGCAAGAATCCTTCTAATCGAAGAAGGGGAATTAGTCTACGACGGCAAAGACCTTGGCGCACCAGAGCTTAAAATGTATATAGATGCCATGGTAGATAATTGGTAGAAAATATAGTAAAATAAATATGTAAAAAAAGAAAATTTATTCACATAAATTTTCTTGCGCTTCAAAATGCTTGCGCATTTTAAATCTAAATGGATATAGATTCACTTCTATATCCATTTTTGTATGTCTATCGCGCGGTGTATGTCAAACGCCCGCCATATGTCAAACGCTCGTCACATGTTTAGCAAAATCAATTACTTAAACGCGCGGCAGTATATAAGCGCTCGGTGTATATCAATCGCGCGGCATATGATGAGCAAGTTTTTAATTTCTCTTCTATTATATATATACACTATGGGTAGTAGTGAGTACATAAGCAATATACAAGTGTAAAAAGAAAATTAAAAAAATTTAAAATTTTTTAAAAAAACCCTTGACAAATAAGATTTTAAATGGTAGAATGGATAAGTCATCTGGAAAAACCATATGACAAGCAAAACTGAATAAAAGTGAAAAGAACGATTTAAACCAATCAATTTTTATTGATAAATAATTTCGAATTTAAGAGCCAAGGATAACTTGGGATTAAATAACCATTTAATCGAGAGTTTGATCCTGGCTCAGGACGAACGCTGGCGGCGTGCTTAACACATGCAAGTCGAACGATGAAAGAGAATCCGATCTCTTCGGAGTGAAGAATCTCTGGATTAGTGGCGGACGGGTGAGTAACGCGTGAGCAATCTGCCTTACACAAAGGGATAGCCTCGGGAAACCGGGATTAATACCATATGATATCACATTTTCGCATGAAGAAGTGATTAAAGAATTTCGGTGTAAGATGAGCTCGCGTCCCATTAATTAGTTGGTGAGGGTAACGGCCCACCAAGATAGCGATGGGTAGCCGATCTAAGAGGATGACCGGCCACATTGGAACTGAGAAACGGTCCAAACTCCTACGGGAGGCAGCAGTGGGGAATATTGCACAATGGGGGAAACCCTGATGCAGCGACGCCGCGTGAGCGATGAAGGCTTTCGAGTCGTAAAGCTCTGTCCTATGGGAAGATAATGACGGTACCATAGAAGAAAGCCCCGGCTAATTACGTGCCAGCAGCCGCGGTAATACGTAAGGGGCGAGCGTTGTCCGGAATTATTGGGCGTAAAGAGTGCGTAGGCGGCAAATTAAGTCAGATGTGAAAACTAAGGGCTCAACCCATAGATTGCATCTGAAACTGATATGCTTGAGTCAAGGAGAGGAAAGTGGAATTCCTAGTGTAGCGGTGGAATGCGTAGATATTAGGAGGAATACCGGTGGCGAAGGCGACTTTCTGGACTTGAACTGACGCTGAGGCACGAAAGCGTGGGGAGCAAACAGGATTAGATACCCTGGTAGTCCACGCCGTAAACGATGAGTGCTAGGTGTCTGCTTTTAATGAGTAGGTGCCGTACGTTAACACATTAAGCACTCCGCCTGGGGAGTACGTACGCAAGTATGAAACTCAAAGGAATTGACGGGGACCCGCACAAGCAGCGGAGCATGTGGTTTAATTCGAGGCTACGCGAAGAACCTTACCAGGACTTGACATACCAAGGAAAGTTTTTAGAGATAAAAACCCTAGATTTATCTACCTTGGATACAGGTGGTGCATGGTTGTCGTCAGCTCGTGTCGTGAGATGTTGGGTTAAGTCCCGCAACGAGCGCAACCCTTACATTTAGTTACTAACAGGTAGTGCTGAGGACTCTAGATGGACTGCCGATGACAAATCGGAGGAAGGTGGGGATGACGTCAAATCATCATGCCCTTTATGTCCTGGGCTACACACGTGCTACAATGGTCGGTACAAAGAGAAGCTAAATAGCGATATCAAGCAAACCTCAAAAAACCGATCCCAGTTCGGATTGATCTCTGCAACTCGAGATCATGAAGCCGGAGTTGCTAGTAATCGCAGATCAGAATGCTGCGGTGAATGCGTTCCCGGGTCTTGTACACACCGCCCGTCACACCATGGGAGTAGGCAATACCCGAAGCCTGTGAGCTAACCATTTGGAGGCAGCAGTCGAAGGTAGGGTCAATGACTGGGGTGAAGTCGTAACAAGGTAGCCGTATCGGAAGGTGCGGCTGGATCACCTCCTTTCTAAGGAGAACATTAGTTCTTTTCACTTTGGGTTCTGCTTTAAATCAATCAGAAACTAACTTACTATATAAAGAGTAGGAGGGTTTATATGAAAGATTTTATAATATCAATTAACAATAATTATCCAGGCATAATTTATGGCTTTGTAGGAGCTGCACTATTCGACTTAATTAAATATATAATTAGAAAAGTGCGTAAAAACAAGTAGAATATTGCCGAAATATTTATGGATCTTGAAGAACTTAAAAAAGGTGCAAATCCTTTTAGATCCAAAACCAAATAAAACTTAATAACCATAATCAAATGAAAACGAAACGACATTTATAAAGAAAAAATACAGTAAATTTTAACAATAAGCGTTAAAGGATTTTATAAAAATAGGTCAAGTTACTAAGAGCGCAGGGCGGATGCCTTGGCACCAAGAGGCGAAGAAGGACGTAGAAAGCTGCGAAAAGCTCCCTAGATCTGCAAACAAGAAACGAAAGGGAGATATCCGAATGGGGCAACCCACTTAAGCAAACCTTAAGTATCTATATATGAATAAAATAGTATATAGAGGCAATACCGGGAGAACTGAAACATCTAAGTACCCCGAGGAAAAGAAAGAAACATCGATTTTCAAAGTAGCGGCGAGCGAAATGGAAAGAGCCCGCTTAAAGAAATACTAAGAAAGTATCCGAATGATCTTGGAAAAATCATCCAAAGAAAGTGAAAGACTTGTAGGAAAAGATATTAGTGTTTCAATAAGCTTTACGAGTACCACAAGGCACGAGAAACCTGGTGGGAATACGGGAGGACCACCTCCCAAGGCTAAATACTACTTGGTGACCGATAGAGAACAGTACCGTGAGGGAAAGGTAAAAAGAACCCCGAAAGGGGAGTGAAATAGAACCTGAAACCCTGCGTTTACAAGCAAAGAAAGCACGTGAAAAGTGCAATCTTGTACTTTTTGTAGAACGGGCCAGCGAGTTACTTTTGTAAGCAAGGTTAAGAAGTTAAGCTTCGAAGCCGAAGAGAAATCAAGTCTTAATAGGGCGACATAGTTTACAGGAGTAGACCCGAAACCAGGTGACCTATCCATGAGCAGAGTGAAGTTAAAGTAAAATTTAATGGAGGCTCGAACCGGGTGTGGTTTAAAACACATCGGATGACTTGTGGATAGGGGTGAAAAGCCAATCGAACCTGGAGATAGCTGGTTCTCCTCGAAATAGCTTTAGGGCTAGCCTTTAGGATGTTTAATGGAGGTAGAGCTACTGACTGGTTGCGGGGTGTTTATACATTACCAAAACCTATCAAACTCCGAATGCCAAGAAAACAAACCTAAGGAGTCAGACTATGTGGGATAAGCTTCATAGTCGAAAGGGAAAGAGCCCAGACCATCAGCTAAGGTCCCTAAATACCGATTAAGTGGTAAAGGATGTGAAGTTACCCAAACAACTAGGATGTTGGCTTAGAAGCAGCCATACATTTAAAGAGTGCGTAATAGCTCACTAGTCGAGTGACCTTGCGCCGAAGATTTCCGGGGCTAAATCGGATACCGAAGCTATGGACTCATTCTTGAGTGGTAGAGGAGCATTGTGTAATAGGTAGAAGCAGTATCGAAAGGCGCTGTGGACGAAACACAAGAGAGAATGCTGGCATAAGTAGCGAGAAGGAGTGTGAGAATCACTCCCGTCGAAAACCTAAGGGTTCCTGAGCAAGGCTCGTCCCCTCAGGGTAAGTCGGGACCTAAGGCGAGGCCGAAAGGCGTAGCCGATGGACAAGTAGTAAAAATTCTACTACTATCAATTATCGTATAAATGAAGCGGGGACACAGAAGGATAAGCTAAGCGTACCAGATGGAAGAGTACGCTCAAATAAAAAGGCATGCCCGGAGTAATGACCAGGCTAAGCCAATTTATGATGAGGATCGAAAATAAGTAGAGAAGTAGCCGATTTCACACTGTCAAGAAAAGCCGCTAAATAGATAAAAGATACCCGTACCGTAAACCGACACAGGTAGGAAAGGAGAGAATCCTAAGACGCGCGGAAGAACCTTTGTTAAGGAACTCGGCAAAATGACCCCGTAAGTTAGCGAGAAGGGGAGCCAGAGCGATCTGGCCGCAGTGAATAGGCCCAAGCGACTGTTTACCAAAAACACAAGTTTCTGCTAAGTCGAAAGACGACGTATAGGAGCTGACACCTGCCCGGTGCTGGAAGGTTAAGGGGAAATGTTAGCAATAGCGAAGCATAGAACTTAAGCCCCAGTAAACGGCGGCCGTAACTATAACGGTCCTAAGGTAGCGAAATTCCTTGTCGGGTAAGTTCCGACCCGCACGAAAGGTGTAACGATTTGGGCACTGTCTCAACAAAGGATCCGGTGAAATTGAAGTAATGGTAAAGATGCCATTTACCCGCGACAGGACGGAAAGACCCCATGGAGCTTTACTGTAGGCTGACATTGGATTTCGGTAGTACATGTACAGAATAGGTGGGAGACAAAGATCCTGGTACGCAAGTATCAGAGGAGTCAAAAAGTGGGATACCACTCCTGTAGTGCTGGAATTCTAACCTTGAGCCGTGATCCGGTTTAGGGACACTGTCAGTTGGGCAGTTTGACTGGGGCGGTCGCCTCCCAAAAAGTAACGGAGGCGTTCAAAGGTTCCCTCAGCACGGACGGAAATCGTGCAAAGAGTACAAAGGCAGAAGGGAGCTTAACTGCGAGATAAACAGATCGAGCAGATGAGAAATCAGGACTTAGTGATCCGGTGGTACCACGTGGAAGGGCCATCGCTCAACGGATAAAAGCTACCCTGGGGATAACAGGCTTATCTCCCCCAAGAGTTCATATCGACGGGGAGGTTTGGCACCTCGATGTCGGCTCGTCTCATCCTGGGGCTGAAGTAGGTCCCAAGGGTTGGGCTGTTCGCCCATTAAAGAGGCACGCGAGCTGGGTTCAGAACGTCGCGAGACAGTTCGGTCCCTATCCGTCGTGGGCGTAGGAAATTTGAAAGGAGCTGTCCTTAGTACGAGAGGACCGGGATGGACAAACCAATGGTTTATGAGTTGTAACGCCAGTTGCATAGCTCAGTAGCTACGTTTGGAAAGGATAAGAGCTGAAAGCATCTAAGCACGAAGCCCCCCTTAAGATAAGATTTCCTTTAAGTAAGACACCTTGAAGACCACAAGGTAGATAGGCAGTAAGTGTAAGAGTAGTAATACTTTGAGCCTAACTGTACTAATATGTCGAAAACTTGATCAAAGACGCTTAATTGTGGAATTATGGTTATTAAGAAATGTGGCAGCAATAGCAAGAGGGAAACACCCGTAACCATACCGAACACGGAAGTTAAGGCTCTTAACGCTGAAGGTACTTGGTTGGAGACGACCTGGGATAATAGGTAGCCGCCACTTGATTTAAACAGTTCATATTTATATGAGCTGTTTTTTTTATAAATTATCATATTTTTATTAAAAGTGCTTGACATGAACCTTGGGGACAGTGATATATTTTACTTAAGGAGGTTGATACTATGTTAAGAAATGAAGTTCAAGACAAAACTAATTTAAGCAGAAAGGCAATTGAATACTATGAAGAAAAGGGGCTAATTCATCCAATAAAGCTTGAAAATGGCTATAGGGATTATAGCGACGAGGATGTCGAAGTTTTAAAAAAGATTTCACTTTTAAGAAATTTAGAACTAAGCATATCAGAGATTGCTCTGTATCTTGACTCAAAGGAAGAGGCTTTGGCATCTATACTAAGAAGAAAAGAGCATGAACTTGATATTTTTGAAAAGAGAAAAAACGTTCTTAAGCTTATTGTAAAAGGTGAGAGCGTGGACCTTATTAATGAAGAGCTTGCTATTATTGAGGCGCAGGAGACTATATATGATAAGCTTATTAGAATTTTCCCAGGATATTTTGGACAGCTTATTTTTTCATCTTATAAAATATTTCTAAATGAAAGCTTGAACAAAGACGAAGAAGCTGCTTTTAATGAATACATTAAGTTTTTAGATAGTCTTCCAAATTTTGAATTAAGTAAGGAAGAGAAAGATTATATAGAGACGATAAGTTCTAGCTTTGATATGAAAACTTTAGACGATTTAAATAAAGGAAAGCTTATAGCTATTGAAAATTCAAAGACTTGGCTTGAAGAAAATGAGGACTATATCAAAGTTTATAAAGAGTATAAAAATACTGATGAGTATAAAAATGGTTTGATGAAGTCAATTCAAGATAAGCTTAAAAAGTTTATGCAAGAAAATAATTATTATGAAAAAGCAATTCCATTAATTAGAAAGTTCAGTAAAAGCTACGACGCTTACTATGAAAAGCTATTAAAAGCGAATGAAGAATATTTAAAATTTAACAAATAATCATAGCCGCATGTTTTCTATGCGGCTTTTTTGCGTAAAAAGTCATTTTGTGGTATAATTCATTAAAGGAGGCTATTATGAAAGGATTAAAAAGTTTATCATTATTTTTAGCAATACTATTAATATTTTGCGCAATACTCATAATTCTCTCATTCTTTGGCAATCCCATCAGCAGGATTATTGCGGATATGGCGGCGGATAAATATTTAGAAACACACTACACGGACCTTGACCTTGTGCACGAGCGTGCTTACTACGACTTTAAGGATGGGAACTACGTCGTAAGGCTCTGGGACATGAATAGCATTGACACGAAGTTCAATCTTGAGTACGATAGCTTTGGCAAAATGAAGCGCGATACTTATGATGAGAGGCTTTTCAACACTTACCGTAGATACATCGATTTTTTATATGATTTAGGAGAGGAAATAGCTAAGGATAATGGCCTAGGCTTTGAGCTTTGGCTAAGACCAGATGATAACTTTGATTATAAAGCGCATCTCACACTTGATCAAGACTTTGATGCAGATAATTTGCCAAGTAAGGTGAAGGCAGACTTTAAGGCTTATGCAGAAAAACCAAGCTTAGATGATTTAATGAATGGCCTTAAAAAAGTCTACGAGGCTCTTAAGGAAAGGAATATAGCTGCGAGTTCATACTCAGGACTTGTAATTCCTAACGATGACAAGGAAGAAGATGGCGAGGCAGAGACTTGGGAAAATGGGATCAGCGTCAATGCTGTGCCCGAAGAAGTGATTGTGGATGGGGATATGGATGAACTAAAAAGGATATACGATAAAGGAAATAAGATTTTATATAAGTGATACAAAACTATAAGCGTGGCTCGTTGTACTGCCCCCTTAAATCCGGACACGGAAATAAGGGGGTATTTTAATGAAAAAAATAACATATGAAGAGAAATTAAAAATAGTAAAAGAAAACCAAGAAGGATATGGACAAATTTATCTATCGAAAAAATATGGGATATCTAAAGATACAATTCGAAATTGGATTCAGTCATATGGAATGTTTGGTGAAGAAGGCCTCAAGAAAAGTATTAAAAATAGTTCATATAGTGGAGAATTTAAATTATCTGTGATAGAATATAGGAAAATAAATGGTCTATCCTACAAAGAAACTGCAGAACACTTCAAAATCAAACAGCCATCCACAATAGCTGTCTGGCAAAGGAAGTATAAAGAAAAAGGTTTTGAAGGTTTATGTGGGAAGAGAGGAAGGCCAAAGAAACTAGGAGATTCTAATATGAGCAAAGATAAGATAAATGAATTTACCCCTTCAGAAAAAGAAGAGTTAATTAAATTAAGACAAGAAAATCTATACCTAAAAGCAAGGCTAGAATACGAAAAAAAACTGGAAGCCTTAGTTCAAAAGAGATTGCAAAAAACAAAGAAAAGACCAAAATAATTTTTGAACTAAGGCAAAAATACAAGAAATTACCTTTAAAGTATTGGCTAGAGACTGCTGATTTGCCAAAAAGCTCTTACTATGAATGGGAGAAGAAACTACAGGAAGTAAATACAAAAGAAGCCAAAGATATTGAAAGAGTAAAGAGAGTAGTTGAAGAATCCAAAAGAAGATATGGCTACAGAAGAGTGTGCTTACAACTAAAAAAAGAAGGCATAATTATGAACCATAAAAAAGTTCTTAGAATCATGAAAGAAAACAATCTCTTATGTAACAAGTATGGCTTAAGAAGAAAAGCCTACTCATCATACAAAGGCAATGTAGGTAAAGTTGCTAAAAATAATTTAAATAGAGACTTTTATGTGGATAAGATAAATACAGTATGGGTAAGTGATGTAACAGAGTTTAGAATAAGAAATTCGGAAATAAAACTCTACCTATCTCCAATAATGGATCTGTATAACGGAGAAATAATTTCCTACAGCATAAGCAAATCTCCAACAGTAGAGTTCACACTAAAGTCATTAAAAGACGCAATACAAACCATACCTGTAAAGCATAACTTAATGATCCACACCGATCAAGGCTTTCATTACCAACATAGGAGTTGGGTATATACACTTGAAAAATATGGGATCAAACAGAGTATGTCTAGAAAAGGAAATTGCCTAGATAATTCACCCATGGAAAATTTCTTTGGATTGTTAAAACAAGAGATGTTTTACTGTGAAAACTACAAAACTATTGAGGAATTAGAAGCTGCTATTAGAGAATATATTGACTGGTATAACAACAAGAGAATAAAGACAAAATTAAACGGCCTGTCACCTGTTGAGTACAGGTTACAAGCCGTGTAATAAACGCGGTTATTTTGTCCGGGTTTGTGGGTGCATATCACGTCCACGCTTTTTCTATTGCCATAATTTATAAGAAATTTCAATATTATAAAGTATTCTTATAGTTTCTTGTAAATATATGTGTTATAATAAAACTATATTAAATTATGTGAGGTGTAATTTATGAGCAAAAAAGAAAAAGCAACAGATCTTTGGGTGTATGATCTTCTTAAAGAAGCACATATTGACTTAGATCCGCAAGGCTCTTCAATAAAGGAACTTGATGATGCATTAAAGACAGCATCTAAGAGAGGAACTAGCAAAGTTGGCTATCCTGAGTATATAGGAGTAGTGCGTGATTTTATAATTGTCATTGAAGATAAAAAATCCATTTCTATGCACGAAAAACGAGATGATAATGACATTTTATCTGAAGATATTGATTCAATATGTAATTATGCTGTCAATGGTGCTCTTTTTTATGGAAAACACCTTGTTAAAAACACTTCTTATAATAAAGTAATAGCCATAGGTGTGTCTGGTTCAGAAAAGAAACATAAGATTAGTCCTATATTTATAAATGAGAGAGAAGATTATTACGAGTTGAAAGAAATTGAAACATTTATTTCATTTAATGAAGATAATATTCAAGAGTACTACACAAAAGAGATATTAAAAGAGGATACTGACTTTGAAAAAGAAACATCAGAAATACTTAAAGACGCGGCTACGCTACATGAAGACTTAAGAAATTATGGCTCAATTCAAGATAAAGATAAACCTTTGATAGTTTCAGGAATACTTCTTGCCCTAAGAGAGATAGAGTACGGATCTTTTTCTATTGATTCTTTGACAGGAGACACAAGAATTACAGACGGTCAAAAGATTTATAACGCCATCGAGGCAAATCTTCAAAGGGCAAATGTTTCTCCAGAAGTAAAGAGGGATAAGCTTCTTAGTCAGTTTGCAGTAATAAAGAACACTACAAAGATAAATCAGATAGATCCAGTGCTTGGCAAGACACCTAACAAGCACTATACAGAGTTTCTTTATAAAAGCATATATAGATCCATAAGATTTCATCAATCGGGAGAGGACTACCTTGGCCGTTTTTATGGCGAGTTTATGTCCTACTCAGGTGGAGATGGTCAAAGCTTAGGAATAATACTTACACCAAGACATATAACAGAGTTATTCTGCGAACTTTTAGATTTAAAGCCAGAAGACAAGGTACTGGATCCATGTTGCGGAACGGCGGGATTTTTGATAGCTGCAATGCACAATATGCTTCAAAAAACAGATGATGAATTTGAAAAAAGTAATATAAGGAAGAATCAATTATTCGGTATAGAAGATCAATCGTATATGTTTACCATAGCGACAACTAATATGATACTTAGAGGCGACGGCAAGAGTAATTTAGAGAATCAAGACTTTTTAAAGCAAAATCCAGCTAAGCTTCAATTAAAGGGATGTACTGTTGGGATGATGAACCCGCCATATTCACAAGGGTCTAAAGATAATCCAGGACTTTATGAAATATCATTTACAGAACACCTTTTAGATTCCCTTGTAGAAGGAGCAAGAGTTGCAGTCATAGTGCCACAATCAACCATGACAGGCAAAACTAAGTATGAACAAGAAACAAAAGCCAATATACTTAAGCATCATACACTTGAAGGCGTAATAACCTTGAATAAAAACACATTCTACGGAGTTGGGACAAATCCTTGTATAGCAGTTTTTACAGCAGGAGTAGCGCATAATAAGGATAAAGTATGTAAATTTATAAATTTTGAAGACGATGGATTTGTAGTTGCGAAACACATAGGACTTTTAGAGACACCATCTGCAAAAGACAAAAAACAGCATCTTTTAGACGTTTGGTTCGATAGAGTTGAAGCTGAAACTAAGTTTTGCGTTGAAACAACCATAGAAGCAAGCGATGAGTGGCTTCATTCTTTCTACTACTTTAACGATGAAGTGCCAACAGATGAAGACTTTAGAAATACAATAGCAGACTACATTACCTTTGAAGTCAATATGATTACTCACGGCAGAGGCTACCTTTTTGGCTTAGATGATGAAGAAGATATGGACGAAGCAGAAATTATATCCATGGCAGCAGAAGAGGACGAGAGATATGATTAAAGATAGATTGTCCTTAAATGATGTTGAGTGGGGCGAGTTTAGGATAAAAGACTTGTTTGATGTTGTTCAAAGAGGTAAAAGACTTAAAGTAGAAGACAGAATTTCTGGAGATGTGCCATTTGTAACTGCTGGAATGAGCAATAACGGGATTAGTACTTTCATAAAAAATCAAACTCAAAAAGAATATTATAAAGCTATAACAATTGATATGTTTGGAAACGCATTTTATCAAAATGGTAAATTTAAATGCGATGATAATATTACTGTTTTAAAAAATAAAATTTATTCGAAAGAGATATATTTGTTTTTAGCAAGTCGTATAAATATATTATCGGAGAAGTACTCATATGGCAAGCAGCTTAGACCAAATAGGTTAGACAGAGATATAATAATATTACCTATAGATAATAACGGAAAACCTAATTGGCAATTCATGGAAGATTACATCAAGCAAGAACAAAAAATAATCGCACAAAAAGTTATTAACTATTATGAAGATAAAATTATAAAGACAGGCTTTGATCTACTTGGACTTGAGGATGCAAAGTGGCGTAGCTTTAAGATAAAAGATATATTTGACATAAAAGCAGTCAAAGGCAAAACTTTGTCCTCATATCCAGAAGGTGCTACTCCATACGTTTCGACATCAAGCTTAAATAATGGAGTTAGTGGTTATGTTGATGCTAAAGATGGTATCAGCAATGAGAAATGTATATCTATCGACCCTATAGCTGGTAAGGCTTTCTATCATAATTATAACTTTGTTGGCAGAGGTGGAGCTGGATCAGCAATAAATCTTTTATATAATCAAAATTTGGATGAAAATAATTCTCAATTTATTTTGACCATGATAGAAAAAGTATCAAGAGAAAAAGCTTCATATGGTGTTGCTTTAAATGGTGAGAGGTTAAAAAATATGAGATTAACCTTACCAGTAGATGAAAAGGGCGAGCCTCATTGGGATTACATGAGTAAGTTTATGGAAAAGATTGAACAAGAAAAGCTCGAGAAAGCGCTTAACTATATATATATATATATAAGTTAGCCATTTGCGAGGCGCGTAAGCTTCCTAAACTTGAAGAAAAAGAGTGGGGAGAGTTTTGGCTTGAGGATATTGTGGATATTAAATCTGGAATCGATATTTATGAAAAAGAACGAGTTGATGGAAATATTCCTTATATAACTGCTAAATCTGTTGACAATGGTATTGGCTATTTTGTAAGCAATACTAACAAAACATTAGAGAGCGATTGTATAAGTATAAATCGTAATGGTTCAGTGGGATACGCTTTTTATCATCCATATCCTGCATTATTTGGTAATGATACTAGAAAATTAGTTCAAAAAAATAAGAATAAATATAATTCTATTTTTATGACAAGATGTTTAATCAATCAAAAAGAAAAATACGGTTATGGATATAAAATGGGAACGGAAAGATTAAAAAGACAAAAACTTCTTCTTCCTATAAACAAATTTGGCAAACCAGACTATAGCTACATGAAAAAATACATGCAGATAGAGGAAATAAAACAGGCATATAAAATCGTTGATTACTATATAAAATCAATTCAAGCATAAGCGTGGCAGTCCCACGCTTTTCTTTAGAACTTTTAAGAGATTAAAACCTAAGAAAGTTTATGTTAATGATGCAATGCCAGAAAGTGTATTTGAAAATAGAACAGAAATAAGATCTAGACTTAAAAACAATGGACTAGAAAAAGTTTATCTCTATAAAGGAGAATATATTGTAATTACAGGAGTAGGATCGAATGGATTTATAGTATCAGTTTATCCAGGAGGAGGTTCAAAATAATGAGAAAATTAATAATAATGTTAGACTTTGTATCTGGTCCGCTTTGGAAGGATATTTATGACGCAAAAAAGAAAGAATTAGTTACAGGCATAGATGTAGTTGACAATGATGAATACATTCAAAATCTAAATGATGAAATTTCTAATTTATATTCATCTTATTACAAAATCAACTATAAAGATGAAGCATTATATTTTGATAAAGAACAAGAAAAGAAAGATAAATATAAAATGCTTGGTCTATTAGAAAAGCTTAGAAAAAGACTTGATGAATTAAACGATGGCTCTTTTGAAATTGATGACAGAGAAACTGAGAGAGTTAGAAATTTATAAAGAAGAAAAACAGTTATATAAAATCAATTCAAGCATAAGCGTGGCAGTCCCACGCTTTTTCTATTGCCATAAATAATATCAATACCAAACCCATCCATTATAAAGAAATTTAATGCATCTGTAAATTCTCCTATTTAGAGCAAATATATAGAAAAAATTCTATATATTTAGTAAAAACATATTGACTTTTTTCTATATGTATGTTAGTATTGATTTAGAAAGAAGAAAGGAGCGAAAAATATGGTTGAAAATATTTATGAATCTATTTCTAAAAAGCTTAAGGCGATATCGGATCAAAAGAGGCTAAAGATTGTTGACATGCTATCTTGCGGGGAGCTATGTGCCTGTGAGATTCTTGAAAAGTTTGACATCACTCAGCCAACTTTGTCGAGTGACATGAAAAAGCTTGAGGAGGCAAAGCTTGTCAAGAGCCGACGCGAGGGCAAGAATACTTACTACACGCTAAACAAAAAGGCGCTTGAGCACTTCCTTGAGCAGCTTGAGTACATCTTTGGTGACAAGCCTGATTGCATCTGTCACAGTGAGGAGAAGATGGATTACTAATTTTAGGCAAGATTGAATTTATACGATACAATTAGATAAGGAGGCTAGTATGAAAGATATTAGAGAAGAAGTTAAGAATTATTACTCGAAGGTAACTACTGTTGATGACGGCAAGATGGAGACTAAGATCTGCTCCTGCGCTCTTGATGGCAGTCCTAAGTACATTAACGAGGCGAGAAAGATGATTCCTGATGAGATTATCAAGCACTTTTACGGCTGTGGATCACCGATACCGCCTGCACTTGAAGGTATGACTGTTCTTGACCTTGGCTGCGGCACTGGTCTTGACGTTTACACCATTTCTAAATTAGTCGGGGAGCATGGCAGGGTCATAGGTGTCGACATGAACGACGATCAGCTTGCCATTGCTAGAAAATATCAAGATGAGATGGCGGAAAAGTTCGGCTACAAGAAGTCCAACGTTGAGTTCAAAAAGGGCTACATCGAAGATTTGAAGTCTATTGGCATTGAAGATGGCACAGTGGACATAGTCATTTCAAACTGCGTTATCAACCTAAGTCCTTACAAGGAAGAGGTATTTAAAGAGATTTGGCGCGTTCTTAAGACTGGCGGCGAGCTTTACTTTGCGGACATATTCGCGGACAGACGCTTTGGAGAAGATATCTCTATGGATTTAATTCTAAGGGGCGAGTGCTTGGGCGGCGCTATGTATATAGAAGACTTTAGACGTCTACTTAGAAAGATAGGTTGGGAAGACTTTAGATATATTAAATCAAATAAGGCTGCCATTGACAATGAAGATATCGAGGTAATGGTAGGCAATGTAGAGTTTTACTCTCACACTATAAAGGCTGTTAAACTACCTGAACTAATTGAGGACATCTGTGAGAACTATGGACAAGTAGCGACTTATAGAGGCGGCATTGAAGGCTCGGAGCACTACTTCGACCTTGATGACCACCACAGATTTTACAAGAATCTTCCGCTTGCTGTCTGCGGCAATAGCTGTGCGATGATTGAAAACACAAGACTTGCGAAGTACTTTGACATAATGGGCGACAGAAGCGAACACTTCGGCGCTTTTAGTGGATGCTCCACTGCGCCAAAGACTGATGGTGCAGCAAATGACGACTGCGGCTGCGGCACTGGCTGCTGCTAAAATTTTGCTAAGAGATATATAATAGAAGATAAAAAATAACTGTGAGATTAATCTCACAGTTATTTTTTACTCCTTACTCCACACTTGCCACTTCCTCATCTCGTTTTTTCTTAGTTCCTTCTCAGTATTTCCGTCCCTATACTCCTTCAATTTTCTCAGCATATCCTCTTTCCCTTCAGGGAATTTTGCAAGCAGTGGCAAGGGATTGGTCTTGTGCGTTGCCTTGATTACTGTACTATTCTCAAGATTTTGGAGTATATATATTTCCTCAGCTAAAACGTCTTTTATGGCAAGTCTCGTAAATTCTTTCGCGCGAACGAGGTCCTTAAGCGGCGCACGCTTGAATATTACCGTAGTTACGAAGACTATTTCGAATGGCTTTATCTCGTTTAATAGTTTTGCCGTTCCTTCTCTATGAGCCAGGGTCAGCTCTTTGCCGCCAAGGCCGAGCATGATGTAGACGGAGTAGCTGATGCCAAGCCTTTCAAGCTTTTTGCAGGCTCTTATGCTATCCGAAACGCTGTGTCCCTTTTTGTGAAAGCTCAAAACTTCGTCCGAACCGCTCTCAAGCCCTAAACATAGCCTATCTAGGCCCATTGCTTTAAGGCGAAGCAGCTCCTCATCAGTCTTGTGAAGGACGTCACTCGTGCGCGCAAACATCGATATATACCCCACTTCGAAGTACTTGTGTATAAGAGCAAAGACAGCTTCAAGGTAGGAGGCTTTTACGCATAAGGGATTACCCTCAAGCAGTGTAAATTTCTTGGGGCTGCGTCTCATATTGTCGTATTTAATTTTTTCCTTACGCAAATAGTCCTCGATCTCGGCGAGCTTGAAGAGGTGAAATTTCTGCCTAAAATTCAAATCGCAGTAGAGGCACTTTTGGTAGGAACAGCCAGATGTCACGGGCACCATGACGTTGTGCATTTCGGGCATCGGCGTGTACATGTAGATGGGGTAAAATTTGTCCATAATAATCTCCTTTAATTATACTTACCCAATTTTATACAAATATGTTAATTTCGCATTCAATCTAGCCCTTGAGCTCGTTCCCTCCTCAGCAATGCTCGAGTACATTAGTACACTCCGCTTGCTTCGTCAGTCCACATCGCCCAATCATCTAGATTGCTCTGCAAAATTATAATAAATGCATATTGCTATGATAGTTTTAAAAAATATGCTATAATATAGATAATAATTATAAAAATATGGAGGAGTTTATATATGATATTTTTCGATCTAGACGATACAATTCTCAATACAGCAAAAACAAATCTACTAATTTTTGAGCGCGCGCAAATGGATTTGCACCTAGCCATGGACGCAGACGAGTTCAGAGGCCGCATAAGGACTGCACTTCGCTCGCGCATGATCAGGCACTTGGACTTCGCCTACAACGAGAGCATCGGCATCGATCCACTAGACTACATGCTTATGGAGGAGCCATACGAAGAAGAAAGGCTAGAGCTATTCAAGAATGGGGTTTATGACGATGTGAAGGACATTTTGGGCGAAGTAAGTCAAGAAGAATTTTTCGCGGCCTTTTTGAAGAGACGCTTCGACTATACTGAAGCAATTGAGGGCATGCTAGATTTAATAAAGGATTTAAAGGCTGCCGGCCACAAGATCGGCATAATCACTGACGGCATCAGCGAGGTGCAACACAGAAAGTCGCAAACCCTAGGACTTGACACGCTTGTAGACCACGTCTTTGCTTCGGGCGACTTTGGTTATGGTAAACCCGATACGAAGTTTTTCTTCGGCGCTATGAAAGCGGCTGGCGTTAGGCCAGAGGAGTCCATTATGATAGGTAACAACATCGACTCAGACGTTTTCGGCGCACTTGCAAGCGGCATGAGAGCCATATATTTTGGCGTGAAACCAAAGAATTACGTAGTTACATGGGCAAGTAGCGCAGATGAATTAAGAAAGATTTTATTATAGGCTGTGGTTTATTATGAAAATTGTTGACCATTATTCATATCCAGCGATTGTCACTTATTTTGATAACGGCTCTACTGAAACATATTTTCCTGATTTTGATATTTATACTGGCAGTGAAGATGACAAGGATCTGATGAAATACGCAAAAGAGCTTCTTTCTGTACTTATAGAAGGGATTTTAGATGATGAAGAGTTTTTACCAGAGCCGAGCAAATTGCAAGATTTGACGCTTCAAGACAATGAAAGAACTATGCTTGTTGAAGTTTTTGTGCCAAGTGAAATAAATATAAAGAAGAATGTTTCTGTTTATCCTTGTGTAGTAAGGCATGAAGATGGTGTTTATTATGCTAATTTTCCTGACTTTGACGCCTGCTTTACTGATGCTGAGAGCTTAGATGAACTTTTTGTAAACACAAAAGAAGTTTTAAACGGGCTAATAAATACTATTTATGAAAATGACATGGATGTGCCTATGCCAAGTGAGGCTGATGATATAAAGCTAAAGAGCGGTGAGTTTTTAATTTTAGTAAAGGCTGATTTATCTAGAAATATGATTGAAAACGCTTATATAAAAAGCGATGAAAAGTATTATAAGGACCTTGTAAAAAGAGCTTCAGATATGGAAAAATAAATAGAGATAGCAAAAGGCGAGGGTTTGTACTGCCCCCTTAAATCCGGACACGGAAATAAGGGGGTATTTTAATGAAAAAAATAACATATGAAGAGAAATTAAAAATAGTAAAAGAAAACCAAGAAGGATATGGACAAATTTATCTATCGAAAAAATATGGGATATCTAAAGATACAATTCGAAATTGGATTCAGTCATATGGAATGTTTGGTGAAGAAGGCCTCAAGAAAAGTATTAAAAATAGTTCATATAGTGGAGAATTTAAATTATCTGTGATAGAATATAGGAAAATAAATGGTCTATCCTACAAAGAAACTGCAGAACACTTCAAAATCAAACAGCCATCCACAATAGCTGTCTGGCAAAGGAAGTATAAAGAAAAAGGTTTTGAAGGTTTATGTGGGAAGAGAGGAAGGCCAAAGAAACTAGGAGATTCTAATATGAGCAAAGATAAGATAAATGAATTTACCCCTTCAGAAAAAGAAGAGTTAATTAAATTAAGACAAGAAAATCTATACCTAAAAGCAAGGCTAGAATACGAAAAAAAACTGGAAGCCTTAGTTCAAAAGAGATTGCAAAAAACAAAGAAAAGACCAAAATAATTTTTGAACTAAGGCAAAAATACAAGAAATTACCTTTAAAGTATTGGCTAGAGACTGCTGATTTGCCAAAAAGCTCTTACTATGAATGGGAGAAGAAACTACAGGAAGTAAATACAAAAGAAGCCAAAGATATTGAAAGAGTAAAGAGAGTAGTTGAAGAATCCAAAAGAAGATATGGCTACAGAAGAGTGTGCTTACAACTAAAAAAAGAAGGCATAATTATGAACCATAAAAAAGTTCTTAGAATCATGAAAGAAAACAATCTCTTATGTAACAAGTATGGCTTAAGAAGAAAAGCCTACTCATCATACAAAGGCAATGTAGGTAAAGTTGCTAAAAATAATTTAAATAGAGACTTTTATGTGGATAAGATAAATACAGTATGGGTAAGTGATGTAACAGAGTTTAGAATAAGAAATTCGGAAATAAAACTCTACCTATCTCCAATAATGGATCTGTATAACGGAGAAATAATTTCCTACAGCATAAGCAAATCTCCAACAGTAGAGTTCACACTAAAGTCATTAAAAGACGCAATACAAACCATACCTGTAAAGCATAACTTAATGATCCACACCGATCAAGGCTTTCATTACCAACATAGGAGTTGGGTATATACACTTGAAAAATATGGGATCAAACAGAGTATGTCTAGAAAAGGAAATTGCCTAGATAATTCACCCATGGAAAATTTCTTTGGATTGTTAAAACAAGAGATGTTTTACTGTGAAAACTACAAAACTATTGAGGAATTAGAAGCTGCTATTAGAGAATATATTGACTGGTATAACAACAAGAGAATAAAGACAAAATTAAACGGCCTGTCACCTGTTGAGTACAGGTTACAAGCCGTGTAATAAACGCGGTTATTTTGTCCGGGTTTGTGGGTGCATATCAGTTTTCCTCGCCTTTTTACTTACTTAATCAAAATCACTTCTTTAAACAATTTCACTTACTCAATCAAAATCACTTCTCAAACCAAAATCACTTACTTAATCAAAATCATTTACTTAATCTTTTCTATTTCTCGTCCAAAGTCTCTAGCTATATACATCGTCGTTTCGCCACCCTCTTCACTTACTATAAATGGAAACTCGGCTATATTTGTCGCGGCGCCCCATGCTCCGTCCTTACCAACTGCAATTACCGAGAAATCGCGCGGCACTTTGCCCTTCGCCCTAAGTTTTGCGTCTAAATCCATGACTGCCTTTGTCGCGGCGTCTTGAGGACTTAGGCCACCTGCCATTAAACTCACTATTGCATACGAAAGTGTTCCTTTAATTATGTCTTCGCCGACGCCTGTTGCAGCTGCGGCGCCTACTTCGCTGTCCGCATATAGACCGGGACCCACAAGCGGCGAGTCGCCCACGCGGCCCCTTTTTTTCATGAAGAGACCCGAGGTCGATGTTGCTGCTATAGATCTTCCGTCCTCTGCAATGAGGCCACAGACTGTATCGTGGCCCTTATAAACCTTTGGTTTCTTCGCCCTTTCTTCGAGCCAGCGCTTTTTTGCTTCGTCCGTTAGCATCTCTTCTTCCTTAAAACCCGCTTCCTTAGCATGTTTCAGAGCGCCTTCGCCGACTAAAAAGTTATTGTACTCATTATCAATAAGCGTATAAGCGACTGAGACAGCGCTCCTCATATTTCTTAAGCCAGCAACTGCGCCAAAATGCAGATTGTCCCCGTTCATGATGGCTGCATCGCACTCAACGACCCCATCTTCATTCGGTAGGCCACTGTAGCCGACTGAGTGAAAATCTTCGTTCAGCTCAACATCTTTTATTAAAGTAATCAAAGCTTCTTCAAGCGGTTCACCTCTTAAAAGCGCCTCGCGTGCGAGCTTCGTTCCTTTGTATGCCATTTTCCAAGTAGCTATAATCGTCATAAGTCCTCCTAAAAATCAGAAAAATTAGTCTTGCGAAGAACTTTTTTATCCTTCATCTCAACAATGCCCTTGCTAATAACTGTGTCAATATTGTCATTATCATCAAGCGCCATAAGGTCAAGTGAAAGCCCTTCCTTGATCTCGCCTGTGATATGGTCTATTTCAAGCGCTTTCGCTGCGTTTGTCGAGGCAAGTTTAATCATCTCACCAAGACCATAGCCATAGTTATGGGATAGCGCCTTTATAGTGTCGAAAAGCTCTGTAATCTTTGCAGCGCCTATACCTAAGAGCTCCTTGTCCTCGGACCAGATAGGCACTGAGCCGTTCGAGTCCGACGAAAGCGTGATTTTATCGAATGGCGCGTTCTTTATCGCGTAATCGATGGCGTCAAGACCATCCTCTCCTGCAGTGAAATCTGCGTATCCACCCATATTCATAAACTTAACGGCGTCGTCCACTATGTTTTTGCAATGTGTTGGCCTAAAGACTTTGATCGGGATCTCGTGTTTTTCAAGGACGTGGAAGACTTTCGAAAGGCCTTCCTTTCCCAGTCCGCCCGTATGCATGTGTAATTCGCCCACTTTGCCGGCGAAGAGGCCTCCTAGGTAGCACTCGCTCGCTAGCCTTACGAGTTCGTCTTCTGTGATGTAACTTGCTCTGTGGTCTGAAATTGCTAGCTTACAGCCGATTATCTCACTTATGTAAGTGATGTCTTTTTTAACTGAGCCTGTTATGGTTTTAGAAGGAAACTCGTATGCGCCAGTCAGCGCAAAGGCTCTGACGTTGTACTCATTAAGTGCCTTGACCTTGGATACGAGATTTTCAACCGAACGCGTCGTGCTGTCAGTCCCAAGCAGGCCAACGAGCGTCGTCACACCCGCCATAATTATGTCCTCGTACTTTATCTCGGGAACGCGCGACGTCGGCCCCATCTCTCCGCCGCCACCAGTCACGTGTACGTGGCCATCGATTAGCCCAGGAAAAACTCTCTTTCCCTCTAAATCTATCTCCTCAATCCCATAATAATTTTCTATATTTTCCTTTATCATGGTAATTTTGCCGTCCAAAGACAAGATGTCTACACCATTACCATTATAATTTGCATTTTTAACAAGCAGCATAAATCCACCTCCACTAAGTAAATCATAGCACAAAAGCATGACTATGACAATAGTTTTGGGTATAATTAACTAGGTGATTTTATGAAAAAGACAAATGCGATGCGCCTTCTTGAAGCGGCGGGCGTGAAATATGAGGAGTTTGAATACGATGCGAGCCTTGGAATCAGTGGAACTGACGTCGCTCGCACTCTTAATGAAGATGTGAATATGGTTTTCAAGACCCTAGTCACTGAGACAAATAAAGGGGAACACTTTGTTTTTATAGTGCCCGTGGCGATGGAACTCGACCTTAAAAAGGCGGCGAAAGCAGCTGGCGCGAAGAAAGTTGATATGCTTAAGCAAAGGGATTTACTGCCACTAACAGGCTACGTGCATGGCGGCTGCTCACCCATTGGCATGAAGACGAAACTTAAGACATTTATCGACGCATCGGCGATGGATAAGGAATATATTTACGTGAGCGGAGGCAAAGTTGGCTTGCAAATAAAACTAAGTCCAGCGGATCTAATCGAGCTAACGGATGCGACCGCCATTGACATAGTCAAGAGCGCTGTGTTACAATAAGAATAATTGAGGTGATTTAATGAACGAAAAATTTTCTTTAGTAGAGAGTGGATTTATAGACGAAATAAGTTCAGCGTATAAGATTTTTACGCACAATAAGACTAAGGCGAGGGTCATCAAATTTGAAAATGACGATGACAACAAGGCCTTTATGATAGGATTTAGAACGATTCCAGAGAATTCAAAGGGCATAATGCACATAATTGAGCACGCAGTTTTGTCAGGCTCGAAAAAATACACAACGAAGGAGCCCTTCATGGACCTTGCAAAGTCGTCACTTGCAACGTTTTTGAACGCGATGACTTTCCAAAATATGACAGTTTACCCGATTTCATCAAGAAATGCGAAGGACTTCTACAATTTGATGGACGTTTACCTAGATGCTGTCTTCAATCCGAGACTATTAACTGATAAAAGAGTCTTTCTTCAAGAAGGAACTAGACGCGAAATTTTTAATAAAGATGACGAAATTCAGTACCAAGGCGTCGTTTATAACGAGATGAAGGGCGCTATGTCATCCTCCGAAGAGTTCATCTACCAAGCGATGCAAGAGGAGATGTATCCCGGTAATTATCCCGCTTTCAACTCGGGAGGCGACCCTTACGAGATCATCAAACTGACTTATGATGAGCTTCTTGACTACTACAGAAGGCACTACCACCCATCGAACTCCTTCACAGTTTTGTATGGCGATGGCGATGTAGACGAGGAATTAGAACATCTTGACGAGTTTCTATCCGCCTACGAGTACAAGGAAATTCCGAACAAAATCGGCATGTGTTTAGCGAAGGACAGTAAAAAATTTATTGAGCGCGCTTACCCAAACGATGTCTCCGACAAGCACAATTACGCATATAGCTTCATCACAGGCGATATCGACAATACTCGTGACAGCATTATGACAGAGTTTTTGAGTAAGTACCTAAGCTATTTCTCAAATTCGCCGCTTAAGAAGAAGATCCAAGAGATGGGCATTGCGAGTGATTTACTAAGTTACTCCAACTATGGCTATGGTAATGGCAACTTCACTGACATAAATATAATTTTAAAAGACGCAGATGGCGGCAAGGCGGATATTTTCAAAGATGCTGTAGAAGAAGAGCTTGAAAATATCAAGGCTGGCCGCATCAATGGCGATATCTATGACTCGGCGCTTAACCTTATGGACTTTACCCTTAAAGAGTTTGCAAACACTGCAACAAAGGGCATTGCACTTGCGCTAAAAGCTGTGGCTATGTGGCTATTTGACAAGTCGCCAGCGACTGCCTTTGCGTATAATGCTACGCTTGAGGAGCTTAAGAAGGACAAAAACGCTTTTATGAACTTTGTGAAAGAAGTGCATAAGGACCCTAAGCTAATAGATTTTTACCCAGTTAAGGACTTTTACAAGGACAGAGACGAGGCCGAGAGAAAGGCGCTTGACGAGTACAAGGCAGAGCTTTCAAATGAAGAGCTAGAGGTGCTAATTAAGGAAAATGAAGATCTTAAGTCTATGCAAGAGGCAGGAGACAGTAAAGAAGCACTTGCTAGCATACCGACACTTAAGCTAAGCGATTTGCCACGCGATATTGAAAAGCTTTCGCTTGAGAAGATTTCTGACTCGGCTTATTATTCTAAGGAAGATAGCAAGATCTGCTACTTAAACCTATTCTTCGACATTTCTCACATTGCCGAAGAGGACTACGTGAAAGTCGCTAATTTAGTGGATTTGCTTGCTGACATCAAGACAGAGAAGTCATCGAGAGAAAAGCTTGAGACCGACATATTCAAAACTACTGGCGCGATAAATTTTGCTGCGAGCGTTGTGAAAAATTACAAGAACGGCAAATTGACTCCGTTTGTGCAATGCAGCGCGAAGTTTACGAAGGATAAGGCAGTGAGCGCGATGAAGCTTATTGACGAGATCATCAAGTACTCCGACCCGAGCGATGAAAAAGTTTTAAAGATGAACGTTTTGGAAAGCGTTTCAGACTTTGATAATAACGTACTAAACATCGCCCCAGCCATCGCTATGGATGTAGCTAAGGCGCAAAGCCTTGAAAAAGAGAGACTTACGCTAAAACTTCATGGCATAGAAAAATTCATTCACCTTAAAGAATTGAAGGCGAACTTCGATGAGCTTAAGGACGAAGAGATAAAAGACTATGAAAGACTAATGAAGACTATGTTTAGAAAAGATGGCTTTATCTCACACTATTCTTTTGAAGGAAGAATAGCTGAGCTAGATAAGGCTATAGCAGAGCTAGAAGCATCACTTGAGAGCATAGAAGCTCCAGCCATAAACGTAGAAAAGAAAATGGAAAAGAAAAATACTAAGTTTATCGTTTCATCAAAGGTTTACTTCAATGGTATGGCGACTGACTTAGATAGCGACAACGACGGCGATGTAGAAGTTTTAAGACAAATACTGTCGAACGACTACCTACACACAGAGATCCGTGCCAAGGGCGGTGCCTACGGCGATGGCTTAAGTGCAGGTATCGACTATCTTGCAGAGTTTACCTTCAGAGATCCGCACGTTGCGAGAAGCTTAGGCGTTATGAGGAAGTCCGCCGAGTTCTTGGAGGGCTGCGAGCTTGACCAAGACGAGCTTGAGAGAAGGAAGATCGCATCGACACTGAAGTTCAATAAGGCTTACGGCAAGGGTCAAAAGGGCAAACTTGCCTTCGTGAGAATGCTTCAAGGCATGACAGAAGAAGACGATTTGAAGGCTTATAGAGAGATTTTGGATACAGATTTGGATAAATTGAAGAAAAAGTACGTGGATAAATTGAAGAGACTTGAAGATGCTCCGGTGGCTGTTATTGGACCGGATGGAGACGATGGGATAGAGTATGATAATATAATTGATATAAGATAAATCTATAAATCTTAAAAAACTGTGGGAATAAAATCTCACAGTTTTTTCATGTCTATATTTTTTATTCGTACTTCTCTTGATTTTCGCGGCTCAACTTCCTATAGAAATAATAAGCAAATATTAATGTCACGCCCTCTGACAGTGCTGAAGCGAACCATATTAGCTTTGGCTCGATCATTGTCAATACGAAAAGCGCCAAATATATCGTCACGAAGCTTCTCAAAACGTTGATTATAACCGAGTACTTCGGCTTTAAAAATGACACGCAAACGGCTGCTATGAGTACGTTGAAGCCTGTGATCATGAAGGATATCGAGAATTTACGAAGCGATTCTACTGAGTAGGCCATAGTTTCTGCATCTACGTCCAAAAATATTTTAAATATTTTCTCTGGCAATAGCTGTGAGGCTGTTAAAAAGACTAGTCCCGTTACAAATATCGCCGCGGTCGCCATCCTATAAAGCCTTTTGAGGCTATCGTAATCCTTTTTACCATAGTAATAGCTTAGAAGTGGCTGTGTGCCTTGCGTTATGCCCGCAAAACAAGTGAGGGCAAGCTGATTGACGTAGCTAATAACCGAGAAAGTGGCAATGGATTTTTCGCCTAAAAACCTGATTATGAATAAATTGTAGAACAGTACTATCATTGCTATTCCGACCTCTGCGACAAAGTCCCCAACACCAAGCGTGAAGATGGATTTGAGCGTGTCGAGCGAGAATTTTACCTCTACGAACTCAAGATTCGACTTGCCGACGGTGAAGTGAATTAGGTAGACCACGGTCGAGATGATTTGCGATATACCCGTTGCAATTGCTGCACCTGCGAGGCCCATCCCCATGAGTCCGACGAAGACGTAGTCCAAAATCACGTTGCTTAAGCCGCATGTGATAACGGTTGCGACCGCCAAGCGCGGAAAACCATCGACCTTGACCAAGACCTCGAAGTTATACGAAATCATTAGGAATGGCACAAAATACACTATATTTCCAATGTATTGTAAAACTAGCGGCTTTAGATCACCGCTTGCACCCAAAAGGCTCGCTATCCTATCTAGATTAAAGTAGAATAGCGCTGTTAGTAGCAATGAAAATATTGTTACAGTTTTTATGTTGAAGCTAAAAATTTTATTAGCCTTCATATAGTTTTTTCTGCCGATAAATACTCCGCACATAGTCTGCGAGCCGACTGCAGCTATTATCCCAAGCGCAAAAACGATGTTTACGAAGGGCATTGAAAGATTGACTGCACTTAGGGCATCGACACCGACGAATTTGCTCACGAAGAAGCCGTCAACCATTGAATATAGGCTGAAGATAATCATCGCCGACAGCGAAGGTATCATGTAGGAGAAAAACTTTTTCTTGATGCTAATAGTAAGACCTCCTTTGATATATAAGATTATAGCACAATCACGGCCTATTAGCAAGGCTCTTTCGCATTCGATTGGGAATATTACTTAATTATAGTTTCTCTTCTATTATATATATGTCACTTCTATTATATATGTCACTCTTTTCTCTCCAAAACCATTCTCTTAAGAAATTCTTAAGGAATTCTTAAGGGAAAATTAAGAAATAATTAAGATTTGTGTATTATAATAAGACCATAAAGATAAACAAAGGAGTGAAAACTATGAATGAAATTTTAAAAGTAAATTCTGTAAGCAAGGTTTACGGCTCTTTCTACGCACTAAAGGATGTCAACATGAGTGTAAACGAAGGCGAGATCTATGGTCTTGTCGGCAAGAACGGCGCTGGTAAATCTACTTTACTGAAAATCATTACTGGCCTTAGCTACGCAACAAGCGGTTCAATTGAGCTTCTTGGCGATGCTGGCGCAAATATTAACATAGCGAGGAGAAGGACAGGTGCTCTAATCAACAGGCCTTACTTCATTCCAACGCTTAGTGCAAGGGACAATCTTGAGTACATCGCGATCAACAGGGACATCAAGGACAGAAAAAAGAAGGTTAACGAAACTTTAGAGCTTATCGGCCTTGAAAATACTAAGAATAAAAAGGCGAAGAACTTCTCACTAGGTATGCAACAAAGGCTTGCCATCGGTATTGCACTTATCGATGACCCGGTCTTTCTAATTCTTGACGAACCGATCAATGGTCTTGACCCTATCGGTATCAAGGAGATCAGGGACCTTATCAAGCTTGTTAATCAAGAGAAGAAGACTACTGTCATGATCTCGAGCCACATCTTGAGTGAGCTTAACATGGTAGCTACTAAGTACGGTTTCATTGACAATGGCAGACTGATCCAAGAGATTACTAAGGATGATCTCGATGAAAAGCTTAAATCGTCGACAAAGATCAAGGTTGATGACGCTGCCAAGGCTACTATAGTTTTGGAAGAGGACATGAAGCTTCACAATTACAAGGTTTTAGCTGATAATGTCATTGCAATTTATGATAATGTTAATAGCAGCGCCATATTCAAGGCCTTCCAAGCAGCTGATGTTGAAATTATCGAGATAAATCAAGCTAAGGAAGAGTTTGAATCATATTTCTTAAGCTTAGTAGGAGGTAGAAGAGATGTTTAATTTCATAAAATCAGAATTATTTAGAATTAGTAAAAGAAAATACAATATGGGTCTATGGCTTTTCGGATTTGCAATGTGTGCCTTTGTCTTATACTTCTTCGCAGGACTTCGTAGGGTAGACCGTAACCTATCGATGATGTTCTTCACCTTAGGTCAAATACTATCCTTAGCATCCATACTAATTCCTCTAATGGTGAATTTAACAGCGCTTGAGCCATACGCATCGGGCGCCATCAACAACAACCTAGCCCTTGGACAATCAAGGATAAAAATCTATCTAGCAAACGCAATTATTTCCTTCCTATACGTTTTAGTCTACATGATCATCATGTGCACTATACTTATAGGAGTCGGCGCAATCATCGCACCTATCAGCACTACGCCGTTTGCAGATATGATGAAGAACTTCCTTATAGGTTTTGCATATCTACTTCCATGTATATGGTTTTATGTGTCACTTGTTTTGTTCTTCCAAATACTAACAAGACACAGATCATCAGCTATCGCCATCTCTTACGTTGCCATGGCTATCTTCCAACCTGTACTATATATAATACTAACTAAATTTAATTTGAATGGAAGTTTAATATTTTTAGCACCATCAAGAATTGTCGAATCAATAACAACAATGATGGGTAGCTACGGACTTGACTTTTTAAGAGGAATAACTTACACAGAAAGAATGATGAACGTTAATACTATGCTTTATATCATGCTTGGCTGGATAGCTCTTGTTTGGGCTGGCATCTACTTTGTAGGCAGAAAAAGAGAATTTTAATGAAGAGGGTATTTCCTGCAATCATACTAGCAGCGGCGCTAATTTTTTTAGTAGCCGCTCTTGGTTTAGATTTGATGAGCGTAATATTCATACTATTAGCTCTTGTGGCATATCTTTCTTACACCATATATCTCTCAAGAAAAGAGCTTAGAGAGTTTCGTGAAAACCTTGAGGACAAGGAAGCAAGCGAGATTAAGGTCGCTTTGCAAAGCTATTCTTACACGGGTGAATTGAATGAAATCTGCAAGATAATCGAAGACATCATTGACTCGAAAAACACCATGGGCCAAAAGTACAATGCATCGATCGAGAACCAAAACCTAATGATTACGAACATCTCGCACGATTTTAGAACGCCTCTTACCTCCATAATGGGCTACATCGATGTCTACGAGAAGACTAGAGACGAGAAGTACCTTGAGATAATCAAGAAAAAGGCCGAGGAGTTAAAGGAACTCATCGACGGTTTTTATGATTTTTCAAGGCTTGTGTCGAAGTCCTACAAGATTGACAAGAGGGTCTTTAATCTCGATGACTTTATCAAGGAAGAGATAGTAAACTACTACGATTACTACATTGCCAAAGAACAGATGATTGACGTGGAGCTTGATAGAGTGAGATGCTTCCAAGACGAGAAGAATCTTAAGATAGTTGTCGATAATTTGATTTCAAATATGATGAAGTACTCAGAAGGCGAGGACAAGATTGAGCTTAAGCTGAAAGATGGCTACTTCGAGCTCAAATTTTCTAATCTTGCTAAGATTGAAACGGATGACAATATAGAGAGAGTTTTCGAAAGGAACTACACTTTAGATAAGTCGAAGAATGATGCGTCGAGCGGATTGGGATTGAATATAGTTGAAAATTTGTGTGAATTGATGGGGCTAGAAGCGAGTGTTGATTACAAAGACAATATTTTTGCAATTACAATTAAAGGTAAGGCACTTAACAAATAAAAAATAAATTCATAATAAAACTCATTGAAGCGATTGATAAATTATCATCGCTTCTTTTTTATTATTTTTACTATTTTCATAGAAAAATAAAAAATATGTTTATATTTTCATTTACTGGGTATAAATAAGTCAGAGATAGTCAAAGGAAGTGATATTATGGAGTATAAAGATTATTATAAAATATTAGGTGTCGATAAAAAGGCCTCTGATGCTGAGATTAAGAAGGCTTTCAGGACGCTTGCCAAGAAGTATCACCCTGATTTGCATCAAGGTGACAAGGCGAACGAAGAAAAATTTAAGGAAATAAATGAGGCTTACGAGGTTCTTTCTGATAAGGACAAGAGACAAAAGTACGACGCTTTCGGCTCTAACTACGACTTCAGAGGCGGACAAAACTTTAACCCGAACGATTTTGGTTTTGGTGGCTTTGGTAATGGCAATGGCGGCACTTATTACAGATACGAAACAAACGGCTCTGGTGGCGACTTCTCTGACTTTTTTAATATGTTCTTTGGCGGCGATTCTCAATCAGCTTCAGGAAAAGCATCAGGCTTTAATATAAATGACATTTTTGGCGGAAAAGCGCAATCTAATAAAAAATCGGGCTTTAATATAAATGACTTATTTAGAGGTAAGGCAAAAAAAGAGAGACAAAGGTACAATACTGAGCTATATATCTCGCTTGATGAAGCTTATCACGGTTCAAAAAGGTCAGTCTCTTTAAACATTGACGGCAAAAACATTAGCATAAATCTAAATATACCAAAGGGTATTACCGCTGGCAAGTCCATAAAAGTGGCGGGCGAAAAATGGGGCGTAAGTGGCGACATCTATTTCAAAATTCAATTCTTGAAGGACAAGCGCTACGAACTTGACGGCATTGACATCAAAACTAGCGTGGAGATCTACCCTTGGGGCGCGTATTTCGGCTGCGAAAGAGTGGTCGAAGTTTTTGATAAGAAGATCAAGATCAAGGTGCCAAAGGGCTACGACACTACTAAGCTTATGAGGATCAAGGGCAAGGGCTTTACTGATATGAAGGGCAATACAGGCGATTTATATATCAGATTTAACATGGTGAACCCAAAACTTGATGAGACGAGCGAAAAATTATACAAAGAATTAGAAGAAAAATATAAATAAATATAATAATAGAAGGTGATATTATGAACATGGATAAATTAACGAAAAAAACAATTGATGCGATAAATAATTCGAATGAGGCTGCGAGGTCCTTGGGCAATCCTGAGATAAGGCCAGCACACCTACTTAAGGCTCTACTTGAAGACAAGGAAGGCCTTATCAGAACTACTGTTGAGGCGATGGGCGTAAATGTGGACGGCATGCTTATGGATGTCGATGCTATCATTAACAATTTCCCTAAGCAAAGCGGCGCAAATATCTACACATCGGCTGAATACAATAAAGTTTTGGAACTAGCAGAAAATGAAATGAAAAACTTTCAAGATGAGTACCTAAGCGTTGAACATCTATTCTTAGGTATTATGGAAGTGAAAAATGCGAACATCGATGCCATTTTCAAGAAATATAATATAACGAGAGCGGCATTCTTAGATACTTTGAAGGGCTTTCGTGGCAATCAAAATGTAACGAGCGATAACCCTGAGATGCGTTATCAAGCGCTTGAAAAATACGGCAGAGACCTTGTGGAATACGCAAGAAAGGGCAACATGGACCCAATTATAGGCCGTGACGATGAGATCAGAAACGTTCTTATGATTCTTTCGAGAAGAACTAAGAACAATCCCGTTTTAATCGGTGATCCGGGCGTTGGTAAGACAGCTATAGTCGAAGGCCTAGCGCAAAGAATTGTTAAAGGCGACGTGCCAGAAAATTTAAAAGACAAGACTATTTTCGAGCTTGACATGGGCGCTCTTATCGCTGGAGCAAAGTACAGAGGCGAGTTTGAAGAGAGATTAAAGGCGGTTTTAAAAGAAGTCGAAAAATCTGAAGGCAAGATAATATTATTCATCGATGAAATTCACAACATCGTCGGAGCTGGTAGAACTGAAGGCTCTATGGACGCTGGAAACCTTCTAAAACCTTTACTTGCAAGAGGCGTCTTGAGAACCATCGGTGCGACAACCATTGACGAATACAGAAAATACATCGAAAAAGACAAGGCACTTGAAAGAAGATTCCAAAAAGTTATGGTCACTGAACCATCTGTTGAAGACACCATCAGCATCTTGAGAGGTTTAAAGGAAAAGTACGAGGTTTATCACGGAATCAGAATTTCTGACCCCGCTGTTATAGCTGCCGTAGTACTTTCAGATAGATACATCACTGACAGATATTTGCCAGACAAGGCCATCGACCTAATGGATGAGGCCTCGGCGATGATTAGAACTGAGATTGACTCGATGCCAGAGGAGCTTGACTCGAAGAGAAGGCTTATTATGCAGCTTGAGATTGAGAGAGAGGCTCTTAAGAAAGAGGACGACGAGCGCAGCATGAAGAGACTTGAGGAGCTTAACAAGGATTTGCAAGCGCTTCAAGAGGAATACGATGTTAGTCTAAAGAAATGGCAAGAGGAAAAGGACAGGATAGAGGACGTTAAAGAGCTAAAGAAGAAGATAGATGAGACAAAATACGAGATAGAAAAGGCTCAAAGAGAATACAATTTGGAAAAACTTTCCGAGCTAAAATATGGTACGCTTGCGAAACTTGAGGCAGAACTTAAGGAAAAGAACGAAAATGTCAATGAAAAGCAAAAGTATCTAAAGCTTGAAGTTACTGAAAACGAGATCAGAGACGTTGTATCGAAGTGGACTGGAATACCTGTTTCTAAGCTTGAAGAGAGCGAAAAGGAAAAGCTCTTAAAACTTGATGAGATACTTCACCAAAGAGTAGTCGGTCAAGATGAGGCGATAGAAGCCGTATCAAACGCCATCATCAGAAACAGAGCAGGATTATCGGATCCGAACAGACCTATCGGTTCATTCATCTTCCTAGGACCAACTGGCGTAGGTAAGACAGAATTGACAAAGGCCTTGACACAAGATTTGTTCGACGATGAAAAGAACATGATTAGAATCGATATGAGCGAGTATATGGAAAAATTCGCTGTATCTAGGCTAATAGGCGCCCCTCCAGGATATGTCGGCTACGAAGAAGGCGGCGAACTTACTGAAAAAGTAAGAAGAAAACCATATTCGGTAGTACTATTTGACGAGATAGAAAAGGCACATCCAGATGTATTCAACATACTTCTACAAGTCTTGGACGATGGTAGGTTAACTGACAATCAAGGCAGAACAGTCGATTTCAAGAACACCATCATCATCATGACAAGCAATATCGGTTCACCTGATATACTTGAAGGAATTAGTGAAGACGGCAAAATTACAGACGAAACAAGGGAAAAAGTTAATGACGAGATGAAGGCCGCATTCAGACCAGAATTTTTAAACAGAATCGACGAGATCGTTATGTTTAAGCCACTTATGAAGGCAGAAATCTTTGACATCATAGAAAAAGAAGTTGACAAGATTAGAGTAAAACTTGAAGCAAGATCCATCACATTGAGTATATCAGAGGCTTTGAAGGAGTACATCCTTAAAGAAAGCTACTCATCAGCCTTCGGCGCAAGACCAGTTAAGAGATTCATACAAAGAACAGTTGAGACAAAACTTTCTAGAATGATTATAGCTGGAGAAATTGCTGACGGCGATGCGATCACTATGGATTACGACGGCAAAGAGCTTACAGTAAAGAAAAATTAATATTTAAGCCATTGGCATAGAAAAAAGAGCTTGTACATGGGGTACAGGCTCTTTTTTGAAGGAGATATTTCAAAATGAAAAAAATATTTTCATCGTATTAACTTAGTTTTTCCTTTGAACTTTCTTAAGGCTCCTAAGTAGAAAATATAAGGCTGCTAGGCCAAGTATAAGTCCTAAGGCTTTCAAAATTAAATAATCATCCATATTTAAAACCTCCTTAAGCTCGTTAAGAATCACTTGAATGTGATAAATCGTTCAATTATATATACCCATTTGCATGGAGATATAACAGTTTTATTAAATATTTATGCAAATATTGACAAAAATGTGAAAATGTAATACAATGTAATAAATAAAGGAGGAAGAGCTATGACTATATCTGTTAGATTAAGTGAAAAAGATGCAAAACTATTCAAAACTTATGCCGATATCAATGGTATAAGCATGTCTGAACTCATCAGAAGCTCAGTTTTAGAGCGCATCGAGGACGAATACGATATCAAAATTTACGAAGAGGCGATGAAAGAATATTTATCTGATCCAGAGACTTATTCTATGGACGAAGTAGAGAAAGAGCTGGGACTTTGATGAAGTACAGACTTTTATTTTCAAAGAGGGCGCTTAAGGAGCTTAAAAAGATGGATAAGGCTGTGAGCGCACTGATATTTGCATGGCTTAAGAAAAATATCGATGGAGCAGCGGACCCAAGAGCTTTTGGAAAGGCACTCACTGGCGACAAGAAAGAGATGTGGCGCTACAGGATAGGAGACTACCGCGTTCTAGTGAATATTGAGGACGAGAACCTAACCATAATCGCGATTGAAATTGGCCACAGAAGAGATATTTATAAATAAATCCATCCATTTCCTTGACAAAATAAAGTGGATGTGCTACAATCATCATTGTAATAATTAATATTTATCACTAGGGGAGCCATTGGCTGAGAGATTTATCGACCCTTACGACCTGATCTGGTTAGTACCAGCGTAGGCAAGTGCGAGTAAGCTCCTAGTGATCATTCATTAGGGGGTTTTTTTATGAAAAAATTTGATACGAAAGTATTAACAGAAGCAGCAGTTATGATTGCCTTGTCAATAGTACTTGGCAGATTCAAGATCTTTGAAATGCCTCAAGGCGGCTCAATCACTCTTGGACAAATGATTCCTTTATTATTCTTCGCAATAAGACATGGCGCTGGACTTGGAATGATAGTTGGAGCTGTTTATGGCGTTTTAGACATGCTACTAGGCGGCTACATCTACACACCTATCCAAGCTATACTTGACTATCCACTAGCATTTGCCCTACTTGGACTTGCAGGATGCTTCACTAGACAAATAGTTAAGGAAGGAAAGTCATTCTACGTACCAATCGCAGTTATAGTCGCAGTTCTAGGTAGATTCATCTGCCACGTATTATCAGGCTACATCTTCTTCGCAGAATATGCAGAAGGATCAGGCCACGGCCCACTTATGTACTCAGTTATTTATAACGGTACTTTCTTGGGAGTTGAAGCGGTTATTGCTTTTGTAATTATACTTATATTATCGAAGAATGTTCTTCTTTACGGACTAGACAAGAGCAGATAGGATTTATTGAATTAAAATAATTTTATTCGCAAAAATTAAAATTATATCTTTTGCATTGGCTATTGTGGTTTTGCTTACAATAGCCTTTTCTTTTTTGATTTTGCGTTTAGATGCGCCCTTAGAAACTTTTTGAGTACTTAAGGCAATTCTTTCAGTGCAAACTTGTAAAGAAAAATCCCCCTCTACTAGTCCTAAGACAAATTTGTATGTCTTGAGTAAGTAAATATTAATAAGCTTAGTTTTCCTCTTCACTAGCCCTAAGACAAAAATGGTGCTTTTGATTAGAAAAAGACGGAAATATATCCGTCTTTAGAAATTTATAAGGATTAAATTGTAAAATGTGATATAATGATATATAGAATGATTAGAAATACAATATCACACACAACGGCTTAGTTTTATTAGATGAGAAGTTAGTGTGGAATTTATAGATATTTTAAATGTGATATATCGGATATATTGGAGTATAGAATTGAAAATACTAATGATTGAAGATGACAGCACAATTGCCTTTGCTGTTAAAACTTACTTAAACAAACAGAATATTGAAACAATTATTTATAACAAGCTTTCTCTGACAGAGAATCTTAATTTTAATGATTTTGATTTAATTCTTCTGGATGTCAATCTCCCAGATGGGTCAGGATTTAATTTTTTAAAGTGGCTTAGAGAATTTTCTGACCTTCCTGTGATAATGATTACTGTAAAAGACGAAGACGAGTATGTTATCAAAGGTCTTTCTCAAGGAGCAGATGATTATATTACAAAACCTTTTTCTCTTCCTGTCCTAAAAGCAAGAATAGACAATGTTTTTAGCAGAAAAATAAAAAAGGTTAACGAACTGACTTTTGAAAATTTATCTTTAGATCTCATTTCAAAACAAGCTTCGATAGATGGAAAAGATTTAGACCTTAACTTAAAAGAGTTTGCTATATTGGAAATGCTTTTAGAAAACCAAAATATAAATCTACTAAGAGAGCGAATTTTAGATTATGTTTGGGGTTATGATTTTTATGAAGTTAATGACAATACCCTAACCGTCACGATAAAAAGACTTAGATCTAAACTTGGAGATTATGGCGGTCATATAAAAACTCTTAGAGGGATAGGATATAGGTGGGACAATGAATAAAAACAAAAATATTTTACGTGTCTTAATTTTAAATTTGATAATGTCTTTGTTTGTAATTTATCTCAATCCAAGATTTGATATTCTAACACTTATTGGCTTTCTAGCTATAAATATAATTCTGTTTATAGTTATTTCAAAAATTGAAAAGAAAAAAGAAAAAGCTCTTGAGGATAAGATTAATAATATATTTAACCTACTACATTCGCTTGATATAAACTCTGATAATTACGAAATTATAGATGATGAATTTGGCAAACTCAGAGATGAGATTATTAAAATTATTATAGAAAACAAGAAAATAGCTGAAAATGCTGAAAAAAACAAAGAGATCTTAAGAGAATATACTGAAGACATTGCTCATCAGATAAAAACTCCATTGGCCGGATCTCTATTATTACTTGACTTATTAGAAGACGAAGATGACAACTTTTCCGAAGAATATATAGAAAGACTCAGAGATAATTTACTTAGACTCCACAACTTATCTGACATTTTATTAAAACTTGCAGCCCTTGATTCTGGGACAATAGAAATGACAAAAGATAGTATTTCAGCTCGAGGATTAATTAAAGATATCATACAAAACCTAAAAGATTATTTTATCAATAATAATATTGAAATTCCACTTTATGGAGATGACTTTTATCTTATATGCGATAAGAAATGGACCTATGAAGCAGCATTTAATGTGATGAAAAATGGTCTAGAAGCAACAGAAGGTAGACATATAGAAATTCATCTAAAAGAAACGAATTTATATAAAAGTATATTTGTGGAAGATTTTTCTAAAGGTTTAGATAGAGAAATGTTAGAAAAAGTTTTTAAACGTTTTTATAAGCTGGATCCAAATTCAAAAGGTTATGGGATTGGGCTTCCTATGGCAAAATCTGTTATGGAAAGACAAAATGGAGAGCTTTTATATCATAAGGGGAAGAAATCAAATTCCTTTGAAATGAGATTTTATAACTGATTTAATTATGGCTGTGTAAATAAAGCACAGTCATTTTTTTCTAGTCACTTTCCAGTCACTTAAGTCTAATATAATCTAAGAAAGATAAGGAGGACTAAATATGAATATTGTAAAAACAGTAGATTTAACAAAAACTTACAATAGTGGAGTAGAAGTACACGCTCTATCAAATGTGAATTTTGAACTAGAAAAAGGAGATCTTGTCGCCATTATTGGAGATAGCGGGTCAGGAAAGTCTACCTTGCTTCATCTATTAGCAGGAGTTGATAAACCAACAAGTGGGGATATTTTTATTCAAGACAAAAATATTACCAAGTTTAACAAAGACGAAATGACAGTATTTCGCAGAAGAAATATTGGCGTTGTCTACCAATTTTTTAACCTCATTCCAAATATTAATGTGAGAAAAAACATCCTACTTCCTCTTTTATTAGACAATAAAAAGGTAGATGAAGAATATTTAAAGGAAATTTTATCGATACTAGGAATAGAAGGAAAGCTTGATAGGTATCCAAAACAATTATCCGGTGGAGAGCAACAAAGAGTTGCCATTGCCAGAAGTCTTATTACAAGACCTGCAATAATCTTAGCAGATGAACCTACAGGAAATCTCGATAGAAAAAATTCTGAAGAAATCACAGGACTTTTTAGACTAGTAAATAAAAGATTAAATTCTACAATTATGATAATAACTCATGATGAAAAAGTAGCAAATTCTTGTGATAAGGTCTATAGAATGGTAGATGGTAGGTTAAATTTCTTAGGAGATGAAACTTATGAAAATTATTAATGACCTAGCTGATGGAGCTGTAAAAAATAATAAGAAAGACAGTTTTGCTATTAAAATTTCCATACTTTTGGCAGTAATTTTACTAGGAACTGTAATTTTTATCTTCAACTCGTTAAAAACTGACAAGTATGAGTATGTAAAGAAAACTTTTGGAGATTATCATGTGAATATAAGTGGAATTGACCAAGGTTTTTATGATAAATTAAAAAACGATAAAGATATAGAAAAAGTTTCTTTCAATAAAGTAATAAAAACAGACTTAAATGCAGTTATATATGAAAATGGAGATCCTGCAAGCCTTTTACGTTATGATATTAAGGAAGGAAAAAAGCCAGAAAAAGCAAATGAACTTTTAGTTCCAGAGATATTTTTGATAAAAAATAAAGAATATGATTTGGGTTCTGAAATAACTGTTCGTGATAAAACTTATAAAATAGTTGGTACTTATGAAGATTTTAGCTATTCATTTGAAGAGGCTATGCTTGTAGGTTTATCTAAAAGTGATGATAAAAAAGTCTTGTTTGAAAAAAATGTTGGTACCGAAGCAGAAATTTGGTATAAAAATATAAGAGATACCTATACAAAGACTAGGGAAATTTTATCAGAAATGAATATTGATGAGAACCATGCCCTAAATATTGGTAGAGTATTTTATAATAAAGATATCTTAGAATATAAAATGGTCTATCCAAAAGGAATCATTCCACCAAAAAGTGTTGTAAACTCAGCTTTAGAACAATATGGAGCAGCTTTCTTTCTTTGCCTACTTTTTGCTTTTATCATTTATGGGGCTTTTAATGTATGGAACAATAGGGATCTAAAGGAAATTGCTCTATTAAAAAGCACTGGGATGACAGATAAGCAGGTAAAGCAATTAATTCGAAAGAAAGCATTTAAACTTTCAACCTTACCAATAGCCTTGGGAACAATCTTATCTTTGGCTTCTGCAAATCTGCTCTTATATTTGATGTGGCTTAATAATACAAAATCTTATCAAAACATATCAAATATTTTAGGTCAAAGTGTAAAATCTATGGATTTCCATTTCATATTTCCAAGCCCTATATCTATTTTAATAATTATTTTGTTATCCTTGATAATGGTTTATTTTTCAGCATTGATCCCTGCCAAGAAAAGTGCGAAGATAAATGTTATCGAAGGTTTAAATGGTATTACAGAAAAAAATATTAAATTAGGAAAATCAAAAATAAATGGATCTATAGAAAAGACTTTAGCAAAAGATTATTACAGGTCTTATCAATCAACCTATCGAATTATTGTAATTTCCATGGCTCTGTCTGCCTTGGTACTGACTAATGTTTTAGTAAGTCGGGCATATGGAAGTTTAGAGGAAAAATATAATAACTACCAAAGTCCTTACAATTTTGACTCTAGTATTTATATAGGTGATTTTTTGGATAAAAACTTTGTTCATGATATAGAAGAAGTTGAAGGCATAGACCAATTGCATGTATACCAAAGAGTTGATACAAAATTTTACCTTGGTGATAATAAGGACTTTATTTCTAAAGATTTAAATGAAGCTTTAAATAGCGGTAAAATACCGGAAGATAAATTATATTCCAATATATATGCCTTAACAGATGAGGATTTCGAAAAACTTTTAAAAGAAAATAATATTTCGGATGCAAAGTATTTACTACTAAATAAAATTCCAAAAGATAGTGGAAGTCCTTATACTTTTAATGAATATATAAAAATTACTGATAAGGATACAGGAAAAGTAACTTTAAAATATAATGCAAATGGTAAGTCCATGCCTATAAAAATAGATTCAAGTATTGATGAAATGCCTTATAATCTAGAAGCTTATAATGACAATCAAATATCTATCTTTACAAGTGAAAGTTCTATGAAAAAATTTATTGATGAATATGGAATAGATGAAGGCAACCCAGTTTATTACTACTTTGTAAAAATCAAAGCCGATAATAATAAAGAAAAAGTATTTGAAGATGCGGAAAAAGTAATTTCGACCTATGTTCCAAAATCTGACCATGGAACTTCCACAGAAATTCTAAAAGCGGCTATGGATAAAGAAGTAATAAGGAATGAAAGACTTCTAAATCTAGCTATCCAAATCATTCTTATAACGATTGCTCTTTCCAATGCCTATAATAGCTTTAAGGGAAACCTTAGAGCGAGAGCCAATGATTTTAAACTCCTATCCACTACAGGTATGACAGAAAAACAAATGGAAAAGATGGTCTTCGGAGAGGGGAAAATATTATTTAAAAATATTTTCTTAGCCTATGTCTTTATGTTCATTATTGGAATTGTATTAAGAGCCTATAGAAGCAACTATGAATTAGTATTTGCGATAAAAGGTCTGATAACAAATATGAATTATATCCCTCTAATAGTAGTATTTGTATTTATGATTGCAGGAGTTTTGTTTGCAATAAAAAGTGGTTTTAAAACAATAAATGAAAACTCAGATAATACTTTCAAGAGTATATAAAAAAAAGGCTGTGAGCATTTAAATCACAGCCTTTTATCTATGCCACCTAAAGACTTTATGACCTAGTTTTTCTAAAATCCCTAATTCAATGAACCCTTGAGCTTGCTCTGAAAAATCTGTTTGTGCAGGTTCATTGACAAGGGCAATTGTATTGTGACGATAAATGAAAACACTTTTCGATGTGTAATACACTTTTCGTTATAAGAACAAAACTAAGATTCACATAAAACTAACAAAGATAAAATTATAAATTAACAACTTGCGAAAAGTCATAAAAAAACTAGAAAAAACTCTTCACATAAAAAATATTGGTGCTATAATATCAAAAAGGAGATTGATGAAATGAAAATAAAAGAATTTTTACACAAGAAAAACGTACTCGTATCCTACAAAGTCTACCTAATTGACGTTCTAGGCAATATGGCGATGGGCCTTTTTGCCTCGCTCTTGATAGGTACTATACTTAACACGATCGGTACACACACTGGATTGAAATTTTTATCGGAAGAGCTTTGGCCGCTTTGTAAAATGATGACTGGTCCAGCCATCGCCGCGGCGATAGGAGTTGCACTAAAGGCACCAAACCTAGTTATGCTATCTTCACTCGCTGTTGGTTACATAGGAAATGAACTTGGTGGACCAGTTGGCTGCCTTATCGCCTCAGTCGTTGCGATTGAACTCGGCAAACTTATTTCAAAAGAAACCATGATAGACATCATCGCAACACCACTAACTGTAATACTTTCAGGTTTTGCCATCGCAAAATTCGTTGGCCCATCCATAAACATGATGATGGTGGGGCTAGGCGACGTAATCATTGAAGCGACTAAGCTTAGACCATTCTTCATGGGCATGGTGGTCTCTTTAATAGTCGGTATGGTTTTGACTCTGCCAATATCGTCGGCGGCTCTTTGCATGATGCTTGGGCTAAGTGACCTCGCTGCAGGCGCTGCAACTGCTGGATGCTGCGCACAAATGGTGGGTTTCGCGGTGATTAGTTACAGGGTGAACAAGGTCGACGGTCTACTTGCTCAAGGACTCGGCACTAGCATGCTACAAATCCCAAACATAGTAAAAAACTGGAAGATATGGCTTGCGCCATGCTTGGCGAGCGTGATTACTGGACCTATCGCGACTTGTGTCTTTAAGTTGAAAAACACTCCGCTCGGCGCTGGCATGGGTACAAGTGGATTGGTTGGTATACTGGAGACGTTCAACGCAATGGAAGGGGAAGATATGATGGTAACTGCACTTGGTGTTGCTCTTACGTACCTAATTTTGCCTGCGGTATTATCATTGGCATTTCATAAATTATTTAAGAGCGTTGGATGGGTGAAAGATGAAGATCTATACCTAAATTTAAAATAGCAAATAACTACTCAATAGAATTTTTTAAAGGCTATACTATAAAAATGTATAGTCTTTTTTTATTTTGGGTAAAAATACTTCGTAGAGATTATATTAGCAAATATATTTCGTAGAAAAAATTTGATGATTGGGCGATGTGGCCTGACGAGGCAAGCGGAATGTACATAAAGTACCTGAGCATTGCCGAGGAAGGAACGAGCTCAAGGGCAAATTTTTTTAGAAAGATAAGGAGGTTTTTTATATTATGGCATGTACAACTATCTTAGTCGGTAAAAATGCGAGCTACGACGGCTCAACTATAGTCGCAAGAAATGAAGACTCACCTTCAGGTGAATTTTGCGCAAAAAGATTTGCAGTGATGAAGGCAAAGGACCAACCACGCAAATACAAGTCAGTGATTTCAAAGGTCGAAATCGATTTGCCAGATGATCCGATGGACTACACTTACTCACCAAGCTCTGACACAAAGGACGGTATTTGGGGCGCTTACGGCGTTAACGCTGCAAACGTTACCATGAACGCGACTGAAACGCTTACTACAAACGAATTAGTTATGGGCGCTGATCCACTCGTTGAGTACCATAAAGATGAGGACGGAACTGAGCATTTTGGCGGCATAGGCGAAGAAGACCTAGTTACCATCACACTTCCATACATCAAGAGCGCGAAGGACGGCGTTAGAAGATTGGGCGCACTACTTGAAAAATACGGCACTTACGAGATGAATGGTATTGTCTTCCAAGACGAAAATGAAATTTGGTGGCTTGAGACAATTGGTGGCCACAACTGGATGGCAAAGAGGGTTCCGGACGAAGCTTATGTAATTATGCCGAACCAATTAGGCATAGATGAATTTGATTTTGACGACGCTTATGGCAAAAAGAAAGAGCATATGTGTTCAAAATCATTAAAGGATTTAGTTAAAAAAGCCCACCTAGATAAGAGAATGTTTAAAGATGAAGAGGTATTTAACCCAAGAGAAGCCTTCGGTTCACATGATGACTCAGACCACACATACAATACACCAAGAGCATGGGTTTTACTGCGTTACTTCAATCCAAAAACGTTCTTCTGGGATGGCTACGACGCAGATTTCAGACCAACAGACGACAATTTACCATGGGCACTAGTACCAGAAAAGAAAATTACAGTGGAAGAAGTGAAATGGGCTCTATCCAACCATTATCAAGGTACACCTTATGACCCATACGCAAAGCATAAAGACGAGATGAAGGCAGGCATATTCAGACCAATAGGCATAAACAGAAACAACGTTTTGGGTTTAACACAAGTCAGAGGCTACATGCCAGACGATTTGAAGGCGCTTCACTGGCTAGCACTTGGATCAAACGTCTTTAACGCGATAGTACCATTCTACACAAAGGTTTCTAAGACACCAGACTACGTTGGAAAAGCAGTAACAAAGCCAAGTACAGACAATTTCTACTGGATAAACAGGATTATAGGTGCGCTTGCCGACGCACACTTTGCTGAAAACGCTTCAAACGTTGAACGTTACCAAGCTAGAATCAATAATAAGATGAATGAATATATCAATAGATTTGACGAAGAATACGCTAAGGCAAAGGATAAAGAGGCCTTCTTCGAAGAAGCAAACCAAGAAATATCAGACTTTGTAGAGAAAGAAACTTTGGATTATTTGGATAAAGTTCTTTATACAAGCTCAACACTTATGAAGAATGGTTTTTCGAGAAGCGATGCTTAGCAAGTAAACTTAATGACATTGTATTGACAAAGTCTTTATAAAGTGCTAGAATTATATTAAGGAAGGTGATTTTATGAGTAACACTAACTTAAATGTAAGGATAGATAAGGACATAAAAAAGGCTGCGGAAGAAGTTTATGCTGAACTTGGCTTTAATATGTCGACAGCTATAAACATGTTTTTAAGAGCAAGCATCAGAAAAGGAGGCATTCCTTTCGATTTAACACTAGATGTGCCTAATAAAGAGACTTTAGAAGCGATTGAAGAAGGAAGACGCTTAGCAATGGATCCTTCGACACCGCTATACGATAACATGGAAGATCTAAGAAGAGCTTTAGAAGTATGAAATACCAGGTCTTATTAACATCTAAATTTAAGAAAGACTTTAAATTATTAAAAAAGCAAGGTAAGAATACAGATAAAATTTTAGCTGTTATTAACAAGCTAGCTAGAGGAGAATCTTTAGATGCAAAATACAAGGATCATCCTTTGTTAGGAGATTATCTCGGCGCAAGAGAGTGCCACATTGAACCAGATTTACTTCTAATATATGAAAAACAAGAAAATATTCTGATACTTAATATATTGAGAGCTGGTTCACATTCAAATCTATTTTAATAAACAAAAACAAAGCTGTGAGAATTTTTTCTCACAGCTTTTATTTTTTACTAAGTATATTAATTTTTACCTTTTAAATTTAATACTTTCATATAAATCCCTCTCATATTAATTGCATAATCATGTCCATCTCTCACATATACATCGAAGGTATTTATCGTATTGTCATTTTTCCCCACCATTCTAACGGTTCCGAGCTTTTGATAGTCTTTGGCATCGCTCTTTTTCATCATAGCATAGCCTTTTTGCTCGCACACGTAATCTAGCACGTCTTTATCCACTTCTGTGCTTAGAAATTCTTTGGTATCGGCTAGATCTTTTAGGTTTTTATCCATTCTGGCTCTGCTACTAAACATTGAATTATACAGTATTATAATCAGAATGAGTACGCCTATCATGCCGATGATGCTTGAACTATTTTTCTTTTCCATAATTAACTCCTTTTAAATTTCTTCCATAATAGCCTTGCCACGATAACGATGAATATTAGAATGATCAGTCAATCGGCTCCAATCCCGCTCCCTCCATTATCATGAGCTTCATCATCTTTCACTTCTGTCACTTCTTTTGGCTCATCTGCTTTAACTTCTTCACTCACGCTCTTCGCGGCATTTGCCTTATAAATTTCATCTGAGAAAAATATTTTGTACTCGCCATAGCCTTCCTTATCCATGTCCTCAAGCGGCACAAAGCGCAGTGCGGCGCCATCGATGCAGTATCTTAGTCCGCCCATCTCCTTCGGTCCATCGCTAAAAACGTGGCCCAGGTGGTTCTTGCCGTGCTTGCTCTTGATCTCTACACGCCTCATTCCATGCGATTCGTCCCTGTTGTAGCTGACGCTGTCACTGTTTATGGTCCTCGCAAAGCTTGGCCAGCCGCAGCCTGCATCGAATTTATCCTCTGAAGTAAAGAGCACTTCACCGGTTAATTTATCTACGTAAATGCCTGGGCGCCACTCATCATTTAACTCAGACGTATGCGGATGCTCAGTGCCTTCCTCCCTCATAACCTTGTAGCTAAGCTCATCCAAGAGCTTTTTTGCTTCCTCATCAGAAACTTCTTTGTACTCTTTTTCGAAAATGGGCTCATCAGCTTCAGCCAGATTGATGTGGCAGTAGCCGCCCGGATTTTTCTCCAAGTAATCTTGGTGGTAGCCCTCTGCCGTTACGAAGTTTTTCAGCTCTTCTACTTCAACAGCGAGCTCGCCCTGAATTTTTTCTTCGTATTTATATACCTTGTCAATAATTTTTTTATCAGCAGGGTCACTATAATATATTCCTGTTCTGTATTGTCTACCCCTGTCGCCGCCTTGCTTATTGACGCTCGTTGGATCAATCACCTTAAAGTAGCGAAGAAGTATTTCTTCTAGGCTCACAAGGCTTGTATCGTAAGTTATTTCAACGGTTTCAGCGTGATCAGTCTCCTTAACTCTGTCGTAGCTAGTGCTCTCGCCATTGCCATTAGCATAGCCTACTTTGGTGCCCATAACGCCGCGTATCCTCTTGAAATAGCCCTCCATGCCCCAGAAGCAGCCGCCAGCTAGGTGTATGGTTTTGTTATTATTCATAAAATCACCTCTTTATATTATTTTTATTTATTATCATTATTTACAATGTCTTCAAGTATCTCGAAGGACTTCGTAAGCTTGTCATATTCAGGAATGTAGCTTACAGCGATCAACTCGTCGAAGCCGTAGTCCCTCTTGAAGCCCTCGTAAGTCTTCTTCGCGTCCTCATAAGTGCCGCCGATGTGCAGTCCGCGCATGGCCTTAAGCGCAAATTTCTGCATGCTCGTAAGCTCTGGCGCGTCGTTCGGGTCAATCTTCTCGAACTCATCGCGATTGTCCACGTCAAGTATCCTTAGAAATACTTGCATAGCGTGAAACTCAAGCTCATCCGCGTCCTTTTTGTTCTCGCCAATGTTAGCCGAAACGCCAAGCATTGTGTATGGCGCGTCAAGGTACTTGCTCTTCTTGAAATTGTCTCTGTAAATGTCAAAGGCCGCTTTAACAGTGTGAGGCGCGAAATGACCTGCGAATGAGTATGGCAGACCCAGCTCAGCCGCTACATAAGCGGAGTTCATCGAGCTACCCAAGATAGTTATCGGTACGCCCGCACCCATGCCAGGATAAGGCGCACTCTTTAGACCACTTGCATCGCCATCGAAATATTTTAGCATTAGGCGAATTGCGTCTAAAAACTTTTCTTGCTTATATGTGTCGCGATAAAGTATTCTCGATGTCTCCATATCAGTGCCGGGCGCTCTACCTATGCCGAGGTCAACCCTATCAGGGAAGAGTGCCTCCATAGTTCCGTAGCGTTCAGCAACTTGAAATGGCGTGTGATTTGGCAGCATCACGCCGCCTGCGCCGACCTTGATGCGCTCTGTTTGGCCTAGTATGTGCGTTAGAACAACTTCAGTTGCGCTCGATAGTACGCCGGGGCTGTTATGATGCTCGGCAACCCAATATCTCTCGAAGCTTCTTGAGTCCGCGAACTGAGCGAGTTTCACGGCTCTTTCGAAGGCTTCTTTCTTTGTTTCGTCCTTGTATTTCGGTACAAGATTTAGTATCGATAGCTTTGTCATTTAATCACCTCTATATATCTATTTAACTATATCTAACTATGTTTATGGACGTGCCGCGACTAATATAAACGAAGTGGCAAGACCATAAACGTAAATCTTTTAGTATATAGATACCCAATCGCTATTGAAAACATTGACGATGCGTGATATAATTAGCTTAGGTGATGAAATGAGAAGGAAAAATAACGGTGTTTACATAAATTTCGAGGGACGCGGCGAGGGCCAAAGGGACAAAAGAAAGATATGCGCTGCGGTGCTAAGTATCGTTGCCATAGTGCTTTTATTGGCTTTTTACTTTTTGTATAAGTACACGACTAGCCACGTATATATAAAGGAAGCGAGTGAGGACGCGCGCGTTTACGAGGAGATCTACAAGAGTACAGATCTCGATCTTGAGAAGTTTAATAAGGCCGACGAAAAATTCAAGATGAAGATAGATGACGCAAGCTTTATTAAGGCGCAAGCTGAGTATTTTATGCCAGTTGAGCCAAAGGAGAAGCTTGACAAGAACTTTTCTAAGTCATATAAGAAGAACTTTGAGGAAGAATACCTTTTTAATGGCGATGCAAAATTGATTCCTCTGAAGCTTTTGAAATCACTATCGCGTAACGAGATAAGACTGATTAAGGCAGAAATTTTGGCGCGCCACGGCTATGCGTTTAAGACGAAGGAATTTGCTGATTACTTTAGCGGGAAATCTTGGTATATAGTGGATGAGCATTATAATAGCACGTTTTTATCGAGTACGGAACAACAAAACATAAAATTTATTATGGAGTACGAAAAGATTTTAGATCGCAAATAAAATTTCTTGTTCGTGCGAAGCACCAAGGTTCCCGGGACCCATCCAAAGCTTTAGCTTTGATGATGGGTGGGGTTCTTCTTTTCCTGCGAAATTTACTCGGTGTATATATACTGATAAAATAATTTGAAGAAGAATATTGTTAATAAATTTACTATTGATTAATTAATTAATAGATAAGGGGCGATTCAATGAAAAAGTATGAATACAAATTCGTTACAGTTAAAACAACAGGTCTTTGGTATGACGATTACCACGAAATTATTAAGAAGCATGCGGAAGATGGGTGGCGCTTTGTAGCTGTTATAGATAAGCACAGAGAGTTCGTAGACGCCAATCCGAGATTAGATTTAGTGTTTGAGAGGGAGAAAGAGGAGTAAAAATTCTTTGTAAAACTGATTTAAAAACAAAAATAATGGGTATTATATTATTACAATAAACCAATAACATAACATTTATGTTTACTCTTAAGTTATATAAAGAGGAGGGGAGGTTATGTAATGTTAAAAAAATATGAATATGACTTTGTTACTGTTAAGACAACAGGTCTTTGGTATGACGACTACCAAGAAATAATTAATAAGCGTGGTTTGGATGGCTGGCGCTTTGTAGCTGTTATAGATAAGCACAGAGAGTTTGTAGATGCCAACCCAAGAGTTGAATTAGTATTTGAAAGAGAATTAAAAGTAGAAGAAGAGGAGTGAGATTATGAAGTTTAAATTTAGAAAAGCTGGAACTGTTATATTAGCTGTAGTATTATTTTTTAGCATCTTCAACTTAGAAGCTGTTAGTGCAACTTCTATTAATGATACAAAAAATAATATGAAAATTGAAGATGATGTCAATATGTTAAGAATTGGCTTAGTTGAAAGAAAAAAATATGTTAGGAACGAGACAGTGACAACTACTGTTACTCCAGCAGGTCAAGATGATTTAATTAGCTTTAATACACCTGGGGCTGTATTTATATACGAAGGAGGACCTACAGTTTCAATGTCATTTAACTTAGGTGGAAATTTATTTTCGCTTGGTGTTGACATAGGTTATGTAAGTAAAAATGGTTATGGAGGATATATTGTTAATTATCCACCAGATGGAAAAACATATAGAGTTATAGACACACAAACAATAGAATGTAAAATTTACAAAGTAGAATTATATGATCAAGAACAAGGAAAGGTATTAAAAACATATTATAAAGCAGAAAGAGACCCAAATTACCAAGTAAAACATTTATTCGATTTAGAAAGAGTATATTAATTAAAATTAATTTTAAATATTTTTGAGGGCAAGCAATGCCCTCTTTTTTGTTTGAAAAATCCATTTCCATGGTATAAATAAATATAAGCACAAATCAATTTGGGAGGTAATATTATGAAGATGAAGAGAATTTTATCATTCGTTCTAGCCTTTGTATTAGTGGCGAGTACCATTAACGTAGGCTTTGCGCAAGGAGAAGTAAAAACTAATAAAGACAAGATTGACTACCTTGTTGAAAAAGGCTACGTTCTAGGCGACGCCAAAGGACTTAGACTTAACGACTCGATCACGAGAGAAGAGTTTGCGGTTATGCTAACAAAGGTACTTAAGCAAGAAAATGCCGCAAAGGCAGCTATGAGCGTGCCTAGCGCATTTAAGGACATGGCAGCCGATCGCTGGTCAAACGGCTATGTCAATATCGCGAGCGAATTAAAAATTATCGCTGGTTATAGCGATGGCACTTTCAGACCAAGAAAAAACGTTTCTTATCAAGAAGCCATCAAGATGCTAGCCGTTGCGGCTGGCGGAACTGACATCAAGCCAGCGACTGAAGGCGAATGGGCTGCACCATTTATCAGCTATGCAGCAAGCAAGGGCCTTTTGAATGGCCTAGGCGAGCTAAAATACAAGGATCAAGCGACTAGGGAAAATGTTTTTGTAATGATATATAACTACCTAGATGGCGTGAGAGAAGCTGATTTATCAAAGCTTACAGCCATAGTTACAAAGACAAATGCTAACTCAAATCTAAGTGAAAAGCAAGCCGAAATCGTCGTTCTAAAATCAAGCTTAGAAGGCTTTAAGGAAGGCGCTTCCTACATCGTAGACCTTAAGGACGGCATGGATGCCATGGACATTTTAGGCAGAGTTTATGACCTAGACATCGACAAAAATAACGTGATCAAAACTTACAGAGCAAGCGCTTTAGCTAAGACTGAGATCGCGCCTATCGCTATCAAGGGCGCTAGACTTTACGTCGGTGGCGACTCAAAGGATTCGACTGTGCTTGAGGACAAGGCGGCGCTTACTGAACAAAAGTTCCGCGGCGCAGCAGTTAACGGCAAGTACTTTGATATATTCATGGATTTTGCTAAGGAAACGAACTACAAGGCAGACTTTGCCTACGTTACAAGCATCAACGCGAAAGTTGTTTACATCAAGGCTTTCACTTTTGATGATATAATGCCAGTTTTTGCTTATGATAATGGCGCAGTTAAGGCTATTGACGACGAAACAGGTGCTATAGTTAAGAGAAATCTTAAAAAAGCTTATTTATATGATAATGGCAAGCTTATGCCAATGGACCTATCTAAGCTAGAAAAGTACGATGTATTGCACTTCTACGCTAGCGATGAGGCAATAGCTCTTAAGAATAAAGTAGAGGGCGAAGGCGCTAGATACAAATTAAGCAAGGGTGGCGCATACATTAACCTAGCTAATAAAGACTATAAGCTATCAGACGAAAAGGCTAGAAGAGCCGTTGCGACTGTTGATGAAAAGATATTTACACAAGTTAACGCAGCGAAGTACAATGACGAAGTAAAACTATTAACAAATGAAAAAGTTAATTTAGCACTAGATATATTCGGAAACGTTCAAGTGATTTACGGAAAACTTTCCTTTGACGAAGACGTATTCATGATTGACAGAGTGACTACAAACGCAGTAGCACTAATCGATAGAAATGGCAAAGAAATCAGGGTTCAAGACTCACTTGACCTAAGAATTTATAGAGATGGCAAGGAAATCAGACTTTCTGAGCTAAATAACTACGACATCGTCTACGCCATTTACAATAAGGACGCTATTCAAAAGATATTCGTTCTAAATGGACTAAAGGACTACGACAAGGCATTCAAGCCGCTTGACAAGGACGGCAAGACTTATAAGGTCTTCGCGCCAACTAAGAGCGTTAGAAGAAGCTCCATTTACGTAGCGGGTAAAGAAGTGAACCTTCTTGACAATACTTTATTATATAATTTAGTACAAGCTGGCAAGGACTATAGAGTTGAGACTATAACTCTAGATGAAGTGAAAAACGCAGGCTTCGACAAGACTGTAACAGCTTATGTATTCACAGTTAAGGACCTTAAGGACAAGGACGTTACTAAGTACGACAGTTTCCACGGCAGTGACGACGCGCCAGTTGCAATCGTTTTCAAGAACGTTGAAAAGAAGAAAGTTGTCGACAAGGAAGATATCATCGAGCTTAGAAGTGAGTATGATGCCAAGATTGACAAGTCTTTCGAAGGCTACGACAAGACTACTACACTTAGAGTTTACGAGACAGATGGCGAAAAATTCGAAAATTGCAAGGCCGGTGACATCGTTAAACTAGGCCTTGATAAGGACGGCAAGGTCTTAAGACTGGATAAGCTAATCACTGATCTAAGCGAAGAATACACAGTTCTAAACGTTTTATACGACGCAGGTGGCAATGAAAAGCTAGCTCTTAAAGATAGTAAGGGTAAAGAACTTAGCGTTTATACTAATGATAAGAGAGTAGTTTTCGGAAAGAATTATGCTAAGGATAGTGTGATTAAGATTGCGCTTAATGAGAATGGGGAGGCGTACGTAATAAACGTTATTAAGTAATTTCGCATTCGATTTGCGCCTGAAACTCGTTCGCTTCTCGGCAATGCTCGAGTATGCCATATACGCTCCGCTTGCCTCGAAGCTCCACATCGTCTCATGCATCAAATCGCTCTGCGAAATTTATGCGGGGTATGTATAGAGCGATAAATCATACGCTTTGTTAAAAATTAGATAAGTATAATAGAGATCGATATAAATGATATGTACCCTCTTTACTGGACAAACCAGTAAGGAGGGTATTTTTATGCGATATAGTTATGAATTAAAAAAAGAATGCGTAGAACTATACAAACAAGGAAAGTGGATGGAACCACCAGAAGGAGTTACACAAGAAGCTTTCAGGAAAAAAATTAGGTATTGGGTCAGACTTGTAGACTTTCATGGAGAAGAGATACTAAAACACAAAGAGCAGGATAAAAAGTGGACTGCAGAAGAAAAATTTAAATGGATATCAAAAGTATTAGTAGGAAATTCATATAAGTCTGTAGCTATAGAGGCTGGCATTTCAAGTGGTCAACTTTACAATTGGGTTAATAAATATAAAAAATTTTGGGTATAATTCTCTTGAAATTAAGAAGAGAGGAAGACCATCTAAAATGAATGATAAGGATGAAAACACTAATATAGAGCCAAAGCCACTTAACGAATCCGAACGAGAAGAGCTTATTCGTTTAAGAGAAGAAGTCAGATATTTAAAAACAGAGCGAGCAGTCGAAAAAAAAATTAGACGCCTTGAGAAGGGAAAAATATGCTGCATATCTCAAGGCGAAAAAGCAGCAGTCATCAGAGAATTAAGAAATGAAGGCCACATACTAAAAGACCTTTTAAGTGCTATGAACCTACCTAAATCAACATACTACTACGAATTAAGTAAAGTTGACCAAGTTGATCTAAGAAACAAAGAAATCAAAGAAAAGATACAAGAAATATTTACCTCAAACAAAGGTAGATACGGAGTAAGAAGAGTGCATCAAGCACTTTTAAGTAAAGGATATATAGTTAACCACAAAAGAGTTCAAAGACTTATGCACAATATGCAGCTTCTAGGTAAGAGACCAAAAGAAAAGTATCATTCATATATGGGTAAAGTTGGTAAAGTAGCTGATAACATCATAAACAGAGACTTCACATCAACAAAGCCATGTGCTAAGTGGACTACAGATGTATCTCAATTTAACTTCTCGTGGGGTAAATGCTACCTATCGCCAATATTAGATATGTACACAAACGAAATCATCTCATACGACTTATCTTTACACCCAAACCTAGAGCAAGTATCAAGAATGCTTAATAGAGCATTTGAAAAGTTTCCATGCGTAGAAGGCTTAATCATGCACTCAGACCAAGGCTGGCAATATCAAAACAGCTACTACATCAAAGAATTAGAAAAACATAAAATAACTCAGTCAATGTCAAGAAAAGGAAACTGCTACGATAACTGCATAATGGAAACATTCTTTGGAAGACTAAAAACAGAGATGTATTATGGATGTGAAAGAGAGTTTAAAACATTTGAAGAGTTTTCAAAAGCAATTGATGAATATATATACTACTATAATAACGAAAGGATTCAGAAGAAAACAAAATGGATGCCACCTACTTTGTATAGGTTAGCATCCATGAATGTAAACTAAATATTAATGTGTCCAGTTTTCTGGGTACACATCAAAATTATCGGTCTCTTTTTTTGACTTGCCACTCAACACTATTTTAATAAACTTAACAGTAAATTTACATAATTATCATATAATATATTAAAAAGAAGGTGTTCATATGAAAAATCTATTTTTAGTAAAAGTATTGATAATATTAATAAAATTAACTGGACTTACATTGGCTTGGATATCAGTTATAAAACAGGGCGTAGAACCAATTAAGCCTCTATTTATAGTTGGAGCAGTATTTATGTTTGGTTCAATAATATTCCAAATGATCTTTCTTAGATGCCCGCACTGCAATAAAGAGCTTAGCTCAATAGGGCGCTTAGGTGACTACTGCCCATATTGTGGAGGAAGATTAGATAGAGAAGATGAATAAAAATATTTGTATTAAACTTTTAATATTAGCAAAGACTTTTCTATGATATAATAAAGCCAATATAGTATCAGAGGTGTGTTGAGTGAGTAAAAAAGATAAAGTAAGTAAAATCAAAAGAGATATGCAAAATAAAAGAAGAGAAGAAAATAAAAGAGAAACAGAATACATTTCATCAATTTCGGGACTAAAGGAGAGTATAATCGAAGGCTTAAGGGCGGACCCAAGTGAGTTTGTCAGCGAAGATGAAGTAAAATATTAAACATAGGAGGGATTTTATGATAGTAGCTATTGGAGGCGGGGAAGTAGGCTTAAATGAAACTTACGAGATAGATAAATTTATTGTAGAGGCAGCAAAAAAAGAAAATCCAAATTTTCTGTTTATTCCGACAGCAAGTAAAGATGCTCCGGCTTATGTAAAAATTATTGATAAATTATATGGTGAGCTAGGATGCAAAACTGACACCTTGTATTTATCTAATGTAGAAGTAGACAAGGAAGAGGTCAATAAAAAGATAGAAAATGCAGATATCATCTATGTTGGCGGCGGCAATACCCAATACATGATGAAAGTTTGGGAAGAATACGGTGTAGACAAGGCGCTAATTAAGGCTTATAAAAGTGGCAAAGTACTCTCCGGCTTAAGTGCAGGCTCTATATGCTGGTTTATTTCAGGCCATAGCGATAGTGAGTTTATAGAAGATATTGAAAATCCAAAACCTATATGGGTTAAAGGTTTAGGCATCATACCTTATTTGCATTGTCCTCATTATGACGAGCCTGATAGAGTAGGCTTTGATGAGTTTTATGCTGGACAGCTAACGGATGCTATTGCAATAGAAAATCAAGTAGCAATTGTTTGGGATAATTATGAAATGAAAGTAATCAAATCTAACCCTATGAAAAATGCATATAAACTTTCTTGGAGCGATAAAGGTGTCAAGAAAGAAGTTTTAAATTAAGAGTTTTCATATTATGAAAAGGGCAAATTAAAATTTATTGGAGGTATAAATATGAAGTTTACACCAGAAAATTTTGAATTAAAAGACGGCAGAATGTGTACAATTCGAGAAATTCAAGTAAAGGACGCTGAAGAAACAGTCGAATATTTAAAATCTGTTAGTGGGGAATCTGATTTTTTGAATTCTTATCCAGAAGAAATACGTTTCTCAGCCGAAGAGGAAGCAAAATTAATAAAAGGTTTTAACGAATCTGATGATACCCTTATGCTTGTCGTTGAACTGGATGGAAGATTGATTGCAAACGGCACTATTACAAGGTTTAGAAGAAAGGAGATGCGCCACAGAGGAAATGTAGCTCTTGCTGTGTTAAAAGAATTCTGGAACAAAGGAATAGGGACAAAGGTGCTTCAATGCCTTGAAGACTATGCGAAAAAATTAGGGCTTTCACAACTTGAGCTTGATTATTACTCAGGTAATGAAAGAGGAAGGCTTCTTTATGAAAAACTTGGATTTATTCAAGTGGGAGAGACTCCTAATGCCATCATCTTAAAGGATGGAACCCTATATAGCAGTATAAAAATGGTGAAGAGCATATAAAAGTGATGATTAAATAATTATTAAATTATGGATGCAAGGTGCAAAAATATTTTTCAAAGTGCATAGAATAAATATTCTTGACATTTACATAACATTTGATATAATAAAAGCACCGAAAGCCTTATTAGTTAAGGATAAGGTACTCTAATTGACATGAGTTAAAGCACAGGATTTCCTGTGCTTAATTTTTTATAACTAAATTAATCTAATTATAGAACATTTTCAAATTTTTGGTCTCAGTACTAGATGAGATATTAAATTTTAAAAGAATTTTATCTTCCTTATGAAATCCTTAAGTTTATATTTTATACTAAGTTTATAAAATGAAGAGGAGGTTCATTTATGGACAAATTTATATTAGAAACAAAAAATCTCACTAAAACTTTTGGAAAGCAAAAAGCAGTAGATAATATTTCTTTAAAAATAAAAGAGAATTCTATTTATGGTTTGCTAGGACCTAATGGCGCTGGCAAATCGACTACATTAAAGATGATTACAGGAATGATTCATAAAACATCTGGTCAAATCTTTTTTGAAGGTCATGAGTGGAGTCGTGACGATTTGTCGGATATTGGTGCCTTGATAGAAATGCCTGCCTTGTATGATAACCTATCAGCTAGGGAAAATTTAAAAGTAAGGACACTCCTATTAGGATTACCAGATTCTAGGATTGATGAAGTTTTGGAAATAGTAAGTTTAAAAGATACTGGCAAAAAGAAAAGTGGTCAGTTTTCTTTAGGTATGAAACAAAGGCTAGGTATCGCCATTGCCTTATTAAATAATCCTAAGCTTTTGATTTTAGATGAGCCAACAAATGGACTTGATCCACTAGGAATTCAAGAATTGCGTGGTTTAATACGTAGTTTTCCAGAAAAAGGAATAACCGTTATTTTATCTAGTCATATTTTAGCAGAAGTTGAACAAACTGCTGATCATATTGGGATTATTAATAATGGAGAATTGAAATATCAAAACATTATTAATCATGATGACAATTTAGAAGAACTTTTTATGGATGTTATAAAAAGTGGAATGGGAGTGTAAAAAATGATATCTTATATTCTTGCAGAAAATTTAAAACATAAGGGCACTTTCTTAAAGAAGTTATTAGTTATTATGCCAATAACTTTAATCTTATTGTCACTCTTTCTTATGCCAAGTTATTTCACTACGAACGCATATAACTGGTGGTATGTCATAATAATGCCAGCAACTTTTGCCTTAATCCCAGCAATGATGCACAGAAAAGAGGATAGAAAATTAAAGTACAGAGCAGTTTTTCCTCTAAATATTAAGCTTGAAAAGTTGTGGGCTTCAAAAATAATCACAGCTTTAATTTACATGAGTATTACAGCTATGGTTCATATGCTAGGGGTATATATTTTTCAATTTTTAATCGGTGGGCAATTAACACCAAACTATGGATTTTCAACATTACTATTTGCTAGTGCCTTACTAATAATAAGTAATATTTGGCAAATCCCTCTATGCTTTTTCTTAGCAAAAAAATTTGGCTTTATCGCAAGTATTGCAGTAAATGCAGTATTAGGTTTAGGAGCAGGAATATTGTTGTCTGACGGTGCTTTTTGGATTTATTGCCCATATTCTTGGGGAATTAGATTAATGATTCCTGTTATGCATATTCTACCAAGTGGTATTTTAATAGAAGCATCAAATCCAATGGTATCAAACACATCGTTACTTATTCCTTGTATTTTATCTATATGTCTATTTACCTTACTAACAATGATAAGTGCAAAATGGTTTTCAAATCAAGAGGTAAAATAATGATAAAGATAATAAAATCCGAAATATATAAAATCAAAGGCACATGGCTTCCTTGGATTCACATAGTTTTACCTATAGCCTATTCTTTTTTATTTTATCTGGCATTAAAAACCACTGGACTAAAAAACTTTGAAGAAAGCGATATAAGCCAAACATATTTTGTACTTTTAGGAGCGGTAATGCCAATAATATTAAGTTTTATAAGTTCAAAAGTTGTTGATATGGAAATGGGTGCTGGAAATTTTCAAACGCTTTTATCTACTACAAAATCTAGAAGCAAAGCTTATATAGGAAAACTCCTTGTATTAGAATTGGGATTTGTTATTTCTCTCGCTTTAGCTATTATAATTTTTTCAATACTAACTGGATATCAAAATATCTTAGATTGGCTTATTGAATTTTGCTTAATTATCATTAGCAGCTTTTCTTTATACTTGATTCATTTTTGGGTATCAATCATATTAAGTAATGGTGCATCTATTGGATTAGGTTTTCTAGAAACATTGATCAATTTACTTTCAATGACTGTAATTGGTGATAGTATCTGGTATTTTATACCTTGTACTTGGGGCTCTAGACTTCCAGCTATGTATATTACTATGGGCAAAGTTTCGGATCCTTCCTATTTTTATAAAGAGTTGAGAATTTGGAGTTTTGTAGCTTTGCTTATTATCTTAATCCTATTTATTTCCTCAATAATTTGGTTTAATAAGTGGGATGGGAAATCTCTTAGCGAATAAAAATGTTTATGAAAAATGAGGAGGTGATAAAATGTCTTTAATTCTTGCAGTTGATGACGAGTTAGATATGCTTGATCTAATAAGAAACATTTTGAAAAAGAACAAGCATCAAGTCGATGTATATCAAAATCCTTTAGACGTTGATAATAGTAAGCTTAGTAAATATGATTTGATTCTACTTGATGTTATGATGCCAGGTATTGACGGAATTAGTTTCTGTAAGGATATTCGAGCTAAAGTAGACTGCCCTATTCTTTTTTTAACAGCAAAAACTATGGAAGAAGATATAGTTGAAGCCTTATTAATTGGAGGAGATGATTACATCACAAAACCATTCGGTGCTAAAGAACTCCTAGCTCGTATCGAAGCCCACTTAAGACGAGAAAAAAGAGAGCGACACAGTAGTTTAAATCTTGGTGAAATTCGATTTGATTTATCTTCCAATGAAGTTTTTGTAGGAGATGAAAAAGTTCATTTGACAAAATCTGAATATCAAATTTCAGAATTACTGGCAAAAAGAAAAGGACAAGTATTTTCAAGAGAGCAAATATATGAGCTTATCTTTGGATTTGATGGCATCGGAGATGCATCTGCAATATCAGAACATATAAAAAATATTAGAGCAAAGTTTCAAAAGTATGGAGAAAATCCAATTGAAACAGTATGGGGGATCGGATATAAATGGAATTAAAATCAAAAGGTCAATCTCTTAAATATATACTTTTTAAATATTTATTAAGTATTGCATTAGGATTGGTGATCTCTGGTGGATTAATCATAGCTTTTATATCTGCTTCATACCAGTTTAAGTGGATATTTCCAGCAAACCATACTGAGAGTTTAATTTTAGAAAGAAAGATAGAAATTGCCACTTCAAAAAATTTCGAAAAATCATTACTTCCAGATAATACATCTTATCTATTTTTATCAAAAGATAAAAAAGTTTTAGAAACAAATATGAATAAGAACATTCAAGATAAAGCGTTAAACTATCATAATGGCTTAGCTTATTCTAATTCAAATTTATCTTTTATAGAAATACAAAGGTCAGATGGTTGTGTAATTGTAGCTTATGAGCTAAAACCTTATTATAGAAGTCTTTGGATGCAAAAACATCTACCACAAATAAATATTTTATTACTAATTTTACTGATAATATTTTGTCTTATTAGTATTGTTACCACAACATTAATTTGGGCAAAGAAAATATCAAGAGAATTAAATCCTTTGCTAGAAGCTTCGGAAGAAATCGGGAAACAAAACTTAGACTTCCAAGTTAAAAAGTCAAATGTTCAGGAATTTAATGTCATATTAGAAAGTTTAGAAAAAATAAAGCTAGGGTTAAGTGAATCTTTAAGAATAAATTGGAGAGAGGAAGAGAAAAAAAGAAATCAGATTTCAGCATTAAGCCATGACATAAAAACTCCTCTTTCAATTATAAAGGGGAACTCAGAATTATTAGGAGAAACAAATCTAACTAAAGAGCAAGAAACGTATCTAAATTATATTATAAAAAACACAAACCGTATCGGTAAATATATTGAAACCTTAATGCTTGTTAATAAATCTAACCAAGCAAATGAATTAAATTTTAATGAAATTAGATCAGAAGAATTTGTAGGACACATTGAAAAACTAGCTAAAGAATTCACATCAACTTATAAGTTAAATCTTTTAGAAGATATTAACTATGATGATGATTTTTTAATAGTAGATTTGAAAAATTTTGAACGAGCCTTTCTTAATATTCTTAGTAATGCAGAGGAACACAGTCCTAAAAACTCAACTATTAAGTTAATTATATGTTCCAAAGCTGATAAGCTTCAAATATCAATATTAGATCAAGGACATGGATTTACAGGTGAAGACCTATTATATGCAAAAGATCAATTCTATCAAGGAGACAAAAGTAGGCATTCAAAAGAAAACTATGGTATCGGATTATTTGTTGCCGAACAAATTATTGATATGCACGGAGGAAATCTTGTTTTAGAAAATAGAACTGATGAAATCGGTGCCAAAGTAAGCATATTGCTACCTGTAAAGAAATAAATAGAGAATATTACTATAATATCAAATTTCTTTATTTTATTATATTTGATTTATATAAAAAGGCCATAATAAGTAAGTTATGGTCTTATTTTTTTGCCAAACAAAAAGCACTTAGAATTATTATTTAATTTATTTTTTTACAAATGTTTCCATTCTAACCCGAGTTACACTATCAGTAATATTTAAGCTTTGAGCTTACAAGGTTTTGATCTTGTCTTTCACAAAAGCACCCCACCGTTTAAAATCACTTCCCTTTGGGTAGCTATACATTAGAGGTGATATTTATGAAGATAGTTTTCTTAGACATGTATAATTCAAATCCGGGCGACATTGACACTGCTATGTTCAAGGAGCTTGGCGAATTTATTACATATGACAGAACTAATCCATCTGATATAGAAGAAAGAATAAAGGATGCGGACATCGTGATCACAAACAAGGTAAGGCTTGGCAAAGCTGAGCTTGAGGGCACTAAGGTGAAGTTCATCGCCGAGGCAGCGACTGGCTTCGACAACCTAGACCTAAATGCGCTTAAGGAGCTTGGCATCGGCCTTGCGAACGTTCCTAGCTACTCAACTTATTCGGTTGTACAGCTAACGCTTGCTCACTTACTGAATGCGACTAACGATGTCTATAGTTATGCAAAAAATGTTCGTAATGGAGAATGGGTGGACAGCCGTGACTTTAATTTCTTCCTAGGTACTATTCACGAGCTTGCTGGCAAAACAGCGGGCATAGTGGGCTACGGCGACATCGGTCAAAAAGTTGCCGATGCTTATAGGGCTCTTGGCATGAAGGTCATCGCCTTAAAGGTAGCGGGTCACCATGCTAATGGGGACTTCTTCCGTGACTATGAAGACTTTTTCAAAGAAGCGGACATAATTAGTTTACACGCGCCAATGAATGCGGATTCAAAAGAAATTATAAATAAAAATAGTCTTGCGCTTATGAAAAACACAGCCATCATCATAAATACAGCACGTGGCGGCCTTATCAACGAGGCTGATTTAGCTGACGCGCTTAAGAATGGCAAGGTCGCTTTCTACGCTTCAGACGTTTCTGCGCCTGAACCTATGACTAAGGACAATAAGCTATATGCCCTTGATAATGCGGCTTTCACGCCACACATCGCTTGGGCTTCACTTGAAGCAAGACAAAGGCTTTACAAGGTTATTTATGACAATATCAAAGCCTATATCGATGGCAGGAGCTTAAATAGAATTGTCTAAGAAGGTCGCACTTATCGCCGGCTCCTTTATTTCAGGGATTTCGTCCTTGGAGCTACTTAAGGCGATAGAAGAGAAAATAGATGCCGACGTAGATATATACGCGCTTCCAGACGGCTACGGCAACATTTATGAGGCGACGGAGGACCTTGATTCATTCACAGTCGAGACGCTTACGGTAATGGACGAAGCTGGCGAAGAGCACGATCTTAAGTACTTAAGATTTGATGAGCATGTGCTTGTGTCCTTCTCAAATGTTGTTGAATACAAGGTTAAAGGCGATTTAAGCTCTACTAGCTACTTGGCAGGTGCTCTCGTTAAGAAACTGATTGAAAATGGCGAGAAGAAGATTACCATAAGCATAGGGGGAAGCGGTGTAAATGACGCGGCCATAGGCTTTTTGCGTGCCATGGGCGTGAAATTTTACAACGTCTTAGACGAAGAAGTGACTGAGACGAGGGAGATCTACAAGATTAAGCGCTTTGACACGAGTGAGATGGATGCGCTCATAAAAGGCGTGGACTTTAACGTTTTGAAGTACTCTAAGACGCGCTTCATCGGCTATAGAGGCACTACTTATCAAAACAGGCTCATCAAGGACAATCTGATTCTTGAGATTTTCGAGCGCAATATGGAGAATTTTCAGTACCTTTTGCAAAATCATTTTGGCTTCAAGGTCAAAAGCGTTGAAGCAGCTGGTGCTGGCGGCGGATCCATGCTTAGCCTAGTTAAGTTTTTGAACGCAAAAGTAGTGGATTTAGGAGATTTTTTAGAAAAATATTTTAATTTTGACAATATTGCTCAAAAAAGTGATATAATAATACTAGTTGACGACTATCTGTCCTTAAAGCTTAGGAAGGAAAGTTTTAGGGCCCTTGTCTTGAACAAGGCGAAAGAGTATGACAAAGAGATTATCGGTCTGGCGCTTGACGCAGAAGAGGAGAAGGCCTCTTTCATCGAGCAAGGCTTTACTAGGATGATAGACCTTACATATGACTCTGAGTCACTGGATAGAGCGGCAAATATCATCAATAATTATTTAAAAGGAGAGGATGACATGGCTTACAAAGAAGAAGCACTGAAGTTTCACGAAGAAAAAAGAGGTAAATTAGAAGTAGTTCCAAAGGTTGAGGTAAACAACGCTCATGACCTTGCACTTGCCTATACACCAGGCGTTGCAGAGCCTTGCAAGCTTATACACGAGGACAGTGAGCTTCAATACAAATACACTGCAAAGGGTAACCTTATCGCTGTAGTTACAGACGGTTCAGCAGTTCTTGGCCTTGGCAATATCGGGGCAAGGGCAGGCATGCCAGTTATGGAAGGAAAGTCCATACTATTCAAAAAGTTTGGCGGCGTTGACGCTTTCCCTATCATGCTTGATACACAAGACGTTGACGAGATCGTTAATACAGTTAAAAACATTGCTCCAGGCTTTGGCGGCATTAACCTTGAAGATATCAGTGCGCCTAGATGCTTTGAGATAGAGAGAAAACTAGATGAGATGCTTGATATACCAGTATTTCATGACGATCAATATGGCACAGCCATCGTCGTAACAGCTGCACTTATCAACGCATGCAAACTTGTTAAAAAAGATTATGCGGACCTTAAAGTCGTTATCAATGGTAGTGGCGCAGCAGGCATTGCCATCGCCTATATGATGCTTAACCTAGGCGTTAAGAACATCCTTGTTTGCGACTCAAAGGGCATTATCTATAGAGGAAATGAAAAGAACAACTGGATCAAGGCAGAAATCGCTGAAAAGACAAATCCAGATAACCAAGAAGGAACACTTAAGGACGCAATGGTAGGTGCCGACGTATTCATAGGCGTTTCAGCTCCTGGCGTACTTACAAAAGACATGGTTAAGACTATGAACAAAGACGCGATAGTATTTGCTATGGCAAATCCAGTTCCAGAAATCTATCCAGACGAAGCAAAAGAAGCCGGCGCAAAGATAGTTGGAACAGGTAGAAGTGACTTTGCTAACCAAATCAACAACTCCCTAGCTTTCCCTGGAATATTCAGAGGAGCGCTTGATAGACGCGCAAAGACAATCACATTCGATATGAAAGTCGCTGCAGCACATGCAATCGCAGACCTTGTAGACGATAAAGACCTTACAGCCAGTCATATCATGCCAGATATGTTCGACGAAAGAGTTCCAAAAGCCGTTGCAAAAGCAGTTTACCACGCTTATCAAGAGTAATGAGCTACGGATTTATTAAAAAATTAGATAAAGTAGATAAAGTAGATAAAGAAGTGATGCTGGGAGTGGACCTAGCATCACTTTCTATTACGAGTGACTTTGAGGGAACGGGCCTAAATAATCACTGCGCCTTCACTACAGCTACCAATATCATGAAGATGATGGGCTTCGATCAGGTCACATTTGACGAAGTTTATAGGCATATCAAATCGGGTCCAGTCTTGTTTATGGAGCCACGCCTCAAAAAAATTATTAAAAATAGAAAGACAAGCGTAAATATTAAAAGAAAATATTTCCCCAAAACCATGGACATGGTACGCTCCATTGACCAAGGTCACATCACAGCCATGCTTCTAGTAGAGTCAGTAAAAAGCGCACATTGGGTCATAGTCACAGGCTACGCCATAAGCGTGGGAGAAATTTATTTAAAAGTCTTTACAAACTGGTATCATGAACTTCGCTACTATAAAGTGAATAGTGGGAGCAAAGCCGTGATGAGCCTCGAATTTTTTATTTAGCCTTGACAAATTATTAAGAGAGGACTATAATAAAGGTACATCTAATACTTTGGGGTAAGGTGAAATTCCTTTTAACCGGCGGTAAAGCCCGCGAGCGTTTGCAGAACCTGTGAGATTCAGGTGCCGACTGTATAGTCAGGATGGAAAAAGATCTTAAAGGTTATTAGTTGAATAATCATTAAGGAGGGTGTTTTTTTTATGTCAAAAGCAAAAAAAATCACATTAATTGCAGCAGTTGCCGCTATGGCAATAGTTTTAACAGCGATAATTCGCTTCCCGATCACATCACTACCATTTCTTAAGTACGATCCAAAAGACGTGGTACTAACAACAGCAGGCTTCATCTTTGGACCACTAGTAACGATAGTTGCAGCAGTGATCGAAGTTTTAGTTGAGATGATAACTTTCTCCGAGTCAGGACCTTGGGGCGCAGTTATGAACATCATCGCAACACTTTCATTCTCAGGTATAGCAGTAGCTATCTACCACAAGAAAAGAACTACAAAGGGAGCAGTTTTGTCACTAGTATGCGCAGTTTTATCACTAACAGTAGTTATGTCACTTTGGAACCTAGTTGTAACACCGATATACACAGGCTTCCCGAGAGCAGAAGTAGTAAAACTTATGCCAGTTATCATACCATTTAACCTAATCAAAGGCGGAGTTAACGCAGCACTTATTATACTTTTGTATAAGCCAATCAAGAGCGCATTAGCAGGCGCTGGACTTACAGAAGAAGTAAGCTCAGAAAAGAACGCTACTTGGACGACAATTAAGATGGTGAGCTTTGTAATATTACTTTGCTTGATCGCATTGATTATATATTTACGTTCAGGACTTAAATAAATTTCACGTTCGTGCGAAGCACCAAGGTTCTCGTACGAAAGTACGAGGTTCTTCAATTTGCATTCAATTGTAAGTGAAATTAATATTGATAAGAATGAATGAATAATAATCCCGTTATGTGAGTACATTGAAATGATGTGCTCACTTTTTTTGTACAATTGTTACAGTTGTGTTACAAAACCTCGCAAAGCTTGATTTTTGTGTGGGGGGGGGTGCTATGATAAGGGTAGATTACTGCGTCTAAAAACGCAGTGACTATATCTATATAATAAGGAGGAAAAAATTATGAAGAGGTTTATAAGCGTCTTGCTTGTGATAGCATTACTAGTACCGATGCTATGCGTTGACGTCTTTGCAGCAGATAAAACGGTAAGCGATTTTACTGGATTAAAGGCGGCAATAGCACAGGCAGAAGACGGCGATGCAATCACTGTTGCTAGTAATATCACACTAGATGAAACACTAGCAATTGAAAACAAAAATATAACAATAAAGGGGAGCGGCAAAATCAGTGCAGCGAGTGCACTAAATAATGTTAATACAAGAAAGAACACATTGTTTTATATTAATGGCTCAACAGTAACATTTAACGGACTAACTTTAGATGGAGCTAAGATAAACAGAGTTATTTACTCTGAAGCTTCTAAAATAACTTTAACAGATGCTAAAGTAATTAACGGTTGCCCTGGAAGCGATTCAAACATAAATCCAGGTGGAGGTATATTTTTAAGACGCGGATCACTAACAGCTACTAATACTGATTTTACAGGAAATACACCTGGAACTAATCAAAATTTACCAGCAGGCGATAAAGATTTTAATGGTGGTGCTATTTATTCAGGAAGCACTAAAGCTGATATTACAATTACTGGCGGAAAATTTGAAGATAATGAGGTAAAAGCTTACGGACACGGTGCGGCCATTTATCAAGAAAATGGTATTTTAAATGTAACAGGAACAAGCTTTAAAAATAATAAAGGTCACGTTGAAGGTGGCAATGCCGGTACTCAAGGAGCATGTATCCACACAAGAGACAAGGTAAAAGCTACAATTTCCAATGTAGAGGCTGAAATTGCAAAAGGTTTTAACACAGGTGGATTTTTAAGATCATGGGGAAGTGATGTAACAGTTACTAACTCTACATTTACAATAAAAGATTTAGGCGACGGCTATGGCTACAGCGGCGGAGCCTTGTGCTTTGAAAACGGCACAAGCAAAGTTACAGGCTCTACTTTTACCTGTACCGGATCAAAGCTATATCACGCAGGCGGTTTTATAGATATCGTTGGTGGTGGTACACATATAATTGATACCAACACCATGACAGGAGCTGGAAAAGAAAACGGACAACAAATAGCTTCCTTTGGTGGCGCAATTAGTGTAGAAGAAGGTGCAAGTGCAACAGTTACCATTACGAACAATACAATAAAAGATACTTCAGCTTCTGATAATGGCGGAGCCATTGCGATCGGAACACATAAAGGTAAAAGCACACCATCAACAGTAACTATGAGCGGCAATACCATTTCAAATGCTGGAACTTTATTTTGGGGAGCACAATATGGTGGAGGAGTATTTGTAGCTCCTGATGCCACAGTTACTATGACAAAAGACACTATTAAAGACACAAGATCTTCCTATGGTGGAGGAGTATATAACGAAGGTAAATTAACTATAAGTGGCGGATCATCACTAACTGGTGGTGTTGGCTCAAAACTAGGTGGAGAAATTTACAATAACGGTGAATTGACAGTAGATGATGCAACGATCACAGGTAACTTTGTAGGTGGAGCAGCTTGGCAACAATATGCAAGCCACGGCAAAAACTTTGAACTTGGCGGAACAAATATCTACGCTGAAAAAGATGTAACTATAACACCAAAGGCAAATATAACAACTGGCAAAGATGTAAGAGTTTTAGACGGACAATCAAAAATACTTTTAACAGGTCCTTTGACAAAAGAAATAGATGTTTCTGTGAGTGAAACCCCTGGAGGCAATGAAACTCAAAAAAGAAGAGTAGGCTATGTAGTTGCAGAAGGAACTGGATACACAGTAACAAAATCCGATGCAAATTTCTTACATTATATAGGTAGAACTAATAAAACTGATGCAAATCACTACTCAAATCAACCACGAGCGTCATATGCAGATGACAAAAGTACTGGCGAATGGGACTTTGTTCTTGATAAAGACAATAAAAAGGTAGTTCTTGGTCAAAGAGTTAAACTTATTTATCATGGCAATCTTGGTAAATTAGGCACAAATGATAAAGAAGAAAAAACTGTAGATGTTTATAAAAATCCTAACTTCTGGGAAAATCAATTAGAAGAATACAAAGTAGCTGACCCTGAAAGAGATAAATATAGCTTTATGGCTTGGTACTATTGGAAAGACGGTACAGTTGGAGATGAAGAAAGCTATGTTCAAGATATAAAGAAGCCAGATAATTTTAAAAATGATTTATTTGATTTTTCTAAAGTAACTTTCCAAAACAACGTAAAAGATACCGACCAAATAATCACTCCAAATATAATAAATACTTATGCTGGTTGGTCTCAAAATATAAGTATTCCTGTTTTAAAAGAATGGGTAGATGCTAAAGAAGCTGACAAAGTTGATGTAACTGTAACATTAAGTGGCGGAGAAAAAGATATAACCCTTACTTTAAAGAAAACAGAAAATTACTTTAACCAATTTCAAGATCTTAAAGTATTTACTAAATCATATCAACCAAATGAAGAAAAGAATATGAACTTAAAGTTCACTCCTAAGACATATAGTGTTGAAGAAAAATCGATAGATGGCTTTACTGCAAGTTATTCACCTCAAAGCATGATAGCAAATCAAGTAGCGGAAGTAAGTAGATTTGTAGTTACTAACAAAAAGATGTTCAAAGTAACATATGAATTTGTAAGTGGAACAGAAGGAAAAACTCTACCAGCAGCAATTGACGGATACAAGCCAACTGATGATACTGAATATGCAGATGGAGCAACAGTAAATGCAAAACAACCAACACAAACATCATATGAAGATACTGAAAATAATGGCACATGGACATTTACTTCATGGGATGCAAATTCAAAAACGATAGATAAAGCCGATGTAAAATTTGTAGGTACTTGGACTTTTGCAGAAACACCACAAACAAAATATAAAGCAACATATGAGTTTAGGAGCGGAACAGAAGGAAAAGAATTACCAACAGCAATTGAAGGATACAAACCAACAGATGATACAGAATATGCTGACAAAGCAACAGTAACTTCTAAAGCGCCAACACAAACATCATATGAAGATGCTGAAAATAATGGCACATGGACATTTACTTCATGGGATGCAAATTCAAAAACGATAGATAAAGCCGATGTAAAATTTGTAGGTACTTGGACTTTTGCAGAAACACCACAAACAAAATATAAAGCAACATATGAATTTGTAAGTGGAACAGAAGGAAAAACTCTACCAACAGCAATTGAAGGATACAAACCAACAGATGATACAGAATATGCTGACAAAGCAACAGTAACTGCCAAAGCGCCAACACAAACATCATATGAAGATACTGAAAATAATGGCACATGGACATTTACTAACTGGGATGCAAATTCAAAAACAATAAATAAAGCTGATGTAAAATTTATAGGTACTTGGACATTTGCGGCTAAACCAGAACCAACATCAGACTTCACTATCACAAAAACTGTTGACAAAGCATATTACAAAAAAGCTGGCGAAGTTTTAACTTACACTATTAAAGTAAAAAACACTGGAAATACAGATTTAACAGGTTTAAAACTAACAGATCAATTAGTAAATGTTACAGATGAACCATTTGATCTTGCTTCAGGTAAATCACAAACATTCACTTACAATTACACTATTAGCGAAGCCGATGTCACAGCAAAATCAGTAACTAATACAGCATCTGTAAAAATTGGCGATAACGGCGAACCAAAAGAAGCCAAAGCCACATCCATTCTCAAAGAAAAAGAAAAACGCGGCGATGTTTACGTTAGATACGAGACTGAAGACGGCAAGATCCTTGACGAATTCGCTGTACTAATCGATGTACCTGTAGGCACTTACTACTACACTGAAGAAAAAGCCTTCCCTAGATACAGATTCGTAGGTCTTGCGCCATACTCTGATCCTGCTGAAGGATACGTAGTTGAAGGCACTCAATATGTAGTTTATCTATATAGAAGAGACAGAGGCGGACGTACTCCTGACAGAAGGGACAGATATGAACGCGAAGAAAAAGAAGTAGAAGAGCCTATAGTTGAAGCAAAGAGAAAGCCAGAACTAAACAAAAAAGACCATAAGCAATACATGTATGGCTACCCTGACTGGACTTTCGTTCCAGCGGCTAATATCACTAGAGGCGAGGCAGCAGCGATGTTTGCAAGACTATTCAAAGAGTATCCAGGACTAGACTATAATTATAAAAAATACTACACTGACGTAGATGAATCGTACTGGGGCTTCAAAGAAGTTGCCTACTTATCAGAGTTTGGCATACTTAGCGGCTACAGCGACGGCACATTTAGACCAAATAACAAGATCACAAGAGCCGAGTTCGTTAAGATCGCTGAGTCATTCGAAGCATTGACATGGGGCTTGAGCCCTTATAACGATGTTGATGGTGGCCACTGGGCATTTAGATACATCGTTTCATCCGCAGCAAAGGGCTGGATATCGGGTTACCCAGACGGCTCATTTAGACCAAACAGCTTCATCAGTAGAGCAGAAGCCGTTACCATAGTCAACAAACTACTAGAAAGACGTCCAGATAAGGACTACATCGACACACATAAGCCAGAACTAAAACCATTCACAGACTTAAAACCAAGTTACTGGGCTTATTACGAGATATATGAAGCAGTAGACGGACACGACTACAACAGAAGCTTCACAGACATTGAAGAACACTGGTATAGATTGAACAATGAAAGATTTGTTTTCTCTCAACCAAGATATTATAGGTAGAAAATCTATTTAGGAGGAATTTATGAAGAAAATTTTAAGCATGCTTATGGCAGTCGTGATGCTGCTATGCTTAGTTCCAGTGCAATTGATGGCAGAGGATGCTAATGAAGCCGTTGTGCTTGATAATGGCCGTGCCGATGGACTTGAACTAGGCGATGAGATAGTACCTGAAAGAGTTGGAGAACCGCTAACAGGTGATGAAAATGTGACTCTTGTGGGTCAATGGATAAATGATTCAACTAAAAAAGAAAACACTCCAAAACATTATGAACTTACAGATAAGATTGGATATCCTTTGTATAACAGTGGTTTATTAAGGGGATTAGCTAAGCAATTCTTAGGCTGGTCTGATAAGGCTCCTGTTGACAATGGAGTTTTAGCTGATGGCGCAAAATTATATTCGCCAGAAGATACAATTGCAGATGTTTTTGGAAGTTCAATACCAGCAGATGCTAAAATTTATGCAGTTTATTATGAAATAAATAAACCTTTTGGAGATCCATTACCTAAAAATCCATTTGCTTTATTAGTTCCAGGTCAATTAGCTACTGAAATTAAAAATAGAATTAATGCTAATAAGATAATGATTGATGAGAGTTTAAAAGCTGAAGATATTTTGAAGGGTACTGACAACTACAGTTCTGATGGTGTCATTATTGATAAGTACAAAAAAACAGATGATGATAAGACAATTAACGAAGTAGTTTTAAACTCTGAGCTTGAGATGGATTGGGTAGCTGCAATGCTTGCATATAAAAATATAGCGGGAAGTAATCAGATATTACCAATTTTAAGCCGTAATTATGGAGAAAGATTTAAAAATAATGACTTTCCAACTGATGATGGCAAAGCTGCTGGCTACACTCACGTTGACTTAAACATGGATTTTGGCACTGATGAAGGACTTGTAATTCCTGATGAATTATTTTTAGAGTTTAAGAGCTACTCATGGAGACCGCTTTATGCCTTTGGTATTAAAGATGACGGAACAAAAGATGTTTTGAACAGCTTAGACGATTATAAAACTTTAGTAAAAAGCGATAATCCTAGAACGAAATTCAGTGTTAAAACTAAGTATAAAGCTGCAGATGGCAAGGATAAAAATTATAGAAAGATTACTGTTAGAGTTGTGCTAAGACAATGGGATCCAAATGATAAGAATACAAATCGTGGTTTTACAGGAGAAAGAATTCATGAAAGTAAGATAAAAAAAGGACCTCAAGGAACTGTAGCAAGTGAAATTTTATCTAATATGACCTTAAGAGTATTAGGCTCTGCAGATGGTATTGATAAAAAAAATATTGTAAGAATAACAGATGCAAGAGCAAAGGAACTTGCTGATAGTGAAGGAAAAGAAAGTATCACTATCACAGGATCTATTAAGGGATATATGCTTTCATCTCTTGGAACAGCTCAAGTAGGAAAATTCAATGTTCCACTAGAGTCTGATGCTGAAATTGATGAAAGAAAGGCGAATGAACTTAAATTATCATATGTTCACGAAAAAGATGAACCAACACCAAAACCAACAGAACCAAACACACTTATCCTAACACTAGATGAAAACCACAGAGGCGGCGAAATAACTAACATCGAAGTAGAAGAGGGCGACTTAATCGAGCCGCATCTATATATCCCTCGTAGAAGAGGATACATCTTTAAAGGCTGGAGCTACGATAGAGATCATCTTGACGAAGTAAAACCAGGCGATAGAATATATACAAACACTACTCTATATGCAATTTGGAAAAAAGCAGAAATAGAAAGAGAAGAAGAACCAGTTGAAATAAAAGGCGAAGATCACAAAACATACATCTTCGGTTACCCAGATGGCAGCGTTAGACCAAACGGATCCATAACAAGAGCAGAAGCAGCAGCAATGCTAGCAAGACTACTAAACATCGAAGCCATCGGTTCAGTTGCTAAACCAAACTTCACTGACACAGACAGCTCATGGTACAATAAAGCCATCAACGCAGTAGTATTTAGAGGCATAATGAAGGGTTACCCAGACGGACGCTTTAGACCAAACGCTCCTATAACTAGAGCAGAGTTCACTCAAATGATATCTACAATCGATAACAAGCCATATGGTGTTGCACCATTTGCAGACGTTCCTGGTCATTGGGCAGAAAGAGCTATCGGATCAGAATATCAAGCAAAGAGAATCACAGGCTACCCAGACGGACTATTTAGACCAGACGCCAATATCACAAGAGCAGAAGCAGCTGTAATCCTTAATAAGATTTTCGAAAGAAAATATGACAATTTATCATTATTAAAATGCAAAAACCCACAAATGATAAAGAGATTCACAGATCTAGACGAAAGCTTCTGGGGATGGAATGATATGGTGGAAGCAACTAACACTCACGAATATGTAAGAAGATACAAAGAAGATGTATTGAAGAGAGTAGAAGAAGATTGGCTACTAATTAAATAGATTTCGCATTCGATTTGCGATCTTGGCTAGTTTCGAATTATTTTGTCGCTGCGGAGTGCATTTGCACACGTTAAGTCCATGCACCAAGAGAACGAGTGAAGCGAAGTTCGATTGGCTATGTATGCTTTATGCCAGAGTTTACAAAGAGACGGAACTAAGTGAACGTCGATTTGCTTAAACTTACGGTAGGACGTATAGTCCTAAGTTCTTCAATTGAACGCGAAATTAATAAAATGAATGAATAATAATCTCATGAGTGAGTACATCGAAATAATATGTACTCACTTTTTTTCTTTTGCGTTCGATTTGCGATCTTGGCTAGTTTAGATGTGCAATGCTCGAGGACTATTAACACGGTTAAACTACTATTTGTAGTATTGCTATGTGACTATGCTACCACAAAGTGTGATAGTATCATTTTTATTTATATGTATAATTTTTCTTTATATATCTTGATTTATATGTTACAAATGTGTTACAATAAATTCGGTGGGTAAATTTACCTATTTTTTTACACTGAATGCTTTAGCATAGCAGATAGAAGAAGCGGCAGGTGTAAAACATCGCTTGCGTTAGCGAAATTTTAATATGGGGGAGGCAATTATGAAACGCAAAACTATTTCACTAATTTTATGCTTATGCATGATTTTTAGCCTATTTGCAGGTTATACAACTGTATTTGCAAGTGAAGAAAAGGGAGAGTACATAGTCTACTTAGACGTAGAAAAACAATCTCCTGGCTATGAAGAGGCTTATTTAAACAAGGATTACGGCAAGGCTATAAGCCTAGCGGACGAGGCTTTGGACTACTATGAAGGTGAGTTAAAGTCAATGTTTGCAGGCATTGAGGTGATATCTAGGGCCCAGCTTCTAGTTCCATCTCTTTGCGTAAGGCTTAATAAGAGTGATCTTGATGCTATCAAGGCGCTTGACTATGTTAAGGATGTCTTCAATAATGACATCATTCGTGAGCCTGACGTTGTTCGCTCTGACATGAGGGCCTTCAAGGACCAATCTGTCATGACTGACTCGATCAAGATGGTTAACTCGAACGAGCTTATCGGCAATGACGAAGTGCTTCAAAAGAAGTACAACGGTGCTGGCTCTGTCCTTGCTATCATCGATAGTAACATGGACCCAAGCCATGATGCTTTCTATTTGAGCAATGCTGGTTTAGCTAGACTTGGCAAGCTTGATATTAATAACTTTTTAAATGGCGGTAAATTAAGTCTTAAGGACAATACTCAAGATCAAAAGCTTTATGAAGACGTTTATAGAAGTGAAAAGATTCCATTTGGCTGGAATTATAATACTAACAAGAAGGACTTAAATCCTGAAAAAGAAAAAGCAGCTCACGGTCAACACGTTAGTGGTACTGTAGCTGGTAACGCCGTTCAAATCGATGGCAAAACTTGGAGAGGTGTTGCTCCTGAAGCTCAACTACTTATGATGAATGTTATGAAGCAAGGCTCAACATCTTCAAACATATACATCAGAGCTATGCAAGACGCGATAGTTATGGGGGCTGACGCGGTTAACATGAGTTTAGGCTCTACTAAGGGTCTTCCTGGCCAAGCCGATGGACTTGTTGGCAAGGCTATAAACAACGGTTACGCTGCTGATACTAACTTTGTTATAGCTGCTGGTAATGAAGGCGAATACCAAGGCAATCTTAACATTGATAACCCAGACTTTGGTACTATGGCGGCTCCTGGTATTGCGACTAACGCAATAACTGTAGCATCGCTTGAAAATAAAACTATGTATGTACCTGTCATTACTCATGACGGAACTAAATATATTTTCCAAACTGCTGGAGATGTTCAATATAAAAAAGGCGACTACTACTTAGTTGACTGTGGCAATGGTGTTATTAAGGCTGAAGATGATATTGACGATTTTAAAGGCAAGGACCTTAAAGGCAAAGTAGCTCTTATTAAGAGGGGCGGCAATACTTTTAGCGAAAAGGTTCTAAACGCTGAAAAAGCTGGAGCATTAGGCGCAATTATCTATAATAATGTTGAGGGCGAGCTATACATGGGCGTTAAGGGCAACAAGATACCAGCTATTGCCATAACTTTGGATACTGCAGAAAAGATAAAGAAAGATTTATCAAAGCCTGTGTCTATAGATATGAGACCACAAGAGGCTGATAACCCACAATTTGGCGAGCTAAGCTCATTTACTAACTGGGGTCTTTCAGCTGGTGGCTACATGAAGCCAGATATCACTGCTCCTGGCGGACACATCTACTCAACTCAAACTATGGGCAACACATTTGGCGATATGAGCGGTACTTCTATGGCTACGCCTCACGTTACAGGCGCTATAGGCGTTATTCGTGCTCGTCTAAATGAGATGCTTTTTGCAGGCGAAACTCATAAGGCGGCTTTAACTAAGACTATACTTATGAACTCTGCTGTTCCTCATGTAGATCCAAAAACTGGTCAAACTACTTCACCTCGTCGTCAAGGCGCTGGTGTTATGAATCTTACAAAGGCATCGATGCTTGATTTTACAGTAGTTGATAGAGATACTAAGATTGCTAGCAAATTTATAGGCAATGTTGACGATAAAATTACATTAAATTTAACTATACACAATTACTCAGGCACTCAAAAGGTGCTTACACCATCGGTTCAAGCGACTATCGAAGCACGCGATGGCAAGAAACTATTACTAAGACCTGATGAACTATTCTCAAAGACTTATGAAGACAAGAAAGTTACTGTACCAGCGCAAACTAGCGTTGAATACGACATAACTTTCCCAATCGAACACCTAGAAAAGGTAGAAGCGTTCACAAACGGCGCTTTCGTTGAAGGTTTCCTTCACTTAAGAGATGAAAATGGCATGGAAATTTCCTTCCCATTCGTTTCATTTAAGGGTAGCTATGACAATATTCCATCTATTGAAAAACCATTATACGAATTCGATTTCGAAAGTGAAAAACCAATGTACTGGAACCTAAAGACTAGGAACCATGACTGGTTTAAGTACTCAACTCACATAGAAACTAACTACGGAACATATAAAGATGATAAGGACAGAACATTTAATAACGTTATAATTGCTGGTCTTAAGAACTTTGACGATATCAATGAAAAGAAAAATACTGCTGAAGAACCAAAACCTATATTCACACCTATAGTTATATCACCAAACGCAGATAACTACCAAGACGTACTAAGCATTCAAATGGTTATGACTAGAACTGCTAATGTTAAGGCAAGTATCATTGATAAAGAAGGCAAGTCAGAAGACTTTAACATTGGTCTTAAATACACTAACATATCGACTGACCCTGATAATGACAAGAACAGAGACACATACCTTGGCTACACAGCTCCTGGCGCTGTTCCACTAAAGGATTATGAAGATGGTGACTACACTCTAAGGCTTACTGCAGCTGCTATCAAGGCACCTAAGGAAAGTTATCCAGAAACATATAGAGATATAAAATTCACTATAGACACAGTGGCTCCACAATTTGAAAACAGTTTTTATGATGAAAATACTAGAACATTAACATTTGATATAAAAGAAGAAGGATCTGGCCTTGATGAATTCAAAATTGAAGACGAAAGTGGCAAGGCTATGGACTTCACTAGAGAAGGAAATAAAGCTAAGCTAATTATTCCAGAAGGCAAAGAACTTTCCAATGTAAATATCACAGCTATGGACTTTGGCCACAACATAAACGAAGTAACAGCTGAGATGCTTGTATTTAAGGACATGTTCGGTTCTCTTGAAGTTGAGGTTAAACAAGCAGGAACTGAAGCTCTTAACCTTGAATACAAAGTTTATACTGAAGACGGAAAAGAGCTTAAAAACTACGAACATCTTAAGTTTGGCAAGTATAAACTTGTAGTTACAAACTATTCTAACAAATTCGAATTAAAGGGCGAAAGTGAAATTCCATTCGAAATATCACAAGATAATAAAAATTACAAGATAACTCTTGAATTTACTGAAATACCTACTGGCAGAATTACTATCAAAGTGGCATCAAAAGACGATCTTGAATGGACTGACTTTGATATATTTGCAAAGAACGTTAAAAATAATAAGGTATTTAAATTTATTCAAGACGAAGGCATATATGACAAGTACTTCGATGCTGACCTTCCATACGGCGACTACAATTTCTACGCAGAATTTAAAAATGGCAAAGAAGGCTACTCAATAACATTTGACGAAGACATGCCATTTACAGTTAACGGTTCAACTAACTACTCAACTGTAACTGCAAATATCAAGAGAAGCGGTTTCTACAAGGTTCATATCACTACTGAGGGCGCTGAAGGCGTTAAATACCTTGCTAAAGATAGTAAAAACGGAAGCATAGTTGGTCTTGACGAGTTAGCTGAAGGCACTTGGATGATATTCCCTGAAAAGATGCCAGAAGGCATGTATATAGAAAAGCCATATGAATATGTTACACTAACACAAGAAAAACCAGAAGCAAATGTGACTTTCACTTATGAAGAAATTGGCGATAAGAAATTTAAATTTAATATAAAAGATAATTATGAGGACGCTGAGTACTACTTATGCGACTTCTATGGATGGGTAACAAACGGCAAAGAAGGCAAAGCTTTTGACTATGAAAAAGGCGGCATCGAATTAACACCAGGCACTTACTATGTAGAGGCCGAGGCTGATAGAGAAAGATTTGGCGAAACAACTCTTACTATAGATAAAGAAAGCTATGAGCAAACATCTAGAACATTTAAGTCAACTACAGAAGCAGTTGAAGTAGAATTCAATTGGAAGGCTTATTCTGAAACAGATAAGATAAGTGAAGGCACCATCTTTGTTAATGATGACAATCTTCCTGCAGACTTGAAGAAAAATTCATATGAATATGTATTAACAGGAACAAAGGGCGAGCCTATAAAGAAGACTTTCATTAAGACAGGCTTCAGCACTTGGTTTGTTAATCTACCATATGACTACTACCAAGCAGAAGTAAAGGGCCTTCCTGAAGGTTACACTATTGATACTAAAGAATTTGTTATTAATAGCAAAGAGTTCCAAGTAGAATTTGTTGTAATACCTGAAAAGGAAGAAGAAGATAAAGAGAAAGTTAAGGTAAATTTTGAATTCTATTATGGCGAAGAAAAAATTAGCCCAGTTAGCTTTATACTTGATGGCGATGAAGAAACTGAATATACTGATGGCGAAGTAGAATTAACATTTGGTGAACATGAATTAGAAGTATTTGAACCAAAAGAATATATTCAAAAAGAAAAGTTTAGTACTATAACAGTTACTAAAGATACAAAGAATTTACGTATTGAGCTTGAAGAATATAAAGAACCACCAGCTCCATCAGGAGAAGGAACTATCACTGTAAAGATTTATGAAGTAAACGGAAAGAACGAAAGAGAAACAACTTCGTTTGCATATGTCGATTCAAAATTTGCGATGGGTGGAGAAACAGTTAAAGTTCCGTATGGTGAACATACTGTTAAACTTGCATCAACTTGGAATAGATTAGGCAAGTATGATGAAGAAAAGTCCGTTTCATCTAAAACTGTTAAAATTGATGAAAACAATCAAAACGTTGAAGTAAAACTTACTATGGTAGTTAAAGGATCAACACCAACACCTGAGCCAGATCCAGAACCAGAACCAGAACCAAACCCAGATGGTAAAGGAATTTTGAAGGTGGAAGTTTATGAATTTAGCGATGCAGGTGCTAAGCTGGATGCATTTGCAAATGTTATGCTTGATGGTGCTTTCAAAAAAGTTAAAGATATCAAGGAAGTTTCTTATGGTACACACACTGTGGAATTGTCTAGCTACACATGGAATATGTATGGCAAATATGATCCAGACAAATCCATAATCAAGAAAACTGTTACAGTTGATGCAAATAATCCAAACGTTACAGTTAAGCTATACAAAGTATTAAAAGGAACAAAAGCTAATCCACCAAAAGATGATGAGACAACACCGACACCAGAACCAACACCAGAGCCTGAGCCACAAGAGCCTATAAAGGGCAAAGCAAGTTGGGACATCAACTACACTGGCAGCAGAACTGGACTTAACTTCTTTGAACAAGTTAAGCTATATAAAGTTGTAGATGGTAAAGATGAAGAAGTTAAACTAAGCTTTGACCAAGAATATAAGAAAGCCGAAAAAGAGCTTGAATTTGGTAAATACGCTTATGTATTAAAAGATTTATCAGATTACCTAAAAGTTAATGTTAAAAACAAGAGAATAGAGTTTACTCTCGATGCAAAAAATCCAAGCTTCAAAGCAGTTTTTGAAATAGAAGATAAAAAAGAAGTTCAAATAGTTGAAGTAAGAATACCAAAGGACGCTAATGAAAGTCTTGATGATTATACAATCAGAGTCTTTGACATGAAAGGCAATGAAGTAGAAGGTGTTACAAAGACAGCTAAGGGCTTTGAATTCCCAGCTATTTCAGGCGTTAATTACGAACTAAGACTTGACGGAACAAAATACGCATATTACCCTAACATCATAAATGCATATCCAAGCCAAACATTCTCTAAATACATCAACATAGTTGCACCACTAATGTTAAAAGTAAATTCACTTGCAGGAGATGCTCCAGTTGAGGCTGATTATGCAGTTTATGCAAAGAATGTCAATGGAGTAACTTATGTAACTGACCTTAAGAAAGTACCATACATTGGCAATGGTAATCAATTGTACCAAGTTAAATTCTTAGGCTGCGAACAAGGCTATAAACTTGATGATGACGAAATAAAAGAGTTTACAGTAACAGAATTTTCTAGACAAGAGTTAACATTTAATTTTAAACTCGACAAAGATGTTGCAATAGTCAATAAAGAAGAGCTAAAAGCCTTAGTTTCAGAGTATGACAAGATCAAGGCTACAGAGGCTTACAAGAACGCTGGGCCAGCTAAGAGAAAAGCATACGATGATGCGATAGGCGAAGCAAAGATGGAGCTTGTAAAAGCAGTAACTACTCAAGAAGCTATCAACGCTTTAGTAGATAAAGTTAAAGATGCACGTGACGCCATCATCGGATCTATGGAAAATCTTAAGAAGAAAGAGCTTAAGAAGTTAATTGATGACGAAGCAAATGTTAAAGCAAAAGACACTTATAAATATGATACAGCTGAAGACAAAAAGGCTTACGACGACGCAATTACAAAAGGCAAGGAAGTTTATGAAGATGCAAATGCTACAGAAGAAGCCATTGACAAGTCTATAGCTGATATAAAGGCAGCTCTTAAGAAGCTTGATGGCTACAATGAAGCTGACAAGACTGAGCTTAAAAAGCTTATCGATCAATATTCAGAAGTAAGATATTCTGACAAGTATGTCAATGCAATTGAAAAAGAAAGAGAAGCTTATGAAGACGCCATCATCAATGCTACAAACTTATTCAATAATAAGAAAGCAAGTCAAGATGCTATAAATGCAGCTGTTGAGTCAATTAAAAAGGCTCTAGCAGGACTAAGTGGCGATAAAGTGCCGACTAAAAAGACTGAGCCAGTTAAGCTTGACGATGCTTATGTAAATGATAAGTACATTAGAGGTACAGGAACAGTTGGAGCGACTGTTTACTACGAACTTCGCTCTAAGGAAGCTAGCTTTGCTAATACTGAGTCTAAGCCAAGAGCTGCTATGCGTATTGCTAATAGCGGAACATTCTCGATAAACGTAGGTCAAATTCATGAAGATGACGAAATCATCGTTTATCAAAAAGAAGAAAAGAAATTAATGAGTGAAGGCGTTAAATTAAATGTACTTCCACTTAATACGGCTTATCTAGAACAATTGCTAGCTAAAGCAGATGATGTAGTAAAAACTGAAGCATATGCTAAGGCAAGTGAAGCAAATAAAACAGCTTTAACAGACGCCATAGCTAAGGCAAATAAAGTTTTGGCTGATTCTAAGGCAAATAAGGAAGATGTAGATGAAGCTGCAGGCGAGTTAGAAAGAGCTATTAAGGCTATAGACGAAGAGTCAATCGCAAGCGTGACAGTTACTTTCTATTATAATAATGGTGATAAAGCAGTAGAAGAAAAACTGCTTAAAGGCAAAACTGTAAGTAAACCAGCAGATCCACATAGAGATGGCTATATCTTTAAAGGCTGGTATGTAGACGAAGAATTTACTCGTGAATTTAATTTCGATGAGCCTATAGAGGAAAATGCAAACGTTTACGCAAAATGGGAAGAAATTCTTGAATACGAAATCACTTTCGATCCAGCTAATGGCGAAGCTACTTGGATTGAAAAGGTACGTGAAGGCGAAAAAGTTAAGGAGCCAGCAAAACCTACTAAGACAAATCACACATTTATCGCATGGCAATTTGATGGCGAAAACTATGATTTCAACACAAGTGTTATGGCAAATATGATGCTTATAGCTAAATGGGAAGAAAATAAAGTGGATCCACAACCACAACCAGAACCAAAACCAGATCCACAACCAGAACCATATGAACCGTACGAACCATATGAGCCATATAGACCAGAACCTAAACCATCTGAACCATTGAAACCGGTTGAACCAAGCAAACCTATTAACAATAATGAAGATGAAAAGCCAGTTGAAACAAAGAAGGACTACGGCATCATCACAGAATATCCTACAAACCCAGTTGAACTAAAAGACGTTCCAGCGGGTCCTGAAGGCGAAGCAGTTAGAAACTTAGTTTCATACGGCATCATCAAGGGCATGGGCAATGGCAAGTTCCAAGGCAATAAAACTATAACAAGAGCTATGGTTACAAGAGTCTTTATGCTTATCAGCAAGGACAAAGCCATTGACAAAGACGTTTACTTTGACGACGTTAAGAATGATAAATGGTATGCTGAATCAGTTAAGTGGGCAGCATCTAAGGGCATCATCGCTGGCTACACTGATGGCACTTTCAAGGCTGATAAGAAAGTTACTAGACAAGAGTTCTGTGTAATGCTAAATAACTTACTAAAGGCGAATGGCATTGAGCTTGAAACAGTAGTTCCAGTTGATGAAAAAGACTTTGCTAAGGCTGATAGCTGGGCAAAGGACGCGATGATCGCTATGAAGAGAGCTGGACTTGTGAATGTTGAAGCGAATGGCAAGTTTGGTCCGCAAAGTAAGTTTACGAGAGAGGAATTAGCGAAGACTATCGACTTATTAATCAAACTAGTACAACTAAAAGAGAAATAATAAATTTCGCATTCAATTTCTTTAGAAGTGATTGACACAAAAAATCAATAAAAATTATTAAGTGCATAGCTGTTTATCAGCTATGCACTTTTTATGTAGGAGCCAATCTCATCATAGCGCAAAGGTTCTTGACCAAATTTATGGGAAAGGTCCTTCTTTTTCCTGCAAAATTTGTGAATAAATAAATCTTATGATTGAATCACTTTGCTCAAAAGCAATTGTCACAACAAATCAATAAAAATACAAGATGCATAGCTAGCAATAGTTATGCATCTTTCTCTTTCCTCAATCCCCGCCCATATCTTGCCAAAATCGCCATTTAGTGATACAATATACTCAGGTGATACTATGGATTTAAAGGTGAAACTCAAAATTTTATCTGACTCGGCGAAGTACGATGCCTCATGCTCTTCGTCTAATTCTTCGCGCAAAAACGCAGGAGGCATTGGTAACGCCGCCTCATCAGGCATCTGTCACAGCTGGTCTGAGGACGGCCGCTGCATATCGCTACTTAAAATTCTATTCACAAACGTTTGCATCTACGACTGCGAGTACTGCATCAACCGCGCTTCGAACGATGTCGCGCGTGCCTCGTTCACGCCCGAAGAGGTCGCCGAGCTCACTATGAACTTCTACATCCGTAACTACATCGAGGGCCTTTTCCTCTCAAGCGCAGTCATCAAAAGCCCCGACTACACCATGGAGCAGCTTATTAGAACGGCTGAGCTCCTTCGTAACACCTATCACTTTAATGGCTATATACATATGAAGGTCATACCGGGCGCTTCAAAAGAGCTGGTCACAAAGCTATCGTCCCTGATCGATAGGGTGTCGGTGAATATTGAGCTGCCGACCGAACAGTCCCTTAAAATGCTTGCTCCGCAGAAAACTACTGAGGGCATCATGAAGCCCATGAACAATATAAAGCTGGCAATAGATGAGAACAAAGAGGACAGGTTGAAGTACAAGAGTGCGCCACTCATTGCCCCGGCTGGGCAAACCACGCAAATGATTATAGGCGCCGCGAATGAAAGTGACGAGACGATAATCACGAAGGCGTCGCTGCTTTATAAGGGCTTTAGCATGAAGCGCGTGTATTATTCGGCTTTCGTTCCTGTCGTTAAATCGAAGTACACGAGTGGCATCAAAGCCGCTCCACTATTACGTGAGCACCGCATCTATCAAGCGGATTGGCTGATGCGCTTCTACAAGTTCAAGCCCTACGAAATCGTTTCGCGCAAAAGTCCCATGCTCGACCTGGACCTTGATCCCAAGGCGTTTTGGGCGATTAATCATATCGAGCTCTTCCCGATCGAGGTCAACAAAGCGAGCTACGAAGAGCTTCTTCGCGTGCCCGGTTTTGGCCCGACGACCTGCCACAAGATTATCAATGCAAGGCGCTTTGCCAAGCTATCGTACACGTCGCTTGAGAACATGCACATCTCCTTAAAGCGTGCTAAATACTTCATCACAGTAGGCGGCGTCTACAGAGGCGGCAAGATCGATACACGCGAAAATTTGCGCATAAAACTCATGGATAAGGTGAATCTCAATGAACAGCTATCGCTATTTTGATTACGACAGGAGCTTCGAAGGCCTCATGACGGTCATCTTCGAGCTTTACGAGGACATCGAGCGCGCCAAATTCATGTCCGATGATCAAGGTTCCTTATTTGACACCAAGGTCTTTATCGCCACGGATATGGCAGGGGCCACTCGCGTACTCAAAGCGCTTGAGGACAAGTTTCCGAAGCGTTTCATGAGGGAGATAGTGGCAGTATTTTTATCCTGTGATACTAATAAAGAAGATATATTAATCAGGGCCATCAAAGGCGTCTTCGAGCACGGCTACGGCTACATCTTTTCCTCAGAGAAGGCTGCGAGCGAGTTTCGACGCATACGTAGAAATGTTTTAAGTGAAAACCATTCCTACAAAGGTCTACTCCGCTTCAAAGAGGTCGAGGGAGGCGTGATGCTAGCTGAGTTTGAGCCGAAGAATGACATCTTGACCCTTATCGTTCCTCATTTTGTGAAGAGGCTCCCTACTATAAACTTCGTAATCGCTGACGTGAAGCGCGGGATGGCCGCCATGCACATGAAGGGGAAGGTCGAGTTTTTGGAGCTAAAATCTCTTGACTACGCCATTAGCGAAAGAGAAAAGTTCTTCGAAGAGGCTTGGAAAGACTTTTACAAGACAATTGCCATAGATGAGAGACGCAATGAAAAGCTGATGATTTCAAATATGCCAAAGCGTTACTGGCGCTACTTAATTGAGAAATAGCTTGAAATTTGGGCACTTTTCCATTATAATAGTGTTAATGATTTTACTTGTCTAAAGAAATAAACAAATTTGACTAGAAGGAAGTGACATTTTGATTAAAGAGAAATTTAAAGAAGTCCTAGCGACCGTTTTGCCGATATCGCTACTCGTTGTGATACTGAATTTTACAGTGGTTCCGCTAGAGAGCGATGTCTTCATACGCTTTTTATTGGGCGCGGTCTTCATACTTTTGGGACTGACAATATTTTTGATCGGCGTCGACCTTGGCATCACGCCTATGGGCGACAGCTTCGGTAACGCAGCCGTTAAGAGCGGTAAACTTTGGGTCATAGCGCTCATGGGACTTGTCCTAGGCTTTGTCATTTCAATAGCTGAGCCGGATTTACATATCTTGGCAGATCAAGTTGGCCAGGTGACTCTGGGCGTCGTATCGAAGTCAACACTAGTTATGCTTGTGTCAATGGGTGTCGCTTTACTTATTTCACTTGGCATGGTGCGTATAGTAAAAGTGTATTCGCTAAAGAAGTTTTTAATGCTTACATATGGCGTAATACTCGTACTTGCAGTGCTTTTAGACCAGTTCTTCCTAGCAGTATCCTTTGATGCTTCAGGAGCGACAACTGGGGCACTGACTGTACCATTTTTACTTGCTTTATCCGCAGGTGCCTCCGCCATTAACAAAGACAGCCAAAAGTCCGAAGACGACTCCTTTGGCCTAGTTGGCATCGCTTCAGCAGGCGCCATCATCGGTGCACTGTTACTTGGAATGCTATCAAAACCAGAGTTTGGTGAGGTTCCAGACATTGCCGTGGCGGCAGAGCCGGGCATTTTCTCGCACTTCATCCACGAGGCGCCGATAGTCGCAAAAGAGATAATCATCGCACTTCTACCCATAATCGTGATTTACACGATCTGCAACATGATCTTCTTCCATAATTCGAAGAGGGCAAACGCAAGAGTCGCAACCGGCTGCGTTTTAACATTTGTGGGACTTGTAATCTTTTTAGTCGGCGTAAACAGCGGATTTATGGACGTCGGCCGCTACATAGGTCACGTGCTAGCCACAGAGCACAGCAAGGCCTTCATCGTTGCCATCGCCTTTCTGATGGGCGTACTGACTATACTTGCGGAGCCTGCAGTTCACGTACTTACGAACCAAATCGAAGCCGTTACGGCGGGCTCAATCAAAAAATCAGTCGTACTTATGACTTTGTCAATAGGTGTCGGCATCGCGGTTGCCTTGTCTATACTGAAAATACTAGTTCCTGGCATGCAGCTATGGCACGTACTGCTACCGGGCTATATCATAACATTTTTGATAATGAAAAAAGTGCCAAACCTATTCGTCGGCATCGCCTTTGACTCAGGCGGCGTTGCCTCAGGACCAATGACTGCGACAATTATCCTTGCTTATGCACAAGGCGTTGCAGCCTCAACACCAACAGCGGACCTACTTATAGACGGCTTTGGTACCATTGCCATGGTAGCGATGACGCCTCTAATTGCGCTGCAAATACTTGGTCTATTCTATCTGAAACATGAAAAAGGGGGAGTGAAGAATGCGTAGTTTAAAGTCTCGTCACTTAGAAATGCTAGTCGTTATAGTTGAACAGAATAAAGCGAGCAAAGTCTTGCATTTAGCTGATGAGAAAGGCGTTACAGCCTCAGTAGCCATGCTAGGCAGAGGCACTGCATCTAGGACAATATTTGACTACTTAGGTCTAAACGACAAGAAAAAAGCAGTTCTTATGCTCTTCGGAAAGACTGAGGAGATCACGGATCTTGCTGATTATTTAGTAGAAAAACTTGAAATGGACAAGCCAAACCACGGAATTGCCTACATCGAGAGCGCATTCAACGTCTTTGGCACTGAAGATAATGCTAATGGAAGTAAAAATATTAAAAGAGGTGAAAATATGTACAACGCCATATATACTATAGTTGAAAAAGGAAATGCAGACGACGTGATCGAAGCAGCTGAAAAAGCTGGCTCAAGAGGCGGAACTGTTATGCACGCGAGAGGCTCGGGCAGCGAAGAAGCGCGCAAAGTCTTTAATATGCTCATCGAACCCGAGAAAGAGATCGTCTTGATTATATCAGAAGAAGCAAAAACTAAGGACATAGTTGAGTCGATAAGAAAAGAAACTGGGATTGAAGAGCAAGGAAAGGGAATAATCTTCATAACAAACGTGGAGCAAACTTACGGATTGGCGAAATAGAATAAACATAAACAAAGCTGTGAGAATTTTTTCTCACAGCTTTCATTTTTGTAAAGTGTATCATTTTTTGATTAGTTGCAAATCGAATGACAAACATTCATTTCTTTTTAATAAATATTTCTTTATTCACTAGCTTAATCATTTTTACCATGAATCTTACTATGACCATGAGACTTCGCAGAGCAAGCTCAAGGGCCAGTTTGAATCTGAAATATTTTTTTAATAAAAATTTCTTTATTCACAAAAATTATTTATTTTACTGTGGACCATAACTCGACCATGGGACTTCGCAGAGCAAACGCGATGATTGGACGATGTGGACTGACGAAGCAAGCGGAGTGTACAAAAGTACTCGAGCATTGCACATCGAAAATTGTTTTCCTTCGCTTGCTGGTCTACATAAATTGTTAATTTCTAAACTCGATGTCTTGAAAATTCATATTCGTTCGCTACGCTCAACTAGATGAATTTTCGGGCAGACATCTTCATTAAGAAATTAATGCAATTTATTCCGAATGCTGCGCTCGTGAAAATCACTTTTCTCACTATTAGTTCAAGGGCGCGAGTGCGCAGCACCAAGGTTCTCGTCCATATGGACGAGGTTCTTCTTAATGCGAACTAAGCTTTGAAGATCACTTTCATAGTAGTTCCTTTGCCTACTTCGCTCATCACATCAATCGTTCCACCCATATCCTCAACTATATGTTTCACTATGGATAGACCAAGGCCTGTTGAGTTTGTATTTCTATTTCTTCCCTTGTCGACCATGTAGAAGCGCTCGAATATACGAGGGATTTCGTCTTTCTCAAGGCCGATTCCTGTGTCTGAAATTTTGCTTATGATATTGTCCCCGCGTTTTTCGACGGATATTGTAAGCTTGCCGCCATCTTTATTGTACTTGATAGCATTTGAGATTAAATTTCTGTAAAGCTCCGAAAGCATGCCAAGTGGCACGTTTTTCTTAAGTCCATCTTCGATATGGCACTCTACTGATAAATTTTTCGCGTCAATTTTGCCCTTATATAGCTCTAAGATATTGTCTATAGTCTCTTTAATCGAAACCTCTTCTTCGCTCTTTAGCTGTGGTCTTTCATCTAGCTTCGATATCATGATGATGTTATCGATCAAGCGTAGCATTTGACCTGCTTCGTCAAAGATGATGCCGGAGAATTTTTTGATATCTTCTTCCTTAACCATGCCGTTCTTAATTAGCTCGGCGTAACCAGATATCGATGTGAGTGGGCTCTTTAGCTCGTGCGAAACGTTCGCGGAGAATTCTCGTCTAAGCTTTTCAGCCTTTTTCTCGTCGTTTACGTCAAGAACTAGCATGATGATGCCTGTAAGGGCATTGCCATTCTCAATTGGGGAAAGATATATCTTTAGGTTGTCTTCGTCGACCATGATCTCGAAGCTCGATGCCTTGTGTGTTTGAATTAAATCATTTAGTCTAGTCGATACCTCTTGGCTCCTTGTTAGTCTCACGACGTCCATGCCCGTATAATCAGTTTGCATATTTGACTTAAATAGCTTCTTCGATGCGTCGTTGAGCTGAACGACTTTTAAGTCAGTGTCAATGAGTACCAAGCCTTCGTTCATGTTTCTAAGTATCTCATTTACTGTTGATTCCTTAGTTTCAAGGCTTTCTATATAGCCTTTGATGTCTTTATTTTTTCTCTCTATAGTCCTTATGAATGGACTTAGTTCGTCGTAAACGTCGATCTTAGCTGTATTGAAATCGTCTCTGTGTAAGTGCTCTGCAGCGTAATCGATAGGCAATAGCAGTTTGTCTACGAGTTTTTTGTTTATTAGTAAAAGCACTAGAATAAGTAGAATTGACATAAGTAGTATAAGTGGAACTACTTTCATAAATGAGCCAAGTATTGATTCTGTTTGCTTTGATAGCCTTATTACGTTGCCGTCCGCCATGAGAGAAGCGTAGTAGTATGTGTCTTTATTAAGTGTATTGGATAGTCTCACGTCTTTGCCGATGTCGCCACTTAAGGCTTCTTTAATCTCTTTTCTATCAGCATGGTTCTCCATAGTAGATGGGTCAGAGAAGTTATCATAGATGACTGCGCCACTTGGATCTACTACAGTTGCACGGATATTGTTATTAAAGGTGCCGATCTTTTCTAATGTCTCTACGTTCATTTGCGAAGCGAGTTTCAATTCGTCTTGTAGGTCTCTAAGCTCGTTTGCGCTAGTATTTTTGTATGTTATAAGCACTGTTAGCGAGACGGATATTAGTATAGTTAGAAAAAAGCAAATGGAGTAGGTGATGTTTAGTTTTTTCTTCATTTTTCGTCACCAACCTTATAGCCAAGGCTTCTGATAGTTTTGATAACGCCTTGATATGGCTCAATCTTCGATCTAATCGAAGCGATGTGAACGTCAACAGTTCTTGTCTCTCCTTCAAAATCGTAGCCCCAGATCTTCTCTATAATCCTGTCTCTTGTTAGGACGATGTTTGGGTTCGATAGTAAAAAGTATAAGAGCTCAAACTCTTTATAAGTAAGGGAGATGGGCTCGCCATCAACTGTTGCGGTTCTTTTATCGTAGTCGAGTCTTATGCCGGCGTAGTCAAGTACGTCGCCAGCGTTAACTTTGCTGCGTCTAAGAAGGGCTCTGACCCTTGCCAAGAGCTCCAAGACGCTAAATGGCTTTGTGATGTAGTCATCAGCGCCTCTATCGAGCCCCGTAATCTTGTCAAACTCAGTAGTCTTAGCTGTTAGCATAATTACGGGGATGTTCTTTAGTGCGGCATCTCTCTTCATTTGATCAAGTATTTCAAGTCCGCTTGTGCCAGGCAGCATGATGTCGAGCATAACTAGCGTTGGCAGTTCTTTTTTAACTCTTGCGAAGAACTCATCAGCATTCTCAAAGCCTTCAGCCTTGTAATTTTCATTGTGCAGTGCATATAGAACTAAGTCCCTAATGCTCCTGTCGTCTTCAACTATATATATCATAGCTCCTCCTACTCATAGTGCTTAGAAGTGATTGAAAATACGCTCCAGTCCGCGATAGATTCTGCGTTGTCGCCGATTCTTTCGAAGTACTTCGCAATTTGTATGATGTCTATAAGCCTTAGAGCGTCATCTTTTTTATCGCCAATCTTCTCTACGACCTCACTCATTATGTGGCTGAATAAAGCGTCAATCTTGTCGTCAGAGGCGATGACCTTGTAGCTCTCTTCCAAATCGCCAGTTATAAAGGCGTCAATCGCGCTCTTTAACATCTTCTTAGTTGATAGGCACATATCCAATATCTCTTCAGTGAAGTCCTCGCCGATACTTACAAAATTAAGTAGGCCAGCGACTTCAATCACGTGTCCACCAATCTTTTCAACGTTTCTGATGATGTTTAAAGTAGACGAAACAAACCTTAAATCCTTCGCAACCGGTTGTTGAGTCGACATGATCTTAAGACATAGAGTCTCGATGTTTCTGTTATACTCGCGAATTTCGTCCTCTTTACTCTCGATCTCTTGAAGCTGATCTTTGATATCCACATCCTCCGCAGCCGTCTCTATAGTCACCTTCATGTCCATCAGCATCTTTTCAACGATAGCACTATATAAAATGATTTCATTCTTTAAATTTTCTAATTCATTAATGTATCTTGTTCTTACCATGATTATACCCCTTTTTTAACCGAATCTACCAGTGATATAGTCTTCAGTCTTTTTATTTTTTGGATTTTGGAAAATGGCGCTCGTTTGATCCGATTCAATGATTTCGCCTTCAAAGAAGAAGGAGCAGTAGTCCGATATACGAGCCGCTTGTTGCATGTTGTGAGTCACGATGACGATGGTGTAGCGGTCCTTAAGTGATTCGCATAATTCTTCAATCTTCGATGTCGATATTGGGTCAAGAGCCGATGTCGGTTCGTCCATTAGTAGAACTTCCGGTTCAACAGCTAGCGCCCTTGCTATGCAAAGCCTTTGTTGCTGTCCACCAGATATTTGAAGCGCGTTTCTCTTTAGTTTATCCTTTACTTCATCCCAAAGAGCCGCACCTTGTAGTGATCTTTCTACTATGATGTCAAGGTCCTTTTTCTTCTTAATTCCGTGAACACGAGGGCCATAAGCAATGTTATCGTATATAGACATGCTAAATGGATTTGGCTGCTGAAAAACCATGCCGACCCTCTTACGAAGCTCGTTCACATCAACTTTTGGAGCGTAGATGTCCTCGCCATCCAAAGTGATTTCGCCAGTGATTTTTACACCATCGACAAGATCATTCATTCTATTTAAGCTCTTTAATAGCGTTGACTTACCACAGCCAGATGGGCCGATGAAAGCCGTAATTTTATTCTCAGGCATATCCATAGACACATTCTTTAGCGCCTGAAAATCACCATAAAAGAGGTCAACGTTTTTAACTTCAATTTTATTCATTATTTCATAACCTTTCTTGATAATTTTGTTGAAAGCATATTGATAATTACAACCACAACTAGTAAAACAAAGGCAGTTGCAAAGCTTGCTTCAACGTGGAAGCCCTCGTCACTTAGTACATACATGTGTAGGGCAAGCGTCCTTCCTGATTCATTAAGCGCCTTTGGCATGGCAGTCGCAGTACCTAGAGTGTAGATAAATGCAGCAGTTTCGCCGACGATTCTACCTATAGAAAGTATAATACCTGCCAAAATCCCGTTCATAGCTGGAGGTAAAACTACTTTGAATATCGTCGATAGCTTTCCTGCGCCTAGACCAAAGGAGGCCTTTCTAAACGAGTCAGGCACAGCTAGTATCGCTTCTTCCGAAGTTCTTATTATAATTGGCAAAACCATGATGATGGCTGTTAATACACAGGCCATAATCGAGTATTGCATCTGAAGCTCGTATACAAAGAAGATCATACCAAATAGACCGTAGATGATAGACGGGATACCAGCTAGTGACTCAGTACCAAGCCTAATGATCTTTACGATTTTCGAGCCCTTCTTAGAGTATTCACTTAAGTAGATGGCGCTCGCAACGCCTATAGGCACGGCAACGAGTAAAGTGAGTACAACGACTACAAGCGTTACAATTAAGCTTGGTAGCATCGATACGTTCTCTGTTGTGTACTTAAGCGCAAATAATGATGGCTTTAAATTTGGTAGGCCATTGACAGAAATGTAAAGGATTATGAAGACAAGTGTAGCCAAAGTGAAGTAGGCAGCGACTTTGATCAATATTTTTAAAAATTTACTCATAATTCTTTTCACTTCCTTTTATAAAGTAGAATATAGTGTTAATTATCAAAATGAAGATGAATAGGACCATGGCGGTCGCGATAAGTCCTTGTCTATGCTTTGGTGTAGCGTATGCCATCTCTATAACTATATTTGTTGTAAGTGTTCTAACCCCTTGTGTAATGGAAGTCGGGATCCTAGGCTGATTACCCGCAATTAAGTAAACAGCCATAGTTTCACCTATCGCTCTACCGATGCCTAAGATGAAAGAGGAGATAATCCCGCTCTTTGCGGCAGGTACAACGACTTTAAATATGCTTATTTCCTTACTTGCGCCGAGTGCTACTGAACCTTGGTAGAATGATTTTGGGACGGCCCTTAATGATGACTCACAAATGGAGATTATAGTTGGAAGTATCATTATTCCTAGAAGTAGGGAAGCCGTTATTATATTCATGCCGTCACCGCCAAACGCCTTTCTTACAAGTGGCACAATAACTACAAGGGCAAAGAAACCATATACAATTGAAGGGATGCCCGCCATTAGCTGAACGGCTGGCTCCAGTATTTTGTATGCTTTTTTATTGGCGTAGAATGCCATATATATGGCAGTCAAGAGTCCTATAGGCAGACCTATGATGATGGCGCCGAGCGTTGTATACACCGAGCCAACTACCATTGACACGATACCATAAGACGCTGGAACGTTTCTAGGAGCCCATACTTTGCCAAATAAAAATGCTTTTAGTCCGTACTCTTTTACAAAGGGAATGCCCTCGGAAAAAATGAAGTAGCATATAAGTAATAGAGCAAAGACAGATATTAGAGAGATGACAAAGAAGAAATACTTCATGAAATTCTCTTTAAAATTTTTATTCATAATTACTCCTTATAAAATTATGGAGGGCTCAAATCTGGCCCTCCTCAAGAAATTTTCTTTTAGTCTAAATTATTTAATATCTCCCCAAGTTTTTGTTTCACCTACGAAGATGGCTTTGATTTGATCAAGAGTTAAATCTTCGATTGCGTTTTCGTTGTTAACTATAACAGCGATACCGTCTTTAGCGATAACTACGTTAGTTAGTTCAGCCTTTTCTTCGTCAGATAAGTCTCTTGATGCCATACCTAAATCAGCTGCACCTTCGATAGCTGCTTGGATACCAGCAGATGATCCAGTTGATTGGATTTCAATCTTAACGTCTGGATACATTTCCATGTATTTTTCAGCGAACTTTTCCATAAGTGGAGTAACAGAAGTTGATCCACCAACTACAAGCTTACCAGATTGAGAATTTTGTTTGTATTCAGCTGCTGCTGTGTCAACTTGAACATATTTGTTTTCAAGAACCATTTCTTGACCTTCCTTAGACATCATAAAGTCGATGAAGTCCTTCTTAAGTCCGTCTGCTTCGCCCTTATAAACAATGTTGAATGGTCTTGCGATCTTGTATGAACCGTCAAGAACGTTATCGCTACTAGCTTCAACGCCTTCAACCTTAGCAGCTTTAACGCTATCGTTTAAAGAACCTAAAGAGATGTAACCGATGGCGTTCTTGTCACCATTAACAGTCATCAGAACAGCGTTAGTAGATTTTTGAACAACAGCGTCAACAGTAGTTCTGTCAACCTTAGTGTCTCCGTCCTTTTCTTCGATACCAGTGATTTCGATGAAAGCTCCTCTAGTACCAGAACCGTCTTCTCTTGAGATTACAGTGATAGGTTCGTTAGAAGTTTCAGGTGCTTGTTCTTCAGTTTTTTCTTCAGTCTTTTCTTCTGTTTTTGTTTCAGTAGCTGTTTCAGCTGGTTTTTCTTCGTCCTTAGAGCAAGCTACTAGAGAGAATGCTAATACAAGTACTAGCAATAATGAAATTAATTTTTTTGTCATTTTTAAATAACACTCCTTTAAATTATTTTTACAAGTTGATTATAGAGTTATATTATTAAGATTTTGTGTGACAATTGTAAAGTTTGTGTAAAATATGTAAAATCACCATAATTTTTTTGATTTTTAGGGAAATGGGCTTGTGAATGTAAAATATACTTTACAAAACAGATTTAGCAAAAAGCGTTTCTCGTGAAAAACGTTTTTTAATAATATTATCTCGCCTTTATAAAAGAAAAGTTTTTGCGAAACTTTTCTTGCGATAAAAAATACTTACGTATTTTATATCTAAAAAGAAGACTTTTTTGCAAAAGCATTATTGTGATTCAAAAACTTAGGCATTATATATATAAAGGAAGAAAAGTGTAAGTAGAAGAAAAAATCAATCGCCCAGCATATACCATCTGCCCAGCATATACCATCCACCCATCATTACTCAAGCAAAATCAGTCGAAGGGGGCAAGGCCATGCGCATAGTCAGGGCTATTACTCATAAAATATTTTTCAAGTTCTTGAATTTTAATCGATTATCGGGTATAATAAAGGGTGAAGTAATTTAAAGAAGGTGAAAAGATGGGATTATTCTCAAAAATATTTGGCTCTACTTCGGACAGGGCTATTAAAAAGAACAGATCACAAGTTGAAGAGGTTATGGCTTTGGAGGATGAATACTCGAAGCTATCGGACGAGGAATTAAAGGATAATACTAATAAATTAAAGGAAAGACTTAAGGGCGGTGAAACGCTTGATGACATTTTGCCAGAGGCGTTTGCGACTGTTAGGGAAGCTTCGAAGAGGGTTCTAGGCATGACGCCATACAGGGTGCAAGTCGAGGGCGGCATCATTTTGCATCAAGGCCGCATCGCTGAGATGAAAACTGGTGAAGGTAAAACTTTGGTTGAGACTATGCCGGCTTACTTAAATGCGCTTGAGGGCAAGGGTGTACACATCGTTACTGTGAACGACTACCTTGCAAAGCGTGACAGGGACTGGATGGGCAAGGTTTTTGAATATCTTGGTCTATCTGTTGGCTGCATCGTGCATGATATGCCTAAGGAAGATAGGAAAATGGCTTACGCAGCGGACATTACTTATGGTACTAACAATGAATTTGGTTTCGACTACTTAAGGGATAACATGGTTATCTACAAGGAAAATATGGTGCAAAGGGACTTAAACTACGCGATTGTCGACGAAGTGGACTCTATTTTAATAGATGAGGCGAGAACACCATTAATAATATCTGGTCAAGGTGACAAATCTACTGATCTTTATGAGCTTGCAAAGACTTTTGTATCGCGTCTATCGGTTAGGGTGCAAGACCCTGACGAAAAGATTGACCCGCTTGATAGGTTTGTTAAGCAAGAGGAAGAGGAGGAAGAGACTAAGGACTACGTTGTCAACGAAAAGGACCGTTCTGTGCTATTAACAGAGCTTGGTACTAAGAAGGCTGAGGAATTTTTCAAGGTTGAAAACCTTTCTGACATTGAGAATATGGAGATCATTCACCATATTAATCAAGCGATGAAGGCTAGGAGCCTTATGAAGAAGGACAAGGACTATGTTGTGAAAGATGGCGAGATCATCATTGTTGACGAGTTTACTGGCCGTTTGATGTTTGGTAGACGTTACTCGGATGGTCTGCACCAAGCGATTGAGGCGAAGGAAGGTCTTGAGGTTAGGAGCGAGTCGAAGACTTTGGCGACTATTACTTTCCAAAACTACTTTAGAATGTACAAGAAACTTTCGGGTATGACTGGTACTGCAAAGACTGAAGAAGAGGAATTCCAAGACATCTACCACATGGACGTTATTGAGATACCGACTAACAAGCCTGTTATCAGAGTGGACAATCCTGACGAGATTTATAGGACTGAGGCTGAGAAATTCGGCGCAGTTATTGATGATATCAAGGCTAGACACGAAACGGGTCAACCGGTTCTAGTCGGAACTATATCCATAGAAAAGTCGGAAGAACTATCGAAACTACTTAAAAAGACTGGCATTAAGCATGAGGTCTTAAACGCGAAGTTCCACGACAAAGAAGCGGAGATCGTTGCTCAAGCGGGCCGTTTGGGTCAAGTTACGATAGCGACTAACATGGCGGGCCGTGGTACCGACATCATCTTAGGCGGTAACCCTGAATTTATGGCGAAGCAAGCGATGAGAAGAAAGGGTCTATCTGAAGAAGAGATGGCTCAAGTTGACTCGCACGAAGACACAAAGGACAGTGAAATACTAAAGAATAGAAAAGAATACGACGAATACGTTGAACAATATAAGAAGGAACTTCAAGAGGAAAAGGCTAAGGTTATTGATGCGGGTGGCTTACACATCATCGGTACTGAAAGACACGAGTCAAGACGTATCGACAATCAACTCCGTGGTCGTGCCGGCAGACAAGGCGACCCCGGTTCATCGACATTCTATATATCGGCTGAAGACGACTTAATGCGTCTATTTGGCGGCGACAGATTTAAAAACGCCATCGACATGATGAAGATGCCTGAAGGCGACTCGATAAAATCGCCAGTATTGACAAGGCTGATTGAGTCGGCTCAAAGAAAGGTCGAAGGAAACAACTACGGTATCAGAAAGCACGTTCTTAAGTACGATGACGTAATGAACAAGCAAAGAGAAGTTATCTACGCTGAGAGAAAGAAACTGCTTGAAGGCGCTGATTTTAGGGACAATATCACAGCCATGATCAAGGATGTCATAGCGGGTTTTGTAAATACCATGACTTTTGAAAAAGAAGACTGTGGTGATTGGGACTTCAAGAGCTTATTCATGCACCTTAAGGCCATTTTCGATATAGATATGGAAGATATTAGCGGCCTAAACACTAAGGACATTCTCAAGGATGAGCTAATTGACATGCTTACAGAGCACACGCTTAAAAAATACGAAGCGAAGGAAAATGAATTTACTCCTGAAAAGTTCAGAGAGATAGAGAGAATCGTGCTTCTACAAGTTGTTGACGACAAGTGGATGGATCACATCGACGCGATGGATCAGTTGAAGCAAGGTATTGGACTTAGGTCCATGGCGCAAGAGGACCCTGCTAGGGCCTATGCAATTGAAGGCTTTGACATGTTTGAGGCGATGAACGAAGCGATTAAGGAAGACACTTTAAGGATTTTATTCCATGTTGAAGATCCAAACAAGGTTAAGAGAAGAGAGCAAAATAAGAATATAAAAGAAGGCTTTGAAGGCGATAATGCTGGAGAAAAGAAGAAGCCATATGTTAGAAAAACTAAAAAAGTTGGCAGGAACGATCCTTGCCCATGCGGAAGCGGCAAGAAGTACAAAAACTGCTGTGGAAGGAATGAGTAATGAAGACATTACAAGAGTATAAGGAAGATTACGCGAATTTTAATGAGAGATACATCAAGTTAGGGGACTATCTTTGACGCTGATGGTCTAAGAGAGACTAAGACGAAGCTTGAGAGAAAGATGGCTGAGCCGTCATTCTGGGACGACAAAGACGCGGCAGATCTAGTGATTGACCAGCTTAAGGACGTTACTACGCCTCTAAATAGCTACGAGGAGATAGGATCAAATCTTGAGGACATGGGCGTCTACATCGAGCTCTACGAAGAGGAAAGACCTGATAACTATAAGGCTCTACATGATTTGGCGGAGTCAATAGACAAGGCGCTCGAAGAACTTAAGGTGAGGACGCTACTTGACGGCGACTACGACAAGAATGGCGCGGTCGTATCGATACACGCAGGTACTGGCGGCACCGACGCTCAAGACTGGGCGGAGATGCTCTACCGCATGTATACGAGATGGGCGGCGGACCATGACTATAAGCTTGAGGTCATCGATTATCTAGCTGACACTGAAGGCGGCATAAGAAGCGTTTATTTCAAGGTCCTTGGTGCCTACGCTTATGGCTTTTTAAAGGCAGAGCGCGGGGTTCACAGACTTGTTAGGATATCGCCCTTCGACGCGCAAAAGAAGAGGCACACAAGCTTTGCCTCGGTCGACGTCTTCCCTGATATAGATGAAAATATTGCTATAGATATAAAGGAAGAGGATTTAAAGATAGACTACTACCGCTCACAAGGCGCTGGCGGCCAATCCGTCAACACCACTGATTCAGCGGTTCGTATCACGCATATACCAACTGGCGTGGTCGCAACTTGCCAAAACGAAAGGAGCCAAAAGCAAAATAAAGAGGTCGCCCTTCGTATTTTGTACGGTAAACTTGTTCAGCTGAAGGAAGAGGAGCGCAAAAAGACCATAGATGAGCTTACAGGCGACTACTCGCAGATTGCGTGGGGCTCGCAAATCCGCTCTTACATCTTCAATCCCTACATGCTTGTCAAGGACCATAGGACAGATGTGGAGAATCTCGAAGTGCAAAAAGTCATTGACGGCGACATCGACAAGTTTATCTACGCTTACCTTGATCACGTGAGGGAGGCGTAATATGAGAGAAGTACTGAAAACACTGGATGATACAAGGCGCGCCGCCGAGCGTATAGCGAAGAAAATCGATATAGGTGACATTATTCTTTTAAAAGGGGAAATGGGTGCCGGCAAGACGACCATCACCAAGACCATAGTCAAGGCGCTTGGTTCAGATGATTACGTAACAAGCCCAACCTTCGCAATCATGAACGTTTATAAGGCAGAGGGCATGGCGATATACCACTTCGACCTATATAGACTGACAAAGTCCATCGACATAGATACGCTAGGACTGGATGACTACCTATACGATAGTGGCGCAGTGAGCCTAATTGAGTGGCCTGAAGCGATTGAGAATGAGTTCAAAGACGCGAAAAAGATAAGCCTAATTAAGGACGGCGAGAGCCGGATTTTAGAAACGAATTTTGATTATTAGAGGTAATATGAAGATTTTAAGTTTAGACAGTTCAAGTAGATATATAAGCGCAGCGCTTGCAGTTGACGGCGTTGTGAGAGGCGAGTTCAACGTTTCATACGATAGAAGCGCCTCTGAAAAGCTTGCCCTGATGGCAAAGGAGATTTTAGACATCTTTGGTCTAAAAGTGGACGAGATCGACGCCTTTGCCGTATCGAAGGGACCCGGTTCCTTCACAGGACTTAGGATAGCCGCCGCCATGATTAAGGCCTTTAGCTTTAAGGACGATAAACCAATTTACACCGTGTCTTCGCTTAAGGCGATGAGCTATCGCTACAAGGGGCTTAAATACATCGTTCCAGCGATTGACGCGAGACGCGATAGAGCCTTTGCGGCGCTTTATAGCTATGAAAATCAATTTGAGATGATAAAGGACGAAAGGATTTACACACTTGATGAGCTAATTAGTATCGTTAATGGCCTTGACGGTACTGTCATTATGCCGGGCGATTTCTATGGAAAATATAAGGAAAAGTTCGAGGCTAATGTCATCGCAGGAGTTTATAGAGAGAACGAACCCATAGCCAAGGAAGTCCTTGACTATGTTATAGACCACATGGATGAGATGACAGCCGAAGATAGATACGGCGCGATACCTATATATATGAAGTCATCGCAAGCCGAGGAAGATAAAAAGTGATTAGACGGGCAGAGCCTAATGACGCGAGGGCCATATACGAGATTTTGTCAAAGACTGACGATTCGTGGACGATGGGCGTTATTGAAAGCGAGCTAAAAACTGAAAGCTCCAGGGCCTTTGTATATATGGACGAAGAGGGAGCCGTGCAAGGTTTTGTAGACATCAAGATTCTCTATGACGAGGCAGACCTGATGCACATAGCGGTCTCGGAAGAAATGAGAGGAAAGGGCATAGGAGCAAGGCTATTAGCCAAGGCGATTGAGGAAGCGGAAGGCAAAGCCATTGCACTAGAAGTTCGGATGGGCAATTTTAAAGCGATAAGCTTATACGAAAAATACGATTTTAAAAAGGAAAGCGTCCGCAAAAACTATTACCATGGTGAAGATGCGGCGATTATGTGGAGGAGAAAGTGAAACATTTAGCGATAGAAAGTTCATGCGATGAGACATCGATCGCCATATTGGACGATTTGGAAGTTTTGTCAAATGTCATAGCAACGCAAATAGCAACGCACAGAGAATTCGGGGGCGTAGTGCCTGAAATTGCGTCAAGAATGCACATCGAAGCGATCTCGGCAGTTTTGGAAGAGGCACTAAATGAGGCAAAAACTAACTTATCCGAAATAGAATTTATCTCTGTAACGAGGGGACCGGGATTGATCGGAGCCCTTTTAGTTGGCGTCTCATTTGCAAAAGCCTTAGCGATGTCAATGGATGTGCCGATAGTGCCAGTAAATCACATGAAGGGGCATATCGCAGCAAATTACATAACGACAGATGGCTTGAAGCCGCCGTTTGTCTCGCTAGTCGTTTCAGGCGGCCACACTTACCTTGTAAATATGAAGGACTATTACGACTATGATTTAGTCGGCAGGACACTCGATGACGCGGCAGGCGAATCCTTTGACAAGGTTGCCAGAGCCTTGGGACTACCGTATCCGGGGGGACCAGAGATAGAGAAGCTTGCTATGGAAGGAAATCCAGATGCCATCGAGCTTCCACGAGTTATGATGAAGTCGGGCGACTACAACTTTAGTTTCTCGGGACTAAAAACAGCCGTGCTAAATTATTTGCACAACGAGGAGCAAAGAGGTCAAGAAGTGAATAAAGCCGACGTCGCAGCCTCCTTTCAAAAAGCCGCAGTCGATGTACTCGCGAAGAAGGCAGTCGATTTGAAAGATGAGCTCGGCTATGACAAGATAGTACTTGCGGGCGGCGTATCGAATAATAAGGCGCTACGTGAGGCGCTTGCTAAAGAAGAGCAGGCACATGACTTTAAACTATATTACCCGAAGGCCGTTTATACCACAGATAATGCCGCGATGATAGGGGCGCAAGGGTATTTGGAATTTTTGAAGAATAAGCAGGGGCTGGATCTGGATTTTGAGGTTGATCCGAATCTGGGTTTATAATTTTGTGTTAAATTTGCGCCTTGCGCTCATTCGCTTTTCGGCAATGCTCAGGTATGACTATACATTCCGCTTGCCTCGAAGCTCCATTTCGCACAATCCATCAAATTTTCCTACAAAATTATTGATGCGGCTCGATTGAGCAAATAAATAAATCTCATTGAAAATATAAAAAATTTCTAAAGATAAGTATTAAAGTACTTGTCTTTTTTATTGCTCTTTTATATAAACAATTTTACATATATATTTTAATCCATATAAATTGACTTTCTATTAACCCTGCTATATAATAAGGCATGTAAAAAAGGAGGGCCACATGCCAAAGCGTATCAAAAAACTATTATCAATACTTTGCATCATCTTAGTCACATTCTCGCTACTAAGCTTTTTCGTCGCGGCTACAAGCGCCTTCCACATCTGCAAGCGCACATCTTGCCCGATCTGCCGCTTTATGGATATGGTCTCGGACCTAGAAAAGCACTTAAACCATTCGCGCGCGGCAGCCCAAGTCATGCTCGCAGTACTAGTATTTATAAGGCTCATTACCATCACCATGACTATGGATATGGCGAAGACACCAGTCGAGCTTATGGTGCGCATGAACAATTAAAGATCTCTTTTTATATAATAACGGCAAAATTGAATAAACGGTAGAATATACAAAATATAAAGGAGATCAATATGAAAAATATAAATAAATTATTAGCCTGCCTACTAGCAGTCGTTTTGCTAGTGGCATGCAATTCAAATAAAGCGCCAGAAGTGGCTGACGAACCAGCTCCTGAGGCTATTCCAGCTGAAGAAGCAGACAGCGTAGAAAAGGACGGAGACGCTGTAAGCGTTGTAACTAACACATTCCCAGCTTATGATTGGGTGAAGAATATCACTGAAGGCACTGACGTAGAAGTCACTAACCTTACTGACAATGGCGTAAGTCTACACAATTACGAGCCTTCTGCTCAAGACGTCGAAAAGATTGCTAAATCAAATCTTTTCTTGTATGTTGGCGGTGAATCGGACGAATGGGCTCCGGATGCAGCAAAACAAGCGCCTAAGGCAAAAGTTCTTAACATGCTTGAAATTTTAGGTGACGCTGTTAAGGAAGAGGAAGTAAAAGAAGGTATGGAACACGATCATGACCATGAAGATGGTGATGAAGATCATGACCATGACCATGGCGATGAAGATCATGACCACGAAGATGGCGATGAAGATCACGACCATGAAGATGGCGATGAAGATCATGACCATGAACATGACCACGAACACGAAGAAATAGAATACGATGAACACGTTTGGCTATCTGTAAAGAACGCAAAAACTATTTCAAAGGCAATTGCGGATGCTCTTTGCGAAATCGATGCGAAAAACGTTGATACATTCAAGAAAAATTACGAAGCGTACGCAGCAAAACTTGATGCACTTCAAAATGACTTTGACGAGATGAGAAAGGCCGCAAAGCAAGATACTATCTTAGTTGCGGATAGATTCCCCTTCCGCTACTTAGTAAGTGACCTTGACCTTGACTACTTTGCTGCCTTCGTTGGATGCTCAGCTGAAAGTGAAGCAAGCTTTGAAACTATCAGCTTCCTAGCACAAAAAGTTGATGAACTTAATATAAAGCACATAATTAAGCTAGCCGGCTCAGACGGTAAAATCGCGGACACAGTGAAAAACGCAAGCAAGGCAAAGGACCAAGACATCATCGAGATGACATCCATGGAAAATGCTAGTTCAAATGACGGCAAGACATATATTGACTACATGCAAATGAACTTAGACGCTTTAAAGAAGGCGTTAAACTAATGAAATTAATACTAAAAGACTTAGGATTTGGCTACAAAGGTCAAGTCCTAAGTGACTTTATAAACCTAGAGGTCTCAGATGGTGATTACATCGTCATCCTAGGCGAAAACGGCTCAGGCAAGTCGAGCCTGATCAGAACCATCTTGGGCCTTAATAAGAAAATATCGGGGGATATAGTTTTAGATGGCATTTCAAAAGACGAAATCGCCTACCTACCGCAGATCCTCTCAATTGCAGCTGATTTTCCGACTTCAGTGATGGAGCTCGTTCTATCCGGCTTTAAGATCAAAAAAAGATTTTTCTACACAAAAGAAGAAAAGGCGAGAGCACTTGAATGCCTTGATAATTTTGGCATAGCAAATCTCAAAGACAGGCGATTTTCCTCATTATCAGGCGGACAAAGGCAGAGAGTCTTGCTCGCAAGAAGCTTCGTAGAAGAAAAGAAGCTACTTATACTAGACGAGCCGCTTGCCGGCCTCGACCCAGAGGCGCAAGGAAGTCTCTATGATATGCTTGAAAAAATAAACGCAAGTGGCACAGCCATCATCATGGTCTCGCACGACAGCGAAAGAGCTACACAATATGCAAACAAAGTACTTAAGCTTGACGGCAGCCGTGCGATTTACGAGGAAGGAGGCAAAAAAGATGGATTTAATTAACAAATTCACCTTCTACCTAGGCTACCCCTTCGTGCGCTACGCACTAGTCTGCGCCTCACTCATAGCGCTCGCGTCAGCATTTTTGGGCGTGATACTCGTTTTGAAACGCTACTCCTACATCGCAAATTCACTCTCAAACGTCGCCTTCGCGTCCCTATCAATCGCGACAGCCATCGGCTTTACGCAAAAATTAGTCCTAGCACTACCCATGACAATATTTTTCGCGCTAATACTTTTACAAGGAAATAATTCCAAGAAAATCATCTCAGACGCAGCCATCGCAATGGTTTCAGTCTCGGCACTCGCAGTCGGCTACCTAGTCATGAACGTCTTCAGAGTCGGCCCAAACGTCTCAGTTGACGTGTGCACAACACTTTTCGGCTCGACATCCATCTTGACACTCACAAAGCTAGACGTCATCACATCCGTGGCACTCTCGATACTCGTGATAATTTTCTTCATCTACTATTATAAAGAAATATACATCACAGTCTTCGATGAGGACCTCGCAAGCGCTTCAGGCATCAAAGTCGAAAGGCTAAACACAGTCTTGTCAATGGTCGTCGCAGTCGTGATCACACTTGCAATAAGGCTCGTAGGCTCACTTTTAGTCGCCGCACTCATAGTCTTTCCAGCAGTATCAGCGATGAAAGTCTTTCATTCATTTAGAAAGATAGCCATTGCCGCGGCAATAATCTCGCTTATATCAGCACTTGGCGGTGCGATATTTGCGATACTTGCTTCGACACCAGTCGGCTCGACAATCGTCGTGATGAATCTCGTCATATTCATAATTATGTCAATCGTAGGAGGTGTGAAACGTGGATAAAACAAGGAAGAGAATTTTGAGGATAGTCGGGGCCTTGATTTTGGTCTTGATACTCGCATTTTTCACAAACAAAAAAGTTATATACCGTTATATGCCTAATAGTACAGTCAACGAGACAGTGAACAAGATGAAAGAAAGCTCCAAGACAATGGACGGGGATGATGGTGGGGCCACTTCGCCTGATCAAGAGAGCGAAACAAGTGACGAGCTAAGCAATGATGAAAATGCTAGCTCAAGTGAAAATGAAAGCAGTAGTGAAAATGAAAGCGCTAGTGAAAATGCTAGCTCAAACGCGAGCGGCCAAAGTTATGATTTAACCGCGAACGACGCAGATATGAACTACGTCATCGTCGCCATGATAGCCGAAGACCCAAAGAGCTTCGAAGGCGTTAAGATCAAGCTACAAGGCATCGCAACAGATCTAGAGACAACAGATACATCCGGCATCGATCACTACGTCCTTATCAACGATAGACAAGCCTGCTGCCAACAAGGACTTCAGTATATATTAGAGGATAAGAACGCAAAATATCCGAAAGATAAGGAAGAGATAACGGTGGAGGGAGAATTGGCTGTATACAACTCAGAAGAGATTCCGTTTCCGCTAGCTGTGATCAAAGATGCCAAACTCGTTAAATAAGTTTACTTATAAACTAAGCTCGAGCAAAGAGATATAGAGTATTGAATAATTAATTGACACGTGGTAAAAATTTGATTTAATATTAAATGGATACAATTGATTTTGTATCCATTTTTTTGCGCCAATTGTTACAGTCGTGTTACAAAACATCGCAAAGCTTGATTTTTATGGGGGGGGGTGCTATGATAAAGGTAAGTATGTAGATATATTTGTATATCAAAATAAAGTAAATAAATAGGGGAGGAAAAACAATGAAGAAGAAATTATTTGCAATGCTATTAAGCTTAGTCATGATACTTTCATCTGTATCAATTTTAAGCGAAGTAAGCTTTGCAGAAGATGAAGTATTTGGCTTAAATGAAGTTCATACTATAGCAAAGGCTAATAACGGAAAGTACTATGCTGCTAGGTATTATAAAGATCGTTTCTATGGAAAAAATGTTGCTCTTGCAGGCAAATTGTATTTTTATGAAATTACTGAGGGACAATACAATGCTTTTGCCAATGACTGTTTTATGATTTTTAAGAATAAAGATAAATCTGCATTTGAGATTCCTGAAGCTATTATAGCGACAAATGATATTATCGAAGACCAACCAAGAGGAAATCTTGCAGGAGCTATATTTACTGAGCTACAGTTTATGAATAATGAAGCTTACTATTTAGGACTTATGAAAAATGGAACAAATCGTGACATTACAACTATACCTAGCCAACAAGACGATACTTGGTTAGTTGAATTAAAAAAAGATTGGGTTATAAAAAAATATTCAAACGACAAAGAGATTGACCAGACTAGTCCATACACTGCTTTCATGAAATACAATATAGAACTAGATGGTAATGGACATACAATATATAAAGAAGTTTTTGAAGCGCAAAGAATTGTTGCTGAATTTGGAAACCCAAATGATCTTACGCAAAAAGTGTTTAAAGCTAAAGTAAAAAATCTTACTATTGATGGCGCAGCGAATTGCAAGACAGAGAAAAAGCCAAAAAATGAGTTTACTAAAGAGGATGACAATCGTGAGTTTGGTCACTATGAGTGTATAGAATTAAAAAAATATGGTGAATTAGAGCTTGAAAATGTTACTTTACAAAACGGTTATCTGGATGATTATTATACACTAAATGGTGGCGGGATAAGATTAAATGATAATTCAAAACTTACAATGGACTCTAAATCAAAGATTATTAATTGTAGAGCTCCATACGGTGGAGCCATAAGAGCTAATAGAAATGTTACTTTAATTATAAACGGATCTAGCTTTATAGATAATAGCGCTGAACTTGGTGGAGCCATCTGTTCAAGTGGTAAAACTAATATAGTTGAAATTAATAATGCTACTTTTGAGAACAATAAATCTGAAGCTATTTTTTATGGAAATCAAATATATGGAGGCGCTATATATACTCAATCCAAAACAACAATTGATAATTCCACATTTAAAAATAACAGCTGTGAAAACGCAGGAGGAGCAATTGTCTCAACACATAGAGATACTGTAGTAAAAAACTCTACATTTAATAATAACGAAGCTAATTGGGGCGGAGCAATTGCTAATTATAATAAGATAAATATAAGTAATTCATCTTTTGACGGAAATATAGCAAAAAAAGATGGCGGAGCTATATCTACAAGTGATTATAAATATGAAAACAATGTAGATGCCACAAAAGATTATCAAAATCTTACTATTGACGAAAAAACTACATTTACAAATAACAAAGCAAAAGGATATTTCAATCCGCCAGAAAATGTAAAAGACCTTACTAATATAAAATTCAAGAGAACAACATTTACTGGAACAAAGAAAATAAACCCAGATAGTCCGCTAAATAACTACGATATCAACTACAAAAGAGAAATAGTCGTAACTTATGACCCTAATGATGGTAATGAAGCTGTAGAAGATAAACAAAAAGAAAAAGAAGTTAAAGGTTATGAAATAAAATCTGTAAAAGATTTAAAGTTTACAAACACTTCAAAATTCTTAGAATGGAATACTAAAGCTGATGGCACAGGAACTTCATATCAAGTAGGAGATAAAGTAGATTTAACTGGCAATCTTTATCTATATGCAATATGGGAAAAACCAGCACCAAAGCCAACAGAACCAACTACACTTATCCTAACTCTTGACGAAAACCACAGAGGCGGAGAAATAACAAATATCGAAGTAGAAGAAGGCGACTTAATTGAGCCACATCTATATATCCCAAGAAGAAGAGGATACATCTTCAAAGGCTGGAGCTACGATAGAAAGCACCTTGACGAAGTAAAACCAGGCGATAGAATTTATTCAGACACTACTCTATATGCAATATGGAAGAGGGCCGAAGAAGAAAGAGTTGAAGAGCCAATTGAAATAAAAGGCGAAGATCACATAACATACATCTTCGGTTACCCTGATGGAAGCGTTAGACCAAATGGATCAATCACAAGAGCCGAAGCAGCAGCAATGCTAGCAAGACTACTAAACATCGAAGCCATCGGTTCAGCTGCTAAACCACAATTTACTGATACAGAAAGCTCATGGTACAACAAAGCCATCAACGCAGTAGTATTTAGAGGCATAATGAAGGGCTACCCAGACGGACGCTTCAGACCAAACGCCCCTATAACTAGAGCAGAGTTCACTCAAATGATATCTACAATCGATAACAAGCCATATGGCGTAGCTCCATTTGCAGACGTTCTAGGTCACTGGGCAGAAAGAGCAATAGGATCAGAATATCAAGCAAAGAGAATCACAGGCTACCCAGACGGATTATTTAGACCAGACGCCAATATCACAAGAGCCGAAGCAGCAGTTATCTTAAATAAGATCTTCGAAAGAAAATATGACAATTTATCATTACTAAAATGTAAAAACCCACAAATGATAAAGAGATTCACAGACTTAGATGAAACATTCTGGGGATGGAATGATATGGTGGAAGCAACAAACAGCCATGAGTATGTAAGAAGATACAAAGAAGATGTACTAAAGAGAATTGAAGAAGACTGGTTGTTAATAAAATAGATTTTGCGTTAGAATTGCGCCTAAGGCTCGCGCGCTTCGCTTCCTCCCTCAACGTACCCGTTAGTACGATGTCGGTCGGTCGCTCGTTATGCTGCGCCTTATCCATCAATTCTTCCAGCAAAATCTGTACAGTAAATAAGCTTATAAAACAAAAAGAGATCTAAATCAATTTTAAAGAAGATTGGCTATTAATTAAATAACTTAACACAAAAAACAAAGGATAGAGATTTTACTTTTCTCTATCCTTTATTTTTGAGAGGTTTATCTGGAAGGACTTGCCTTCATGTATATATAAATTAAATCTATTTACTAAAGAGTTCTGTAAACTTCTTAAAGACGTTTTTCTTTTCGTCTACTTTCTTTTCGTGGACTTCTTCTTTGACTTCTTCTTCCACTTTTTCTGTTTTTAGCACGAATTGCACGGATCTAACGTTTTCATTTTTCTCTGAAGCGAATGACTTCACATAAGTGCTAGCGCTGTCATTCTTCACGAATTTGTCCTTAACTTCATTTTCTTCGCTCTTTATCTCGTCATATAGCTTCGTAAAGCCTGTTGTAATCTTGTCTGTAGCGACTAGGTAGTCTGAGAGGCTCTTCGTGAAGCTCGCCATGCCCTTAGTCATACTAGAGTTTGCGCTTATTAGCTCACTTGCTTTTGCGCTCATGGCTGTGGCGCCTGCGTTTAGCATTTTGCTCGACTTAGCCGCGCTACTCACTCCGCCCACGTAGTCATTAAGTCCCGCGTCAAAGGCCTTGTATGATTCTTTTATCATGGCAATGGTTTGGGCCATGTTCTTGTCATTTTGCGCAAGTAAAGCGATCTTCTCAAGACCATCTTCCACGCTCTTTGAAGCGGCCTTTAATTCATCAGACTTCGCGTCAATGGCTTCAAGCCCAGCATCAAGTTTTGCTACGCCATCAAAAACTTCTACGCTCTTCTCGATGTAGGATTTGTTTGCGCCCTCAAGCTTATCGTATGAAGCCTTTATATCTCTTGCGCCATTGGCAAGGGGTTTTGTATTTTTATTGATTTTGTAGCTCGCGTCCTTAAGTTTTTGGCTCGCGCTCTTCAAATCGTCTGCCTTTTCCTCAAGTCCAAGGCTTTCAAGGTCGATGTTTAGCTTTAAATCAAGACAATTGATGGAGAAGCCTTCGAATGAAAAGTCCTCTACATCAGCGTTTATGCTTGCTTCAATCCCTGTGTTTGGAAGAGCGATAAAGTTTATAAGCTTCATCTCGCCTTCATTTGCAAGAGAGGCCTTGTCTGAAGATATGTTCTTAAACTTCTTTGTGTCGAGCTTAGTCGAGACTTCAAGTGTGTATTTTTCAAAGAACTCCTTGTCCATGGCAGGGTTTTCCTTGATGCTAAGTTTGATCTCGGCCTCGCCAGACTTGCCCTTAATTTCTTTTGCGCTCATTTCCTTGCCATCCATGTAATATTTTACGCTAACTAGCCAAGGAAGAGTCTTATCGTCCATGTCGCCTTGGTAGTAGAACCTATCTTTATCGCTTGCAAATGTGATTTTATCAGCGTTCATCTTGACATCGGCTTCTGAGTTTAAGGCCTTGACCTTAGTGTAGCGTCCGTAGTCTTCCTTAGCGCCTTTACTAAAAATATTCACAATGCTAAGGCTATTGACCTCGCCATCGCTTCCTAAACTAGCGTAGACAACCTCTTCCTTCGCATTATCACTCGCTGCTAAGATGGGCGTCATCGCCATAAATATCATTACGAGGCACAAAACGCCCGCGAATAATCTTTTCTTTTTATCCATAATATCACCTTTCTTAATTAACAAATTCTGTGTTTTTCGTAGTTTTTTGAATAAGTCCGTCGAGACTATATAGTAGGCCCGGCAAAACGAAGAGCACTATGACTAGTGAAGCTGTCGTTCCTATCGCAAGCAGGTAGCCCAGCTGCGAGATCAGGCCGTGAGTTGAGAACTTTCCTAGCAAGATGCCGACAACTATCATCGCGGTAGCTGATGTCAGTATCGAAACGGCCGTCATTGACACTGTGTTAATGGCTGCATCCGCCTTGTTCAAGGACTTTCTCTCTTCAAGGTATCTCTCGCTCAAAAGTATCGCGTAATCAACTGTCGCCCCAAGCTGTATCGATGAAATGATGAGGTAGGCGATGTAGAAGACGCTCGATGAGCGGTAGTAAGGCACCGACATGTTTATATATATGGCTGTCTCGATGGCTGCGACCAAGAGTATAGGAAGGCTTAAGGACTTTTCTGTAAGCAATAAAACTATAAATACGGCGGCGATGGCTATGATATTAACGGTAGTCATGTCCGCTGTTACAGTGTTTTTAAGGTCATAAGTCGATACGCCTTCGCCAAGTAGGTAGTATTCGCCGTAGTACTTACTGATTGCGGCCTTGATATCGTCGATGAGCTTGTAAGTGTCTTCGCCTTCGAAGTCCGCGTCGACCGAAACTATCATCCTAGTATAATTATCAGAGTTTAGCTTCTTTAGGTCGCTCTCGTCCAAAAAGCTAGTCGGTATCGTCTCTCCAACCATGTCCACATAAGAGATAACGCTCTTAACCTTGCTCATGGACCTCAAATCATCAGAAAGACGCCTTTCCTTTTCTAAGTTTCCAAGAGGCACCAAGATCGCGTAGTTATCTTCAGCGCCGAACTTTTCCTCGATGGCGATATTGTCTTGGCCGAGCTTAGTATCTGGGCCAAAGATGTGTGAAGTGCCGAAGTAGTATGAGTTTTTGCTCGCCGCTAAAAAGCTTGGCACTATTAATAATAAGAAGACCACGATGTAGGCACTCTTGTGTTTAAAAACGTGGCGCGCGAAGCCGTCAAAGCTTGGAATGAAGCGTTTGTGGCTAGTCTTGTCGATGTACTTATCAAAGTGCAAAATGATGACAGGTGCAAGCGTAAATACAGTTAGAAGCGAGATGAATACGCCCTTTGCAAGCGCTAGGCCAAGGTCTGGACCTATCTTAAATTGCATAAAGACAAGGGCCAAGAAACCGATGATGGTAGTCAGAGCCGACGAAAGTATCGACGAGAACGACATATCAAGCGCCTCGACCATTGCCTCCTTCTTGTCATTCGTCTTGAGCTTTTCCTCTTTAAACCTGTGCATTACAAAGACAGTGTAGTCCATGGACACGGCGAGTAGAAGTATGTTGCCCGCAGCGTTTGTCACGAATGATATCTCTCCGAAGATGATGTTCGTGCCCGCATTTATAAGTATGGCAGTCGCTAGTGAAAGCATGATGATGACGGGCTCGATCCACGCATCAGTCGTTAAAATCAGTATAAGTATTGTAAATAGCACACCGATGATAGTTACGATGATGATCTCATTAACAGAGTTAGTCGTAGCGATGGCAGTGTTCACGGCAGAGCCAGTCATGGCCGCGTCTTCACCTATAATCTCTCTGATTGCCTCAGTCGATTCAATCGCCTTGTCCTCATCCACGGCAATGTTTATAAGCGCAGAGCCGTCTTTGTAGTAGCTATCTAGATGCTTTTGATCCATGAAGTCCATGGGCTTCATCACATCTTCGAAATCATTTAGCCAGCTGACAGTTTTGACGCCATCCACCATTTTGATGGCGCTGATAGTATCCAAAACCTCGCTGACATCCTTCTTTGGAAGCATGACGCGCACGTTAAAGATGTCCTCATCAAACTCTTCCTTCATCTTGTCAATGGCGACAGACGAGTCGCTCTTTTCTGGCAAGTAGTCATTAATCTTGTAGTTAACCCGAATCTTCGGGTACGAAACTATTGAAAAGACTAGCAAAATCACAAAGATCGATACTATTAGTCTAGGCTTTTCAATAAGCTTTGCAAAAATCTTTTTCACAAAATTATCCCCTTTCTTTAATCTAGTACATATTATAGCCAGATATAAGCTAAGTTAAACTGGTCAATTTACACGTTTTTGTGAGATATGGGACAAAATTATTATATTTGATGGACAAATATGTATTAAAAGCGCAGCTATTATTATAAATCGGGTATAATATAAGTGGTGATACAATGAAAAACGAAGAAATTTCGACTATGACCAAGAAAAAATTGGCAGAGTCATTAAAAAAACAAATGAAAAAGAAAAGCCTAAGCAAAATCACAATTTCAGATATAGTTAAGGACTGCGACGTCAACAGAAAGACCTTCTACTACCACTTCATCGGCATCGAAGAGCTCTTCAAGTGGATGCTCGAGGAGGAGGCGGTTCACGTCGTGAAAAATTTCGACGTAAAGAAGGACCACAAAGAGGCGATACTCTTCGTTATGGACTACATAGAGAGCAATCAGGATATACTTAATTGCGCCTACGACTCGATTGGAAGAGAAGGGCTAAAGGACTTCTTTTACGACGATTTCTACGAGGTCGTACTAAAAGTGATTGAAACGACAGAAGAAGATATGGATATAGCCCTGGACCCAGACTTCAAGGACTTTCTGTGCAAGATGTATGCGGGCGCCATCGCTAACATGATTATCGACTACTTTTACTCGAGAAAGCACATTGACCACGAGAAGATCGCAAATTATATAGCGCTGATAGTATCATCTTCAATAAAGAGTTCGATTGAGGAGTATATGAAGTAGATTTTGCGTTCGTGCGAAGCACCAAGGTTCTCGGGGCCCATCCAAAGCAAAGCTTTGATGATGGGTGAGGTTCTTCGAATTGCGCCTAAGGCTCGCTAATTTCATACACCAAGAGAACGAGTGAAACGAAGTTCGATTGGCTATGTATGATTTATTCCAGAGATCACAAAGGTGTCGAGTTAAGCGAAGACAGCTTTGATTGATCTTACGGATCGCTTCGCTTCCTCCCTCAACGTACCCGTTAGTACGATATCGGTCGGTCGCTCGTTATGCTGCGCCTTATCCATCATAGCGCAAAGGTTCTTGCACATTTATGTGCGAGGTTCTTCTTCTCTTCGCAAAATTTAATTAGCGATGGATCAACGATTTATAAAAGTTTATAAATTAACAAAGGATAGAGAAAATTAAAATCTCTATCCTATTTTTATTGAAAGCTGATATAAGCTATGATATAATCAGTGTATACTTAATTAGGAGATGTATATCATGACGCTTATAAAAAATTTATTAGATAAAGTAGGCGAGACAGAAAAAGCTAGTTCGCAAAAGAAAAGTACAAAGGATGAGGGTTATAAAAGGCCTATCATCTTCATTCCTGGCATTACCGGCAGCGAGCTATTTAGTATCGATGAAAAGTATGTGGATGATTTTGAGAGAAGCACTGGGATGATATCTAAGGACAAAGAGGGCTTTGCTAAGAGGATTTGGATACCACTTGTTAATGATGTAGGAGAAATTAATCAAGAGCTAAACATAAACAACGAGCTATATGGTCTTCAAGAGGGCGACCTTAGAAACTCTAGGATCTTTGATAGGCACACAGGACCAGCTTCGGCAAATGCAGTGCTTTTAAACGCCTTGCTTCTAAAGTTTCCGGATAGACCCATCTACCAGTTCTCATACGATTGGAGAAAGACAAATACGCTTACTTGTAAAAAGCTTGACAGTTTTATCAAGAGTATAAATCATGAGGAAAAAGTAAAGGTCGACATCGTTGCACATAGCATGGGAGGCATAGTTAGCGCCCATTACTTTCGTGAGCACGATAAAAGAGTTGAAAAGTACGTTTCTCTTTGTACGCCTTACGAGGGAGCACCGCACGCCTATAATCAAATGAGCAGCGGCAATATATTTGGCAATTTTAAGGACATAGTTTTGGAAAAGCTATTTGGCGTAGAAAAGGACGTTGTTTATGCTTATGATGGCCTTGTTGAGCTGTATCCAACAACGCAGATGCTTAAAGCGTATCCATATCAATGGGTGAAGGATAAAAAGACTTTTGAAAAAGTCGTATCGAAGAAGTACAAAAACTACGAAGACCTTATCATGCAGCTGCACAACTTGAACGCAGCAGAGGACATCAAGCCAAGCAAAGTTCAAAAAGAGATAAAAAACTATCTTGGAATTACGCGATATGAAGAATTTTTAAGGAAAGCTAAAAACTATAGAAAGTACAAAAGCTTTTTACATAGCGTAAGCTTACTTAATAGGCCAAAATCTATGTTTATAGTGGCAGATGGCACTCAAACACAAGTTTCTGGCTGCTATATAAAAGATGAGAACGACAAGATAATTACAAGAGAGCTAGTAACAAAAGAGGGCGACGGACTAGTGCCACTGTATTCAGCGTGTATGGGCTACAAGCTTGACGAGATGCCAAAAGAGCTTAGAAAGAAGTTTAAAGTGTTTAAGGGAACACACCCTGGTATGCTTATGGACCTTAGAGCGCTTGATAGCGTATGTAAATTTTTAAAAGATTGATGATATAAAGTGGATTAGCCGTCCACTTTTTTTATCTATATAGAGTAAAAAACCCTCCTTACCATTTTAAGTAAAGAGGGTAGATATCATGATATGTACCCTCTTTACTGGACAAACCAGTAAGGAGGGTATTTTTATGCGATATAGTTATGAATTAAAAAAAGAATGCGTAGAACTATACAAACAAGGAAAGTGGATGGAACCACCAGAAGGAGTTACACAAGAAGCTTTCAGGAAAAAAATTAGGTATTGGGTCAGACTTGTAGATTTTCATGGAGAAGAGATACTTAAACACAAAGAACAGGATAAGAAGTGGTCTGCAGAAGAAAAATTTAAATGGGTATCAAAAGTGTTGGCTGGAAACTCTTGTTTGTCCGTAGCAATAGAAGCTGGTATTTCGGATGGCCAACTTTACACTTGGGTTGATAAATATAAAAATTTTGGGTATAATTCTCTTGAAATTAAGAAGAGAGGAAGACCATCTAAAATGAATGATAAGGATGAAAACACTAATATAGATCCAAAGCCACTTAACGAATCCGAACGAGAAGAGCTTATTCGTTTAAGAGAAGAAGTCAGATATTTAAAAACAGAGCGAGCAGTCGAAAAAAAATTAGACGCCTTGAGAAGGGAAAAATATGCTGCATATCTCAAGGCGAAAAAGCAGCAGTCATCAGAGAATTAAGAAATGAAGGCCACATACTAAAAGACCTTTTAAGTGCTATGAACCTACCTAAATCAACATACTACTACGAATTAAGTAAAGTTGACCAAGTTGATCTAAGAAACAAAGAAATCAAAGAAAAGATACAAGAAATATTTACCTCAAACAAAGGTAGATACGGAGTAAGAAGAGTGCATCAAGCACTTTTAAGTAAAGGATATATAGTTAACCACAAAAGAGTTCAAAGACTTATGCACAATATGCAGCTTCTAGGTAAGAGACCAAAAGAAAAGTATCATTCATATATGGGTAAAGTTGGTAAAGTAGCTGATAACATCATAAACAGAGACTTCACATCAACAAAGCCATGTGCTAAGTGGACTACAGATGTATCTCAATTTAACTTCTCGTGGGGTAAATGCTACCTATCGCCAATATTAGATATGTACACAAACGAAATCATCTCATACGACTTATCTTTACACCCAAACCTAGAGCAAGTATCAAGAATGCTTAATAGAGCATTTGAAAAGTTTCCATGCGTAGAAGGCTTAATCATGCACTCAGACCAAGGCTGGCAATATCAAAACAGCTACTACATCAAAGAATTAGAAAAACATAAAATAACTCAGTCAATGTCAAGAAAAGGAAACTGCTACGATAACTGCATAATGGAAACATTCTTTGGAAGACTAAAAACAGAGATGTATTATGGATGTGAAAGAGAGTTTAAAACATTTGAAGAGTTTTCAAAAGCAATTGATGAATATATATACTACTATAATAACGAAAGGATTCAGAAGAAAACAAAATGGATGCCACCTACTTTGTATAGGTTAGCATCCATGAATGTAAACTAAATATTAATGTGTCCAGTTTTCTGGGTACACATCATCATCTCTGACCTTGTTTATGTCTAGATTAATATATTTTCAAATAAAAACTTATAAAATCTCTTTAGCATTTGAGCTTATCTGCTGCCGCAAGCAGAGTTTGAAGAGCAAAGGAGCCAGAACAAACAGATTGAAGAACCCCGTCCATAAATGGACGAGAACCTTTGCGCTATGCTGAGATTGGCGTTTGAACGCAAAAAAAGAACCTCGCCCATAAATGGTCGAGAACCTTGTGCTTCGCGAAAAAAGCTAATATTTAAAAATATTAGCTTACCATCCCTTGACGATTCTCTTTAGGTTCAATCATCGCTTTAACTACTTCCTTTCGTTCGTGTGCTTCAAAAGAACATCTTATACATCCTTTCTTAGCGATCTTCCTTTGTAGATTCATCCATATGCCCTTCATTGTTTAATTTTCACCTTGAAAAGATAAATAATTCTCCTTTTACAGAGATAAATGAATGTCTTTTCATAGTCGTGACTTTTTTACACATGTCATCTACCATCGTCATAAATATTAAATTTTATTTCTAAATTACCTCCACTAATAAATATCTTATTCTTCTTATATAAGAATTAAGAGAATATGATTAAACAAGCACTTCAGCAGCTATTGCCACTTAAGGTTCATCTAATTTAGACTTTATTTACCTTTGATCCACATTTCGCTCTCAAATAGTAAAACTTAAGCCATTCATTCCTTGCTAAAATATTTAGCTTCGTATCTATATTAAGTCAAGGGATGGAGCTAATTTTCTTTAGATAGAATTATCTTTCTTCTATCTTGATTACATTATAGCACGGTAAACCGATTATGTCAAGTACTTTTTTAAAAATCATACTTTAGTAGTATGTATGCATCTCCATTGATATAATTTTAGAAAAATGGGTAGATATACTTAAAGGGGTGTTTATATGGCGAACTACACACAAAGGCTGATTATTGACACGTTTAATGAGATGCTTGACCGTATGCCATTCGACAAGATTACGGTGACGGCTCTGATCAAGGAGTGCCAAATCGGCAGAAATACTTTTTACTACCACTACCAAGACATCTACGAACTATTGGACGAGGCACTTGCTGAGTGGCTAGAGGGCCACATCGAGTCGACTTCGGCTCAGTCGTGGCAGGACGTTGCCAAGGCGATACTATACTCATGCGCCCTGCACAAGAAGAGGATTTACAACGTTTACAACTCTTTATCGTGTGACCAAATCTGCTTTTATGTATTTGAGAGGATCTCTTCGACCGTCTCTTTGTATATGGAGGAGTACGCGCGAATAACGGGCGGCGACACAGCTCGTGCAAAGATGGTTTCTGAGATGATTACATATACTCTCAGTGGTTATTTTATGCGCTTTTTGTGGAATGATATGCAAGACGACATCGACGATGGCATTGATAAGCTTGGTGTGATCTTTGACGAGCTGATTGACTCTTTTGATGGGGGCCTTGGTACAGATAAATAAATATGTCCTAATTTGAACAATTCTTCTAGATTGCATATTCACAAGACCATGGGCTTGGTGATATGCTATATTGTAGAATAGTAAAAAAGGAGGATTATATATGAGTGTTTCTACTACATTAGCCAAATTTGGCTTAACTAAGGCATTTAATCATCTATACAAGGACCCTGAGGCGAATTTACTTGAGGCTATGGACTGGGCAGATAAGTTTTCAAACGGCGGCTTTGCTAATCAAAGAGCGGCCATTCGTAAGGCTATAAGTGACCCAAGTGATCCATACTACCCATATGTTCGTCACATACTTAATGATGTTGACCCAGAAATTGTCAAGACTTTGATCGTAAATTTCTTTATCAATGGTAACTTGGTCGGCGGCCCTATTCAAGAGGAGCTTAGACAAAAGTACAACTGCAATATACCGTGGACTATACTTTTAGATCCAACATCGGCTTGTAATCTGCATTGCACAGGTTGCTGGGCTGCGGAATATGGCAATAAATTGAATTTATCATATGACGAAATCGACGATATAATCAAGCAAGGCAAGGAAATGGGTGTTTATTTCTACATATACACTGGCGGCGAACCGCTTGTTAGAAAGGACGATTTGATTCGTCTATGCGAAAAACACGATGACTGCGTATTTATGGCCTTTACGAATGGCACGCTAATAGATGAGACCTTCGCGGACGAGATGCTACGTGTGAAGAACTTCGTTCCGTCCATATCCTTGGAGGGCTCTAAAGAGGCGACTGACTCAAGACGTGGAGACGGTGTCTACGACAAGGCTGTCAAGGCGATGAAGCTATTGCGCGAAAAGAAACTTTTATACGGAATTTCATGCTGCTACACTAGTGAAAACTACGACTCAATCACATCCGAAGCTTATTGGGACATGATGATTGAGATGGGAGCCTACTTTGTATGGTACTTCCACTACATGCCAGTTGGCAACGACGCTAGCGTTGAGCTTATGCCAAACCCAGAACAAAGAGAGCTTGTTTACAGAAGAATTAGAGAACAAAGAGCTAGAAAGCCGTTGTTCGCTATGGACTTCCAAAACGACGCTGAATTTGTTGGCGGCTGCATCGCAGGCGGCAAAAACTACTTACACATAAACGCAAACGGCGACCTTGATCCGTGCGTTTTTATACACTACTCCGACTCGAATATCAGAGAAAAAACTATACTCGAAGCATTGAGATCACCACTGTTCATGGCATACCACGACGGACACCCATTCAACGACAACATGCTTAGACCTTGCCCAATGCTTGAAAACCCTGAACTTTTAAGGGAAATGGTAAAGAAAACCGGCGCCAAATCTACAGACCTTGAGTCTCCAGAAAGCGTTGACCACTTGTGCAACAAGTGCGAAAATTACGCTAAGCATTGGAAACCAAAGGCTGAAGAGCTTTGGAGCGCAAAATAAAATACTCTCTAAAGATCTGCCCATTGACGTGGGCAGATTTTTTGTGCACTGCTATTGACATATTTATGATTATGGCGGTAGAAGTATAGATAAAACTTATAATGATGGCAAAACTATTGATATATTTATAATTATGCCAGCGAAAGTATAGATAAATTTTATGAACCTTGGGTATATATATACTGGTGATAATTATGAAAGTTGAAATAAAAGAAAGAGCAGCTCAAAGACTTAATGAGCTAAATGTTAACGAGCACGAGGACAAGGTCCTGCGCATAAGGCTACTCAACTACTCATGAAGGGGCGCCGTTTATGGCGTGACTTTGGATAAGTTAAATGAAAACGACATAGTGATTGAGGTCGATGGCTTTAGTGTTTGCGTGAACAAGAATATGGATTATATTGAGAAATTTACGATAGATTATTCGACGAATCCACTGGCGAAGGGCTTTCAGGTCTATGTGGATTAATTTTATCAAAGCATTTCTATAAACACAGGGTACGCCTTGTGTTTATTTTTATGCTTTTGGGTATAAATGTTTTGTAATAAAATTTTAAGGAGGACATTATGAAGAAGAAAATTTCTATGCTATTAGCAATACTTATGCTGATAACTATCATTCCAACTGCATTTGCAGACGGAGCAAAAGAGATGAAGGCTGTTAAATCTAGCCAAAAGATTACACTTGACAAGGAAGTTGTTGAGGTGGCTGCTTACAATATAGCAGGTAGCAACTACTTAAAGCTTCGTGACGTTGCTACAATTATGACTGGCAAAAAGAAACAATTCAACATTGATTACAATGCTGAAAGAAAATTAATTGTTGTTGAGACTGGAAAGCCATATACAAAGCTTGAAAGTGACTTAAAACCTATCAAGGAAGCGAGTGCTAAGGCAATACTTTCTGAAAAGGAAATAATTTTAAATGGCGACGACGAAGACATTGACACAGCTTTTATCAATGAATCAAACTACGTAAAGCTTCGTGATATAGCAAAGATTGCGAATTTCTACGTTGGCTATGATGAAGCTAGTCAAACTGTTATACTAAAGAGTGATGAAGCTTATCTTGACAATGACGACAAAAATGATGACAAAGATGATGACGATGACAAAGAAGACAAAAAAGATGATGACAAGAAAGTCAGCGAATTAAGTATCTATGATCTATATGAATTTGATGGCGACAAAGATAATATCTTAGAAGACATCAAAGAAAACAACTATACTTTAATAAATCTATGGTCAACAGCTTCAAAAGAATCAATTGACGAACTTACTGCAATTGCTAAGCTTGAAGAAGAATATGACGACAAAGAAGACAAAGCTGGTAACGACAGACTAGGAGTTATCGGAATTGTTATGGACATCGCTCCATACAAAGAAGGCTTAAGCGAAAAAGAAGCAGCAGATCGCAAGGCAGCTATTGCAAAGGCTAGCGAAGCACTTAAGAACGCAAAAGTTGACTACGACAACTACACATTATCTACAGAAGCTAAAGAACACTTCGATAAAATTGCCAAAACTTACCCAACATCAATCATTGTTGACAAGACAGGCAAGGTAGTAAAGACTATAGAAGGCACAAAGGGATACGAAGAGCTTAAGAAAATAGTTGATATATACGTTATTTTACGCTAAATAGCGGATGGAACTCAAAATACAAAAAACAAGGGCATATGGTTTAGACCATATGCCCATTCTATTTTTTTAAGTGTATTAATTTGCTTTTTATAATAAAATTCATAAAAAATAAATTTAGGAAGATTGTATAATTAACTTAGCCACCAAATAAAAAAATCATGTGTACATATGGTATAGTATTAGTAACAAACAAAAAAACAACTATACGGAGGTACACATGACTCATATAAATTATACCATAGAATTTACAGAACGCAAGAAAAATTCACATCTATCACTACATGAAATGTCATTAATACAGGCATGGAAAATAGATGGACATAGCAACAGAGAGATAGCAAGAAGGCTAAATAGAGCCCCGCAGACAATAAACAACGCAATAAAGAAAGGCACAGTAAAGCAAAAGAGAATAATAAAAAGTAATAACAAAACATATACTTACTACGATGAAAAATACTTTGCCTTAACTAATTATGAGGTATATATAAACAATAGATCTTCTTGCGGAAGAAGACCAAAATATATAGATATAGTCGAATTTCTTAAATGGGCAGACAATAAAATGTTAAAAGATAAATGGTCTCCAGATGTATGTGTTGGATACGCAAAAGCAAATAGACTCTTTCCATCATCAGAAATACCATCAACAAAAAGCCTCTACAACTGGATAAATAAGTCACTAATGAAAACAAAAAATATAGATCTACTAGAAAAAGTAAAGAGAAAAAACAAAAATAGCACAAGAAGAACAAGACAAAACAAGAAAAAGCTTGGCATATCCATAGAAGAAAGACCAGATAAAATACAAACAAGAGAAGAATTCGGCCACTGGGAAATAGATACAGTTATAGGTAAAAAGAAAAAGACAGATCCAGTACTACTTACATTAGTAGAAAGAAAAACAAGATATGAAAAGCTGATAAAAATACATGGAAAAACACCCGATGCAGTAGACATTGGACTTAAATTCTTAAAAGATAATGCGCAGTTAAACAAAGAAATATTTAAAAGTATAACATCAGATAATGGTTCAGAATTTTCAAGCTTATCAGAATTAGCAGAATATGTAGATATATATTTTTGTCATCCATATACATCATGGGAAAGAGGAACTAGTGAATGTCAACATAAATTAATACGAAGATTTATACAAAAAGGCACATCAATAGAAGAAGTATCAAAAGAAAAAATATACAGAATAAACGAGTGGATGAATAATTTGCCAAGAAAAATCTTTAATTACAAAACTGCAAAAGAAGAGTTCATAAAGGAAATAAAACAGCTTAAAAGTATCTAGTTTAATAAAAATAAATACTTTTAAGCTATACTATACATTTAGTCTATATGATGTCTGGGTGGCTAACTTATTGTTGCAATTTATAAAAAATAAATTTATTAATCGCTACACAAATTTTGCGAATAGAATTGATGGATAAGGCGCAGCATAACGAGCGACCGACCGACATCGTACAAATAAGTACGTTGAGGGAGGAAGCGAAGCGCGCGAGCCTTAGGCGCAATTCTAACGCAAAATTATTTATATTTCTACTTCTGGATTATCCTTATCCAGTATATGCACTGTCACATCCGCATTTAAGTACTTTGTAAGATTTTCCTTTAAAAACTCAAGAGCTCCTTCAAGTGCGTCGTACCTATCTGGATCAACGAGCTCCATAATCATAAATGCGTTCTTAGTATCTTCTGTAATCATCGTTCTGATGCCGTCACGCCAGTTAAAGCATCTGCAAATAGCGCCCTTATCGTCCTTGTAGCAAAGTTCGCCTGGATAAGTCTCAGATGGATCTTCGCCAATAGCTTGGAATTCGTCGCCGCCTTCAGTGATAGTCAGCCTCAAATCGCCAACGAACTTGTCCGAGTCCTCAGCACCGCATGGAAGCGCGTACTTAAGCGATGCAGCGTTGTAGATGTCAACCAAAGTGTTGATTGAGCCAACGATGTTGCCCTTAGAAAGTCTCTTTAAAAGCGCTTCAATAGAGCATCTTGCGCCCTTCTTAGTCTTAAACTTCTTGTACGCCTCTCTCCAAACAGCAATCTCCTTATTCTCACTAAGCTGTCCAGCTACAAGATATTTTTCCGCTTCATCGTTCGCATCAAGCAGCATCTTTTTAACTTCAATCGGGCTTTCATCAGAATTTTCCATGTTCTTTACAAGAATTACCCCAAGCTTCGCCTCAGGAAATAATTCAAAAAAGCTTTTGTCCGCTATAAATTTACTCATTTCTTCCTCCTTTAATTATTTTCTCGTTGTACTTATTATAACATAAACTTAAAGAATGGTAAAGCCATGTTTATAGCCTTGCCACTTCGTATAAATATTTATATTGAAAAATAAGGGGAATTTTCCCCTTATTTTTCAGTCTGATCACTCACAAAAAAAGCGCAGCACTTGCCGCGCTTAAATCGTTTCAAAAATTAACTTATCTATCCAAGTTATTATAAAAATCATCCACGCTTCTTGCTTCGTCGTCTTGGTAGCGTCTTGGTCTGTCTGTATAATCATATCCGTCATCGTCGTAGATGTCGTAGTAGTCGTAGTCTCTGACTACATTTCCTGTTCTAAACTCGTATTGGTTTGTGTAGTCGCACATCGCCATTTGTGAATAGACTGTTGAATAAAGCGTAGCGCATATCCAAGGGATGGCTGTTAGTGCAAAGACCCAAGGTGATCTTAGTCCTGTTGCGATCAAGGCTATAATCAAGGTTGCTAGACCGCCTACTACTAATGTGCCTATATATATTATTAGCATTTTGCCTATCCAGTTGAATATGAATCTATTGGCAAGTCCAAAGCCTGTGCTTATGCAAGTGCCTATGCCTGTGTACTTATTTGTAGTAACTAGGTAGTGGGCAAAGCTTCCTGCTGTGCCGATGTAGATGCTTAGTAAAGTTATAATTATGACTGCGAGTGCCATAACTGTTTCGTTAGAATCGCTTATACCAGCAAATATTGGCAAAATCATATATGCCATTCCTGTGATAAGTCCAAATACTATGGCTATGGCGATGGACTTGATAAACTTAATAAATACTGCTTCTGACACGTGTTTAAAGCCTCTATCCATCTTGAAAATCCACTTGTTGACGTGTGTAATGAAGGCGATGCCTATTAACTGAATCAATATGCCCATGGCAATGAAGCTTAGCATCATAAGTACTGATGATCTTGTAAAGCTCATAACTCTCTTAAAATCATCTTCTCTTATGCTTCTTTTTAAACTACCTATACCATTCATAACGTCTTCAAAACTTTCAGCCTCGTCAAGCTCATCAATTGATCTGTTAAACTCGTCTGACATAAAGTCATCGTTGTATCTGTAGCCTTCTTTCAAAACGTCTGATGAAATTTGCATTATTGATCCAACGTTTATTGCTAGAAATCCGCCTATAAGCAAGATGTAGACTAGTGCGAAGCAAAGAAGCGCCTTGATATTATTTTTAATATAGCTGTTTGTCGCTTGAAATACTTCGGACACGCCGCTTGCTCTGCCACCCTTTCTCTTCGGATCAAACTCTTCATATACAAAATTGTCGTTCATATTATCCCTCCTTAAAAGGCCCAGTTGCCTTCCTTAAATATTTTGTATTCCTTATCATCTTTATACCCAATTATCTCAGTTGTTTCATCACCAATCATAAAATCGACATGAATTTTGCTGTCGTTAATACCATTTGCTAGTAATTCTTCTTCGCTCATGGCAGCGCCGCCATCTACGCATGTTGGGTAAGCAGCTCCGAAAGCTAGGTGGCAAGATGCGTTCTCGTCGAATAGTGTTGAGTAGAAAAGTTTTTTACTATTGCTAATAGGTGAGTCGTTTTGCACAAGGGCCACTTCACCAAGCATACAAGCATTTTCATCTGTCGCGATTAAATCTTCTAGTAATTTTTGATTCTTTTCAGCTTTTACTTCAACGCATTTACCATTTTCGAAGCGAAGAGAAAAGTTCTCAACAAGCTTACCTGATAATGATAATGGTTTTGTCGCGTAAACAATACCATTAACCCCGTCTCTCTTAGGAGCAGAGAAGATTTCTTCAGTTGGGATATTGGCTGTGAAGCGAACACCTGTCTCGCTCATGGATGAGCCACCTATCCATAGGTGATTCTTTGGCATCTCTATAGTAAGGTCTGTACCTAATTTTGATCTGTAATGAAGTTTTTCGAATTGCATTTCGTTTAAGTACTTAGCTTTTTCTTGTATAGTATTTTCGAATTCGTCCCAAGCCTTGTCAGGGTCAGCTCCGTCGACTCTAACTATCTTAAATATTAAGTCCCAAAGCTCTTCTACGCGCTTTTCTTCAGCTATGTCTGGAAGCACCTTATCTGCCCAAGCCTTTGATGGTATGCAGATCACGCACCAAGGGTTTATGTCGTTCATAGTGTATTTTTGGAATGGTTTCATCAGATTTGCGTTCACGCTACGCATTAGTTTTATTCTTTCAGGGTCAACGTCCTTCATTAGCGATGGATTTGGCGCAGCAACAGATAAGAAGCCTGCCTTTCTCTCTGCAAAATCAAGCATCATATTAAGCTTCCACTCGGGTGCGTGCTTGATCGCTTCTTCACTCATCATCATCGCGCTCAATCTGTTGCACTCGTCGTCTTGTATCCTTACAATAACTTCGCTTGCGCCTCTTTCGTAGGCAAGTTCAGTAAGTAGTCTAACGAAGTCCATCGCCTCAGTTGATGTATTTATCACGAGCGGCATGCCTTTTTGCACGTTTATACCCCTCTCGATAACGACCTTCGCGTAATTCCTTAACTTATCTTTAAAATTCATTTTGTCCTCCTTTGCGATTAAAGTATTAAATACTCTCTACTTATGATATAATATATTATACCATATATATTAAGGATATGTAAATGGAGGCGCCATGAAAAAATTTAGAGATTTAATAATTTTAGACGATATGAATTTAGTGCTTGCTTGTGACAGCGCAGCTGGGATAGGCGAGAAGCCATGTGACGAAGTTTTTGCTGATATAGAAATGGTCTCATATTATGCAGCTTTCGTGCCCATAGCCGAGCTATTATGCGCAAGAAGCACGCCAATGGTCTTGGTCGACACGCTATGTAATGAGAGAGAGCCCTATGGCGAGAAAATCATTCGCGGCATCCAAATGGCAATGAAGGACGCGGGGCTTGACGAGAAAAACGCTTTTACTGGATCGACTGAAGAAAACTTCATGACAAAGATGACAGGGATAGGCGTCACAGTCTTGGGACGCGGCATTGATATACGCAAGGCGCAAAAAGGCGATGCGGTCTACGCCATCGGCAAGGCACTAGTGGGCGAGGAGCTAATTAAATATCGTGACAAGGCCATGAGCATGAGTGATTATATCTACTTAAAGGAGCAAAACTATATTCATGACATCGTTCCAATCGGCTCAAAGGGCGCGGCACATGAATTAGCTGAGATTGAGGCGCACGCGGGACTTAGGGCGCGCATCGTGAATAGTGACTTTGATCTAAATGCATCGGGCGGGCCATCAGCCATCTGCCTAGTCACAATGAAGCCTGATGACTTTAATAAATTAAATTTAAAAAAGGACGTAAATTTGTTAGCTTTTATGGAGTAAATGGGTATAAATGTATGAAGAGTACTAGGAGGCGAGTCAATTGAAGAAATTTAGATTCTTAATAATTTTTTCTGTCATAGTCATGTTCATGGCAGGATTTAACGCTCATGCATCGAGCGAAAATAAAATGACTTACAAGATGAATCTTAAGGAGGACGCGATGTATGTGGACGTCAAGATCGAGACGGAGCATACGGGCTTTAAGTTTGCAATCGATGTGCCAGAAGGCGCTGAGGTCTACGACGTAGAGGGCAAGAGCCTTAGAGATGATTTCCTTTCGGGAACGAAATACATCTTTGACTTTAACGGCGGCGACAAAGAAGTCTCTTACAAGATCAAGGGCCTTCCAAAAGCCTTTAAAAGGGCCGATGGTTTTGTCTTTGGCTTGTATCGTTCATTTAACACGCACATCAACACCATTGAGATAGCCTACGAGAGCGTTTACTTTGACGAGCCGGTATATGAACTATTTACTTCAAAGGGTCTTAACGCTACTTTTGAAGACGGCAAGACTGGTCTTTACGAGATAGACGAGCCCATTGACATAGCTATAGGCATTAAATATCCAAAGAATGAGTTCGTGAACGCGCCATATGAGGACATGGACTACGATGACTACCGTAATGACGAGCTGATGAGGACGCAAATTACACGCATTGACAAGCCAAGCATCTCTGAACTAGTTCTTAAGGGGCTTATAGCGGTGGCTTTACTAGCGTTTATCATCGTCGGCTTTTTGATGACGAAGAACCAAAGATTTAGAAATAAATTTAGAATAAAGAAAAGATACGAAGAAAAGGAAAAAAGCGGCAAAACTTTTGACTTAAAAGACCTTGATGAGTACATTTACTTAATATATCAATTTTATGACACAAAGGAAGACAAGGTCGCTAGCTACTTAGGCGTGGACGAAGCGGACAAGCTTGTTGAGGAAAAACTAAATGCTTCGTATGAAAATCTATTAAAAAAGGGATATATAGAGAAGGAAGACTCGGATTACAGCGTGGCTCTAACAAAGAAGGGCAGGCTGAAACTTGAGGAAATTCTTATCAAGAAGGAATATTTACTCGGTCAAGACGATATTTCAGATGAGGAAGAAAAATTTTTAAGATTGTTCAGGTGATTTAGGTGAGGGTACTTAGCTCAGGAGGCGTAATTATCAATAACAATTTAATACTACTTTTGAAGAAGTACAACGGCGACTACGTATTACCGAAGGGCAGAATCGAGCGCGGTGAAAGCATTGAGGAGGCTGCACTTCGTGAGGTAAAGGAAGAAAGCGGCATCACTGGCGAGATTAAAAAATACCTAGGCAAGATTGATTACTCTTTCATTAACAGGATGAGAAATATAAAGATTGACAAGACGGTACACTTCTTTTTGATGTCAACAAAGGACACGCACACTAAGCCTCAGAGCATGGAAGGCTTTAAGACGGCGAAGTTCTACGAAAGAGAAGAAGCGATTAGTCTTATGAAATACAGTCAAGAAAGAGAAATTATTAGAAAAGCCATAGAAGAGTACGACAGAGAGAAGAATGAGGAGAGGAAATGAGTTTTTCACAAAAAGCTAAGGACGAAGCGGCAAAGCTGATGATCACGGACGAAGACACGTCCCTAGCTGAGCTTATGGCCTACGTGAGATACGTCTCATCCATTAGCTTCATATCGGGCAAAGTGGCCGTTTCATTCAGAGTGCAAAAGGCGGCGCTTGCGAGACGAATATTTACAGTAATCAGAAATTTATACGATACAGACCTTGACGTCGACATCTCAAAGATGACGCAGCTCAAGAAAATGAACATCTACACCATAGTCCTAAACGATACGGATATAGTTATGCAGATGTTTAAAGATACGCGCATGGAAGGCTTTTTGGACGTGAACAAGATTCCAAAGGCAGTCAAAGAGAGCGACGATATGAGAAGAAGCTACTTGAGAGCGACGTTTTTGGCGGTCGGATCCATCACTAATCCAGAGCGCGGCTACCACCTTGAAATGCTCTTCGAAAGCGAGTTCGAGGCAAATGAGGTCAAGGACTTAATGAACGTCTACGGCCTTGGGGCGAAGTACGTCAAACGCAAGGAGAACTACATCACCTACCTAAAGGGTGCCGAGGCAATCTCGGATTTTCTCACAGTTATAGGCACGATGAGAGCAGTACTCAGCTTTGAGAATATTAGAGTAGTTAAGGACGTCAGGAACAATGCCAATAGACGGACTAACTGCGAAACAGCCAATATACAGAAGACAGTTGATGCATCGACAAGGCAGGTAGCTGATATCGAGTACATCGACGAGATGATTGGCCTTGACGCATTACAAAGTGATTTAAAAGAGCTAGCAATACTTAGACTGAATAATAGAGACGCGTCACTTGCAGAGCTTGGAAGGCTTATGGAGCCAGAGCTTGGCAAATCGGGCGTGAACCATAGACTTAAAAAACTTGCTGAAATGGCAGAAAATTTACGAATAAATGAGGAGAATTAATATGAAAAGAACCATAGTTACAAACAACGACTACGTTAGAGACAAATACAAAGATGATTTCGATATGATCTACGTAGACAAGGTCGATAATTACACAGGCGTTTTACTTAAGGCGAGAGACCTAATACACGAAGGATATAAGCTACTTACACATCCACTATCAGGCTCAGTTAAGCCGAATGAAACACCATTTAAGACAATTATTTTAGAAAAAGGTACAGGACTTGACCAAGATGGACTAATCATCTTGGAAGAAGCAATCGGAACCATTAACAAGTTTTTAAATATCGAGAAAACACCAGACTACAACGAGCGCGTTATAGACGACTGCAAAGTCATAGACCTTTCCATCATAGACAACACAATCAATTTAAGAAGTTCAATCTAATGAAAGAGTTTTATATTGAAGATATGACCAGTCAGCTAAGGGGCGTTGCTAAGTCCGAGAGACTGGTCTATTTTATTAAAGGAGCCGTGCTTGGCGATACAGTCACAATCACAAACGAAGTGAAGAAGAAGAGCTTTATCGAGGCAGATGTCTTGGATATAGTCTCGCCATCGGAGTTTCGCGTGGACGGAGCTAGTGATGAAGCGATACTCTCCGGTCTTTCATATGAAAAAGAATTCGAGTGGAAAGTTAATGGCCTTAAGATGAATCTTAAGAAGATGGCTGGGCTTGACGTGGACGTAGAAGAATATATGGCGAAGACTTTAACTCATTATAGAGACAACACACAGGTCAAGGTCGCTCGTGGGGCGCATGGTGAAGTAGCTATCGGATATTTTGAAGAAGGCACAAACACAGTAGTCGACTCAGAAGAGATGCTCTACATGAATAAAGAAGCGCTAAAAGTTTATCAAGGCATCAGAAAATTTGTAAAAGAAAATTATAAGGGCTACGATTGGAAGGCAAAGAAAGGCGATATCAAGGACATAGTCTTTAGAAATAATGAAAAAGACGAGCTGATGATCACCTTCGTATCGCACGATGAAATTGTGATTGATATTGAAAAATTAAAAGCAGCCATCGATATGAGCAGAGTCAAATCCATCTATCTAAACATAAACGATAAGTCAGATAAAGTTTTGTACGGAAGGAAATTTACTAAGCTATATGGCGAGGACTTTTTAAGCGTAAATATTTTGGGACTTGATTTTAAAATATATCCGCAAACATTTTTGCAAGTGAATTTAGAGATGATGGACATTTTGTATAAAAAAGCACTAGAGTATTTGGGGGATGCATCGCAGATGGATGTCCTTGAGCTATACTCAGGCATAGGCACCATAAGCCTATGCGCCGCCAAAGAAGCAAAATCAGTTACAGCAGTCGAAGTCGTAGAAGCCTCAGTTAAAAGCGCAGACGAAAACGCTTTGGCAAATGGCATAAAAAACGCAAAATTCATACACGCCAAGGCAGAAGATGCAATAAATAGAGTTTTGAAAGAAAAAACCTACGACGCAGTCATCGTCGACCCGCCGAGAAAGGGCCTCGACAAAAAAGTAGTAGAGATGCTAAATGCGAGCGGCATAGAAAAGATTGTATACATCAGCTGTAACCACGCAAGCCTAGCTAGAGACATCGCCTTGATGAGTGGGGTGTATAAAGTGGATAAAGTAGCCGCAGTTGATATGTTCGCAAGAAGTGGACACTTAGAGAGCGTGGTATTGATGTCAAGGGTCGAAAGAAAATAGCCGTGAAAGCCTGGGATGACAGCGGTTTTCGGACAATCGTCCGAATTTGGTACAGGGAAGAGAAAACAGTAAACTTGAATTGGGTGTACTGAATAAATTTTTATATTTTTGTCATACTTATATCAAAGGAGGTTATTATGATTATTTTGAAAACAGAGAGGCTTATACTTCGCAACGTCGAATTGAAAGATGCGGTAGAGATGAAAGACTATCGAAATAATGCAATTTGTTCAAAATATCAACGTGGACAAACAAAAGATATGGATGGGATTAAAGCTCTGATTAAAAAATATCAATTCGAGATACTATCCGCAGATAAACCGTTTATTATGACTGTTGCGTTAAAAGCGACGGACGAAATGATCGGTGAGATTGTTGTGCTTCCTAATAAAGGGACATTTTCTTTGGGTTACACGATTTCCTACAAGCATCACAGAATGGGGTATGCTTTTGAATCGCTTTCCGCTTTGATGGATTATTTGCATTGCCTATACCCTTTAATGGGTTTTATTTGCTTCACTGAAATAGAGAATTATCCGAGCAGGCTACTCCTTCAAAAACTTGGATATAGGGATTTGGGGTATATCGAATCAAAAGAATCTGAGGTTTTTGGCAAGTGGTTAACAGAATCAACAGAAAAGGAAATACGTCTTGCTGTAAACCATTAAACGGAGAAGCTAATCCTTCAACTCACACTTTTTATGGCTTTCAATGAACTTCCGAAGACGTTGACATACATTCTCCGACATCATTTCCGGTGCCGGTTTCCCTCGCACAAGTAGGGCGAAGCTGCTATTCTTGATGTAGCGTTATCATCAGAGTAGTCTTAATACATGTTGAGAGTGTAGTATTGATGACAAGAGAAAATGAGTAACTAGACTTTGAAAGGCTTAAAATTAATAGGTGTATGATTTTTAGATTCAATAATAAGACTCTGGAAATTTTGAAATTAGTTATAAAAAATATTTTTTAAATACTTGCTTGTAGCATCAAGTAGGTAAGCATTTTGGATATTTTGGTAGGTTATGTCAACGGTATGGACGGGGAAGAATAAGGTAAATTAGAATTTGTAAGGAAGATAATAATGAACATGAGAGAGCAAATTGAAAAATACATTAAAGAAAATCAATTAAATGTTAGTGATGAGTCTATGTGGAGTTTTGATGAGAGTATTGAAGATGAACTGTTATATTTAATATCTCATGGAATAAAAACAGCCACATCTTCATTGTATAAATTTTATGAAATGGAAAATGAGGATTTACCAAAAGTTGGTGATTTAAGTATCATTACAAATAGTAAAGATGAATATCAATTTCTTATAGAAACTATTAGAGTTGAAATTGTTCAGTTTAAAGAGGTATCGTCTGAACATGCATATAAAGAAGGTGAAGGAAACAGAACATTAGAATATTGGAAAAAAGTGCATATAGATTTTTTTAACAATGAACTAAAAGAAATAGATGAAGCATTAAAAGATGATGATTTAGTAGTTTTAGAGGAATTTAAAGTATTAGTAGGTGTGAAAATTTGAATCAACAAATATCAGTTTATCGAGCATTGCAAGTTATAAGTTTCTACGAGATAAAACCTATAAAACTTGTACAGATATTGTAGGGTAGGGAAAGAGCGTTGTGAGACTTGAAAGGATATAAGGGAGGCAGGGACATATGATTACTGAGCGATTAAAGATAAGAAAATTTACTAATAATGATCTAACGGAACTCTATAATCTACTTTCAGATGAAGATGTCATGAAATTTATAGAACCGCCTTTTTCATGGGAAAAAACAGTGAATTTTCTAAATAGTGTTGCACTGATCGACCCTCCTTTGATTTATGCGGTGGAAGATTTTAGTCAGAAGTTTATTGGATATGTAATATTTCATGAGTATGACAATGACTCCTTCGAACTTGGTTGGATACTTAATAAGAGGTACTGGGGGAAAGGATATGCCAATGAATTAACAAAAGCCTTTATAAACCGTAGCTTAGAGATAGGGAAAAACTTGATTATTGAGTGTGCCCCGAACCAAGAAAATACCAAACGAATTGCGATGAAAAATGATTTTGAATTTCTTGGAGAAAGTGATGGCCGCAGTGTATTTAAAAGAAAGCTGCTTAAATAAGATTTGAAAAGATATAAGGAGAAAATAAATGATAAAGAAAATAGGAATTGTTAGCTTATCTAGTGGCGTTTTGGGGGAAAGTTTTGTTGAGCATGAAATAAAAATAGGATTAGACAGATTAAATAAGCTAGGTGTAGAGGTAGAGTTTTTACCCAATTCTCTGAAAGGCATTGATTTTTTAAAAAATCATCCAGAAGCTAGGGCAGATGATTTGCTACTTGCTTTTGAAGATGACACTATTGATATGATTTTATGTGCTATTGGTGGAGAAGATACTTATAGATTAGCGCCTTTTCTGTTCGAAGGCTATAGATTAAAAAATATTGTCAAACAAAAACTTTTTTTAGGCTTTTCTGACTCAACAATAAATCACTTTATGCTAAATAAGCTTGGCATAAAAACATTTTATGGTCAGGCTTTCTTGCCAGATGTATGCGAAATATCTGATAATATCTTAGCTTATACAGAAAAATATTTTTTAGAACTTATAAAAACGGGGAAAATAAAAGAGATACATCCAAGTGAAGTTTGGTATGAGGCAAGGGAAGATTTTAGCGAGAAGGCTATTGGAGTAGAAATGAAAAGTCATACTAATACTGGTTTTGAGCTTTTAAGAGGAAATTCTTTATTTAGTGGAGAAATTTTAGGCGGATGCATAGAATCAATATATGATATGTTCGATAATTCTAGATTTGAAGACACAGTAGAAATTTGTAACAAATATGATTTATTTCCAAGCCTTGAGGCATGGGAAAATAAGATTTTACTTATAGAATCAAGTGAAGAAAAAACAAAACCAGATTTATATAGGAAAATGATACTTGCTCTAAAAGACTACGGCTTGTTTGATGTATTGTCAGGAATACTAGTAGGGAAACCTCAAAATGAAGTCTATTATGAGGAGTATAAATCTATTTTATTAGAAGAAATTACTAATAAAGATTTACCTATTGTCTATAATATAAATATTGGACACTCAACTCCAAGATGTATAATTCCTTTTGGGGTAGAAGCAGAAGTTAATGTAAATAAACAAACTATATCATTTAATTATTAAACAAATAGGAGTTTATATGGAGGTTATGAATGGATTATAAGGAAATAGACGCTTCACACATAGATCTTTTGTGGGAACTTCAAAAGCAATATAAAGCAGAAATAGGAGAGGATATACCGAATGATATATCCAAGAAACGTCTGAAAGATGCAATCAGCAAAGGGGAAATATTATTTTTCGGAGCATGGGAAGGTGATGCATTGGCAGGCTGCTGTTCAATAACAGTTGGTTTTTCAACTTTTGATTATATGCCAAGTGGAACATTTGAAGATTTTTTCATATGTCCTGACTTTCGTCATAAAGGAATAGCACGCCAGCTAGTCCAATTTGCATATAAGTCAAGTCCTATAAGTTCAATGACTGTTGCTTGTGCACAATGCGATATACAAATGTATAAATCACTTGGATTTTCAATTCAGCTTGGAAGCCTGTTTGCATTTGAACCATAAGTTACGCATCTTAGATGAGAAAGTATATAAAGGAGAAAAACTATGGAGCATAATTGTGCTATTATTAACGATAAAAAAGCATTTAGATATAGAGCAGCAGCCATCATAGTCGAAGAGGGATGCGTTTTGCTTGCAAGAAATGATGAGGATGACTATTACTACTCAGTTGGCGGAGCAGTGCACATGGGCGAGACGTCAGAAGAAGCCGTGAAGAGAGAAGTATTTGAAGAGACAGGCCTTAATTACGAGGTAGATCACCTTGCTGTAATACACGAGAACTTCTTCATCGGAAGCTCTGGCTTAAAAGGAGTAGACTTCCATGAGATTGCACTCTACTATATGATGAAGCCCATGGGCAAAATAAATTTTACGAGCCAAAGCACTACAGAGTCAGGTGCTAAAGAGACAATGCATTGGGTGCCGATAGATGAGCTTGATAAATGCAAGGCATACCCGACATTTATGAAAAACTATCTTAGCTCGAAGCATAATAGAGTAGAGCATATAATTACAGATGAAAGAATATGATTTATCATGTTCAAACTCATTAATATGGCGAAAATAATCTCGCCACTATTGATTTATATACGCCATTTGTGATATAATGGCGAGGAAGGTGGTGGAACTCTATGAGAGAATTTGATTATTCAAAACTGTTAGAATTAAATATACCGGCAAAAATGTATGATTTAATATCAAAAATCTATGAATATAAGGGAAAACAGGAGCTATACGTAGCTAATTTTTCTGATGTTCTCGATAAAATGGTAGAAGTAGCTAAAATTCAGTCTACAAAATCATCTAATGCCATAGAAGGTATTTCAACAAATGATACAAGACTAGAAAAGTTAATGTATAAAAAAAGCGAGCCTAAGAATAGAAACGAAGAAGAGATATATGGTTACAGAGAAGTTCTTGACATCATTCATGAAAACTATGAGAATATTGAATTTACAAAAAATAATATTTTGACCTTACACAATAGGCTTTATTCTTATTCAGGGGAAAGTCATAAAGGGAAATTTAAAACAATTGATAATAGCATCGTTGAAGTAAATTCCCTTGGCGAGAAAATAGTTAGATTTCAGCCTGTATCAGCCTTTGAAACAGAAAAGTATATTGATGCAATGATTGAGGCTTATAATAAAGCTCTTAGCTTAAAAATTCCACCATTATTACTAATACCAATTGTGATTCATGATTTTTTAGCTATACACCCTTTTGCTGATGGCAATGGCAGAATGTCAAGGTTATTGACTTTGCTACTTTTTTACAAAAATGGATTTTTTGTAGGAAGATATATTTCACTAGAAATGATTATCGAAGAGACGAAAGATATTTACTATGAAGAATTGCAAGCTTCTAGTGAAAATTGGCACTCTGGAACTAATAACGACTTGCCCTTTATAAAATATATGCTTTCGGTCATATATAAGGCATATAGTGAATGCGATGAAAGATTTAAACTAATATCAGAAAAATCTTTATCCTCTTCAGATAGAGTAATGAAGATATTTGAAAATTCTTTAGAGCCATTATCTAAATCAGATATAGTTGTGCTTTGCCCAGATATTTCTCAAAGAACTATAGAAAGGGCATTAAAAGAATTAAAAGACAGTGGCTTAATTAAGCAAGTAGGTAAGGGAAGATCAAGTAAGTATATTAAAGTTTAAAATTATTCTATAAATCTAATAATTACAGTATTTGATATCAATAATTTAATAAATATTATAAAAGCACCATTTAATATAATTATTAATTAGATCAATTTATAGAATATTTTGAAGGAGGAAGTATGAAAGGTTCAGAATGTAGGTTAATAGAATACATGGATGGTTCCAATAAGCGTTTTATTATTCCGGTATACCAACGTAACTATGACTGGAAGATAGAGAATTGCAAACAGCTTTATGATGACCTCGTTAAAGTAATAAAGAACGATAGAAGAAGTCATTTCTTTGGTAGTATGGTTTCTGTCTATGAACCATCTGGAAAAAATATGGAGTTTCTTGTAATAGATGGCCAGCAGAGACTAACAACGGTTTCATTATTACTCTTAGCAATGTATAATCTTATTAACGCTGGCATACTAATACCTAAGGATGAGTTTTTGGGCAATAGAATTTATGAAGAATACTTGGTTGATAAATATCAGCCAAAGGAGACTCGTATTAAGCTAAAGCCTGTAAAGAACGATCAGAAGGCATATGGCAAGCTATTTAATGATACTGATGAATACATAAGAGAGTCAAACCTTACCACTAACTATAATTATTTCTATGAAAGAATTCAAAAGCAAGAGATAAGTATTGACGAATTATTTGATGCACTCTTCCGTTTGGAGATTATTAATATTACACTTAACAATGAAGATAACCCTCAGTTAATATTTGAAAGTTTGAACTCAACCGGCCTTGATTTGAGCGAGGGCGATAAAATTAGAAACTTTATCTTGATGGGACTTCCGTCAAAAGAACAAGATGAATACTATGATAAATATTGGAACAGAATTGAAGAATGTACTAAATATGATGTCAGCTCCTTTGTAAGGGATTACTTGAGTATAAAGCAGCTTGCAATACCATCACAGAAGAAAATTTATATGAGCTTCAAGGATTATGTCGATCAAAAATCAATTGAAACAGAAGAGCTATTAAAAGATTTGCTGGCATATGCTAAAAGATATGAAATTTTGTTAAGTGGCGGCACAGAGAACAAGGCCTTGGATGCATGCATCTATAGACTAAATAGATTGGAGACAACGGTTACAAGACCATTCTTCCTTGAAGTATTAAGGCTTTATGACGAAAATAAACTTGATATATCAGAGCTTGCCGAAATATTTTTGATTACAGAAAATTATTTATTCAGAAGAACAATATGTGATCTACCGACCAATGCATTGAATAAAATATTCTCTACGCTCCATAGAGAAATAACTAGATATGAGGGTAATGATGAAGGGTACGTTGAAAAATTTAAGTATGCACTTTTATCAAAGAAGGATAGAGCACGTTTCCCTGATGACGATGAATTTGCTGAGAGATTTACTGAAAGACAAATTTATCAGATGAACAGCAAGAACAAGATTTATATCATGGAGCGTCTTGAAAATTATTCTACCCTAGAGGACAAGGATGTATATTGTCACTGTGATGATGGCACTTATTCAATCGAGCATATCATGCCTCAGCACTTGACACCAGCTTGGATCAAGGCACTTGGCGAAGACTATGAAGAGATTCACGAGATGTGGCTACATAGAATTGCCAATCTGACTTTGACTGCCTATAACTCAAAATACAGTAACAGCACATTCGAGGAAAAGAAATCAATGAAGAATGGCTTTGGAGACAGCGGTATTCGCATGAATACTTATATTGCCAAGAAAGATAAATGGACTTTGGCTGAACTAGAAGAGCGTAATCAATATTTGATGGGAAGATCTCTTGAAATTTGGGCTGCACCGACGACTACATTCAAGCCGGCAGTAAAGCAAATGGATTCATATACACTTGATGATGATGTTTCATTAAGCGGAAGATTAATTGCGCGCTTCAGCTACAAGAACACAGAGCAGCCAGTTTCAAGCTGGGTAGAAATGTTCCAAAAAGTACTACAAATTCTGTATGCTGAAGACAAGAGCGTAATTACAAAACTTGCCGCATCTAAAGATGATGGTCTCGCTCTAAACTTTACTATGAATGAAGCGGATTTCAAAAAGATCGTTGAAATAGGCGACGGCATTTACGTGTGGACTAATACAAGCACACAAACTAAGCTTTCAGTCTTGAACAAAGTATTTAAACTATATGATGCTGATCCAAGCGATTTAGTTTTTTACTTACGTGAAGAGAATGAAGGTGCCGAGGAAGAGGCGGGGACAAGGTACGAGACACGAAGAAAGTACTGGGACTATGCATTAGATTTCATCAAAGAAATTAATGCAGAGAATGCTTCTTTTGTTAATGTAAATCCATCAAAGGAAAACTGGATTAGCGGTTTCATTGGAATTATCGGATTTAAAATTAGCTGTTTAGCAAACATCGATTTTGCAAGAGTTGACTTGCATTTAGGAAAAGTAAAGAAAGAAGAGAATAAGAAAGCCTTTGACATGCTGATGACTCATAAGGAAGATATTGAAAAGGCTTTAGGAGTATCTCTCGTTTGGAGCCGCGGTGATGATATCAAGTCATCAAAGATTTCATATCAGTTAAATGGAGTGAGTATAAGAAATGAAACAGATTGGCTACAAATGGCAAGGTTCCATGCAGAGTGGAGCAAAAAATTCTATGATGTCATAGTGCCGTATCTTGGATGATTTAGGACATAATTAAATCTGAAAAATATATGTTTTGAATTAGATTTTGTAATATAGGAGTGATTTTATTGGCTAATGTAAGCTTTGAGGAGTTTTATTATAATGAAGATGATCAGATTCATGATTTGTATGAGATACAAAAAGAATATGAGAAAAATAATGGAAATATTTCAAAATATCGAGGTCATATATTTTGCCCAGAATGTAAGATAGCTGAATTAAGTTTTACCCATAAGACATCAATTAGACGTGCGTTTTTATCAAAAATTCCTTCATCAGACCATGCTGAATATTGTTCATTTAAACACGATTGTGCAACCAAGAGTGAGATTAAACAATTTGTTAGATTGTTAAGTGATAAACAGATACAAGATAGGTTAGAAGCAGCTTTAAATCAATTGCTTCCCAAAAAAGCAAAAGAAGGTAGTGGTATAAATAATGAATCTAAAGACAATCCTTTAGTAATAGAGGTGGACAACAAAAAAGGTAGTGGCGTTAGAAAATTTATTCCAAGAAAATCTATAAACACTTGGTTTGATAAATCTGAAAAAAATAAAATATTTATTTTCTATGGGCATGCAAAATTAGAGACTAAAGAAATTGCAACTAAAAATGGTAAACGTTATGAATTAATTATAAAAACAAATAAGCAAAATGAATGGATAAAAAAGACAAGTGTTTTTAGGGGTACGACGAACGATAACATTGATACGAAAAAAATTTATGATATTGCAATACTTGGGATAATTGAATTTTATAACGACTTTCCACAGATAAAAACTGTAACTTTTAGCTCTATAATGTTTAGGTAGAAAAATTTTGGTATAATTGTCTTATATGCTTAAAGGAGAGTTTTAAGAATTTTATAGTGATAATAGAAAAGAACAATATGGAGTGAGAATCGCAGCTGTCATCATAAGAGATGATCTATTACTGCCATATGATGAAGCCCATGGGCAAAAGAAATTTTACGGGCCAAAGAACTACAGAGTCGGACGCTAAAGAGACAATGCATTGGGTGCCGATAGATGAGCTTGATAAATGCAAAGCATATCCGACATTTATGAAAGAATATCTTAGCTCAGAGCATAATGGAGTAGAGCATATAATTACAGATGAAAGAGTTTAATGGGACGAGTTGTGATATAATAATTATATAAAGGAAGGAGGGACTGCATGATTACTGAGCGATTAAAGATAAGAAAATTTACTAATAATGATCTAACGGAACTCTATAATCTACTTTCAGATGAAGATGTCATGGAATTTATAGAACCGCCTTTTTCATGGGAAAAAACAGCGAATTTTCTAAATAGTGTCGCACTGATTAACCCTCCTTTGATTTATGCGGTAGAAGATTTTAGTCAGAAGTTTATCGGATATGTAATATTTCATGAGTATGACAAAGACTCCTTCGAACTTGGTTGGATACTCAATAAGAGATACTGGGGGAAAGGATATGCCAATGAATTAACAAAAGCCTTTATAAAGCGTAGTTCAAATATAGGGAAAAACTTGATTATTAGTGTGACCCGAACCAAGAAAATACCAAACGAATTGCGATGAAAAATGATTTTGAATTTATTGGAGAAAGTGATGGCCGCAGTGTATTCAAAAGAAAGCTGCTTAAATAAGATTTGAAAGATAGTAAAGTAAGAAATTGCAAGAATAATTGCAATCTTAGAGCTTAAGCAAAAATATTAGAAAAATATAAAAATAATCGTGAGCAAATCGTAAAAACGCAAAGAATTTAAATTATGTCACTCAAAATATCACCAAAATGTCGGTCAAAATGACGGTCAAAGTGAGGGTGAAATTAGGGTTATCCGTCGTTTATTTACTTAGTGAATTATAGGAGGAAATATTATGAAAAAAACTGCTGTGTTACTTTATGATTCTTTTTGTCATTTTGAAATTAGTGTTGCTCTTGAAATTTTGGCACTTAAAAATAAAGAAATTGTTGTGTTTGCAAAAAGTAAAGAAGTAATATTAAGTGAAGAAAGACTAAAAATCGTACCTGATAAAACCATATTTGACTTGGACATTAATGAATATGACAGCTTATTATTGCCGGGAGCAGTATATATAGAATCTGCAGTCAAAGATCCAGAAATTATAGAATTTATAAAAAAATTTAGCGATAAAGTAATAGGTGCCATATCAATTGCTCCAGTTTTGCTACTAAAAGCAGGAATTCTTAATGCTAAGCCATTTATGGCAGGTGTAAACAAAGAAGAACTCTTAGAAGAAGGATTTTTAGAATCTGATTTAACTCTAATGAAAGATTGGGATGAATGTATAGAAAATCCAATTGAGGAGGGTTATATTTTAGAAGATAAAATCATCACTTCAGTATCTTATAATTTTGTAAAGTTTGGAATACAATTTGCAAAAATGCTAGGAATTGAAATATCTCCAAAAAGTTTTGGAATTTAAAGTAATAATTATAAAATTCGAGGTATTAAAATGAAAAATTATAAAAAACTTAGAATAATTACTTTAATTTCACATTTACTTATAATATCTTTCATAGCATTATTTATTAAATTTGAAGGAAAATTTAATTATATCTATGATACAGATCTTATAAAAAACACACAAAGTAGACTTATGGATTTAATATTTGCCTTATTGCTTTTAGCTCACTTTATATTAATTATAATTAATCTTGTAGTTTTATTGAAAAAAGTTTTAGAAAAACAATTGAAAGCTGTAGATTTATTCTACTCCTTATATCCTGTTTTAACCATTTTAATAATCACAGGATTTGATGGCAATAATTTAATAAATATTATAAAAGCACTAGTTAATATAATTATTGCTTTACTCACAAATGGTATAGTGAAAACGAAAGAGGTAAACATGATACAACTTGTTTACAATAAATAGAAAGGAATTTTTATGGATTTAGAATTTATTTTCAATCACGCAATAAGTGGATATCTGCCTATTATGGCATTACTAATATTATATTTTATAATATTAAAATCATTAGGCAATAGGTCAAGCAAAGGACATATAATTTTGGCTTTTATATTTTCTTTTTATCTTGTCGGAGTTTTGTCTGCAACAGGTGTTTGTTTAAAAGCAAATTTTTCACCGAAATTTTCATTACTACCTTTTATAGATATGATAAGAGGGCCTAAAGATGCAATTTTAAATGTAATTTTGTTTCTTCCATTAGGAATTTTTCTGCCACTACTCTATGAGCAATATAATAGCTTATCCAAAGTTTTTTTGCTTGGATTTCTATTTTCATTGTCTATAGAAATCATTCAAATGTTTGGATTTGGGACTACAGATATAAATGACTTGATTACGAATACTTTTGGAGCAGTACTAGGTTATGGAGTATATGAATTACTTAGTAGATCATTTTCCGATTCATTGCTTGAAAAATTTCGGACAAAAGGCAAATATAGCCTATATGAGCCAGTAATTCTGTGGACTATTACTATATTGATTATGCTGACTATCCAGCTTTATATCTACGATATTCTCTTTGCATCTAAGATGAGTGGAGAAATTCAAAAGTGGTAATATTCTATAAATAGGCAAGCTTATAAAATGGCATAGTGCACATAATTACAGATGAAAGGATAATGGACTAGTTATAGCATGAAATTTATTGTAAAAGAAATAATTGATAAAAAAGAAAAAGAAAATATCGCTAGAGAAGTGTTTAACGATCTACCAGAATGGTTCGGCTTGCCCGAGAGCACAGAAAATTACATTCAAGAGTCACAAGAAAAGCCATTCATAGCAAGCTTTTATAAAGACGAGCTAGTAGGCTTCATCGTCCTTGGCACAAGCAGCCCAGACTGTGCAGAGATCTTTGTTATGGGCGTAAAGAAAAAATTCCATCATCACGGCGCAGGAAGAGAGCTAAATAAGGCCTATGAAGACTTAGCAAAGAGCTTAGGCTACACTTACACACAGGTAAAAACCGTTCAGTCCGGCCATTACGAAGAGTACGACATAACGAATAAATTTTACAAAGCAGTCGGATATAAAGAATTAGAAGTCTTTCCGGATTTGTGGGACGAGTGGAACCCTTGTCAAATATATGTAAAGTACTTGAGTGAGTGAAAAGATTATTAATCACACAAACTATTTTAAAGAGCTATAAACAATAAAGAGGGCAGATTAACTGTCCTCTATCTTTATGCATTGACTAAAAATTAATAACTACTCCTTAATCAATTTTTTGTAAACTTTCTCCACTTCATCAGCGAGATTTTTATAAGCACTATCACTTCTTGAGCAAGCACCATCTATAAGCAATCAAAATCCTCTTTGATGTACTCTTCCAGCTGCTTGTCAGAAAGAATCTCCTTAATGTCAGCACCAGCTTCTAAACCATTCTTTTTTAACAATTCATAGAGCTCATGCGCATCCATCGCTTCAAGATCAGCCTTTGTGTAGAGGTCTTCATCCTTATTCGCACAAGCAGCAGATGTTAAAACTATAAGCATCAAAGAAAGAAGAAAAGCAATTATTCGTCTAGATTTATACATAAAACGCCTCCTATAAATACTATGAATATTCTTTATGTCATTATACCACTTTACCATATTCATGTCAATCGTTTCGAAAAAGCATATATATTGCTGCGATACTATTGCTATTGTTCCGATAAAATGATAAAATAAATTATATACTTAGAAAATAGACTTAAGAAGTAAATTAGGTGGTGAGTTAATGAACATAACTAGAATCAACACATACGACGACCAGCGGTTTAGTCAAGAAGCGCTTAACCAGCATGGCTGCTACCTTGCAGATGGCGATGTGTCTATTGAGATCAAAATCATATCACAGAGCGAGGCAATAATAAAAGGAGACAAAACATATTTCAACGAGGTCATAGACGAGTTTCGCTTCAACTCAGAGCATATCACAAAATTTTATGACGAAAGCGGTGAGCTTGTAAAGCAATTCAAAGGTGTCGAGCTTTTTAAGCTTGATATAGATAAAATCCAGCCGATACAGTTCTTCGTCGATAGAGATAAATTAGAAGCAGTTAAGAGCTTTGTGGGTGGCGAAGAAGACGTAATCATCCCCGTTGCGATGCATGAGGGAACATACGTATCCTTAGATGGCCACACACGCCTCTACTTTGCTTATATACTTGGCTTCAAGCACGTCTACGCTTATTTTAGCGAAGACTTCGATGGCTTCGACTACTTCTTTGATGAAGCAAGAAAAAGAAATATATACTCAGCAAAAGACTTGATTTTGCTTGAGCATGAGGTATATGTAGAGAAGTGGGATAAGTTTTGCGATGATTATTATATGAATAGAGAGTGAATGGGTGGGGTGTTGGCCTGATACCCTTGCTATTGTTCCGATAAAATGATAAAATAAAATTATTACTGTTATATAGGAGATGAAAATATGGAAATTTTAAGAATTATACTTCCTCTTCTCATTGTCTGTGTAGTAGTGGTCTACATCATACAAACAGCTAAGAAAAGGCAAGGCGATGACAAGGGCGAAAAAACGGAAGAAACCTACATGTCTGAGGGCATGGCTATAGGTATGTGTTTAGGAATTGCTGTATCCATAGCAATGGATGCTGACAATATAGCCATCGGCTTGTCGGTCGGCATGATGCTTGGCATGAGTGTCGGTATGAGAATTAAGAAGAAATAAATAAACAATTTAAGATTTACTATTATAAACACTCTCTTTACTATTTTGTTCAGTAAAGAGGGTATTTTTTTATTTCTCATCCTCGCTATAGATATGGTCAATATATCACGATTAGTCTTTTGTTTTATTTTTTAAACACGGCTATTGACAATGATAATCAGTGATGATATAATAATACCGACATTAGTGTCGGTATGGGGGTGATTATGAAATGAAAATGGAAGCTGATGAAAGAAAAGAGCAGATTAGACAAGCGGCCATGAAAGTTTTTTTGGACAAGGGATTTAGAAATACAGTTATGAATGACATTATGGAAGCGACTGGGCTTTCCAGAGGCGGATTGTATCATCATTATGGTTCTACCTATGAAATTTTATACGATATTATGGTAGAAGGTAATCTAAATAGGAAGGATATTATTCAAAAATCAATTAATGATGAAGGTTTAATATTAAGTCCGCACTTGTTTTCGAGAATGATCATAGACAAGATACTTGCAGATAATGATTATGCAAAGCTATATATTATGTTTTTATGTGAGTTAAAAGAAAATGATGACTTGAAAGAACTATATGTGAAAATAAAAAAAGAGTCCATACAAGTATTTAAAGAATTATTTTATAGTTTGTTTAAAGAGTTGCCGTCAGATGAAACGTTTGAGTTTATGATTAATATCATGAATTCTGGCTTGATGGCTTGCGAAATTTTGAATGCGCGTGAGAATTTTACAAAAAATAAGATATATCTAACTGAAATGATAGAGACTTATTTTACAAATGTTATGAAAAAAAGATGATGAAAGGAGTTAAATTTATGGATCTATTAAAAAAATACATTAAGAGAAATAAAACACCATATTTTATTTCTGTGTTATTTGCAATACTTGGAGTAATTTCAAATCTTTTTGTATATATTATTCTAAGTAAGGTGATTATATCATTGATTGATGGTAGCCAAGATTTTTATTACTATATAAATAAAATTTTCTTTATACTTTCATGTCTTATAATCAAAGAAGTGTTTATGTTTTTGTCAACCATGATTTCTCATAAAACAGCCTATCAAATAATACGAGATATAAGAAAAAGTCTTATGGAAAAATTATTTAATATGCCATTAGGAGATATATTGAATGAATCTACTGGTAAGTTAAAAGACATAATTGTAAATCAAGTCGATAATACTGAAACAACATTGGCTCATATGATACCTGAGATGACAGCTAATTTAGTAGGACCTATAATATTATTTGTTTACATGTTAATTTTAGATTATAGACTAAGTTTAATATCTTTAATTCCATTAGTTATTGGTGGTTTTTTTATGGCAGGGCCCATGAAAAGAATGAAGGTAAAGTTTCCACAAGCAGTTAAAATTGGCCAAGATATGAATAATTCCGTGGTTGAATATATAAATGGAATAGAGGTTATTAAAACATTTAATCAAGGCGAAAAATCTTATAGAAAATACAGGGACAATGTGTATAAAAAGGCAAATTATTATTACGATTGGATGGGAGAAAATACAAGAGACTATGCGATAAGTATGTCTATTGCTCCAGTTGGTATTTTGACAATTATACCATTTGGTTTATATTTCTGTATGAATGGTTCACTAGATGGTGGTGTATTTTTAACATTGATAATCCTTTCTTTTGGAACTATCCAAAATATTATGAGAGTAATGACTTTTGAAGATGATATTGGAAGAATGTCAACTATTTTCGAAGAGATTAAAAATATACTTTCTGCGAGAGAATTATCTCATAAAAATGAAGATTTGGATATGATAATTTATAATATAGAGATGAAAAACGTAGATTTTTCTTATGAAAAAGATAAGCAAGTCCTAAACAATATAAATATAAATATAGAAGAAGGAAGTGTGAATGCTTTAGTAGGCGAATCGGGTTCGGGAAAGTCGACTATTGCAAAACTAATTTCAGGATTTTGGGACGTAGATAGTGGTTCTATAAGTATAGGTAATATAAATATTAAAGATATGTCCCTTGAAAAGCTATCTAATATTATTTCCTATGTAGCACAAGATAATTTTCTTTTTGATATGTCAATTAAAGATAACATCAGGATAGGAAATAAAAATGCTAGTGATGAGGAAATAATTGAAGTATGTAAGAAAGCAGCCTGCCATGATTTTATAATGAAGTTATCAGATGGATATGATACAAGAGTAGGAGAAGCTGGTAAACATTTATCTGGAGGAGAAAGGCAAAGAATATCAATTGCAAGAGCTATGATAAAGAATGCTCCAATAGTCATTTTAGATGAGGCTACATCTTATATCGACCCTGAAAATGAGGCCTTGATTCAAGATGCAATATCAGAGCTTGTCAAAGGAAAAACTCTAATTATAATTGCCCATCGTTTAAAGACAATAACCGATGCAGATAATATATTTGTAATTAAAAATGGAGAACTTGCATGTAAAGGAAGTCATGAAAAGCTTTTGAAGGAATCAAAAGATTATCACGATCTTTGGGTAACTGCTTTGAAAGGAGAAAAAGATGCTTAGTGTTTTTAAAAAGGTATGGAATTTTTCTATTGAAGAACAAGTGTATATAAAAAAATCAATATTTGCTAATTTTTTCGGTTCTATTTTTAATGCTTTACAATTTGCAGCAATTTATTATGCGATTGTTGGGATAGTAAACAAGGATATAAGTTACAAAACAATTGGAATATCAAGTTTACTTTTATTAATTAGTATAGCTGGAGTAATTATTTCAAAAAATTTCTCTATGCTCAAACAAACACATGCTGGATATTTTATGGCTGGACACAAGAGAATTGAATTAGGTGAAAAAATAAAAAAAGTTCCCATGGGATTCTTCTCAAGTCTAAGTTTAGGAAATTTAACAACTATTGCGACTACTAACTTAGATAATGTAGAAACTTGGGTCCCAACTTTGTATATTATGGTTTTCGGTGGTATGCTTAATGCTATTGTTTTTATCTTATCCTTATTTTTGTTTTCTTATAAGGTTGGTATTGCAGCAATAGTTGGGTCGATTGTATTTTTATTGATTGTTGCTCTTATGCAAAAAAAGTCCAGTAAAAATGCAGATAAGATTCACGAGATTCAGGTATCACTTACCAAAGAAGTCTTATCAACATTGCAAGGAATGCAAATTATAAAATCATACAATCTGAGAGGAAGTAATAATAAAAAACTTGACAAAAGCTTTGATGGTGCTAGTAAATATTCTTTTGATTTAGAAAAAACTATAATGCCATATAGTTTATTAGCTAAAATCATAATAGCTATAACAATTTGTTTGATGCTATTTATATCAATAAAATTGTATTTCGTTGAAAACAGTCAAATAGTCAATACTATTATGATACTTATAGCAAGTTTTGTAATATTTGATGGGCTTATAGCATCTGGATCTGCTATGGCAATGCTAAGAATGGTTGAGAATGCAATAGATTCTTATTCCTATGTAAATGATATGGAAGATATGGAAGAAGGAGAAGTTTCAGAGCCTATAAAAAATCACAATATAGTATTTAAAAATGTTTCTTTCTCTTATGATGATAGACCAATTTTAAAAAATGTATCAGCAGAGATAAAAGAAAATACTATGACTGCCATAGTTGGTCCAAGTGGGTCAGGTAAGACTACTTTCTGTAATTTAATAGCTAGATTTTGGGATGTAAATTCAGGTGGAATTTTAATAGGTGGAGAAAATATTAAAAATTATAAGATAGAAAACCTTATGAATTCAATTTCCATGGTATTTCAAGATGTATATCTATTTGAGGATACAATTGAAAACAATATAAAATTTGGAAAACAAAATGCGAGCCATGAAGAAGTAGTTCAAGCTGCTAAAAAAGCAAGGTGTCACGAATTTATAGAAGCTTTACCAGAAGGATATGACACTATCATCGGAGAAGGTGGAGCAAGTCTATCAGGTGGAGAAAAACAAAGAATCTCCATAGCAAGAGCCATGCTAAAAGACGCGGACATCATAATCTTTGACGAAGCAACTGCAAATATAGACCCAGAAAATGAAGATAAATTAAAAGAAGCTATAGAAGAGCTTACAAAGAACAAAACAGTCATTATGATTGCCCATAGACTAAAGACAATTAGAAATGCTGACCAGATTTTAGTTTTAAAAGATGGAGAAATAGTAGAACGTGGAAATCATAAAGAACTGATTAAGAATGATGGACTTTATTCTGACCTTATCAATGCAAAAGCTAAGGCAGAGTCGTGGAAATTAATGAATTAGAATGAGGAGATAGGTGTGAGAGCCTATCTCTTTTTATGCAAATGGATTTAATTGTGATATAATATAATCAATAATCTAAGTGGAGGTATAATATGGGACTATTTTCAGATAAAAGAGCAAAAGAAGAAAAGAAAACAGAGGATAAGCAAAAGTTCATCGAGCGCTATAAACTAGGAGACTTTGACGAAGAAGAGATAGAGGATATGTATAAGATATATAAAGCTACAAGATTTAGTGGTATGCAAGGACTAATCGAGCAAAACTGGATGATTATTACGCAGCTTAATAGGCTTAATAAAAACATCGAAGAGCTAAAGAAGAAGTAAGGTTTATGAAAGGCATCTATAATCATAGGTGTTTTTATTTTGCAAATGTCTTTGAAATTATTATAAATATTTATTATATAAATTGCAACAATAAGTTAGCCACCCAGACATCATATAGACTAAATGTATAGTATAGCTTAAAAGTATTTATTTTTATTAAACTAGATACTTTTAAGCTGTTTTATTTCCTTTATGAACTCTTCTTTTGCAGTTTTGTAATTAAAGATTTTTCTTGGCAAATTATTCATCCACTCGTTTATTCTGTATATTTTTTCTTTTGATACTTCTTCTATTGATGTGCCTTTTTGTATAAATCTTCGTATTAATTTATGTTGACATTCACTAGTTCCTCTTTCCCATGATGTATATGGATGACAAAAATATATATCTACATATTCTGCTAATTCTGATAAGCTTGAAAATTCTGAACCATTATCTGATGTTATACTTTTAAATATTTCTTTGTTTAACTGCGCATTATCTTTTAAGAATTTAAGTCCAATGTCTACTGCATCGGGTGTTTTTCCATGTATTTTTATCAGCTTTTCATATCTTGTTTTTCTTTCTACTAATGTAAGTAGTACTGGATCTGTCTTTTTCTTTTTACCTATAACTGTATCTATTTCCCAGTGGCCGAATTCTTCTCTTGTTTGTATTTTATCTGGTCTTTCTTCTATGGATATGCCAAGCTTTTTCTTGTTTTGTCTTGTTCTTCTTGTGCTATTTTTGTTTTTTCTCTTTACTTTTTCTAGTAGATCTATATTTTTTGTTTTCATTAGTGACTTATTTATCCAGTTGTAGAGGCTTTTTGTTGATGGTATTTCTGATGATGGAAAGAGTCTATTTGCTTTTGCGTATCCAACACATACATCTGGAGACCATTTATCTTTTAACATTTTATTGTCTGCCCATTTAAGAAATTCGACTATATCTATATATTTTGGTCTTCTTCCGCAAGAAGATCTATTGTTTATATATACCTCATAATTAGTTAAGGCAAAGTATTTTTCATCGTAGTAAGTATATGTTTTGTTATTACTTTTTATTATTCTCTTTTGCTTTACTGTGCCTTTCTTTATTGCGTTGTTTATTGTCTGCGGGGCTCTATTTAGCCTTCTTGCTATCTCTCTGTTGCTATGTCCATCTATTTTCCATGCCTGTATTAATGACATTTCATGTAGTGATAGATGTGAATTTTTCTTGCGTTCTGTAAATTCTATGGTATAATTTATATGAGTCATGTGTACCTCCGTATAGTTGTTTTTTTGTTTGTTACTAATACTATACCATATGTACACATGATTTTTTTATTTGGTGGCTAAGTTAATTATACAATCTTCCTAAATATTTATTATCAATAGCTAATGTGATATAATAAAGTAAAAGGAGTGATACTATGTTAATTATAGAGGTAATAATTTTATGTGCGCTCTTCTTCGCCCTATGCTACCTCGGAACAGGCACAGACGAGAAGAACCTAAAGAGCTACGCCTCCTACCCAGACGAAGTACAAAGGCGCATACGAGAAGTAGAAGAGTATAAGGGTAAGTTCCACGAAGCTAATATGGCGCGCACATGGCTTGCGAACCTTGTGGTGTTTTTAGCCTTATTCATAATTTTCGGATTCTTTATGCGCACAAAAGATTTTATGCAAAACTTTATAAATTTACTCATACTAGGCCAGGCGTTAAACATCTTCGACCTATTAGTCATAGACCTACTATGGTGGCGAAATGCAAGCCGCATAAGACTTACGAAAGTGCCAGAGAAAGCCTTGTACCTAAGTCCCCAAAAGCACATCCAAGCATTTCTACGAGCAGTAGTTATGTATATAGTCGTCGCAGCAGTGGATGGATATTTGTTGACATTGTTTTAATGAACAATATAGCTTGACAAGCTTTGCAAGATTCAATATAATAATCATGACGGAGGGTTGATACTCTACGTTTTTAAGTAGATTAAGGAGCAATAAATGAAAATACAGAAAAAACACATATTAATTAAAATATTTTTAATAATCAAACACAAAATAAATATTTTGTGGTATAATAATAGTGATTATGGATAAAGTTGAGTATTATTGGTAAATAATAAAAAAGGGGTGGAGCGATGTGTCTAATAAAAATATTATATTATCTCCTATTTTAAAATGGGTTGGGGGTAAAAGACAATTATTAAATGATATTCGCCCTTTGATACCAAAGAAAATAACACAGTATGTTGAGCCATTTGTTGGTGGGGGAGCAGTTTTATTTGATTTGCAGCCGAAGAATGCAATCATCAATGACTTGAACGAAGAATTAATAAATGTATACCTAAGCGTTCGAGATTATCCGTGTGAACTAATAGATTTGCTTGAACACTATCATAGTTTAAATAGTGAGGATTATTATTATTCGATAAGAGAACTTGATAGAAGCAAAGATTATCACTTAATGTCTTCTATAGAAAAGGCAGCTCGCATAATATATTTAAATAAGACGTGTTACAACGGCTTATTTAGAGTAAATCAAGCGGGTCAATTCAATGCTCCTTATGGTAGGTATAAAAATCCCAATATAATTAATAAACCAGTAATTTTAGCTATGAATAGGTATTTTAATGATAATGAAATTAAAATACTACATGGAGATTATAAAAAGGTTTTAACAAATTTAAAAAAAGGGTCGTTTGTTTATTTTGATCCACCATACATGCCACTATCAACATCCTCATCATTTACAGGATATACTGAGAATGGCTTCTCAGAAAAAGACCAAATTGAGTTAAAAAAGAAATGTGATAGGCTTAATGAAGAAGGTGTAAAATTTTTACTGTCTAATTCAGATCATACTCTAATCAAAGAAATATATAAAGATTATGAAATAATAACTGTAAAGGCGCGTAGAACAATAAATAGAGATGGAAATAAACGTGGAGAAATAAATGAATTATTAATAAGGAATTATAAATAAAATGAATACGAATGAAGCGTGGGAAAAATTAATTGAAAAATATAATATAATCGATAAAATAAAAAAAGATGGTGCATTTTATATTACTGCAAAGCAAATAGGTGAGTTTAAAGAGCCTAGATTAATGGCAAAATGGGATAGTTCTGAAGCGTTGCCAAAAGTTTTTAAACATAACAATATTAATATTTTGCCTGTTAGTAGAGGAGAGTATGTTTTAAGTGACTTTAAATTATATGAGCCAATACCTGAGTTAGGGCAGAGAGATGTACAGATGCTAAAAGTTGAAAGACCAATATATGATTCTATAGATATTGAAAATATTACATCTGAGTCTAATGCTATTCATGTTTTAATACTCTCAAAAATATTAGATGATTTTTTATCTGAAGATGACAATGTATCTACGTTTAGTGGCAGAATGAGTACTGGAGTATTTAGTTTTTATGTTGATAGACACAGAGGAACTTCACTAAATGTTAATGTGAACAAAGCCCAGTGTGAAATAGATGGCGGGGTGGAGAATAGCAATTCAGTTGTAATATTAGAAGCTAAAAATGTAGTGCGTTCAGATTTTCACATAAGACAACTATATTATCCTTACAGATTGTGGAAAAACAAAGTAAACAAACCCATTAGACTTGTATTTTTGATTTATTCTAATCAAATATACAGATTGTTTGAATATAGGTTTACAGATATCAAAAATTATTCTTCAATAGAATTGGTTAGAACAAAAAATTATTCTTTACAAGATACAGATATCTCATTGTTAGATCTATATAATGTATATGAAAATACACATGTTAATTATGATGATAATATGAAAAAATCAAATACTCCGTTTATACAAGCTAACTCTTTTGAAAAGCTTATATCTATATTGGAAATATTATGTGAAGAAAGCAAAACAAAAGATGAAATTTCTAATATCATGCAATTTGATTTGAGGCAAGCTGATTACTATTTTAATGCGGGTAAATATCTAGGATTGTTAAAGAAAATTTCGGTTAAAGAAGAAGCAGAAGGAAAAATTAGAAATTTTACAAAAATATGCTTGACAAGTCTTGGCAAAGAAGTAATGAAACTAAATTATAAAGAGCGTCAATTAAAGCTTGTATCCTTTATTTTAGAACATAAAATATTTCGTAAGTTGTTTTTTATCACATATGATGGTGGAAAGATGCCAGATAAAAAAGAAATTATTAAGATTATGAAAAAGAACAATGTTTGTGGTGATGGACAAATAGAGAGACGTTCAAGCACGGTTGAATCTTGGCTAAAATGGATATTTAGCCTACCAAATATATAGATAATAAATTTTAGAAATAGAGATAATATTTTATGTTATCTCTATTATTTTAATGTTATATATAAAAATTTATTAATTAATATCAATAGTTCAATTAGTTCTACGCTAGACAAAGGAGCAATAAATGAAAATACAGAAAAAACACATCAAATACATCATCTTCACCATGCTAATAGCTCTCGCACTAATAGCTTTTGACGTGCGCCTAAAAACTGTTCACTACACTATCACTTCAAATAAAATCAATACGCCTATGCGCGTAGCCTTAATCACGGATCTTCACTCATGCAAATATGGCGCTGGTCAAAAAATGCTGATTGATGCGGTGGATAAAGAAAAGCCGGACGTGATTCTTTTGGGCGGCGACATCTTTGACGACGTTATTCCTGACGATAACACGAAGACCTTTCTCACAGCCATCGCGAAGCGCTACCCAAGCTACTACGTTACAGGCAATCACGAGTACTGGAGCCGCCGTGTGGGCGAAATGCTAGCGTGGCTTGAAGCAAATGGCATTGAGGACATCGGTGGCAAGACCATTCGCATGAATATTCATGATAATGAGATCAGTCTATCGGGCCTTAACGATCCGGACGAGGCGCGCTACACAGGCGAGGGCGAGGGCATGGTGACTGAGCTTGAACGCGCTAAAAACGAAAGGGACGATACAGCTTTTACGATTTTATTAACTCATCGCCCGTCTTTTGTGAATTTGTATAAGGATGCCGGCTTTGACTTAGTACTCGCGGGCCATGCGCATGGCGGTCAGTGGCGCATCCCAGGCGTTTTGAACGGTACTTTCGCGCCTGACGAGGGCTGGCTACCGAAGTTTGCTGGAGGCATCTATAGCTTTGACAATGGCAGTGAGATGATTGTTAGTAGGGGCTTGGCAAGAGAGTCTACACGTATCTCACGTATTTTTAATAGGCCGGAGTTAGTTATAGTTAATATAAATCATTAAGAAGAGGGCAACGCTCTCTTTTTTATTTGTCTCGTTTGCCTTTTATCTATGCTTATGAAAATATTTATTTGTCAAAGGTGGCTATTGGGTAATAAGTATAAGAAAGGAGTAAATATGTTAGAACTTAAAAATATTTCAAAAATATATCACACTGAAGGCTTTTCGCAAAGGGCTTTGGACAATGTATCGATTTCGTTTAGATAGAGTGAGTTTGTTTCTATACTTGGTGAATCGGGTGGAGGTAAGACAACTCTTTTAAATATAGTCGGAGGTCTTATGCGCTATGACGAGGGTGACCTTGTAATCGATGGCAGATCTACGAAGCAGTTTTCGGACAAGGACTGGGACTACTATAGAAACGTTAGGATAGGCTTTATCTTTCAATCATATAACTTAATTAATCATCAAAGTATACTTGACAACGTAAAGCTGTCTTTGACTTTATCGAATAAAAATACTGGCGATGCTGAAGAAAGGGCTATCAAAGCTCTTGAAAGGGTCGGCCTAAAGGAGCACATACACAAAAGGCCAAGTGCCTTATCTGGCGGTCAAATGCAAAGGGTAGCCATAGCTAGGGCTTTGGTTAATGATCCACAAATCATACTTGCGGACGAGCCAACGGGTGCTCTTGACAGCGAAACATCTATCTCTATAATGAATTTACTAAAGGAGCTGGCTAAGGATAAGCTTGTCATCATGGTTACGCACAACAAAAGATTGGCAGAAGAGTACTCGACAAGGATAATCGGTATAAAGGACGGCAGGATAATTTCTGACACGGATCCTTATGAAGCGGAAGAAAAGGGCGACAGCTTTAAAATTTCGAAGATAGCTCTTAAGCTAAGAACGGCTCTAGGACTATCATTTAACAATCTTTTGAGTAAAAAAGCAAGAACGCTTCTAACAGCTTTTGCTGGATCCATCGGCATCATCGGCATTGCCCTCATCATATCTATATCAAATGGTGCAAGTGACTACATTGCTGACAATCAAAGGAATGCTTTGAAGTCTTTCCCAATCGATATTGAGAGCAAATCCATCGACCTATCTAGTCTTACAAAGCTTGATAACAACGTTTCAAAGACTACGGATAGATCTAAACTTAGCTCAAATGACATTGGTCTTACAAATAGGTCAAAGATATCAGGCAGCGGCTATGAGAATGACCTTGCCTCGTTCAAAGACTACCTAGAGAAGAATGAAGCGGAGCTAGACGAAAAGGTGGGCAAACACTTTATTTCTTACGCCTATGATGGCGGCTTTGACATTTATACAAAGGATGCTAAGGGCAAAGTGATTAATACTAATGGCTCTGATTTTGAAAAGAAGAGCGGCTTTGGCTTTAATCAATTTTTCAGCATGTCAGCTTCAAAGAACAATGACAATTTTTCTCAGATTATTAGTGATAAAGAGGGAAATATCTCACCAATGGTTTTAGATGAATACGAGCTAATCGAGGGCAAGTGGCCTGAAAAAGAGGACGAATTAGTATTATTTACTGATTATAATAATCAAATTTTAAGAAGTAATTTTTACGAGCTAGGCTTTTTAGACTCGGAAGAATACAAAAAAATCCTCTCTGATATGGACGATAATAAAAAGGTTGACATAAAAAAAGTTGAGATTGATCCAAAGGAAATCATCGGTCATGAGTACAAGGTAGTCACTCCAGCGGACTATTACGAAAAGAAGGATGCCGGCTACATTAGCATCAAGGATGATGAAGAGAAGAAAGAAAAGCTTATAGACTCTGCTATCAGCATGAATATAGCTGGTATTGCAAGGAAAAAGGCTGACAACGACTCCAATGTAAGTCAAACGCCGCTTGCCTATAGCAGTAAATTTACTGATGCGATGATTAAATATGTTTCAGAGCAAGAAATTATTAAGGAGCAATTAGATAAGAAGGACATAAATGTTTTAAATGGACTTAAGTTCAAGGCAGATACTGAAAAAGAAAAGATAGATCAGGCAAAAGACTATCTAAGGAATTTACCAGATGAGAGTCTTACTAGATTTAACGCGTGGATGCTGCAAAACAAGAAAGAGATGCTAGCAGAGATGCAATCGCTTAATATGCAGATGCGCGCCAAAGCTCCAGCTGCGTCTAAGACAAGAGAGTCAAATGACAGAGCTATGCTAAACTATATGCTTCATAAAGGCAAAGACAAAGATTACTTAGACGTTTATGATGAATTTTTGAAAGACTATTCTTACAAGAAAAACCTTGAAAATCTCGGCTATATCGATGAGAATAATCCATCGAAAATATCGATATATGTGGACGAGTTTGAAAATAGAGATAAAGTCAAAAAGCTTATTAACGAGTACAATGAAGGCAAGAAAAGCGCACAAAAACTTAACTTTAACGACTTTATCGGCTCCATTTCAAAATCCATCACAGACATACTTGCAGCCATATCATACGTTTTGATAGCCTTTGTGGGCGTCTCGCTTATCGTTTCATCGATAATGATAGGCATCATCACATATATATCCGTCTTCGAAAGAACAAAAGAGATTGGTATACTAAGGGCGATTGGCGCAAGCAAGGGTGATATCTACAAAGTTTTTATGTCGGAAACTTTAATTATAGGCTTGCTCTCAGGGCTCATAGGTGTTGGCATAAGCTCATTTTTAAATATATTCATAACAAAGATCATGGTTAAGGCAACGGGCATAAGTACTATTGGCTCAGTGCTTCCAAAAGAAGCGGCACTTATCTTGATTGCAATATCAGTTGTGCTTAGCTTGATAGCAGGACTTATACCGTCAAGCATAGCAGCTAAGAAAGACCCAGTTGAAGCCTTAAGTGCTGAATAAAATAAATTATGAGAAGGCTAAATAAATATATTTGCCTTCTTTTAATATAGAGGTGATATTTATGGCAAAAGACAATTACAAGACTATAGTCCATCCGCTTGAGCCATGCTTTACTAAGGAGTCGAAAATTTTGATTCTAGGTTCATTTCCATCGGTCAAGACTCGTGAATATGGCTTCTTTTATGGCCATCCGCAAAATAGGTTTTGGCGTGTTATGGAGATTTTGTTTAAAGAATACCTTGATAATGGCATTGCCACGCGCAAAGACTTTTTATCGAGAAAGAAAATTGCTCTCTACGACTCCATCTACCAGTGCGACATAGTTGGATCAAGTGATGCGAGCATTAAAAATGTCCAGCCATCTGACTTAAGCCGCATTATTAAAGGCGCGGACATTAAGGAAGTTTTTCTAAATGGAGCAACTTCGTATAAATATTATAAAAAGTATCACGAGAAGGACTTGGGACTCGAGGGAGTGAAGCTGCCATCGACAAGTCCAGCAAATGCGAGGTATAGGCTGGATGATTTAGTAAGCGAGTGGAGAGCAATTCTTAAGTATTTGAATTAATTTAAAAAAAGCTATTAAGAAATACTTACATGATGGCACTTTTCTGAAATAGAAAATCGGACATTGAATAAAAATTGGATATTGAAAACTATAATCATGGTGACTTAGTTTATCTAGGTCACTTTTTCTTTACTTTTAGCCGCCTTCGTGGTATTATTTAATGTAGACAGAAGATATTGGAGTGAAAGGAGATAGTATATGAAATATATGTATTTTAATTCGTCGTGCTCTTATGCGGGATTAGCAAATCTTTTGTATTCAGAAGGAATTGACACAGAAGATTTCGTAATTGCGAATGCGATTTATTTGCCATACCTCTTGGTAAAAGATGGCACATTTTACTTAGCAGGACCTATGCTGCAGTCTAAGGAGATCTTTGATATTTATCTAAATGCTCTTGGATATGAATTTATTGAAGAGAACTATGATAAAGAAGATGTTTTGAAAATATTAGAGGCAGCAGATAAAAACTATATGCTCGGCGTTAATATTGCCCCAGGCAATAAGCATGCGATAATTTTTCATGAGTACAAGGACAATAGATTTAGATTTATAAATAATAAATATGATGATAGTGACGAGCCTGACGAATTCGTTTGGACTGCAGGGGAACTTAAGGAAAGGCTTGATGAAGTGACGCAGATTGCACATCTTGAAAAATGCGATGCTAAGGACGTTGATATGGAAGAGCCGCTATTGAAGTCTATAGAAAATCTTGGCGCGCTTAAAAAGGATATAATCAATTTTTCAAAGCACGTGATTACTAAGCAGGAACTAAGAGAGTCAATGAATACGCTGTTTAGAGCGGCTCTACTTGATTTAGTGACTATGTTTATACTTATTGAAGAGGATAAACTTATGAAGAGAACAATAAGACTTCAAAGACAATTCATAAATCTTATTAAGAAGGGCAAAGATAGCCTTGTGCTTGAAGAAGAGATGGATGTGGATAGCTTGGTAGATGTTCTTAATGAATGGGAGAGACTTATGAAGAATAATTTGAAGGAGTATAGAGAAAGGATATAAATGAAGATAAATAAATCCTATTTAGAATTATTGCCATAATGGCACTTTTCTGAAATAGGGATGAGTTATTCGAAAATTTCGAATAAGTCAATACTATAATCGCAGATGACTTAGTTTATCTAGGTCACTTTTTCTTTACATTTGAGGGCTTTCGTGGTATTATTGAATTATACAGAGGTGATTATATGAAGTGGAAAGAGATTCCGAAAATTGATGCACATGCTCATCTTGTTACAAAAGATTTTAGAGAATTTTTTAAAGATGACAAGGAGAGCTGCTGGACATATTCAAATAAGAGTTATTTTAAGCAAATTGCTAAAGAATACAACGTCAAGAAATTTATCTTGCAGCCGACAAACGATACATACATGTATCAAGAAACTGTTACGAATAACAATTGGCTTGCATCACAAGTAAAGCAGTCTAATGGTTTGTTCTTAGCCTTTGCTGACATTCAAAATAACGGTGCATATATCTTAGACGTCGCTCCAAATCATTTAGAAATTGCGATTAAAGACAATGGCCTTTCAGGTCTCAAAATTCATCCGAACAATTTAAACATTCCATTCGACGATTTAAGGATGGTACCCGTACTTCGTAAAGCAGCTGAACTCAAAATTCCAGTTATGGTGCACTCAAATCCGACCATGGTCGGCTTTCACGACGACTGCGCTCCAGATAGAATTAACAAGATGATACAAGTCTTTCCTGACATAACTTTTATAGCCTCACATCTTGGCGGAATGAAGTGGCAAGATGCCTTAAGCGCACTTACTTACGTGGATATTTCATATATATTGCCAAAGCTATATGAAATATATGGTAGAGATATGACAGAACGTATATTAAAAGCATTCGGTGCCGATAGGCTTATCTTTGGAACTGATTTTCCGCAAGTTTATAAGACAAAGGCAGAGGATGTCTATGAAAGATACTGTAGTATTCTAGACGAAATGAATTTTTCAGATGAAGATATGGAGAAGATTGCATATAAAAACATATGCAAAATACTAAATATAGAGATTTAGGAGGACTTATGAAGATAATTTACAAAGACATTTTAATTAGAAATGCAGGTGAGACTGATGCGGCTCAGCTCGCATCTTGGTGGAATGACGGCTCTGTCATGGCTCATGCAGGCTTCCCGAATGGCGTGAACACTAATGAAGAGAAAATCAAGGAGCAGATCAAAAATTACACTGATGCTCACAGAGTTTTGATGATTGAGTACAAAGGCAAGGCCATCGGCGAGATGAACTATGAGTTTTCTGATGATGATAGATGCGAGATAGGTATAAAGATATGCGATAGCACTTATCAAGAGAAGGGGCTTGGACGAGTAATACTTACTTTGTTTATAGAAGAGCTCTTCAAAATGGGTGCGAAGACCATATTCCTAACGACAAATCTAAATAATAAAAGAGCTCAGCACGTTTACGAAAAGCTTGGCTTTAAGAAAATTCGTGTAGATTATGATTCGTGGACGAATCAACTTGGAGAGAAGCAATCTATTGTTTACTACGAATTAAAAGAAGAAGAATTAATTAGCTTTAAATAAATCCTATTGAGAATTATTGCCATAATGGCATTTTTCTGAAATAGGAAATGAGTTATCCGAAATTTTAGGATAACTCAAAACAATAATCATAGGTGACTTAGTTAGTTCTAGGTCACTTTTTCTTTACTTTAAGTGCATTTCGTGGTATTATTTAATTAAGAAAAATAAGGGGTGATTATATGAAAAAAATATTATTAATTTTACTCGCTCTATCCATGTTTATGGTCTCGTGCGGAGGAAATAGCAAAAATGAGGCCATAGATAAGGGCATCAATGAGGCGGACGCAAATCAAGAGGCTGTTAAAGAAGCTGAAGACGATGAGGAGCCTATTGACGAGGAAAAAGAAGATAAAGAAAATAATGAAGAAGAAAAAATAGATGAAGATGCAGAAATAGACTACGCTGTAAGTGTTGACGGCGAAGACTACGGCTACGTTGAGAATATTAACGGAAGGCTATTTAACGTATCCGGCATTAACAAGATCATGGTTCGCGCTTGGAAGAGTGGCGAATATGCTGACGACAAGGCTTTAGATCAAGTGACTGACTACTCAAAACTCGTTAACGACAACGAAATCATCTACGGTGTTTACCCTGGAAGTATGGAGTTTTCCTTTACTTACAACGAAAGCTACAATATCAGCTACAAATTTGTAGGTGACATCGACGGCATTGATAGTTTTTCTTACAAAGAGCACGAGCCTGAAGAAGCAAAGGTCATGGGCGAGACTCTTTACTTTGACATAGACTACTTAAGCAGCATCTTTGCTTTTAAATACAAGCTTGATAAGGAAAATAAAGTCCTTGTCATCGACTCACAAGGCGACTACACTGCTAAGATGACTGAGCTTGACCCATCCAGCTACGATAGCATCGAAGCTCTACTAAAAGCAAATTTTGACAAATAGTTTTATAATAATATTATAGCTCTATACACTTAAAAAGGCTCTCAGCATATGTTGAGAGCCTTTCAATATACAAAATTAATCCAATTCGCCCATGTCTTTTCTACGCAAATAGTTTTTGTACGCCTTTTTTACTTGAGGCGCAAGTAAGAACAGAGCGATAAGGTTCGGGATGACCATGAAGCCGTTGAATGTGTCGGCTAAATCCCAAATGATGTCGTTACCAAATTTTGATCCAACAACGATACATATAATTACTAGCACCCTATATACGTTGATGGCTTTTTTTCCTTTGAATAGGTAGCGGATGTTCATCTCGCCAAACATGTACCAACCAACTATGGTTGTGAAGGCGAAGAACATTAGTGACACTGCTAGGAATATGGTTCCAGCCTTACCAAAAGCCGATGTAAACGCATATTGAGTGATGGCAACAGCCTTTGCACCCGACATGTGAGCGTCAGTTGCTAGAACTATAAGCGCAGTGATTGAGCAGATAACGATAGTGTCAACAATAACGCCAGCCATCGCTACAAAACCTTGTATACAAGGGTCCTTAACCTTTGCAGTCGCGTGAGCATGAGGTGTTGAGCCCATACCAGCTTCGTTCGAGAAAAGTCCTCTCGCAACACCATTCTTAATCGCTTCTTTCATAACAGTACCAGCCATACCGCCGATAACAGCTTGAGTTGAGAAGGCTTCTCTAAATATGCCAGAGAAAACTAGTCCCAAATGATTTCTGTATATATAAAGGATAGCGCCTGAACCGATGATGTAGATAAGCGCCATGAAAGGCACTACAAGCTCAGCCATAGTCGTAATTCTCTTAAGGCCGCCCATGATGACAAAGCCAACAAGAACCGCAAGTCCGATACCGATATAAAGCGCATTAACATTTAGAGCGTTCGACATTGCTAGGGCTATGGAGTTCGATTGAACCATGTTGCCGACAAAGCCAAGAGCAAGGATAATTGTTATTGAGAATATTATTGCAAGTGGCTTTGACTTAAGTCCCTTAGAAATGTAGTAAGATGGTCCGCCGACAGGCTCGCCGTCTCTTTCTTCCTTATATAGTTGAGCAAGAACCGCCTCAGCAAATATAGTTGACATGCCAAGTATACCAGAAACCCACATCCAGAAAATCGCACCCGGTCCACCAGATGCAACAGCAGTAGCAACACCGCCGATGTTACCAGTACCAACTTGAGCGGCAATCGCCGTAGCAAGCGCTTGGAACGAGTTTACTTCGACCTCGCCATCATCTTTTTTCTCTTTTTTGTCTTTCTTTTTAAATAGTCCTCCGAAAGCGTATTTAAACATAAGACCAAGCTTAGTGATCTGCGGAAAACCTAGATATATAGTGTAGAATATACCTAAAGCTAAAAGCGCATACATCAAAAACTTTGTCCATAAAACGCTGTTAATCGCCTTGACGATGGGCTCTAGCTTAAATGCTAAATATGTATTAATCATATTAATTCCCCCTTTTCTTTATTATAACATAGAAGTAATTATAGTGTAAATAGCTTAAGAGATGATAAATTTTTATTAATAGCATAAGAAATTATTATACTTAACGCCTTACGTATTAATTTTACGAATGGCGTAGCCATGATAATAGTGGGGCGCCTTTACTTAATTTGCATTAAATCAAGCCCTTTTGCTAGTTTCGAATTATTTTGTCGCTGCGGAGTGCGTTTAGCACACCTCACTCCAAAAAATTCTGTACAACGCAAAATCATCTTGATTTCTCTGCAAATTATAATTCACTTATATCGTTTTGCACGTAAATCGTTTTTTATTAATAGTAAGACGAGCAAATGACATATGACGTGAAATGGCATATGACGAGCACTTGTAGTCCGCCGCGCAGATGGCATATGACGGGCAAATGGCATATGACGGGCGTTTGATATGGCGAAATTGCTAAGCATAGCAAAATCACTTTCAAAAGCAAAATTACTAAAGATAGCAAAATTGCTAATCGTAGCAAAACCATTAGCAAAGTAAAAAAATAAGCAGAGGAGCAAGACCATAATCGTGGCAAAACAATTGTCGCAGAAAGGCCATAAGCAAAAAAAGACACAGTGCTTAGCTGTGCCTTATAAAACTATTCTACTGTATATTACTTATCCTTAATCTCTAAAAGTTCTTCGCCAAGCTTGTAGATATTGCCAGCACCGACAGTTAAGATGATGTCGTTTTCCCTTAGATTGTCAAGAAGATAATTTTCGATGTCCTCGAATTTCGAGATATACATCGCATCGTAGCCATGCTCCTTCATCGACTTGATCAGGTCCTTGGAGTGAACGACTTTCGTATCCTTTTCTCTCGCAGCGTAAATGTCTGTGATGATGGTTACATCGCTTCTCTTAAACGCTTCGGCAAAGCCTTCTAGAAGTTTTTGCGTTCTAGTGAAGGTATGTGGCTGGAAGATGGTTATGATCCTGCCTTTAGCCATCTTCTTCACGGCTTCAAGTGTCGCCATGATCTCTGTTGGGTGATGTGCGTAGTCATCTATGATGCGCACGCTTCCGATGTAGCCCTTTGTCTCGATCCTTCTGTGAACGCCAGCGTATAGAAGGATGTACTTCTTAATATCTTGCAGTGAAGCGCCATAAGTATTCGCCATGGCGATGGCAGCAAGCGCATTATAAACGTTGTGCTTACCTAAAACGCTTAGCTTGATCTCAGTTTTTTCATTGTTGTGAATTAAATCGAAGTTCGCGCAGCCATTGTCATCATAAGTGATGTTCTCAGCTTTATAGTCAGCGTCTGAGTCGATGCCGAAGCTGATGGTTTTGGCTTTAACGTCTTTGATGGCCTCAATGACGTGCTCGTCGTCTTTATTGTATAGAACGTAGCCAGTTGATGGCACGTCGTCAGCGTACTTTTTGAATGTGGCGATGATGTCTTCGATGTTTTTATAAAAGTCTAAGTGGTCTTCGTCGATGTTTAGTATCATGGCCATGGTAGGATTGTATTTTAAGATGTTTGCCTTGTACTCGCAGGCTTCGCTGACAATGATGTTTCCTTTACCTATCCTGATATTGCCGCCAATTTCATCAAGTTCGCCACCTAAAAGTATGGTTGGATCCATTTGCGTATGTGTTGTGATTGAAGCAATCATCGATGTTGTAGTAGTTTTGCCGTGTGTGCCTGAAACGCAAACTGAGTTAGGGAAGAGCTTCATCACTTCGCCTAAGAAGCTTGCTCTGTCATAGATCTCAAGGCCAAGCTCTTTTGCTCTTAAAAGCTCTGGATTGTCTGGGCGTATCGCGTCAGTGTAAACAACTACCTTTGATGACTCTACGTTTTTTGCTTCGTGCTTGTTGTATACAACGGCACCCATCTTCTTAAGTCTTTCTATGATTTGTGATTCACCTGTGTCAGTTCCTTTAACTTTGCAGCCCTCCGAGATAAGCAGCTCGGCAAGTCCACTCATGCCTATTCCGCCTATGCCTATGAAAAATATATTATCAATATTGTGTTTTTTCAAAAAAAATCCCATTTTTCCTCCTAAATATATAAAAAGTACTTGAAAATAATTCAACTCTTTAGTATAATATATATATAAGCTATTTTATAATTTCGCTTATATAACTATCATAATATATATTATGATAAAAATCAAGCAAATTTTAGCTGAATTAGGAGGATGGAGAAAATGACAATCACAGACGTAAGAGTAAGACTAGTTGACAAGGAAGGTTTAAACTTAAAGGCAACAGCTTCAGTTACTTTTGATAACGCTTTTGTTGTTCACGACATCAAGGTTATCGAAGGAAGAGAAGGTTTATTCATTGCAATGCCTTCAAGAAAGGTACCTAATGGTACTTACAGAGACGTAGCCCACCCAATCAACACAGAAGCAAGAGCTGACATCGAAGAAAAAGTTTACAAAGCTTACGAAGCAGCTGTTGAAGACGCAAAAAACGAAGCTGATGAAGAAATACTAGTAATGGAAGAAAAGTAGTAATTTTTAATTAGTTATTAGAAATATGAGCCTCTAGCCAGGCTCTTTTTTCTTTGCAAAAAAATATATATATAAATATATATATAATAGAATATCTTTTCAATTCGTAAGGCGAAATGTCTTGACAAGTCATCTCGTAAATGATAAAATTATTGAATTGAAAGGATGAGTTATATGAAAAATTTACGTGAAATGTTTCAGGATAAAAAGTTTTTAAAATTAGTATATAGCCTTGCAGTGCCAGTCGCACTTCAAAATCTACTCGCAAGTGTACTTAATACACTGGATACGACTATGATATCGTCACTAGGGGACTATGCGATATCGGCAGTTGGTCTTGCAAACCAAATCTTCTTCTTTATGACAATTATCTGCTTCGGTATAGCGACAGGTACTTCAGTTATGATTGCTCAATACAATGGCAAGGAAGACTACGAAGGCGTGAGAAAATCACATGGTATGGCTTTGATGCTATCCTTGATCGTGGCAAGTATATTCACAATACTGGCGCTAGCTATACCAGAACAGCTGATGAGAATCTTTACAGATGACGCAAACGTAATACCTTACGGCGTTACATACCTTAGAGTAGTTTCCTTCTCATATATACTTACAGCAGTGAACTTCATTTATTCAGTATCGATGAGAAGCATAGGTAATGCAAAGACGCCTCTAGTTGCATCGACATTTGCCTTCTTCGGAAACGCCTTCTTTAACTACGTATTCATCTTTGGTAAACTTGGCTTTCCTGCTATGGGCGTAGCGGGTGGCGCTCTAGGTACTATTTTAGCTCGTATACTTGAATTTATCGTTTTATATATAACACTTAAAAAGCACAGAAGTCCACTAAAAGGCAAGATTAAGGATTTCATTACATTTGACAGCCATTTCAAAAAACTTTATCTAAAGACAGCGGGCCCAGTGATTTTGAACGAAACATTCTGGTCCTTAGGACAAATAGTTTACCAAATAGCTTACGCAAAGCTAGGAACAAGGAGCGTTACAGCCTTGCAGATAGGTATGACAGTGCAAAACATCTTCTTCGTTCTAGCTAGAGGCTTAGCCGGCGCTTGTACAGTTATAGTCGGTAACTCCATCGGCGCGGGCGACGAGGAGCAGGCGTATAGATACGGAACGTGGCTACTAGAGCTCTCAGCCTTGACAGGACTTGTACTCGGTGCTTTGATGATCATATTTAGAGAGTCTTTCTTCGTCATCTTCCCGAACATAACGCCAGAATCAAAAGCCATAGCTGCAGATTTATTCATCACCATGGGTATTGCGCTCTTCGTTAAGACACATAACTCGACCCTTATAGTCGGCATATTTAGAGGCGGTGGAGACACAAGATACTCCATGGCTCTTGAGATGAGCTGCGTTTGGCTCATAGGAGTGCCACTAGCCTTCCTTGGCGCAGTAGTATTAAAATTACCGCTTCACTACGTGTACTTGATGGCGTGCGGCGAAGAATTTGCCAAGGCAGCCATAGGACTACCTAGAGTAATTTCGAAGAAGTGGATTAAGAACATAACAAATGAATAGATGAGATGTGTAAGAGCAGTGTGAGCTGCTCTTTTTTAATGCCAAATACATGGATGAAAACGTGCCAAATACATGGATGAAAACATGCCAAACACATGAATAAAAACGCGCCATTTACACGGATTAATATTGACAAATGTGTATATATGTGCTATTATAAGCGTAAGAGGTGAGACGCTCATGAAGAATTATTTTGCTAGAATTACTGATAAATTACTTGATGAAAGACTTAAAGCAAAGGGAGCTATACTATTGGAAGGACCAAAATGGTGTGGTAAAACTACGACTGCCAAGCAAATTGCCAAGAGCTTTATTGCTATAGATAAACCAGATATGACTAAGCAATATCAACAGATGGCTGAGCTTAACCCGAGTGCTTTACTCGAAGGAGAGGTGCCAAGGCTAATTGACGAGTGGCAGCTTGCACCAAACTTGTGGAACGCTGTTCGTTATGAGGTTGATCAAAGGGATGACTTCGGTCAATTTATATTGACTGGTTCTGCTGTACCAGCTGAGTTTGATGCGTCTATGCATACTGGAACTGGTAGGATATCGAGGCTTTACATGAGAACCATGAGCTTATATGAGTCGAAGGACTCAGATGGATCTGTTTCTTTGAGTGATCTTTTTAAAGGGGAAGATATTTCTTCTGTGAATAGTAAAACTTTAGATGAAATTGCATTTTTAATATGTAGGGGCGGTTGGCCGAGGGCTATAGGTCTAGGTGAGAAGGCTGCTTTATTTCAAGCGATTGACTACTACGAAGCAGTTGTTCAAAATGATATAAGCAGGGTTGATTCTGTAAAGAGAGACGCAGAGAAGGCAAAGAGGCTGCTTAAGTCTTATGCAAGACACGTTGGCTCACAGGCGCCGCTTGAAACTATAAGGGCAGATATGCTAGCTAATCAGGCTGACACTTTTGATCAAACGACGCTTTATTCGTACATCGATGCACTAAAGAAGATATTTGTGATCGAGGATGCTCCTGCGTGGAACCCGAATATTCGTTCAAAAACGGCTATTCGTTCGACTGATACAAGATATTTTATAGATCCATCCATCGCTGCGGCTGCTTTGGGTATTGGACCGAAGGACTTGACTCACGATTTAAATACTATGGGATTTTTGTTTGAGAACCTAGCTGTTCGCGATTTAAGGGTATATTCAGAGCTTTTAGATGGCAATGTTTATCACTATAGGGACAAGAGCGGACTTGAGTGTGATGCTGTCATTCACTTAAGGAATGGTGCTTATGGTCTTGTGGAGATAAAATTGGGCGGCGACAAACTTATTGAAGAGGGAGCTGAGACACTTAAGGCTTTGTCTGAGCTTATTGATACTAATAGTATGAGAGAGGCATCTTTTATGATGGTTTTGTGCGCACAAGCACCTTTTGCGTATAGAAGAAAAGATGGTGTATATGTGGTGCCTATAACATCTTTAAGGCCATAGACTATTTGCCAAATACATGAATGAAAACGCGCCAAATACATGAATGAAATGACGCCATTTACATGAATTGCTTTATAAAATGGCTTGATATAGATGTTTACAATATAGTAGATGAAATAAAAATGCTAGCTAAGTTAATTTAGCTAGCACTGTTTTTATTTCTCATTTGTCCCGGATATTGTATCATATTCGCAGGCATTATAGCAAATTTTTTCATTTTTTATATACAAACCAATGTATACATAAGCCCATAATCTTTTTTGTCGCGTCTATACGAGTGGAAGCGCTCGTCTGTGACTGTATCTACCTTTGATAAATATATATTTTCTTTTTTAGCTCCCATACTTATTGCATCGAGCTTAACTACTTTTCCTAAATCTATAAGGTAATGCTTTTCATCTTTTTTAAAAATAATGTCTTCATAAGAAAAATTCTTCTCAAATACATTTTTTACGTCGTCCATCACTTCGAAGGATGTTTTTTGTATATGTGGTCCGACGTAAATTTTTAGCTCTGATGCACTTGATCCTAAAGAGAGCATCTTCGAGATTGCTTCTTTAACTATGGAGTTTGCTGTGCCTTTCCAGCCTGAGTGAACGGCTGCGATCAGCGCATTGACGCTATCGTAGACTATTACGGGTAGGCAGTCTGCGCTCTTAATCACGAGTACATCGCCATGGTCGCCTATAAGTCCATCTGTCTCGTCGTAGAAATTTACATCGCCATTGCCATTAACGTGGGCAATGCTATTCGAGTGCACTTGGCGTGTCACGTTGACGCTGCTATAATCAAGTCCTATATGCTCAAGTACTTTTGGAAGCTCATTAATAAAATAATCTTCGTCGCCTTTTATATCTATGGGCTTAAGGCTCATGATGTTTGTGACGCCTATGTCATTTAGGTGAGTGCTTATTAAATATTTTTCATCTATAATCTTATAATCTTTCATAATTATCCCTCATATGTAAAAGAAGCACCAATTAAGGTGCCTCATGTATTTTATTCAAAGAATGCTTTGTAAGCTTTGTATGACATGTATGTGTCGAACTTTGAAGTAACTTCGTTTGGTGCGTGCATATTTAAAACTGCTGTACCGCAGTCAACTACTTCTGCGCCGTACTTGCTTAAAAGGTATGCGATAGTTCCGCCGCCACCTGCGTCAACTCTACCAAGTTCGCCTGTTTGCCAAGCAACGCCTGCTTTGTCGAAAATATCTCTTACATCTCTTAAGAATTCTGCGTTTGCATCGTTGCAGCCACCTTTTCCGCCTGATCCAGTGTACTTAGCTACTGCGATTCCGCCGCCTAATACAGCTGTGTTGTTCTTTTCATAAACTGAGTCGAAGTTAGGGTCATAAGCTGCTGTTACGTCTGCTGAAAGTACCCAAGAGTTCTTTAGGCATCTTCTAACTGTAAGAGCTGAGTACTCGCCTTCTAGTGCTGCTAACTCATGTAGAGCGTTTTCAAGAACGTAGCTTGCCATACCAGTGTTGCCTTGTGAGCCAACTTCTTCCTTATCCATAAACATAGCTAGAGCTGTGTGCTCGCCTTGCTTCATGTCAAGTATAGCCTTAAGTCCTGCGAATGCGCAAACTCTATCGTCTTGGCCATAGCTGAAGATCATGGATCTGTCTATACCAAGGTCACGAGCCTTGCCTGCTGGAACTACTTCGATTTCGGCAACTTTGAAATCGTCTTCTTCTATGCCATATTTTTCGCTGATTATTCTCATAACATTGGCTTTAACGCGATTAGACTTATCTGCTTTTTCATCATCATCGTCATCTGCCAATGGTATTGAGCCCATAAGCACGTTTAATTGTTCGCCAAGTATACCTTCAGCAAGTTTCTTTTGCATTTGTTCACGTGATAGGTGGATTAGTAGGTCTGTGATTGTAAATACTGGGTCGTCATCGTCTTCACCTATAGATATATCTACTCTCTTTAAATCCTTTGTATAAACAACGCCGTGTAAAGCTAGCGGGATTGTAGTCCATTGGTACTTCTTAACTCCGCCGTAGTAGTGAGTCTTTAAAAAGCCAAGTTCGCTTGCTTCGTATAGTGGATTTGGCTTAAGGTCAAGTCTTGGGCTGTCTATGTGAGCGCCAACTATTCTTAGGCCTTCTTCAAGTTTCTTTTCGCCCATAACGAACATTAAAACTGATTTTTCCTTGTTATTTAGGTAAAGCTTGTCGCCCTTCTTAACTTTTGTTCCGTTTTTGATAGCTTCTTCTAAGTCCTTAAAGCCGTTAGCTTCAGCTATGCGTATGATTTCTTTAACTGCTAGTCTTTCAGTTTTTGCTTTTGTTAAAAAGTCTTTGTACTCTTCGTTGTAGCTTGTAACGTCCTCAAGCACATCGTTTGAAAGGCTTAGCCATGAAATTTTTTCTGCCATTATAATTCCTCCTTTTTCTATATTATAACATAAAGGCGCACAAAATTCATCCCTTTTGGGTATAAATATTAAAATACTGATGGAGGTTTTTTATGTTAATTAAAAATATTAATTTTATTGATACAATTGCAAATGGCATTAGACGTGTCGATATGCTCATTGAAGATGGCATAGTGAGTGCCATAGAAGAGTGTATTGAAAAAGATGATCCCTGCGTGATCGATGGGAGTGGACTTTATATATCACACGGACTAATAGATACGCACGTGCACTTTAGGGACCCCGGCCAAACTTACAAAGAAGATTTGACTACGGGAGCAGCCGCAGCTAAGAGAGGCGGCTACACCTCAGTACTTCTTATGGCGAACACAAAGCCTGTAGTTGATAATGTGGATACGCTAGAAGATATATTAGTTAGATCAAAGGACTTAGGCGTAAAGATTTATCAAAATGCGACCGTGACTAAGGGCATGCTGGGCGAAGAGCTTGTAGATATGGATGCGCTTCACAAGGCAGGGGCAATCGGTTTTACTGATGATGGCAAGCCTATAATGAAGGCGAAACTCTTGTACGATGCACTGATTGAAGCGAAAAAATATGATGCACCAATCAGTTTACATGAGGAAGACCCCTTCTTTATAAAAAAGGCGGGCAAAAATGAAACAGCTCCAGCCATTGCCGAGGCTGTTATGGTGGCGCGCGATGCGTATCTAGCAGTAAAAGCGGATTCAAAATTAAACTTCCAACACATTTCATCTGCGGATGCACTTGAAATTATCAGAAATTATAAAAAATACACAGATAAAATATTTGCAGAGGTCACTCCTCATCACTTTACATTAACAGAGGAGGCTGTTGAAAAGCACGGCACTTTAGCAAAGATGAATCCGCCACTAAGGACGGCTGCCGATAGAGAGGCGATTACCCGCGCTATCAAGGACGGTACCATTGACATAATTGCGACTGATCATGCGCCTCATGCGGCTGAGGAAAAAGCTAAGGACTTCTTCAGCGCTCCGAGCGGCATCATTGGTCTTGAAACAGCTCTGCCACTTGCGATAGATGAGCTTCACCATAAGCATGGCATTGATCTAGTAAAAATTATAAAGATGCTAACTGTCAATCCCGCAAGGCTTTATGGGCTTGAAGAGGGCGTGATAAAGGTCGGTTCGATGGCTGATTTAGTTATTTTTGACATTAAGGAAGAGTATATATATGAAAAATCTTCATCTAAGTCTCAAAATTCGCCATTCATAGGTGAAAAGTTAAAGGGAAAGGTGAAGTACACAATAAAGGACGGAAAGGTGGTTTACAGTGAAGACAATAGGTTTAATTGTTAATCCAAAGGCTGGCGTCGGCGGTTCGGTTGCCTTAAAGGGCTCGGACGGCGAGGCTATATACGAAGAAGCAATAAAGCGTGGCGCGAGTGAAAAGGCGCATTTGAGGTGCGAAGAGGCTTTCAGTCACCTCATTGATATAAAGGACGAGTTCAAGGTTTATACAGCTAATCACAGGCTCGGCGAGGACGAGATGAAAAAGCTTGGACTGAACTACGAGGTCGTTTACGAGACAGAGGCTAGTACTACGGCGGAAGATACGAAAAATGCTTTGAAAGAGATACTTAAGAAGGACGTCGACCTGATTGTATTCGCAGGGGGCGACGGCACAGCTCGTGACGTATACGACGCTGTGGGCCTTAGAAAACCTGTGATCGGGATACCGGCAGGCACTAAGATGCATAGCTCCGTCTTTGGCGTTTCACCAAAGTCTGCTTCAGAAGTCATCAGGGCATTTTTACTAGATGAATCCTACGAGATAATCGAGTCAGAAGTCATGGATATAGATGAGGAAGCGTTCAGAAACGAAGTTTTGAACGTGAAGCTTTATGGCGCGCTAAATGTAGTTAACAAGGGAAGAATGATGCAAGTGGGTAAGAGCCCTCAAAGTGCATCAGAGAACACAGATCTTGAGTCCATCGCTCAATATGTCGTTGATGAGATGAAGGACGACACCTTATATATAGTCGGAAGTGGCTCAAGTATACGCCCTGTTATGAACCTATTGGGCCTTGAAAATTCTCTGCTTGGCGTCGACCTTGTATATAATAAGGAGCTCATCAAAAAAGATGCGAGCGAAAAAGACATCTACGAAGCGCTTATGAAGTATCCGAAGAGAAAGATTATCGTTACTATCATTGGCGGACAAGGCTACATCTTTGGCCGCGGCAATCAGCAATTTTCCTCGAGAGTCATAAGAGAAGTTGGCAAGGAGAATATTATAGTCATCGCGACACAGTCGAAGATCAATAACATCGCCGGCGGCAATTTGCTTGCAGACACAGGCGACGACGCAACAAACGAGTACCTAGCTGGCTACTACAACGTCATCGTCGACTATAATTACATGAAATTAATAAAACTTGTTTATTTGTAAAAATTATTAGCTTTGCGAAAATATTTTGTAAAAAGCCTTGACAAATTTTATAAACATAGTATAATATTTTCTGTGATAAAAGAAAGACTAGAATAAACAGAGGAAGAGGAGAGTATGAGTAAATTGAAACGCAAATGGAGAAAGAGTAAGTCACTCGCAAGAACATTCGCAATGATACTTTGTGTTGTGATGGTTTTGTCGATAGTGTTACCGATATTAATTAATAATTAATTATATAAATTGGCTTCCAAATTGGAAGCTAATTTTTTTATTTCTTACAATCAAGTGATTATAATGCTTTGAGCATTTCTATTTCCCAAACTCTAAAAATATTTGACTTTGGGAAGTAGAAAATCCATTTTCGTAAAAAATCAAAAAATCATTCTTTAGTATTATTTTTATTTTACTCCAATTTCTACGAGCAAGGCCATTAGCATAAAGCTGATGTATCTATAAATTTATGAAGATAATTTCATAATTATTATCTTGAAAAATCATGCCGCTTATACTATAATTAGTATGTAGTTATAATTTTTAAACAATATATAGATAGGAGGACTTATGCTAAAGGTAGAAAAGCGTAATGGCAATGTGGTCGATTTTGAGCAAGACAAGATCAAAATTGCCATCGAAAAGGCGATGAAAGAAACTGAAAAAGGGGTCGATGAAGAGGTTTCATCAAAGATCGCGAGTGAAGTATTTGAAGAGGTTAAGGACAAGGACCTTGTCAACATAGAGGACATTCAAGACTTGGTTGAACTTGCTCTAATGAAGTATAGACCTGAGGTTGCGAAGAAATACATTCTTTACAGACAAGAAAGAACTAAGCTTAGAGAAAAGGGCTGGGACATGAGTGCTCTTCAAAGGGACATCTACGAGAAGAAATATCGCTACGACAGCGAGACTTTCAACGATTTCCTTACTAGAGTTAGTGGCGGCAGCGAGTACATCAAAAAGGCGATCAAGGACAAAAAGTTTATGCCAGCGGGCAGGATACTTGCAGGACGCGGCCTTGACAAGCTTGGCAGAAAGATCACTCTATCGAACTGCTACGTAATGCCGAAGGTCGAAGACAGCATCGAATCTATCTTTGACACAGCAAAGTACCTTGCTAGAACTTATAGTTATGGCGGTGGCTGCGGCGTAAACATCTCCAAACTTCGTCCAAAGGGAGCGAGAGTCAATAACGCAGCGCTTACTACGACTGGATCAGTTTCATTTATGGACCTATTCAGCTTAGTTACTGGACTTATAGGCATGCGCGGCAGACGTGGCGCACTTATGCTAAACATGGACTCATCTCACCCTGATATAGAAGAGTTCATCAACGTGAAGAATGACCTTGACAAGGTGACTTACGCAAACATCTCTGTTAATGTTGATGACGAGTTTATGAAAGCAGTTAAAAACGATACAGAATATGACCTACACTTCACTGTTGAAGCCAATGGTCAAGAGATACACAAAAAAGTTAGAGCGAAAGATTTATTTGAAAAACTAGCCTACAATAACTGGAACGACGCTGAACCAGGCATTTTATTCAAAGATAGAATAGATTCGTGGCACCTAATGAGCGAGTTCGACGATTTCGAGTTTGCAGGCGTAAATCCATGCGCAGAAGAGCCACTACCAGCCTTTGGTAGCTGTAATCTATCTTCAATAAATATCTCAAACTTCGTTAAGTATCCATTCAAAGAAGACGCTTACTTTGATTTTGAAGATTTTAAAGTAGCCGTTAAACATGGCGTTAGATATCTTAATGGCGTTCTAGACGAAAACGCAGAGCTTCATCCACTTAAAGAGCAAAGAGAAGTAGCTAAAAATCTTAGACAAATCGGTTTGGGACTTATGGGTGTCGCCGACATGTTTATCAAGATGGGCATCAGATACGGCTCAGACGAATCCATTGACCTAATCAAAAAGATAGGTAAAGTCATGATAAATGAAGCACTTAGAGAGTCAGCTATGCTTGCGAAAAAAGAAGGACCATTCCCAATGTATAGAGAAAAAGAATTCTTAGCATCAAAATTCCTTCAAAAGAACGCCAATCCAGACGTAATCGACTTAATTAAGGAACATGGTGTAAGAAACTCACAGCTATTAACAATGGCGCCAACAGGATCAATATCAACATTACTTGGCTGCTCCAATGGTGTTGAGCCGATATTCCAAATTTCATACACAAGAAAGACAGAAAGCTTAAACAACGAAGACACTTACTACAAAGTTTATACAGAGATCGTTCGCGAGTACATGGACGCACACGGCATCAGAGACGAAGAGGACCTTCCAGACTTTATCGTAACAAGTAAAGACCTTGATTACAAAGACAGAATACTTGTTCAAGCAGCTTGGCAAGAGTTTATCGACGCGTCAATATCATCAACATGTAACGTTCCAAACGAGTTTACAGTAGAGCAAGTCGAAGAGCTATATATGTTCGCGTGGGAAAAGGGCCTTAAGGGAGTAACTATCTATAGAGATGGCTGCCAAAGAGCCGGCATATTGATCTCGAACAATAAAAAAACTACTAAAGAAAAGATAGACGAGCTACAAGGCGAAATCGATGCACTTGCAAAGAACGCACTTGCAGAAAATCCTGACGTTTGCCCAATGTGTGGCGGCAAGATGAATCACTCAGGCGGCTGCAGAGAGTGCCAAGACTGTGGTTATAGTCCTTGCTCAATCTAAGTTAATTTAATATATCTATATAGGATCTCGATTATTTTCGGGATCTTTTAATTTGCCTGTATCACTTAAGATAGATAGATTTTGTTTGAACAAATTAGTAAAATGTGATAAAATACTAATTACAAGCAGTGAGAAAAACATTTTGCGAGTTTATCTGTATATACATTTAATTTTAATAAAGCACTTAATAATAAATGTAAATGCAATAAGGAGTTACTTATGTTTACTTTATTAAAAGCAAGAAAAAGTTCAATATTAAAGATAATCATCATATCAATAGTTTCATCGGCTCTTTCCATATATATGAACTATGTTTTGCAAATGAGCGTTGACTATATTATGCTTGGCTCTAAGAGCCTATGTGCCCTTGTATTAAACATTGTCTTTATGTCACTAGCAATATTTTTTTGCGACCAATTTTTGGAAGAGTATATTATTTCTAGAGAAAAGTTAGAGTTATCATCTATACATAGAAAGAGGCTTTTATTTAATTCCCCTTTGAAGTTCAGAAACAGAATTTTAATGTATTCACTTGGTGGCAGGACAAACCTTGACAGAAACCTTATAGATATGGTTTCTTTAGATGCTGATAATCTATACACAATTGTGTACTATGGCCTAGAAATTATTTTGTTTTCGGTTTACCTATACATAGCTGTTACATATAAAATTTTATTAGTAATACTTATTCTAATGCCATTTGCACTAATAACTTACTTTATAAGTAAAAGAACAGATGCTTTAAACGACGAAATATCAAGCTTGAGTGGGCAAAAGGACAGCATCTTCCTTAACAGCATAAATAATATTGACTGGATTTATTACAACGGCTTAGAGAGCGTAAGCAAAAATGTTTATTCAAAGAATTTGAATACTATTCTTAAGAAAGAGAAGAAAGTTTTATTTTTTGAAGCGGTTCTTACTCTTCTTAGAGAAACGCTTAATATAATCATAGTTCTACTCGTGCCTCTATACTCAGGTTATTTGCTTTTACAGGGTGATATTAGTCCTGGCGGTTTTTTAATCTCAACAAATATTTACAGTAGATTTTTGTTGCCAGCTTGTTTATCAATCTTAGAAATGATTAAAAGCAAAAGTGAGAATGCTAGCAAGATGAATGAGATAAGGGCTGTAACAGACCTTGTAAAGAAGAAAAAGAGATATAAATTTATAGATAGTGATGAAGATTTATTATATGCTGTAGGCGAAGGAGTTTTTTCATATATTGATGGAACGACTATAAGTTTTCCAGACATGAAATTCAATAAGAATGGTCTATATATTTTTAAAGGCAGTTCTGGCAGTGGTAAGTCAACAATTTTGAACGTTTTATACAACGCCTACGATATGGGCGAGTGGTCTTCACAAATTAATACTCATATATCAAAAACAGATGACTTCACAAAAATTGCAGCGATTTCACTAAAAGATGGAGTTTTCCTAGGAAATTCTATAGAAGAAGTTTTAAATACTCGTGATAAAGAGAAATTAAGAGCTATACTTAGCTCCATGGCTATGCCAGAGCTAGAAAAGATTTATGATAGAGAAGATTTTAAGAGCCTATCAGGCGGCGAAAGGGATTTACTGCTAATAATAAGAGCCTTAGCGAGTGATCCACTACTAGTTTTTCTTGACGAGCCAGGTGCATCGCTTGATGCGAAAAACAAAGAAAAATTATTTGAATTTATCAAAAAAGATTCGAAGAAAAGAACATATGTCCTTGCTTATCATGACAATTACCTAGATGAATATGCAGATAAGTTTTATATTGTGAAAGATGCAAGCGTTAAGGAGAGTCAAAATGAAGATGATATATAAGCTTAGCAAAAGCATCAAAGCCATAGCAGTATTTCTACTTGTATTTTTCTATGAAATATTTTATGTATGGACCATAAATAACACAATTGAATACACAGTTGATAAGCATGTAAAATTAATTTTTGAAAAAGGGATCAAAAAAGAATTTATCTTGCTTGTCTTATTAATGCTTGTCTTGACGGCCATAAGACAGATTTTAATATACTCAGTAAAGCTATATAATAAAAATCTAGTTACAAAACTAAGATTTAATGTATATTCATCCATGACAGACCATGCATTTAAAGAAAATATCAAGAAAGACAGACTTTACACGCTTATTTCAGACAACTTAGAAAGTGTTATCTCTGTATTTGTTTCATACATGGACTATCTATTAGTAATTGCTGCAAGTATCGGAAGTGCAGCCTACATCGTCACTTTAGATCTTAGTATTGCAATGATCTTGGTAGTGATAGGACTTTCGCTTTTAGTATACAGTTTTATTTTTAAAGATAAGCTATATAAAAAAGAAGAGGAGCTTTTAGAAAAGAATGAAAATCTTAAAGAGTACAATAATTTTGTCTACGAAACAGTTTTAGATAGAGCCAAATACTCTGATTCAAAGTATGAAGAAGAATACGATAGAAGTTTTAAAAAGTATAAAATCGCTTTTAAAGATGCAAATATGGCAAGCTTAAAATATATGTTCATGCCATATATCTTAGGTTTTGCACAAACATATTTACCGATAATAATTATATATTTTTGGAAAATCGATATTACACTTGGAGAGCTAATGGCACTTCTTTTAACTATTACAAGCTTTATGGGGATTTTCAGAAACACCGTGGATTATATAGCAGAATTAGAAAAAAAAGAAAGCGGCTTACAAGAGTATAGAAATGTTTTTAGGCAATAATGATGATTTAATATCTGAAGAATGTATTGAAAAGACTGGTTCAGCATTAGAAATAAAAGATCTAAAATTAAAACTAGCAAATCATGGACTTTGCCTTGATGATATGAATGTCTCTAAAAACGGCTTGTATATAATAAGCGGAGAAAAAGGTATTGGTAAGACAACGTTCTTTAAAGCGATACTTGGAGATAAAAATATTGATTATAGTGGCACGATAAAACTTCATGGCAAAGATATTAAAGATTGCTCAAGAAATTATATTTCTAAATGCTTTGCCTATATGCAGCAAGATTCACCAATTATAGATGGCGATATAAAGACAGTTTTTAAAAGTATAAGAGCTAGTCTGACAGAAGAAGAGATGATAAATATATTAAAAAGCGTCAGCATAGTCACTGATGAATTTCAAGCTAGTGACTATAAAGAACTTTTAGATGCTTTTATAGAGAAAGATAAAATTTCCGAAGGGCAAAGGCAAAGACTATCACTTGCGTACACACTAGCTATGGACAAGGACATAGTTCTTTTAGACGAGCCTACATCTCACTTAGATGCTGCATCAAAAGAGATAGTTATTGGCACATTAAAGATACTTGTCAAAGAAAAGATGCTTTTGATAATTACTCATGATGATCAAATAATAAAGACTAGCGAAAATGTTTTTAAATTTAATATAGTTTAATGAGATCTCGATTATTTTCGGGATCTTTTAATTTGCCTGCGCTTATGGTCTTGCCACGATAATCATTTTTCTCATCTCATCAAAAATTACTAGGCATAGCAAAATTGCATAGTAAGTAAAATCACTATAGCTAGTAAAATTACTTTCTCTATGAAAACAATTATAGCTAGTAAAATCACTATCTCCATCAAAATCGTTTGCTCAACCAAAATCACTTTCTCTATTAAAATCACTCATCTTAGTAAAATCGCTCTTAAGCCATCATCAAGGCAAAAAAAGAGCCACACTCTCGTATGACTCTTCAAGTAAATATTAATTTTTCTTTTCTAATTTATTCTTGCTCTCTCTAAGCAGCTCGGACAGCTTTTGCAGCTCTCTTTGTAAGTGCTCTTTCTCTTCGTCTGTGTAGTGACCATCGATTACGCCCTCAACGAAGCTAACTCTGTGAGCAACTACTTGGTCCAAGACGTCTATGCCTTTTTCTAGTGGGTATATACGTATGACTCTTCTGTCGTGTTCATCTTTGCGCCTCTCGACAAAGCCTAGCTTTTCCATCCTATCGATAAGGTCGGTTACGGTTGAAAAGGCAAGGCCCATGGATCTACTTAAGTCGCCTATGCTGATAGGATTGTCTTTTTCTTTGACTATAAATTGAAGTGCTGCGAATTGCGGTGGTGTTACTGATATCTCTGATAATATCTTTCTACCCTCGACTCTGACCTCAAAGTCGGCTCTCCTTAAGAATAGTTCAATATCACGAATAATCTCGTCCATCGTTTCCTCCTTCAAGTGTTTACAATAGTATTATTATATTATTATACAATAAAGGGGCTACTTTGTCAAACTTTCTTTCTTCGAGCAGTTTTTGCAGCCAACTTGGCCGAATAGATGGTTTACTTTTATTGCATTTACTGGGCAATGTCTTACGCAGTCGTTACACCTGATGCACTCTGGCGAATTTGGGTTCTCGTATGTCTTTATGCCAAACTTACAAACTTTCTCGCATTTTTTACAGTGTATGCATGATGAGTCGATGGAGAAGTTGTAGAAGCTTATCTTGTTGAATAGGCCGTATATAGCGCCTAGTGGGCAGATGAAGCGGCAGAAGACTCTGTATGAGAATATACTTACTAGGACAACTACTATTAAAATAGTAAGTTTTGAGAAGAACAGTGTTCCTAGCATCTGTCTTAGATCTGCATTTTTAGCGATTAATGGAAGGCCACCTTCTAGTATGCCTTGTGGGCAGATAAGTTTACAGAAGTATGGGTTACTTGATCCATAATCATCCTTTAGTAGTAGTGGCATGCCTATTACAAAGACTGCTAGCACGACGTATTTTATGTAGCTTAGGTACTTAGCGACTTTTGGTTTAATCACAAGCTTCTTTGTCTTGATCTTGTATAAAAGGTCTTGAACTAGTCCAAATGGGCATAAAAAGCCGCAGATGAATCTACCTAAAAGTATTCCGAATAAGAATAAAAATCCTAGTACGTAAAAAGCTATTGCGTGTGCGGGCGAGCCGATGGATGCTTGCAAGGAGCCTATGGGGCAGGCTCCAAGCGCAGCAGGGCATGAGTAGCAGTTCAGTGTTGGTACACAGTACTTCTTCAAATCGCCTTGATATATTTTGCCTTTTAAATAATTTGGCAGTATTGGATTGGATGCGAAGAAGAATAGTACTTGCGACATCCATCTTTTTGATTTTTTAACTATCTTCATAATTCTAACCTAGTCCTATGCATTCAAAGCAGATGTTGGCTGCTTTCTTAAAAACTGTCAAGTAGTCAAATCTCTTCACGCCAATGAATATAAAAGCTATTGCCATGGTTAAGAATACATATTGTGTGACTTTTTTCTTCTTCATCTTATTTCATTTCTTTTGGAACGAATTGTTCGCAAAGTTCTTTGAAACCTTCGTAGCTTTGAGCGCCGATGATAGGTGAGCCAACGATGTTACCTTCTTTATCAAGAACGAATGTTGTTGGGTAGCCTGTTACAGCTGCTAGGAACTTGTCGTTCATCTCTTGTGTCGGAATTAGGTTTGGATAATTACATCCTTTATCTTCAATGATTCTTTTGCCAAGTGCTATAATATCGTCACGATTTTGTTTCATAGCGTCGCTCATCTTATCATCTTCTGGAGCTACGTCTGATACAATGCCTAAGAAACCGATTTTGTCTTTGTATTCTTCATAAACTTTAGCTAGGTCTGGCATTTCGGCTTTACATGGTCCGCAGAATGTTCCCCAAACGTTCATGATAGTGTATTCATGCTCTGCTAGGTATTCTTTAGCGGAGAAGTCTTTGCCGTAGATGTCTTTTGTATCGAAATCGAATTTTGCAGCCGCACCTGATTCGCCGTCAACGCTAAGTGGTTTAGCTACTTTGATAGATTTTTTAACATTTTCAAGGTCTTCGTATAATTTATCATAAATTTCTTGATCTTCACCAGTAAGTCCTTCAGTCTTGTTCATGTATGACCATACAAAGTTGTATCCATCAACACTTGCTAATTTTTCGTTATTGTCAAAACCAGTTAGTGCCTTTAAGCCTTCATCATCCTTTGGCATCTTGTCATCAGCTATAACATTTATAGCCCACATCTTAGAGAATTCATTGATAACTTTATCAAGTTCTGCTTTTTTATCTTCTTCACTAAGTGTTTGATCCATAAGTAGTTTTGCGTATGCATCTGCTTGTTCAGTATTAGCAAAGCTTGATTTAACGCCGCCGTAGATGTCGCCAGCGTGGTCTCTCTTTTCAAGTAGTTCGTTGTAAACGTGGATGTTTTCGAAAGGCTTGCCCCAAACTTCAGGGTTTAAAGTGTACTTAACACCGCTAGTCTTGATGGCGATAGTGCCTTTGTCCATGTCTTCTTCATTTGATTTGATCTCACTTTGATCAACAACGTAATCGTTTCCTGATGACTTATTGCAGCTAAATAAGAATAAGCTTGTCATCATTAATAAAATTAAAAGTTTTTTTAGATTTTTCATTTTTCCCTCCATAAAATTAAAATGATTTCTTCGAATTACAAAACAATTATACAATATAAATTTTTTCTTTACAAGTCAATTCAAGCAAATAATATTTACAAAATAGTAACAATAGTGTTTACTTAAAACTTCTTTCATATTATATGTACTATTGCTTTAAAATCATATTTATACTATAGGCCATTGTCATAAACAATCTCTATATCGGTTTAGTTTAATTAAAAGATAAATTGGGTAAATAGTTCTTGTAAAAGGATATCCATTGTGATAGAATATAAGCGTAAGCTAATAATAAAAAAGGAGTGATTTTATGGAAAAAGGAGTTAGAGTTTATTCAGAAATTGGTAAACTTAGAAAAGTTATCCTTCATAGACCTGGTGAAGAAATCAATAACGTATCACCAGATACTATGCAAGAACTACTTTTCGACGAAGTACCTTACTTGGATCAAGCACTTAAGGAACATGATTACTTTGCAAATCTATTAAAAGAAAGTGGTTGCGAAGTTTATTATCTAGAAGACTTAGTTGCTGATGTAATTAAGGACAAAAACCTAAAGGAAAGCTTAATCGAAGAATTCTTAGACGAAGCTGACCTACACACACCAAACGAAAGATACATCATGAAAGACATCCTGCTACAACAAAAGTCTGAAAAGGACATCGTTATGAAGATGATCGCTGGTACTAGAATGACTGAGCTTACTAAGAGAAGCAAAGAAACACTTGCTGACTTCTCTGACGCTGACAGATATTTCTTAACAGTACCAATGCCAAACGCTTATTTCACAAGAGACCCATTCGCAAACATCGGTCATGGTGTTGCTATCAACAAGATGTGGTCAAACGTTAGAAGAAGAGAAACATTATTTGGTAAATACATCTACGACCATCACGAAATGTTCAAGGACGTAGACGTACCAAGATGGTATGACAGAACTGATAAGTTCCACACTGAAGGTGGAGACCAACTTATACTTACTAAAGATGTACTAGCAGTTGGTATCTCTCAAAGAACTGAAGCAGCAGCACTTCAAAAACTAGCTGAAAACGTTCTTAATGCTGGAGAATTCAAGACAGTTCTTGCAATCAACATCCCTCAATCACATGCATTCATGCATCTTGACACAGTATTTACTATGATTGACAAAGACAAATTCACTATCCACCCAGAAATCGAAGGACCTCTAGTAGTTTATTCAATGGTTAAAGATGGCGACAAGATCGTTATTACTGAAGAAAAGAACTCACTAGACAAGGTTCTAGCTCACTACCTAGGCTTAGATGCAGTTGATTTAATCAGATGCGGCGGCGGATTAGGAATTGACGCTCAAAGAGAACAATGGAACGACGGTTCAAACACATTAGCAATCGCTCCAGGGGAAGTTGTTGTATATGACAGAAACGTAGTAACAAATGATTTACTTGAAAAAGAAGGAATCAAATTACACAAGATGCCATCATATGAACTTTCAAGAGGTAGAGGCGGCCCAAGATGTATGTCTATGCCACTTTACAGAGAAGACGTTAAATAGTCAAATTATATATTAATAAAATTCTAAATTACGGAGGTTATAATTAATGGCAGTTAATTTACATGGCAGAAATTTCATCACACTAAAAGACTTTACACCAGATGAAATTCATTACCTATTAAACCTAGCTAGCGACTTAAAAGCTAAGAAGAGAGCAGGTATTAAAGGAGATTTACTAGAAAGAAAAAATATTGTACTATTATTTGAAAAAACTAGTACAAGAACTAGATGTTCATTCGAAGTTGCTTGTATGGACGAAGGTGGCCAAGTTACATTCTTAGGCTCACAAGACTCACAAATGGGCAAGAAAGAATCAATCGAAGATACTGCTAAAGTATTAGGCAGATTCTACGATGGTATCGAATTTAGAGGATTTAAACAAGAAACAGTTGATACACTTGCTAAACACGCAGGCGTACCAGTTTGGAACGGTTTAACAGACCTTTATCACCCAACACAAATACTAGCAGACTTCATGACAGTTAAAGAATATGTACCAAAGCCATTTAACGAAATTAAATTCGTTTACGTAGGCGACGCTAGAAACAACATGGGTAACTCCCTAATGATAGGCGCTGCTAAGATGGGTATGCACTTCGTAGCCCTAGCTCCTAAGGAACTATGGCCATCAGAAGACCTTGTTAAGGAAATGGAAGAAGTTTCCAAAGAAACAGGCGCAACTATCGAATTCGAAGAAGACGTTAAGAAAGCAGTTAAAGACGCAGACGTTATCTACACAGACGTTTGGGTATCAATGGGCGAAGAAGACAAATTCGAAGAAAGAATCAAACTTCTTAAACCATATCAAGTAAATATGGACATGATCAAAGCTACAGGCAACGAACATGTTATATTCTTACACTGCCTACCAAGCTTCCACGACCTTAACACTAAGATCGGTGCTGAAATTGGTGAAAAATACGGCTTAAAAGAAATGGAAGTTACTGACGAAGTATTCAGAAGCAAGTACTCAAGAGTATTTGACGAAGCTGAAAACAGAATGCACACTATAAAGGCAGTTATCGTTGCCACTATAGGAAAACTATAGAATGAAGGTAGTAGTTGCATTAGGAGGCAACGCTCTAGGAAAAACTTGTGCAGAACAAAAAGAATTAGTTAAGAAGACAGCAAAACCAATCGTCGACTTAATCGAACAAGGTAACGACGTTACCATTGCTCATGGCAATGGCCCTCAAGTAGGCCTTATCAACAACGCATTCAAAGGCGATATGCCATTTGCAGAGTGCGGCGCAATGAGCCAAGGCTACATTGGATACCACTTACAAAATGCCATCAAGGCAGAACTAAAGAGAAGAGGCATCAAGAAAAACGTAGCTACAGTTATCACACAAGTTTTAGTAGATAAAGATGACAAAGCATTCCAAAACCCTACAAAACCTATCGGCCTATTCTATACAAAAGAAGAAGCAGATAAGCTTATGGCCGCAACAGGCGACACATACGTTGAAGACGCAGGTAGAGGCTACAGAAAAGTTATAGCTTCACCGAAGCCTATTGACGTAGTAGAAAAGGATCTAATCAGTCATCTTATCGAAGCAGGAGACGTTGTAATCACAGTTGGCGGCGGCGGAATCCCAGTTATCGAAGACGGCGAAGACTACAAAGGCGTAGCAGCAGTTATCGATAAAGACTTCGCTTCAGAAAAACTTGCTGAGATAGTTGATGCAGATCAATTAATCATATTAACAGCAGTTGAAAAAGTTGCCATAAACTTCGGTAAAGAAAACCAAGAAGAGCTTAATAAAGTAACGGTAGATGAGATGAAGAAGTACTCAGAAGAAGGACACTTCGCAAAAGGATCCATGCTTCCAAAAGTTGAAGCAGCAATCATGTTTGCAGAGTCAAAACCTGGTAGAGTCAGCTTAATCACATCACTTGAAAAAGCAGGCGAAGGTATCGAAGGAAAGACTGGAACAATAATTTCTAAGTAGAAATATATCAAAGAGCAGATTAATTTCTGCTCTTTTTGTTTTAAAAGTCTTAGCCGTGGGTATATATCTATTGACAATTCATAGACAAAATTTAGGAGGGATATTAATGAAAGACATTACAATTTATACAAGCACTACATGTTCATTCTGCCACATGGCAAAGGATTACTTAGATGGAAAGAACATCAAGTACACAGAAAAGAACATCTCAGAAGATAAAGACGCTAGGATGGAAATGATGAAGATGGGCTTCACAGGCGTACCAGTTATCATTATAGGCGATGAAAAGATACTTGGCTTTGATAAGGCTAAGATCGATGCAGCATTAGAAGACTAAGATATTTACACGAAGTATGTACCCTTTGGTGCATACTTTTTTTATGCCTTGAGAATGGATGCTCGCGCTTCGTAAATAATTGCTAAATTATTTATTTTACATGTAAGAGACATATTTATGCCATTCAAAACAAATAAACACACTTAATAGACCGAAATTGATACGAATACGAAGAAAAAAGGTGGAAACCCGCCTAAATTCTTTGAGTTAATATGAATTTTATGGTATAATTATTAAAGAAAGGTTATAGGAGGACATATGCTAGACAAATTTGGTTTTGATTTATGGGCAGAGGATTACGACAAAACTGTTGAACTATCTGATAGTGAGGATACTTATCCATTTGCGGGATATAAAGAAGTTCTTGCTTACATCTATGATGCCGTTAGAAAAATGAAGGCGAAAAAAGTTCTTGATATAGGTTTTGGCACGGCAGTTTTAACGAAAAAGCTTTATGATGACGGCCTTGAGATTCACGGCCAAGACTTTTCAAAGAATATGCTTGATATAGCGCAAGAAAAAATGCCAAGGGCAAAATTATATGAGTGCGACTTCACAAAAGCACTAGACAAGAACATTTTGAGTGAAAAATACGATGCGATACTCGCAACATATTCACTTCATCACATAATTGACTCTGAGAAAAAAGATTTTTTAAAGGCTTTACTTGCTTTATTAAACGATGGTGGCAAAATTTTCATTGGCGACGTTAGTTTTGTGGACCTTGCATCATTAGAAGCTTGCAGAGAAGAGTCGAAAGATTATTGGGATGATGACGAGCACTACCCTGTTTATGAGAGCATCAAGAAAGATTTTCCAAAGGCAATTTTCGAAAAAATAAGTTTTTGCTCAGGAGTTTTGATTTTAGAAAAATAGTTTTTACATTTGGTCCATGGCAGTGCTATGGGCCCTTTTATTTCTTACAAAATAGTAACAATTAATGAAAAAGCACTCACAACTTGCTCTACTGTGATATAATAAACTCAAGGAAGTGATTATATGAAAAAGTTTTTACTTATAATGATGTCTTTGGTCCTTATGCTAAGTGCCTTTGCGTGTCAAAAGCCAAATGAGGCGCCAAATGAAAAAAGTGAAGCAAGCGAAGCAAACCAAACAAGTGAAATAGACGAGCCTGATCAAGTGGACGAAGGAGCTCTATTACCTGCTGTCATGGTGGACGGCAAATTATACAAGGATACTGGCTTTCTAAATAATCTAGTCACATGCGGCACCATGGATGGCAAGATTGACAAAGTCGTTTCTACAAGTGAGTTTCCAAAGAATGACGGCGAATCAAACTTTGATAAGTGCGAGTACCAATACGCTGGCGATGGCTTTTTAACTGTTAAGTACAATGACAAATATCTTTTGTTCTCGACTGGAGACAATTGGGCTGAGACTAAAAAGTACGTCGCATATTTCACAGGAATTGTAGAGGAAGTTGCTTGTGATGAGGATACAAAGGATGCAACTATGCTTAGAATAAAGGATATTATCGTGCCAGAAGAGTTTGAATATATTTTTGGTGAAAATACTAAGTATCTAAATCCATTCTTAGTAAAACTTGATAATGTAGTCGTTCAAAAGGACAGAGAACCAATTGACCCAAAAGATATTGAAGGTAAGGAAGTTATAGTCTACTTTGACGGCACAGCTCACAATACAGAGCTGACATCAAGCGCGCTTGTTACAATCGATTCAGCTTATGAGGTAGAAGTTCTAGACTAAGATGGACAGCATACAAAATATTCTCAAGGAAGAATTTAAGACTAAGGATATAAAAAGAAAATTACGTCTAAGTCTTATATATCTAGTAGTCACTGGACTTATCTATATTATAAGCAAGGTTAGTGGGCTAATATTTTCAGTAAACTTAGTCTTCATACACATAACACTTCCAGGGCTTATCTACGGGATTATCTTTCTAGCTTCATTATGGACAATTTATGCTTTGTCCATCATTTTAGATACGAAGAAAAAAATTATTCCCAGAGCAATCATCTCAGTAACAATAGCACTAGTACTTATATTCACGGCATTTGCAGGACTTTTAATTGCTTTTGCTGCTGGTACTTTCTACGAATTTACTTCGGATGATGGCAAAAACATAGCCGTTATAAGCGAGCGTGAATTTTTATTTAGCACGACGCTTCATATGTATAAAAGAGAGAACTTATTCTTCCTTCGAAAGATTGAGGAAGATTTCTTCACAACAAGCGACCAAGGCTATATCATGGGCGGTGATGCCTGTGAAACAGAGTGGGAGGGAGCTGTGTTTAAGATTAAAATTTATGAAAGGTTTGGACCATATACTTACAAATACAATTTAAATGACTATTAAGGGCTTTTGCATGAGAGCCCTTTTCTCTTGCAAAATATTTTCAAAGTGATCTAATATATTTAGAAGCAATATACTTTATTATCAGGGTAAATCAAGAAGGAAAAAATGAAAAAGAAAATTTCATTATTATTAGTAGTTCTTATGCTAGTGACATTTATGCCTATGTCAATAGCTGTGAGTGAAGAAAAGGCTATGGAGAGCACTCAAAAGTTTACGGTTAACGGCGAGGCGCATGAGATTAGAGCTTATATTATAAAGGGGAAAAATTATTTAAGGCTTCGTGATGCAGCCGCTGCGCTTAGAGGAACAAAGGCACAATTCCAAGTTGACTACGACAACGACAAGCATCTTGTTAGCATAGAAAGAAATAAGCCATATGAAGATTTATCAGATATCAAGACATATTCATCTCAAAAAGAGCTTTGGGCGACTATGAGAAATATGGACGTCCTTATCGATGGCAAAGAGAAAAAACTTAAATCTGCCTTTATTATCGAAACAAATTACATCGAGCTAAGAGATTTAGCTAAGCTAATGGGTTTTGACGTCAGCTATGACGCGCCTACAAAAACTGTAGCAATTACATCAGATAAAGTTAAAATGCCTTGCTTACTTGATTTTGAGCTAGAAGATTTTGATGGCAATAAACGTAACATTGCCGATATATTAGCTGAGCATGAATACACTCTAGTTAATGTTTGGTCGACTGATTACGCACAGTGCAAAAAAGAACTTCCTGACTTAACAAAGCTAGCAAACGATTATAATGGCAAAGCTGGCTTCCTTGGCGTTATTCATAACATTGAGCCTATTACTAGCACATCAAGTGATTATGACAAGAAGACTAGAGAAGAAAATATAGCTAAGGCTAAGGACTTATTAGAAAAAGCAGACGCTAAATATCAAAATCTATGTCCTAGCCAAGCGGCTGAGAAGTATTTTAATTTCAAGATAAAAGCCGTTCCAACAGTTTTCATCTTTGACAGCGAAGGCAATATACTTGAAACCTTCATTGGCGTTGGCGCTTATGGCTTCTATGAAAAATATGAAAGAGCATTGAAAAAATATATTAAATAACTATTAAGGGCTTTCACACGAGAGCCCTTTTTCATATCCCACCCATGTTTATGGACTAGCCACTTCGTAAAGACCACTCACGTCTTTATTTTTTTTTATTTTTGTGATATAATATCTATAATTGTATTTATAGGAGGGACGAGATGAGCGAAGCTTTATATAGAAGGTTTAGACCCAAGACTTTTAACGAAATCATCGGTCAAGATCACATCACAACCATACTTAAAAATCAAATACTACAAAGTAGACTATCTCACGCCTACCTATTCACCGGCACGCGCGGAACAGGTAAGACCTCTCTTGCAAAAGTTTTTGCGAGGGCAATCAACTGCCTTAACCCAAAGGAGGCCGAGCCTTGTAATGAGTGCGAGAACTGTCTTGAGGCGCTTGGTGGTAAGGCCGTCGACATCATAGAGCTAGACGCTGCGTCAAACAACTCCGTCGACAATATCCGCGAGCTTCGTGACAAGGCGATATATCTACCAACTAAGCTAAAATACAAGGTCTACATCATAGACGAGGTTCACATGCTATCGAAGGGCGCCTTCAATGCGCTACTTAAAATACTTGAGGAGCCACCAAAGCATCTGATATTCATACTTGCGACGACAGAGCCAGAGAGGATACCAAAGACCATCATTTCCCGTGTTCAGCGCTTCGATTTTAAGCGTATAGACGAGGATCTCATCGCGAAGAATTTATCTTGCGTTCTTGAAACTATCGGCAAAAAATATGAGGACGAGGCAGTCCAAATCGTTGCTAGAGCAGGCGCTGGCTCGATGAGAGACGCTTTATCCATGCTTGAGAGCACCATCAGCTACTCAGACACCCTTACTAAGGAGAGCGTCTTGAAAGCCTTGGGACTACTTGATGAGAGCTACTCAACTGGAATAGTAGAGGCGATATTCACACGCAATCCCCAAAAGTACTATGCTAATTTAGACAAGCTCTTCCTTGATGGCAAGGACGAAGCGATGATCATAGATGGCATAATTAAGGCGCTTAGAGAGATTTTATACGACAAAGTTAATAAGCTTGGCAAATACAATTTTACCTTTGACATAAAGCTTATGGACATCATAAACGCGATTGACATCTACATGGATTACCTTGAGAGGATGAAGTTTGTCAAGGAAAAGAGGATTTTCGTTGAGATGGCGGGCCTTAAGGTCATGAGCCTTGACAGCGACGTGATGAAGATGAACTTCGATAGATCCGTTACAGTTAGTGATTTAGCACATCCTGTAAGTGACCACGACTATGGTGATGGCGCAGCCACTTCGTCAAAAACAGTTCAAGACAATCAAGATAACTCTTTTGACGACTTGGCAAGCCTTGAGATGGGCATGGTGGACTACGAAGATGAAGGCTTTTACTTCACGGAAATGGAAGAGGAAGTAAAAAAGCCAAAGGAAGCAAAAAAAGAAAACGAGTCAAAAAATATAGACAAGGCAAAATCATTTGACGAAGCAAAAACACTTGACGAAGCGAAAAATATAAACGAGGCAAAGCCATTTGATGAAGTAAAAGTAAATGATGAGGCAAAAACACTTGATGAGCAAAATTCACAAGGCTTAGCAGAGCCTGAAGAAAGTGACTCTGACAGCGAAAGTGGCAAGACCATTATCCCCGCTGAAAAAGAGAAAGCCATTGATCTAGATGAAGACGAAGAACCCGAAGAGGACTTTGAAAAGAACAAGGCGCTTTACGAAAACTTCTTGAAAGATGACGACATGAGAGTACTTAAGTCCATATTCACGGATTTTGAATATTCAAAAACAGTTTCTGGCGTACTAGTACTTAAAAAGTCTCGTGACATAGCTCTTGACACTAGTGTAGCCCTTGTCAATATGAACAAGGATGCCATATTAAAGACTATTAACAAATATTTTAATGATATAATCGATATCAAAATTGAAAGCTCGGACCAAGAGAAAAAGACTCTCAAACTAAGAGAGGACCTTAAAGAGTTCTTGGGCGGCAAGCTTATAATTAAGTAGGAGGTAATTATGAAAAGAGGATTCCCACAAATGGGCGGCAACATGAATAACATGATGAAGCAGCTTAAAAAAGCACAAGAAAATATGCAAAAGAAGCAAGAAGAAATTGAAGCTACTATATTAGAAGTAGATAAGGGCATGGTGAAGGTCGAAATCACTGGTAAAAAAGAGATCAAGTCCATCACTATAGATCCTGAAGTTGTTGATCCAGACGACGTTGAAATGCTTGAAGATCTAATCATGGTCGCAGTAAACGAGGCTATAGCTAAGGCTGACGAACTTATGAACTCTGAGATGGGCAAATTAACTGGCGGCCTAGGTATTCCAGGACTATAATGGATAGGCTAGATAAGCTAGTTAGCAATTTAGAGTCTTTTCCGCAATTTGGCTCGAAGTCTTCGATAAAGTTTGCTTATTACCTTTTGAACAATAGGGACAAGGCCATGAGCCTAGCGAGGGACATCGAGGAGACTCTTGAAAATATTCACAGATGCAAGATTTGCTGTAACTATAGTGAAGCTGACGTCTGCGGCATCTGCTCTGACGAGGACAGAGATCACTCTACCATATTAGTAGTAGAAAAGGAAGAGAATGTTATGCGCCTTGACAAAGAGGGCGGCTACAACGGTCTTTATCACGTTTTAGGCGGCACCATCAACATGCTTGAGGGCATAGGTCCTGAGGAGATCAACATTCCTGAGCTATTCCAAAGGCTTGACGGCAGTGTAAAAGAGCTCATCATTGCGACTGACCCAGACATTGCGGGCACTGCGACAGCGAATTACATCAAGGAGAACATCCCTGACAAGAGCGTCAAGGTGACTAGGATAGGTACCGGCGTGCCGATGGGCGCTGACCTAAGCTACTACGACGCAGAAACTATCAGAAAGGCGATCGACAATCGTGTCGACATGTAATATGAAGAAATTAGCAGTTATTGATTCAGGCATAGGGGGCTTATCCGTTGTTCGTGAGCTTCTTAAGCTGAATAATGAGATCGAAATAAATTACTTCGGGGACAATATCAGGGTGCCTTATGGCAATATGAGTCGTGACGATATCCTTTCTTGCATGGAGCATATTTTGGACTTCTTATGCGATAAGGGCGTTACCGACTGCCTTGTCGCTTGTAATACCATGAGTAGCGCGATACTTAATACTGGCTACACACACAAGATTAAGCTCTATAATATAGTTACGCCAACTATTGACGAAGTAAATAGGCTTGGGCTTAATAAGGCGGCGATACTTGCGACGAAGTTCACCATCGCTTCGAAAGAGTATTACAATAGGCTCAAGGCCATTGGCACAGATGATTTACTAGAGATGGCGAGCGCATCGCTTGCGGCGCTTATCGAGGACTTCGACGAGAACAGAGACATCATCGAAGAAGAAGTTCTTGACTACAAAAGGCGCATCGATGACGGCGGCTACAAGACGCTAATCTTGGGCTGCACTCACTACGAGTTCATTGATGCCATCTTCAAAGAGCTGATGCCCGAAGTAGATTTTATCAAGCCTGCGAAGCTCCTTGCCCATAGCTTTGACGCGAGCGGACTTAAAAAAGGCGACTTCAATATCTACACGACTAAGGGCAAAGACATCTATATCCATAGTTTAAGGACTCTTGATATAGACAAAAAACTTAATATAGAAGATTATATAGAAATCTAGGAGGAACTATGAAAAAGATTGATTACAAAGAAAGGATCAAGGACCTGCATCTTACAAACTTACTAAGAGTGGAAGATGGCGGGACTGACACGCTTCTTTCAGATGTCTTCATCGACAACAACTCTCTTCCTGAGCTTTCCATAGACGAGGTACGACTTGAAAAGAAATTCTTCAACAGAAACTTTTCTCGTCCTTTTTACATAAACGCGATGACTGGCGGCACCGAAAAGGCGCTTAGAATCAACGAGATTTTAGCTAGGCTCGCACGTGACTTTAATATACCTATGATGCTTGGAAGCGAGAAGATAGCTGTTGTGGACAAGAAGTTCCCTGAAACATTCACCATTGCGCGTGAGGTCAACAAAGACGGCTACCTTATAGCCAATGTCGGTGCTACAGCGAATTTGGATGTGATGAAGAAGGCAGTTGATTTAATCGATGCCAACGCCATCTGCATACATCTAAATGCTTTTCAAGAGCTCATCAATGGCGAGGGTGACAGGGATTTTACTAGCTATATGAAGAACATCGAGGCGGCACTTAAGTATTTTAAGCTGCCCGTCATAGTGAAGGAATGCGGTTTTGGCATGAATCAAAGGAATATCGAGGATCTCGCTAAGCTCGGTGTCAAGTACATCGACATATCAGGTGCGGGCGGCACAAACTTTGCTAGGATCGAGTCCATGGCGAACGCTGCCGAAGATTTCTCGGATATCTTCGACTTTGGCACGCCAACAGCACTCTCTATACTATATGCGAGGGAGCTCAAGAAGAAGTACAAATTTACCCTGATCGCCTCAGGCGGTATAAGGACTGCGATGGACGCCTTCAAAGCCTACGTTATAGGCGCCGACGTCGTTGCGCTCGGTGGCGAGCTATTAAAATACGTCTACCACGGCTCATACGAGGCGAGCGCGGACTATATCAATAGCTTTTCAGATAAGCTCAGAAAGCTCATGCTCATCACGTCTTCACGCAATACAGGCGAGCTAAAGCATGTGAGATACAAATTAGAGGGCAGATTAAAAGATCTATGGGAGGATTAAGATGAATAAAGATAATAAAAGCATAAACCTATCGATGCTGGCGGACTACTACGAGTTCACCATGGCCAACGGCTACATTGCCAATGGCGTAGCAGATACAGAGGCAGTCTTCGATATGTTCTTTAGAAAAGTCCCTGACAATGGTGGCTTCGCCATCGCCGCAGGACTTGAGCAAGTCATTGAATATATAGAAAATCTAAAATTTACAGAAGATGATATAGATTACTTTAAAAGCAAAAAGATATTTTCAGAAGAATTTTTGGACTTTTTAAGAAATTTCAAATTTACCTGCGATGTATGGGCAGTAGAAGAGGGAACACCAGTATTTCCAAAGGAACCCATCATCATAGTTAAGGGACCGGTTAAAGAAGCGCAAATCATGGAGACAATGATACTTCTTACGATAAACTACCAATCCTTGATAGCGACAAAGGCAAGCAGGATCGTTAGAGTCGCTAAGGGCAGAGCCATCTCGGAATTTGGCTCGAGACGTGCCCAAGCGAGTGAAGCAGCGATACTTGGCGCGAGAGCAGCCTACATCGGCGGCGCGAAAGCCACAGCAAACACTATCACAGACAAGTTCTTCGGCGTTCCAGCCACAGGCACTATGGCTCACTCATGGGTACAAATGTACGATACAGAGCTAGAAGCCTTTAGAGCCTATGCGAAAGTTTATCCAGACTCCTGTGTTTTACTCGTTGACACATACAATACACTCGAAGAAGGCATACCAAATGCGATAAAGGTTTTTGACGAACTTCGGGCAAATGGTCATGAAGGCGTCGGTATAAGGATAGACTCAGGTGACCTTGCTTATCTATCGAAAAAAGCAAGAGTAATGCTTGACGAAGCAGGCTACCCAGACGTTAAGATCATGGTCTCAAACTCACTTGATGAGTACGTGATCAAAGACCTTCTTGGTCAAGGCGCCCAAATCGATGGTTTTGGTGTTGGCGAAAGACTGATCACATCAAGAAGCGAGCCAGTTTTTGGCGGCGTATACAAACTTGTATCCACATTCAAAGACGGCAAAGAGATATACAAGATTAAAATTAGTGGCGACGTCGAAAAAATCACCACACCAGGCTTTAAAAAGCTATATAGATTATACGATAACGAAACAGGAAAGGCGCTTGCCGACCTCGTTACAACACATGATGAAGAGATTGACTTCACAAAAGATATCGAGATCTTCCATCCATTATACACATGGAAGAAGAAAACACTTACAAACTACACAGCAGTGCCGCTACTAAAGAAAATTTTCGACAAAGGTAAATTAGTATATAATAAGAAGACAATCGACGAAGTGCAAAAGTATTCACTAGAAGAAGTCGATAAGCTTTGGGACGAAGTTAAAAGACTTGAAAATCCTCACGAGTACTACGTCGACCTAAGCAAAAAGCTTTGGACAATCAAAAACGATATGCTTAATAAAAAACATTAGTATAGGAAGCTCTTTGAGACAAACTCAGAGAGCTTTTTTATGCAACACTATATTTATGGCATAGCCATTACTATAAATATGGCACTGCCATTAGCATAATTAAAATTGTAAATATTTTGTAAACAATTTCGTACTCCGTAAATGTTATAATTATTTCGCAATCGCAAGTAATATATAAGGCAGGGTCAAGCCTTAGATTTATGGGCGCTTATGCATTATTTAATACACGAGCCGAAAAATTAAGGCTTAAGAGAGGAGTTTTAAAATGAACAAATTAAAAAGAATTATTTCCCTAGCATTCATCATTGCCTTTGCACTATCACAATTCGAGTACATCAAGGCAGAGAGCGTTGAAGCAGACATGACAGATGCGAAAAACGCACAGACGGTAGTAGCTTCAGAAGAAGTAGTAAAAGAAGAAGTAAAAGCAGAAACAGTTGCTGGTTGCCAAACACATGAAGAGGCTTTAGAAGAGCTTGAAGAGGCGCTTAAAAATAAAATTGAAAGCGTTAATACGAAAAACGATGATTATGTACTTAGACTTAATAAGTTAAAAGACATAGACGTAAAAAGCAATCAAAATCCTGCTAATTATGTAGCACATTATGAATTGCTATTTACAATAGTGAATAAAGATAAAAAGTTTTCAGATATAGATATGGATAGCCTCGCAGGAACAATTACTGACTTATATAGAGAAGGAAAAATTGACAAGCTAAAATTTAAACTTGATGAAAAAGAAGGAAACGATTTAAAAACAGAAATTGGTAATTTAAATGAAACACAGACAAAAGATGCAATCAAAGATATGATATATGAAGGCCTAAAAGCTTCGATGTCACTTAAAGAGGATACAAAGCTTGAAAGTATGAATAATCATGAAGGCGGAATAAGACTTAGTAAAAAGGCCTGCGACGACAAAGAAGCCTTCATCTGGTTAAGAATGCCATTTAGAAACGCTATAGTTAACGAGATAAAAGACAAAATCGAAGCACAAGACATCACAGTTAATAAAAACGACAATGTTAATTGGAAAGACGGCGTTAAAATAAAAGACTCCGTAGCAGATAAACAAGGCTACCAAGGTCACTTAGACCACGCTACAGTTACAGACGAATCAGCAAGAGACACAAAGACAGCGGGCGAAAAGTCTGGCAAAATCAAATTAAAATTCACAGACGATACAGAATTAACTCTAGAAAATCAAAAACTAATAGTAAAAGAAGATAAAAAAGCAGAAGAAAATAATAATACAAAGCCAAATAATAAAGAGAAAGATAATACTAAAGAAAAAGAAGAAATGCCAGAGAGAAAAAATAATGAAAATAATAGAAATCATAGAAATGATAGATACGATAGATATAATAAAGACAAGAAAAACGAAAGCAATGAAAAAAATACAAAACAAAGCAAAAATGACAAAGTAGCTAAAAAAGAAACAAAACCAGAAACAAAAATAGAAGAAAAACAAGACTACGGCATACTAGCGCCAGCACAAGCACTTAGACTAGTTCAGCACAAAGACCTACCAGAAGGCGAAAAAGGCGAAGCAATCAGAGAGCTTATCGCAAGAGGCGTACTTAGCGGCGTTTCAGACACAGAGTTCAAAGGCAAATTAGCCATCAATCGCGCCATGCTAGCACAAGTCCTTATGACCATTTCCAAAGACAAATCCGTTGGCCTTATCGACTACGAGGACATAAAAGGAGACGAGTGGTACGCAGATGCAATGACATGGGCACTAACACACGGCATCTACAAAGGCTACCCAGACAAAACACTAAAGGCAACACAAAAGATCACACGCCAAGAGTTTGCCTCAGTCATCTATAACTTCATAAAAGAACACAAAATCAATATGCCAAAAGTAAAAGACTTTAATTACAAAGACCAAGACAAGATCGCTTCATGGGCACTTGATCAAGTTAAGTACATGGACGAGCTAGGCCTTGTTAATGGCGAAAGTCAAGATAATTACAACGCACAAGGCACATACACAAGAGAAGACCTTGCACTAACAATATACAAAATCATTAGATTCATAGAAAGTTAATAAATATATCAAGCTCTTTGAGACAAACTCAGAGAGCTTTTTTATGCCACACTATAATTATGGCACAGCCATCACCATAAATATAAGCATCTTGACAAAGATAAGCGAATGTAATAAAATCATCTTAATAAAGGAGAGTATCCATGCTAAAAGAAAAGCCCGTAATACTGTCAATCTCGGCACTAGACTCAAGCGCCCTAAGAGGCGTCGAGGCAGACGTCAAGACAGCACTAAAACTAAATAGCTACTGCACAGTCGCGACAACATGCGTGACCAGCCAAAATACACAAAGGTGCATCTCAAGACTTGCCCTCTCCTCATCCATGGTCTACGACCAGATCAAGGCAGCGAGCGAGGACTTTCGCATCGGCTGCGTCAAAGTAGGACTCATCTCAAACATCAATCAGGCCAAAGCCGTGAAAGACGCATTAGATAAATATTTTAGAGATGTTTCCGTCGTCCTAGACCCAGTCATCGCATCAAAGTTCGGCCACGTCTACACAGACGCCGAAACACTTGAGTATATAAAAGAAAACGTCTTCGATAAAGTCACGCTACTTACACCAAACATGAAAGAGGCAGAAACTTTAACAGGGATGAAAGTCAATACTGTTACCGAAATGCTTTCCGCAGCACAAAAGCTTCACCTTGATTATGGTACAAGCGTCCTGATTACAGGAGGCGCACTCGAAGGCGAACTAAAAGATGTATTAGTAGTGGATGGCAAAGAGAAAATTATAGATAGGAAGAGAGTAGATAGAGCCGCCTTTGGACTAGGCACAACAGTCTCCACCGCCATAGCTACATACTTAGCAAAGGGATATAAGATGGAAGAGGCAGTGAGATTTGGACTAGAATACTTAACGCTATGTCTTCAAGAGCGCATAAATTTGGGACGAAACGAGGGGGCTATCTGGCATGTATAAAAAATTTCAAATGCAGATAGAGCAAAATAACTGCGAAACAATATAAAGCATATATAACATATATAATAAGGAAGAGAATATAATGAAATCCAAATGCTAGACGAGCAAATCGCCTGGCATTTTTTATTGCCCATCCATTAGACATATAAAGTACATACGCATGTTTATAGACAGAAAACGAGAAAATGAGATGGGGGGGGTTACACTACTGTCTATATATGAAAAATGTTCTTAAAAATATAATTTAAACTTGACATTTAGACATACACGTGCTAAAATGAATGTACAAACAAATACGATCTTCTGTGCCACCGATAAAGCTTCATTAGATGCTATCAAAAAGGTCGAAACAAGTAAAGGACATTAACTAAACCGCATGCTTATACTTAGTTAAAAATTCTCTACTTATTATAATCATTTACTTAACAATCACGCAATTATACTACGATTATACGGACGAGTCAGTGGCACGACACGTCTGTTTTTTTATAGATTTAAAAGCGGCATCAGAGGTACAGAAGTTCAAAAATAACTTGCTTATGCAAGAAATAAGAAAGGAGAAATTTATGAAGAATTTTCAAAAACATTACTTGCGAAAAACACTTGCGCTAGTCATGGCATTCTTGATGATAGTGACAATGATGCCAGTGAATGTTTTCGCAGAAGAACCACAACTTCCTGGCACATCTACTCGTGCAGTAGATCCAGAAGGGAAACCTTCAGTTAACTGGGAAGAAGACAGTGCAGCTAAAGATGATGGTGCTGGTTATTGGCCACTACCTGAAAATGTAAAGATAATCAAAGGACAAAGAGGAGCTGACCCACTTAATACCCTTGGCTTTACTTACCTTGGCAGATACTATGACCAAAATGGAAGGATAGTTCTAAAATTCGAAGTAAGCCAAAGAAACCAAGCTGACAGTTATCCTTGGTCTAGATTTGTTATGAGGTTTCCATCTGAGTTATACCAAAAGATTGATAAGGATGCTTCATATGTACTTTGGAAACAGACAGAAGTTTTTGCTATTAACAATTTTGATACACTAAATGCATCTTCTGTTAGGGGACAAAGCGCCAACTGTCTACAATTCCCTTATAGAAATGTAGGTGCTCAATATGGTCACAGAGAAGTTAATATAGTTTTAAAAGCTGATACTGATTGGGATAAGACTTTTGCACAAAAGACACAAGCAGTTCAATTAAGACTATATAATGGAAACAATGACAACCTAAAGATATTCTCTACAGCTGGAGGATATAAGGGTGCTGACTATGCTGCGCTAGGATATAATACCTACACTAAAACTGCAGTTGTAGGAGATTTATCAAAAAGACCTAAGGATTTAATGGAAGCAACTACTAAATCAATGACACAATCTGGTGGACAAAATGACCAGTTCCACTCAGCAGACTCATCTCTACAACTTGATAGAGACGATAAGAAAGTTAGACTTATCTACACTTTTGCTTCTGATGTTGTCAGTGGAAGGATGGATGGAGATAAATATGCCATTAGACAAACTCTTGATAGAGACTTCATCAAATATCTTGACTTAGGAAACAAAGGTAAGACAGAAGAAGAAAAAAATCAAATCGGTTCTATCTATTTCCTATCTGAAAATGAAACACCAATTGGAACAAAACTTCCTATCTACGCAAGCTATATAGAAGGTTTGGAATTAAATCCAGACGGCTCAGCAAAGCTTGATGGAGAAGGAAACCCAACATTTAACCGTGTAGATGGTGCTGTATTCTTACAATTTGCAGAAACAGGCTATGAGTACAAAGACAATCCTGACTCAGCAGATCCAAACTATGTTCAAACTATAACAACAGATTTTAATAATATTTTGAGAAATGGGCCTCAAGACTCAGGTTCAATCATGGTTTTTGAATACAATATAGATCCGGAAAAGATAAATGAAGATTTAGTTAAGGATAAGGAACTATCAAAGAACTTTATGTTTGATACAAGATATCTTCTATCAAACAACAAAGGAGTTAGAAAATACACTGCAACTACGACTGAAGATATAGTTATACAACCTAACAAAAACAATTTCTTCACTCTTAACTTCAATCCATACGTAAATATAACAAGCTCTATGATAACTACTTCAGAAAAAGAAGACTTTGTACTAAACATAGGTGGCAGCGAAGGAATTTGGAAGTCTTGGAAAAGAGAAGGACATGCTTTCTTCCCTGATACTGATGATTACGCTATAAATATGTATGGCTGGCAGTTTTATTTGAGAGATCATAATATAAAGACTGGTATGACTATAAAGAAAGGAACTCCTATAACAGTTTATTTGCCAAACCTTGACTATGGAAACAAAGGAAAGTATCCTGATTTTGTTGATTTTGATATAGTTACAGGAGAACAAAAGGGATCATCAGGAGATAAACTAAAAAATAAACAATCATTAACAGGTAATAAATTTTTAAGACTTAAAAAAGTCACTAAAGCTGATGGCTCTGATCTTTTCTATCCACCAATGTACTTTAAAAATTCGATTTCAACTGTTGGTGCAACAGCCGTAATTGAAAAGTATGTTCCTATAGTAGATGAAATTTTCATAGATTCTAAAGAATTTACTGGAATTATGAGAAGTGAAGGCGGAGTAAGATCAGAACTTTACATCCCAGGAGAAACTAAGTCTACACATTATTTAGGAAAATCATTTATTAATACAGAAGAAAATAATAGCGGTGATACAACTGCTTATTTAAGATCTGACGGAAAAGAAGATCCTCAAAAATTCGCAGTAAATAATGATGGCACATCAGACATTTTTGAAAAGAGAATTTTTAATAAGAAGGAATACGAAGGACTTGCTTTCAATATCAAGAAACAATATTTTGGTGCAGAAAGCATTAAGTATGCAACTGAAAATAAATCTGTTGCAGAACTTGGATTATTAAGAGACCAACCTATAGTATTTACAACTTATTCTGAAACTTCTTTAAAATCAGAACCAGTTATAGAACAAGTTCAAACAAAAGTAAAATTTGACCTTAATGGACAAAAATCAAAGGAAAATCTTCCTGTTATTGAAAAGATTGCTCCTCTAAGCAAGCAATACAGATATGATTACTTGACTGGAGAAGTAAACAAAGATTATAAACCATCAGGTTTTGAAGGCGACTATGTTAGATATGTTGATGAAAACAACAAAACTAAGGAAGTTGATGGAAGAACTTATCAAAACATCCTTAACCATGACGGTTTAGAATATGATTTAACAAATAAGGATCAAAAGGCAGCTTTCTTAAAGAGACAAATGCCAACCAAAGATGAAATAAATGTACCACAAGGTAAGAGAATTCTTGGTTGGACAACTACTAAGCTAACAGACATAGCTGGTGGAAAGACTGCTGTAGAACAATTTAACGAACTTAGAGATAATAACAAAGTTATAAAAGAAGCTAAAGATTGGGAAAAAGTAGATGCAAATGAAAATTACATCTTCGATTCAAAATCTCCAATCGATAAAGAAAGAACAGTTTATGCAGTGTATGGCGAAGGTATTAATATCGTCCTTCACTCCAACAATACCGATAATATTAATGACGAAGCAACTATAACAATTCCTGTAACTATTTCAGATATTGACAAGACAAATGACGTTATAGACGCTGTATCAAGTTCAACTATTTCTAAAATGAAAGGTAATCTTGTTATTAAAGAGCTTCCAAAAGTTCCAGTAACTGGAGAACAATCTGAAATTGATAAAATTAAAGATACAAATGCAAAAGTATTTAACAAACCAAAACATTCATTCCTTGGTTGGACCCTATATAGATTCGATAACGACCCACAAAAATCAGATTTAATCGCTGGTCAAAACAATGAAAGAATTGGCGAATTAATTAATGGTGTGGTTGCAGGTGGAACAAAGAGAATTCCAAAGAGAACAGAATGGATCAAAGATATAACAGGAGATAAATACAAATACGAAAGATATATTCCAAATACTTTCTCTTTAGCTTTGAGAGCAGAAGATGTCCCAAGTCAAGATGATAATCAAGGAACAGGAAAATATAATATTTTCTTAGATGCAATTGATGAGGGCAAAGACCTTCACTTATATGCAAACTACAGACCATTCTTTGATGTAAAAGTTTATCCTTCTTATAAGAACATTGATAAGAATCAAGGACAATATGGTAAGTATGTGAACAATGTTGAAGAAGCTAAGAAACATTCTGTAAATGTAGGCTTGCTACACAGAACTGCTGTAACTAATTTTGGTACACCAACAGTTCACCAAAACGCTAACTACTATCCACTAGAAGGTGGAAAAGCTTCATTAAAATCATGGGATGGCAAATCAAAAACTCCATTAACTTGGAAACTTCCAGGCTTTGACGAATTAGGACAAAGAAAATCTTATGTATCAGTAATAGTTACAGATGATAAAAAAGATGCTTATGCAAACTTCCAATCACCAAACTGGGATAATTTGGGAGCAAAAACTTATATAAGATTACAAGACGCAACTGCTACACAAGATCCTAACGCACCAAAGAACTTACACGAAAATGCAGGCAACCCCTATGGCGATCCAGTCGCAAAAGATCAAGCCTTTACAGTTGGTGTAGATGCCTTTACATCTGCAACTTCAAGAAAAGCACTTGAAACAACTGGAGTTGATAAAGAAGTAATTGGATATGAAATTTGGAACACATCTACTCCAATTGAAGTCCTAAAACCAGTCTTTGACAATGTATATGATGATGAAACAGAAGCTAAATTACACTGGACAGAAGCTGAAAAGAAAGCTGATATTAAAAAGATTGTTTTAAAAGTTGCTGATGGTGCTGAAACCACTCTTGCAAAACAAAATGATGGTTCTTACACGGACGGAACTATAACAGCCACTCCTAATGGAGACAGACTTGTTTTAAGTCCACTTAATTTAAATGGAAAAGCAGGACAAGACATCGTAGCTAAATATGTAGTAGAAAAGAATGGACAAGAAGTCACAGGTCCAGAAGGAAGAATTACAATCAACAAGAGAGGTAAATCTGCACCTGTTGAAGATATGAAACAAATTCATAATGATGCCGATGGAAAATCAAAGATTGAATTTACAGTTCCAGACCCTGTATTAAATAAACCTACTAAGGGAACAACTTATACTGCACAAAAGTGGGACGAAACTCAAAATAAATGGGTTGATGTAGGTAAAGTAACTCTTGATTCTGATAATGACAAAGGAACACAAAAAGAAATTACTTTAGATGACACCGTAAAAGATGGCGACATAGTAAGAATAAAATCTGAACAACCAGGTCTTAATCCTAGCGATTCAACAGGAACTGGCGATAGTCCTTACACACCAGCTACTGGCGATGAAAATCGTAAGTATGTAAAACTAGATAGAGCCGCTCCTATTACAAATGCAAAAGCTGAAGACGAAGCATTTAGAAGATTTATCGACCTAAGAGGAACTATAAATGAAATTCCAGATGGAAGAAAAGTTAAGATCATAATTAATTATAAAGACGGTACACCTGCTATAGAAATTCTAAAAGAAATTACAGTGGAAAATAAAGAAAATATAATCGAAGATCTTAACACTACACTAAGGAAGGGAATTGAAGAAGGAAATATTCCTGAAATTAAGATAATAGCATCTGATAGATTTGGTAACAGCGAAACAAAAAAAGTTGATTACACAGAAAGCTATCAACTTGAAGTAATTCTAAGTGGAGTTAGAGCTGGAAAGAAATTTATAAAAGTTTCAGCAGATAGAGCAAATGCTCAAGTAACTGTAAAAGTTATGAGAAACGGAAAAGAAGCTGAAACACAAACTATAACATTAAAAGAAGCTAAAAAATTCGAAAGAATTACATTTGATAACAAGTTAGAATCAGGAGACATTCTAGTTGTATCAGGTATAGTAAGAGAAGGCACAAAGAATTATACAACAAATCCATACGAAAAATCAGTTAGGTAGGATAGATTGATACAAGAAAGAAATTAGTAGGTTGAGGTGGGGAGCTTAGCTCCCCAAAAGGAGGTAAAATGAAATTTAGTAAAAGATTACTTTCATTTTTCTTAGCAGTTTTAATGCTAGTTTCAACTTTTAGTGGAACAGTATTTGCAGAATCTAATGATTTAAATACTCAAGATACAAACACTGAAGGTTCAGTAACAGCAACTGAATTAAAAGGAAAAGTAGAAGGAAATAAGGAAGTATTTACTTTTGAATTGCCTGAAAGACAAGCTCAAAGAAGAGTAAGAAGAGCAGCTCCATTGAATCAAGGCAACGACACTATAGTAAATTTAACAGCAGTAGGACTTAACGGAGGAGTATTTGATTGGAGTGCACTTCCTAACAGTGAATTTAAACTTACAGCTAAGTGGAAGACAGCAGATGGACAAGAACATTCAAAAGTTTTTGCAACTATAAATGCAGCTGGAGAAACTCAATACTATGTTGGTTGGCCAGTTGACGGAACTTTAGCAAAAACAGCATCTATTGAAGCAGATTTTGATCAAAATATAAAGATTCGTGTAACATATAATTCTGGTAATGGTACTGGTGTTCCAGGAGGCTTGTTATTTAATATAACAATCACAGAACTTGCCGAACCAAGAGCCAACGTTGAATACGTAGACCCATATGGAAGAGAATTAACAGACTCAGCAGATTTACCAACAGGTACAATGCCAAAGGTTACAGCAGATGGATTAACAGATGTTGAAATCGACTTGCCAGAAAGTTCAGGAGAAATCAATATGAGAGATTCTGAACTTATTGACGAAGATGAACTAAACGCAGCAGAAAATGGTTTAACTTATAAAGTTGATAATAAATCTACTGGCGAAACAGTAACTATAGATAATAAGGAATATAAACTTGATATATCAGCACCAAACGCAAAACAAATCGGCACAATCAAAATGATATATCAAAAAGATGTTATCGTACCACCAACTGATAACAATGGCGACCCTGTAACTCCTGCAGATGGTTACGTTCGTTTAACATTTGACGCAAATGAAAATAAAGCTGACGGCATTACAGGAACCCACAATAATGGTTTATATGCAGGAAAGCAAAAATCATATATTGATGTAAAAAAAGGCGTTAATTATGATAATGCAAACCTACAAGATGCAATAAAAGAATTGTCAACAACAGGAAAAAAACTTGTAAATGGCAAAACAGAAGATGTTGCACAAGATGCAAAAAAACCATGGACACCAAAAGTTCCAACAGATACAACAGCAGTAACAACAGCAACTTATAATGCCCAATACACAAAATCAGTAGCCGAACAAGTAACAGAACTTGGCGGACTAGACCCAGTAACAATCAAGGTTTGGAAAGGCGATACTGTTGATTGGAACAAGGGAGTTGCTCCAAAAACAACTGATACTAATGACGCAGCTGTGGTAAATTCACTTTTAGCTAATGCAACAGTAACAGAAAATACAATCCCAGCAAGAACATCAGCAGAAGCAGGAAAAAAAGAAGGAACACTACTAGTAACATTTGGTGACGGTTCAACATTAACAGTTGATCACCAATGGCTATATGTATGGGAACATATAGTTAAAGTAGACCCTAATAACACAGATCCAGACGCACCAAAAGAAGAAGACCTACCAAAAGATAAAATAGAAGTAAGATTTATAGCGTCAACAGGTGTAGAAAGTATAACAACAACTGGAAAAACATACGCTAAAGAAGGAACAGTATTCCAAGATAAAGACTTCCCACAAGAAAAAGATATAACATTTAATGATGGATACAAAGGACCAGTAACATGGACACCAACAGATAGAACAGTTACACAGAAATCACCAGCTTTTCTTAAAAGACAAGGATACTTTAGATTCACAGCAAGTGCAACAAAATTAAAAGATATCATAGGACCAGTAGATCCAGGCGTAACACCAAACCCAGATAAAAAACTATATTGGACAGTAACATTTGTATCAGCCGATACAGCAACTGGAACAGTAGCAAAAGAAAACACTGTATACGTATTAAAGACAGCTAACAAAACATTAGCAGACGTAACAGCACCAACTACAACACCAGCAACAGGCTACAAATTTGACAAATGGACACCAGCTTTAGATAACAAAACAGCAGTAGATAAAGACCTAACAGTAACAGGAACATTTACAAAATTAACAGATGTCATTGGACCAGTAGATCCAGGCGTAACACCAAACCCAGATACAAAACTATATTGGACAGTAACATTTGTATCAGCCGATACAGCAACTGGAACAGTAGCAAAAGAAAACACTGTATACGTATTAAAGACAGCTAACAAAACATTAGCAGACGTAACAGCACCAAAAACAACACCAGCAACAGGCTACAAATTTGACAAATGGACACCAGCTTTAGATAACAAAACAGCAGTAGATAAAGACCTAACAGTAACAGGAACATTTACAAAATTAACAGATGTCATTGGACCAGTAGATCCAGGCGTAACACCAAACCCAGATACAAAACTATATTGGACAGTAACATTTGTATCAGCCGATACAGCAACTGGAACAGTAGCAAAAGAAAACACTGTATACGTATTAAAGACAGCTAACAAAACATTAGCAGACGTAACAGCACCAACAACAACACCAGCAACAGGCTACAAATTTGACAAATGGACACCAGCTTTAGATAACAAAACAGCAGTAGATAAAGACCTAACAGTAACAGGAACATTTACAAAATTAACAGATGTCATTGGACCAGTAGATCCAGGCGTAACACCAAACCCAGATACAAAACTATATTGGACAGTAACATTTGTATCAGCCGATACAGCAACTGGAACAGTAGCAAAAGAAAACACTGTATACGTATTAAAGACAGCTAACAAAACATTAGCAGACGTAACAGCACCAACTACAACACCAGCAACAGGCTACAAATTTGACAAATGGACACCAGCTTTAGATAACAAAACAGCAGTAGATAAAGACATAACAGTAACAGGAACATTTACAAAAGATATCATAGGACCAGTAGATCCAGGCGTAACACCAAACCCAGATACAAAACTATATTGGACAGTAACATTTGTATCAGCAGATGAAAAGACTGGAACAGTAGATGCGAATAACACTTATTACGTATTAAAGACAGCTAAGAAAACATTAGCAGACGTAACAGCACCAAAAACAACACCAGCAACAGGCTACGCATTTGAAAAATGGACACCAGCCCTAGATAACAAGACAGCAATAGATAAAGACATAACAGTAACAGGAACATTTACAAAAGATATCATAGGACCAGTAGATCCAGGCGTAACACCAAACCCAGATACAAAACTATATTGGACAGTAACATTTGTATCAGCCGATACAGCAACTGGAACAGTAGCAAAAGAAAACACTGTATACGTATTAAAGACAGCTAAGAAAACATTAGCAGACGTAACAGCACCAAAAACAACACCAGCAACAGGCTACAAATTTGACAAATGGACACCAGCTTTAGATAACAAAACAGCAGTAGATAAAGACCTAACAGTAACAGGAACATTTACAAAATTAACAGATGTCATTGGACCAGTAGATCCAGGCGTAACACCAAACCCAGATA
>NZ_LN898230.1:0-947 GCF_001457835.1 Fenollaria timonensis
GGACCAGTAGATCCAGGCGTAACACCAAACCCAGATACAAAACTATATTGGACAGTAACATTTGTATCAGCAGATGAAAAGACTGGAACAGTAGATGCGAATAACACTTATTACGTATTAAAGACAGCTAAGAAAACATTAGCAGACGTAACAGCACCAAAAACAACACCAGCAACAGGCTACGCATTTGAAAAATGGACACCAGCCCTAGATAACAAGACAGCAATAGATAAAGACATAACAGTAACAGGAACATTTACAAAAGATATCATAGGACCAGTAGATCCAGGCGTAACACCAAACCCAGATACAAAACTATATTGGACAGTAACATTTGTATCAGCCGATACAGCAACTGGAACAGTAGCAAAAGAAAACACTGTATACGTATTAAAGACAGCTAACAAAACATTAGCAGACGTAACAGCACCAAAAACAACACCAGCAACAGGCTACAAATTTGACAAATGGACACCAGCTTTAGATAACAAAACAGCAGTAGATAAAGACCTAACAGTAACAGGAACATTTACAAAATTAACAGATGTCATTGGACCAGTAGATCCAGGCGTAACACCAAACCCAGATAAAAAACTATATTGGACAGTAACATTTGTATCAGCAGATGAAAAGACTGGAACAGTAGATGCGAATAACACTTATTACGTATTAAAGACAGCTAAGAAAACATTAGCAGACGTAACAGCACCAAAAACAACACCAGCAACAGGCTACGCATTTGACAAATGGACACCAGCTTTAGATAACAAAACAGCAGTAGATAAAGACCTAACAGTAACAGGAACATTTACAAAATTAACAGATGTCATTGGACCAGTAGATCCAGGCGTAACACCAAACCCAGATAAAAAACTATATTGGACAGTAACATTTGTATCAGCCGATACAGCAACTGGAACAGTAGCAAAAGAAAACACTGTATACGT
>NZ_LN898230.1:1523-1049559 GCF_001457835.1 Fenollaria timonensis
ATTTGACAAATGGACACCAGCTTTAGATAACAAAACAGCAGTAGATAAAGACCTAACAGTAACAGGAACATTTACAAAGGGCGGAACAACACCATCTGATAAATCAGAAACACCTACTATTGATCAACCAACTGAAGGCGACGGCAAAATTACTGGTAAAGGTGTACCAGAAGCTGAAATTGTAGTTAAAGACAAAGACGGCAATGAAATTGGTAAAACAACTGTTGATAAAGATGGCAATTGGAAAGTAACAGTACCAGCAGATAAGCCATTAAAGAAGGATGACGTTATAACTGCAACTCAAACTGAAAAAGGTAAGAAACCATCTGATCCAGCAAGAGAAACTGTTAAGGGTAAAGTAACTCCACCATATTTCAATTATTTAACTCTTACTCTAGACGAAAACTACAGAGGTGGCGAAATTACTCACTACGACGTTTATGAAGATGAATTAATTGAACGTTATTTATACACTCCTCGTAGAAGAGGTTATGTATTTGAAGGTTGGAGCTACAGAAGTGATTATCTTGACGAAGTAAGACCTGGCGACAGAATTTACTACTCAACTACTCTATATGCAATTTGGTCTAAGGATAGGTACTACGATCGTGATGAACGTGAAGAAGAACCTGAAGATACTAGAGAAGTATTAGAGCACAAGGCTTACATGTTCGGTTACACTGACGGAACTGTAAGACCTAACGGCAACATAACTAGAGCTGAAGCTGCTGCTTTAGTAACTAGACTTCTTGGTATTGAATCTATCGGCGCAGCTACTAGACCTATGTTTACTGACACTCCAAGTGCTTGGTACAACAAGGCCATCAACGCGGCTGTTCAAAGGGGTATCATGAAGGGTTACCCTGACGGAAGATTTAGACCTAACGCACCTATTACAAGAGCTGAATTCACTCAAATGATTGCTCAAATTGACAACAAGCCTTATGGTATTGCACCATTCGCTGATGTTAAGGGTCACTGGGCTGAATTGGCTATAGGTAGAGAATATCAAGCTAAGAGAATCATGGGTTACCCTGATGGAACATTTAGACCAAACGCTAATATCACTAGATGTGAAGCGGTTGTAATTCTAAATAAGATGTTCGAAAGAAATTATGATGATATGTCTGCTATTAATGCTATGAACAGACACTTAATCAAGAGTTTCTTAGACTTATCTCAAAGTTTCTGGGGTTACAATGACATGGTTGAAGCAACTAATGACCACGACTTCAAGAGAAGAGTTAAGGGAAGAATTGAAGAGGACTGGACTTTAGTTAAATAATAAAAATTTTGCGTTAAAAGCGCAAGAGAAATAAGATACAATTATAAATAAATAATTGGCATAATGACAAGGCATGTGGGAGCAAATCTCACATGCCTTTGTTATTAGATAAGGAGGGGTGAATTTTGTGGTATCCAAAGGATACTTATGATAAGACTGGGAAGACAGAATATAATACATTATTTAGTTGTAGCTCCTGCAATATAGTTTCTTTAATTACAAGCAAGAAAGGTGGAAATTTAAGTAGCAGCTATAGGGTTTTACTTAAGGACTTTTATTATGCTGGCTTAGATGAGTTACGAACGTATAAAAAAATTGATTTAGCGATTAAATATATGAATAATAATTGTGAATTGAAAACTTTAAGAAATATAAGAAATAAAGTTAAATCAGAGTTAAATTATTCGGAAAGAATTAATGCTATGTATGAACCATCTTTGAATATATTTAATATAATGACAATAATCATAGGTCTATTCGTGCTGATAAGTGATATAATTTTTAATGATAGTAATTTATTTTGGGAAAAGTTTATTGTAATTTTTGGAGTTTATATAATAATGATAATAATAGCATTTGGAAACAAAATCGACAGATACAGCGCTAATAAATATCAACTTTCAACAAAATTTTTAAAATATTTAGAAGCTGAAATTGAAGATATGATTTATATTAAAGAAACTACCGAAAAAAAGGAGATTTATTAAACAATCTATTTCAATTTAAAACCTATTTCCAACTTACAAAAAATGAAAAATATTCGAGTTTTGAAAGTCGCTCAAACATTTTACTATTATGACTGCTTAAGCGGTCCTTTTCAATTATTTACAGTTTTATTATTTAATAATTGGGTATATAATAAAAAATAGCTAGTTAAACGTCTTGGTGCAATTCCAAGTATTGCCATAATTGTAAATGCCTTGATAGATATTATCATTTCAGGTTTACTGTATGATTTCATTAAGTCAAAGGAAGTGATAAATATAGGCACTTTATTATTAATTATAACGGGAGTTTGTGGCGATATCATTTGAGATGTGCGTTAACAAGACTTTTAAAATAGACAAGCTCTCGATTATATTAAGGGGTTACAAATTTGTAGCCCCTTAACTCATTTCATTTAAAATCATTTCCACTTTCAAAACATAAAAATATTGCAAGTTTTGAAAGTCTGTGATATAATACTTTCAAGAAATGAAAAAAATTAAAGTTTTGAAAGTGAGGTGTAAACATTGAAAATTATTGATAGGCCTTTGTATTTAGATAGGTTAAAGAGGCTCTACGGTACTCCTGACATCAAAATTGTAACGGGTTTACGAAGGTCTGGCAAGTCTGAGCTCTTGCGGTCTTTTGTAAATTATTTGAAGGAGTCTTACACTGACACTAATATAATACGTATTGATTTTGGCGATTTAATGTTTGATTCTCTAAAAAATTATAAAAGTCTTTACGATTATGTTGAAAAAATGTATGATGATTCTCTTAAGAATGTTTTAATTGTTGATGAGGTTCAGCTATGTGAGAAATTTGAGCTAGCGATAAACAGTTTTCATAATAGTAAGAACTATGACATTTACCTAACTGGCTCTAACGCTTTTTTATTGAGTTCTGATTTGGTGACTCTTTTCACTGGAAGGTTTATAGAGATTCCGATCTATCCTTTTAGTTTTGAAGAGTATTGCTCTTACTTTGATATAGACAGGGACTATTCTGAACATTTACAGGATTATCTCGCTATTGGCGGGCTTTCTGGTTCTTATGTTTATGATAATAAGGAAGATAGGGCGGCTTATATCAATGATGTATATAAAACTTTGATTAAAAGGGATTTGATTGACAGGTACAATTTAAGTGATGAGGCGCTTCTTGATAACTTAGCAGAGTTTTTGATGGATAATATTTCGAATTTGACAAATGCTAATAATATAAGTAAAGTCTTAAATTATAATAATATTGCGACTAATCACGTTACTATCGGCAACTATATTAAGTACTTGTGTAATGCCTTTATGTTCTACAAAGTTAAAAGATATGATATTAAGGGTAAAAAGTATCTTGGAACAAATGATAAGTATTATTTATCTGATCTTTCATTTCGCTATGCTATCTTAGGTGTTAGAAATATTGATTATGGAAGGGCTTATGAAAATATTGTGGCTATTGAGCTATTAAGAAGGGGTTATGATATATATGTTGGTACGCTTTATCAAAAAGAAATAGATTTTGTCGCTATGAAGGGCGATGAGAAAATCTATATACAAGTTAGTGATGATGTATCTAGTGAAAAAACAATGCAAAGAGAGCTTGATCCGTTATTATCAATAAGGGATGCGTATCCAAAGATGATTCTTTCTAACACAAAGCATCCAATGAGCCTGATTGATGGTGTGAAACACATTGATATAGCTAGGTGGCTTATGAAGGATGAATCTTGATTTGTATATGTATATTTATTTTGCTTAAGTAGTAATTTTGCATTCTTTTGCGCAAAAATCACGCCTTTTCTTCACTACAATCTTTTAATCGCTCCAATGTACTCATCTGTACTATTTCGCTCATAAAAGTTCTCCGTAAAGAAAATTCATTGATTTTATCTGCAAAATAATTGCAAAATTGGGTGAGAGGATTGCTTCTTATAAAAAATATACAAACAATATATAATTAGTTATTTGACATAATAACTGGGCATGTGAGATAAGGCTCATGTGCCTTTCTTTTGCTTAATTCATTTTAATTAAGTATTGCTAAATGCAATACAAAGTGTTATTATACATATATAGGAAGTGATTTTATGTCAAAAATATCAAATGATTATATAAATCTTGAACATGAAGTGAAATTACCAAGCGAAAAACCACTAGTTTATGAAGATTTAAGAGAAGAAGACTTTGATCACGAGATGCAAAAAGCGATGGATGATCTTGATAATGGCAGGACATATACTTCAGAAGAAGTAGAGAAAGAGTTAGAGGATATTTAATACTAGTAAAAAATATTGACAATTAATACATTTTAATCAATATTAACTCAACAGAACCTCCCCACGCTTAATGTTTTCACATGCGGACCAAGGGGAGGACATTTTTACATTACTATATCTATTCCCACTTTCAAAACTCAAATATTTTTAAGGTTTTGAAAGTGACAAAACATTTTACTATCAAGGACTGCTTATGCGGTCCTTTTCTATTGCCATAAGTGTAAACAAAACCATAATCAAAGCCATTCCACTCATAGATTTATAAACTATTTCACACTTTCTCTTAATAAATTCATAAAGTTGTTTTAATTTTTCTATCTCTCGGGTATATATTAAATAGAAAATCAATTAAGGAGGTAAGCTTATGAGAATCGAATTTGTAGGAAAGAACATTGAACTAACTCAAAGTTTAAAGGATGTGGCTGAAAAGAAGTTCCAAAAGCTTGACAAGTTTATTGGCAAGGATGTGGACGCGAAGGTTGTCTTCTCGGCTGTTAGAAACACTAAGTGTGTTGAAGTAACTATCTTCCTAGACAGGACTATACTTAGAGCTGAGGAAGATAGTGACGACATGTACACATCTATCGACAGGGCGGTTGATGTTTTGGAAAGACAGGTTAGAAAGTACAAAACTAAGCTTCAAAACAGATACCAAAAGAACGAGTCGATCAGGTTTGAAAATGTTAAGCCTATGGATGAGCCGGATGAGGCTAAGCTTGTAAAGAACAAGAAATTTAAGGTGGTACCTATGTCTTCTGACGAGGCTATCCTTCAAATGGAACTACTTAGACACAATTTCTTCGTATACCAAAACGCTAAAACTGAAGCCATCAACGTAGTATACAAGAGAAAGGACGGCAACTACGGCCTTATTGAAGTTGAATAATATGAATATTAATATAGATGATTTTAAATTGAACAAACCCATATCCTCGGTGAAGATTTCGCCGGACGGTCGTCACAAGGTTTTCACTGTGACTTGCGTGGATATGGCGGCGAATGAGTACAAACACTCATTTTACATGCTTGATGAAAATGATTCTTTGAAGAGACTGTCTACTAATGACGTCTCTTCTACTTATGCTGTGGACAATGGCGGGATCATTTTCGCAAAGTCTGACGAGAAAAGGAAGTATGCGTCTATCGTTTACCGTCTAAGCTTCAGTGGCGGTGAGAGGGAGGAGCTTTTTAGGTTAAACTACCCGATTAATGGTATTCGCATCATGGATGAGGAAAGGCTAATCCTCTCTATCAGCAATTCTGAGAAGATCAGGCACTTTAAGGACATGGATCAAGAGACTTACGAGAAGAAAGCGGCTGAAATTAAGGAAGAGGACGACTACACTATATATGATGAGATTCCTTTCTACCTTAACGGCGCTGGCTACATCAACAAGATCCGTACTTCGCTTGCGGTCTACAATATGACGAGCGGCGCACTTAAGATTATTACTGATGACTTTACTAGTGTATCGAGCTACGACATAGCCCCTGACAAGTCTGAAATTGTCTACACTTCTGAGTCTTACACTGACAAGGCGCCTGCAAAGAGCCAGCTTTACGTTTATAGCTTTGCTGACGATAAGTCTGTGAAACTTGATTATGGCATGGGTCTTAGCTATTATGGACCTAAGTTTGCAGATGGCGATGTTTTTGTCTTCGCGACTGACCAAGAGGCTCATGGAATGAATCAAAATATGAAGGTCTACCTAATTGATAAGAGCAAAGAAGATATTAAGTGTATTAATGATGACTTCGATATGTCTTTGGGCTCATCTGTGGGCAGTGACCTTCGTTATGGCGGCGGCTACTCATTTAGGGTGATGAAGGACAAGCTTTACTTTATATCAACCCTTGCGAATAGCGCAGACCTATTCGCCATTGACAAGGCGGGTAAATTGGAAAGGCTAAGTAAAGTAGTAGGCTCTGTTGATGAGTTTGACGCCTGTGATAATGGCGGCATCTACGCTATAGGCATGTTGGACTACAATTTACAAGAAGTTTATAAATTTGAAGAGGATAAATTTAAGAAAGTGACTGCCATAAACGAGGCTTTACAAAAGACTTGGGGCGCTGAAAAATATGACAAGATCACGTTTAAGAATGACGATATAGATTTCGAGGGCTTTGTAATTAAGCCGGATGGATACAAGCCGGGCAAGAAATATCCTGCGATACTTGAGATTCACGGCGGTCCAAAGACTGTTACGGGCGAGGTTTTATACCACGAGTACCTTTACTTTGCAAAGCAAGGCTACTTTGTCTTCTTCACTAATCCGAGGGGATCGGACGGCCGCGGCAATGATTTTATGAACATCAGGGGTAAGTACGGCACTATCGACTACGACGATTTGATGAAGTTCACTGACACTGTTTTGGAAAAGTACGAGGATATCGACAGGGACAACGTTCATGTGACTGGTGGCAGCTATGGCGGCTTCATGACTAACTGGATCATCGGCCATACCAACAGATTTAGGTCGGCTGCGTCGCAACGCTCTATATCGAACTGGCTAAGCTTTTTCGGCGTATCGGATATAGGCTACTATTTCGCGACTGATCAAAATTTGGCAGAGCCATTCGCATCGCATGAAGCGCTATGGGAACGCTCTCCACTTAAATACGCGAGCGAGGTCAAGACGCCGACATTATTTATTCACTCGGACGAGGACTTCAGATGCCCTCTAGAGCAAGGCGTGCAAATGTTTACAGCGCTTAAGTACTTCGGAGTCGACTCGAAGATAGTTATCTTTCACGGCGAAAACCACGAGCTAAGCCGCTCTGGCAAGCCAAAGCACAGACAAAGAAGACTTGACGAGATAATCACATGGATTAAAAAGAGATCATAATATAGAAAAAGCCTGGTTACTTTTGTAACTAGGCTTTTTGCTTGGATATGTTTTTTAAATTGGCTGTATAATATCTATTGGGGAGTAAAACCTCAATAGATATTTTTTTGATAAAATTACAAAAAAAAGTTGCACTTGCACACATTTTATCCTATACTTAAAATACCACTACAACATAGGAGGTGTGTACAAGTGCAAGAATATAATACCATAAATTTGCTAGCTTGTAAAGATGTAGTTGTTAACAATTTTAAAGAAGGTGAAAATGTAGTAGTTATAGAAGCACAGACAAAAAAGTTAAAAAGCTGCCCATACTGTGGTTCTAAACATATCTGGGTTCATGATCACAGAACTCAAAAGATAAAAGATACACAGATGCATGGTAAAAAATGCATAATAAACCTAAGAAAAACTAGGTACAACTGTAAGTGCTGCGGGAAAAGAATTGATAGCAAAACAGAACTAGTAGCAAAGAAAATGACCATGACAAAAAGACTAGTAGCATCCATAGCTAGAGAGTTTAGAGAACTTTACTCAATAAAGTCAATATCAAGAAGATACTCAGTAAGCACATCAACAGTTACAAGAGTCCTATCTTACCTATCAGTAGAGAGAAAAAGTCTTCCAAAAGTACTTTTAATAGACGAGTTTAAAGGCGACAGCGGTTCATACAAGTATCAATGCTCACTTCTAGATGGCATAACACATGAAATCATAGACATAGTTAAAAGTAGGCAAGAAAATATTTTGTTTGAATACTTTAAAAACATACCAAAAGAAGAAAGAGAAAATGTAAAGATATTTGTTAGCGATATGTCAAAAACATTTAAAAACGTTAAAAACGCATACTTTAAAAACGCAGTACACATAGCAGACAAATATCACTTCGTAAGACAAGTCTCTTGGAGCTTAGAAAACGTAAGAAAGAGAATACAAAAAGATACATCAGCAGAAATGAGAATATACCTAAAAAGAAGTAAAAGCATACTTACAAAACCAATGCCAAAACTTAATGATGATCAAAAGCGAGAAGCAGCTCTAATGCTAGAGATAAGCGAAGAGCTAAGACTAGCATATGGCTTAAAAGAATCCTTCTATCAAGAAGTTCTAGTGCAGAAAAACAAAGAACAAGCACAATACAAGGTAAACGCATGGATAGACATATGTAAAAAATCAAAACTTAAAGAGTTTAAATCATGTATAACAGCCTTTACAAACTGGTCTGATGAAATTACAAACTCATTTGACTACAAACATTCAAATGGAGCACTAGAAGGAAAACATACAAAGATAAAGACACTAAAAAGAAACAGCTTTGGTATGAGAAACTTCGAGAGGTTCAGAAAAAGAATAATGCTTTTAGACTAAAATATATATATAAAACATCATAAAAACCTAATAAGCCTATATAGGTTTATTAGTCATGCAAAAATTACATAAATTTGTGTTATTTTAAGTATATAAATTAAAAACGTGCAAATGTTAGTTTTAACATAAAAAGAGAGACTTAAATCAATAAGTCTCCCCAATATTTGACATAGAGCCTTTAAATTTCTTATAGAGCAAGCTTTTTCCACTTGCGGATTTTCGTTCTAAAAGTGCCAAATGGAGCGACTGTATTTACGTGAATAAACTTGTAAACTTCCCATGTAGCTGTTTTTGTTGCTTCATCAGCCCACTTCCTCATATGAGGCTTAAATAATTCATCATCGCTTAATGAGTCAATCATTTCACATATGGCAGCAACATTGTCAATTAGCTTATCTTTTAGTTCACTAAGAGATAGACTTGCATACGTATCAGTAAAGTATTGGTATAGTTTGCCGAGCTCATTCCATTTGAATTTATCTGATGGAGTTTTTGCTTCAATGCCATTTCTTTCATCACGCTCCCATTGTAATAAGAGAGATGTCCATCCGAGCTGATAGGCAAGGTTCTCAGCAGGCGTTCTATCTACTTCATCTACTCGTGTATCCTTTAGATTTTCTGGAATATTTCCAAATTCAGCGATGTATTTTTCAAAGCTTTTATTGATTTCTGATTTTAATTCTTCTTTATTTTTATAAGTTCTCATTTTTTCTTCCTTATTATTATAATATTGGTAATACGTTTCTTCGGTTTGTGATAATTTGTCATGAACTCTATATTTTACCGTCAGCAGCTTCCATTTTCAACTGGATACAATTTGTAGCCAGTTCATTTCCTTCATTATTTAGCCTTGTCTTCAAAACGCTCCAATATTTTTGCGGATTATCACTTTCTGTAAGTACACCTAAAATATCAACAATAGAAAAGTACCACTCTTCTTTTTCGTTATCCCATGCTGAACGTATTTGTCTTCCTTCAAATAATTTAATTTCGTTATCCATTTTACACCTCAATAGTATCTTTTAAAATAAATTCATATCTATATTTATATTATATCATATTTATAAGTTTAAAACATTTACAATATTTCCATAGATAAAAAACGAATTTTGTAGTATAATCATTAGAGGAGGAGATTCTAGGTGAATTACGAAAAATTTTACTACATAGCAGAAATCATCGGTACCGTGGCCTTTGCCTCATCGGGCACGCTTGTCGCAATCAGAAAGGGCATGGACGTCTTTGGCATCGTGGTTCTTGCGATAATCACAGCTATTGGAGGCGGTGTCATTCGTGACATCACCGTAGGTATCACGCCGCCCATGGCATTTAGAGACAACACATACACAGTAGTTGCCATCGTTACTGCGCTCGTTTTGATACTATTTTTGTCGAAAAAAATCAAATTTCTAAGATTAAATACAGTTAACAGAAACTTTATGATTAAATACACACAAGTCGCGTCAGTGCTCGACGCCATCGGCCTTGGCCTGTTCACAGTCAGCGGCGTAAGCGTCGCCATGGTCAGAGGCTACTCGAACAACCCATTTTTGATGATCTTCGTCGGAGTCATCACCGGTTGCGGCGGCGGAGTTTTGAGAGACCTTCTTTCAGACACCATCCCGATTATATTCACGAAAAACACCATATACGCAGTTGCCTCGCTTTTGGGCGCAGTCGTGTTTATAGTTTTGAGACCATATGGAGCGAACTTCTCCTTCTTTATGGGCGCCCTAACCACTGTTGTTATCAGACTTCTGTCGATGAAGTATAGGTGGAGTCTGCCAGACGTTTCATCTGACCTTGTCGATGGGGACGACGCTTAAGCAAATTTAATACAGATTTTACTTTAGAAAGCTTTGTTTATGCATGAACAAGGCTTTTTCTATGCGAATGGCTGGGCCACTGTGTATAAAACTGTGGATAAGTCTGTGGATAGATTATAAATCACAAGAAAATAGCTTTGTCAAGTGCTATTTTTGTGAAAAATGCCTGTGGATATTGTGGATAAGCTTGTGTATAAATGTAAAATAGCAATTTCCAGTGTGGATATCTATGTGAGTAAGTAAATTATTAAATTTTTTAAATATTTGTAAGCTTAGTATTAAAAATATTTATAAGGAATAAGACCATTTCCATTGCTTTTATATTTCTTTAGTAGTATAATAAAGTTAATAAATCTATTAAGGAGGAATTATATTATGAAGAAGAAAATTTCACTGTTACTTGCTATCTTAATGCTTGTAACACTAATCCCAACAGCATTTGCTGAATCAAAAACAGTAGATGCAGTCAAAAACACTAAAAAGGTGACACTTGACGGAGAAGAAGTCATGGTCGGCGCATACGACGTAGAAGGCTACAACTACTTAAAGCTTAGAGACGTAGCAGCAATACTTAACGGCAAAAAATGCCAATTCGATGTAGGATATGACAAGCCAACAAAATTAATCACAGTTGAATTAGCAAAAGGCTATGAAAAAGTTGAAGGCAATTTAGTCGAAATTAAGGACGAAAAAGCAAAAGCAATCGTATCAGTTAAGAAGATACTTGTTAATGGCGAAGAAAAAGAAGTAAAAACAGCACTAATTAACGAAAACAATTACATGCAATTAAGAGACCTTGGTACACTTGTAGGACTAGGTGTTGGATACGACAAAGTGAACAAAGTTATCCAGCTAAAGAGTGATGCAGAAGCAAAAGAAGAATCTCCTCGTTATGTAATGATTAAGTCTAAGCTTTATAAAGATACAGGCGAAATCAACAAGAATATGACTTGTGGAACTATGGATGGAAAGATATTAACAACTGTTGATGCTAAAGAAATGCCTAAAAAAGATAATGAATCAAACTTTGGTATTGGATATGAATATCAAATTGGCGGCGAAGATGGCAGCATAACAGTAGAGATTGATGACAAGTGCTTAATTTTTAAAGAAGTAAAAGAAGAAGAAAAGACTGAAGATAAAAAAGATGAAAAGAAAGAAGAAAAGAAGGAAGAAGCTAGTGAAAAAAATATAAAAGTGCTTAAGACTGATAATTTTGATGAGCTTGAAACTACTAAATTAGATGCTATAATCAAGCTTCATGATATGTTTGCAGCTTATACTAAAGATGATTACATTGTTGGAGGGAGTGCGATTTTAGATGCAATACCATTCTCTGAATATATGATTACTTTAAAGAACATGGCTAAGCTAGTTGGTACTGATATTTACCTAGAAGATCGTACAGTTAGTAAGAGAATAGAAGAAATTGATGGCAAAAAATATTATGTTGCTGAGATTAAATATGCTAATGGCTCTTCTATAATACAAAAATTACCTTTTGAACAAGATGGCGATAACATCACTATGGCAACTACTGCCGGTATTATGGCTTTAATTGCTAAAGATTATGAAAAAGATTCTATATTAAAGAAAGGATCAGAATTTATCACTACTAAAGTAAAAGCTTTCCATGACGCTTTATGTGACAAGAATTATAAGACAGCTGCTGAAGCGCTTAATGAGTTAAACTTTAAAGCTGATGAAGAAAATGTTAAGAAGACAGCTGAACTAAGACTTAAAAATGCAAAAGAGCTTGGCGAAGAAGTTTTTGTAAAGGATTATGATTTTACATTTAAAGAATATGAATCTGGTGTTGTATGTAAGTTTAAATACAAGAACGGAGCAAGCTTTGAAGTATATATTGGTGATCAATTCTCTGGTTTAGGAACTTTTGTTTTACCAAAAGAACAATAGTTGATAGTATCAATTAAATCAAAAAATTGGGAGCGGAAAGCTCCCTTTTTTAGTCTTATATACTAAATCCATTAGCAAATTGAATTTTGCGAAATATTTTGATGAATAAGGCGAAGTACAGTGAGTGAGCGACTGAGCTGTACAAGTGCGTACGCGGAAGGAACGAGCGAGCGAAACGAGCCGCATTCGCAAAATAGACGCAAAATTTACTTATCCAAGTCTCTTCCATATCCTTCACCACTTCAAAAAAGTCATCTCCCGGATAAATTATATGCTTAATCCACTCTTCCTTGATCTGCCAAAGATTTGCCTGAACGACGAACTCGCTTCTATCGGTAATCTCGAAGATCCTCTCCCAGCTATTTACAATTTTCTCTCTTATATCGTCATACATCTCATTATATTTTCTATCAAATATATTGAAGCTGTGGTCTATGCCGCGCGACTTGAGCTCTTTTTCAAAGCGTTTTTCATCACCCGCATCAAGTGGCACGTACTGATTATTTAAAACGAGGTCCCACTTAGCTCCATCGAAGTAGATGACTTCGCTCTTCGGAACTGTCATCGCATAAACTACTTCTTTGTGAATGGGCTTGAGGCAGTTCTCTTTCGAGACGCTGCACCATATTGGGTAGCTGATCTCGTCTGGTTTAGGAACTATTTGCGAAGCCATTTTCACGAAGTAATCATATTTTTCTAAGAAAAAGTCCGAAATGTCTTTCATATGTAAGCCGACATAGAGCCTTTTGTTTTGTATGACGCCTTTGTTTTTTAGCTCGTATATGCTATTCTCATGTTGTCTTGTGTAAAGATTAACGTATTCCATGTTTATCACCTAAGTATTTATACCCAATATTTCGATTTTGGAATTTTAATCCTTGACTATAAATAATTTCTATGATATAATACTTAAGGATGAGGTGAGGGGTATGATGTACATACATTTTAATTTTATTGCTCACAATTTTAATAATAATAGATAAGAGGAACGCCACGTGCGTTCCTTTTTACTTTATCAGAGTACTAACTTAGTAAAAGGAGGATATTATGGACAAGATCGTTATCAATGGAAATGACCTTACTATCGAAGATGTTGTAAAGGTAGCAAGATGTCACGCAGAGGTTGAAATCTCTAAGGATGCAAAGGAAAGAATCATTGCATCAAGAAAACTTGTTGACAAGTTTGTTGAAGAAGAAAGGGTTATCTACGGAATCACAACTGGTTTCGGTAAATTCTCTGAAGTACATATCTCTAAGGATATGACTAAGAATTTACAAAAGAATTTAATTATGTCTCACTCATGTGGTGTTGGCGAATTATTTGACGAAGACATCGTTAGAGCCATCATCTTATTAAGAGCTAACTCTTTATCAAAGGGTTATTCTGGTGCAAGACTTGAAACTATCGAAACACTAGTTGCTATGCTAAACAAGGGTGTTACACCATGTATACCTGAAAAGGGTTCACTAGGTGCATCTGGAGACTTAGCTCCACTTGCTCACATGGTTTTACCTATGCTTGGTCTAGGCGAAGCTTTCTATGAAGGCAAGAAGATGACTGGTAAGGAAGCTATGGACAAGGCTGGTATCGAAACTATTGAATTAACTAGCAAGGAAGGCCTAGCTCTTATCAATGGTACTCAAGTACTAACTGCTGTTGGTACATTAACTTTATATGATGCTATGAAGCTTGCAAAATTAGCTGACGTTGCTACATCTCTTACAATGGAAGCTATGGGCGGCATCATCGATGCATTTGATGAAAGAATCGCTGACGTTAGGAAGCATCAAGGCATGTATGACACTTCATACAATGTAAGAGCGATACTTGAAGGATCAAAGAACATCACTCGCCAAGGCGACTTAAGAGTACAAGATGCTTACTCACTAAGATGCGTTCCACAAATTCACTGCGCTTCAAAAGATACATTCAATTTTGTAAAGAATAAAGTTGATATCGAAATCAACTCTGTTACTGACAACCCAATCATCTTCCCTGATGATGAAGCAGTTATCAGTGCTGGTAACTTCCACGGCGAACCAATGGCTCTACCATTTGACTTTTTAGGTATTGGTATTAGTGAAATAGCTAACGTATCCGAAAGAAGACTTGAAAGACTAGTAAACCCAGCATTATCAGAAGGTCTACCAGCTTTCTTAGTTAAGGAAGGCGGAGTAAACTCTGGCTACATGATAGTTCAATACGCTGCTGCAGCTCTTGTTAGCGAAAATAAGGTTTTAGCTCATCCAGCAAGTGTTGACTCTATCCCAAGTTCAGCTAACCAAGAAGACTTAGTATCTATGGGTACTATAGCTGCTAGAAAGGCTAGAGAAATCTATCTAAACGCAAGAAAAGTTGTAGCTATGGAAATGTTTGCTGCATGCCAAGCTATTGACATAAGAGGAGACAAGGGTCTTGGTAAAGGTACTAAGGCTGCTTACGACGAAGTAAGAAAAGTAATAGACTACATCGACAAAGACAAGGTTATGTACTTTGAAATCAATAAGGCTGAAGAATTATTAGCTGATGACAAGGTTCTTAACGCTGTTGAAGAAGCTGTAGGAGCACTTAAATAGATATTAAGTAAGGAGGTTACTTATGAAATTTGATGTTAAAGATGCTATGACAATCAAGCTTGATCCAGTTTTACCTGAAATGCATAAGATTGATCCAAAGGTTAGAAGAGCACCTGTAAGGGATTTAACTCTTTCAAAGCATGAGATCGAGCTAGCTTTAAGGAATGCACTTAGATACATTCCAGAAGAATTACACGAAGAATTAGCTCCAGAATTTATGGAAGAGCTAATGACTAGAGGAAGAATTTACGGTTACAGATTTAGACCTGAGGGCAATATCAAGGCTAAATCCATTGATGAATACAAGGGTAAATGCATCGAAGGTAAGGCAATACAACTAATGATTGACAATAACCTTGACTTTGACGTAGCACTATACCCTTATGAACTTGTTACTTACGGTGAAACAGGACAAGTTATGCAAAACTGGATGCAATACAGACTAGTTAAGAAGTACCTAGAAAATTTAACTGATGAACAAACATTAGTTATGGAATCAGGTCACCCACTAGGATTATTCAGAAGCCACAAGACTTCACCAAGGGTTATAATCACAAACTCATTAATGATAGGTGAGTTCGACGATCAAAAACATTGGCACAAAGCAGTTGCTATGGGCGTTGCAAACTACGGACAAATGACTGCTGGCGGCTGGATGTACATTGGACCACAAGGTATAGTTCACGGCACATACAATACAGTTCTTAACGCTGCTCGTCTAAAATTAGGCGTTCCACACGATGGCGACTTAAGAGGCCACATCTTCATTTCATCAGGTTTAGGAGGAATGAGTGGTGCTCAAGGTAAGGCAGCCAAAATTGCTAACGGTGTTGGCGTTATCGCTGAAGTTGATATCTCAAGAATCAATACAAGACTTGAACAAGGCTGGATAGATGAATGTTCAGACGACCTTGACCAAGTATTCAAATGGGCTAACGAAGCAAAAGAAAGCAAAACTCCTAGAGCAATCGCTTACCATGGCAATATCGTAGACCTACTAGAATACTGCGTTAAAAACAACGTTCATGTAGAACTACTTTCTGACCAAACATCATGCCACGCTCAATACGACGGCGGCTATTGCCCACAAGGCTTAACATTTGAAGAAAGAACAAAGATGCTTGCTGAAGATAAAGAAGGCTTCTGCAAATTAGTTGACAAAACATTAAAGCATCACTTTGAATTAATCAAAACACTAGTAGATAGAGGAACATATTTCTTTGACTATGGTAACTCCTTCATGAAATCAGTTTTTGATGCAGGCGTTAAGGAAATAGCTAAGAACGGCATTGACGAATCAGAAGGATTCATCTTCCCAAGCTATGTTGAAGATATCATGGGACCAATGCTATTTGACTATGGTTACGGACCATTCAGATGGGTTTGCTTATCAAATAAGGAAGAAGACCTAATCAAGACTGACCACGCAGCTATGGAATGCATCGACAAGGACAGAAGAGGCCAAGACCTTGATAACTACATCTGGATCAGAGATGCTGAAAAGAACCAATTAGTAGTTGGCTCACAAGCAAGAATTTTATACCAAGACGAAATCGGTAGATTAAAAATTGCTCTTAAGTTCAACGACATGGTTAGAAAGGGCGAAGTAGGTCCAATCATGCTAGGCCGTGACCACCATGACGTATCAGGTACTGACTCACCATTTAGAGAAACATCAAACATCAAAGACGGCTCAAACATCATGGCAGACATGGCTACACAATGCTTCGCAGGTAACTGCGCAAGAGGTATGTCCATGGTAGCTCTACACAACGGCGGCGGCGTTGGTATAGGTAAATCAATCAACGGCGGCTTCGGTATGGTTCTAGACGGATCAGACAGAGTAGATACTATCTTAAAGGCAGCTATGCCATGGGACGTTATGAGCGGTGTAGCAAGAAGAAGTTGGGCTAGAAACGACCACTCAATCGAAACAGCAATACAATATAACAAGGATCACAAAGACACTGACCACATTACTATTCCTTATCTAGTAGACGACAAGATTATAGAAAAAGAAATGGCAAAGGTGGATGAATATGAAGCAAAGCGTCATAATTAAAAATATAGCTTCGCTTTTAGCAACAAAGGCTCATGGCACAGTCAGAGCTGGTAAAGCACAAGGCGAAGTAGAAATAATCAAAAACGCATATATAATAACAGAAGACGACAAGATAAAAGCACTAGGTACTATGGATGAGTACAAGGCTATGAACATAGATGAGAGCGGGGCTACAGTCATCGACGCGACAGGTAAATTAGTTACACCAGGTCTTGTAGACTCACATACACACCTTGTTCATGGGGGCTCGAGAGAAAATGAGCTCTCCATGAAACTTCATGGCAAGACATACATGGACATAATGAACGCAGGTGGGGGCATACACGCTACACAAAGACATACTAAGGAAGCAAGCTTCGAAGAGCTTTATGAAAAAGCGAAAAAATCACTAGACATCATGCTAAGCTATGGAGTTACGACAGTTGAAGCCAAATCAGGCTACGGCATAGAAGACTTCGATACAGAGCTAAAGCAATTAGAAGTAGTGAAAAAATTAAACGAAGATCATCCAATCGATTTAGTATCAACATTCATGCCATGTCACGCAATGCCAGATGAGTACAAAAATGACAGAGAAGCCTTTATTAATAAGGTTATCAATGAATACAATCCAAAAGTTATGGAAAAGGGCCTCGCAGAATTTGCTGACATCTTCTGTGAAGACGGTGTTTACACTATAGACGAGTCAAGAAGAGTACTTCAGGCATCAAGAGATGCTGGCTTTAAGCTTAAGATACACGCAGACGAACTAATTAGCTTCGGTGGAGCTGAACTAAGCGCTGAACTAAAATGCGTTTCAGCAGACCACTTGATCGGAGCTTCAGATGAAGGTATCAAGGCTATGGCAGCTAATGGAGTCGTAGCAAACGTACTTCCATCGACAGCATTTAACCTAAACACAGGCAAATACGCAAGAGCTAGAAAGATGATAGAAGAAGGCTGCCCAGTAAGTATCTCAACAGACTACAATCCTGGCTCATGCCCATCTGAAAATATTCAATTAGCTATGCAAATAGCCTCAATCAAAATGAGAATGACAGCAGAAGAAGTATTCAATGCAGCAACTATAAACGCTGCAGCAAGCGTACTTAGAACGGAATCCATAGGTTCGCTTGAAGTAGGTAAGAAGGCCGACATCGCCATCTTTAACTGTGAAAATATTGATTACTTCGTATATCACTTCGGTATAAACCACACTTATAAAGTGATTAAGAGCGGAAAAATAGTTTATGGCGCTTAAATCATTTAGAGTATTAATAGTTGGCGGTTCAGATATATACGCCCTAGGCGTAGATGCTTCTCTATCAGCTTTTAACGATATGCATGTCGTTGAGAGCTTTAGAGATGCATCTGATGCTCAAGACTACTTAACAAGGAAGAGCGTAGACTTTGTTATATACGTCGATGATGAGCTGGATGAAAGTAAAAGGATAGTCGATCTACAAAGACTAGCCTTTAAGGACAGGCGCTACAGAATACTCTTTATGACAAACAGACCAAGCCTCGAGATGATTATCTCACCAAAAGACTTTCACCTAGACGGCATCATGGACAAAGAGCTTAAAAGAGATGAACTTAGAAAGGCACTTCTTGACATGAGAAAAGGGGTAGTAGTCGTGTCGAAGAAAAAGAACTTCAGCGTTAAGACGGAACAAAAATTGGGGGATTTTTTGGACCGCAAGGAGCTCTACGACACACTAAGCTCACGCGAGAAGCAAATCCTACTAAGCATAAAAGAGGGCTTAAGCAACCAAGAGATAGCCGACAGGTTTTACATCACTTTATCGACTACCAAAACGCATACGAGAAATTTGTATAAAAAGTTGGGAGTTAAGTCACGCTCCCAGGCTATAAAATTCTTAAATTAGTTTCGCATTCAAGCGCGCCCTTGCGCTCGTTCCTTCCTTAGCAATGCTCATGTACGCTTAGTACATTCCGCTTGCTTCGTCGGTCCACTTCGCACAATCATCTCGCTTGCTCTGCAAAACTTGTGAATAAAAATAATTTTATCTAATAAATTAGTGAATAAAGAAAATTTTATTTCATACAATTATTAAACTTGCAAAAAAATACAAATAAACAATAAATTTAATTAATTTACGTGAAGCATATATGAGCGGAAAAGCTTTGCGTAAAGTCATTTTAAACTTCTTTTTTTAGGATGCACCTATGTATATGGGTGCATCTCAGAGTGAAGACAAACCCAGGAATTTTTTCCTGGGTTTGCTTATTTTTATTAAATTTAGTAAAAAATCAAATTTTTTATGTATTTTTGCAAATAAACGAGTAAATACCTCCTTATTTGGATCCATCCTATACATCATTAGTGCTAGTTTTTTCATATTTAAGCATGCAAAAGTAAGCGCAGCTTTCATATCCATCTTAGCTTTGCCCTTCATGTTTGTATATCTAAAACTATGATACTCTTTTGCGCTTCCAAATTGTCTTTCTATTGTTTCTTTTCTTCTTGCGTATTCTTTCTTGCCTTGATTTGTATATCTATATTCTTCTGTTATGTCAAGGTAGTCTTGCCATATATGTCTTGTTATTACTTTTTGTTTGTTTTTACTATGTGTGCATCTATCTATGTTAGGACAGTTCTTGCAGTCGTTTATATCACTTTTATACTGTCTGTATCCTTCTCTATCTGTAGTTTTGTAATTTAAAAGTTTTCCTTGTGGACATATGTAGCAGTCATAATATTCGTCGTATATGTAGTCTCTTTTGTAGTATGGATTTTCTATTTGTAAGTTTCTCTTTTGTCTTGTATATGGAAATACTGGGAGTATTTTATCGTCTATTAATGTTTTTGCTATGGCTGGTATTTTGTAACCTGCATCCATAACTATCTTTTGGGGTTTCATCTTTTTTAGTTTTTCTTCATAGAATGGTAAAAATGTTGTGCTGTCATGTAAATTTCCTGGAAATGATTTGTATGCTAGTATCCAGCCGTTTTTATCGCATGATGTTTCTACGCAATAGGCGAATACTTCTTTATGTTCTCCTTTGTGAAAGAGGCCGCTTTCTGGATCTGTTGTTGACTGAACTATCGTTTGCCTCTCTTTATCTTCTTTCTCTTTTAAGGGCTTTTTTCCGTTTTCTTCTCTTTCTTGTGCTATTTCTTTGTCTAGCTGTGCTTGATATCTTCTTGCTTTTTTCTCTATTGTTACTTTTTTGTTTTTATGTCTGTTTGCATGTGCTTTAACATGTGTTGAGTCTACGAATTGAATCTTCTCATCCACAAAACCTTGTTCTAGTGCTTGGTTTAATATGTTTTGGAAGATGTTTTCAAATATGTCTGTATCTTTGAATCTTCTTCTATAGTTTTGGCTGAATGTTGTAAAGTGTGGAATCTTGTCGTAGAAGTCATATCCTAAAAACCATCTGTATGCAATGTTTACTTCTATCTCTTTTATTGTTTGCCTTATGCTTCTTATGTTGAATAGGTATTGTATGAATATTATCTTCATTAGCACTACTGGATCTATGCTTGGTCTTCCGTTATCTAATGAGTATTTATCTTCTACTAAATCATAGATAAAGTCAAAGTCTATATACTTATTGATCTTTCTTAGTATGTGTTCTTGTGGAACTAATTCTTCAACTGAAATTATTTGTGCTTGATCTGTTTTTGATTTACTATTTTTATGTAACATTTTATCACCTTCTATGTATTATATATACCCAATAGATGTGTATTTTAAGAGGTTTTCAAGTAAAAAAGTAGGCGTATTTTTATAAAAATACGCCTACTTTGTCAACAGTCTGAGAAGGCAATTGCCTTCTTTTTTTGTGCCTATCGCATAATGATACAGCTATTTAACTTACGAAAATATATGAAGAAATCTTAACAATTTATTTATATTTTACTATTGCTAATCGCCACTATATGTAGTATAATAATATTTGCGAAGAGGAGAAGCAATCAAAATATTGTGGAGGTATGAGATGTATATATTCAAGAGAAGCGGCGAAAAAGTGCCATTTGACGAATCTAAAATTGTTGTAGCTATTAAAAAAGCGATGAATTCTTCAACAGGGGTATATGAAGAAGGTCTTGCTGAAAAGATAGCTGACGAGATCAAGAGGGAAGCTGTTGTAGCTGAGAGACCTCTTTCGATTTATGATATCGAAGACAAGGTTTACTACAAGCTTATCGAGAACAAAAATCCGGCTACTGCCAGAAGTTATGAGAACTACAAGGCTGTTCAAGCTTTCAAGAGAAAGATCAATACTACTGACGAGAGCATTATAGGTCTTCTTGACAGAAAAAACAGCGACTTAATGAAGGAAAACTCTAATAAAAACGCTCACATCGCATCTACTCAAAGAGATTTGATTGCTGGTGAAGTATCTAAGGACATTGCTAGAAGGTTAATGATTGATGATGACCTTCTTCAAGCGCACGATGAAGGCTCCATCCATTTGCACGATATGGACTACATCATCCAACCTATGTTTAATTGCTGCCTTGTTAATATGAAGGACATGCTTGACAACGGCACTGTGGTTAATGGCAAACTGATTGAAAGCCCAAGATCGTTCCAAGTTGCCTGCAATGTCATGACGCAAATCATTGCACAAATCGCATCAAACCAATATGGTGGCCAATCCATTGACATAAAATGTCTTGCGAAGTACTTAAGACGCAGCTATGACAAGAATTTGAAGCTTGCTAAGGAAATGTTTGATGACGAGGCAAAGCAAGATGAATTAGCAAGAAAACTTACTCAAAGGGATCTTGAAAGCGGCATACAAACTATACAATATCAAATAAATACACTTATGACCTCGAATGGTCAAGCGCCTTTCGTTACTCTTTTCATGCACATGGAAGATGATTTTGAGTACGCGGACGAGCTTGCGATGATCATCGAAGAGATTTTGAAGCAAAGAATTCAAGGCATCAAGAATGAATGCGGCGTTTATGTGACACCTGCTTTTCCAAAGCTTGTTTATGTGCTTGATGAAAACAACGTTCACAAGGACTCGAAGTACTATTACTTAACTCAAACTGCTATTAAATGTACTGCGAAAAGAATGTACCCTGACTATATCTCTGCTAAAAAGATGAGAGAAAATTACGAAGGAAATGTTTTTGCGCCTATGGGCTGCAGAGCATTTCTATCGCCATGGAAGGATAAGGACGGAAATTACAAGTTTGACGGCAGATTCAACATGGGAGTTGTTTCTCTAAACTTACCGCAAATAGCTATCGTTAGCGGCGGCGATGAAGAGAAATTCTTTGAAATTCTTGACAAGAGACTTGACCTATGCAGAAAGGCTTGTCTGCTTAGATACGATATTTTAAAGAATGTTACAAGCGATTCATCTCCAATTCACTGGAGACACGGCGCTATCGCTAGACTTAACGAGCATGAGCCAATCAGACCACTTCTTGAAGGTGGTTATGCCACAGTAACTTTGGGCTACATTGGTCTTTACGAAGCGACTTATCTAGTTCGCCACACGCCTCACACTGATGAGCACGCGACTGATTTTGCTCTTAAGGTTATGAGAAAAATGAATGAAAAATTACAAGCGTGGAAGAAGGAAGATGACCTTGGTTATGCGCTTTACGGCACTCCTGCTGAAAGCCTTTGCTATAGATTTGCGAAGAAAGACCTTGAAAGATTTGGCGAGATAAAAAACGTTACTGACAAGGGCTACTACACAAACTCTTTCCACGTTGATGTTAGAGAGCATATATCTGTATTTGATAAGTTTAAGTTTGAAGCACAATTCCAAGCACTATCAAAGGGCGGCTGCATCAGTTACGCTGAAATACCTAACATGGGCCATAACCTAGAAGCGCTTGAAACTATAGTTGATTACATTTATGACAATATTCAATATGCAGAATTCAATACAAAATCCGACTATTGCCACGTTTGCGGTTATGATGGCGAGATTATAATTAATGATCATAACGAATGGGAATGCCCACAATGTCACAACAAAGACCAAGCTAAGATGAATGTTACAAGAAGGACATGCGGCTACCTTGGCGAAAACTTCTGGAATGAAGGAAAAACTAAGGAGATAAAGCAAAGGGTACTTCACATATAATGAATTACGCGCAAATTAGGAAATACGACATAGCGAACGGCCCAGGCGTTAGAACGACTATATTCTTAACGGGCTGCACCTTGAATTGCAAAAACTGTTTCAATAAAGAGTACCAAAACTTTAATTTCGGAAGCGTCTTTGATGAAAAAGCCTTTGATGAGATTATTGACTGCTTAAATGATGACAATATCCGCGGTCTATCGGTTTTAGGGGGCGAGCCCTTTGATAATCTTGATGGACTTAATGATCTTATCAAAAACGTGAGAGAGAGGTCTGAGAAAGACATTTGGGTCTACTCCGGCTACACATTTGAAGAGCTAGTTCAAAAAGACGGGGCTATGGACGTCTTGAAGAATATAGATGTTTTGGTGGACGGACGCTTCGTAGAAGACTTAAAGGATTTGAAGCTAAAGTTCAGAGGCTCCTCTAATCAAAGAATCATCGATATGAAGAGGACGCTTGATGAAGGTAAAATTTTACTCATGGATAAATATATGAAGGAAGATTGATTATTCAGTCTTCTTTTTTTATGCTTAATTTTACAAAGTGGCAAATCCATTAACATAGACTTGATAAATAGAAATTTATTTTTGTAAAAAATTCTTGACAAAGAGGGGAATTTATTGTATACTTACAAGGTAACCTTGCTCTTTATTTATTAAAGAGCCATAAGTCCAAAAGGAGGTGGAAAGATGAAAAAATATGAAGCAATGTATGTTTTTTATCCTGAAACAAGTGAGGAAGCTAGAAATAAATTCCTTGATAGGGTAAAATCAATAATCGAAGCTGAAGAAGGTAAAGTAACTAACACTGATGATTGGGGCCTAAGAAAATTAGCATACCAAATCAAATTCAAAACAGAAGGCTACTACTTCTTAATGAACTTTGAAGCAGAAGAAGACACTATTCTAGAACTTACTAGAGTAGCAAGAATCACTGACGTACTACTACGTCACATGATAGTAACAGACGAAGATAAATAAGAGGTGAAGAGATGAACGTATGTAGTTTAATCGGAAGATTAACAAGAGATCCTGAGCTTAGATACACACCTAACACAAATCAAGCAGTTATCACATTTACTATAGCTGTTGATAAGGGCCTATCTAGAGAAAAAAGAGAAGAAATGGAAGCAAAAGGCATGCCAACAGCAGACTTTATTTCCATCGTAGCTTGGGGAAGAACTGCAGAGAATATCAGTAATTATGTTTCAAAGGGCAACATGGTTGGAGTAACAGGTCGTATTCAATCTAGAACATACGAAGCTAAAGACGGTACAAAAAGGTACGTAACAGAAGTCATAGCTTCATCCGTAGAGTTCCTAGAAAGAAAGAACATCACATCACAAGCTCCAAATCAATCACATGAAGATTACTTCAATTCAGACGAAGATTTTTCAAACATTGACGACGGCTTTGCTCCTGGAAGCAATAGGGATATTCCATTTTAATTAAAGGAGGGAATATAATGCAAAGAAGATTCAGACCTAGAAAAAAAGTATGTGCTTTCTGCCAAGAAAAGAATGAACACATCGACTATAAAGATGTAGCAAAACTAAGAAAATACATCACAGAAAAGGGTAAAATCTTACCAAGAAGAATAACAGGCACTTGCGCTAAACACCAAAGAGAAATCACAAGAGCTATTAAGAGAGCTAGACAAGTGGCACTATTGCCTTACACTCAAGATTAGTACGTTTACGTGCTAAAATTGCGGTATAGCGAAATAATTAAATTATTGAAATATTTAGGATTTTCATTAAGCTCCATGCAAATGGAGCTTTTTTGACGGGAAACGCAAATCTCATCATAGCGTAAAGGTTCTAAGTCCATGCACCAAGAGAACGAGTGAAACGAAGTTCGATTGGATATGCATGCCTTATGCCAGAGTTTACAAAGGTATGGAGCGTAGCGAACATAGCTTTGAATAAACTTACGGCTCGGCTGTTTACAGTCGGGGTTCTTCTTTTATCTACGAAATCACTGTATAGCAAAATAAATAAATTATTAAAAGCTTTCACTTTGGTGGGAGCTTTTTTAAAAGCGCTTCGCCTAATCCATCGTAGTGCAAAGCACCAAGGTTACCGGGTACCCGCCCGATGCGAAGCATCGTGGAAGGGTGGGGTTCTTCTTTATAACAAAAAATCACTATAAATTTTTGAAATATACAGAAATTTTTGAATATAAAAATTATTAAAGCTTTCACTTCGGTGGGAGCTTTTTTTACTATCTTTCTTACAAATTTGTTAAAAATTACGAAAATCCATTTACTTTTGATTGCGCGGGTATATAATATATATAAGTAAAGTAATAAAAAGTGATAAAAGGAGGTTTATTATGAAAAAGTTTTTATCATTTATTTTAGTATTTGTACTAGTTTTATCAATGTCTATGAACATTTCTATGGCGAAGCTTGACGAGACTGGTGTGAAAGAAATTAGTTTTGGAACTGATAGGGGACCTGAAGATGCCATTATTAGAATTGCTGACAAAACTTATCCTATTAAGAACGGAACTATATTATTTATCAACGGAGAAATAATTCCTGAAGCTGAAGTTGTTATGGACGGTGGCAAGGCCATGCTACCACTAAGGCTTATTGCTGAAAAGCTTGGTTACGAACTAGGCTGGAACGGCGCTGAGAAAAAGGTTACGCTTAAAAAAGCTGATAAGAGCATTGACATTGCCACTACTAAGAATGAAATGGCTAAGCTTATCAATAATACTACTTATGTATCTAGCGATTTCGTTGAAAAGAATCTTGCTGAAAGCGCTATAGTGACTGAAAGCCTAGGCAAGGACTTCGAAAAATTCTATGATACACAGATGCCTATAACTCAAGATAAGACTATTGAAAGAAGCTTAAGAAATGTCATCATCGATGAAAAGCATGAGTACAAGGACAATATTAGTTCGGATGACGCGATGAAGCTAGTAAAAGAGAAATGTCTTGAAGGTCTAAATAACTTTGCAAAGACTTTGAAGGAAAAAACTAAGGACGAGCCAAATAGATTTGACGATGACATAAAATTAATAGAAAAAGATATCAATAGAATGATCTACATTGGAGAAGTATCTAAGTTTTATAGATACACAATAGGACCTTATGATGTTTTATATGACAGAACAGATGGCAAAATCTACTTCCAAATATATTCATCAGAAACTTATATCAAGGAAATGGATGTAAATGATGAAAATCTGTATATGCCAATATTTATAGTAGGATAGCAATATTCAATTAAGCTCCATTAATTTGGAGCTTTTTTCACGTCTACACAATTTGCAAAAATGATTTTTTAGTATTATAATATAAATAGTTTATTAGGGGGGGTGTCAAAATGACGGAACTTAATAAAATAAATTCAAAGGGCAAAGTAAGTAAGATATATAATTACACTGTTTTAGGCATATATGCTGCAGTTTTGCTAGCGTATGTAATTTTTAGACTTATGGGTAATGATGTAAAAGCAGCTAATATCTTTCTTAATGGTGTATTTCTGAGTTTAATATTTGCTCTAGTGGGATTAATATTTATTAAGAAAAACACTTTTACTTGGATAAACATTATCTTGCCTGTATTAATAAATCTACCATACTTCTTAGGTCTTGTAGCTGTTACGCATGCTTTGGATATTATGGGGATTGCATCTTATTACTTGGAGCAAGTGATTAATTCACCAATAAATTTAATAAAAGCGTTTTTCTAAATTTTGCGCATAAAAATGCAGCTACATCATCATGTAGCTGCATTAATTTTTATCTATTATCTAATTACATTTTTGGATCGGCTTCGTAGTGTGTGTGTAAAAGTTCGTGTGCTAATTCGCCGCCAACTTCGCCAAGGTATTCATCATACAATTGTTTGATTTTTGGATTGGCGTGTGACTTTCTAATTGTCTTGTGCTCGTCTATATTGTATATGGCTTCGGCTCTCTTCTTAAGTGTTGAGATTTTGCCGTTGTGGAACGGTTGACCGCCTCCACCTATGCATCCGCCTGGGCAAGCCATAACTTCTATAGCGTCGTATTCTTTTTCGCCTGATTTAACCATGTTTAGTAGCTTTCTTGTATTACCAAGGCCATTGGCAACGGCGATTCTAATTTTTCTTCCGTCTATATCTATGCTTGCTTCCTTGATGCCGTTTAGGCCTCTAAGTGCAGTGAATTCAATCTCTTCAAGCTCTTTTCCTGTGATTGTTTCGTAAGCTGTTCTGCATGTTGCTTCGATAACGCCGCCTGTTGCTCCAAAGATAGCGCCTGCTCCTGTTGATTCACCCATCGGGTCGTCGAATTCTTCATCTTTAAGGTCTTTAAAGCTGATACCTGCTTCTTTAATCATAGCGCCTAGTTCTCTTGTTGTAATTACTATATCAACATCGCTGTGGCCCTTATTTTTAAGCTCGTCTCTTGCTGATTCATACTTTTTCGCAAGGCAAGGCATGATTGATACGACTACCATATCCTTAGGATCTACATTAAGCTTTTCAGCAAGATAAGTCTTTGCAACGGCTCCGAACATTTCGTGAGGGCTCTTGCATGAAGACGGTATGTCTATCATATCTGAGAACTGTTGTTCCATAAAGTTTACCCAACCAGGGCAGCAGCTTGTAAGTATCGGCATCTTGCCGCCTTTTGTAAGTCTTTGAACAAATTCGTGTGCTTCTTCAACTATAGTTAGGTCGGCTGCGAAGTTTGTGTCGAAAACTTTGTCAAAGCCAAGTTTTCTAAGTGCGCTAACCATTTTCCCAGTGACTATAGTTCCTGGCTCCATGCCAAATAGCTCGCCTAGAGCAACTCTAACTGCTGGAGCTGTTTGAACAACAACGTATTTCTTTGGATCTGAAAGTGCTTTCCACACTTTTCTAATATAGTTCATGCCGTGAAGTGCGCCTGTAGGGCAGACTGTAACGCATTGACCGCAGAAAGTACATGTTGTTTCGAACATGCTTCTGTTAAATGTTGAGCCGACGTGGCAGTCAAAACCACGGCCAACCTCAGCAAGTGCGCCAACTGTTTGCACTTCGTTACACATTGTCTCGCATCTTCTGCAAAGTATACACTTTTCCGGCTCTCTGACCATTGAAAGGCTTCTCGAGTCAATAGGTATATGTCTTCTTTCTCCTTGATATGGGATATCTCTGATGCCTAGGTCTTGTGCTAGCTTTTGCAATTGACAGTTTAAGTTCTTAGCACAAGTCAAGCAGCTATTTGGATGGTCTGACAATAGCAGTTCAACTATAGTTCTTCTCGCGTTTATGGCAAGAGGCGACTCAGTCTTTATCTCCATGCCTTCTTTGACAGGTGTCGCGCAGGCTGGAAGTAGCTTGCCGCTTTTAAAGTCTTCAACCATACAAACCCTGCATGAAGCAAGTTTATTTACAAATTTTATATCGTGTAAGTCCATGTGGCAAAGTGTAGGTATCTTTACGCCAATGTCCTTAGCAGCGTCAAGTATTGAAGTTCTCTCTGCAACAGAGACATCAACGCCGTTAATTTTTAAATTTATCATCTTAGCCATAAGTACCTCCTAAACCAATTCTACTGCCTTAACTGGGCAGACGTTCATGCAATTGCCGCACTTGATACACTTAGCTGTGTCAATTACGTGTTTTTCCTTAACATTACCTTCGATGCAGTTAACAGGGCAGTTTCTAGCACATTTTGTGCAGCCTATACACTTATCTGTGATGTGGTAGTTAAGTAGGTTTTTGCACTTCTTAGCTGGACAAGTTTTGCTTTCACCAACGTGCGCCATATACTCGTCTCTGAAATATGTCAATGTTGATAGTATCGGGTTTGGAGACGATTGACCAAGTCCGCAAAGTGATGCTTTGCTCACGATGATGGATAGATCTTCAAGCTTTTCTATGTCTTCTTCACTACCATTTCCTGAAGTTATCTTTTCTAATAGCTCTAAAAGCCTTTTGTTACCAATTCTACAAGGCGTACACTTACCACATGATTCGTCAACGGAGAATTCTAGGAAGAATCTTGAAACGTCTACCATGCAGTCGTCTTCGTCCATGACAACCATACCGCCGGAGCCCATGATTGAGCCGATGGCTTTAAGAGACGCAAAGTCAACCTTTGTATCGAATAGCCTTTCAGGTATACAGCCGCCTGATGGTCCGCCTGTTTGAACAGCTTTGGCCTTTTTGTCATCTTGGATGCCGCCGCCTATTGCAAAAACTATGTCCCTGATTGTCGTACCCATAGGTACTTCAACTAGGCCAGAGTTTTTAACCTTACCAACAAGTGAGAAAACCTTAGTTCCTGGCGAGTCTTCAGTGCCGATGGATGTGAACCAGTCTGAGCCATGCTCAATGATTTGAGCGATGTTAGCGAATGTTTCAACATTGTTGATAACAGTTGGCTTGCCCCATAGACCACGTTCAGTAGTTCTGTACTCTTTATTTCTTGGCATACCACGCTTTCCTTCGATAGATTCCATAAGAGCAGTACCTTCGCCGCAGACAAAAGCGCCTGCGCCTAGACGAAGCTCGATTTGGAAGGAAAAGTCTGTTCCTAAAATATTGTCACCTAATAAATTGTTTTCATTTGCCTTTTTTATGGCAATCTTTAGGCTCTCAACAGCCTTTGGATACTCAGCTCTAACGTAGATGAAGCCCTTTTGCGCGCCAATAGCGTAGGCACATATGGCCATGCCTTCTAAAACGCTGTGTGGATCCTTTTCAAGAACGGATCTGTCCATGTAGGCACCTGGGTCGCCTTCGTCTGCGTTACAAATTACATATTTAATGCCTTCTGGCTGATTAAAAGCAGCTTCCCACTTTCTTCCAGTAGGGAAACCCGCACCACCACGGCCCCTAAGGCCAGAAGCTTTTACTTCTTTAATTACATCTTCTCTTTTCATATTAAGCGCCTTCTCTAAAGAGAAATATCCGCCTAAAGCTATGTATTCATCTAAGGACGATGAGTCGATTATGTCACAGTTCTTTAGAACGATACGTTTTTGCTTTTCGAAAAACTCACCCTTTTTAGTAATTTTGTCACCGTCAATATTAAAAGAGCCGTCCTTTTTAAGTCTGTCAAGAAGAAGATCTTTAGTTTTCTTTTGAATTTCTAATAGATTTTCCTTATTCATATGCTACTCCTTATATTTATTAATAATTTCAGTGACTTGACTCTCTTTGACATGGTCGTAGACGTCCTCACCAACAGTTACAACAGGTGCCAAAGCGCATTCACCAACACATCTAGTCTCAACTATAGAGAAAAGTCCGTCCGCAGTTGCTTCGCCCTTAGCTACATTTAATTCCTTTAAGAAATCATCCAAAAGCTTGTCAGCTCCCTTAACGTAGCAAGCAGTACCTAAGCAGATGCATATAGAGTGCTTTCCTCTAGGTTTAAAAGTGAATTGACTGTAGAACGATGCAACGCCATAGATTTCGCTGCTTGGCTTATTTAATTTAAGAGCCATAAAGTCTACAATCTCTTCAGGTATGTATCCAAAGAGTCTTTGTGCTTCTTGAAGAACAGGCATGACAGCCCCTTTGTCATTCTTCTTTTCTTCTACAAATTGTAAGAACTCGTCGAATTTCGCACGATCTTTATTAAAACAAAAAGCCATAATTTACCTCCTTTGTATTTTTATCCTCACAAATCTATTTTATTATATAAAGGCCCCTTTGTCAATTAGTAAATATTTATATCAGAGATCGTTTATACTATAAAAATCAATATATATTTTCTTCTTTAGCAAAGAGCAAAATCGATTTACGCGTGAATCGATATTTATCTTTGACAAATTACACGGCATATATAATAGGAAGATTTAGTATATTAGCTATGCCATATATATGGCAAAAAATATTCTGCTATATATAAAGGAAGAGAAAAAAATTAAAAAAAGTAAAAATATTTTTAAAAAAGCCTTGACATAGAGGAGCTAATTATGTATAATAGATGAGTGCTTAAATCAAATGGCTATGACTAAGAAAGGTTGCGCATCATGTTTTTTGTTGCGTGATGTGGTAATTTCCCTAGTTTCATGCAAGTCTACTCAAAAAAGAAGTAGGCGATTGATTGGCATATTTTATTTACGCTTAGAGAAAACGCACGGCTGCGTGTGTAAGAGTTGACTCTCTAAGAGGTAAAAAATATTACATGGAGGTAATTAAATGTCAAGCAAAAAACAAAAAATCAGAATCAGACTTAAAGCTTACGATCACACACTTTTAGATCAATCAGCTCAAAGAATTGTTGAAGCTGCTAAAAAGACAGGCTGTAAGGTATCAGGACCAGTTCCACTACCAACAGAAAAGCAAATCGTAACTATTTTAAGATCAGTTCACGTTAACAAAGATTCAAGAGAACAATTCGAACAAAGAACTCACAAGAGATTAATCGATATCCTTGAACCAAACGACAAAACTGTAGACGCACTTATGAAGATGAATGTGCCTGCAGGTGTAGATATAGAAATAAAACTATAATCTATAAGATTTTATTTAAAATCCGCTGTAAATTATGGAGGTGCAGTTAATGAACGGAATTTTAGCAAAGAAAATTGGAATGACACAAGTTTTCGAAGAATCAGGAGACTTAGTTCCAGTTACTGTTCTTCAAGCCGGACCTATGGTAGTTGTTCAAAAGAAAACTGTTGAAACAGACGGTTACAACGCTATAGTAGTTGGTTTTGGAGAAATCAATGAAAAGAATGTAAACAAACCTCGTAAGGGTCAATTCAAAAAAGCTAATGCTAGCTACAAAAGATACCTTAGAGAGTTTAAAGTAGACGATGTAGAAAAATACAACTTAGGTGATGAAATCACTGTTGAAATCATGGATGGCATCGAATTTGTAGATGTTATCGGAACATCAAAAGGTAAAGGTACTCAAGGTGTTATAAAGAGACACGGCTTCGGTAGAGGTAGAGAATCACACGGTTCAAAATTCCACAGAATGCCAGGTGGTATGGGTGCTGCAACATGGCCAGGAAAAGTATTTAAGGGCCATAGAATGATGGGCCGCATGGGTAATGAAAGAACAACTGTTCAAAACCTAAAAGTAGTAAGAGTAGATAAAGAAAACGGAATTATCCTAATCAAAGGTGCTGTACCAGGACCAAAGAAAGGTTTAATTACTGTTAGAAAAGCAATAAAGAAATAGCGCTAAAGGAGGATTAAAATGCCAAGTTATAAAGTTTTAAACATGGAAGGTAAAGAACTTGAGACAATTGAATTAAATGATGACATCTTTAATCAAGAAGACAACCCTCATCTTATTTACCAAGTAGTAGTTAATCATTTAGCGAACAAACGTCAAGGAACTCAAAGCACTTTAACAAGAGCTGAAGTTAGAGGCGGTGGAAGAAAACCTTGGAAACAAAAAGGTACAGGTAGAGCAAGACAAGGAAGTACAAGAAGCCCTCAATGGAAAGGCGGCGGAGTTGTATTTGCACCAAAGCCAAGAAGCTACGGCTACAAACTTCCTAAGAAGTTAAAGAGACAAGCTTTAAAGGTAGCTCTTTCAAACAAAGTTCGTGATAATGAGCTTATTATAGTAGATGATATAAAATTACAAGAAGTTAAGACAAAATACGCTTTTGAAGCACTACAAAATCTTAACGCAAAGAAAGCATATATAGTTACTAAAGATAACGATAAAGATACACAAAGAGCTTTTAGAAACATACCATTCACAATGATTAGTGAAGCAAGAAACATAAACGTATATGACATAGTAAGACATGACAGCATGATAATTACAAAAGCTTCTTTAGAAACTATTGAGGAGGTGTTCAAATAATGCTTAATCCACATGATATAATCATAAAACCCATAGTAACAGAAAGATCTATGAGAGATATGGAAGAAGGTAAGTACACTTTCAAAGTAGACAGAAGAGTAAACAAATCTGAAATCAAAAAGGCAGTTGAAAACGTTTTTGATGTAAAGGTTGAAAAAGTAAACACAATGAACATGCAAGGTAAGTTAAAAAGACAAGGCGCTCACGAAGGAAGAAGACCTAACTGGAAAAAGGCCATTGTTACACTTAAGGAAGATTCAAAGAGAATTGAATTCTTTGAAGGCATGGCAAATTAGTGATAGGAGGGAAATTTAATGGCTATAAAAACATATAAACCAACTACTCCGTCCAGAAGAATGATGGCATCACCTGCTTTTGAGCTTATCACAAGAGATAAACCAGAAAAGTCACTTGTAGAAAGCATTAAGAAAAACTCAGGTAGAAACAACACTGGTAGAATCACATCTCGTCACAGAGGCGGGGGAGCTAAGAAGATATACAGAATTATCGACTTTAAGAGAAATAAAATAGGCGTTGTTGGAACAGTAGCTCACATCGAGTACGATCCAAACAGAACAGCAAACATCGCACTTATTCAATACGAAGATGGCGAAAAGAGATACATCCTTCATCCAGTAGGATTAAAGGTAGGAGATAAGATCGAAGCTGGCGAACATGTCGACATCAAAGTAGGTAACGCACTTAAATTAAGAGACATCCCAGTAGGTACTTTAATCCACAACATTGAAATGAAACCTGAAAAAGGCGGACAACTAGCAAGAAGTGCTGGTTCATACGCACAACTTATGGGTAAAGAAGGTAACTACGCACAATTAAGATTACCATCAGGCGAAATGAGAGTAGTTTTACTTGATTGTATGGCAACTATAGGCCAAGTAGGTAACCTTGACCACGAACTAGTTAACATGGGTAAAGCTGGTAAGAAGAGATTAACAGGAAGACGCCCTCACGTAAGAGGTTCAGCGATGAACCCAGTAGACCATCCACATGGTGGTGGTGAAGGTAGAGCACCAATAGGTAGACCATCACCAATGACACCTTGGGGTAAACCTGCTCTAGGACTTAAGACTAGAAAGAAAAAGAAACATTCTGATAAGTATATAATCAGAAGAAGAAACGACAAGTAGGAGGGTTTAAATGGCAAGTTCGATTAAAAAAGGACCTTTCGTAGACGAACACTTAATGAAAAAAGTTGAAGCTATGAACGAAGCCAACGATAAAAAAGTTATTAAAACATGGTCAAGACGTTCAACAATCTTCCCTGAATTCATAGGACACACAATCGCAGTATATGACGGTAGAAAACACGTTCCTGTATATATAACAGAAGATATGGTAGGACACAAACTTGGAGAGTTCGTTTTAACAAGAACTTTCAGAGGCCACGTTGATAAAGGCGACAAGAAAGCAACTGTAAAATAATAGAAGGAGGATATAAATGGAAGCAAAAGCAATAGCTAAATATATTAGAATATCTCCTAGAAAAGTACATTTTATATGTAACGAAATTAGGGGAAAAGATATAGATGAAGCTCTTTCTATTTTAAAGTTTACACCAAAGAAAGGTGCAAGAGAACTATTAGCAGTACTTGAATCTGCAATAGCAAACGCTACAAACAATTTTGATTTAGATAGAGACAAACTATATGTTAAGGATGCACAAGCAACTGATGGACCAAGAATGAAAAGATATAGACCAAAGGCTCACGGTTCAGCTTATCCAATACTAAAGAGAACTGCACACTTATCAGTTGTAGTATCAGACGAGAAATAAGGAGGTAAGAAATGGGCCAAAAAGTAAATCCACATGGACTAAGAGTCGGAATTATTAAAGATTGGAGCTCAAATTGGTATGCCGACAAGAAAAGTTTCTCTGACAATTTAGTTGAAGACTACAAGATAAGAGAATTTTTGAAAAAAGAGCTTTACCAAGCAGGAGTTTCAAAATTAAAGATTGAAAGAACAAGAAAGAAAATAAAAGTTACTATATACACAGCAAAGCCAGGTATCGTAATCGGTAGAGGCGGAGAAGGTATAGAAGCACTTAAGAAGAAAATCGAAAAACTTACTACTAAGACAGTTTTAGTAAACGTTGAAGAAGTAAGAAAACCAGATTTAGATGCTCAATTAGTAGCAGAAAACATTGCTTTCCAACTAGAAAGAAGAATTACATTTAGAAGAGCAATGAAAGGCGCTATCCAAAGAACAATGAAAGAAGGAGCTAAGGGTATCAAAACTCAAGTTTCCGGAAGACTTGGTGGAGCCGACATGGCTAGAAGCGAAGGTTATTCAGAAGGAACTATCCCTCTACAAACACTTAGAGCAGACATCGACTACGGTTTTGCAGAAGCAAACACAACATACGGCAAGATCGGTGTAAAGGTTTGGTTATACAAAGGAGAAGTACTTCCAGAAGTAACTGACGAAAGAAAGAAAAACTTTAAAAAGAGAAGTCAAGACGACAGAAAGAGAGACTTCAAAAAGAGAAGAAGAAATAACAACCAAAATACAGGCTTCAAAGACAGAAGAAACAATAACAACAGAAGAGACTTTAAGCCAGAAGCACAAGACGCTAATAAAGAAGATTAGTAAGGAGGAAAACATACTATGTTAATGCCTAAAAGAGTAAAGCATCGTAGAGTTCATAGAGGCAGAATGAAGGGTAAAGCATACTCAGGTAACACAGTTACTTACGGCGAATACGGCCTTCAAGCACTAGAACCAACATGGATGACAGCAAACCAAATAGAAGCTGCTCGTCGTGCGATGACAAGATATATAAAAAGAGGTGGAAATGTTTGGATCAAAGTATTTCCAGACAAACCAGTAACAAAGAAACCTGCAGAAGTACGTATGGGTTCCGGTAAAGGTGCTCCTGAGTATTGGGTTGCAGTAGTAAAACCAGGAAGAGTATTATTCGAAATGGGTGGAGTTTCTGAAGACGTAGCAAGAGAAGCAATCAGACTTGCAGCAATGAAACTTCCTATAAAAACTAAATTTGTAGTTCGTGAAGAAGGTGGTGAAGCTAATGAAGGTTAAAGAAATACGTGATTTAACAACTGAAGAATTAAATCAAAAAGAAAAAGAACTTAAAAAAGAACTTTTTAACCTAAGATTCCAATTAGCTACCGGACAATTAGAAAACCCAAAGACAATTTCTCAAGTTAGAAAAGACATTGCTAGAGTGAAAACAATTGTCAGAGAAAGAGAACTTTCTCAAGTAAAGGAGGCTTAAATCAATGGAAAGAAATCTTAGAAAAGTTAGAACAGGTACAGTAGTTTCTGATAAGATGGAAAAGACAATAACTGTTGCAGTTGAAACAAAAGTTAGTCATCCTATATATAAGAAGAGAGTAAACAGAACTACTAAATTTAAGGCTCACGACGAAAACAACGAAGCAAGAGTTGGCGATTTTGTAAAGATTATGGAAACAAGACCACTATCTAAGACAAAAAGATGGAGACTCGTTGAAATTATAGAAAAAGCAAAATAGTCCTTTTATAGGAAGGGAGGTTAATAAATTGATACAAGCTGAATCAAGAATGAGAGTAGCTGATAACTCCGGAGCCAGAGAGGTACTAGTAATTAAAGTCTTAGGTGGCAGTAAAAGAAAGTATGCCGGAGTGGGCGACATCGTGGTTTGCACTGTAAAGAATGCAACACCAGGAGGCGTTGTTAAAAAAGGAGACGTTGTTAAAGCTGTTATAGTAAGAACAACTCAACCAATAAGAAGACAAGACGGATCATATATAAGATTTGATGATAACGCAGCAGTTATCGTAAAAGAAGATAAAAATCCTGTAGGAACTCGTATATTTGGACCTGTAACTAGAGAACTAAGAACTGGTGGTTACATGAAGATCATATCACTAGCTCCAGAAGTTCTTTAATGAAGGGAGGTTAAATTATGCACGTTAAAGTAGGCGACAAGGTAATTGTTATTGCCGGTAAAGATAAAGGAAAAACAGGTAAAGTTCTAAAGACATTACCTAAGAAAGACCGTGTCGTAGTTGAAGGAATAAACATTCAAACTAGACACCAAAAAGCTCGTGGACCTCAAGAACCAGGTGGTATCATTAAAGCAGAAGGAGCAATACATGTTTCTAATGTTATGGTATATAACGAATCACTTAAAAAAGGTACAAGAGTAGGCTATAAGGTTTTGGAAGACGGCAAGAAAGTTAGATACATGAAAGCCGACGGAGAAACATTAGACAAATAAGGGAGGTAGAACGGATGGCTTCCAGACTGGAAACAAGGTACAAAGAAGAAATTGTGCCTCAAATGATGGAAAAATTAGGATATGATAATATAATGCAAGTTCCTAAGCTAGACAAAGTTGTTATAAACATCGGTTTAGGACATGCGAAAGAAAATCCAAAAGTTCTTGAAAATGCCTTAAGAGAGTTAGAATTAATAACTGGACAAAAACCAGTTGTTACTCACGCTAAAAAATCTATAGCTAACTTTAAGCTAAGAGAAGGCATGAAGATTGGATGTAAAGTAACACTTAGAAGAGACAAGATGTACTACTTCTTAGACAAGTTAATGAACATCGCTCTTCCAAGAGTAAGAGACTTTAGAGGTGTTAGTAGCACTTCATTCGACGGTAGAGGAAACTATGCATTAGGTATTAAAGAACAATTAATCTTCCCTGAAATCGTATACGATGAAGTAGATGAAATCAGAGGTATGGATATAATAATTGTTACTACAGCAAATACTGATAAAGAAGCAAAAGAGTTCTTAGAGCTTCTTGGAATGCCTTTTAGAAAGTAAAAGGAGGAAGTAGATGGCTAAAAAATCAATGGTTGCTAAGCAACAAGGTAAACAAAAATATAAGGTAAGAGAGTACAATAGATGCAAGATTTGCGGAAGACCTCACGGTTACCTTAGAAAATATGGAATTTGTCGTATATGCTTTAGAAAATTAGCATATAAGGGAGAAATTCCTGGCGTAAGAAAAGCAAGCTGGTAGAAGGAGGAGTGATGTAATATGATGACGGATCCAATCGCGGATATGCTTACAAGAATCAGAAATGCTAACTCACAAAAACACGATTCAGTAGATATTCCGAAGTCAAGAATTAAACAAGAAATCGCTCAAATACTTTTAGATGAAGGATATATAAAAGGCTTTGAAGTCGTTGAAGACAACAAGCAAGGCATAATAAGAGTTGAACTAAAATACCTTCCAAACAAAGAAAGAGTAATTTCCGGTATAAAGAGAATTTCTAAACCCGGACTTAGAATATATGTAAATTCAAACGAAGTGCCTAAAGTATTAGGTGGATTAGGTATAGCAATACTTTCTACATCCCACGGTCTTATGACAGACAAAAAAGCTAGACAAGATAAAGTGGGCGGAGAAGTAATCTGCTATGTATGGTAAAATTAGCTAGGAGGAGTAATAATGTCAAGAATAGGTCTTAAACCTATTACAGTACCTCAAGGCGTAGAAATTAAAGTTAATGACGGAGTAGTTACTGTAAAAGGACCAAAGGGCGAACTAAAAGAAAACATCTCAAAAGATCTTACAATCAAAGTTGAAGATGGCATCTTAAACGTAGAACGTCCTAACGATGAAAAGAAAATTAAAGCTCTACACGGCCTAACTAGATCACTAATCCATAATATGGTTATAGGTGTAACAGAAGGTTTCTCAAAAGAACTTACTATTATAGGTACAGGTTATAGAGCACAAAAGAATGGAAATAAATTAGCTTTAACACTTGGTTTTTCACATCCACTTGAACTAGAAGATCCAGAAGGAATCACAGTTGAAGTGCCTGAACAAGACAAGATCATTGTTAAAGGTTTAGACAAACAAAAAGTAGGACAATACGCTGCATACATCAGAACATTCAGAATGCCTGAGCCATACAAAGGAAAAGGTATCAGATACACTGATGAGTATGTAAGACGTAAAGTTGGTAAGACTGGTAAGTAGGAGGAGAATTAGATGATAAACAAAGAAGCAAAAAAAGTAAGTCGTCAAAAAAGACACTTAAGAATCAGATCTAAGATTTCCGGTACTCAAGAAAGACCAAGACTATGTGTATTTAGAAGTGATAAACATATATACGCACAACTTATAGATGACGTTAACGGTGTAACACTTGCACAAAGCTCAACACTTGATAAGTCTTTAAACTTAGAAAGAACATCAAACATTGAAGCAGCTAAAGCAGTTGGAACAAAGATTGCTGAACTTGCTAAGGAAAAAGGCATAGAAGAAGTAGTATTTGACAGAGCAGGTTACATCTACCATGGTAGGATTAAAGAACTAGCTGAAGCAGCTAGATCAGCAGGTCTAAAATTTTAACGAAGGAGGGGAATTGATGGAACACTTAATTATTGATGCAGCAACTCTTGATCTTGAAGAACAAGTTGTTTCTATAAACAGAGTTGCAAAAGTAGTAAAGGGTGGTAGAAACTTTAGATTCTCGGCCTTAGTTGTTGTTGGAGACAGACAAGGACACGTTGGTGTTGGTATGAGTAAAGCACTTGAAGTACCTGAAGCAATCAGAAAGGCAGTTCAAGACGCTAAGAAGCACCTAGTTGAAGTTCCTATAGTTGATACAACAATCCCACACGAAATAAAAGGCATTTATGGCGCAGGTAAAGTATTCTTAAAACCAGCTCCTAAGGGATCAGGTGTTAAGGCATCAGCAGCTATCCGTGCCGTATGCGAACTTGCAGGTATTGAAAATATCTCTGCTAAACGTCTTGGATCAAACAATCCTCGTAACATTGTAAACGCTACAATCAACGGACTTACAAATTTAAAGAAAGCCGAAGATGTTGCTAAAGCAAGAGGAAAATCTGTAGAAGAAATATTAGGATAGGAGGTTTAAGTATGAACACAATTAAAATTAAACTTAAAAGAAGTTTTATAGGTAAACCTTCTGATCATATAAAGGTAGTTAAAGCTATAGGTCTTAGAAAGATAGGACAAGTAGTAGAAAAGAACGATACCCCACAAATTAGAGGGATGATACACAAAGTAGACTACATGCTTGAAATCGTAGACTAATTAAGGAGGTGTAAAGATGAAGCTAAATAATTTACAAGCTCAAGAAGGCGGAAAGATCGGTAAAAAAGCTGCTCGTAGAGGTAGAGGTATTGGATCAGGCCTAGGCAAAACTTCTGGTCGTGGTCAAAAAGGACAAAAGTCTAGATCAGGCGGCGGAGTAAGACCAGGCTTTGAAGGCGGTCAAATGCCATTATTCAGAAGATTACCTAAGAGGGGCTTTACAAATATATTCAGAAAAGAGTATGCAATAGTTAACATCTCCAGCTTAAATGTCTTTGACGATGGTGAGACTGTAGATACACAAAAACTTATCGAAAGAGGCTTAGTTAAGAAAAGCTTAGCAACAGCCAATGGTGTTAAGGTTTTAGGTAACGGAGAATTAGAAAAGAAAATCAATCTTAACGTTGAAAGAATAAGTGAAAGTGCTAAAGAAAAGGTTGAGGCAAAGGGCGGAAAGGTAGAGGTGAAATAAAATGTTTAAGACTCTAAAGAACGCATGGGCAATTAAAGAGATTAGATCAAAGATACTTTTCACACTTGCTATGCTATTCATTTATAGACTTGGAAACTTTATTCCACTTCCATTTGTAAACAGAGATGCTCTTCAAAGCTTCTTTACAGCAAACAACTCAAGCCTTTTAGGCTTTCTAGATATGATGGCCGGTGGAGCGCTATCCAGATTAAGTATATTTGCGTCAAACATCTATCCTTACATCAACGCATCCATCATCATACAACTTTTAACAGTAGCTATACCAAAGCTAGAAGAACTAGCTAAGGAAGGCGAAACTGGTAGAAAGAAAATTAACAGATATACAAGATACTTAACTATAGTATTAGCTGTAGTTCAAGGTATCGGTACAGTATTTGGACTATTAAGAGGAACAATCACTGGCGGAACTTGGGCAAAATTACTTATGGTACTTTGCTTAGTAGCTGGTACACAATTCTTAGTATTCCTTGGTGATCAAATCACTGAAAAAGGCGTTGGTAACGGTATTTCCCTTATCATCTTCCTAGGAATCATCGCAAGACTTCCTGAGACAGTAATCCAATACTTTAACTTAACTAAAGCTGGACAATATAACCTAATCAACGTTATAGTTATGGTTATCGCTATGATAGCTATAGTTGCTTTCGTTGTATTAATACAAGAAGGCGAGAGAAGAATTGGCGTTCAATATGCCAAAAGAGTAGTTGGTAGAAAGATGTATGGCGGACAATCAACACACATCCCTATCAAAGTAAACATGGCAGGCGTTATGCCAGTTATCTTCTCAACATCATTCCTTGGAGCTTTCCAAACAATCGGAATGATTACAGGAGGTTCATTTGGTAAGTTTATGGAAACATATTTAGGATATAATTCAGTAGCATTTGCTATATTAAACATCTTACTAATTATATTCTTCACATTCTTCTATAACGAAATACAATTCAATCCAATTGAATACTCAAAGAATTTACAACAAAACGGTGGATTCATCCCTGGTATCAGACCAGGTAGACCAACTAGCGACTACTTAGCTAAGATCGTTAGAAGGATTGGTCTTGTTGGAGCTATCTCACTTGCATTATTAGCAACACTACCAATAATACTTGGATCAATATTAAAGATGCAAACACACTTTACAGGTACAGGTATTATCATCGTAGTAGGTGTTGTTATTGAAACAATCAAGCAAATCGAAGCTCAAATGATGATGAGACACTACAAAGGTTTCTTAAGCTAGGAGGTTAATGATGAGATTATTAATTTTAGGACCTCCAGGAGCTGGTAAAGGAACTCAAAGTGATAAGATAGTTGAACATTATAATGTAAAACATATTTCTACAGGAGATATGTTCAGAGAAAATATTAAAGGCGGTACAGAACTAGGTAAGAAGGCAACAGAGTACATGGACAAAGGACTTTTAGTTCCAGACTCACTTGTAAACGATATGGTCATGGATAGACTATCTAAAGATGACCTTAAGGAAAACGGCTTCTTACTAGACGGTTACCCAAGAAATATAAGCCAAGCTGAAGCACTTAAAGACATGCTTACTAAGCTTGATATGCCACTAGATGCAGTTATCAACATAGAAGTACCTTCTAAATTCTTAATCGATAGAATCACTGGAAGAAGAGTGTGCCCTAAGTGCCAAAGAAGCTATCACATTGCTAACAACCCACCAAAGGAAGAAGGCATATGTGATTATGATGGCGAAGCTCTTATTACTAGAAAGGACGACAACGAAGAAACTGTTAAGAACAGAATCGATGTTTACGACAAAGAAACAAAGCCTTTAGTAGACTTCTATACAGCTGAAGGCATTATATTGAATATCGATGGAACTCTTTCTATTGATGAGACTTTTGAATCGATAAAATCAAAATTGGGTAGATAGGTGTAACGATGGAATCTACAAAAGATATTGTAGTAGGACAACTGGTTAAATCTAAATCCGGAAGAGATATGATGAGACTGTTTTTAGTATACGAAGTAGTTGATAATGAGCACGTGCTTTTAGTCGATGGAAAAGTAAGAAAGCTTGAAAAGCCTAAGCTTAAGAAGATCAAGCACTTAATCGTATATCATACAATAGTTGAAGACTTTCAAAAGAAAGTAGAAGAAAATTCAAAATTAACAAACAGTCAAATAAGAAAGTATCTAGAACCTTTCTTGATAGAAGAACATTAGGAGGACAAAATGGCTAAAAAAGACATTATAGAGCTTGAAGGAGTAGTAGTCGATGCACTACCAAACGCTATATTCAAGGTAAAACTTCAAAATGAACATATAATTACATGTCATATCTCTGGAAAGTTAAGAATGAACTATATAAGGATTTTACCCGGAGATACAGTAAATGTCGAGCTTTCTCCATATGACTTGGAGAGAGGTCGTATAACTTGGCGTAAGAAGTAAGGAGAGATAAAATGAAGGTAAGACCATCAGTTAAAAAAATTTGTGATAAATGCAAAATTATCAAAAGACACGGAAAAGTTATGGTAATTTGCGAAAATCCAAAACATAAACAAGTACAAGGATAATAGGAGGTGTAGCTTAATGGCAAGAATTGCAGGTGTTGATATCCCTAGAGATAAAAGAGTTGAAATATCATTAACATATATCTATGGTATTGGTCTTTCAACTTCACAAAAAATATTAAGTGAATGTGGTATAGATCCAAACACAAGAGTTAAGGATCTTACAGAAGCAGAAGTAAATGAAATAAGAGACAAGATTGATCACATTAAGGTTGAAGGTGACCTAAGACGTGATGTTGCTCTAAACATAAAGAGACTTCGTGAAATAAACTCATACAGAGGAATTAGACATAAAAGAAATCTTCCAGTAAGAGGACAAAGAACAAAGACAAACGCTAGGACTAGAAAAGGCCCTAAGACAGCTAAAAAGTAAGGAGGTAGAAGTAAATGGCAGCAAATAAAGGTAGTAAAACTAAAACTAAAAGAAGAGTTAAAAAGAACATCGAAAAAGGCCAAGCTCACATTTCTTCATCATTCAACAACACAATGGTAACTATTTCCGATATGCAAGGAAATGTTTTATCATGGGCTAGTGCTGGACAATTAGGCTTTAGAGGTTCTAGAAAGTCAACTCCATTCGCAGCACAAGAAGCAGCTGAAACAGCGGCTAAAAAAGCGATGGAACACGGTCTAAAAACTGTAGAAGTTTATGTAAAAGGACCAGGAGCTGGTAGAGAAGCAGCTATAAGAAGTCTGCAAGCAACAGGACTTGAAGTTAACATGATCAAAGATGTTACGCCTATACCTCATAACGGTTGCAGACCACCTAAGAGAAGAAGAGTATAATTTTGTATATACTTTTTAGTCTAAGGAGGGGTTAATTGTGATTGAAATAGAAAAGCCACATGTGCAAGTACAAAGTGCTACAAGTGACGGAACTTATGTAAAGATGATTATAGAACCTCTTGAAAGAGGCTACGGAGAAACACTTGGTAACTCATTAAGAAGAGTACTTCTTTCCCTATTACCAGGTGCAGCTGTAAACAAAATCAAGATAGAAAACGTTTTACACGAATTTTCTACCATAGATGGAGTATTAGAAGACGTAAGCGAAATAATATTAAATATTAAGAGCTTAGTTTTAAAATACACAGGAGATGAGCCGCAAAAACTACTTATCGATCAAAAAGGACCGAAAGAAGTAACAGCTAAAGACATAATCGCATCACCTGAAGTTGAAGTAATAAATCCAGATCATCACATAGCAACTATAAATGAAGATGGAAAATTAAGTATTGAAATGGACCTTGTAAGAGGCAGAGGCTATGAACTAACAGATATATACAGAACTGGCGACGAAACAGAAGCAGAGATAGGCATTATACCTATAGACGCATCCTTCTCCCCAGTAAAGAAAGTTAATATATCGATAGACAATACAAGAGTTGGACAAATAACAGACTTTGATAAATTAACACTCGAAGTATGGACTAACGGAACTATAAAAGCAGTAGAAGCTGTAAGTTACGCAGCAAAGATTATCACAGAACACATGGGACTACTTATGGAATTATCCGACGGTATCGAAGATGTTGAAGTAATGATTGACGTTCCTAACAAGAAGAAAGACAAAGCACTTGATATGCAAGTAGAAGAACTTGATCTTTCAGTTAGAAGCTACAACTGCTTGAAGAGAGCTAATATAAATACAGTTCAAGAGCTTGTTAACAAGACAGATTCAGAAATGATGAAAGTAAGAAACCTTGGAAAGAAATCACTTGAAGAGGTAAAGAATAAGCTTGCAGAACTCAACTTATTTTTAAAGGAAGAAGAATAGGAGGAAGCTTATGGCACAATACAGAAAATTAGGCCGTAGAACCGACCATAGAAATGCTATGCTTCGTAACTTGGTAACATCACTTATAAAAGAGGGAGAAATAAAGACTACAGTTACACGTGCAAAAGAAACTAAAAGAATGGTTGACAAGATGATCACTCTTGCTAAGAGAGGCGACATGCACGCAATCAGACAAGCACAAAGCTACATCTATGACAAGGAAGTAACAAAAAAGTTATTTACAGAAATCGCGCCTAAGTACGCAGATAGACAAGGCGGCTACACAAGAATTTATAAACTTGAACCAAGAATTGGTGATGGCGCCGAAATCGCATTATTAAGATTAATATAATTTAGATGTATATAAAGTGGGCTTAAATAGTCCACTTTTTTACCGCATAAATTTGGAGAAATATGAAAGATTTAAATAGTAAAAGAATCGTTTCCACTTGGAAAGGTGGCAAAACAGAGCAGCTTTGCATAGAGCCGATAGATGCCACCCTACAAGAGAGAAACTTCGACCTAAGGATATCATCCGCGACCATAGACCTAGAGCGCTCAGAGTTTTCAGACTTCACAGGCTTTAGGCGCTACCTAATGAAACTTGAAGGAGACATCACACTTTTGATAGATGATAAGACCATCATCATAAGAGATGACGAAGCCTTTGAATTTATGGGAGACGAAAAAGTCATCTCCATTAGCAAAGAGCCATCACGCGACTTCAACGTCATCATTAAAAAAGATAAAAAAGCAGATATATCCATAAAAGAGAATGAAAAATTGAATACAAATAGAGGAGAATATATATTCTCACTCGAAAAAGCTAAAATCAACGACATAGATGTGGATAAATATTCATTATACGAGACAGATGACAATGATGAAACTATAGACCTACAAGGCAAATTTATTCACATAATAATACATCAATAGGAGAGAAATATGAAAAAATATAAACAAATACTAGCGTTAGCACTAGTTTTAATGCTAACAATGACATTATTCGCATGCAATAAACAAGAAAATAAAGAAACAGAAGAAAAAACAGAAGCTATAGACAAAACAGAAAAGACAGAAGAGGCAAAGACAGAAGAGACAGAAAGCGAAGCTACAGAAACAGCCGAACTTCCACAAGACGCACTTAGCGTAGAAATTAAGAAAGCAGAAGCACTTGATGACAAGTATGAAAACGCTTATGCATTACTAGATACAGCCGATGAAGCAAATAAGGCAAAGTACGATGAACTATATCCAAACGACCCATACAAGCTAGACATCGAACTTAAAGAAGCAGACGAGCCAAACAAGGCAAACTACTTAGGACTTTTAGAAAACATAATCTATATGGATAGAAAATTAGATGAAGCAACAGAAGACAAACCATACGACACAAAGAGAAACAAAGGCGAATCAGTATTAACATACGTACTAGCAAACGAAGAAGGCAAAGATCCAGTATTTTATGCAAATAGAGATCTATACAACTTCTTAAATCTTGAATTAGAAACAGGCGATAAGCTAAGAATTAAAGACTGGTCACTTCTTATAGAAGAGCCAACACAAGTAATCTTAGGTTACAATCAAAAAGACAGATACGAATTAGGCAAAACATACGAAATCGACTACTTTGGTACAAAGCTAAATATTATGCCAGTAGGCGTAGCTAAAGAAGGCACAAGCTATGTCAATGGCAATGGCGAAGAGATATCATTAGACAACACAATCATCGCCCCACTTAAGTACAGCGACTCAAAAGAAATGCTTAACGAAGATCAATACAAAGAAATCATCGATAAAGCACTAATACTTTCACCAGAAGCAGATAAGGCAATGTATTTAGGTAACTATATTAGAGGCGAGTACAAAGCAGTACATTTAAGTGATCTACTTAAATAAAATAGATTCAGAAGAAACAATTCAATCAAAACAATAATTATAGGCTGTATAATATCTATTGGGGAGTAAAACCTCAATAGATATTTTTTTGATAAAATTACAAAAAAAAGTTGCACTTGCACACATTTTATCCTATACTTAAAATACCACTACAACATAGGAGGTGTGTACAAGTGCAAGAATATAATACCATAAATTTGCTAGCTTGTAAAGATGTAGTTGTTAACAATTTTAAAGAAGGTGAAAATGTAGTAGTTATAGAAGCACAGACAAAAAAGTTAAAAAGCTGCCCATACTGTGGTTCTAAACATATCTGGGTTCATGATCACAGAACTCAAAAGATAAAAGATACACAGATGCATGGTAAAAAATGCATAATAAACCTAAGAAAAACTAGGTACAACTGTAAGTGCTGCGGGAAAAGAATTGATAGCAAAACAGAACTAGTAGCAAAGAAAATGACCATGACAAAAAGACTAGTAGCATCCATAGCTAGAGAGTTTAGAGAACTTTACTCAATAAAGTCAATATCAAGAAGATACTCAGTAAGCACATCAACAGTTACAAGAGTCCTATCTTACCTATCAGTAGAGAGAAAAAGTCTTCCAAAAGTACTTTTAATAGACGAGTTTAAAGGCGACAGCGGTTCATACAAGTATCAATGCTCACTTCTAGATGGCATAACACATGAAATCATAGACATAGTTAAAAGTAGGCAAGAAAATATTTTGTTTGAATACTTTAAAAACATACCAAAAGAAGAAAGAGAAAATGTAAAGATATTTGTTAGCGATATGTCAAAAACATTTAAAAACGTTAAAAACGCATACTTTAAAAACGCAGTACACATAGCAGACAAATATCACTTCGTAAGACAAGTCTCTTGGAGCTTAGAAAACGTAAGAAAGAGAATACAAAAAGATACATCAGCAGAAATGAGAATATACCTAAAAAGAAGTAAAAGCATACTTACAAAACCAATGCCAAAACTTAATGATGATCAAAAGCGAGAAGCAGCTCTAATGCTAGAGATAAGCGAAGAGCTAAGACTAGCATATGGCTTAAAAGAATCCTTCTATCAAGAAGTTCTAGTGCAGAAAAACAAAGAACAAGCACAATACAAGGTAAACGCATGGATAGACATATGTAAAAAATCAAAACTTAAAGAGTTTAAATCATGTATAACAGCCTTTACAAACTGGTCTGATGAAATTACAAACTCATTTGACTACAAACATTCAAATGGAGCACTAGAAGGAAAACATACAAAGATAAAGACACTAAAAAGAAACAGCTTTGGTATGAGAAACTTCGAGAGGTTCAGAAAAAGAATAATGCTTTTAGACTAAAATATATATATAAAACATCATAAAAACCTAATAAGCCTATATAGGTTTATTAGTCATGCAAAAATTACATAAATTTGTGTTATTTTAAGTATATAAATTAAAAACGTGCAAATGTTAGTTTTAACATAAAAAGAGAGACTTAAATCAATAAGTCTCCCCAATATTTGACATAGAGCCTAATTATAAGGCATGTGGGATTATATCTCACATGCTTTTTCTATATATAACGCTCGTTATATGTCAATCGCTCGTCGTATGCCATATGCCCGTCATATGCCATCATCCCAGCATATACCATCCGCCCGGCGTATATCATCCGCTCGGCGTATATCATCTGCGGCGCTTAGAACTAGCTAATTAGCAATTGTTTACACAATTTAGCATATTATATTGTTTTAATAATCATGGCAATGGGTAATTATACATAGGTGATTTTATGAATTTTGAATCTATTATTGATGATGCTATAAAGAATAATAAGGCGCTTCGTGGCTCTTTCTCGGGCCCTATTAACAAGGACGGGTCCAAGGTGAAGATTAAGACCATAGTCATGAAGAGTGAGGCGCATTTACAAATTGAAAAGTTCATTGAAAAGAAGGCTTTTCACGAGAACATTGCCATGGGCGAGGCGAAGGCGAAGCTATTAGCCCTAATGAATGAGTACAAGCAGCTCTTTATAACTATTGACGCGGACTCTTATCAAGTTTTTAACAATAAGGGAAAGATCAAGGCCATAAGCACGAAAACTGAAAAAAAAGGCGAAGGCGCTTAGCCATAACAATAAGAAAAACTACATAATTAACGAGGGTGACAAGGTCGACTTCCTTATCTACCTTGGAGTGATGAGCGAGGACGGCAAGGTCTACAATAAATACTTTGACAAGTTCAAGCAAATCAACAAGTACCTTGAGATTTTTGACAAGGCGCTTGATAAGATTGATACTTCGAAAAAGATACGCATACTAGATTTTGGCTGCGGCAAGGCATATCTCACTTTTGCGGTTTATTATTACCTTAAGAATATTAGAAAAGTGGACTTTTACATTGAAGGTCTTGACTTAAAGGAAGACGTTGTTAATGATTTAAATAGGATTAAGGACGCTCTTCACTATGAGGAGATAAATTTTGTGTGCAAGGACATTAAGGACTACGACAAAAGTGACGACATCGACATCATGCTTACCTTGCACGCCTGTGATATAGCGACTGACATCGCTCTAAAGAAGGCGGTAGAGTTAAATGCGGCGCTTATACTATCTGTTCCGTGCTGCCAAAAGGAGCTTTTCCCGAAAATCAAATCTGATGATTTAAATGGCGTTCTTAAGCACGGCATACTCAAGGAGAGGGTCGCAGCCATAGTCACTGACTCACTTAGAAGTCTTTACTTAGAGAAGAATGGCTACAAATCAGAAATTATTGAGTTCATTGATATGGATCATACGCCAAAAAATCTTATGATAAGGGCCTTTAAAGACAAGGCAAATCCACTCGCGGAGGAAGAATACAAAAGAATCAAAGAGATATTCGGCTTAAAAAATATTTTCATAGAAGGTTAAAGAAATGATAGAGAAATTAATTTATTTTATAAACAGACCAAACACAAACACGCGTGATCCGCTATTTAGAAAGAAGACAGGCTACTTCGTTTCGATTACAGGTATCATATTTAACATCTTACTGAGCGTTTCGAAGGTAATTATTGGTCTCTTCGTTCACTCCATCGCCATTATGGCGGACGCGGTAAATAACATCTTCGACACGATATCGTCGGTGGTGACTCTTCTTGGCTTTAAGCTTTCTGAGAAGCCCGCGGACAGGGAGCACCCGTACGGACACGGCAGGATTGAGTATATATCAGGCCTACTCATATCCATCATTGTAATCATTATCGGTCTGCAATTCATCAAGTCATCAGTTTTAAGGATACTTAATCCGGATGTGGTTAAATTTGATAAACTTAGCTTCATCATCATGATTCTTTCAATACTTGTAAAAGTTTTCATAACTATACTGAATAAAAAAGCGGGAGAGATGATTGACTCTAAGGCGATGAAGGCAACTAGCATTGACTCGCTTGGTGATGTCTTTACGACTATGGTTGTCATAGTGCCGATGATTAGCTCCTTATTTACTGACGTTCAAATCGACGGCTACTTCGGCGTACTCGTTTCACTGATGATTATTAAGAATGGTATTGAGATGATAAAGGAAACTATTGGCCCGATACTTGGCGAGGAGCCGGACAAGGACCTTATCGAAAAGATTTACAAGGACCTTGAGGCAGAACCACTGATTAAAAATGTACACGATTTTCACGCCCATAATTATGGCCCTGACAATGTATATATCTCGCTTGATGTCGAGATGCCAGCTCACTTAACGATTGAGGAAGCGCATAATGTTATTGACAGCTGGGAGAGGACTCTTGAGGAAAAGTACAATATAAACATCATTATACACGTCGATCCATACATGGAAGAGGACGAGTGCACTGAGCTTTACAAGAAGCTTGTGGAGAGCGTTAGAGATGACAAGAATGTTGTTGCGCTACATGACTTTAGAGTTCTGAATGGCAATTGCGGCAAGGACATAGTTCTACTGGATATAGTTCTTAATGATATGCATGGTAAGGACAAGGAAGCGCTTGCTGAGGAGATGAAAGAGCGTTTTGAAAGAGATGTTTCGAGTGAATATGACTATAGACTTAGAATAATACCGAATTTTACGAATATAGGGGATGAGTAAATGATACGAGATAAGATTATTGACTATATACGAAGCGGCGAGAAGGCTGAAAAGGACTACGCCATAGGCTTTGAGATAGAAAATTTTATAGTGGACGAAAATGATAAGGCAGTCACTTACTGGGACGACGGCGGTGTTAAGGACATACTTGAGGACTTAATCAAAATCGGCTACGAAGCAGTTTATGTCGATGGCGTTTTGCTTGGCGCGACAAAGGGCGAGACGGCTATCAGTCTAGAGCCGGGTAGTCAATTTGAGCTGTCTATAAAAAAGGCGTGGCGCATCAAAGAGCTTGAAGACGAGTATTTTAGACGCATGAAGGAGATAAATGAAGTCGTAGAAAAAAGAGGCTACAATATCTTACAAAGGGGCTACCATGTGAAGACCAAGATTGACGAGATCAAGATACTGCCTAAGGAGCGCTACGATCTTATGTATAAGTACTTCAATGAGACCGGCACTATGGGCCACAATATGATGAAGGGTACAGCTGCTTCTCAATCCTCGATTGACTACAAAGACGAAGAGGACTTTAGACGCAAGATGAGAGTATATAATGCACTCAGCCCAGTTTTCTACGCCATTTTCGAAAACGCAAACATTTTCGAGGGCGAGGCATATAAGGAAAACGGCTTAAGAATGACTATCTGGAAGAATACTGATAAGGAGCGCTGCAGCATAATCAAAGAGGCCTTTGACGATGATTTTTCTTACGCATCATATGCTGACTACATTGTAAATAGGCCTTGCATCTTCATTCATAAGAACGGCGAGGACATTTACACAGGACACACTAAGATTAAGGACATGGAAGGGATAGACGAGGCAGACAAAAAGCTCGTTGAACACGTTTTAAGCATGTTCTTCCCGGACACGCGCGCGAAGAAATATATCGAGATAAGGATGATGGACTCCGTTCAAATAGACTACTTACTTGGCTTAGTCGCTTTAATCAAGGCTACAAGCTACCAAAATTTGGACAAGGTCTATGAGATGATAAAGGATGTCACTTATGACGACGCTCTAAAGGCGCTTGACTCATTTAAGGAGAGCGGTATAAGAGGCAAATTAAAGGACAGAAGCTTTTTAGATATAGCAAAAGATTTGATTTCACTTGCAAAGTCATCTTTGGGTGATGAAGCGCATTATTTAAACGCGCTAGAAGAAGTGATAGATTCAGGTAAATCGATAAGGGAGGTAAATTTTGAAAAATATGGATTATAATACCATTGGCAAAAGATACATTGACATAGTTAAAGAAGATCCTGAGAAATATTATAAAGATTATAAAAAACTATTAGATAAGGTGGCAAATTCGACGGCAAAGTACAAAGGCGAGCCGGTTCCTGCCATTTACCAGCCATTCTTCGTATCGGAAGAGGACGAAGAGACTTTTGAATACATCTCTGAGATGATGATGAGGATTTCTGACAAGGTGACTAAGGCTTACGTCGCTATATCATCTTTTAGAAATACTTTTGATTTTGATGACAAGATGAAGAGGCTCTTGATACACAAGCCGCTTCTGTCGACATTTGTGCCAATTTGCCGCTACGACATATTTTATAAATCGCGCGATGAATTTAAATTCTGCGAGCTAAATACCGATGGCTCCTCTGCCATGAACGAAGATAACGAGGTCGCTCCATTCATGCTTGAGCTTGAAGCGATGAAGGAGATGGAAAAGCGCTACGGCTATGAATTTTCATACTACGAATTATTTGACTCGTGGGTAGATGAGTTCAAGGAGCTTTATACACAAACGACTGGTGAAGAAGATTTTAATCTAGCCATAGTTGACATTATGGAGAGCGCTTCGCATGAAGAATTCGAGCGCTTTAAGAGAGCTTTCGAGAAGAAGGGTATCAAGACAATTATCTGCGACGCGAGAGATATCAAGCGAAAGGACGGCCACATATATGCAGGTGAGTTCAGGATAGACGCTGTCTATAGAAGGCTAGTTACTTTCGAAGCGGTAGAGCATTGGGACGAGATACAAGACTTTATTGACGGTTACCTAAACGATGAATTCGTGATGGTGGGATCATTCAAGAGTCAAGTTATGCACGACAAGAGGATATTCATCAAGCTATTCGAGGACCGCGTAAAGCGTTTCTTGTCAAAGGACGAGCTTGAATTTATTGAAAAACACATTCCATATACAGCGATGCTGACTAAAAAAACTGCGGACGAAGTGCTAAATAACAAGAACAAGTACATCATTAAACCGGTTGATAATAACGCATCGAAGGGCGTTTTCGTCGGCAAGGACCACTCGAAGAAGGACTTCGCCGCCATACTTAAGAAGTATGCTGATACAGGTTACATCTACCAAGAGTACATTGAGCCGTACAAGAGGGACGTCGTTTTATTTGACGAGGACGGTAAGCCAGTTGTGAAGAAGCTTAAGTCCATAGTCGGCCTATTTATATATAACAAAAAATTTAAGGGCCTTTACACGCGCTATGGCACTGGAAATATCATATCGAGCTTGCACCAATATTATCTTGGTGTAAATATCAAGGCAAAGGAGTCTTAAGATGAAAAAGAAATTAATATTGCTAATGACTATGCTAATGGCGGTGGCCATGCTATTCATAGGATGCAATAAAAATAAAACAGAAGAGCCAAAAGAAAATACTAAGCAAGAAGAAAAAACTGAGAGCCGTGACAATGGCGAAGAAGAAATGAGCGAAGAAGAGAAGAAAAACAATGAATACGCTGAACTTGTTAAGAGGACTAAGGGCATATCGGGTCTTGTAGAAGGAGACTTAGTTACTCAATACGTAAAAATTGCCAAAGCAGAGGAAGATGCGGATAAGCTTACGCTGCTACTATCATATGCCGAACTTGCTTACATCTATGAGGACCACGTTTTTACGAACACAGCTGGTATGCAAATGCCTCTAAAACTTGTTTATGAGAAGAAGGGTGATGACTACGAGCTAAAAGAAAAGATTAGCCCTGAAGATGGAGAAGGATACGAAGATTCTTTACTCAAAATGGTAGACGGAGATAAAAATATTGCCCAAGAGATTGCTAGTGATGCCATGATTGGTAGCTTCGGCGAAATCATGAAAGACTTATACAAAAAGGCTGAAGAAGCAGGACTAAAAGATTTTACACTAGACCTTGACAATGTTCCTGGCTATCCAAAGGACGAGTCTTTATTCTTAGAAGACGTTCCAAACGTGCATAAGAACAGCATAGTCATAGTTAATAAAGAAGAGTATGAAAAAGCAAAGAAAAACGAAGCAAATGAGAATTGGCCTCACGTAGAAGGCTTAGTCTACGATAAAGAAACAAAGATTGCGATAAAAGAAATTATTGACAACTTTACAAAATAGAATAAATATTTTAGCCTTGTCTATTGACAGGGCTAAAAATTTTTTTTAAAAGCTTGTATTTTTAGTGAGTTTAGGTTATAATATTAAATGAAGACAAACTAGAAAGGAAGTGCAAGATGAAAGAGTTAGAGCTACAAGTTATGAGATCAGAATCATCAAACGGCTTATACATAGAGCTTGGTCAAGGAGTAATTGACTTTACCAAGGCAATCAAGGCTAAGATATATTTATCGGTTGACGATAAAAAGGTAGAAGCAAGTATGATTAAATTCCCGAAGGATATATATGTAATACCGCTTAAAGAAAGACAGCTTAGAGTACTGAAAGTCGAAGAGGGTAAGACATATACTTTTAAAATTGAAAATAGAAGATAATTATAAATAGAGAGGCAAAACTTAGATGTTTTGCCTTTTTACTTTATATAGAAGCGTGATTTATTTTATGCATGAATCGATTTTGGCAAAATAAAAAGGCCTCACACGCGTGAAGCCTTAGTCCAATGCTCTTATGTCTAGTTTGGTTGTGGAGCATCTACTGGACAAACGCTGTTGCATTGACCGCAGTCGATGCATTTGTCTTCGTCAATTATGTAGATATCGCCTTCTGATATAGCGTCAACTGGACATTCTGGTAAACATTGTCCGCATGCTATACATTCTTCTGAAATTTTGTATGCCATTCATTATCCCTCCTTTGTATTTTCATTATAATTTATAAATATTCATTTGTCAAGTGATTAGTATCACATTATATAGCTTTTGTAAATATATAGCCAAATGACTGCTAGCGTCGGCATTATAGTCAGAAACTTAATTTTTTGCGTCTTATGTCTGAAGATTAGCATAGAGACTACACCTAGTGGCGCGCCGCCAATTGCTGCGAGACCCAAGAGCACTTTCTCAGGCGTTCTGTGCTTGTAATTGCCACTCGCCGCCTTGAACTTGTCGATGGCAAAGGCCAAAAAGCAAATTACGTTTATGCCGTAGAATAAATATTTAAGCATAATATCACCGTTAATTATATACCCAAAATTGTTTGTTTTTACTCAGAATAAATGATATAATACTTATAAGGAGGCTTATATGGATCAAGTATCAGGCACAAATTTTTACATATATCAGGACAAGGACGATTTTTCTTTTGGGATAGACGCAGTCCTTTTATCTGACTTTGCTAAGGCTAAGAAGAATCACATCGACCTTTGCACTGGCAATGGCATAGTCGCTTTAAGGCTAGCATATTTATATAAAGATGCGAGTATTGTCGGAGCTGATATTGATCATAAGGCGATAGAACTTTTTAAGAAGTCCATCGCCATAAATAAGCTTGATGAAAGAGTCACAGCTATGGAAATGGATATAAGAGAAGTAGAAAAGCACTTCAAGAAAAATGCTTTCGATAGCCTTTCAGTTAATCCGCCTTATCTAAATCCCAAGGACAACATAGCCTCGGGCGACTACAAGAGGCAGGAGCTCTTACTAAACTTAGATGATATAGCAAGAGCCGCGAGCTATTTACTTAAGCCATATAGCAAGATATTTATGGTTCATAGACCGGCTAGGCTTGTTGACATAATTTCGAACTTCAAAAATCATGGCATTAATCTTAGAAGATTAAGAGCTGTAAAACCATTTGCAGAGAAAAAGGCTAATATGATTTTACTAGAGCTTGAAAAATCTGAAAAAGTGGGCTTTGATTACATGAATGAGCTAGTCGTTTACAAAGCGGATGGCACTTACACAGAGGAAGTAAAGGAGATTTACAATGGACATGAATAAAGGCACTTTATATATAGTCGCAACGCCCATAGGTAACTACGAGGATATCACTTTGCGTGCGCTAAACGTATTAAAGTCTGTTGACTACATTGCTTGCGAAGACACAAGGCACACGGGCGTCTTACTAAAGCACTATGAGATAAAAAAGCCGCTCTTTGCTTATCACAAATTTAACGAGACGGATAAGTCATCATACATACTCGAACTTTTGAGTGAGGGCAAGAGCGTTGCCATAGTCTCTGATGCGGGCTCGCCTGGCATCTCCGACCCGGGTGTGATTGCGGCGCGTGCTGCGAGAGAGGCGGGCTACACTGTTACAGCCATACCTGGTGCGACAGCCTTTGTCACATCGCTTATGGCGAGCGGCCTTGACCTTAGTCACTTCGCCTTCATTGGCTTTGCGCCTCAAAAGGATGCGAAGCGCAAAAAGTTTATGGAAGGCTATAAATCATACGCCATGCCGCTAATTTACTACGAAGCGCCTCATAGGCTCATCGCTTTTTTAAATACGGCGCTTGAGGTTTATGGCGACAGAATGATTTTCATAAGCCGCGAGCTAACAAAAGTTTTTGAAGAGAATTTATATATGCGCATTAGCGAGGCCATAGCCCACTTTACTGAGAATGAGCCGCGTGGCGAGTTTATAATAACTATTACGGGCATTGATAGTGATGATGGTGGCGAGACCATGGACATAAATGAAGCGGCAAGAGCACTTATTGACGAAGGCCTAAGCATGAAGGACGCCACTAATAAATTAAAGGAGCTTGGCTTTAAGAAGAATGACGCCTATAAGGCGCTGCTTGAGATAAAGGAAGACTAAGATGTACGAAGATTTAATCATAAAGATGAGGGACCTCAACAATTTAATAAAAGAAAAGTCCATGGATATTGATAAGAGGGGCAGAGAAGGTCTTAAGAAGGAGATTTATTCTGGCCTTGCCGAAAAGTATTTGATAGATGACGATATTGACCTAGAAAGATTGGCTGATGAAGGCGGCCTCTGGGCTGTGGACGGCTCACTGGGCAGGATAGGCTCTCTTTATCCGCACTACATAAGCGTGATAGATGCACTTGTGATATCGACAAAGGGCGGCTTTGAGCACAGGAAGAGCAGTCTTTACTCGCCAATGCAAGGGCAAGTGCAAGAGGAGGATGAATTTTCTTTCGAGTCAGAAATGTACGTAAAAAAAGAGATGGCGAGGCTCGAGGTGCGCGTCGTTATCGAGGCTTTAGAGAAAGAAACGCCTAAGATGATATTTATGGACGGCGGCTTTATCCGCTACATCATCAGCTGTAAGGAAGATTTTGAAGAGCTGAAAAAGATTTGCATAGAGCGCGGAATAATTTTAGCTGGGGTCATAGAAGAGATAAAGACATCAATACTTGGTAAAGAGCTGGATCTAAAGGCTTACGATAGAGAGATACTCTTCTCGCTACTTGATTATAAAGAGGCGATGCTTATCAATGACGAGATCAATAACAAGGCTGAAGAGGGCATAACGAGTGCCTTTGCACGCACATCAACCAAGCCCTATGCCATCGGCGTAGATATATCGACTGAGCAAAAAGATTTTATGAAGGATGTGCTCAAAACCATAATCAAATTGACGCCAAAGGATTCGAGAGGCATACCCATAATCTTGGATATAGTTGACAAGAAGGTCAAAATTACGGATGAACTTAAACAGAGGGTTCTAGTCAAGGAGCTTGACAAGGACGTTTACGATAGATATTTTAACGAAGTGAGGAATTTTAGATGAAGGTCTTAGGTTTAACAGGTACTAGCGAGGTTTATTTGGCCTCGAATGAGAGAAATTTTAGAATAAATGAGTTTTTGCTCATTGAAGATAAAGTAAAAAACTATATTGGCGAAGTTGTTGAAGCAAACACCTTCAATCGCTTTATGCCATTTGAAAAGGAAAATGATTTTGTTGATCAAAGCGTGATCGATTCTTTATTGGCTTTGGGTTACGACGTGAATAACGAGGTCGTCTACCTAGCTAAGCTAAGGCTTTTAGAGGAAGCGATGTACCCAATCATGGCGGGTTCATCTGTTAGAGTGCCCGAGTTTGATGAGATTAAGAGCCTTATCATCAAGTCGTCACCTAAAGATGGCTTGGTGCTTGGCGTTATCAAGAACACAGACGACCTTTACAAAAATGCGGACGAGGAGCTAAAGGACATCGTCTACACTTTTGAGAATGGCGAGAGAAAAAATCAAAAGGACCTTCCTTATATCTTCAATGTGAGCGAGTTCAGTCAGTACCCACACATAGGCGTCTTCGGCGGCTCTGGCTCGGGTAAATCATTTGCCCTAAGAGTCATTATCGAAGAGCTAATGAAAAAGAGGATACCGACTATAGTTTTAGACCCTCACTACGAGATGGATTTTAAGCTAAAGACTTACGACGAAGCGGCTGATTATAGCAGTCTATATCAAAGCTTTTTGCTTGGTAAGGACGTCGGAGTTGATTTTAAAGACCTAAATGTGGGTGAGTTCAAAAATTTATTAAACGCAGCGGGCGCAATGACTGACGCGATGGATACTTCAGTTGATGAAGTCTTCAAAAGAGGCGAGAGTGTCGACGCATTTAGACTTAGACTAAGTGAAATACTTGAAGCACTTGACAGGACTGAGGAAGCTCTCAATATGGATATGCAGACAGCAGAGCTTAATGGCGATGCAGCGGAGGCAGATAGGATAAGAAGATTACTTGGCTACCAAAAGACTTATGGCCGCAAGCTTAATGCATCGAGCTTAAAGGGTATTAGCTGGAGATTTAGAAGACTTGTTCAGGACAATGTTTTTAGCAATAGCTCAGAAGCTTTAGAGGCTGCGCTTAGAAGCGGCAAGCTTATATCATTAAAGGGATCAACAAGACTTTTGGAAGTTTATTCATCATATATACTTAAGAAGTTTTATTACAAGAGAAGAGCCTATATGGACGCAAAGCTACTTGGCACTAACGATGAGGACTACTTCCCACCATTTATCATAATCACAGATGAAGCACACAATTTTGCTCCGAAGGCCTTTGAGAGCGCGTCAAAACCCATTCTCAAAGAAGTTGCTCAAGAAGGAAGAAAGTATGGTGTCTTCTTGATACTCGCAACACAAAGAATTACACTGCTTGATGACACTATCACTGCTCAGCTCAATACAAAATTTATACTAAGAACGGTTAGAGAGTCAGACATAAGTACCATAAAAGAGGAGACAGACATCAGTTCAGACGACGCGAAGAGGCTCCCTTACTTGACTACAGGCGATGCCTTTATATCCGAGGCCTCCTTTGGCAGAACCATATTTACAAGATTTCGTTTTGCAGACACCAAGGCCATAGACAAAGTAAATCCATTCTTAGAGTTAAAGGGCGAGACAGAAAATAGGATGCTGGCGGTCTTTGAAGAGATAAAGGATAATTTGCCTATAAGCGATTTTAATCTTACTCGTGAAGCGGCAAGGCTTGAAAAAACAGTTGGCACCATGAGCACAGAAGAGTTTAAGGACATACTTGAGCGCCTTGCAGACGAGGGCTACATCAGTAAGAGAACAAATCCATTCGGACAAAATGAATATATAGAGAAGGAATAATGATGAGAATATTTTTTTTAGCAGCAGAAGTGAGTCCCTTCGTCAAAACAAGGGGACTTGCCGAGACCATGAGGTGCCTTCCAAAGGAGGTCGCCAAAGAGGGTAACGACGTCTACGTCTTCATCCCACTGCACAAGCCAATTAAAAGTGAATATCAAGAGAAGGTCGAGTTCATGTCATCCTACGGGGTCATGATGGGCGACGGCATTATCTATGCGAGCGTTTTTAAGTACGAAGAGGACGGCGTTAAATATATTTTTATTGCCAATGAAGATTATTTTGAGAGAGACAGAATTTATGGTGAGTTTGATGACGCCAAGCGCTACATCTTCTTTAGCAAGGCCGTTTTGGAATTTATTCAAATGTATGGGATCAAGCCAGACATCATTCACGCGAATGACTGGCACACAGGACTTGTGCCCGTTTTACTAAAGCAATATAGGAAGAGCGACAGCTATTACAGAGGCATCAGAACCGTCTTCACAGTTCATAATTTAAAGTACCAAGGAGTTTTCAATCAAAATATCATAGCCGGCATAGTCGATACCGACCTCGATGTACTTAAGGACCAAAATTATGAGTTCATCGACTCGATCAATATGCTTAAGGCAGGTATTGTCTCAGCGGATATAGTGACTACCATTAGTAAGTCCTTTAGAGACGAGTTAATGGATCCGCACTTTGGAGAAGGGCTCGAAGAAGTCTTTAAGGAGTATAGCTACAAGTTTCACGGCATTGTCAATGGTATAGACAAGGAAAAATACAATCCGATGACGGACAAGGCCTTATTCAAAAATTACGATGCAAATGGCTTTAAGATTAAGAGATATAATAAGGAAGAAGTTCAAAACTACTATGGACTTAAGAAAGATGCTGAAAAGCCTCTAGTCATTATGATCAGCCGTATGAAGCGCTCGAAGGGCATTAAGCTCGTGATTGGCGCCATAGAAGAGATGGTTAAGCTCGACTGCAACTTCATCATCATGGGCACTGGCTTTAAGAGCTTCGAAGAAAAGTTTAGAGAGCTCGAAGAAAAGTACCCGGACAAGATGGCGGCAAGGATTTATTATAATGAGAACGAAGCGAGAAGATTATACGCCGCATCGGACATACTCTTGATGCCGTCGGAGCTTGAGCCTTGTGGATCAGCTCAGATGATTGCCATGCGCTACGGCTCGCTGCCTTTAGTAAGGAAGGTTGGTGGACTTAAGGACACGGTCATTGCTTATAATGATGACAAGGAGCACGCCAATGGCTTTGCCTTTGAAAATGTTGATCAGAATGAAATGTATGTGGCGCTTAATAGGGCGTTAAAATTATATTATCAAGATGAGGATGAGTTCAATAGGATACTTAAGAACGCAATGAGAGTTGACAATGGCTGGAAAAATACTGCAGAGAAGTATATTGAATTGTATCAAAATTTATGCGACGAATAAAATTTTGCGTTAAAATGCGCCCTTACGCTTATTCGCTTTTCGGCAATGCTCAGGTATGATTATACATTCCGCTTGCCTCAAAGCTCCATTTCGCGTAATCATCACATTTTTCCAGCAAAATTAAAAAATATATTAGAAACATCTAAATAAGAAATTACAAAGTTAAAGCTCTTTGCTCAGTGCAAGGAGCTTTTCTTGTATAGTGACGAGCGATTGCTGAGGTAAAATTACTAAGGCTATGACGAGCGCTTGATGAGGTAAAATTACTAAACGTATGACGAGCGCTTGATGAAGTGAATTTACTTATCATATGCTGGGCGATTAAGTGAGCAAAACAATAATCATGGCAAGACCATTATCGTGGCAAAACCATTATCGCGGCAAGGCCATTAGCAAGAAAATTTTATTAATTTTTTTGAAAAGATTAAATAATTTCTTTCATATTTACTCATATAAGGACTGTGATTTGAGTCACAATGAATTATCTATTCACTTAGCTTGCAAATACTTTACTAGATTAAAAACTCTACGCCATTATCCTAGGTTTAAGCACTTGCAAGCTTTTCGATTATGTGTTAGAATGATGATGTAATTAAAAATCGGGAGGTAAGTCATGGAAGAAATCAAAAAAAGAATAGAAGCGGACTCTATTGGTGAGAAGGAAGTACCAGTAGACGCTTATTATGGCGTTCAAAGTCTAAGAGGTAAGGAAAACTTTCATATAACTGGCAGACACATTCATCCAGAGATGATTGTTGCCCTTGCTGAAATTAAAAAGGCTTGCGCTATCACTAACCAACAATCACGCCTTATGTCTAAGGAAAAGGAAGAGGCCATTGCCAAGGCTTGTGATATGATTATCGAAGGAAAGTATCACGACGAGTTCATCTGCGACGCAATTCAAGGCGGTGCGGGCACTACAGCTAACATGAACGCTAACGAGGTTATAGCCAACCTTGCTAACGAGATCATGGGCGGAGACTTAGGTACATACGACCACGTTCACCCAAATGACGACGTAAACATGTGCCAATCAACTAACGATGTTTATCCAACAGCTGGTAAGATAGCTGCTGTTAAGCTTGTTAACAAGACTATCGACCAATTGATGGATCTTATAAATGCTCTTGAAAAGAAATCGATTGAGTTTGACGACGTTATCAAGATGGGTAGAACACAATTACAAGACGCAGTACCTATCAGACTTGGACAAGAGTTCCACGCATACCAAAGTGCTCTACGCCGTGACGTTAGAAGAATTAAAAAGGCGAGAGACGTGCTTAAGGTTATTAACATGGGCTCAACTGCCATCGGTACTGGTATAAACGTTGATGTTAACTACTATGTAAATATTACTGAGACACTTGCGAGAGTGACAGGACTATCACTTAAACAAGCGGACGACATGATTGATGGCACTCAAAACCTTGACGGAGTGGCATTCCTATCAGCAACTATCAAGACTTGCGCTATAACATTATCAAAGATGAGTAACGACCTAAGACTTATGAGCTCGGGACCAAGAACTGGTTTTGGCGAAATCATTCTGCCAGCTAGACAAAATGGCTCATCCATAATGCCAGGAAAGGTTAACCCAGTTATACCGGAAGTAGCTAGCCAAGTTGCTTTCTCAATCATAGGTAACGACATGTGTATCACTATGGCGGCTGAAGCTGGTCAACTTGAACTAAACGCGTTCGAACCAGTTATGTTCTACAAGCTTTTCGAATCGATTGAAACACTTGGAAACGCTTGCGAAACTCTAAGAGTGAACTGCGTTGAAGGCATCGTTGCTGACAAGGAAAGATGCAAGGCGCTACTTGATAACTCTGTAGGTATGGTTACAGCCCTTGTACCGCACATCGGCTACAAGAAGTCAGCAGCCATCGCTAAAGAAGCGCTTAAGACAGGCGAATCAGTTACTTCAATCATACTAAGAGACAATATCCTTGACCAAAAAGAAATAGATGAGATCTTCAACCCATTCCAATTAACTAAACCGGGAATTGCAGCGAGGGAGTTATTAAAGGATAAAGGCGACAAGGAAGACGACGATAAATAAATAAAACAAAATAAAAAACTTATGGGGAGCAAATGCATTGAAATTTTGATGCAAATGCTCCCCATTTTTCTTGCTTATTGGTAATAATAATGATATAATTAATAAAAGAGATAGGAGGTGCATTATGAGTCCAAAATATGAAGACATTCAAGAGCTCATTAGGAGACGAGCAGACCTTAACGCAAGGCTAAGGCTTCTTCCTTACGATGGAACACCCGAAGTAAAGACTCGTGGTGATAAAAAATATCTTTATGTGAGAAAAAGAGAGCTTGGCAAACAAAAGTCGTCCTACGTTGGTGTATATAGCGATGAACTTTATAATATTTTGCTTAGCAATGCAAGAGAAGCGCGTGAGATAAAAAAAGAATTACGTGCACTAGATAAGGAGCTTGCTAGCCTTGGCTACGAAGAAGCTAGTTTATCAAGCAATGTTCTGATGAATATTGATTTTGCTCGAGCCAATATGAAGACAAATATATATGATCAAGCAGTTCTCGAAGGTGTTGGAACAACATTTCCTCAAACAGAAGAAATTATTGATAATGGCAAGGTTAGCGGCGTTAAAGCAAGTGACGTGCAAAAGATTTTGAACTTAAAGCACGCCTGGGAATTTATACTTGATAAGGATGTTATCACTTGCAAAAGCGATTACTATTTGCTTTCACAGATAGCAAACTTAGTTAACGAGGGCTTCTATATAGATGGCGGACGCATGAGATCATTGCCAGTTGAGATAGGCGGATCAAGCTATTTACCGCCAATACCTATGGAAGCAGATGTTAAAGATGATATAAATAGCATTATTTTAGAAGATGCTCCAGCCATAGACATAGCTATAAAACTATGTATATATACAATGAAGAAACAAATATTTCTTGATGGAAACAAAAGGAGCGCAATAATTTTTGCTAATCACTACTTAATAGCTCACGCAGGAGGCTTTTTGGTAATACCAGAGAATGAAGTAGAAGAGTTTAAAAAGCTTCTAGTAGCTTATTATGAAGGAGAAGACATTAATATAATAAGTGAGTTTATGAAAGAGAAGTCATGGAAAAAGCTAAATTAAATATTCTCATTGGGGAGCAAATGCATTGAAATTTTGATGCAAATGCTCCCCATTTTTATCTGCAAATTTGTGTTATAATATAAGTATAAAACAAAAAGGAGTTAATTATGAACTGGATCAATGCATTTGAAATAATTTGTTACATAATCGTCGCAATATTTTTATTTGACGTGATTAAGAAAAAGGCGTGGAACGAAGTATATATGTTCATATCCGCGGCGATAGCGGGCTTTTCGCTCGAGCTGCTTGCGGTGCGCTTAACAGACATCTATCACTACTCGAAGCTCTATTACATAATGATAGGCGTAGAGCCATATCAATTCCCTTTCTTCGGCGGACTTATGTGGGGCGCAGTGGCCGTCTGCGCCTATAGACTTGCCAAGAAATTTAAACTCAGCCCAATAATGACGGCGCTTCTATCGGGCTTTTTCGTTGTGTCGATGGACCTCTTACTAGATGTAGCTGCGATAAGGCTTTCGGGCGGCTTTTGGGCATGGGATGGTAGACCCATTAACTTAGTCATTGACCACCATACCTTTATGTCCGTCATCTGGGTAAACTTCCTTGGCTATATGTTTGAAACACCGTCGATAATTTATTATTCACAAAAATATTGGCGCCGCAATGAAAAATCCATAATCAAAAACGTAATTGCCGCCATAATCATAGGGCTTATGTCGGTCGTGACAGTTGGCGTTTTAAGCTTCATATCGCTTAAGCTAAATGATGTAACGGATGAATGGTTTTCATTCATCGCCTTTGTGGTTTTGTGGCTATATATATTTATAAGGCTGATTAGAGAAATCGTTTTAAGGAGAAAAGAAGTAAAGATAAAACTAGACGACGCAGCACTAACAATATTTTGGTTCGCGCTATATCTTTACTGTTTAGTGGGTCTTGTGCGCTTAGGCATACTAAGCGCAAAGCCACTATATACTGCGCTTTGTGCACTACTATCTCTTGGCACAGTGCTACTTACTTTGATTAATTTTGGTACTGATGATGAAGATTTTGTTAAGGAGCTTCAAGATGAATAAAAATAATAAACTTATCGCAATAATCTGCGCCATATTAGCGGCCGTCTTTTATGCGCTTAATACACCATTTTCAAAAGTTTTATTAAAAAATATCTCGCCGACATTCATGGCCGCCTTCCTTTATCTAGGAGCTGGCATAGGCGTTGGCATTATGTACCTATTTCAATACAAAAAAGAAGACAGCTCAATGCGCTTAAGTCGAGAAGACCTGCCATATACGGTACTGATGGTTCTTTTAGACGTCATCGCACCCATATTTTTAATGATAGGCATATCCATAGGCTCGTCAGCAAACGCATCGCTTTTAGGAAACTTCGAGATAGTTGCTACAAGTATCATCGCTCTAGTGTTTTTCAAAGAAGCAGTTTCGAAAAATCTCTGGATAGCGATAGCCTTTATAACAGTTTCAAGTATAATACTTTCATTCGAGGGTGAAGGAGCATTTAAATTCTCCTATGGATCACTATTTGTAATACTTGCGACACTTTCGTGGGGGCTTGAAAACAATTGCACGAGAAAAATTTCAAATAAATCAAGTTATGAGATAGTTACGATCAAAGGGATATGCTCAGGACTATCATCATTAATCATCTCATTCATCATCGGGGAGCAGCTGCCTGAATTTAGATACATCGCCTATGCACTTTTGCTTGGCTACGTGGCATATGGCCTAAGCATCTTCCTATACGTAAGAAGCCAAAGAGATTTAGGAACCGCTAAGACCAGCGCTTACTATGCAATAGCTCCCTTTGTGGGAACCTTTCTATGCTTTTTAATTAACGGAGAAGCCTTAAGCGCTTCGTACTTCATCGGCCTAGTATTTATGGTGATAGGAACCGTCTTTGTAGCTATGGATACTTGCTTAATTAAACACACGCACTTGCACACACATACGATAAGACATACACATGACGGAAGCACTCATACACATGTATTTACACACGAGCATGAGCACAAGCACTTTTTAGATGAAGATGGCAGGAGCCACAACGCCTTTTTGAGCAGCGAAGAACATATGAGGCTTCATAAAAATAATTTATAAATATTAATAAATAATATAACATATAGAATATTTTAAATATGTTCTGGGTATATATACTATGGTGATGATATGAATAAAACAGATACAAAACAATATGTTGATGAATTTTATAAAAGGATAGCCGAAGACAATAAGGTTTCGGACGAGGAAAAGCAGAGGGCTGTCGCTTACTCATTGGGCTACACTGACGAGGACATAGAGCTTGGCGGCGACTTGGGTCTTGGCTGCGGCAATCCCATTCAAAATGCTAAGCTAAAAGATGGCGAGTGGCTACTTGACCTTGGTTGCGGCAAAGGGGTTGACGTGTTTAAGGCGGCTCGTGAGATGCACGGCACAGGCAAAGCTGTGGGCATAGATAGGCTTCCTGAGATGATTGAGAGAGCAAATTTCATTCGTGACAAGAGAGGCTTTGACAATGCGGACTTTTTAGTCTCGGATATTGATGATATCAACTTGCCTGACAATACCTTTGACGTAGTTATATCAAACTGCGTTATCAATCTCTTAGAAGATAAGGAAAAGGTCTACAGAGAGATATTCCGTGTGCTTAAGCCAGGCGGACGTGTTTCGATAAGTGACATCATTCAGATAAAAAAGCTTCCTGATGATATCCTAGCCGATCCCATCTTTCATGCGACATGAGTGGGTGGATCCATCACTTCAGAGGCTCTGAATAAAATTTTAGAAAAGGTCGGCTTTATGCCATATACAATTGTCGAAGAGGACTTGACAGAGGAGTACCTAAACAAGTGGGGCCACGAAGGCCTTGACGAATTTATCAAGCGTGGCAAGATACTCGCGATAAAGCCGCTTAATTAATTTAATAATCATGCTTATGGATGCTATTTAATAATGGCGTCCATTTATTTGCAAAAAAACACTATAACTTTAGCTAAATGACTTGACAATTAGTTTGCAAAGTGATACGATAGATGCAAGGAATAGTTTATTATATTAACCCTCCCTCAAGCTTTTCTCCTTCGTTTGAGGGGGGGTGTTTTTTTATATTTATATCAATGGAGGTGAGGCTATGAAAGCAATTTTTAGCACCTACAAACTAGTGCGCAAGCATGCTGGAGCCACATACATATTCATATTAGTTGTAAAAGAATATTATTCTAAGTGTAACATATGTCTTGACAATTAAGAAATTTTAATGTTATTTAATAAAATAAATATTGACTTTAGTATTCTAAGGTGATATTATGTATATAGATAGCTACATAGATTAATTTTCATAGAATGGAGGTGAGATAATGATATCTAGAGTCAGAAAATTTCTAAGGAATCAACAAACTATATATGGCGGCTGTACATGTAGAAGTCAAAGGTGTGCTAACTAAAGATTTTAATATTTAATAAAACAAAATATCTGTGTAGCTATCTTACTTTATGGAGGTAAAAATGAAGGACGTAAGAGTTATTAATGGGGCATATGTAACTGAAGAAAATGATAAGGTATTAATTTTTAATCCACATTTATTTACATCATTTATATTAGCGAAAGATGGCACTATCGAGAATACAATTGAAAAAAATAAAAAACTACTTATAGATAAATCTATTATTTTTGAAGATAATTTTAACTATAACTTAGTATCAAAATTTTTTGAAAATAAAGAAAAGTACAATTTTAATAAGTTAACCATTACTGATGCATTATCATATAACTGTAATTTAAACTGTTCTTATTGCATGCAGCAAAATACATTTAAAGAAATAAGAAGAATTAATTTGGATGAAAAGCTAGATTTATGGTTAAAATTAATTAACTTATTTAATGCAAAACAAATAGATTTATGCATGTTTGGTGGTGAGCCACTATTAGAATATGAAAAATTCGATAAACTGTTTGATGGTTTACTGTTAAATAATATTTGCATATCCAATATTAACGCTGTTACTAATGGCACTATTTGCAATGAAAATATAATTAATTTTATTAATAAATATAAATTAAATTCGTTACAAATTACAATTGATGGAACTGAAAATATTCATAATTTAAGAAGAGTTTCTAAAAACATAGGAGAAAAACCTTTTAATAATATCATAAATAATATCAAGTGGTTTTTATCAAGTACTGATGTTTTAATTACGATAAACACTGTTTTGGATAAAGCTAACAAGGATGACTATATAAATCTTATTGATTATTTAATAAAGGAATTTAAAGAATATATTTATAGCTGTAGACCAAGAATAATATTTAATCTAGGGCTTGAGTGTCATCCATTTAAGAAGTCTGATTTTACTATAAAAAACATATTGCCTGACAGTGAATATCAAAATACTTATTACGATTGTATGTATAAATTGATTAATAAGAATGTTGCTATTAATTCGATTTTACCTTCTCCAATATGTATTAAAAATTTACCAACGGACTTAATTATTTCTCCTGATGGCTCGGTTTATAATTGTATATCTGGACTAGGATTAGATGATTTTAAAATAGGCACTTATTATGATATCACAAATAACCCAGAAAAATTTATAATAAATTTAATAAATAAAAAGAAAAGATTAGATTATAATTGCAATAAGTGCAAGTATTCTCCACTTTGTAATGGTGGCTGTGAATATGAAATGATATCGTCAGAAAAGAAATCATCTTGCCAAAAAGGAATATTTGATAAACATATATACGACATAATTAAAATTGCTACAATGGTAGAGGAAATAGACAACAATGTTTTTAGGAGGCGTTGCTATGAAAGCGATTTTTAACACGTATAAACTTGTACGTAAGCATGCAGGCTCCACATACATATTCATTTTAATTGAATCTTTAATCACGGCTCTTGTTAGTCCGGCGATAATTTACGCTACGGCTATGGCTGTCGACTCGATTCTTAACTATGTACATGGAGAACGTAATTTATTTCCAGTCATTCTTTTGATACTTTTATTTGCTTGGGGAGAAGTATCTAAGTTCATTCGAAATATTTTAGACATAAAGCTTGAGCAAAAACTAGAACTTAATTTAAACACGGCTGTAATGAATAAACTAGATAAAATATCTTTGGAAGAGATAGAGAAGTCTGCTTTTCAAGATAAGCTAAACAAGGTGAAGGACCGTCCTCATATGGCAGTGATTGAACTTTTTAACTCATCCATCGCCATAGCAGCTATTGTGGTGAAGGTAGTGGGTATTGCCTTTGTCTTCTTTACAATATCAGCTTATCTTGGCCTTGCTTATATCATAAGTGCTGCGCTTGATGTATTTTTCAGCTTCAAAGCCGTTAACAATATGAACAAGATGTTTGAGAACACATCACATAACGAGCGTGAGATGGAAAATATTTTAAGGATACTTAAGGACAAGAACGCCATTTACGAGATAAAAGTTTTTCAAATGAAGAACTTATTTCTTAAGAAGTTTAAAAAATATTCCGAGGCCGTTTTTGATGAAAGGCTTAAGACGACTATTGCAAGTCAAAAATATCTTTTGCTTAGCTCTTTTATAAATATAATATGGATGGGCCTTGCAATACTTTTCGCCCTACTAAAACTTATTCAAAGAGCAATTACTGTCGGTTCGCTTACAGCAGTCATCACATCTGCGTCGACCACTTTGGATATGGCTGAAGACTTTGTATATGAAGCCTCTAGCGTAGCTAATTCTGGCTACATCGCAGAAACTCTTTTATATATTCTTGATTATGACGAAAAAGAAGTCAGAGAGCAAGTAAAAAGCGGCGAAAAAATCGTTTTTGATAAATTAAGTTTTAAATATCCACAAAGTGAAAACATAGTTTTAGATGAATTATCTCTAGAGATTGACAAAAATAAAGTAACTGCCATAGTTGGTGATAATGGCGCTGGCAAGTCAACTATAATCAAGTTAATAGCTGGACTTTACAAGCCAACGAGTGGAACCGTCAAGATCAATGGCGCTGAGCCATATTATTTATCGAAAAACGAATTAGCAAATGAGCTTGCGATAGTTTATCAAGACTTTCAAAACTATGAACTTAGTATAAGGGATAATGTTTTGCTTGGCGATGATAAAGATATTTCAAGCGATTTAGATTTAATGGAGCTTGATAAATACGATGAAAAAACTAATTTAGGTAAGCTTGAAGATGACGGCGTATATTTGTCTGGTGGCGAAAGCCAAAGGCTTGCCATAGCTAGAGCCATCTCAAAGTCTTCTGATTTTCTTATCTTTGATGAGCCAACTGCATCCATGGACCCGATGATGGAAGCGAAGATGTATGAGGGCATAATCAAGGTGCTTAAGATGCGTGGTGCAATCATTATAACACACAGACTTGTCTTATCAAAGCTTGCTGATGAGGTTCTAGTCATTGACAAGGGAAGACTTATTGAACGAGGCACGCATGAAACTCTTATGAAAAAGGGCGGCAAATATGCAAAGATGTTCACTGAGCAAGCGGCTTGGTATAAGGAGGCAAAAAATGACTAAGGTAATTAAAAAAGTTTTTAGCGTAACACCAATTGCGACCGTATATGTCTTCATCTACCATATAACTTCAGGCTTCTTCGTTGCAGCAAAGCTATATGCCTCAATGCACATCATACAAAGCGGCTATGAATACATCAAAAACTTTTCTGATATAAACGTTTTTATTAAGTATGGAGTCATGCTTTTAATCATCATAGCACTTGAAAGACTTCTTGAGTACCTATATGCGATAGCGATGAATGGCTATTTATTCGAAAAAACTGGCAGTTACTTAAATAGAGAAATGGCAGCAAAATTATCAAGGGTAGACTTAATTAACTTTGAAGATAGAGATTTTTTAACTATAGAAGAAAGGGCAGCCACAGCTGTTGACGACGAAAGGCTAAGTAATTCGGTAAGGTTACTTGCTATGGCACTAGGTCAAGTACTTGAAGTCATCTTGATACTTGCAACACTTTGGACTTATAGCCCATACTTAGTTGCACTAGCAGTCTTAACAGTAGTGCCCTACCTAATCACAAGACTTATACGCGGCAAAGCCTTTTATGATCTAAAGAGCATAGAAGCCTTTGACGAGAGAAAGCTAAATTATTTTTATAGCATATTTACAGACACTAAAACTAATAGAGAGATAAAATCATATAATAGCTCTGAGTTTTTCTTAAGTAAATATACAAAGGTATTTAAAGATACAAGCAAAAAGTATTTTGATGAGAGACTAAAAGATGCTAAGTCACTACTTTTCTGCGACATACTAAGCGTTATAGCCTTCTCCATAGCCATAGTCATAACGGTAAAACTTGCCTTTGATGGCAAGATACTCATCGGCATGATGGGCGCTGCACTTATGGCTTATCAAAATATGCAAAACTCAAGTAAAGAGATGATAGTCACTGTCGGCAATTTACCGAGAAACATTTCCTTCGCAAGCGATTACTTTACTTTTATGGACAGCAGCGAAGAGAAAAAGGCTTACAATGTAGATTTTGGCAAAATTAGCGTAAAAGATGCTTCATTTACTTATCCAAAGACTGATAATGGCCTTCACGATATTAGCCTAAGTATAGATGAGGGCGAGAGTGTGGCAATTGTTGGCTATAACGGTTCAGGTAAGACTACATTTACAAAGGCTTTGACTGGCGTTTACGATGCGAGCGGGGAAATATCTTTTGCTGGAGTAAATATAAAGGTAAGAGGACTTAGTTTTGATGATTACACTATAGTTCCTCAAGAAAGAACTGAGACTAATTTAAGTATAGCTGAGCATATAGCCTCGCAAGAAACTTATGATGAAGCAAGAATTAAATCTTTGCTTGATTATGTGAGCTTAGACAAATTATATAAAGAGCATTCACTTGATACAAGGCTTGGCAAGGACTTTGACGGAGTAGAGTTATCTGGCGGCGAAAGGCAAAGGCTTGACATAGCGAGGTCCATGTATAAGGATGCTAAGCTTATAATACTTGATGAGGCAACATCGGCTCTTGACCCGATGCAAGAGAGCGAGATCTTAAAGAAGTTCCTTGACATATCAAAGGGAAGGACGTCCATCATCGTTACACATAGACTTGGTATATGCAAGAGCGTTGATAAGATAGTAGTCTTTAAAGATGGCAGAGTGGATAATCTTGGCACGCATGATGAGCTATTAAAAAATTCGCCATATTATAGAGAGATGTATGAGGCACAAGCAAAATTTTATAAGTAATAAAAAAATCAAAGACCATATATAAACGGTCTTTGATTTTTTTGTCTCTTTATGCTATAATTAAGGGAAAAGGAGTTGAAAGAATGGAAAAATATTATTTAAGTACACCAATTTATTATCCAAGTGGTTATTTACACATAGGAAACACGTATACGACTATAGTTGCTGACATGCTTAAGAGGTACAAAGAGCTTCAAGGCATGGATGTATATTTTGTTACTGGCTCCGACGAACACGGCGAGAAAATCCAAAAGAACGCTGAAAAGGCTGGCGTTACTCCATTGGAATTCGTTACAAAGATTAATGAACAAATATATAAGCTATGGGACTTACTTGACATAAGATATGATAAGTATATAAGAACTTCTGATAAGTCTCATGATGAGATGGTTAAGAAGATATTTACAAGGCTTTACGAGCAAGGCGACATCTACAAGGGCGAGTACAAAGGACTTTACTGCACTCCATGTGAGTCTTTCTGGACTGAGTCTCAACTTGTTGACGGCAAGTGCCCTGACTGTGGTAGAGAAGTACATCCAGCTCATGAAGAAGCGTATTTCTTCAGATTAAGCAATTACAAGGACAGACTTTTAAAATATTACGAAGAGCACCCAGAATTTATTGAACCAGAGTCTAAAAAGACTGAAATGATCAATAACTTCTTCAAGGACGGTCTTCAAGACTTATGCGTTTCAAGAACATCCTTCGACTGGGGCGTTCAAGTGCCATTCGATCCAAAGCATGTTGTTTACGTATGGATAGACGCTTTGTCGTCATACATTGACGCGGCAGGATACTTACAAGACGATGAAAAATTCGAAAAGCTTTGGCCAGCTGATATTCACTTAGTTGGTAAGGACATTTTGCGTTTCCACGTAATTATTTGGCCAGCTTTGTTAATGGCTCTAGACCTTCCACTACCTAAGAAAGTCTTTGGCCATGGCTGGATACTTTTTGAAAGCGACAAGATGAGTAAGAGTAAGGGCAATGTCATCTACCCTGAGCCAATAGTTAAGCTATATGGCAGAGATGCGCTTAAGTACTACGTTTTAAGAGAGTTTAACTTCGGTAGCGATGGTAACTTCCAAAGCAAAAAGTTTATGGAAAGAGTAAACTCTGACCTTGCAAATGACCTTGGTAACTTGGTTTCAAGAACTATTGCCATGGCTGAAAAGTACTTTGGCGGCACTGTTAATAAAAAGGCATCTGATGACACAATTGATAAAGACTTAATCGATGTGGCACTAACAAGAAAGGCAGTTCTTGATGAAAAGATGGAACACCTTAACCTATCTGTAGCCATTGACGAAGTATTTAAGCTAATTAGAAGGTCCAATAAGTACATCGACGAAACATGCCCATGGACTCTTAACGATGATGAACACAAGGAAAGACTTGAAACTATAATATATAATTTACTTGAAGCATTAAGAATTTCATCAGTTTTACTAAGCCCATTCATCCCAGATACTGCTAATAAGATTAGGGAAGCGCTTGGTTTAAGTGAAGAAATGAAATATGAAGAGTGCGACGACTTTGGCTTAGTTGACAAATACACTGTAAAGAAGATAGATACACTATTCCCAAGACTTGACGTTGAAAAAGAAGTAGAGAAACTACTTAGTGAAAACGCAAATTTAATTAAATCGAGAGAAGAAAAAGATGGCAAGGCAAAGGCAGAGGACTCTGATGCTAAGCCAGCTATAGAATATGATGACTTTGCTAAGCTTGATCTAAGACTAGGTGAAATTATTGATTCGAAGGAACATCCTGAAGCTGACAAGCTTTTGATTAACACAGTTAAGATTGGTGACGAGACAAGAACTATTGTTAGCGGTATCAAAAAGTGGTACAAACCAGAGGACATCATAGGTAAGAAGGTTGTCGTTGTATGCAACTTAAAGCCTAGAAAGCTTAGAGGCATTGAGTCTCAAGGCATGATACTTGCTTGTGAAAACGGCGATGACTTATCACTAGTGACATCGCTTGCAGATATGCCATCGGGCTCAGTGATTGCGTAATGATATTCGTTGATTCACACGCCCATCTTGACGACGAGGCCTTTGATGAGGACAGAGACGAAGTCATAGCCGATATATTAGCTGGCGGAAACTATTTCTTTAATATAGCATCTGACCTTAAGACGAGCTACAGCTCATATGAACTTGCCAAAAAATACGATCACGTCTACGCAGTTGTAGGCGTGCATCCGCATGAGGCAAAGGATTACACAGCTGAAACGCGTGAGGCACTTAAAGAGCTATTAAAAAAGGATAAGGTTATGGCGATAGGCGAGATTGGTCTTGACTATCACTATGATTTTTCGCCAAGAGATGTGCAAAGAAAAGTTTTTATTGATCAGATAGATTTATCTAGTGAAATGGATGTGCCCATCGTTATTCACACGCGTGAGGCGATGGAAGAAACTTATGAAATACTTGAAAAATACGCTCAAGGTATGAAGGTTTTAATCCACTGCTATACAGGATCTATAGAGATGGCGAGAAAATTTTTAAAATTAGGCTACAAACTAGCTTTAGGCGGAGCACTAACTTTTAAAAACGCAAAAAACACAGTTGACGTCGCAAAAGAGGTAGCTCTAGAAGATTTACTTATAGAGACAGACTCACCATATATGACGCCGGTACCTTATAGAGGCAAGAGAAATGACCCGAGAAAAGTCATTTTGGTTGCAGAAAAACTTGCTGAGATCAAAAATATTAGCGTAGAAGAAGTGCTTGAAGCAACAAAGAAGAACGCATTTGAATTTTTTGGAGTGAAAAATGATTAAAGAACTCATAGTTGTCGAAGGCATGGACGACATCGCTCAGATAAAAAACGCTGTTGATGCAGACATCGTCGCGACACATGGCTATAAAATAAAAAAGACGCTCTTCGATGAGCTTAAGAAGGCTGTCAAAACGAGGGGAGTAATTGTATTTACTGACCCTGATTACGCCGGTAAGATGATTAGGCGCACCATAAATGAGAATGTTAAGGGCTGTAAAAACGCTTATTTAAAGCAGTCAGATGCGATTAAGAAAGATGATATAGGCGTTGAAAATGCTTCGAAAGAAGCAATTATAGATGCCTTAATGAACGCAAGAGCCTCGACAGAGGAGAGGACTGTACTATATACAACGAAAGATTTGTATGAGACAGGCCTCTTAGGCGCGGACGGCTCTAAGGAGAGACGCGAAAAACTTGCGAGCCTACTAAAAATTTCTAATTCAAACGCAAAAAAGATGCTCGACGCACTAAACTATTATCAAATTTCGAGAGAAGATTTTGAGGAGGCTATGAAAAAAATTGACTGAAAAGGGTTTATATAGCATAGCAAGACTCAAAGAGCTGCAAGAGGACTTTGGCTTTGTATTTAAAAAAGCGCTTGGACAAAACTTTTTGATTGACGGCAATATAATTAGGAAGATTGCTGAAGAAAGCGGCATAACAAATGACACTACTGTTATGGAGATAGGTCCCGGCATAGGCACCTTGACCGAAGAGCTCGCAAAACACGCGAAAAAGGTCATAGCCTTTGAACTTGACGAATCACTTAGAGAGATACACAAGGAAACGCTTGGCGAGCATGATAATGTAGATGTCATTTACAAAGACTTTATGGACGCCACTGAGGACGAGATCAAGGCTTTGACAGGCGGTCCGTTTAAAGTATGCGCCAATCTGCCATACTATGTGACGACACCCATATTAACATTTTTACTAGAGTCAAAACTTGATATAGATTCAATCACGGTTATGGTGCAAAAAGAAGTCGCTCAAAGGATAGTCGCAGATGAAAAATCAAAGGACTACGGCAGCATATCTGTCTTTACAAGGGCCTATGGCGATGCGCGCATAGCATTTAACGTGTCTAAGGACTGCTTCTATCCAAAGCCAAAAGTTGATTCAGCAGTACTATATATAGAAAAGAAGAAAAAAGATTTGGAAAATGAAGAGCTATTCTTAAAGATAATTAGAGCAGCCTTTATGAAGAGAAGAAAAACGCTTGCGAACGCTTTATTTAATAGCGAAGTGGGTATAGATAAAAAGGATACAGTGGCAGCACTAAAGGCCATTGGCAAAGGTGAAAATGCAAGGGCAGAGGAGCTGAGCTTTGATGACTTTGTAAGCATAACGAGAGACTTGGAGGGAGATTATGGAAAATAGAGAATTAAGTCAAGAAGACTTAGACGCAATAAAAAACGATGTCATCGACTATAAGATAGTTGAGAAACTTGCAGACATTATGAAAGCGCTTAGCGAGCCTTCAAGAATACAAATCATACATGCGCTAAGCCTAAGCGAGATGTGCGTTACAGACCTTTCATACGCGTTAAACATGACACAGCCACTTGTCAGTCACCACTTAAGAATATTAAGAAATCTTGGCCTAGTTAAGTACGAGAGAGATGGCAAGGCACTGATATACTCACTTGATGACGAACACGTTTTGATGCTGTATAAACAAGGCTTGGAGCATGCGAAAGAAAAAGTTCAATAAAGATATATTATGGCTCTATGTCAAATATTGGGGAGACTTATTGATTTAAGTCTCTCTTTTTATGTTAAAACTAACATTTGCACGTTTTTAATTTATATACTTAAAATAACACAAATTTATGTAATTTTTGCATGACTAATAAACCTATATAGGCTTATTAGGTTTTTATGATGTTTTATATATATATTTTAGTCTAAAAGCATTATTCTTTTTCTGAACCTCTCGAAGTTTCTCATACCAAAGCTGTTTCTTTTTAGTGTCTTTATCTTTGTATGTTTTCCTTCTAGTGCTCCATTTGAATGTTTGTAGTCAAATGAGTTTGTAATTTCATCAGACCAGTTTGTAAAGGCTGTTATACATGATTTAAACTCTTTAAGTTTTGATTTTTTACATATGTCTATCCATGCGTTTACCTTGTATTGTGCTTGTTCTTTGTTTTTCTGCACTAGAACTTCTTGATAGAAGGATTCTTTTAAGCCATATGCTAGTCTTAGCTCTTCGCTTATCTCTAGCATTAGAGCTGCTTCTCGCTTTTGATCATCATTAAGTTTTGGCATTGGTTTTGTAAGTATGCTTTTACTTCTTTTTAGGTATATTCTCATTTCTGCTGATGTATCTTTTTGTATTCTCTTTCTTACGTTTTCTAAGCTCCAAGAGACTTGTCTTACGAAGTGATATTTGTCTGCTATGTGTACTGCGTTTTTAAAGTATGCGTTTTTAACGTTTTTAAATGTTTTTGACATATCGCTAACAAATATCTTTACATTTTCTCTTTCTTCTTTTGGTATGTTTTTAAAGTATTCAAACAAAATATTTTCTTGCCTACTTTTAACTATGTCTATGATTTCATGTGTTATGCCATCTAGAAGTGAGCATTGATACTTGTATGAACCGCTGTCGCCTTTAAACTCGTCTATTAAAAGTACTTTTGGAAGACTTTTTCTCTCTACTGATAGGTAAGATAGGACTCTTGTAACTGTTGATGTGCTTACTGAGTATCTTCTTGATATTGACTTTATTGAGTAAAGTTCTCTAAACTCTCTAGCTATGGATGCTACTAGTCTTTTTGTCATGGTCATTTTCTTTGCTACTAGTTCTGTTTTGCTATCAATTCTTTTCCCGCAGCACTTACAGTTGTACCTAGTTTTTCTTAGGTTTATTATGCATTTTTTACCATGCATCTGTGTATCTTTTATCTTTTGAGTTCTGTGATCATGAACCCAGATATGTTTAGAACCACAGTATGGGCAGCTTTTTAACTTTTTTGTCTGTGCTTCTATAACTACTACATTTTCACCTTCTTTAAAATTGTTAACAACTACATCTTTACAAGCTAGCAAATTTATGGTATTATATTCTTGCACTTGTACACACCTCCTATGTTGTAGTGGTATTTTAAGTATAGGATAAAATGTGTGCAAGTGCAACTTTTTTTTGTAATTTTATCAAAAAAATATCTATTGAGGTTTTACTCCCCAATAGATATTATACAGCCNTGTGATATGCACCCACAAACCCGGACAAAATAACCGCGTTTATTACACGGCTTGTAACCTGTACTCAACAGGTGACAGGCCGTTTAATTTTGTCTTTATTCTCTTGTTGTTATACCAGTCAATATATTCTCTAATAGCAGCTTCTAATTCCTCAATAGTTTTGTAGTTTTCACAGTAAAACATCTCTTGTTTTAACAATCCAAAGAAATTTTCCATGGGTGAATTATCTAGGCAATTTCCTTTTCTAGACATACTCTGTTTGATCCCATATTTTTCAAGTGTATATACCCAACTCCTATGTTGGTAATGAAAGCCTTGATCGGTGTGGATCATTAAGTTATGCTTTACAGGTATGGTTTGTATTGCGTCTTTTAATGACTTTAGTGTGAACTCTACTGTTGGAGATTTGCTTATGCTGTAGGAAATTATTTCTCCGTTATACAGATCCATTATTGGAGATAGGTAGAGTTTTATTTCCGAATTTCTTATTCTAAACTCTGTTACATCACTTACCCATACTGTATTTATCTTATCCACATAAAAGTCTCTATTTAAATTATTTTTAGCAACTTTACCTACATTGCCTTTGTATGATGAGTAGGCTTTTCTTCTTAAGCCATACTTGTTACATAAGAGATTGTTTTCTTTCATGATTCTAAGAACTTTTTTATGGTTCATAATTATGCCTTCTTTTTTTAGTTGTAAGCACACTCTTCTGTAGCCATATCTTCTTTTGGATTCTTCAACTACTCTCTTTACTCTTTCAATATCTTTGGCTTCTTTTGTATTTACTTCCTGTAGTTTCTTCTCCCATTCATAGTAAGAGCTTTTTGGCAAATCAGCAGTCTCTAGCCAATACTTTAAAGGTAATTTCTTGTATTTTTGCCTTAGTTCAAAAATTATTTTGGTCTTTTCTTTGTTTTTTGCAATCTCTTTTGAACTAAGGCTTCCAGTTTTTTTTCGTATTCTAGCCTTGCTTTTAGGTATAGATTTTCTTGTCTTAATTTAATTAACTCTTCTTTTTCTGAAGGGGTAAATTCATTTATCTTATCTTTGCTCATATTAGAATCTCCTAGTTTCTTTGGCCTTCCTCTCTTCCCACATAAACCTTCAAAACCTTTTTCTTTATACTTCCTTTGCCAGACAGCTATTGTGGATGGCTGTTTGATTTTGAAGTGTTCTGCAGTTTCTTTGTAGGATAGACCATTTATTTTCCTATATTCTATCACAGATAATTTAAATTCTCCACTATATGAACTATTTTTAATACTTTTCTTGAGGCCTTCTTCACCAAACATTCCATATGACTGAATCCAATTTCGAATTGTATCTTTAGATATCCCATATTTTTTCGATAGATAAATTTGTCCATATCCTTCTTGGTTTTCTTTTACTATTTTTAATTTCTCTTCATATGTTATTTTTTTCATTAAAATACCCCCTTATTTCCGTGTCCGGATTTAAGGGGGCAGTACAAAGGCTCTCTTTTTTGTGTGCGTTTTTATAAAATGTATATGATTTGATTGAAAATCATTGCAATTAACTTTATGTAGGTATATAATAATAGTACTCAAATAAAATTTTTGAGTATGCAAAGTTATATCTTTGCAAAATAAAATATAAAAAGAAAGGAGGGAGAGAAATGAAGAAATTAAATGTGATTATACTAACAATGATACTAAGCTTAGTTATCTTTGCAGGTGTAAACGTCATGGCGATGGATGAAAATACAGTAAAGACAGAAGAGCCAAAGACAGTAATTTCTGAAGAAGCTCCCAAAGGTATTGAGGGAGGAAATACAGCTGAAGAAGTAAAAGCTGAAGAGAAAGAAGAAATTGTAGAGGAAGGAAATAAAGAAGCGAGTGCTCCTATTGAAGACAAAACTACAAAAACAGATGTAGAAAATGTTGACATGGGGGGGGTGCCAAGCTCTAATATAGATACAGATAAGACTGTAGAGCCTGAAGACAAAAAGCCTTCCGATGCAAAAGAAGAAACAAAATCAGAAGAGGAAGCTGAAGGAAAGACTAATGAAGAAGATAAAAAGTCTGAAGAAGTAAAAGATGATAATAAAGAAGAAGATAAGAAGCAAGAAGAAAATAAAGATGGCGACGACAAAAAAGAAGAAGCAAAAGATTCTGATACTAAAACAGACGAAGAAAAAGCTAAAGAAGATACAGAAGAAAAGACTGAAGAAGAAAAAGCTAAAGAAGGTACAGAAGAAAAAGCTGGTGAAAAAGCTGAAGAAGGCGAAAAAACTGAAGAGAAGACAGAAGCAAAAGAATTAAAGGCTGGCGAAACACTAGAAATAGAAGAACTAGCTGAAAATCCTATAGCTTTAGGAGCAGGACAAGGTAGTGGAGCTGAAAAAGTTGTTGAAGTAAGTACGTTTGAAGAATTAAAGAATGCAATTGCAGAAGCAGGTTCTACTCCAACAATCATCAAGATTATGCAAAGCTTTGATATAAGTGAAACGATTATAATAAAAGCAGATCAAGACATAACAATTACATCTGGCGCTGATAGAAGTAAAGCAGATAATCAAGTCACACCAATTGGCGAAGATAAAATAACTATGCCAGAACCAGATAATGACATGGAAAGAAGACAAGAGCTTGTTAAAGAAGCAGAAGCTAAAGGTGAACAAGCTCTTGAAGATACAGATTTAGAAAAGAATCCATTGCCCAATGTTGATATTATTTTAAAAAGAGCTAAAGATTTTAAGGCAACACTATTTAAAGTCGAAAAAGGAGCTACGTTAACTTTAGGAAAAGATAATAAGGATCCATTATTTATAGATGGCAATAAAGATGTGAAAACAGCTATAGAACATGGATCAATAATTGATGTGTCTGGCGAACTTACTATGAATGGAGGATTTATTGCCAACAGCAATAATGAACACGTTAATTCTGCGCCTATTTATGTGCATGAAGGTGCTACATTCACTATGAATGGCGGCAGAATTACTTCTAATAAAAATATTTCTAAAGGTCAATCAACATTCAATGCAGCTGGAGCTGTTTATATTGATGAAGGTGGCAAATTCACTTTAGAAAGCGGAAGTCTTGATAATAACGAAGCACCAGTAGGTGGCGTATTTTTAGGACGAATTTTCGGAAATAAAAATGGTAAAAGAATTAAAGCTCTATTTACAATGAATGGAGGTCTTATTGCTAATAATAAAGGTCCATTGTATGACAACTTAGAACCAGAGACAGAAAATTATGGCGGTGCTGTACATGTAGATTCACTTGCTAATTTTATATTCAATAATGGTATATTAGCTGGAAATGAATCTTACCATGGAGGAGCTGTTGCTATTAATGATAATTATGTTACAGGTACTAATGGCGTAAACTATTCTAATATTCAAAATGTTGATTATGATGAATATATTAAATATGCTGGAGCGTACTACACTCAATATGGTGGACTTATTTATAAAAATATAGCCAAAGTTCATAATGATGGTAACACATCGGGTGCAGGTGGAGGCATTTATATCAATGCATCGACTGCTACATTAAAAGGTGGTTATCTTTTAAACAATAAGTCTGAAAATATGGGCGGAGGAATTTATGTTTCTATTGTCCCACACGTTTTAAAGTTAGAACATGTATTGATTAGTCAAAATAAAGCTATAAATGGTGCTTACTATCATCTTTCTGCTGGTAATGGCGGGGGATTTTGGCATTGTCCAGCAGGAAATGTAGATTTTGAAGATTTTAATTCAGTTTACATTTTTGATAATGATGCTTCATCTGGTGGTAAAGACATTTTTACTCATGGAAAAAAAGATAATTATAGTATTTTTAATGGAGAAAGTTATGATTTTCCAAAATTCTTAACAAATATATCTCCAATAACAGAACAAGGAAATATTATAAAATATCTATATAACGGCAAAGAAGTTCCAGAATGGATGTATCACACAGACAAAGCTGTATCTTTACAAGCTATATATAATGCTCAAACAAAAAATGAAGCTTGGACAAACTCTAATCTATTTATTATGGGCAACACTGCTTTAAAGGGTGCTGGAATTGGATCAAACGCTAACACTACTCCTCCAGGAAAAACTGGCGAATATGAAATAACTATAGATAAAAAGTGGCATAAATCGATTCCTGAAGATAAAAAACCTAAAAGCATTTGGGTTGATTTATTTATAGGAGACGCAAAATATGGCGAAGTTGAACTAAGTAAAGATAATGATTGGACTGCAAAGTTTGAAAATCTACCTTTTACAGCTGAAGAGCTTATGAAAAAGAAGATCAGCTACTCAATAAAGGAAAGAAATGATGATTTCTACTCTGTTATAGATGAAACATTAAATTCTTTAGAGGTTGAAAGAGTATTTGCTGGTGAAAAATACCCTAATGATGATAATGCCATTAATTTTGATATGCCACCTCACAAGCAAATGGACTACAAAATCGTATTTATCCATAAGGATAAAAATGGTAAAGAAATCTCGAGGGAAGATATTAAAATTGACTATAAGGAAGATAAAGAGAAATGGACTGGCCTCGTAAAAGATATGCTTCTTGATAAGTTTAAGAATCTTAAAGATGTAAAAATAACATATCATAGTTATGAAAAAGCCTATGAACCATCTCCTGATTGGGTTGGCCTTGGCTACAATGGTTTAACTGCTGATTCAAATTGGTGGGAAGAAAATGGTCCTTGGCATGAAGCCTATATACTCGAAAAAGAAGACGGTACAGTTGAAATTCAACTACCATATCTTTGGACTCAATATATGGGGAATCCAGATCATACAACTGATGATTACACAAAAAATACCAATGGTTATAGGTTAGCGTTAGTGCCAAATCATAGATTTACCATTACTAACTATCCATATTCAGAAATACCTGTAGTGAAAAAATGGGATGAATCGATAGAAGAAAAGGATATTCCTGATTCTGTTAAGGTATATTTATTGAGAGATGGAATAAGAGTTAAGGATAAAGATGGAAACGATCGTTACGTTATCCTATCTAAAGATAATGGATGGAAAGGTAATTTTGACAAACTTCCATTTTTTGAATTAGATGGCATGGGATTTGAAAAATATTGGGTTAAGGAAGATTCTGAAATATTTATCCCACTTGTTACAAGAAAAGAAAATTCTATTTTAAATATTAGAGTTGAAAGGGATAAAGATTCTGATAAATATCTAATTTATAAAGATTATACAGGTGGATATTTTAGAATTAATTATATACCTTTTGAAGTGCACTATATTTACAAAGTTGGGAATAAAGAAGTAAAAGAAGTTTATACAAAAAAACTAGAGCCATATAGAGTTGATGGATGGGATTGGCATTTAGACACAGTTATCAAAGATATAGTAATGAATGGAAAATTTAAAGATTCAGATATAGAAATTAAAATGTATTACGATGAAAATGGAAAGCCGTTCCCAAGAAACCTTGGACAGTATGAAGCGAACTGGGATGGTGACATTGTTACAAACGATGATCCATATGTCCTTAAATTAGTTGAAGAAAATGGAAAGTTAGTTCTTTATGTACCAAAGTTAACAGATGTTGGCGATAATGACAATTTACTTTATGTAAAACCATATACTGAAGAAGGTAAGAAATATTTTGAGCTTACAAACTATTATCAACCAAAACATCGTATTGAAGTTGAAAAAGTTTGGGATACTGAAAACACTGAATCTATCCCTAAAAATCTTAAGATTAAGATAAAAGGAAAGTATGTTGATAAAGAAATAACTCTTACACCTGAAGAGTGGAAATACATGGAAGAATTCCTAGGAAAAGGGATTCTATCTACAAACAACTACGAATTTACTGAAGAAGACTTAGAAAAATTTGACGGAAAACAGTCTATTGAAACAACTATGGATTTTGATGCTAAAGACAAGATTGTAAAATTCTTTGGCACAGACAAGAAAGAATTGACAAAAGATGAATTCTTAAAAATGATTCAAGGCAAAAAATACTCATTTGAACTTAAAGAAGCAGCCGAAGATAAAGCTGAGGTAGAACTTAAATATGATGAAGATGGAAACTTGATCATCGTATATCCAGTTGATGTAGTAATTACAGAAGTAGCTAAAGTCACTTTCACTAACACAGAAAAACCTGAAGAGCCAGAAGAACCACCTACACCAGAAACAAAAACTATAACAGTTAGAGTAAATAAAGTTTGGCAAGCTCTTGGCAAAACTAGAGATATACAAGTTGAGCTGTATATCAATGGCGAAGCAAGCGGCAAAATCCTTACTTTAAACGCAGCTAACGGCTGGAGTGCAAGCTTCACTAATCTTGATTTAGAAGACGAATCAGGAAGAAGATACACATACACTGTTAGAGAAGTAGGCGAAAAGGACAATATCTACAATATTGACGATAGAAAGTTCGAGGTAAGCTACTCTGGTGAAATGTACAAAGGTTTCACTATACTAAACAAAGAAGTTCCACCAGAAGAACCTGAGGAACCAGAAGAACCTGAAGAAGAAGAACCAGAAGAACCACATGAACCAGAAGAAGAAAATGAAAAGCCTAAAGACAAGAACAGATTACCAAAGACTGGCGTTACAGAAGACGCTTTAGGTATATTCTTAGGTTTAATGATTTTACTTGGACTTGTATATATCAAGAAAAAGTTTATCGTAGAAAAAAGTAAATAGTTAAATCTATTATAAAAGATATCTGCTAGGCACATATGAGCCTGGCAGATATTTTTTGCAAAAAAAATAGTAGGAAGCATCTCTTCCTACTATATATACATATCTATTAAAAATTATCTACTTAAACTCAAATGTAGTCATCTTTTCTTTGCCGCCATCGCCTTTGTAGACTAGATCGAATTTTTCTGCCTTGCCTTTTGCGTGATTGAAGTAGAAAAGCGCGTGCTCTGTCTTGCCGCTTGCGATATTTATCTTGAATTTGGCTGCATCGTACTTACCTCTGTCTGTGTAAAGCGTTGCGCTTAGTAGCTCTCTGTCCCATTTCTCAGTGCTCATAAGTTTTGCTCTGACTTCCATACCCTCAGTAACTTTACCAAGTGATATGAACTGTATATTGATTTTGTCTTTATCAAAGTCACTTAATTGCCAAGCGTGCGGCTCGTACATCGATGGTGCAAACTTGAATACATCGTCTTTATCCTTGTAGATGTAGATGTACTGCGCAGTATTTGAGTTGTTAAAGCTCAAAGTGTATCTAAGCTCGATTGCGTGTTCATCAACTTGGCTCGCTTCAACATCTGATACTTCGATGTCAATGTCTTTAAGTGCTTCGCTTGTCTCTTTGTTAAGCGCTCTGTATTCATCACGCGTCATGTCAACCGCTGTCAAATACTCATCGCTAACCATCTCTGAGAAGGCTTCGTAATTTTTCTCTGCTATACTCTTCTTAATAAAGCGTTTAAGCGCATTAACAAAGTCGTCGTCGATGTCATCAGCCTTTGGCTCTTTGCCTTCGCTAACGTTCCAGTCTTTTATCTCTTCCTTTGTAAACTTCGTCTCTTTTTCTGAACATGCTGTCAATGCCATAAGCATGGCCACTAGCATAGTTATAAATAAAATAAATTTCTTTTTCATAATTCACCTCAACATGAATATATTACTACATCTACAGCAATTTGTCAAGCTTGACAAAACGCGGCTCTTGATGTAAGATTTAGCTAGTAGGTGATAAGATGGATTTAGTTTTATATAGAAGATTTTTTCACAAAATCCCCGAGCTCGGCTTTGAAGAGATTCAGACGACTAAGGAGATCATTAAAATACTTGAAAATTTTAATTGTAAACTTTATTATGGCAGGGCGCTTTACGAAAAGGGCGCCGAGAGTAAGATGAGCGACATCGATAAAGGCTTCACTGGGGTGATGGCTGAGTTTGGCGCGGCTCCGTACTTTTTATTCAGAGCTGATATCGACGGGCTCAAGATAAAGGAGACGAGTGATATAACGCATTTACCGAACACCTTTGGCTTTGCCTCGACTAATGGCAATATGCACGCCTGTGGTCACGACGGACACATAGCCTTGGCACTTAGCTTATGCGAGCGCTTTAGTAAGTCTGGAGAATCGGCTCGTGTACTATTTCAACCTGCAGAAGAAGGGGTTCGCGGCGCAAGAAGCATGGCGGACTTTATTACAGAGGATGTGGGTGGATTTTTATCATATCACATTGGTTTAGGCGAGGAAAAGGGCTACATTGGTGTTGGAACGACTGATTTTTTGGCAACTACCAAGCTTGATATGAGCTTTTTCGGAAAGGCGGCGCACGCAGCAAACGCTCCTGAAAAGGGGATCAGCGCTCTTACTATTGCCATGGCTTTTATAGATATGATAAAGGATCTTACAATTGATGCTCATAGCAAAAAATTTATAAACATCGGTATTATAAATGGCGGCGGCCAAAGAAATGCTATCATGGATAAAATTACTTTGGGTATGGACCTTAGAACGGATAGCGACGAGGCGATGGATGAGATGCTTTCTTCTATGGAGAAGATTGCAAGATGCGTATCTGAGGCGAAGGGCGCGAGCTACGAGATGAAGGTGCTTGCAAAGGCAAATGCATATAAGGAAGAGAACTATGAACTAATTGATAGAGTGATTGAAAAACTTAAGGCAAATGAGATAAAGACTCATAGAATGCCAAGCTTTGGCGCGAGTGAAGATGTGACTTTTTATCTTAAGAAGCTTAAGAGCCGCGGCGTTCCAGCCATGCACATGATGCTGGGAACGAATTTAAAGGGGCCGCACCACAGCGATACATTTGACTTTGACGAGGAAGATTTAGAGTTCTTCTACAAGGCCATAGGTCTAGCGTATGAGGAGATGAAAGAAGAGTGATGAACTCTTCTTTTTTTAGTCTCTTTAAACTTTTCGCGTATCATCTTGATAAAATCATTGCAAAAAAAATCTATATGTGTTATAATATTTTTGTGAAGAAATTATTATCTTCACGCTAAATTTTTTTACATATAACGCTTTTATAAAGTAAATCGATAAAATAACTATATTTATATGAGGAGGAAAAAATATGAAGGCTTACGATGCAAGCAAAATCAGAAACGTATCCCTTTTGGGACACAGTAGTAGTGGTAAAACTATGCTAGTTGAATCACTTTTATACGCAACAGGAGCTATCTCTAGGATGGGTAAGGTTGAAGACGGAAATACTGTTGGAGACTTTTCCAAAGAAGAGATACAAAGAAAGGTTTCTATCAATACAAAGGTTATTCCTGTAGAATATAATGATGTTAAATACAATTTCCTTGATACACCTGGTTACTTCGACTTCATTGGTGAGATGTACGGTGCAAAGAGAGCGTCAGAAGGCTCTATACTAGTTATTGACGCGCAAGCAGGCGTTGAAGTAGGAACTGAAAAAGCGTGGAAGAACTTAAATAAATATCATACACCAAGATTTATCTTCTTAAATAAGATGGATAAGGAAAATGTTAAATTCGACGAAGTTTTGGAAGATATAAAAACAAAACTTGGTGGCCATATAGTTCCACTAGTTATGCCTATTGGCGAAGCTGAAGGCTTTAAGGGCATGGTTGACTTAATTCAAGACAAGGCTTACAGCTATGAAGGTAGAAAGAGAACTGAAATTCCTGTTCCAGCTGAGTGGGATGGCTATATTGAAAAGCTTAGAGGCGAGTTAAACGAAGTCGTTGCTGAAACATCTGAAGAGCTTATGGAAAAGTATTTTGCAGGTGAAGCCTTTACTGATGCTGAATTTAAAGAAGGTATAAAGCAAGCTGTTAGAAATGGTGAATTAACTATACTTATGGTAGGTAGTGTTGAAAAAGGCATAGGCATGGAACTACTTCTTCATAAGATTCAAAGATATTTCCCTGCTCCAAACGAAGTAGGCGCATACACTGGCACATGGGAAGATAAAGAAGAATTGAGAAAAGTTGATGAAAACGAACCATTCTCGGCAGTTGTTTTCAAGACTATAGTTGACCCATTCGTAGGAAAGTTATCATTATTCAAAGTTATATCTGGTAAGATTACTAAATCTACACCATTATACAATGCAAGTCAAGAAGTAGATGAAAAGCTTGGCGGATTATTCTACTTAAGAGGTAAGACTCAAATCGATACTGATAGCATCATCGCAGGAGATATCGGTGCTACGAGTAAACTTGAACACGCTCGCACTGGCGATACGCTATGCGACAAGGCTCATCCTGTTATATTCGAGAGAATTAGGTATCCAAAGCCAACTCTATATATGTCGGTAAGACCTGTAAAGCAAGGCGAAGACGAAAAGATAGGCGTTGCGCTTAACAAGATGACTGCGGAAGACCCAACATTTGAAGTAATTAGAAATCATGAGACTAAGGAACTTTTAATTGGTGGTCAAGGTAACATGCAATTAACAGTTATTAAAGATAAATTGAAAAACACATTTGGCGTTGAGATTGAACTTGACGATCCAAAGATTGCTTACAGAGAAACTATTAGACAAAAGGCTGAAGTTCAAGGTAAGCACAAAAAACAATCAGGCGGCGCTGGTCAATACGGTGACGTTTGGGTAAGATTTGAACCACATGATGGAGATGACTTTGTATTTGCTGAAGAAGTATTTGGTGGAGCAGTTCCAAAGAACTTCTTCCCAGCAGTTGAAAAAGGTCTTAGAGAATCGCTTGAACATGGCGTTTTAGCAGGATACCCAGTAGTACATGTTAAGGCAACATTATACGATGGATCATACCACGACGTTGACTCAAACGAAATGGCGTTCAAGATCGCTGCACAATTGGCATTTAAGAAGGGTATGCAAGAAGCAAAACCAATCCTTCTTGAACCTATAGTTAAGGCAGAAATAAAAGTACCAGAAAGCTACTTAGGCGACGTTATGGGCGATATGAACAAACGTAGAGGCAGAATTTTAGGTATAGACTCACAAGATGACGGTACACAAGTAATCACAGCAGAAGTACCTCATTCAGAAATGTTTAGATACGCAATAGACCTAAGAGCGATGACACAAGCAAGAGGCTCCTTCCAAATGGACTTTGTAAGATACGAAGAAGTACCACAAGACCAAGCAAATAAGATTATAGAAGCAGCCAACGCAGAAAAAAATAAATAAATAAAATATTTTTCAAGCACGGAGTGCCAAGGTTCACGTCCGTAAGGACGGGGTTCTTCTATTTTACATCGCTGAAAGCGATGGCAAGGTTCACGGGACCCACCCGAAGCTAAAAAAAGCATACACAAATAATATATTTTTCATATTTATTCTCTTAAGGAGGACGTACTGATTAAGGTACGTCTTTCTTATTGTGTATGCTTTAGCTTCGTTGGTGGGTGTGGTTCTTTTTCTCTTAGAGAAACACACAGGTTTTACTTGTGTGTTTTTCTTTATATATTTTTCAAGCACGAAGTGCCAAGGTTTATTTAATTTGTGATAAGTTAAAAAAAGTATATAAGGTTTTCATATTTTAAATTGCCGAAGGCAATTGCAAGGTTCCGGGGCACCCATCCAACGCGAAGCGTTGAGATAGGGTCGGGTTCTTATTCTCTTAGAGAAACACATGGGTTAATTCTCATGTGTTTTTCTTTTTTTTATACAAGTCCATTCACAATTCTAATAGAAATTTATACAAAATAGTTACACTTAATGTTTATCCATTGTCAATCTTGGGTATTTATGTTATAATAGTCAAAGAAGGTCAAAGGTGAGAATATGTTAAGCGATGAAATACAATATTTTTTAAACAATTTAATTGAAGAAGAAGGCGGCAGCATACTTATCAAAAGAAGCGACATTGCCGTTAGATTCAACTGTTCGCCAAGTCAAATCAACTATGTCTTGACGACAAGGTTTGCGCCTCACTTTGGTTACTACATTCAGTCGAGAAGGGGCGAGGGCGGCTATATCAAGATCGAGAAGCTTGATCTTTTAGAGGATGAAGACGCATACAAAGAGATACTCATGGACGCCATTGGCGATAGCATCACCATAAAAGAAGCTCACGACATCATCAGAAAGCTTTGTGATGACGAGATCATTACAAGGGATGAGAAGGAGATAATACTTGCTTCGATTGACGATAGGGCTCTTGCCATTGACATAGACAAGAGAAATGCACTTAGAAGTGATATATTAAAGAACATCCTATTGGTTTTACTGAAAAGGGGGTAGTAAAATGTTATGCGATGAATGCAACAAGAATGAAGCGATGATTAATTTAAAGCTGATATTGGACGGCGAAATTATTGAAAAACACTTATGCACTGAATGTGCGCTAAAGGACTTTAACGAAATGAATCAAGGAGAATATGGAGAATATACGGATATGAATATAAATGAAAGCGATATAAGGAGCCTTTTTGAGGGCTTGCAAAAGCTATTTGGCTCGTTCGAAACTTATGAGTTCGAGGAAAAGGAGTGCCCTAACTGCCACATGAAGTTCAGTGATTTCAACAAGAACAGAACGCTTGGCTGCGAGGAGTGCTACAAGACTTTTGCCTACGAGATCAGACCGATTTTGAACTCTCTAAGAGGAGAAAAAACTTATGAGGGCCTACTACCAAAGAGGTATATGGACGCAAATCCTATGCACATGGAGATCATATCTCTTAAGAAGGAGCTAGAAGCCGCAATACAAGACGAAAACTACGAGAGAGCTGCTGAGCTTAGGGACGAGATCAAGGCGAAGTCCACGAAGGAGAAGGTGGAAGATGGCGAAATCAATGACAATTTACAATAAATATATACTAAACACGATTGTTTCTTTAAAGAGGAACATCAAGGGCTACAAGTACCCTGACATGCTGATGTGGTCTAAGCTTAACGAGATTTTGAATATGGTTTTGGAAGCTTTAAAAAACACTAGCTACAGTTTTATGCTTTATGAAGTATCAAATATGGATAAGGAAAAGTTTGAGTACTTTTTAGCTAAGGGTTTTATGGATGAGTCAGTGAAAGAGAATATCACAAGAACGAAGCTTTTGCTTGATGAGGACAAGTCCATCGCCATAGTTATAAATAACAATGACCATATTGAGATCAGAGTTCTGGGAACGGCAAGCGCTGACGAGCTAGTTGACATCGCCATAGACGTGGAGCGTGAGCTTGATAAGTCAATCGAGTTCCAATTTGACGAAAACTACGGTTATCTTACGAGCGACCCCGTTAACATTGGCAATGGCATAAGCATAGCCAAAATCGTTCATCTTTATAGAAGGGACGAGTTTAACAAGGATGAGCTAAAAAGCGATGATATGTCTAAGATTAGGCTTACACCGCTTGTGGGGCCAAATGGCTCTAAGATAGAGGACATCTACATCTTGGACGCTAATGTAAACAAGTTTACTAATATCGAGTCGTTTAAAAAGCTTTCCATGCTGACTGACCAAAATGTAATTGTTTACGAGAATGAAAATAGACGCAGGTACCTTGAGCAAAATTATATCTTGATGAAGGATAGAATTATGAAGGCTTTGGAGATGATTAAGGTGGCGAGCCTTATCAGCTACGACGAGGCACTTATCTACCTATCGAACCTGATGTTCGCAAGGAGCATGGACTTACTTGAGCCAGCTGATGTAAGCATCGACGCGGCTCTTTACCAAATGATAACGCCTGAAGCTATCGAGTATACTTACTTTATTAGCAATAAGTCAGAAATTGACCAAAAGAGAGCGACTATACTTAGGGAAAAGCTAGGCAAGGTAAAATTTATTGACAAGGATATTAAGGAAGAAGAAAATAATTTATAGATTTATATATAAGAAAGGAGATAAATATGGCAGTTTTTGGAAGATTTACTAGAAATGCAAGATTCTCATTTCAAATAGCCGAAGAAGAAGCTAGAAGGATGTTTAAAAGCGAAGTTGATCCTTCTCACGTTTTGATTGGCATTTTAAGCGCAAACACGACTAAGGCGTCTGAAATTTTGAGGCAAAACGGCCTCGAAATGGAAGCTCTTAGAGAAATGGTGGAAAAACTATCTGTGCTTGACGTGAAAAAGCCAGAGGATATATATTATTCAGCAAGTTTGAAATATGTGATAGAGGAGTCCATCAAGATGGCGAACCAAGCAGGAGCTCCAATTGTAACGACTGAACACATACTTTATTCAATAGTGAAGATGAACGAAGCGCCTGTTTCCATTATCTTGGAGAGATTTGGTGTAGATAGAGAGAGGGTTCTTTCGGCTCTTTCAGGCTACCTAAATAGCCTAAGAAGCTTTAATCAAGGCGGCTTCCAAGACGAGGACGGCTTTGATGAAGATGCCGCTGATGATGGCGAAGCGCTTCAAAAATACACCTTGGACTTAAATGAGCTTGCTATAAAGGATAAGATAGATCCTGTAATTGGCAGAGCGTCTGAAATTGAGAGACTTATACAAATACTAATGAGAAGGACGAAGAACAATCCTGTTCTAATCGGTGAACCAGGTGTCGGCAAGACAGCCATCGCCGAAGGTCTAGCTCAAAGAATTGTTTCAGGAAACGTTCCCGAGATTATCAGAGATAAGAAGATATTCTCCCTTGACTTAACTAGCCTAATCGCTGGATCAAAGTACAGGGGCGAGTTTGAGAGCAGAATCAAGAATTTACTTGAAGAGCTTAGAGAAAGAGACGACGTAATTCTATTTATAGATGAAATTCATACTATAGTAGGAGCGGGCTCGTCAGAAGGTTCGCTTGATGCGTCAAACATACTAAAACCATACCTTACAAGAGGCGAGATACAAATCATTGGCGCGACTACTGTTGATGAATACAGAAAATATGTTGAAAAGGACGCGGCTCTTGAAAGAAGGCTTCAAACCATCATGGTGGAAGAGCCTAGTGAAGAAGATGCTATAAAGATTATAGAAGGTCTTAAAGATAAATACGAAGCGCATCACAGGGTATTAATCTCGCACGAAGCCATCGAGGCGGCTGTGACATTATCAAAGAGATATATATCAGATAGATATTTGCCAGACAAGGCCATAGACCTAATTGACGAGGCGCAATCACTTGTTAGAATGAAAAATTATGTTAGGCCACTATCACTTAAGGAGATAGAGGACGAGCTAAAAGAGATTGCATCTGAAAAGATTCAGGCGATACAGGCACAAGACTTTGAAAAGGCAGCTCAGCTAAGGGACAAGGAGCGCGAGCTTAAGGACAAGATGGACCTAGACAGAATTGAGTGGAAGCAAAAGTCAGAGCTAAACAGCATGAAGATAGGCTTTGATGATATCGCAAGAGTTGTCTCGAAATGGACTGGCATCCCTGTTGAAAAGCTTAGCGAAGAGGAAAAGGAAAAGCTACTAAACTTAGATAAGAAGCTAAAATCAAGAGTCATAGGTCAAGACGAGGCAATAGATGTGCTTAGCCACTCGATAAAGAGGGCGAGGGTCGGCTTAAAGGACAAGAACAAGCCGATAGGCAGTTTTATCTTTGTTGGACCAACTGGTGTCGGCAAAACTTATCTTGCCAAAGCGCTTGCAGAGAGCCTATTTAACGACGAAAACGCTATGATACGTATAGACATGAGTGAGTACATGGAAAAGTACAGCGTATCTAAACTTATAGGTTCGCCACCAGGCTACGTTGGCTACGATGAAGGCGGACAGCTAACTGAAGCGATTAGAAAGAAGCCATTTTCAGTAGTTTTATTCGACGAGATTGAAAAAGCACATCCAGATGTGTTTAATGCACTACTACAGCTTCTTGACGATGGCAGATTAACTGACTCAAAGGGCAGGACTGTAGACTTCAAAAACGCTGTCATCATCATGACTAGTAATGTCGGTGCAAGTAGATTCAAAAAGCAAAATACTTATGGTTTTGGCGATACATCAAGCGAAGAAAGAAGCGAAAAGAAGAAAATTTCCGAGATTGCTAACGAAGAGCTTAAGAAGACATTTAGACCAGAGTTTTTAAACAGGGTCGACGACATCGTTGTATTTAATCAACTAAAAGAAAATGATATAGAAAAAATCGTTCACTTGATGGCGGAAGACCTTAAGGCAAAACTTAAGGAGATGGGCCTAAATATCGAGATTGACAAGTCTGTTGAAGACGAGATTGCTAAGAAGGGCTTTGACCTTGAATATGGGGCAAGACCTTTAGAGAGAACATTTAAGAAGATGATAGAGGATAGATTATCTGAAGAAATTTTGAAAAATAATGTTTCTAAGGATAAGAGCATCACTATCTATTACAATGGTAAGGAATTGGAATTTAAAAATGGCAAAGAAGAAGAGCTTGTACAAGTGTAGCGAGTGCGGCTACGAATCCAGCGGCTACTTAGGCAAGTGCCCCGAGTGTGGTTCTTGGGGCAGCCTTAAGGAAGTTTTGGAGGATACAAAAAAAGCAGTAAAAAAAGAAAAAATCGTAAGAAGCAAGGCAATGCAGCTAAAGACTGTCACTTCGTCAAACTCGGATAGGCTTAAGACGAGCTTCGAAGAGTTTAACAGAGTTATGGGCGAGGGCATAGTTAAGGACTCGGTTACAATACTTACAGCTAAGCCGGGCGCCGGCAAAAGTACACTTCTTTTGCAAATAGCGAACGACGCGTGCAAAAAAGGCCTTAAGGTCTTATACGCTTCAGGCGAAGAGTCCGAGAGCCAAATCAAGCAAAGGGCAGATAGGATACTTGATACTATCGAGGATGATCTATACATCATAAGCGATATGAGCCTTGACAATATTAAGGAAGAAGTCCTTAGGGTCGACGCGGACATGGTAGTCGTTGACTCGATACAAACTGTTGAGCTTGATGAGTACAAGCCATCAAGACCTGCCTCACCAACACAAACAGTTGAGTGTGCTTATGAATTAGTTAATCTTGCAAAAAATATACAAAGGCCTCGTATAGTTTTTATCGTGGGTCAAATGACTAAAGATGATGAATTAAGAGGCGTTAGAACACTAGAGCACCTTGTAGATACCGTTCTAGTTATGGATACTTATCAAAACGATTCCTTAAGAACCATTGTCGCGAGCAAAAATCGTTATGGAGCTACAGGCGAGATGGGCTTTATGAATATGCAAGAGAGGGGCCTTGTATCGATCGACAATCCGAGCGAGTACTTTGTTTCGTCAAGGAAGGAAAACAATTTCCCTGGCAGTGCCATAACTGTAAATATGGAAGGGACTAGACCAGTTATACTTGAGGTCGAAGCCCTTGTAACGAAGTCATATACACCATATCCATCGCGTATAAGCGAGAATATGTCAAGAGAAAAACTAAATACACTACTTTCAATCATGGAAAAGAGATTAAACGTTGATATGTTTGATAAAAACGTCGTAATCAAGTCCATGGGAGGACTCAAGCTTAAGGAAGACGCATCGAATCTTGCTTTAATCGCGGCAATATATTCACAGCTAGTGAATAAGGTCTTAAGCTCAGACACAGTCTATATTGCTGACATATCCTTAACGGGCGAACTTAAAAAAGTGCCTCAGCTTGAGAGAAGACTTAAAGAAGCCGAACGCATGGGCTATAAAAAAGCAATAATTAGTAGCGAAGCAAAACTATCGACAAAGTTCACAAAATTAGAGCTAATTAAATGCTCTTCCTTAATAGATGCACTTAAAGAATAAGAACCCCGTCCTTGCGGACGTGAACCTTGCAATTGCCTTCGGCAATTTAAGAAAAAAAATCTATAAAAGGCTTGACAAAGATTATATAATATGATATCATAAAACTTTACTTTTTAGCCGAACTGTGATACAATATACTATAAGTATGAGATTATCATCTAAGGAAAAGGGAGGCGAGAAGTATGTATGAAGTAGGAGATATGGTTTGTTATCCAATGCATGGAGCGGGCATCATAGTCGACATAGAAAAGAAAAACATTCTAGGCAAGAGTGAAGAGTATTTTGTTGTTAAGATACCTATAGGTGCTATGAAGGTTATGATACCTGTTAAAAATGCAGAAAAAAGAGGGATAAGATCAATCATTGAGAAAGAAAAGTTAAAAGATGTAGTTGAAGTATTAAAGGAAGAACCGACAAAGATGAGCACTAACTGGAACAAGAGAGTTAGGGATAATACTGCGATTTTGAAGGAAGGAGACATCTTCGAAGTTGCTAAAGTTTACCGTAACCTAAAGAGCTTGGATGATAAGAGAAATCTTTCGACCGGAGAAAAAAAGATACTTCACGACACAAAGAACATTTTGATGAGTGAAATGATACTCTCTTCCGGCAAATCATACGAAGAAATAGACAAGATTATCTACGAGGCAGTAGAGTAGGAGGAAAAATGTTTAAAAAAATTATGAAAGTCGTCATGCTCCTCATAGGCGGAGCAGCAGGCTACGGCGTAAGTTTATTGGCCATCAGCCTTGTACCAACATTTCATAATTATAGTATCTATGTATCGGTATTTTTATCCATTTTATTTGCAATTATTTTTTATTTATTGTCAGATACTATATTTACACGACTTATTAATGTTGGTGACAGGGTTGAGATCGAGCTAAGAAGGTTCACTAGCTTGGACCTTATCTTAGGATTAGCAGGATTATTACTTGGGCTAGTCATAGCGTTTTTGCTATCGCAGCTCGCTATGAACATAGGTATACCAGTACTTGGACCAGTTTTGTCCGTTATATTCTATATACTATTTCCATATATTGGTATTATAGTTACGACTAGAAGAAAGGACATTTCAAATATTGGAGAGAAATTTACTCAAAAGAGCACAGTAAAAAAATCAAAGAAAAAAGATACAAATCTATACAAAATTCTTGACACATCTGTTATAATAGATGGTAGGATTAAAGACATCGCTAGCTCGGGTTTTATTGAAGGTACTTTAGTAATACCTAATTTTGTCTTGCAAGAACTTCAGCACATAGCTGATTCGGCGGACGATCAAAGAAGAAAAAGAGGTAGACGCGGTCTGGACATACTTAAGCAAATGCAAAACGAAGCAATAGTTGATATTGAAATATCAAACGAAAAGATTGACACAGTCGAAGAGATTGATGACAAGATACTTGAACTAGCCGCTATGATGGACGCAAAAGTCCTTACTAACGACTACAACCTAAACAAGGTTGCCCAAGTTAGAGGCATAGAAGTCCTTAATATCAACGAACTTGCCAATGCGGTTAAGCCAGTCATATTACCAAGCGAAGAGCTTGTAGTTGAGATAGTTAGAGCAGGTAAGGAAAAGAACCAAGGTCTTGCTTATCTTTCTGATGGCACGATGATAGTTGTCGAAGAAGCTAAGAAGAGGATAGGCGAAAAACTCAAAGTCGAGATAACAACAGTGCTTCAAACAGCTGCTGGCAAGATGATGTTTGCTAAGATTAAAGAATAGTTGGAGGAAATTTATGATAGAGAATAACTTTGTCTCAGTTATAATTGCCGCTGCAGGCATGAGTAACAGGATGGGTTCAAAGGTCAACAAAGCTTTTCTGCGAATAAATGACAAGCCAATACTTGTTCATACCATAGAAAAGTTTGAAAGATCAAAGTACATCGACGAGATAATTATTGTCTGTAAAGAAGACGAGATAGATTACACAAGAAAAGAAATTGTGAACAGATATAAATTTACTAAAGTAGTTAACATTGTTAAAGGCGGTAAGGAGAGACAGGATTCAGTATATAACGGGATCAAAGCCATAAGCATTAATTCTGATATAGTCTTAACACACGATGGAGCGAGACCTTTTATCAGAACTGAAACCATTAACAAAGCTGTTGAAACAGTTCTTGGCTGCGATGCTTGCGTTGTAGGTGTCAAGGTTAAGGACACAATCAAGTCAGTTAACGAAGACGACACAGTTCATCATACGCCAAAGAGGTCGCTTTTGTGGCAAGCTCAAAGCCCACAATGCTTTAAGAAAGAAATTTTGCTTAAGGGCTACGAACACGCTATAAAAGAAAATATATTAGCAACAGACGACTCGGCACTCGTTGAATTTGCTGGAGTTGAGGTAAAGATGCTTGAAGGCCACTACGACAATATCAAGATCACTACGCCAGAAGACTTAGTTATAGCAGAGATCTTCAATACGAACTGGAAGCAAAGGCTTAAAAGCACAGGTGCATTCTAATGGATATCAGAATTGGTAATGGCTATGACGTGCATAAGCTAGTCGAAGGCAGAGATTTAATACTTGGCGGAGTAAAGATAGAGCATGAAAAGGGGCTGCTTGGTCACAGCGATGCAGATGTTCTTATACACGCGATTATGGACGCCATCTTAGGCGCTATGGCGAAGGGAGATATAGGTTATCACTTTCCTGACACAAGTGATGCCTACCTTGATATCGACTCAAGAGTACTTCTTAGAAGGGTCTATGCCATGGTTAAGGAAGAGGGCTACAGCATTTCAAATATAGACGCGACTGTCATTATGCAAAGGCCAAAGCTAAGACCATATATAGAAGGGATGAGAGAAAATATTGCCAAAGATCTTGAGCTAAGTATTGACAGGGTGAGCGTAAAAGCTACAACTACAGAAAAATTAGGCTTCGAAGGAAGAGAAGAAGGGGTAAGCTGTATAGCAAGCACCATACTACTAAAGTAGTATTTATTAGCATTTTATTAAGATAAGATTAAAAAAAGTTACAATCACGCTTAAAAGTGGTATAATATCTATGGTAAAATTTTAAGGAGGTAATACAGATGAAAAAATTATTATCATTAGCTTTAGTGCTTGTATTAGCATTTTCACTAGTAGCTTGCTCAAAGCCAGCAGAAAACAAACCAGCAGATCAAGGAACAGAAAGCGTACCAGCAGACCAAGCTGATAGCGTTCAAACAGGAGAAAAAGCAACTATGACAGGTGACGAAGTAGTAGCACTACAAGCAGACGCTGAACAAGAAGGTAAATACGTTATCGTTGACGTAAGAAGCGCTGAAGAATACGCTGCAGGTCACATCAAAGACGCAAAGAATATTCCTTTAGATGACATCAAGAACGATGCATCAGTTCTAGACGCTGACAAAGATAAAAAGATCGTTTTATATTGCAACTCTGGTAAAAAATCTGGAGAAGCTCAAGACGCTCTATTAGCAGCTGGTTACACAGACGTTGTTAACGCTGACGGCGTTAAAAACTACGAATACGATTTAGTAACTGAATAGTATTAAAAACAAATGAAGAAGAGCGAGTGATCGCTCTTTTTTAGTACGAAAATTTATTAATACTAATAAGATTTTATTATATCTACCCTCTTTACTTGATGAATGAGTAAGGAGGGTATTTCTTTGTAAATAGTAAATAAAAATTCAATTGTACTTATAAATATGGTAAAAAATATTTATCTTCTGAAAATTTATATTATTTTTACATCTATATATTCTTCCTATAATATTTATCTTATAGAATAAGTCTCGTAGAAAATATTTATAAACTGGAGGTAAAAATGAAAAATTTATTTAAAAGAACATTGTTGCTACTTATGGCGATACTTATGTTCATCTCTCCACTCAATGGAGTCATAGCAGAAAATGCCAATGAAGCTATCGTACTAAATAGCGGCGATACTAGCAGCGAAAATGCTGATGAAGCAATCGTCTTATTTGGTGAAGATGCTAGTTCAAAAACTTCTAATGAAGTAGCTGAGCTAAAAAGCAATCCTAACAACACCTCTGATGCTGTTAATCGCACAGAAGATATTAAGTTTACACAAGAAATAAGCAAAGGAAGCGTTAAGATATCTCTTATGTCAGATATACACGTCTTGCCGAATGAGCTTATTGCAGATAATCCTGCTTATACAAGAGCTATGCATGCAGATAGAAAATTGTTTACACAAAGCCAAGGCATTTTTGACGAAGCTATAAGACTAGCAGAAGAAAATGATTCAGAAATCATAATGATACCTGGCGACTTAACTAAGGATGGCGAAGTACAATCTCATAAGTATGTAAGCGAAAAGCTTGAAGCTTGGAAGAGTGGAAGAGAAGCTCAAGGCAAAAAGGCTGCATACTTTGTAATACCAGGTAACCACGACATTAATAACTACGATGGATATGACTTTACAACTTATAATAAAGACACTGACACGGCAAAGCTTGCAGGACTAACTACGCATACAATGTTTAATAGCATGTACAAGTCATTATACGAAGACGCAGAGCTATATATAAACTCAGAAGAATACAAGAGCTATATGGCTAGTCATCAAGATGTAGCTGAAGGACACGGCTCTTCATCATATGCAAAGCATATTGATCTAGCTGGATCAATTGAAGGCAAAAGCGGACTTACTGTTATAGGCATAGATACATCCATAAACACTGCTGACGTTACTCCTAACGGTGAAGACTCTCATATCACAGCTGGTACTATGGGAGAAAACCTATATCAATGGGCTAAAAAACAAGTTATAGAAGCTAAAAAGAGAAATGACGTTGTATTTTTAATAAGCCATCACGGTTATATACTACACTTTGTAAAAGAACCAGAACTACTTAAAGAATACTTATTAAATGAATGGGACGAAAAGTGCTACGATGGTAAAAGGCCTGCAGAAGCCTTTGCTGATTTAGGCGTTTCTTATGTATTTACTGGTCATATGCATGCTCAAGATATTGCTAAGCTTGTAAGTAGAGACGGAAATACAATATATGATATAGAAACAGGTTCAACAGTTACTTACCCTTGTCCTATACGTCATCTTGAGCTAAACAATGCAATAGCTACAGAAAATCCAGGACATGACTTAGATGTTAAGACAGAACTAATCAAAAATGTTACTTATACAGATTCAGATGGAAGTCAAAAAAATATTACGGATTTAACGGAGTTTGCTAAGGGCACAGTAATTAACAAAGACTTAATTGTTGGTGCAAGTGGAGCTTTGTTTACAAGTGAGCTTTATAAAAACTTGTCGGGTGATCTAAGTAAATCAATAACTGGACTAATTGAGAACGAACCTGATCCAGCAAAAAGACATGAAAAGCTTAGTGCTTATTTATGGGATAATTTAGAGCCAGTTATAATACCTATGCTAGCAGAAAAAGTTAAAGAAATGGATGAAAGAAATACTTTTGAAGCACATATAGAAGATAACGACAAATTAAAGCTAAATGCTAAAATTTATTATAAGCTTATGGGTAGAGATAGAGAAATTAATGCTAAAGTAACAATTACAAAAGATAATTTAGCAAAATTGGTAGAAGAACTATTGACTAAGATTAATAATAAATTAAAAGACGAAGATTTATTAAAGGGCTATGTTAAAAAACTAGCTGGACCACTATTAAAAGCCAAAGTAACCGATAAAGTTACAGTTCAAGATTTAGCAAATTATGCTTATCTTTCTCACTTGGCAGGAAACGAAAAGCTTAGTACTGAAATTCAAGAAGCATATAATAAGATAGAAAAAGATGGAGCACTTGGAGATATATTAAGGCAAGTTAATGGACCACTTTCTGAAGTAGTCGATAATTTTGTAGATGGTTTAGATTACGATCCAGAACTTGTTGAAGTATTAGATACTAGTGAGTCTGGAAAAGATGCTTCACTTATCAAAATGGCGATTAATATGAAGATAGGAAAGAGCGTAAAAGATACACTTACAAAATTAAAATTTATGAAATTTGACATTACAGCAGATGGAGCAAAAAATGTACTAGATCTAGATAAAATACTTGCTATAGAAGCTGTTCAAGGCGGTTTATCCTTAGCAGATAAATCAATTCTTGATATAGTTGATGCTTTTACAAGCGAAGATCAAGCTGCTTATCAAGAATACTCATACAAAGAAGATAATAATACAAAACTTTCTTGGCAAGCCAGCATGGACCCAGCTAATTTCACAGCAAGCATAAATGGAGACACAATAAGTATATCAAGCGGTGGCAATGATGAATACACAGGAAAACTTGTACAAGATGGAAAAGATATAGCTTTAGATGAAAATCATTCAGCAAGCTTTGCTTATGATAAAGAATTTACTATTAAACTAGAAAGAGTCCTTCCTAACGGATATACATTAAATTATACATCAAACAATGTACTGATTAAAGAAAATACAATAGAACCAAATCCAACCCCACAACCAGAACCAAATCCTGATAAAGACAATACTATAATTATACCGACATATGAACCTGATAATAGAGATGAGCACAACTATAGACCAAGAAGACCAAGAACAGAGAAAAAAGAAGATTATAAAGAAGAAACAAAGACTATTGAAACAAATACAAAACCTATAGAAAAAACAAAACTTAGTCCAATAGAAGTACCTGATAAAGTCTTGCCAGTTAATTTTACAGACATAGTCAATGAAAGAAGAAGAGATGCCATCATCAATCTTGCTTCAAGAGGCGTTTTAGCGGGTATTAAAAAAGATAAGTTCATGCCAAATACAACAGTTACAAGAGCCATGGTAGCTGCAGTCTTCATGAGAATATCAAGAGATAAGTTTATAAACACAAATATGAGCGCAAAAGATATAATGATGAAAGACTGGTACTTCAATTCAGTTAAGTGGGCAATGACACATGGTATTGTAGCAGGATACCCAGACGGATCATTCAAGCCTATGAAAAAAGTAAGTAGACAAGAATTAGCCGTTATGCTTGAAGGACTACTTAAACTATATAATATAAATATGCCTAATACTGTTGACGTTGACTATAGCGCATATAGCTATCTACCAGCATGGAGCCACGATGCAGTTATAGACGTAGTTAGAAAAGGATTGTTAGAAGTCGATCAAGATGGCAAACTTGGATACGATAAAGAAGTTAGTCGTACTGATTTTGCATACGCGATTGATAAGATAGTTGAGTTTGCATTAAACAATTAATTTTTAATAAGATATAGCTAAGCAAAATTAATATTTACCCTCTTTACTTGATGAACGAGTAAGGAGGGTATTTTTTGTAAAATTATATTAAATAAAAACTAAATACTTTACTCACACTTAACATATTGCACATACAACATTAACAAAACTCATGTATCATAAACAAGTAATTGAGATATGAAAATTATTTAGGAGGATGTATGAGTAAGATTTCTTTAAGACATGTATATAAAAAGTATGAGAATGGAATCGATAACGCTGTTAAAGACTTTAATCTTGAAGTAGAAGACAAAGAGTTCATAGTCTTTGTTGGACCATCAGGCTGCGGAAAGTCCACAACGCTTAGGATGATAGCTGGACTTGAAGATATTAGTGAGGGTGAGCTACTAATCGATGGCAAGAGAATGAACGAGGTAGCACCAAAAGACAGAGGCACTGCAATGGTATTTCAAAATTATGCTCTATACCCACACTTAAATGTTTATGACAATATTGGTTTTGGGCTAAAGATTCGTGGCGTTGACAAGGATATTAGAGATAAAAGTATTAGAGAAACTGCCGAAAAGCTTGGTTTAACTGAGTACCTAAAGAGAAAGCCGGTTGAGCTATCAGGCGGACAAAAGCAAAGGGTAGCTTTAGGCAGGGCCATAGTTAGAGACGCTGAAATCTTTTTAATGGATGAGCCTCTATCGAACCTTGATGCTAAGCTTAGAATACACATGAGAGAAGAGCTTGTTGAGCTACAAAGGGAGCTTGGCTCAACTGTTATATACGTAACTCACGATCAAACAGAGGCTATGACTATGGCTACAAGGATAGTTTGTTTAAAAGATGGCGTGATTCAGCAAGTTGGAACTCCAAAGGAGCTTTATGAAAACCCTAGCAATGTCTTTGTTGCGGGCTTTTTAGGAGCACCGCCAATGAATTTTATCAAAGGAAAAATTAGATACGGAAAACTTTATAATAGCAAAGGAAGGGCTCTTGCAAATTATTCTAATGTTGACAATAAAGACGTAGTCATGGGCATTAGGCCTGAGCACATTAGAATTACTGATAATGAAGATGATTTTGCACTAAAGATTAAGATGGTAGAGCTATTAGGAGCAGATTACCATATACATGGCGAGCTAGATGGAGACGAGATAACTCTTAGAGCAGATGCAAAGCTTGATATCGAGTCAAAAAGCGAGATACATATTGCATTTGTGACAGAAAATATCTTGTTATTTGATGCTAAGACAGAAAACAGAATTTTCTGGGAGGCAATAGATGGAGCTAAGTAGAGAAGTAAGCAAAGCAAAAGATAAAAGCAAAGCAAAAAGAGTTCGTGGAATAAAAAGTATAAGATTTTCAGGCTTTCTTGTCTATATAGTTTTGCCACTAATACCGCTTTTGGTATTTTGGTTCATCCCAATGATAGCGTCATTCTTACTAAGTTTTACAGATTGGGACTATATCAGCCCGACATTTAATGTAGTTGGCGCACAAAACTACAAGGACATACTTAGTAGCGATGCCTTTTGGCAAGCACTTAAAAATACTTTGTTATTCGGTCTAGGAACAGTAGTTCCGACACTTATCTTTGGCTTTTTGATGGCAATACTCATAGATAAATTTAGACGCGGCAAAGAGCTTATACAAGGCTTTTTATTCGCACCATGGATTACGCCGATGGTTGCTATGTCTATAGTATGGAGCTGGATGTTTAGACCAGATATCGGCCTTATCAATAGAGGGCTAGCTATTTTTGGCATAAGTGGACCAAACTGGCTAACAGACTCAAACACAGCGCTCATCGCTGTAATGATAGTAACCGTATGGAAGACATCGGGCTGGTGCATGCTTTATTACGCAGACGCCATCAGCAAGATACCAAAGGATTTATTCGAAGCGTATGACCTAGAAGGCTCAAGTGTTTGGCAAAAGATAAAGTACATCTATATGCCGATGACAGCAAAGACAACGCTGTTCTTAGCGGTTATAAGCCTAATTAACTCAATACAAGCCTACGATCAAATCAGTGTACTAACACGTGGTGGCCCAGCAGGATCAACAAGAACATTGCTTTATTTATTCTATCAAATGGCCTTCGAGCAATTCAACATGGGTAAGGCGACAACGGTAACCATGATTATGGTCGTCATTACTGGTATACTCGCTGGACTTATGTTTATCTTGCAAAAGAAGTTCGCAAATAGGTGATAAAGATGAAAAAACAAGTAAAATTAGTAAATATAATAATAGTCACAATAGTAAGTATTATTACTTTCTTCCCACTTTTATGGATGTTTTCAAACTCGTTTAAAAGTGCGGAAAGCATAATCAGAGAGCCGATGAAATTAGCTCCAGAATTCTTTGACTTAAGAAATTTTAGAGGCGTTTTAGAGCAAGCACCATTTGACCTATATATTTTTAACAGTATAATCACATCCATCGCGATAGTTGTGCTTCAAATGCTAACGTCTATACTCATGGGATATGGCTTGTCACGCTTTAAGTTCAAGGGAAAGAAAGTTTTATTTGGGGCAATACTATTGACGTATATGCTGCCAGCTGCGGCGACTTATGTACCGAGCTATGTAATACTTGCTAAGATGAATTTAATAGATACACTAACTGGCATCGTAATATCAAACGCGGCGAGCGTCTTTGCCATATATATGATTTATCAAACATTTTCATCCATACCAAAGGAGCTTATCGAAGCGGCTGAGATGGACGGAGCAAATAACTGGCAGATACTTTGGAGAGTTTTGGTACCAGTAGCAAAGTCTACAATACTTACAACTGCTTTAATTCAGTTCGTGGCGATGTACAATAACTACATGTGGCCATCACTTATAACTAACAGCAAAAAGAATTATCTAATAAGCGTTGGCTTAAATATATTCTTTAATTCAAGAGGAAATTTCACTCAAAACCTACCTATGCTCATGGCAGCTAATGCAATAGCGGTACTTCCACTATTAATATTATTTTTAGTATTACAAAAGTGGTTTATCAAAGGCATCAGTGACAACGGCATAAAAGGCTAAAATTATCATTATAGGAGGAAAAAAATGAAAAAATTAAGAAGTTTAGCTGTAATACTTTTAGTATTATCACTAGTATTTACAGCGTGTTCACCAGCTGCTAAGGAAGCTATGGACGAAGGAGATAAGACTACAAGCGCTGAAGCAAATGAGTCAAAGAGCGAAGAAAAGAAAGATGAAACAGCTAGCGATAAGCCGGTTGAAATTCAATTCTGGTATGGATTAGGCTCTGTAGCTGGAGAAACTATGGAAGAAATTATTAATGATTTTAACAATTCACAAGACAAGGTAAAGGTAACAGGCGTTCAACAAGCCGACTACGACGAAACTTATCAAAAGGTTCAAGCAGCTATTGCAGCTAATCAAGCACCAGCAGTTTTCATAGGTAGCAAGATTAAAGAAATGGGTGAAGCGGGTCTATTGGCTGACTTAACACCATATATCGACGAAAGAACACCTCTTGATGATTATCTAGATGTATTCATGAAGCCAGATCAAATCGATGGCAAAGTATATGCTTTCCCTGCTTATGGCACAACTCAAGTTATTTACTATAGAAAAGATTTACTTGAAAAAGCTGGATTAGATCCTCAAGATGTATATTCATCTTGGGACAAAGTCTTCGAAGCATCAAAGACTATGCAAGAAAAAGGCATAGCTGACTGGGGTCACCTAGTTATGTGGGGTCCAGATAACCTATCAGATATTGCTTATAGCAATGGCGGAACTGTATTGTCAGAAGATGGTAAGACAGTAACTATCAACTCGCCTGAATGGGTTGAGGCTTGGGACTTTGTTAGAAAGCAAATTTTTGACGATAAAACTACTAAGATTGAATCAGGCGGACAAGGCTGGGAATATTGGTACAGAACTATCGATAACGTTATGAATGGTACTGCAATGAGCTATACTGGTTCATCAGGAGATAAGGGCGACCTTGATTTCACAAAGATCGACTCAATTCCTCAACCATCATTACATGATAAAAATGGTAAAGCTCAAGCAGGCGCACACAGCTTATTAGTTCCAGAAGCTGTATCAGAAGAACAAAAGAAAGCTGCTTATGAATGGATAGCATACTTCACAAGTCCTGAAATATCTGCTAAGTGGTCAATGAAGATTGGTTATATACCTGTTAGAAAGAGCACTATGGATATCGATGAATATAAGAAATTTACAGAAGAAAGTCCATATGCAAAGGTACCATATGAACAAGCACTTACAGCTACACCAGTGTTTGTAGACCCAACTAAGGGACAAATCATAGACGCTTTAAAGATAGCTGCAGATAAAGTTGAATTACAAAACGTTCCAGCTAAGGAAGCACTTGACGAAGCACAAAAAGTAGCTCAAAAAGCACTTGATGAAGTACTAAATAAGTAAGATTATAATTTGGGCGTCTCTATATGAGGCGCTTATTTTTTAATGAGAGGTATATATGCAAAGAGAAAAATTCTTAGATATAAAGTTAAATAAGGCTTATGACGTAGTAAATTTCACTGTTGATAAAGATATCAAGGCCCTAACAATTAAGTGGAGCAATAACAAACAGTTTTTTAGCGCCTACATTTTCGCTCCAGATAAGAAGCTTTATGCACAGATAATAGCTGCGAAAGAAAATGGGGAAAGGCGTATAGCTATTATCCAATCTAGCTGTTCGCCTTGCTGCCAAAGCTTTAAGCCTAATATAGCTAAGGGCGTTTGGAGTCTTGAATATGGCGTTCTAAATAAGTGTGACGCAGATGATATCAGTCTTGAAATTTATGAAGGAGATTTAGATAGTGAAGAAAATAGCTTTAATGAAGTAAATTTATTTGATAGCATAAAGATGATGGACGATGGACCAAAGAAAACTTCTTATGCTGCGGACTTCCACACTCACACCATATATTCAGACGGTAAAATGTCTAGAGAAGCCAATAATGATATGGCGATAAAGCAAGGACTAGACTTCTTTGTGCCTACGGATCACAATGTCTATCACTACACATGGCCAAAGCGTGAAGGCTTAAAAGTGTACCCGGGTATAGAGATAACATCTAGCCTTGGTCACATCAACTTATTATTTGCAGAAAAAACGCCATTTGCAGAGCATGCAATATATGAGATTGAAGACGAAGAAGCACTTGTAAGGATAATCAAAGAGGCAAAGGACTACTCACTGATTACAGTGAACCATCCATGTATGCCGCCGTGGGACTTTCATGCAAAATCATTTCCGCTTGATTTAATCACGTTTATGGAAGTGATCAACGATCCGACATATATGACATCTAAAAAGGCAATAAAAGACGCTATAAGGGCTTGGAGCTACTTATTAAACGATGGCTACAGAGTCATATCCATAGGCGGAAGCGATTCACACTTACTTCCAGAAGAAAAATATGAGGGTTCAGCATATCCATCGCTTTTAGGAGACCCAAAAGCCATAGTTTACGCAAAAGAGAACACAGCCGAAGCTCTTAAAGACGCGATGCTGGCTGGAGAAGTGTCTGTGACTAGATCAAAGGAGATAAAGCTTAGTGCCAATGGCTTAGCAAGAGAAAATGAAAACTTCACTGGAAGAGCAAGCTTAAGAGCGGAGTTACTCGAAAACAATTTTCATTCATCAGCTCTTCATATATCTTGGATAATCGATGGCGAGTGCGTTAAAGATGAAAAGGCTAAAGAGTCGATGTTCAATATTGAAATAGACAGCGCTTACCACTGGATAAGAGTAGATGTTTGGGACGAAGAAGGAAACCTTTATGGATACACTAATCCAATTTTCTTCAATAGAAAGACTAAGGAGCACGAGATGAAAGTCTGGGGCGATTTGATGGAGAAGATGTCAAATGAAAAATAATATAAAGGGCGTAATATTTGATAAAGACGGAACGCTTTTAAAATTTACTGACATTTGGAGGCTTAGTTTAGAAGAGCTCTTTGATTATTATGAGCTTGGTGAAGCTGATAAGATAGAGATAAGACAGGTAGTAGGAGTGAATGAAGACCACAGCATTAGAGAAAATTCTATATTTGCCTCAGGCACTATAGCTGATTTAGCAGAAGTATTTAGTAAATATGTTGACAAGAGTAAAGAAGCTCTTGATAAAGAGATAAGTGATTTCTTTTTAGCTTACTTAGCTAAGCATCCAGAATTGATTGTGGGGACGTGCGACGTTAAAAAGTGTTTTGACGAGCTAAAGAAACTTGATATCAAAGTAGCTGTCATAACAGCTGATAGCTTTAAGCAAGCGAAACTAAGTTTTGAGATGCTTGGCGTTTTTGATGAAATTGATTTTTTAGCAGCAGCTGATTTTTATCCAAATAAATCAGATCCATCATCATTAGATGCTTTTTGTAAAGACTTTGGGCTAAGTAGAAAAGAAGTAGCCGTTGTAGGTGACTCACTAATAGATCTAGAGCTAGGTAAAGTAGCTGGGCTTGCTGTTGGCGTCACGTGCGGCGTAGGTACAAAAGAGATGCTTATGAAGGATGCGGATATTGTTTTGGATACGCCACTTGATTTAATAAATGTATTAAGATAAGTAAATAAATATTAATTGGGTATAAAAGATGTGTGAAGCGAATACCGCTTTACACATTTTTTGCGTTTAAGGAGATATATATGAAGAACTTACTTATTATATTTACAAGGGTACCTATTGAAGGACACACTAAGACGCGTCTCGAGGACTTTTTATCTAAGAAAGATATAGTTTTATTTCACAAGAATCTTATTAAAAGGCTAGTAAACGAACTTAAGTCTGATAAATGGGATTTAGAAGTGCATGTGACGCCCATTAACAAGGTAGAAGTACTTAAAGAGCTGCTTGCAAACGAAGTATACAAGGCGCAAGCTGAGGGAAACCTCTTTGAGAGAATGGAGATTGCTATCGATACGGCTTTTAAGACTTACGAAAAGGTCGCTCTCATTGGCTCTGACATCTATGACATTAGCAAAAAAGATATCGAGGCCGCCTTTACTGCGCTTGATACAAACGATATAGTTTTTAATCCATCATCGGATGGTGGCTATTCACTCGTCGCGTCGAAGATTAATTTAGATAATAAACTTAATATAGATTTTAAAAATAAATCAATGATACTCGAAGAAACTATTAAAAATTTTAATACTTCGCTAATTAAGAGCCTTAGAACCGTTGATGATATTGACACGAAAGAGGATCTATTATATAATTACCTTGGTAAAAATGTGTATTTTTTAAGTAAGGATGAGATTATCTTAGATGGCAAAAAAATAAAGCTTGATGAGACAATATTTTACGACTTAATAAATATAAATAATTGGGGGAATAATAATGAAGAAAAAGAAAATTTCTAAGATAGTACTTATTTCTATCATATTACTAGTAATAGTACTGTATTTTGCAGTACCAAGTTTTAATGCGACTATGAAAAATTTCGTAACTCAACTAGGAAGTCTTAATCTTGACGCTGTTATTGAGCTAATCAGGGGCTATGGCGTATATGCAGCTATCATTTCATTTATACTAATGATTTTGCAATCAGTTCTTGCGCCAATACCAGCTCTATTAATCACTTTAGCAAATGCAGCAGTATTTGGCTGGTGGAAGGGCGCACTTCTTTCGTTCTGGTCAGCAATGGCTGGAGCGGCTCTTTGCTTCTACATCGCTAGAACACTAGGTAGAGACTATGTAGAAAAAGTTGTTACTAAGACAGGACTTGCTAAAGTTGACGAATTTTTCGAAAGATACGGCAAAAACTCAATACTTATATGCAGACTCCTTCCCTTCGTTTCATTTGACATAGTTAGTTACGCAGCAGGCCTAACACCTATAAAGTTCTGGGACTTCTTCATAGCAACAGGTCTTGGACAACTTCCTGCAACTATTGTTTACTCATACTTAGGTAATTTAGCTGGCTCGACAAAGACTATATTTATAGCAATAGTTTCCGTTGTTGCTCTAAGTGCCTTAGTTTATATGATAGGCAAGATATATAATGACAAGAAAAAAGCAAATAAATCCAATTAAGATACTGAGCCTATTAATTATAATAATAGGCTCCGTTCTAGTTATAAAGTACGTGCCTATGGAAAAGCTCAAGGCCTTTATCGAAGAGAGAAGAGAGCTTTCAGAAGTCTTATACGTGGCAGCTTTTGCGATACTTCCAGTATTTTTCTTCCCAGTGCCAGTCCTTGCGCTTATAGCTGCTGCTCTATTTGGCTTTGTGAAGGGAAGCCTTTTGACCATGGTCGGAGCACTTTTAAATATGTCTATCATGTTTGTCATCGCAAGATACATAGGCAGAGACTTTGTTAGCGCCTTGGTTCATAAGCACGTGAGTAAAAAGACTTACGACAGATATTTTGCCAAAGATGCCAAGATCGCATCAGGACTATTTTTGTTAAGGCTTACACCAATCATTCCATACAATATACTTAATTATGCTTATCCACTAACTGATATAAGCTTTTGGAAGTACCTAATCGTTTCTTTCTTGGGGATAATGCCTGGAACGCTTGTTTACCTAAACCTAGGTGACAAGATTAAAGACTACAAGTCCAAAGAGTTTTTGATTGCAGTTTTAATCATGCTCGCACTTGTAATAATTTCAGTTTTGCTTACAAAGTACGTTAACAAGAAAAATGATAGCAATAGTAGTTCCAGTATATAAGGAAGAAAAAAGCATAGAGCGCTTCATAAGGCACTTATATAGCTTAGATGGAGACTTCAAAGTCTACATAGCTTATGCAGATGGTGGAGACAAAACGCTTGATGTGCTTCATAAACTAAATAAAGAATTCCCATTCAAGATAGTTATGAGCGAAAAATCACGTTCAGTTCAGATGAATACAGGCTTTAAAGAAACTAGCGAGGATAAGGTTATCTTTTTGCATGCGGACTCGTATTTAGATAAGGATGCCATAGTAAAGATGGATAAGGCACTTGATAAGTATAGTGCCGCAGCCATTAAGATAAAATTCACAAGCAAAAGATTTTTAATGAAGGTCGTTGCCTTTAGATCAAATATAAGGCTAAAACTATATAATATTGCCTATGGCGATCAAGCTATGTCCTTTAGACGCGAGAAATTCATAGACATGGGCATGTTCAAAGAACTACCACTTATGGAAGACTACGAAATGTCAAGAAGGCTCAAAAAAGAAGGAACAAGGATAAAGGCTATAGACTCATACGTTACGACAGACGCTAGACGCTTTGAAAACAGAGGAATTATTAAAACCATAATTCTACATAAAAAGCTAAAATTAATGTTTTTACTAGGTTACCCGATAGAAGAGATCACAAGGAGATATAAAGATGAAAGATGATAAGAAAAATTATTTAAAATACGTCAAAGATACTTGCCTCGACTGCTCACTATGCACACAAAACTGCGACTTTTTAACGAAATACAAACTAGACTTAGAAGATTTTGCAGCTAGAGAGGACCTTGCTTACTCATGCTTCTTATGTGGCCGCTGCTACGAGGTATGTCCAGTAGATTTAGATGGCAGAGAGATCTCACTAATACATAGGAAAAATGAGGGCTTCGGCATGATGAAGTTTGAGAAGTCTCTATATAAATTCAGAAATAACTCAAATAAAGAGACTAGGGATTTATTATGGCTTGGCTGCTCATTTCCAAGAGCTTTTCCAGAAACAACTAAGAAGATGATAGAGATATTTAAGGACGATGGCTGTGACTACTCAATCGACTGCTGCGGTAAACCAGTCTTTGAGAGCGGTGACAAGGAGCGTGCGCAAAATAACATTGACCACGTCAAAATGCTATTACTTAAGAAAAAAGTAAAGAGAGTCGTTACATGCTGCCCAAACTGCTACCACTTCTTTAAAGATTACACAGACATAAACGTTATAACAATATATGAAAAGCTTCACGAGCTAGGCATAGGCAAGGTTTTTGAAGATAAGTTTCACATCTACCACCCATGTCCAGACAAAGTTCATAAAGAGATGTTTAAAGATTTAAAATACTTTATGCCAAATGCCAAAAGTGATTACAAAGACGTTCTATGCTGCGGCCTAGGCGGACTTGCGAGCCGCGATGAACCTGAGATAGCGAAAGCATTTTTAGATAGACTTAAAAATTATGAGAGCATGGTCACAACATATTGCGCAAGCTGCTCAATACAGTTCACAAAAAATCAAATATCTAATCAGCACGCACTTTGCATGATACTTGGCACAGATGAAAAAGTCGTCCCAACAAGCCTAGCTAGATTAATAAAGATGAAATTCTATGGCGGAAGATAAATTAGAAAGATAAGTTCAATTGAGCTTATCTTTTTTTATGCTAATCTTGATAAAATTATCGACAAGGTATATAATTAAATAATTTACTTGAAAAAAAATTGAGATAGTTGTTGACACCCCCCCCATTTATGATATCATTAACATATAAGCACTTTAGCATAGTGCTAAATACATTTGTACAAGGGGGACTTACGATGAATGACCTAAGAAAAAGTTTTTTCAGAAATAATAAGTTACTATACTTATTGAGCCTAGCTTTATCTGTAGCAAGCATGATAATACTTATCTTTTTTGCTTATGTAGCGCAAAGATTACTCGATGTGGCAAATAAAGGCTCTTTAGATGAATTAAAAAGTGTAATATTATTTATGTTTATACTTATAGCTGCTTTACTTATAGTAGAGCTATTAGCTAAGTCTATTAAGGCAGCTTTTTTTAGAAAAGCAATGTATCAATATAAAAACGATGCTTTTGGTATAATAACAAAGAAAGGCATAAGCTCATTTGCAAGTGAAGCAACAAACTCATATCTTTCAATACTTACTAATGATGCTACTTACATAGAAGAAAACTATCTTTCAGGAAGCATATTAATTGTTGTTAAATTAGTTTCTTTATTTGGTGGCTTAGCCATGATGATATATTATAGTTGGATTATGACTATAGCAATAATATTATTGTGCTTAATACCTATAGCTGTATCTGTAGTTGTAGGCAATAAATTACAAGCGGTTGAAAAAGAAATTAGTGAAAAGAACGAAAGTTTTATGGGGAAAATTAAGGATTTACTTAGCGGTTTCTTCATAATAAAAAGCTTTCATGCTGAAGATACTGCTATGAGATTATTTAAAGAAGAAAATAATGAACTTGAACGTGAAAAGCAAAGAAGAAAGAATACTGAAGGAAACATCAATGCTGTATCTATGGTTTTGTCTGGCGGCATACAAATGAGTATATTTGCAGTTGGTGCAATTTTAGCTATTAAAGGACAAATAACGCTTGGCGTAGTTATTGCTATAGTACAACTTATGAATAATATAATGCAGCCTATACAAGAGCTGCCAATACTATTCGCAAAGAAGAAGGCAGCTAGTGGACTTATAGATAAGATGGAAGGCCTTGCTAAATCAAATGAAGAAGAAGTTGGCACTTTAAAACTTAAAAATATTAGCGATGGTATTAAATTCGAAGATGTATCATTCTCATACAATGGTGATGATAAGCTGGCTCTTAAAGATCTAAACCTTAGCTTTGATAATGGCAAGAGCTATGCCATAGTCGGAGAAAGTGGCAGTGGTAAGTCAACTATACTTAGACTTATAATGAGAGGCTACTTAAATTATGATGGTGCTATTATGTTTGATGACAAAGATCTTAAGGATATAGAAAGCACTTCTCTTTATAATTTGCTTTCAATGGTACAACAAGATGTTTTTATATTTAACAGTACTATAAAAGATAATATAACTTTGTACAAAGATTTTGATGATGCTAAAGTTAATAGAGCGATAGAACTTTCTGGATTAAAATCATTGATTGAAAAAAAGGGATTAGACTTTAATTGTGGGGAAAATGGCGTTAACTTATCAGGTGGCGAAAGACAAAGAATATCGATTGCTCGTTCACTTCTAAAAAACACAAAAGTACTTTTGATGGATGAGGCAACATCAGCTCTTGATGCAGAAACATCAAAATTGGTTTTAGATCAAATACTTTCTCTAGAAGAATTAACAAGGATAGTTATAACACATAGCTTAAAAAAAGAAGAACTTAAAAAATTTGATGAAATACTTGTTATGAAAAATGGAGAAATAGTTGAACAAGGCACTTATGATGAACTTATTACAAAGAAAGATTATTTTTATTCGCTATGTAATATAAGTTTATAATGTAAAGAATAAAAAATTGATAAGAATTAAATAGATAATAGACGCAAATACAAAAGCAGATGCACCTCAAAATGCATCTGCTTATTTTAGGCTGTATAATATCTATTGGGGAGTAAAACCTCAATAGATATTTTTTTGATAAAATTACAAAAAAAAGTTGCACTTGCACACATTTTATCCTATACTTAAAATACCACTACAACATAGGAGGTGTGTACAAGTGCAAGAATATAATACCATAAATTTGCTAGCTTGTAAAGATGTAGTTGTTAACAATTTTAAAGAAGGTGAAAATGTAGTAGTTATAGAAGCACAGACAAAAAAGTTAAAAAGCTGCCCATACTGTGGTTCTAAACATATCTGGGTTCATGATCACAGAACTCAAAAGATAAAAGATACACAGATGCATGGTAAAAAATGCATAATAAACCTAAGAAAAACTAGGTACAACTGTAAGTGCTGCGGGAAAAGAATTGATAGCAAAACAGAACTAGTAGCAAAGAAAATGACCATGACAAAAAGACTAGTAGCATCCATAGCTAGAGAGTTTAGAGAACTTTACTCAATAAAGTCAATATCAAGAAGATACTCAGTAAGCACATCAACAGTTACAAGAGTCCTATCTTACCTATCAGTAGAGAGAAAAAGTCTTCCAAAAGTACTTTTAATAGACGAGTTTAAAGGCGACAGCGGTTCATACAAGTATCAATGCTCACTTCTAGATGGCATAACACATGAAATCATAGACATAGTTAAAAGTAGGCAAGAAAATATTTTGTTTGAATACTTTAAAAACATACCAAAAGAAGAAAGAGAAAATGTAAAGATATTTGTTAGCGATATGTCAAAAACATTTAAAAACGTTAAAAACGCATACTTTAAAAACGCAGTACACATAGCAGACAAATATCACTTCGTAAGACAAGTCTCTTGGAGCTTAGAAAACGTAAGAAAGAGAATACAAAAAGATACATCAGCAGAAATGAGAATATACCTAAAAAGAAGTAAAAGCATACTTACAAAACCAATGCCAAAACTTAATGATGATCAAAAGCGAGAAGCAGCTCTAATGCTAGAGATAAGCGAAGAGCTAAGACTAGCATATGGCTTAAAAGAATCCTTCTATCAAGAAGTTCTAGTGCAGAAAAACAAAGAACAAGCACAATACAAGGTAAACGCATGGATAGACATATGTAAAAAATCAAAACTTAAAGAGTTTAAATCATGTATAACAGCCTTTACAAACTGGTCTGATGAAATTACAAACTCATTTGACTACAAACATTCAAATGGAGCACTAGAAGGAAAACATACAAAGATAAAGACACTAAAAAGAAACAGCTTTGGTATGAGAAACTTCGAGAGGTTCAGAAAAAGAATAATGCTTTTAGACTAAAATATATATATAAAACATCATAAAAACCTAATAAGCCTATATAGGTTTATTAGTCATGCAAAAATTACATAAATTTGTGTTATTTTAAGTATATAAATTAAAAACGTGCAAATGTTAGTTTTAACATAAAAAGAGAGACTTAAATCAATAAGTCTCCCCAATATTTGACATAGAGCCTTATTTTATATCTCATATACTATTCTTCTTTTTTCACCTGCAAATACTTTGGCCTTTTATAAAAGGTATCTAGTAGTGGCACCATAAATGCAGCTATGAATCCACCGGAGAAACCATTGTTATAAAGGTTCAGTCCTGAGTGAAGGCCGCCGACGTTGTTTATAAGCGCCATGTGCAAGAAGCCTGCCAAGAAGCCTGCGAAGCTACCGTAGTAGTTTGAGATTGGGCAAAGTGTTGTGCCAAAAAGGCTAGCAAGTAGAAGTGCTGTGTCATGCGGGTTGTAGACGTTGATCAGGCTCGCGACGTATATGCCTAAAAATATTGGCAAGGCGTTTCTTATGTCTTTACCAATGAAGGCAAAGCCCATGATTGTCAGTATGCCGCCGATGATTGGCCCGTTTAGCTCGCCTCCGACAAGTATTACATAAAGCGTCGATACTATGCCAAGTGTGCCCGCATTTATTAGGCAGGCGCCGCTACCAAACTCTGCCTCGTAATTTTGAAGCATGGGTCCTATCCTCTTAAGAAGTTTAAAATAATTTATAAGTGCATTTTTTTCGCTAAGTCCCAAAATTATGAAGAGCATCGATAGAAGTAAAAGTAGTGGCAGGAACTTATCGTTGTATCCACTTAAAACTATGTGTCTTTGTGGCAGCTCTATGTTTATAGTCTTTAAAAAGCCTGAGTAGAACATGGCGATGATACCTGCTGTGAAGCCGCCATTGTAAAGGTTAAATCCCTTGTGAAACTCTTTGAATGGTTTTAAAAGCGGCGTAAATATAAAGCCGACTAAAAAGCCTGCGAAGAAGGCACAGACCACGCCAAAGACGCCGCCAACTAGTAAGTAGACGTTCGTCACCATTGGCGCGAGTGATGTAACGAAGAGGGCGTTTGCGATATTGTCTTCGATCTTGATTTTGTAAAGCCTTGTGAAGGCGATGACGCCAAACATTAGCGGCATTGAATTAAGTAGATTCTTGCCAAAGAGCGAGAAGCCCGACACAACGAAGACGGCGGCTATATGTATGCCTCTTAAGTCTATCTTTCTTATATTCATTATCATTATCGAGAATAGTGTGACTATGGAGCTATTAACAAGGGCGGCTCTGATGTTTGCAAGCTTCATATAGTCTGTCACGAGAGATGCCGATGAGACGCAGATGATATTTAGGCCATTTACAATTTCATCTGGCGTGTTAAAGGCAAAGCCCGTTATAAATAAAAATATGGCGTATAAGTATAAAATTAAGTACTTATTTTTATAATCACTAAGGTTAATCATGTTATGCGCCTCCTTATCTTATATATATTTTACCATAAAAATAGATAAAATTGATATAATATTTTTTGTGATTTATTTAGGCGAATTGGGTATATATGGATTGAGCGAAAGGCTCGATAAGGAGGTATAAATGACAAATTTAATAGGTAAACAATTAGACGAATTTAAGGTAAATGCATTTCAAGCAGGCAAGGACTTTTTCCAAGTAACAAACGAAGACTTAAAGGGTCACTGGAGCGTACTTTTCTTCTACCCAGGAGACTTTACATTTGTATGCCCAACTGAACTAGAAGCACTTGCTGAAGAATATGAAAACTTTAAGAAAGCTGGCTGCGAAGTATATTCAGTTTCAACTGACTCTGAATTTGTTCACATGGAATGGCAAAAAACATCTCCAGCAGTTTCAAAAGCTAAATACGTTATGCTAGCTGACAGAGCATTTGAACTTTCTAGAATGCTTGGAGTTTTAAACGAAGAAGAAGGCCAAGCTTACAGAGGATCTTTCGTAATCAATCCAGACGGCGTTATCACTGCTTATGAAATCCACGACATGGGTATAGGCAGAAGCCCTAAGGAATTACTAAGAAAAGTAGAAGCTTCAAAATTCGTTAACGAACACGGAGACAAAGTCTGCCCAGCAAACTGGATGCCAGGCGAAGACACACTTACACCAGGCATGGACCTAGTAGGTACAATCTAAGATACTTACAAGAGTAGGCGCATCTATGCCTACTCTTTTTACGTCTAGGGCATTTTAAAAAATTATCAAGATAAAGGGATAATTCGCTTGACGTATTAATATATTTAGTTGTATAATAAATATATAGGCAAAACTATGTGTGTAAATTAAGGAGGTTATTTTATGAGAAAAACAGAGTGTACAACTATATTAGTTGGTAAAAAAGCGTCAATAGATGGAACTATCATCATCGCAAGAAACGAAGACTACCACGACGCTATAAACCTAAAGAAATTTGTGGTTCATGAAGCTAAGCCAGAAGGAAGCACTTATGAATCAGACAACACTAAGGTTAAAGTAGAATTGCCAAAGGGCGCTATGAGATATACAGCTATCCCATCAGACGATAAGAACGAGCCAGGCGCTTATGCTGAAGCAGGTTTTAACGAACTAGGCGTTGCAGTTAGCTCGACTGAAAGCTTATACGGCAACGAAAGAGTTTTAGCTCTTGATCCATTAGTTCTTGATGGTATCGCAGAAGATGCTATAAATGACTTAGTTACACCATATGCAAAATCAGCTCGTGACGGAATTAAATTTTTAGGCGAACTTATTAAGAAATATGGTTCAGCTGAAGGCAACGGTATCTTGTTCGCGGACAAGGACGAAGCATGGTACATGGAGATACCTACAGGACATCACTGGGTAGCAGTTAGGATACCTGATGATTGTTATGCAGTTGCTCCAAACCACGTATGCATCGAACAAATAGACTTTAATGACAAAGAAAATTATATGTGGTCAGAAGGCATGGAAGAATTTGTTAAAGAAAATAACTTAAATCCAGACTTCGAAGGATTTAACTTTAGAAAAGTTTTCGGCACATATAGAGAGCTAGACAGAGTTTATAATACACCAAGAGCTTGGTACGCACACAAACTATTGTCATCATGTGACTGCGACCCAACATGCGGCGACATACCTTTTATAAAGAAAGCTACAAGAAAGATCTCAGTAGAAGACTGCGCTAAAGTTTTAGGCTCACACTATAACGAAACAGAATTTGACCCATTAGGCTGGCAAGGAACAGAGCAAGAAAAGAAGAGATTCAGATGCATCTCACTATCAAGAACAGCTCACTCACATATCTTACAAGTATATCCAGACCTAGATGAAAAACTTAGAGGAGTAACTTGGTTATCCTTCGGAACAACAGCATTCAACCCATACGTACCGTTCTTTAACTACGTTGAAGATACACCACAAGAATACAGAACAGTTCCTGAAAAGATGGACATCGACAACGCTTACTGGCTAGCAAAAGTTTTTGCATACTACGCAGAAGAACACTACAAGCTATTCAACAGAGACACACACGAGTTTCTACAACGCATGGCAATCTATGGCAGACAAAGAGTTATGGAAGTTCAAAAAGGAGCAAAGGGCTTAGACGACAAAGCACTTATGAAGTACTTGACAGAAGAAAACCAAAAGACAGCTACTTACTTCATCGAAGAAACAAAGAAACAATTACAAGATTACGCAACAAGAGCTTTGTTCACTTCAAAATTAACTTTCCAAATGGATAAAAACTTATAGAATTTAGTATTATGTATATGGATGGGGCCTTATGATGAGGCTCCATTTTTTGCTTTAGCATGAAAATAAATTATATGAGCTTGACAAATAATATGGGGGGTATAATGTATATATAGTCTAAAATAACTGGAGTAATTAATGAAGGAGGTAATTTATGAAAAAGTACATTAAAGCAAATTTAAAATATTTGATTTTATCAATTTTATTTGCACTACTAAGCACTATATCATTTTATTTTTTAACAAGTAATATGGGTAAAGTTGTTGACGCAGCAGGAGCAGGAAACTTTGAAATTATTAAAGAAAGTTCTTTATATGCACTTTTATTTATAGTTCTATGGGTTTTTACTTCTTATCTTATGCTTATTTCTAGCAACAATTTTTCAAATAACGTTGCCTTATCATTAAATAGAGATTATTGCAGAGCAGTATTTTTAATGCCAACGGCTATATATGATAAGAGATCAAATGATTATTACATAAATTTAATGAACGAGGACTTAAACATACTAAGAAGAGATTATTTTTTTACTCTTAGCCATTTTGCAAGCTATGTAATACAAGCCATAGTTTTCTTAGTAGCTTTGTTCCTTATAAGTCCATACTTCTGTGCACTTAGCTTAGCATTTTCACTTTTACCATTCTTCTTAAGTAAGTTTGTCACTAAAAAATAGCAAAAGCTTCAAATGGAAGTTTCTCAGTCAAATGAAGAAAAATTTGGCGGAATAAAAGAAATCGTTTTTGGATCACACCCTATAAAACAATCAGGTAATGAAGAAACTTTTATAAATCGCTATTTAAAAGTCTTAGGTAAAAATTTATCAACAATAAAAGAGTCAAATATAAAAATGAATATCTTTAATCAATCGATGCGTGGAGTAGGTTTATTGAGCCAATTAGTAATTTTATCTTTAGGCGCTTTATTGATACTAAAAGGTACAGTTACTACCGGTGACCTAATCATGTCTATGTTCTTTATAACATCAGTTTCAGACGCAGTTGGAAATGCTATAGAGACGTATAACAATATAAAATCGACTAAGGGCGTTGGAGATAAATTCTTAAATATGCTTAAGAGTAACGAAGAACTTCCAAAGGGCAGAGCCTTAGCATTAGAAGCAGGCAAAGTAAAAGACGGAGTAAGTGTTAATAACTTTAGCTTTGCCTTTGGCGATAGAGATATATTTAAAAACTTCTCATATGAATTAGCCGATGGAGGTGCCTATGCAGTTATAGGCGAGAGCGGCAGCGGGGACAGTGATATAATGATGACAGATACAATAAATCCATTAAAATCAAAGTTTAAAGGCTTCCACAAAACTTTTAAACAAGACGATTTAGGATTAAGTCTGTCATCTTTTTTATTAAATTAACAAAAAAGAAAAGAAAACATAAGTAATAAGGATTGAAGAGAATATGATAATATTTAGAGTTTTTTTCAAAATCATATTGTTTCCTATTAGTATAGCGTTAAGTATCATCACTCTATTTTTAACGTTTGTATTAGGACTTAGTACAATATTTTTTAAACTGATTTCATTTATCGCTATTATGGGATTTTTAGGATCTGTTTATCATGGAGAAAAAGCACTTGCTATAGAGGCAATTATACTAGCATATCTTTTTAGTCCTTATGGTTTACCAGTGCTAGGATATTTTATTATAGAAGGGATAGAAGAGGTGAATGAAAGAATAAAAACAATTTAAATATAAAAATAAATAGATTAAAACGATGAAAAAGAGATAGCAAAATCAAAGCTATCTCTTTTTATATGAAAAGAAAGGGGGTTATGATGAAAGAAATAGTTAAATTTGAATATTATTATGGCAATGAAGCAGAACAATATTCATTTTTTAGGATTCCCAAAACTTTGTTTACCGACTTAAATTTTAAAAAACTATCCGTAGAAGCAAAAATTCTTTATGGAATTCTACTCGATAGAATGAGCTTGTCAATTAAGAATAAATGGTTAGATGAAGAAAACAAGGTATACATCATCTATACCATAGAAGAAATTATGGAAGTATTAAATTGGGGGAGAAATAAATCGGTCAAAGTAATGAAAGAAATTGAAGAGATAGGATTATTAGAAAAAAAGAGGTTAGGACTTGGAAAGCCAAATTTACTTTATGTAAAGAACTTTATTTACACAGAAAATAATAAAACTACAGAAGTTTCAAAAGCAAACCTCAAGAAGTTTAAAAAACAAACTTCAGGAAGTTTAGAAAACAAACCTCAAGAAGTTTCAAAAGAGGACTCTAATAATACTAATATTAATAATACTGAAACTAATAATACTGATTTTAATAATACCACCCCCATATCCCCCTTAGAAAAGCTAGGAGAAAAATCAAAAAAAACTTTGGAGGAGGAAGAATTAAAAGAAACTATAAAAAAGAATATATCTTATGAAACCTTTGAAAAAGTAAGAATAGAAGAAAAGAAGCAAGTAGATGTAATGATAAATGTACTTGTAAAAGCCTTAACTAGCTTTACAAACATTAAAATAGGAGGGAGGCATATATCCAATGAAAATTTTAAAGAAAAATTTCTAAGTCTTAACTATAAACACATAGACTATGTTTTGAAATACCTAAGAGAAAATGCTCCAAAGGATATTAGAAACATTAATGCCTATCTACTGACTCTCTTATACAATGCAGATGAAAGTATTAGAAACATAGAAGTCATAAAGAGAGAAGATCAGAAAAGAGAAAACTATGACTATAGTAACGATGAGGATATTTGGAGAGAATTTTTAAATACTTGATAGGAGAGGCGCATATGGAATTAATAAAAGAAATCTTAGAACAGAAAATAAAAAATGCAGAAACAAATAGTCCATCAAAAGATGAAGAAAATAGGAGTTATATAGATCAAGAAACAGGATTAAAATATTGTGCAAAATGTAAAACACCAATTGAAAAAGAAATAGACTTCTTTGGAGAAATAAAAAAAGTTGGTATTTTATGTCAATGTAAAAAAGAAAGACAAAAATTAGAGGAAGAAAAAAGAAAAGAAAATAAAAGGCTTTTAAAAATTGAACACTTAAAAAAAGAGTGTTTTTCTGATCCTATCCTATTAAATTGGAATTTTAAAAATATGGACAAAGATAGTGAGCATGAAAAAGTAGCAAAAAACTATGTGGAAAAATTTGATGAAATATATGAAAATAATATAGGGTTAATTCTCACAGGGAATGTGGGATGTGGAAAAACATATCTTGCAAGTGCTATAGCAAATGCTTTACTAGAAAAAGAAATATCAGTCAAAATGACAAATTTTTCAGTAATTTTAAATGATATGACTAACTTTGAGATTGATAAGAGTAAGTATATAGATAACCTAAATCATAAGAAACTATTAATTATTGATGATTTTGGAATGGAAAGAGATACAGATTTTGCAGCTGAGCATATCTTTAACATAATAGATAGTAGATATAGAAGTGGGAAACCTCTAATTATAACAACAAACTTAAATATATCAGCTTTAACTAATCCTGAAACTATAAAAGATAAAAGAATTTACTCAAGGATACTTGAAATATGCAGTCCCATTATATTTACAGGAGAAAATAGAAGAATAGAAAAAATGAAGGAGAAATCAAAATTAGCCTATGAAATATTAAAAAAAGAATGAAAGTAGGTGAGTGAATGCAAAATGATGATATAAATAGCAGAACAATAGCCATAGTACAAAAAGCAAGTATAGTAACAGCCAAGCAAGTTATAAATTTGATGAAGAAAATATTAGAAATAAATAAACATAAAGCGCAGACAGAACAGTCAAGACCCTTAGAAAAATTTAAAAAAGTAAAAGTAAAAGACCTTGTAAAAAAAGGTAAAGTAGAAACCTTAGAATTAAATGACATAGACTTAAAAGCATTGAAAAAAGAATTAAAAAGATATGGGGTGAAATTTTCCATAAAGAAAGATTTAGAAAATGGAAACAACATTATCTTTTTTCAAGCAAAAGATATAAAAGTAATGGAACAAGCTTTTAAAAAGACAGTCCAGAAATTTACTAAAGATAAGTCAAGAAAAAGAAAATCTGTAATAGAAAGGCTTAATAACTTCAAGGATAAAGTCAAAGATACTATTGACAGAGATAAGGTTAAACATAAGCATCAGGAACAAAGTTTATAATAAAAGAACTTAGATATATAATATATATGATGAGAAGGCATGAATAGCTGTATTGTTGAATACTATGAAAAAGAAGATTGGAATCATCCAGTAGAAGAATTTCTCTTATCTATAGATAAAAAATGAGAGCAGAAGTATTAGGAAAGAAACTAAAAGCTACCTTTGAAAGTAAAGTATAAGTGTATGAAATGAAGAAAAATATTTGCCCAAAATGTAAAAGAAAGATGAAACAACAATTTATAGGCCTACTACATTGCAAGTGTGGTATAAGCTACCATAAAGATTTAGGATATTTTAAAAGAAATGAAAATGGAAGATTGTATAATTAACTTAGCCACCAAATAAAAAAATCATGTGTACATATGGTATAGTATTAGTAACAAACAAAAAAACAACTATACGGAGGTACACATGACTCATATAAATTATACCATAGAATTTACAGAACGCAAGAAAAATTCACATCTATCACTACATGAAATGTCATTAATACAGGCATGGAAAATAGATGGACATAGCAACAGAGAGATAGCAAGAAGGCTAAATAGAGCCCCGCAGACAATAAACAACGCAATAAAGAAAGGCACAGTAAAGCAAAAGAGAATAATAAAAAGTAATAACAAAACATATACTTACTACGATGAAAAATACTTTGCCTTAACTAATTATGAGGTATATATAAACAATAGATCTTCTTGCGGAAGAAGACCAAAATATATAGATATAGTCGAATTTCTTAAATGGGCAGACAATAAAATGTTAAAAGATAAATGGTCTCCAGATGTATGTGTTGGATACGCAAAAGCAAATAGACTCTTTCCATCATCAGAAATACCATCAACAAAAAGCCTCTACAACTGGATAAATAAGTCACTAATGAAAACAAAAAATATAGATCTACTAGAAAAAGTAAAGAGAAAAAACAAAAATAGCACAAGAAGAACAAGACAAAACAAGAAAAAGCTTGGCATATCCATAGAAGAAAGACCAGATAAAATACAAACAAGAGAAGAATTCGGCCACTGGGAAATAGATACAGTTATAGGTAAAAAGAAAAAGACAGATCCAGTACTACTTACATTAGTAGAAAGAAAAACAAGATATGAAAAGCTGATAAAAATACATGGAAAAACACCCGATGCAGTAGACATTGGACTTAAATTCTTAAAAGATAATGCGCAGTTAAACAAAGAAATATTTAAAAGTATAACATCAGATAATGGTTCAGAATTTTCAAGCTTATCAGAATTAGCAGAATATGTAGATATATATTTTTGTCATCCATATACATCATGGGAAAGAGGAACTAGTGAATGTCAACATAAATTAATACGAAGATTTATACAAAAAGGCACATCAATAGAAGAAGTATCAAAAGAAAAAATATACAGAATAAACGAGTGGATGAATAATTTGCCAAGAAAAATCTTTAATTACAAAACTGCAAAAGAAGAGTTCATAAAGGAAATAAAACAGCTTAAAAGTATCTAGTTTAATAAAAATAAATACTTTTAAGCTATACTATACATTTAGTCTATATGATGTCTGGGTGGCTAACTTATTGTTGCAATTTATAAAGAAATGAAAATATGATTTTTGTCTTGGAAAGAAAAAAGATAGGTAAAAAAATAAAACAAGTTCCAGTAATAAGATATAAAAAAGATAAATAAAATACTAATGGGTAGAGAAATCTACTCTTTTTTATGGAGAGGAAGTGATTAATTCGAAAATACTAAATGAAATAATAAAAGATATAAAAAATGTTTTTAAGATAAGAGATAAGAAGAAATTTGTATTAGAAAATCTTCCTTACCTCTTATTTTTTTATATAGGAAATATCTTTGCAAGCCATGTCAACTCTTATGTAGGAGGAGATATAATAGATAGAATTATAGTAGCTTTTAGTCAAATAGATACTTTAAACTATATTCCATCATTAAAAATAAAAAATCTGATACCCGGTCTAATTCTATCAGTAGTTATTAAGTTAATCCTTATACAGAAAAAGAAAAAAGCAAAAAAGTTTAGAGAGGGCAGAGAATATGGATCGGCAAGATGGGGAAATGAAAAAGATATTGAGCCATACATTGACAAGAAGTTTGAAAACAATGTGCTATTAACTCAAACTGAAAGACTTACCATGAACAATAGACCTAAAAATCCAAAATATGCTAGGAATAAAAATGTATTGGTAATTGGAGGTTCTGGAAGTGGTAAAACAAGGTTCTTTGTAAAGCCGAATCTCATGCAAATGCACTCTTCATATGTAGTGACCGATCCAAAAGGAACATTAGTCTTGGAATGCGGAAAAATGTTGGAAAGAAATGGATATGAGATAAAAATACTAAATACAATAAACTTTAAAAAATCCATGAGATATAATCCCTTTGCATACTTGAAAAGTGAAAAAGATATTTTGAAATTAGTACAAACAATAATTGCAAATACTAAGGGAGAAGGAGAAAAATCAACTGAGGATTTCTGGGTAAAAGCTGAAAAACTCTACTATACAGCCTTAATTGGATATATTTTTTATGAAGCTCCTAAAGAAGAACAGAACTTTACAACTCTACTTGCTATGATAGATGCAAGTGAGGTAAGAGAAGAAGATGAAAATTTTAAAAATGCAGTAGACTATATGTTTGAAGCATTAGAAAAAGAAAAGCCAAACCATTTCGCAGTAAAACAATATAAGAAATACAAACTTGCAGCAGGAAAAACTGCCAAATCAATCCTTATATCCTGTGGAGCAAGGCTTGCTCCATTTGATATTCAGGAACTTAGGGACTTAATGAAAGAAGATGAACTGGAGCTTGATACACTTGGAGAAAAGAAAACAGCTTTATTCGTAATAATATCGGATACAGATGATACATTTAACTTTGTAGTATCAATAATGTACTCACAATTATTTAATCTATTATGTGATAAAGCAGATGATGAATATGGCGGAAGACTTCCTATTCATGTGAGATGCCTACTTGATGAATTTGCAAATATCGGCTTAATTCCTAAATTTGAAAAGCTGATAGCAACTATTAGAAGTAGAGAAATATCAGCTTGTATAATATTACAAGCACAATCACAACTAAAAAGTATCTATAAAGATAATGCAGATACCATAGTTGGCAATTGTGATTCGACGTTATTTTTAGGAGGCAAAGAAAGAACAACATTAAAAGAATTATCTGAAAGCCTAGGCAAAGAAACCATAGACCTATATAACACATCAGAAACAAGATCGAATCAAAAGAGTTTTGGACTAAATTATCAAAAAACTGGTAAGGAACTTATGAGTCAAGATGAAATAACTGTAATGGATGGTGGTAAGTGTATATACCAACTAAGAGGAGTAAGACCTTTCTTATCTTATAAATTTGATATTACAAAGCATAAGAATTACAAGTTATTGGAAGATTATGATAAGAGAAATATATTTGACATAGAGAAATACCTACAGAGAAAAGATGAGGTTAAGTTAAAAGAAAGTATGGTAGTTGAAATATTAGATGAATAAATTTAAAATTAAAAGTAAGATAGATATTTAGGAAAGATTAAAAGAAAATACTTGACAAAAAATATTTTATAACATATAATAATATCAACAGTACCCGACACGCCTCTTAACAATGCGGACCAAGTCGGGTCATTTGATTTTAGGAGAAAAAATGAAAAAAATCTATCAAGAACCGATTAGTATAGAAAATCAAGTAAAAAATTTAATAGACTTAGGACTTTTAGTGGAAGATAAAACTTATGCTAAGAAAATTCTTGGAAGAATATCCTATTATAGGCTGATTAAAGCTTATAGTATCACATTAAAAAAAGATGGAAGATATATATCAGGAACAAGTTTTGAAGATATTGTAAGTTTATATAAATTTGATAGAGAACTTAGACAGCTTATATTTGAAACAATAGAGCATATTGAAGTTTCTTTAAGAGCAGTTATCACAAACTATTTTTCTTTAAGATATGGGAACTTTTCATATAAAGATATGAATAATTTTGAGAAACAAAAGGAACAAGAAAGGGTACTAGAAGAATTAGCAAGGGAAGTTAAAAGAAATAGACGCTCACCATTTATAAAAAACTTTAAAGACAATTATGAAGGTGGAGAAATTCCACTCTATGCAGTGATAGAAGTAGCAAGTTTTGGAACTTTATCTAAAATGTATAAGAATATGAAAAATGAAGATAAAAGTAAAATTGCAAAAGTCTTTCATACAGACTACCATTACTTTGAATCTTGGATAGAAAATTTTGCCTATATAAGAAATATATGTGCCCATTATGGCAGGCTATATGGAGCAAAGCTTACAAAATCACCAAAGCTATATAAAGAATATTTAAAAAATAATATTTCAAACAATACAATATTTGCTACATTAGTTAATCTTAAAATAGTTTCTGAAGAAGAAAATTACAAAAAATTTTATCATGATCTAACAGCACTAATAGCAAGATATGAAAATATTGAATTAAGACATGTTGGCTTTATAGAAAACTGGAAAGAATTACTAAAACCATAAAATTAAATAGAGAAATCTACACCGAAAAAAACATTTCGGTGTTTTTTTATGCCCAAAGGAGGAAGAATGAAATATATACGAGATGAGCCGAAAAAATAAGATACAGAGAAAAATGAATATTAATCAATAAGAAGTAGAAGCGATAGAAAAAACTATCGCTTTTTTTATGGAATAAAGGAGATAGAACAAATGGAGAGAGAAATGCTAAATATTAATGGAAATCTAGTAGGAGAAATAAAAACAACTGAAATAGATACAAAGGAAGGAGAAAAAGAGGTAGCTAACTTCACAATAGTTAGAAAGAACAAAGAAGAAGGAAAGGTTAAAAAAGAATATATCTACTGTAATCTCTACGGGGAAAAGGCAAAAAGTGTGAAGGAATTTAAAAGTGGAGAATACATCCATATTTTTGGATATTTTAAGGAAACAAAAAAAGAAGACAAGACATTTAAAAATTTTATCGTAAAGCACATAAATAAAATTAAAAAAGAAGAAAAAGAGGAGGAAATATAAATGGAATTTTTTACACAAGCAGTAAATGTATTAAAAATATTAGTTACAGCAATTGGTGCAGGGCTTGGAGCATGGGGTGTTATCAACCTGATGGAAGGTTATGGGAATGACAACCCTGGTGCTAAATCTCAAGGTATTAAGCAGCTTATGGCTGGAGGGGGAATTGTACTCATAGGTTTAAAACTAATACCGCTATTAGCAAACGTGTTAAAATAAAATGTTTAATATAGTAGATAAGATCAAAGAGTTTTTTTCGGAGATACTTATTGATATGATCAAGGAAAATTTAAGCGGAATGCTCCTTGATATAAATGATAAAGTATCAACGATAGCAAATGAGGTAGGAAAGACTCCGAGTGGATGGAACTCGGAGGTTTTCCACTTCATAAAGTCTATTTCAGAAAATGTTATACTTCCCATAGCAGGTCTTATCATAACGGCTGTACTATGTATTGAATTAATTCAAATGGTAATGAACAAAAATAATATGCATGATGTTGTATTCTATAAGAGAAGTTATTCCAATATAGAATAACCTCAAATATAAAATACAAATTATCAAGCCTATTTACGATTGTTACAACCAAATAAATGAATTAGAAATATTGGAACTACTTTTTTCTTTTCCTAAAGTTAATACCTGAGTTTTTAATGATAGGAGATTTCTTGAATAGTCTCCTTAAAAATTCCTTTTCATCTTCAGATAACCTTTTATACTTTAGTTGAAAGGAATTACAGAAAATTTCAATGAACTTGTCTATATTGTTCCCTGAAGAAACCATGATTTGACGAATTTTTTGCAATGATAAAGTATCATCATCTTCAGGAATACTATCAATATCCTGTTCATGTTTTTTACGAATATCTTTTAGAATAGTATCCCATGTTTTATGAGTAATATGACAAAAGAAATCTTCTTCACCCACTTGAGCAGCCGATAGAGTCCTTAAAGTATGGTCACTATCAATATTGGGATGTTGACTAATGATTTCAGCCCTGACAGTTTCAAGAGAAGAATTTAAGTCATTAAATCGCTTAGTAGCAACACCATCAACAAAAATTTCCGTATTAGCCATAAGCTCCCTAAACTTATCATGTGTAGCAATTTCACAAAGTAAACGATTATTTATAGAACTACTTAGCAATAAATCAATCATATTATCACTCAAGTGTAGATTAGTTAAATCTGTATTTGGGTGATTTTTATTTTCCGTAAGGCAAAGCAAATAGTCGGTAGAAACATTATAAAACTGTGCAAGTGTAACTAAATTACCATGATTGATTTCTTTATAGTCATCATTTTCATAGTTACCTAAAGCAGATTTTGAAATACCTGTTAGCTTAGCTAATTCCTCTAAATTCAAATTATGAGCAACTCTTAAATCTTTTAAGCGTTCCTGTAAGGTTATTTTACACTTCATGACAGATAACCTCCTTAATACAAAATATTCTTAATAAATATTATATCATACTAAGTCCACAATCGTGGAAAAATGGGAGCGAAAACGGATATTCCAAGATTTAGGACATACGGGAAGAATAGCAAAAATACAATATCATACAGACATAAAGAAAATTGTTCTTTTACAATTGAATGAGCGGTCTGTAAGGATATGTATCTATGGGGAAGTAGGCGATGACTTTATATGTAGTAGAAAAGAGCCCGTCAAGTAGAACGAAACGTCGCTGTGAGATTCAGGGGCAGGAACTATATCAGGTGTAACCGACAAAAATTAGAATCAGATAACAAAAACTATTGACAAATAAAAATAATTATGGTATCATTGTCTTAACCAAAAAGAAAGGTTTAAAAACAAGAGTGAAAAATAGGATTAAGGAGTTGAGAAAACCATTGGGTTTATCTCAACATAGATTAGGAAAAAGGTCAGGAGTAACAAGAATAACAATAAATAGGATAGAAACAGAAAATACAGTGCCTACATTAAAGGTGGCAAATGATATTGCAAATACTTTGGGTGTGTGTATATATCAAGTATTTGATTTAGATGGCACAGGACGTTATAAATGTTTAAATTGTAATTGTGATAATAATTAGCAAATTTCATTGCTAATTTATGTTATATCTTAAAATAAAGGGAGGTTTAAGTAAGAGTAATTATATGAATCCTCAAAGGTATAGAAACGGAGATTGATTAGTTTTTGAGTTGATTTGGTAATTTGAAAAAAGTTGTATTTAAAATTAGGAGGATTATTATGAAACTTAAAAATAAAATTATCAGCAGTTTATTATTATCGAGTGTTTTAATTACTCCAATTGCGGCGTATGCAGCTAGTGAGAGTCTTGATGGTGGAAGTGGTTCTTGGTATGGTGGAATAGATAATCATGTTTTATATTCCAAAGTATGGGATCATAAAGCGGATGGAAGAAGATATCATGCAACTGTTTGGGTAAAGGATGATAATGGAGACAGAGATGAAGTGACAGGAACAACTAATGGTATTGATGCAGATGGTGAAGTAATAGTTACCAAAAGTGCATCTTATGATCACTTTTTTACTCCTAATAAGGCTGGTTATAAGGATTACGCTGTTATAACAAATCGTAGTATGGATTATAATGAAATGAGTACTGCACCTACTCCTGTTGAACTTGAAGTTGATTTGTGGGATGAGTTACAATAGTATTGAATTGTAATAACATGGGGAGTGAGAATTCTCACTCCCTTATTTTTATTATTGATGGTGATTAGTATGAAAAAATTATTTACATTGACCGGTGTTTTTGCAGGAATATACTTAGTATTTTTATTTATACTTTTTTCAAGTTCTCTGATTTTCCCTAATACTCAGGGACAGTTGTATGACTGTACGTTAGAAAAAACAATTACTGCAAAAGAATTAAGTGACATATCGAACAAATATAAAATTACAACATTTACAACTGAATATAAAAACACTAGTTTTTTTGAAAAAGACATAACCTTTAATTTTTTTAATAATTCAGATGTCAACAATATTAGATATGGATTGCAAAAAAAAATAATTAGAGCTAATAAAATCCTGTACGAAGAAAATTCAAATGAGGAACTAAAAATACAAAGATTTTGGGCTATAAATAATAATGAAGCTAATTTTAAATTATTTTCTGAAGATTTAAAAGAATATGTTTTACAAAAAGAGGAATTTGAAAGTCATAGAATGAATTTCTCGATTGTTTTTGCGGAAAAAAATATAGAGTTTTTTATATGTGTAATAATGTTTTTGATTTTTTGCGTAAGCATATATTATATATTGCGAAGCAAAGAAATTGCCATATTGAAATTAAATGGATATAATATTTTTGTTATCTCCATGAAGATTTTAGCAAAAGCAGTGCAACAGATTACGATAGGGTATACCATAATAGGATTGGCTTTTATTGTTTATTTAAATTTGCTTGACGGTACTCTGATTGGTGATTTTTTAAGACTTTATATGTATATATTTATATGCTTATTTGTGGCAATGTTAGTTATATGCATAATCGGTGCGGTCTTTATTAAAATATTAAAAATAATACCTGCCTTAAAAAACAATAAAAACAATAAAATTCTTATTATTTTAGTAGTGGCGTTTAAGGTGGCTATAACGGGTATATTTATATTTTCTGCTACTCACTTATGTAATGACTATTTAGACTATAAATTAACCACTGAGGGTTATGAAAGTATAGAAAGTAAAAATTTCAATTATATAAAAACATCAAAAACACCAGACGGAAATCTAATGGAAAATATATTGATTGCTATGGAAAAGAGCAACTTAGAAGATATTTATGATTATTCTAATCCAAGCTATAGTTTAAATGGACATGAGGTATTTAATAACATTAAAAAAAGAGAAGAGATGATTACGAATCCACCTGTGATTAGAATGTCTCATAATATGCTAAAATATGTAAAGATATATTCAGAGGATAATTCTGTTATTGATGTAAACTCTTTTGATAATAGAAAAACAATCATATTACTACCTAATAACTTGAGAAATAGAGCAAACGAAATACTAAAAAAATACGATGATATATCAAATTCAAAAGTTATATATATAAAAGACAAACAAGAACATTTTAATTTTTTAAGACCTAACGAAAAAGTTTATAATGCTATTTATTTATTGAAACCTATAGAAAGAAGTATTTATTTTAATAATGGTAGAGTTGTTTTTGGTAAAGAATCAACAGTTAAAATGGAAAAATATTTACTGAAAATAGGTGCAGATAAAGGAACGGTACAACTTATTAACTTGGAGTCTGAACACAAAAAAATGTTAGATTATATGCAGTTAAAGTTGATAGATAATATTCAGTTGTTTTTTATAAATACATTATCGTTTTTCTTAGCAATTATTGCAGTTGGTATTGTTTACTGCGAGTTTAGAAAAAAAGAGATTGCGATAATGAAAGTATCATCACAAAAACCGCTTAGGGTAATTTCTGTATTATGTAGTGTAAATGTAGCAATTACAACGGTAATAAGTTTGATTTTGAATCCGTTATTATGCACTGTTTGTGGATTGGAAATTGTAATATATATTCTAATCGTTTATTTATATTATTCGAGAAAAGCTGTAAGCGTTTTGAAAGGTGAATAATTTTCACAAGGAGGATTTTATGATTGAGCTTAAAAAAGTATCCAAATCATATGGAGATAAAGTATTATTTAATAATTTTAATTGCAATGTTAAAAAAGGAGAGTTTGTAGGTATTAAAGGTTGCTCAGGTAGTGGTAAATCAACTCTTTTAAATATAATAGGCTTGTTAGAAAACTGTGATAGTGGAGATATTATAATAGATGGTGATAAAGTAGATTATAAAGATAAAAAAAAGGTAAAAAAATTATTAAAAACACATATGGGTTATCTATTTCAAAATTTTGCGTTAATAGATGACTTTACAGTTTTGGAGAATTTATCAATAGGAATTAGTGGTAATAAGAACGAAAAAATCAATAAGATAAAAAAAGTTCTTGGGGATCTAAATTTAGATGTTGATTTAAATAAGAAAATATTCAAACTTTCTGGAGGTGAGCAACAGAGAATTGCAATAGCAAGACTTATATTACAAAATAAGTCTATAATATTAGCGGATGAACCAACTGCATCGGTTGATCCACAGAACAGGGATATAATTTTAGATATATTAAAAAAATTAAATAAAGAAGGAAAAACGATTATTTTAGTTTCACATGATGACTATGTGATAGAACATACAGATAGAGTTATATTCTTATAAATTATATTATAAAAGGACTATGGTAAAATACTTTAGTCCTTTTATAATATTTTAGATTTAGTAACTCGGATTGGAGAGTAAAACTTCCAACCTGAGTTGATTGAAAAATAGAAACGGAGAAAATAAATATGAAAGAATTAGAAAATGTAATGATTAAATTAGAAAAAGTTACAAAGAAAAAAGAGCAGATGGACAATCAAATTAAGCTATTGAAACAGAAAGAAAAGAAGCTTAAAAGAAGTGCAGAAACAAAAAGAAAAGTAAGGAAAGGTGGAGTGTTTGAAGCCTTTGAAAGAGAAATTACAGGTATGCAGGAAGAAACAAATAATGATTTGATCTATGACTTTTTAGACTATATCCTATCAGATAATAGGAATAGAGAAAAACTAAAGGAACTTACAGAAATTTATCTTAGAGACAGAGAAATTCCTGTAGAAGAAATTGAAAATCTTGATGATGAAAATGATAGCTTAGATAATCTAAAAGACGAAAACTTAGATGAAGATTTGGAAGCTGGCTTTTTAGAAAGTTAAGATTAAAAAATAAAGAATAGATAGGTGGCTTTTATGAAAACTAAATGTAAAAATTGATGTAGCAAAGTGGAGAGATTTTTAACACTTTGCTTTTTTATTGATTTTTAATCAAGAAAAAACAAAGTTCACAGGGGTTAAGGGGGAGTAGCCCACTTGAACAAATAAAAATGCTTTAGCGTTTTTGTTTCCTTAGCGGAGCGAATAGCTTTCTACAAGAACGCAAATCACCGAATGTAGTCGGTGTATCTTTGCGCCCTTTGAAAAAGGGAGTAAAGATACTTACTACCATAAAGATTATAAAATATTGAAATTTAATATAGGATAAAGATAAGCAGATAGAAAAATTATTAAAGAAAATCTATCTGCTTTTCTTATGTTGAAGAATAAAAAATAAAAAATGAAAGGAGCGAAAAATAATGGAGATAAAAAGTCTGCATACTCGTGTAGACATAGTATCAAGATCAAAGGGAGCAAGTGTAATAGCAAAAGCAGCATATAATGCAAGGAATAAATTAAAAGATGAATACTATGGAAAAACCCATGACTATTCAAAAAAAGAAGATCTTGTATTTTCAAAAATATTTCTACCAGAACATATACCAAAAGAATTTTCCAACAGAGAGTACCTGTGGAATAGTGTTGAAAAAATAGAGAAAAATAAAAACTCTCAACTTGCAAGAAATCTACTCTTTACAATTCCAAGAGAATTAAATGAACAGGAGAGAATAAAACTTATCAGTGAATTTATTGAAGAAAACTTTACCTCTAAAGGTATGATAGCAGATTGTAATATTCATAATCCTATGGCAAGCGATAATGAAGAACAGCCACACGCCCATATCCTACTTACCCTTAGAGAAATTGACGAACAAGGAAAATGGAAACCTAAAAGCAGAAAAGAATATATCCTTGATGAAAATGGAGAAAAGATAAAGCTAAAAAGCGGTAACTACAAAGCAAGAAAAGTAAACTTAAATGATTGGAATGAACCTGACAAAGCAAAAGAATGGAGAGAAAACTTTTCAAAGAAAGCAAATGAGTATTTAGAAAAAAATAATATAGATAAAAGAATTGATCCACGCACTTTTGAAGAACAAGGTAGAGAAGAACTGCCACAAGTTCATTTAGGGACAGCAAGCTATCAAATGGAGAAAAAAGGTATACAGACAGAAAGAGGAAATCATAACAGAAAAATCATAGCCTTAAATAAAGAGTTCAAAAAATTAAAAGAAGAAATTGCAGAAATAAGCAGTTGGATTTTAAGTTTGATAAATATGGTAAAAGGACTGTTGAAAGGATTTTCTAAAGAAAAACAAGAAGAATATAACCTAACTCCAGACCTTTTTGATGTTTATTCCTATCTTGAAACCTACTATAAAATTCAAAAGGAACTTTCTAAAAATCTAAGTTATGACAGTAGAATGAGAAAAGAACATTTTGACTCTAAAAAATATGTTAATGCCCTATCCTATATGAGCAGCAATAACCTAAAGACAATCATAGATATACAGTGTAAAAAAGATGAAGTATTGACAAAGCTAAAAGAAAATAAGGAAAGCATAGCCGACTGTAATAAGCAAATTAAGAACATAGAAACTATAATCAAACAGGCTAAAATAATGAGAGAACATAAAACTGTCTATGATAGATACAAAGGAGCTGGTAATTCTATCTTCAGTAAAATAGCAGGAACAAGTAAAGAAGAATATTACAATTCCCATAAAGAAGAAATTGATAAATATATTAGAGCAAAATCTATTCTAAAAAAATTAAGTGGAAGTGAAAAGATAGAAACAAAGAAATGGGAGAAAGAAAAAAGAGAGTTGCAGACAGATATAAATCATCTCACTTTTAACCAAAAATTTATAAAAGAGGAAATTACTCAAATAAACCATATCAAATATGTAGTAGGAGAAGTAAATAAAGACTTTGGAATAGTTATAAATATTGAGATAGAAATAGCCTATAAAAAAGCTATTGCAAGAGGAGAAAAACCAAGTGTAAAAATGGCATTAGAAGAATTTCAAAGGCAGATTAAAAAAGAGGATAGGCAAAAAGCATGGGCAAAGAAGTATTACAAGAATAAAGACCATATTCATAAGGAAACTGAAAGATAGAAAAGAGCCTTTATTTTTGGTATAATTATGTCAATTAAAATAAAACTTTGATGATAAAATGAGCTTATTTGCTATAAGCTGTTTATGATAAAAAATTAAAACTCGTACCGCTGGTGCGAGAATTGAGATAAAAAAGCGATTGGAGTTGTAAGAATGGATAAAAAAGATTTAGCTATCATAGGAGATAGTGAATATAAAAAATTACTTTTAGATTTAAAGGAAAAAGTTAGACGCAGTCAATTAAAAGCAGCAGTAAAAGTTAATTATGAGTTACTCGATTTGTATTGGAACTTGGGGAAAGAAATTGTTGAAAAACAAAAGCAATATTCTTGGGGTGATAGTTTTCTAAAATTATTGAGTAGTGATTTAAGAAAAGAATTTCCAGACATGAGAGGATTTTCAGCCGTAAACTTAAAACACATAAGATATTGGTATAACTTTTATAATGATTACCTAATTGGGTTACGAGCTGTAACCCAATTATCGGATATTGAAAGAAGGATAAAAAGTATTCCTTGGGGACATAATCAAAGGATTATGTATAAGTGTAAAGATGTCAAAGAGGCTTTGTTTTATATAGATAAGACTATTGAAAATGGGTGGAGCAGGACGGTTTTGGAACATCAGATTGATGGAGATTTATATAAAAGGGTTGGGAATGCAGTTACTAATTTTGACAATAGATTACCGGCTGTCCAATCTGAATTAGCTAAGCAAACAATAAAAGATCCATACAACTTTGATTTTCTAACAATAAGGGATAAATATGATGAAAGAGAGTTGGAAGAGGCATTAGTAAATCAAATAACTTCTTTTCTTTTGGAACTTGGTACAGGATTTTCTTACATGGGTAGGCAAGTTCATATCAAGGTTGGAGAAAGTGATTTTTATATAGATTTACTTTTCTATCATGTTAAACTACACTCCTATGTTGTAGTAGAATTAAAGACAGAGAAATTTAAGCCGGAATTTGTAGGACAACTCAATTTTTATGTAACAGCTGTAAATAAGAATATGAAATCAAATAGTGATAATCAAACCATAGGAATACTAATTTGCAGAGATAAAGATAATGTAGTCGCTGAATATTCGCTTGAAAATATCTCACAGCCAATAGGAATAAGTAAGTATGAAATTAGCAAACTACTTGAGCAGGAATATAAAAGCAGCTTACCATCTATTGAAGAAATAGAAGAGTCTATAAAAGAATTAGATTCAGAAAAATAAAAAATGAAAATGGCAAATAGTTATTAAATAAATAGCCATATACACTTACAAAGGGCGGTAGAAGTAAAATCTATCGTCTTTTTTATTTGAAGGAAGGACGAAAATATAAGTAAAAACAAAAGATTATTACAGGAATAAGGAAAGATGAAATCCTAAAATAGGACAACATAAAAAACAAAAGCTGATGGAACAAATCGTTCGGTCAGATAAATAAGCTGACGCACTGTTTCAGAGCATAAGGCTGCGTACCCATTTTGAGAACGCAGATAGAAAGATGAGTCCTCGTTTTAGGGACGCATATAGCCTGTGTCATGTTTCATGATGGCAGTTTTATAAGGATGCCCTGTTTTGGGGCGTGCTAACTATAAAGGGTGTCGTAAATCACGACTTCCTTAAAAACTAAGAGGGGGTAACGATTTGTTACACCCTTTTTTAGAAGAAAAGAGAGGAGAAAAAATGGCAGATAAAAGAATGTTTTCACTAAAGATAGTGGATAGTGACTTATTTTTGGATATGCCACTAAGTAGTCAGTGCCTATATTTTCATCTATCAATGAGGGCAGATGATGACGGATTTGTGGATAATCCTAAGAAGATAATAAAAATTATAGGAGCAAATGAAGATGACTTAAAAATCCTAATTACAAAGGGATTTGTAATTGTCTTTGAGAGAGGAATTATAGTCATTACTCATTGGAAGATAAATAACTACATCAGAAATGACAGACGAAAAGAAACTATGTATATTACGGAAAAACAAAGTTTAACACAAACAGAAAACGGAGCATATATAAGGCTTGAAAATCTTGGTATACCAAATGAAAACCAAGTGTCAACCGTTTGTCCGCATAGTATAGGTAAGGGTAGATTAGATAAGGTTAGTATAGATAAGGGGAGCATAGAACAGGCTAGCCCCTTTTCTCTTTACGGAGAATATAAAAATATTCGATTAACTGATGAGGAATACCAAAAGCTAAAGGATAGGCTAAAAGGACATACCGATACGATGATTGAAAAATTATCAAGATATATCAAAGGTTCAGGAAAAGACTACAAAGACCACTATGTAACAATCCTTAATTGGTATGAACAGGACAAAGAGAAACTAACACAGAAAAATATTCAAAATAAAAGTTCTAAAACCTATTCAACCAACTATGAGGACAGCGACAGCCTATAAATATCATATAACAAGGTGGAAAGGTGTTTTTAGAGTATTAAAGCTGAAAGAGGTATCAGAGTATACCCAATATAAAAAATAAGCCTTAAAACGCATTCCACCACTTAAATAAGAACAAGGAGGATGAAAGCTATGAATAACAAAGATACTCAAAATATGATAACTACAAAAATACAAGGTACAGATTTTACCTACAACAAAGAAACTCACTATGAAAAAGACGGACATATCTATTGTAAGACTTGTAATGAAAGAATAGACGGAAAGCCTATTCCAATGTTAGATAAAAAGCTAATGATAATTAGAAATGCTTGTAAATGTGATAGAGATAGAGCAGAGCAAGAAAAATTAAGAGAAAAGCAGATTGAACAGGATAGACTTAGAAAAAACTGCTTTATATCCAAAAATCAAATAGCCTATACCTTTGAAAATGCTGATGAAGATACCGACAAAGAAATCATCAAAAAAACTAAAAACTATGTAAAGCATTTTGAAGAAATGAGAAAGGACAATGTAGGTTTACTCTTATATGGAAATGTAGGAAGTGGTAAGACCTATCTTGCTTGTTCAATAGCAAATGCCATAATCACAGAGTATTCCTATACTGTTAAAATGATAAACTTTGCACAGATACTAAATGATTTACAAAAAGGTGGCTTTAACCTTGATAGAAATGAATATATAGAGCAAATAACAAATCCTACTCTACTAATCCTTGATGATTTTGGAATAGAAAGGAATACAGAATACGCCTTAGAGCAAATCTACAATGTGATAAATGCAAGATACCTAAAGGCAAGACTGACCATTATAACTACAAACCTAAATTTCAAAGACATAGAGAAAGAACAGGAAGATATAATGCTTGGCAGGATTTATTCAAGGATAATAGAAATGTGCTTACCTCTTAGGGTAATAGGACTTGATAGGAGAAAAATACAAAGTAAAGAAAAGCTGAAGAAAGCACAAAACTTAATAGACGAGTAAAGGCGATTGAAAAAGTAGAAATTCTAATCGCTTTTTTTATTTTACAGGAAGGAGAATTTATGAATACCATACAAACAGAAAACACAGACAATAAAAAAACTAAAGTAATTCAAAAAGAAATTGGAAATACAAAATACACTGTAAATATCTTTTGTAAGAAAAATGGAAAAGAGCTGAAAGATAAGATGAAATCAATCATTAAGCAGGAAGTTATAAAAAATAGCGACAATTAATGGTGGAAAAAATTATGAAAAAGGAGTATAATACAAATATCGTAGGTAGGCTTGATAGACAGGAGGAAAATATGTCTATTCAAGCTAACAGAAAAACAGCTCTTTATTGTCGTTTATCAAGAGATGATGAACTTCAAGGAGAAAGCAATTCCATTACAAATCAAAAGAAGATTTTAAGCCAGTTTGCCAAGCAGAGTGGCTTTTTTCAGTGTGAATTTTTCATTGATGACGGCTACTCAGGAACAAATTTTGACAGACCTGAATTTCAAAATATGATAACAAGGGTTGCAAATGGAGAAATAGGAACAGTAATTGTAAAAGACTTGTCCAGATTTGGAAGAAATCATCTTCATGTAGGGATCTATACAACAGAATTTTTTCCGAAGTATAATGTAAGATTTATTGCCATAAATGATAATGTAGATACCTTTACTACCGATATGGAAACAGATATAAGTATTCCAATCAAAAATATTATTAATGAAATCTATGCAGTAGATACCAGTAGAAAAATTAAGGCAGTATATAGGGCAAAGGGACTTGAGGGAAAGCATACAGGAAGCCATGCCATATATGGATATAAAAAAGACCCTGATAACAAGGATAAGTGGATTATTGATGAAGAAGCTGCAAAAGTTGTAAAGAGGATTTACTCTTTAGTTGTAAGTGGACTTGGACCCTATCAGATAGCAGATTTATTATACAAAGAGAAAGTCTATTCTCCATCGTACTATATGGCTATGAATGGCTATGGGAATCGTATCAATAAGGAATTTGACACACCATATCGTTGGTGGGGAACAAGTATTTCGTGTATTGTAAGACGTGAAGAATACTTAGGTCATACTGTAAACTTTAAGACCATCAAGCCAAGCTTTAAGGATAAGAGAAGGTACACCAATAAAAAAGAAAATTGGGCTATTTTTGAAAATACTCATGAAGCGATTATTGACAAAGAAACATGGGAAATTGCCAATTCCCTTTTGAAAACGACAAGAAGGCAGTCGAGAGAGGGAACGGTAAATCCACTAACAGGCAAGCTGTTTTGTGGAGATTGTGGAGAAAAACTATATAATTCAAGAGGGATAAATAGAAAGGGTACAGGACATTACAAAGAAGATGTCAGGTATGATAATTATATATGCTCAACCTATCAGAAACATAGAAATGAATGCTCTGCACATTACATTCGTACAGAAGTTGTTAGAGAGCTTATTTTAGAAGCATTAAAAGATATTAGTAAATACATTGAGGATAATGAGGAAGAATTTAAAAATATCGTTATATCTGCAAGACTTGAAGAAAGAGAGAAAAGTCAAAAGGAAAATATAAAGAAATTAAACGCTGATAAGAATAGATTAGCTGTAATAGATAGGTTATTTGTAAAATTGTATGAGGATAATGCAAGTGGCAGAATAAACGATGAAACCTTTAATAAGATAGCTATCCAGTATACTGATGAACAAAAGATCTTAAATAGTGAAATATTTGAGCTTGAGGAAGTAACAGGAAAGCTACAATCTGTTAGTGATAATACAGAGCAGTTTATTAAGACCATTAAGAACTTTACTGATTTTTCCATACTCACAACCTCAATGATAAATCAATTGATAGATAAAATTGTGATATATCAAAAGGAGAAACTTAAAAGATATAAGTTTACTCAAAGGATAGATATTTACTTTAACTTTATCGGTAAGTTTGAAATAGAAAAGGATGATGAAATAAAGGAAGATACCTATATAGAGGAAAAAGAAGATAAAAAGTATATTCACAAAGACAGCAGATTTTCACCGATAACAGAATATCTGAAAGGGCAAGACAGAGAAATAGAGCTTGATTTTTCAAAGGTGGAAGAACTTATAGGCAGAAAACTTTGCAAATCAGCAAGAACCTATCCAAGCTATTGGTATGCAAGTGAAGATAGACCTATGGGAAATTCTATTTATAATGCAGGATATGATATTGTAAAGTTAGATGTAAAAAAAGAAACAATAAGGCTTATAAACTACGACAAGTAAAATATAGATGAGATTAGAGGTAACTACTAAAAATGGTGGTTACCTCTTTTTTTATTTGTAAATATTTGAAAAACTTTGTTGACAAATATCAACCGACACAGATACCTTTGATTTTTTTAAATATATGATAAAAATGTGGATAGCAGTATGGCTTGTATCTCATGCTTTTGACTTTTCTATGGCAGTATTTGATGTGGCACAGAATTTAATAGGAAAGGCAGCAGGTGTGGCAAATGCTAGTGCAAAAGTTTCTCCAGGTGATATAGCTAATATGGTAGATAGCCTAAAAGGAGAGTCAATAGGAAAATTAATGACTATAGTACTAGAGACATCAATTGTAAAGATGATAATTCAAGGGATATCAATACTAATTACAGTTATTCTATACGGCAGGATGATAGAAATATATATTTATACTTCAGTTTGCGCCATACCTTTTGCCACAATGGGCAATAAAGAATGGGGAAGTATTGGAACAAACTATATAAGAGGGCTCTTCGCACTTGGCTTGCAAGGTTTATTCCTACTTATATGCGTAGGAATTTATGCCGTACTTGTTAAGACTTTAAATATATCAGACATACACAAAAGTATTTTTGAATTACTAGGATACACCTTAATACTTGGTATAACTATGATGAAATCAGGAAGTATTGCAAAATCAATTTTAAATGCTCATTAATAAAAAAGGAGAAGATGATGAAAATTAGAAGAAAAAAGGACAAAAAAATTAATTTTAAAACACTTGGAACAATAGGACTCCCAATACTTTTAATAGGGGGATATATTACAAGAGAAATACAAAATAGAATGATTATAAGAAAAACATCGGAAGTTTTAGATAATAGAGAAGAAACGAATGAAAAAGTCTTAGAAATAGCAGTGAATATGGGAAAATCATTAGAAGATCTGAACAGAGAAGACATATATGGCTTTTACTTAGAGGGTTTAGAATAATGGCTTATGTAAATGTCCCAAAGGACTTAACAAAAGTAAAAACAAAGGTAGCTCTAAATCTAACAAAAAGACAATTAATTGGCTTTACAATTGCAGGTCTAATAGGCTTTCCAGTATATTTAATGGTAAAAAAAGTGCTGCCTAATGACCTATCTATGTTAATTATGATAGGTGTGTCTTTTCCTATAATATTTGCAACTCTTTATGAAAAGGACGGGATCTATTTTGAAAAATATTTAAAGTATATTATAGATAAGAAAAGACAGACAAGTATAAGGATATACAAGACAGAATGTATTTATGATATAAAGAAACAAAGAAAGGAAAGGAGTAAATGAATCAAATACAGAAAAAACAACAGAAAAAATTAAATCAAGAAAAAAGAAATTTAAAAAAACAAAAAGAAGATTTAAAAAGCATTAGTATAAGTCAAAAAAAGATGAAAAAAGCAAATATTTCTAAAGAAAAAGGAAAGCCCAAAAAGAAGCTTTCCTTTTTTGGTGGGAAGAAGAAAAAGAGCGTTCAGGAAACAATCCCTTATTTAAGAATGTTGAGAAATGGAATTTGCCAAGTTGAGAAGAACAAATTTAATAAAATGATACGTTTTTTAGATATTAACTACCAGCTTTCAACAGAAGAAGATAAGGAAAGTATATTTAATGAATTTTCAAGTTTTTTAAACTATTTTGATCCAAGTGTTGATATAGAACTTTCATATATTAATCGCATAGGAAAAAATGAAGAAGTAGAAAAAAACATCAATGTTCCGGATAGAAACGATTCATATAATGAAATACGAAAAGAGTACAGGGAAATGCTAAAAAATCAGAGTCAAAAAGGAAATAATGGACTTACTAAATATATGTATATCACCTTTAGCTTACAAGCACAAGATTTAAAAGAGGCAACTACAAGACTTGAAAGAATGGAAATGGATATATTAAATAACTTTAAGCAGATGGGAGTAAAAGCTTATGTATTAAGTGGATATGAAAGGTTAAAGGTTATTCACGATATCTTAAATCCGAATAAGAATTTTGTTTTTTCCTTTGAAGACCTAAAATATAGTGGACTATCTACTAAGGATTATATAGTACCAGCATCATTTAACTTTTCATCTAATAATCAATTTAAAATTGGAGAATACTTTGGAGAAGTAAACTTTCTGCAAATTCTAGCACCTGAATTATCAGATAGATTATTATCAGAATTTTTAGGAGTTGAAGAAAATATGATTGTAACATTTCATATAAATTCCATTGATCAAACAGAAGCTATAAAGATGATTAAAAGAAAAATAACGGACTTGGATAAAATGAAAATTGAAGAAAATAAGAAGGCTATAAGATCAGGATATGATATTGATATTCTTCCAAGCGATTTAATTACCTATGGTAATGATGCTAAGAAACTATTGGTAGAACTTCAAAATCATAATGAGAGAATGTTTGTCATAACTATTTTGTTTACAAATATGGAAAAAAGTAGAAAGAAATTGAGTAATATAATCTTTCAACTAAATTCAATAGCAGGTAGGCATAATTGTGTATTGAAAAATCTTAACTATAGACAGGAACAAGGACTAATTTCCTCCCTACCACTTGGAAAAAATGAAATCGAAATAAAAAGAGGACTTACAACTAGCTCTACAGCAGTCTTTATTCCTTTTACAACAGAAGAGTTGTGCTTAGAAGGAGAGAGCTTATACTACGGCTTAAATGCTTTAAGTCGTAACATCATTATGACAGATAGAAAGCTTTTAAAGAATCCAAACGGTTTAATACTTGGAACGCCTGGTAGTGGTAAATCTTTTTCGGCTAAAAGAGAAATTACCAATGCTTTTTTAATCACACAAGATGACATCATTATATGTGATCCGGAAGGGGAGTATGGAAATTTAACTAAGGCACTAGGTGGAGAAGTTATAAAAATATCGCCAACAAGTAAGGATTATATAAACCCGTTGGATATAAATGTAGACTATGCCGATGAAGACAATCCCTTATCTTTAAAGTCTGACTTTATTCTTTCACTGTTTGAACTTGTAGTAGGAAAGGAAGGATTAAGTGCAGAAGAAACTTCAGTAATTGATAGATGTCTTCCGATATTATATAAGGATTACTTCGACAATCCCATTCCTGAAAATATGCCAATTTTAGAAGATTTATATAATTTACTTTTAAAACAAGAAGAAAATGTAGGGAAAAAATTAGCGGTAGAAATGGAAATTTATGTCAAAGGCAGCCTCAATGTATTTAACCATAGGACTAATGTAGATACAGGAAATAGAATTCTTTGTTATGACATTAAGGAATTAGGAAAGCAACTTAGAAAAATAGGTATGTTAATTGTTCAAGATCAAGTGTGGAATAGAGTAACTATTAATAGAAATAAGAAGGAAACCAGATATTACTGTGACGAATTCCATTTGCTTTTAAGAGAAGAACAAACAGCCTCATATTCCATAGAAATTTGGAAGAGATTTAGAAAATGGGGAGGGATTCCAACAGGATTAACACAAAATGTAAAGGACCTTTTAGCCAGTCCTGAAATAGAAAATATATTTGATAACACTGATTTTATCTTAATGCTTAATCAAGCTAGTGGTGATAGGGAAATTTTAGCTAACAAGTTAAATATATCTCTTTATCAGTTATCCTACGTCACAAATTCCAATGAGGGAGAGGGATTACTATTTTATGGAAACACAATAGTACCTTTTGTAGATAGCTTTCCTAAAGATACAAAATTGTATAAGTTAATGACAACTAAACCAGAAGAATTAAAGGAAGGGATAGAAATTGATAGACATAGAGAAGTTAAAAACTAATTATATTATTAATTTAGATGCAATTTCTGCTCTAAAGGAATTTCCAGATAAAACATTTGATTGCTGTATTACATCTCCTCCATATTATGGACTTAGAGATTATAAATCAGAAGGACAAATTGGAAGAGAAGAAAGTCCGGAGGAATATTTAAATAAATTAATTGAAGTCTTTAGAGAAGTAAAAAGAGTATTAAAAAAAGAAGGAACACTTTGGGTAGTTATTGGAGATTCTTATGCAGGGACAAGAAGCAAAAAAGAATATAAAGATCCTAAAAACATAGAAGGAAGAAGTGGTCAAAAAGAGTCTATTACAGAAAAACTCAGTGGCTACAAGGCAAAAGACTTAATGGGGATACCTTGGCAACTAGCTTTAAAATTAAGAGAGGACGGTTGGTATTTGCGAAGCGATATTATTTGGCATAAGGAAAATGCCATGCCTGAGTCTTGTAGAGATAGACCATCAAGGTCTTATGAACATATCTTCCTACTATCAAAAGCAAGAAAGTATTTCTATAACTTTGACGCTATGAAAGAACCAATAAAAGAAATAAGCAAGAAAAGATATATGAGGGCAAGAGGAAAAAACAATAAGTATTTACAAGAAGGTACAGGAGCTAAAATACAGAGCATAAATGAAGCAAGAGAGTATGGAGAATATATAGGAGATAATGTCCCTGAGTTTAGAAACAATAGAGATATTTGGACTATTAACACCAGTGCATTTAAAGGAAAACACTATGCGGTATTTCCACCAAAACTGGTAGAACTTTGTATAAAAGCAGGATGTCCTAAAAAAGGCTTGATTCTTGATCCCTTTATGGGTTCAGGAACTGTTGGAATGGTAGCTATTAGGATGGACAGAGAATATATTGGAATTGACATAAACAAAGACTACTGTCAAATAGCTAAAGAAAGGATAGAGAAAAATATGAAATAGGAGGTATATATGAAAAAGAAAGGGAAAGTAAACCCAAGAGATGTACCAAAGACCAAACTTATATCAGAAAAGAAAGAAGAAAGCAATGAAAAATTCAGTAGTACAGAGAGAACATCAGATTTTTCAAAAAAAGAAATTAATAAAGTAAAAAGCAGGAATAACATAGACAATAATGATGAAAACTCTAAGTATTATTCATCTCATTTGCAAGAAAATAGTCAGGATTTACTCAACGAAAAAGATAAGTCAAATAGAGGAAGAAGACAAAGAAAAAACCATGAGGAAAAATTTTCAGAAACTTTCTATCATAATGAATATCAGCCAGAATATTCGCAACAGCAGCATAGAAAAATGGAAGAAAATGAGGAAAGTAGATATGGTGAATATTACGGGCAAGAAACAGAATACAGGCTAAGTAACTTTAAAGAAGATTTTAATGATAGACCAAATTCAACTAGCTCTAATTTAAAAAGTAGCACTTCTCCCCAAAAAAATTACAAGGGGAATAGTAATTTAAAATGGAAGAAAAACGTTGAGAGTGAAAGTTTTAATGATGTGCCAGAGAAAAAAATAAGGAGATTTAGAAAAGAAGATAAGAATTTTAATAGAGAGGTAAGTTCAACATATGATCCATTATCACAGGACTCAGATAATGATGGTGTCATAGATCACTATGACATGAACTTTAGTGATAGCAATGTATCCTATAGGGATACAAGAGATGACTATAAGTATTTACCATCTTCTGATGTGCAAAGAAAAAATTGGGATGGTTATTCTATTCTTGGTAAGAAAGGGAAAGAAAGCTTTCAAAAAAATACCTTAAAAAAACTTTATCAATCTCAAAGGCAGTTTAAGGATAAAGGGGAAAAAGTAGAATTAAAATCTTTAAATGGGAAGTTTAGAAGAAAAGGTCTATCATATAAGGCAAATGAAGAAGATAAAAAAATAATTCAAGACCTGAATACTAATAAAAAACAAAATAGCAAATATTTCAAAGGCAAAGTTAGAAATTTAGAAGAAAAAAATATGCTAATGGGTAGGGTTTCTAGTGGGAAATTTAGACAGGATAGCCTATCTGAAGGATTTAAAAGTGAATCTGAAAAAAATAAAGATAAATATAATATAAATAAAAAGAATCAAGAAAAAATAGGCACGAAAAAAGAAATCTTCAAACAGGAAAAAAACGTAATAAAAAATGAGAATCTTGAAGTAGATGAACTTGATTTAAATCATAGTGGAATTTCTAATAAAAACAAGGTAAAGAAAAGACAAATAAAAGACGCTTTTGATAATACTATAAAGAAAAGCAACTTTGATCCAAAGAAAGAATACACCAGGACAAAAAAAGAAGTACAGGATTCTAAAAATGTATCTGAAAAAAATAAGGTAGATACAAAAAATAAAACTAAATTCCATTCTAAAAAAGATAACAAAAGTGAAAAAGATAAGTTTTATAAAAAGGAAGATAAAATATCAAAACTATATGAGAAAAAGAATAAAAAGGAAAAAGAGTTAATTAAGGATAAGAAAAAGTCAAAAAAAGCGGGTTTAGAAAAACCTATTACTTTTGCGAGTGCTATGACGGCAAACTATCTATATAGTGGGAAAGATGATAATGCAGGCGTTAACGCTGCTTATAAGCTTAGTAGAACTACCGAAGTTGTAGGTAGAGAAATTAGCCATTTTAGAAGAAAAAAACCTTTAAAAACTCAAAGAAAAATAAAATCTTTAGAAGGGAAAATTTATAAGAAAGAAAGTAAACTCCTCTTTCAAAGAAATTTTGAAGAATTGAAGAAGACTAAAGCTTATCAAAACTCTAATAAATTGAATCGATTTTTTATGAAAAAGAAGTTTCAGAGAGATTTTAGGAAGAAACACGGGGAAGGTTTAGTAAATAGAATAAAGAAATCTTTCGCTAATATTGGAAAGAAAACATTGGAAGTTTTAAAAAACAAAGGATATAAGCAAATTTTAATTGCCCTTTGTATTTTAGGACTTTTTTTTATGCTATTTCAAGGAATTAGCAATGTTGGCAGTCTTACTTCAGGATTAACAAGTAATGTTATAGCTACAAGCTATCTATCAAAAGAAGAAGTTTTAATGGATATTAATAATGAATTTACAAGTTATGAATATTCATTACAAGATGAAATAGATAGTATTAAAGAAAATTATCCAAATTATGATGAATATCATATAAAAGGAGATTCTGTTGGTCATGATCTACACGAGCTTTTTAGCTATTTAACAGCAAGATATGGAGAGATTAAGTCAGCTGAAGAGATACAAAAGGAATTAAAAAAACTATTTAATCAAATGTATGAGAAAAAATATACTTCAAAGTCTATTACAAAATATGACAGTGAAGGAAATCCATATACCTATAGAATTCTAACATTAACTATAAAAAAGAAAAGTATTGATGAAATAGCAAGAGAAGAATTTGCAAACTATGAAACAAATATGGCTCATTATTTAGCATTACTTGATAGTCAGGGAAATATGAGTGGATATTTTGGATCAAGCTATGGGAACTTGGGAGAGATTATAGACAATCCAAACTTTGGAAATCCTGGTCTTGCTTTTGATTCAGCTACTGCCAAAGCCTTATTTAATGAAGCAGAAAAACATATAGGCAAAAGATATGTGTTTGGAGCAAGTGGACCATCTAACTTTGACTGTTCAGGTTTTGTATGTTGGTCATTTACAAAGTCTGGTGTAAAGAGAATGCCAAGAACTACAGCTTGGCTTATTTATAAAAACTATTGTAATCCAATATCTCCAAGCGAGGCAAAACCTGGGGATATTATTTTCTTTAAAGGCACATATAATTCGGGTACGCCAATTTCTCACGTAGGGATATATGCCGGAAATGGAATGATGCTCCATGCAGGAGATCCTATCCAATATACCAGTATAAACTCAAGGTATTGGAAAAATCACTTTTATTCCTTTGGTAGACCAAAATAAGGGGAAGGAGTAAAAATCTATGAATAAAAAATTAATCAGAAACATAGAAAAACAGAAGAATTTAAGAAAGAAAAAAGAAGAAATTGAAATAGAACTTCAGTTATTAGTAGAGGAACAAGAAGAAATAGAAAATTTAGAGGTCATCAAGGAATTTCGAAGTCGAAAAATATCTCTTGATGAATTTTTATTTATTGTTAGAAAAAATAAGGAAGAAGAAAATAGAGAAAGACAAGAACTTAAAAGAAAAGATACAAATGAAAGTGAGGAAAATTTATGAAAAAAATAACCAGTGGAATTTTAGCTGTGATAATGCTACTTGTAAGTCTAGTGAATATAGTGGCTGTAAGTCCTGTATATGCAAGTACAGATTATAAGGTAGAGTGGACGGAAGATGATTTTATGTATTCCTCTGAGGGAAATATAATTGCCTTTAGTGATAAAGGCTTAGAAAAGAAAGAAAAGACAAATGTTCTAGTATTTCCTGAAGGAACGAAATCTATAAATGGAAATTATTCTTTAAGTCATTCAAACGATGAACTTAGATATAAAAGAGAATTTGGACGTGGCAAACATTGGGATAAAGTAATTATTCCTGATTCTGTTAAGCATTTAGGTTATGCTGCCTTTTACGATGCAAGTATAGACGAGGTAAAACTATCAAATAGTCTAACTTATCTTGGTGGTTTAGCATTTTTCAATTGTGGACTTAGAGAAGTGACTTTACCTAATACTTTGGTAAATATTGAACATAATGCTTTTGAAAGAAATAACCTCCAAGAAATAACTATACCGAAGTCTGTGAAGACAATTGAACAGTATGCTTTTTCAAGAAATAAATTGCACACTATAAAAGTTTTAGGCAATCCAAATATTAACAGTAAGGGAGTATTCCATAATCAAGAAGTTGAATATAGACCAAAACAAAATCCATTTTACGAAAATCATTTTGGTTTCAACGGAAATCAAGGATTCAAATCTATTCCTAATGGATTGAGGTATGAAAATGGAGAGTTTGTCTTTGATAAGAATGTAGATAGTATAGAACTTGAATTTGATTATAACAATGATATGTATCAAGGAAAGATGACTATATACAATCCAAATAAATATTCCATTGATACTCAAACAGATTTGACAGGACAAGATATTGATGAAAAGGACAATAAGATTGATGATTTAACAAAAAACATTAAGGACTTAGAAAATCAAATTAAAGAATTAAATGAAAAGAAACAAGAAGACCAATCAAAGATAGATGAATTAAAGGAAAAGTTAGAATCTTGCAAAGATAATGGAGAGAAACTAAAACAAGAAAAAGCTAAGCTAGAAGAAGAGATTAGAGATAAAGATAATAAGATTGATCAATTGGAAAAAGAAATTGAGGATCTTAAAAATTCTAATAATGATGAACTAATAGCAGAAATTACTCAGCTTAAAGATGAATTAAAAAGGTTACAAGATGAAAATGCAAAACTAAAAGAAGATTATTCATCTACAAAATGGGAGTTAGAAGCTGAGAAAGAAAAGACCGATAAAAACGAAAATAAAATCAAAGAAATGCAAGAAAAGCTCGAGTCTTTAGAAGAAGAACTTGCAAAGAAAACTAAAGAAATTGAGGATAAAGATAATAAAATTAAGGACTTAGAAAAAGCTCTTGATGAAAAAGATAATAAGATAAAAGAATTAGAGTCTAAAAAGAAAGAAACAGAAAATTCTAAGTCAGAATGCTGCAAGAAAATTGAAGAGCTTCAAAAGGCTATTGATAGCTTAAAAGAATCTTCTGAAAATACAAAAAAAGAATTAGAAGATAAGATTAAAGGATTAGAAGAAAAGCAAAAAGCTTCTGAAGAAGAAATTAAAAAGCTAAAAGAAGATTTAGATAAGAAAATTGAAGAAGAAAAGAAGTTAATCGAGGAAGCAAATAAAAAAGCTAAAGAAGAACTTGAAAAACAAAATAAAGATGAAAAAGAAAAAAATCTAAACCAAGACCTATCTAAGAAATTAGATGAACTTCTAAAACTTCAAAAAGAAAACAAAGAGAAGAAAGAAGATAAGAAATCTCAAGATAAGAAGTGGGACGAAATTTTGAAAGCTGATGATAAGAACATCCTAAATCAATTTGATCCTAACAAGATGAAAAAGCAAGAGGAACAACAGGACAAAAAACAAGTTAAAGATGAAAAAGAATTTGCAGTTTTTCAAGTAGACAAAAACTTTTATAACATTATAAAAGATGGAAAGAAAACTACTGTGTATATGGATGTAAAAGCATATATTAAGGATAATCGCATTATGCTACCTGTTAGATATGCAGCCTATACTCTTGGGTTTAATGTAGAATATGATGATAGTAAGAGAGAGGCTATCTTTTCAAATAAAGAAAATACAGCCTTACCTAAAAAAACTCTAAGATTAAATATAGATACTGGTGTTATGAAAGATAGTCAAGGAAACATTTATCATTCTGACACTAAACCTGTAATTATAAATGGAAGAATTCACGCATCTATTTCCAATATAGCTAAAGCTTTTAATTCAAGCTGTGGGGATATAAGAGATGAAAAAGATCAAAGTATAGAATGGGATAATAGCAGAAAGGCAGTTTATGTCTTTAAGAATATAAAGTAAGAAAAGGAGATAACTATGAAGAAAAAAAGATTAGGGGTAGCCTTAGTGCTACTCCTTTTACTATTAAGTATGCCAAGCATATCCATAGCTAAGAGCAATGATAATGAAATAAAAAATCAGTCAAATGATATTTATTTGCCAGAAAAAAGTAAAGAATTAGAAAGCTTATTTGATGAAGATATATATGAACCATCCAATGAGAGTCAAAAAATTCCTTATCAGGAAGTGCCGAAAATACAAGAAAATAACATAAAAAATGAGCAAGTAGATAAAAAAGAAAAGCCATCTAAACTTGTTAAAGGTAGCAATACTAAAGCAATTAATCCATTAGCTACAAAAGAAAATAAGGCAAGAGGAACAGTAATAGAAAATGTAGATAAAAATGGACAGGATATTACACCGAAAGTAGAAGATCAAACATCAAGAGATGAAAAAAAGGAAAATCCAATAGATGTTAGACAATTTTTAACCTTTCAAACAAAGAGTGGAAAAACTATGCACCTCATTGTAGATCATTCGGAAAATCAAGAAAATGTACAATTACTAACAGAAGTTGGAGAACAAGATCTACTAAATATGATTGAAGGAGAAAGTGAAGTAAAGCCAAAAGAAGAAGTAGTGAAAAAAGAAGAACCGGTGGAGGAAAAACCGAAGAAAGAGGAGAAAGAAGAAAAGAAATCAGGGATAGGACTTTATTTATTTATGGGTTTAATTATTGTTGGTGTAATGGGTGCAGGATATTACTTCAAAATCTATAAAAAAAATGAAGAGGCAAGTTTTGAAGAGGAGCAAGATTATAATGAATTAGAAGATGATTATGAATCTGAAGGGGAGGATTATGATCTTGAAGATAAGGAAGATACAGAAATTATTCCAGATGAAGATGAATTTTAATCTTCTCAATGATTTAAACAGTAGATTAAGTACAACAATAAACTCAATTATCGTATAAATTTATAAACATACGATAGAAAAGTACAATTAGAATTCTGGAACTTTAATAAAAAACGATGAACAAAACGACAGCGCAAACTTAATATATAAGGGAAGCTAAGTTGAAATGATTGATTGTATAATTAAGAATTTGATGATATGAAATTTCTTGATAATTTTTGAAACAAATTGGGATAGAAATTCAAAGCCTTGTTGCAAATGCACTTATAAAAATATATAATATAAGTGTAAACACAACAAGGGGATGAATATAATGAATTATAGAAAGCAAATTGAAATACATCTAAAAAAATCAGGTGGCATTATAACATCTGCTTATTGCAGAGAAAATAACATACCTACAGTATATTTAAGTAGACTAGCAAAAGAAGGAAAATTGTTTAGAGTTCAAAAAGGAATATATATTATTGAAGATGGTGATTACGATGAGTACTATTTTTTCCAATATCAGTATAAAAAGGCGATATTTTCCTATGAGACAGCTTTGTTTCTACTTGGGGTAACGGACAAAATTCCATGGAGAATAGATGTTACAGTATACAATGGATATAAATTTAATGAGAAACAAGATACACTTAATATCAATTATGTAAAGAAATCTATTTATAATCTAGGAATTATACAGAAAAAGACAATGTTTGGAAACATTGTGAATGTTTACTCCTACGAAAGAATACTTTGTGATTTTATTTCCAACAAAGAAAAAATGGATACTGAAGTTTATGTAAAACTCATTCGTTACTATTTTAAATATAAGGATAAGGATATACATTCTCTATATGAAATAGCAAGAAAAATGGGAATAGAAGATAAAGTAAGGGAAGTTATGGAGGTGGTATATGAATAAAGCAAAGTTAACCGCCATTTGTCATAATATAAGCAAAGAATCAGGACTCCCATTTAATTCAGTAATGTTATATTATTTTTTGGAAAGCATATTAAAAAAATTAGCACAGAGTAAGTATCATGAAAAATTTATTTTTAAAGGAGGTTTTCTTTTATCTAATGTAGTAGGCATAGATTCAAGAAGTACAGTAGATATAGATCTTCTTTTAAGAAATATGCATTTATCAGAAGAAAATGTATTAAAAATAATACAAGAATTACTAGAAGCAAGTCATTTAGATGATATATCCTATAAAGTACATGGAATAAGTACAATCAAGGAAGATGACCAGTATGGAGGGTTTCGTGTAAGTATACTTTGTAGGATGGAGAATATAAGACAAATTGTACCTCTTGATATTGCAACAGGTGATGTTATCACACCACATCCCATAGATTATAAATATATAAGTGCTTTTGGGCAAGAAGATATTTTAATTAAAGCCTATCCTATTGAAACAATTGTGGCAGAAAAAATTCAAACAATATACTCTAGGGGGTTTTTAAATAGTAGAAGTAAGGATTACTATGATCTTTATATAATTTATAAATTAAAAGATAAAGAAATTGATACCAAGGTATTAAAAGAAGCATGTATTAGAACCTTTGATTATAGAAAAACGGAATTTGATATAGATAAAATCATCAGTTTAATGAGAATGTTAAAAACAGATCAAGCTTTTTTAGACAGATGGAATTCTTATTCGAAGAAAAATCTTTATGCTAGAGACATAAAGTTTGAAGATGTAATAGATAATGGAATAAATATTATAGAAAAAATAAAAAATCGGTAGAGCTATAAAAAGATGAGGGATTGAAAATTTAATCTCTCATTTTTTTATTAAAAAATTAAAGGAGGAAAAATGAAATTAGTAATCGCAGAAAAACCAAGTGTTGCAGCATCAATAGCAAAAGTTATAGGAGCAAAAAATAGAAATAATGGATATTATGAGGGGAATGGATACATTGTTTCATGGTGTGTTGGGCATTTAGTACAAATGGCAAATCCTGATGTGTATGATGAAAGATATAAGAAGTGGAGAATTGAAGATTTACCTATTATCCCAAAAGAATACAAGTATGAGGTAACGAAGACAACTAAAAAACAGTTTAATATTCTTAAAAGACTAATGAATAGTAATGAAGTTGACACCATTATTAATGCTTGTGATGCTGGTAGAGAAGGAGAAGCTATCTTTAGACTTGTATATATGATGGCAAATTGTAAGAAGAAAATGAAACGTCTTTGGATTTCCTCAATGGAAGACTCTTCCATAAAAGAAGGATTTAGCAACTTAAAAGATGGAAGTAATTATGATAATCTTTTTGATTCAGCTAAGGCTCGTGCCATAGCTGATTGGCTTGTTGGAATGAACATAAGTAGACTTTACTCCTGTCTATATAATGAAAATTATAGTGTAGGCAGAGTACAAACACCAACTTTATCAATGATTGTGAATAGAGATGATGAGATAAATAGTTTTAAAAAAGAAAAATATTATACAGTGGAGATTTCCATGAATGGATTTACACTTTCGACAGATAGAATTGATGACAAGATAGTGGCAGAGCAGCTTAAAAATTTAATCGGAGAAAAAATTGAAATAACCGATGTAATTAAAAAAGAAAAGATTACAAAGCCTAATCTGCCCTTTGACCTAACAACACTTCAAAGAGAATGTAATAAGTATTTTGGATACAGTGCAAAACAAACCCTAGATTATGCCCAAAGCCTGTATGAAAAGAAGTATATTACCTATCCACGAACAGATTCAAGATATTTGACAGTAGACATGATAGAAAGCACTGTAAATAATATTATAGGAAAAAATGATTTTGACACAGAAAGAATTAAGGTAGTTTTTAATTCTGAAAAAGTTACAGATCATCATGCAATAATTCCAACGATAAGTTCATTAAATAAGGATATTTCAAATCTCCCGGAAAGCGAAGCCAAAGTATATAGACTTATAACAAATAAACTCTATGCAAGTTTTGGATATCCACTTGTAGAAAATACAACAAAGATAGTGGCTGAATTTGACGGGTTTGAATTTATAAACACTTATAAAATAATTGCAGAAGAAGGGTTTACAAAATATTTAGAAGAATATACATCAAAGAAGAAAGAAGATATACAACTTCCTGATGTAAAAATAGGAGATTTTTTATATATTGAAAATAAAGATATAAAAGAGAAGTATACAAATCCACCTAAACACTTCACTGAAGACACACTCTTAAAAGCAATGGAAATAGCTGGAAATGATGAATTAGTTAAGGATGTTGAAATTGAAAGAAAAGGACTTGGTACTCCTGCTACAAGAGCGGGAATAATAGAAAATTTGATATACAAAGGTTATATAAAAAGAGAAAAGAAAAACCTAATATCAACTAGGAAGGGATTAAACCTAGTTACTATAGTTATAGATGAGTTTAAATCTCCAAAGACAACAGCAAAATGGGAAATGAGATTAAGTGATATAGCAAAGGGTAAGGAAAATAAAGAGAATTTTTTAAAAGAAATTGAAGAAGAAATAAAAAATACTATAGGTAAATATTATAAGTAAATTGATTATAAAAAATTGAATACGGTTATAGGAATGAAGAAAGGAGTGATTTATGAAAGAAATAGGGTATAATATAAGTGATAAAAGAGTAGGCATTAGGAAATTTACTTATTTGATATTACTATGAATATATGTTATACTCTTATCAGATAAAGATGGTGTCCCACTACCGTTAAAGGTGGAGCATTAAAGAAGGTGTCTCACTACCTATATCCCAAAGGTGAAGCATTAAAGCAAGCAGAGAGGATTAAACCTCTCTGTTTTTTTAGGAGAAAATAATGGTAGAAGTTATAAAATATGGATTTTATACTGTAAACTCTGATTACCTTGAATATCTAAATAAAGTAGATTCAGAAGTTTATTACAACCCATCGTATAGAAACAGTATAAAACCATTTGTTGGAATTATTGTTGGTATAGAAAATTATAATTATTTTATTCCAATTTCTTCTGCAAAGGAAAAACATAAAAAATGGAAGAATGTTTCTGATGAGCATTTTTTGATTTATGAAGTGATCGATAATAGTATTACTATAGATGGAGATATCTACAAATATTATTCTGATAGAAAAAAATGCACATATTATCTATATTGGATATTAAGAAAATGATTCCTGTACCGACTGATTGTTATGAAAGAATTGATTTTAACGAACTTGAGGATATTAGATATAAAGACTTATTTCAAAAAGAATACGCTTTTTGTTTAAAAATAAAAACAAAGGTCTTGATAAAGGTAGAAAAAATATACAAAAATCAAAAGAAAACAGGAATTATAAGAAGAGCAAATTGCAATTTTTCAAAGTTAGAAAAAGCAATGTTGGATTGGAAGCAATAGAATAAAGGCAGTTAAAGCGATTAGAAAAGTAAAAAATTCCAATCGTTTTTTTATTGCAATAAAAAGATAGCGTAAATGACATTTTAAAGTTATCTTTTGCTTACAGAAATTTAAAAAATAGAAAGAAATAAAGTTTAATAAATAAATATATAAAAATTTAGTTCATTTTTATCACTATAATGAGGAGGGATAAAATGCCAAGATATGATATAGTAGATTTAAGTAGAACAATCTATCTTGCAAAAGAAGAATTTAAGAAAGATATAAAAAAATATGAGGAATATTTAAAGGTATCAGGCAATAACTATAAGTATCCATATATACATCAAATATCTATATACAATATGGATCCAAAAGCAACAGCCTGTGCAGAATTTGATTATTGGAAAAGTATAGGTAGAAGCGTTAAAAGAGGCGAAAAAGGAATACCACTTTTAGATATAGATAGTGGAAGGATAAAATATATCTTCGACATAAGGCAAACAGTAAGTATTAATCATAATATTTCTGAGGTAAAGTTATGGAAATATGATAGCAAAAAGCATTTAAACTTACTAGATGAAATGATAGATAAGTTTAAAGAAAAAGATAGTAAGCTTCTATTAAGCCAAGAAGATAAAATTGCTGCCTTAGTAGAAAGTAATGTTAGAGGAAAATTCAATAAAATTTTAGAAAGTCTATCTGATGAAAGTTTAAAAAGCATTCAAAAGGTAGACCTTTTTAATTTGTTAAAAGAATCCGTAAAAATTTCTATAAGCGAGAGAATGGAGGTCTCATATCAGCTAAAAGAAGAAAACTTATCTTTACTGTCTAAAATATCAAGTTCGGACATAGACAAAGTATTAAGTATAAGTGCTAATATAAGTAAAAATATCTTACTTGATTTGGGAAGTGAAATAAAAAGATTAGAAATTTTAGAGAAAATTCAAGAAAGAAAAGATTTGGAGCAGACAAAAGAGCTTAAGGAGCGTTATAATAAATTAAGTTCTGATATAAACGGTGAAATAAATTTTAAAGGAGGCTTGGAAGATGAAAGAGAAATTAACATTGGCAGGCAAGGAATACCTCATGGAGGAGGGGATTTACACACCAATCGTCAAGGAGAATTCCTTCGAGAGACAGGGAGGGACATACAAGATGGAAGAATTGGAGGAAGGCATGGAAGTCCTAATACCCAATATGGCAATTCCCAAGGAAATAGATTTAAAGAAACTCAACAGATGGGGAAGGATGAGATTGAACTTTCTCAAGGAGAACAAAGAAGAGGATTATCAGATAATGTATTTGCAAGGGACATTGATGGATCATCTTCTATCAAAGGAAAAAGAGATAGAGGACTTTATCACGAGGGAAGAAGTCAAAATGATGGAAACTTGGGGTCTGACAGAAGAACTGAAAGAAGAGGACTATCTGAAATATCTGAGATTGAAGAAGAACATGGATATGACCCTACAAGAAATAGGGGAAAGGGAGATAATCCTAATCTAAAAAATGAGGAAGTAGAGTCTACTTCCTTTTTTTCTGCTAAAAATCATGGAGAGCAAATATCCTTCTCAAATCCAATAAGTCAAAGAGAAATAGATACATTTTTAATACATGGAGGAAATCATGAAGATGGAAGATTAGCAGTAATAGCAGAATTTTCTAAGGGTAAATCTTTAGAAGAACAGGCAAACTTTTTGAAAGAAATATATAGGGGAGCCAATGGTCTTGAAATTGAAGGAAGAAAGATATCTGCATGGTTTGGAAAGGAAGGAGCAATTTTTAAAGATGGAGATGAGGCAAGATATAGAGAAGGGCAAATAGTTTCTTGGAAAGATTTAGCTAATAATATTAATAATTTATTAGATAGAGGAGAATTTGCTAGCAATGTTGAGATTGTAGAAAGTGCGACATATGAAAGAGAAAAAATAGCAGAAAAATTATTGTATTTAAAGAGAGATCTTACTGATGAAACTAAGGATAGATATTTAGCGATTCTTAATGATATAAAAGGAAGAGGCTTCCCAGATGAAAAAGAAAATCTCGGGAAAAAACTTGAAGATAAAAATTTTATAAATAAACTCAGAAAAGAATACGAGGTATTTTTAGAAGAATATAAGATTAATCCTGATATTTTAAGATTTCATCATTATAAATTATCTAAAATCTATAATGATATCAATGATTTAGAAATAGAAAGAAAATTATATAGGTCAAATTTAAAGGATATTGCACCTATTCAGAGTTTTATAACACAAGATGAAATAGATGAAAGCCTAAAAAGAGGAAGCGGGTTTTCTGATGGAAAGAAAAGAATATATGAATTTTTTACTGAAAAGCATGATTTAAAAGAACAAGCAGATTTCTTGAAAAATGAATATGGCGTAGGTGGAAGTTCTCATGCACTATCTGCTGCAAGAGAAAGTGGTGAGTGGCACGATGCGAAGGGAATAAAATATAATAAAGGTAATGCAAAAGAAATACTACTATCTTGGTCTAATGTTGCAAGAAGAATTAATGACCTTATTAAAAAGAATAGATATATAGATGAAGAAAGTTTTGAAGAAAATAGGAAGAAAAAAACAGATCAGGAAATAAATAAAACAGAAAAAGAAAGCCAGGAGTATATAAATTATCAAGATGATTTGCCTCCAACTGATAATGATGTATATATAGAAAGAACAAATAATAGTTCTATATATTATTATCAAGGACAGTCTGTAGCAAGTATAGGTGATGATGGAAAACTTATCATTTATGATGAATTTATGCCAAACTTTTTAAAAGAAGAAATATATTCCATAGCCTTTGAAAAACAATTAGATATACCATTAGACCAGTTAGACGATGGAATTATTCTTGAGGGAATACATGACACTTTTTATATTAAAGAAAAGGAAGAAATAGAAGGAAGAGAATATTACCTTTTAGAAAGTCAAAGTCGATATGATGATATTCCAAATATTGTAGTTAATTCTAACAAAGAAGTTATAGATGATGATATAGTAAATGGTTTTGAAGAATTTAAGGAATTTTATCCTAATAAAAATAAAGAGAATATAGGTTTTGATTTAGATAGCCATAGAAAAGATGATTATTGGATAATTGAGTTTAATGAGGGTTCAAGTCTAATAGAAAAAGATTATGCAGGACAAAGGCTGACTAAAGAACTATTAGATGAAATAAGGGAAATAGATGAAAAGATAAGACTTCATAATAAGACCTTAGGAGAAGATGAATATGGGCAGATGACTGATAAGTGGGAGGGGTATTCCAAATTCTATTTTAACCATATAGTAGATGGGAAAATAGTTGATCACTATAAGATAGACATAGGTGATGGAAATGAGATCAACCAAAGAGACTTTGAATTTCTTTATGAACAAATAGGAAAAAGTCAGATAGAACTTAATCAAACTATAGAAGGAAATAAGATAGATGAAAAAATAATTTCAATAAATCAAATTGAAGATAGAATTTTTGATGTATTAGTTAAGGATAAAGTTTTAGAAAATGAAATTATAAAGGCAAGAGAAAACTTAGGAAATAATACCTTAGCAAGTTTTAACTCTGTATTCCAAAGAGAATATGTAAAAATCATGAGAGAAGTTGCCGATAAACAGGGAAATCTTCCGGATGATATGAAGGCAATAGATAAGGTTAAAGAATTAGCTATTAGAATAGAAAATAGATATAGAGAATATTTAAATAATTCACATGAAAACAATATAGAAGATGATAAGGAGATACTCTCTATAAAAGTGGGAGATATAGTTAGAACAGAGGATAATAAATATTTAAAAATAAAAGATATTTCCAGTGGATATGATAATAACCATAATCAAATAATATATTATTCATATGATGCCTATTTTGATAAGGACTTAAAACTATTCTCACATTCCTTTAAAGAAAGCGATTTAAAAGCTTTAGAAGTATTAAGAAATGAAGTAGAAGAAAAATTAACAAAAGAGATTGTAGAAGATAAAATAGCAGTAAAAGTAGGATTTTATTATGCTTTAGTAGATAAATATAAAACAAAGGATATAGAATTAGAAGAAACAGGAATTAGAGTTTATCCAAGAAAGGAAAACTCACAAGGAAAGATCTATACTTTATATAAAGGGAAATCTTTTGAAGATAGCAAAAAAATAGACAGTTTGTTTGATAAAATTACTGCCAAAATGAAAGAAGCAAATCTTACAAATTTAAATGATGTATTAGAATTGGAAAGGGAAGGTTTATTTGAAATTACTGATGATAAAGTTACAAAATTTGAGGAAGGCTATGATATAGATGTTCAAAGCTTTAATCAGCAATTTCCAGATTATTATAATGATATATATGTTTTTAATAAAAATCTTGAAATCAATGGAGCATATCAAAATTTAGCACATATAAATGAAGAAAATAAAATCACTTTTAATATAAATTTATCGCAAGAAGAAAAATCCAAAATTGAAGAAATAAGAGATAAGAAACAAGTTCTTTCCATGTTAATAGATAAGGATATCAAAGAAAAAAGAGAATACTATTTTGATCCTCAAGATGAAGAATACTTACTACTGTCAAAGAAAATAGAAGATGGATTATTAAAAAAACCAGAAAATATTATAGATGGAAAAGAAGGGTATAAGGTAGAGCTAATCTTAGATGTTAAGGGAAAATCTCTTAAACAAAATTTACGATACAATGGGTATATTTTAAATTCTAATCAAGCTATAAAATATAAAAGTTATAAGGACATATTAAGTAACTTACCTTATTTACTTGATGATAAACATAGAGAAGTGCTTTTAAATGGATATTTAAATCAGCAAATTGAAAATGATAGAACAAGGCAAGAAGAAAATCCATTTAAAGAAGGTATGAATGTTAGATACAAAGGAAAAGAATACACTATAACTGCCATTAACGATACTACAAGTCCTAAAACTATAGAACTAGAAGATAGCACAGGACTAATGAATGGTTTTATTACCGGAAGTGAAATAATTCTTTTTAATGACTACAAAGATCTTGATTTGGAAGTTATAAAAAAAGAGGAATTAATTCCGTTAGAAATAGAAGATTATAGTCTTTTAGGATTACCAGTTCAATTTAGAAATAAGGAATATTTAATTAAAGAAAATGAATTTAATGAAGCTGGAATGGGTAGATTAGCTTTAAGTACAATAGATAAGAGTGGTATTACTGAAGTAATATATAGTAGAGAAAGACCTGTTTCTAATATCTTTGTAAGAAAGGAAGATTTAGAAGAATATAAATCTAGTGAAAAAGATAAATTAAGTAAAAAACAATCTATCGATAAAGAGGAATTAGTAGAACAAATTAGCTTTGAAGATATTGACAATAATAACGAAGAAAAAGTTAAAAAAGACAATTCAAGGCTCTTATATAAAAGCCTTGATGTAATAAATAATAAATCTTCTCTTGTTGCTGATCAGTTTATAGTAAGTGTTGATAATGAAAAGGAAGAATTTTTAGTATATAGTTCATCTAATCCAAAAAATCATAGGGAATTTACTCTACCTTTTTCTTACCTCAAAGGAATTGACAAAATTGACGGAGATGGTAATTCATTGAAATTAACCACTCATAGAAAAGAAACTATTGATAAGAAGTTAGAAGAATATAAGGAATGGAAAGAAAATAATGATTTAATAAGGACTGATAGAGAGAATATAGAAGGTGTTTCTGAAGTTTCTTTAGAAAACTATAAAATTATTAATGAAGAAGAAATCCTACCACCTTCACAGAGATTAAAAAACAACATTGAAGCTATAAATGTCTTAAAGGCTTTAGAAAAAGAAAATAGAAGTGCAAGAAAAGATGAACAGGAAATTTTGGCAAAATATATCGGCTGGGGAGGACTTTCTGATGTATTTGATGAAGAAAAGGAAGGTCAATGGCTTGATGCAAGAAACTTTTTAAAAGAAAATCTAACTGGGGAAGAATATAATAGGGCAAGAGAATCAACCTTAACAGCTTTTTATACGCCGAAAGTAGTTATAGACGCTATCTATGAAAGTCTTTCTAATCTTGGATTTGAAATAGGAAATATATTAGAACCAAGTACTGGGACAGGGAGATTTATAGGAAATCTACCTGAAGAAATGAAAGAGTCAAACTTTTATGGAGTTGAATTAGATAGCATTAGTGGACAAATTGCCAAAGAACTTTACCCTAATGCCAATATCCAAATAAAAGGCTTTGAAGAAACTTCTTTTTCTAATAACCTATTTGATGTGGCCATAGGAAATATTCCTTTTGGAGAATTTAAAGTAGCAGATCGTGAGTACGAAAGAAATAACTTTCTAATTCACGATTATTTTTTTGCTAAAACTTTAGATAAGGTTAGAGATGGCGGCATCATTGCCTTTATAACATCTTCAGGAACAATGGATAAAAAAAGTGAAGATGTTAGAAGATATATATCGGAAAGAGCAGAGTTTTTAGGAGCAATAAGACTGCCAAATACTACATTTAAAGGGGTAGCTGGAACAGAAGTAACTTCAGATATAATCTTTTTAAAAAAGAGAAATAGGCTATTAAAGATAGATGAAGACTGGATAAAGCTAGACAAAGATGCAAAAGGACTAATATATAATAAATACTTTGTAGATAATCCTCAGATGGTAATAGGGACTATGGAAGAAATACCGTCAAGATTTGGGACAAGCCTTGCATGTATTGAAAATAAAGATATTTCTTTAGAAGAAGGACTAAAAAAAGCCATTAAAAATATCCAAGGTAGGTATGAAGAAGCTCAAATAAATGATGATTTAGGAGAAGAAACAATACCAGCTGATGATAGTGTTAAAAACTATTCTTTTGCTTTAGTGGATGATGAAATATATTTTAGAGAAAATTCAATTATGCAAAGAATATCCTTAAACCAAAAGGATAAAGATAAGGTAAAAAAATATTTAAGATTAAATGAAAGTCTAAGGAAAGTTATAACCTATCAAAGAGAAGACTATTCAGATGAAGAGATAAAAAAAGAACAAGAAAATCTAAATAAATTCTACGATGATTTCAATAGCAAACATGGAAGACTAAATTCAAAAACCAATAAAAAGTTATTTAGAGAAGATGCCAATTTTTCTTTAATTTCAACTTTGGAAAAATTAGATAAAGAAGGCAACTTTATAGGAAAATCTGACATCTTTAACAAGAGAACTATAAAAAAAGCTGTAATAATAGATCATACAGATAGGGCAATAGATGCTCTGGTACTCTCTATTAGTCAAAAAGGTAAAATAAATTTTGATTATATGGAAGAATTGACAGGAAAAACAAGAGATAAATTAATAGAAGAATTAAAGGGAGAAATATTTTTAAATTTAGATTCCTTTGAACCTAATGATATAAATCCATTTAAGTCTGCTAATGAGCTAGGAGATTTTTCAAGACCTTACGTAAGTGCTGATGAATACTTGTCAGGAAATATAAGAGATAAAATTGAAGTTGTAGACTCTTATATTAAAAACATCGAAAAAGAGTTAGGAAAGGAAGAAAATCTAGAGGATAGTAAACTCTTAAAAAAAGAATTAGAAGAGTTACATTTTCAAAAAGCAAAGCTAGTGGAAGTAATGCCTAAAGCACTAGATGCAAGTGAGATTACAGTTAGAATGGGTGCAACATGGATACCGGAACAAGATTACAAAAAATTTATGTTTGATTTGTTGAAAACACCAGTTTCATCAAGGTGGAATATAGATATTAAGTATTCTGACTTTACAGGAGAATATAGAGTTGAAGGAAAAAGCTCTGATAGGGACAATGACCTTGCTTCTTTTACCTATGGTACAAATAGGGTAAATGCCTACAAATTGATAGAAGATACTTTAAATTTAAGAGATACTAAGGTATTTGACCAAGTAGAAGACAGTGATGGAAAGAAAAAATCTGTGCTTAATCAAAAAGAAACAATGCTTGCAAGAAGTAAGCAAGAGATGATAAAAGAAGAATTTAAAAGCTGGATATTTGATGATGTGGAAAGAAGAAATAGATTAGTAGAAGATTATAACGAAAGATTCAATTCCATAAGACAAAGGGAATATGATGGATCTAATCTTACTTTTGAAGGAATGAATCCTGAAATAGAATTAAGAGCACATCAAAAAGATGCCATAGCAAGAGGTTTGTTTGGTGGAAATACTTTACTTGCCCATGAAGTAGGAGCAGGAAAAACCTTTGAAATGATAGGTATAGCCATGGAGTCAAAAAGACTTGGTATGAGTAATAAGTCAATGTTTGTTGTTCCTAACCACATTGTAGAGCAATTTGGAAGAGAATTTAATGAACTTTATCCAGGAGCTAATGTATTATGTGCTACAGAAAAAGATTTTACACCAGATAGAAGAAAAAGATTTTGTAGTCGTATTGCTACAGGAAGTTTTGATGCTGTTATTATAGGGCACAGTCAATTTGAAAAAATTCCTATATCAAAAGAAAGACAAGAATATGAATTGCAAGGTCAAATTGATGAAATCATTGACTATATAGATGAATATAAGAGAGAAAGGGATCAAAGATTTACTGTAAAGCAATTAGAAAAAACAAAGAAAAAATTAGAGACAAAGTTAGAAAAACTAAATGCTGATTATAAGAAAGATGACGTTGTAACCTTTGAGGAACTGGGAGTAGATAAGTTATTTGTAGATGAAGCCCACGCATACAAAAACCTCTATCTATTTTCTAAAATGAGGAATGTAGCAGGAATTACTTCTACAGATTCACAAAAATCATCAGATATGCTTATGAAATGCCGCTATATGGATGAAATAACTAATAATAAAGGATTAGTATTTGCCACAGGTACACCAGTAAGCAACAGTATGGCTGAACTTTATACCATGCAGAGATATTTACAGTATGATGAATTAAAAAAGATGAAATTGCAACATTTCGATTCTTGGGCGTCTACTTTTGGAGAAACAATAACGGCAATAGAATTAAATCCTGAGGGTAATGGTTATAGGAGCAAAACCAGATTTGCAAAATTTTATAATCTTCCTGAACTTATGAATACTGTAAAAGGATTTATGGATATTAAAACAGCTGATGTTTTAAATCTTCCTACACCAATTGCCCATTATGAAACTATAAAAACAAAGCCTACCGAAGAACAAAAAGAAATTCTTGAAACTTTTTCCGAGAGAGCAGATAAGGTTCGTGATAAGCAGGTAGATGCAAGTGTTGATAATATGCTTTTGATTACAAATGACGGAAAGAAAATGGCACTTGACCAAAGGTTAATCAATCCTTTACTTTCTGATGATCCTAATAGTAAGGTGAATACCTGTATAAAAAATGTATTTAGCATTTGGGATAAATATAAAGATAAAAAATCTGCTCAATTAATATTTTGTGATATGTCTACACCAAGTAATGATTTTAATATCTATGATGATATTAAAACAAAACTTATAGATATGGGAGTACCTGAAAATGAAATAGAATTTATTCATAAGGCAAAAAACAATATGGAAAAAGACGCTATCTTTGATAAGGTAAGAAAGGGAGAAATAAGAGTCTTGCTTGGTTCAACACAGAAAATGGGAGCAGGTACTAATGCCCAAGACAAACTAATTGCAATTCACGATCTTGATATACCATGGAGACCTGCTGATCTTTCTCAAAGGGCAGGCAGGATTGTGAGGCAGGGAAATGAGAATAAGGAAGTCCATATATTTAGATATGTAACAGAAAATACTTTTGATGCCTATCTATTCCAAACCTTAGAGAATAAACAAAAATATATTTCCCAAATTATGACGTCAAAGACTCCTGTAAGAGTTGCAGAAGATGTAGACGAAGCCACATTAAACTATGCCGAAATCAAAGCTCTTGCAACAGGAAATCCATTAATAAAGGAGAAGATGGACCTTGATGTTGAAGTTTCTAAACTTAAAATGCTAGAGTCCAATTTTAAATCAAATCTTTACAAGCTGGAAGATAAAGTAGTTAAATTTTATCCAAAGGAAATAGAAAGATTAAAAGAAAGGATAGAGAACTTAAAGGAAGATATTAAAAATGTTGAGCCTTATAGAGAAGTAGATAAAAATTTAAAAGAAGATAATAAATTTACCTCTCTAATTATTGACGGAAAGAAGTATATAGATAAGAAAATAGCTGGAGAGTTTTTGTTGAACAAAATTAAGGGAGTTAAAATATATAGGGAAATGGATAAAGATGGAGAAAAAATAGGTGAATATAGAAATTTTGATTTATCCATAAAATATGATTCTTTTTTCAATAAATATAACTTTATATTAAAAGGTAAGGGAGAATATAGAGGAGAGTTTGGAACAGATGAAATAGGTAATATAACAAGAATGGATAATGTATTAGATAAATTACCAGAAAGATTAGAAAATACAATTTCAAAACTAAAAGATACAGAAGAGCAATTTCAAACAGCCAAAATTGAAATACAAAAGACATTTCCACAAGCTGAACTTTTAAAGGATAAGACACTAAGACTTGCAGAAGTAAATAATTTACTAGATATGGGAAAAAGTGAAGATATAAGCCAAGATAATCCATTACTAGAAGAAGTAAAGGAAGAATTGATAGACTTCCTTAACAGAGAATATGATGAAGAAAACAGGTTAGAGGACTTTGATACTATATTTCCTGACTTAACAGATATAGGAATAGCTTATACAACTACACCAGATGAAAAACATGAAATACAAGTAAGTTTAGATTTAATAAATTACAAGATGAACACCTATGTAGATAAGAACCTAATTGACAGCTTTCAATACACCTATGATCCCTTAGATGCAAGTGATTTAAAAGAGCTAGTACAGATAAAGACATCTATTGGCTTTTGGAATTTTAGTGAGCTTGTATCAGTAAATGAAGAAAAACTGAGAGAAGTAATGGGACTTGAAATAGATGATGATGGAAACTTCTATGATCCATTATCTAAAGATATGGATTTAGATGGAATAATAGATAGAAATGATGCTGACTTTAGAGATAGTAAAGTGCAGGAAATAGGAGATTTTGAAAGGAAAGAAAAAACATCTATTATGGATAAATTAAAGGAATATAAGGGGAATTTAGCAGTAAATAATAATATAAAAGAAATAAATAATAGTGAACCATGTGGCAGATAAAACTTTAAATGAGATTATTAGAGGACAAAGAATATGGAATTTGATAGAGATAGATTTAATGAATTTATTCGAGAAAATTTTTCTTTTGATGGTGCTACTCAGAGAATAATTAACAATATAGTTGAATATGGAATTAAAAATTTTGCCACTTCAGAAGATAAATTAGTTGAATTTATTCAGACTACAATCGATGATCCAAAAGTTGAAGAAATAAAACAATTTATTATTAGTGATGGAAAGGAAGAAGAAATAAAAGATTTAACAGATAAGAAAGATAAAAATAGAAATGGAGGAATAAAAATGAATATAAAAAAGGGAAATGTAATTGAAACTGAATTTGGGGACACTATGGTATTGGATGTGAAAGATAATCAAGCTACCTTATTTGACGGAAAGCAATTTATTTTAGCCACAGGAGTAGAGTTTAACAAAGAAAGTGGAAAGTATGAATGGGATTCTGTTAGATACGCAAGTGATATAAAAACAATAGCAAATATGGAAAATACAAATTTTGAAAGCATGAAAAATACAATAGATTTTTTAGCAGAATATAATCATAAAGAATTTGTAAAAGGTATTATATCTCTTGAAACAGGAGTAGAAAATGATAATGTTCTTAATAATGCCTATGATAATTATATGAACGATTCAGTTATGGGTCTTATTGATGAAAAGTTTATTGAATATATAGACGAAGAAGAGTTAAAAGAAAATTTAGAAGCTAATCAAGAACAAGGAGATAGAGAAATGAAAGATATAGATAATAAAGAAAAGGATACATTAAATATAGATGGAAATATAGCAACTGATATAGAAATTAAAGATTTAAAATCAAAAGATGGGAGGGACTTTAAAGTAGCCTCCTTTTCTATTGCTGAAAATGACAAGGAAGGAAATGCAAAATTCATCAGCTGCTACGCCTATAATGACAAAATCAATCAAGTAAAAAATTTGAAAAAAGGAGATTTTGTACACCTATTTGGAAAAGAAAAGAAAAGTATGGGAAAGGATAATAAGGAATACACAAGTCTAAAAGTATACTCTGCAAAGTTATTAAAAGCTAAAGAGCATACTAAAGCAAAAGCATCAACAATAGGGAAATTAAAGGAATTTAAGACTAAAGGGAATATGAAAGTGGATGAAAAGAAGAAAAAGCATAATAGCATAGAAAGGTAAAAGATTATAGGGGGCAGGTTTTAGTCTGCCTCCTGTATTTTTTTATTGGTTGTCTTTAAGGGAAAATGATTGGTCATATTGAAAAATATCAGCCACATCCTATCAGGAGGGCTGATACACAAAACTTTTCACACTACCCTACCGGAGAACTGATACACCAGATCCTTACTTATATAATTCATTATAAATATACTTATCAGTATTCTTTCTTAATTGAGTCAATTCATTTATCAAGATATTCTCGTTGGCGTAGTCATCCATAAGAATATCTTTTTTATTTTTGTATTCATCATATAATTTTGACAACTCTTTTATACTTGGATTTTTATATTGACACTTTTCTAAAGCATTTATTGCTTTTTCATATGCGATAATTTGAGGCTTATATTCACTATAAAAATCTTTATCATTTGGATTTTCTTTATAGGTTTTATAGATAACCTTATTCATTTTTATAGTGTTAATATCTTCAATAGCTGCGTAAATTTCGCTCATAACTTTTTCAACATCTTTAATCTTATTTAGGATTTCTTGCCTATTAACAGCCTCTTCTTGGAGTTTAGTTTCCAAATCCATACTAGATGATAGACCGTATTTTCTAAGCTGATTTAAGGTCTTCGCCATAGTATTCATATTATGTTTTCTAGCCCATATTTCATAACCTTTAGAAGATTTAACCTTTTCATTACTTTCTATGTCTATTATATTATCAAATTTCTTATAAGATTTTTTATCATAACAAATTTTGTTATTTTTGTAATTTTCATTTACCTTATTTTCAATTCTCTCTTTTATTTTCTCTTTTGTATAATCTTTTCCAAGAGTATTTTCCCTCGCACGAATGAATCGCCCTTTTTCTCCTTGTTTTTTATGTCTGAAAGAAAGATATTTTCCAAGTTTAATTTCATAGCCATATTCTTCCATAAGCTTTAAGAAATTCTCATAGCTATTTGCTTTATTAATAGTATGATCAATAGCGATTTGAAGTTTATGTTTCCAGGATTTTCCTTTCTTAAATTCAATATATTCTTTGTAGGATTTACCATTGGTTTTATACTTTTCCTTAAATTTTACATAATCTTCATCTATAACTGATAGCTTATACTTTCTACATAAATTATCACTATAATTTCTAATTTGGTGATAAGTTTTTTTGTTACTTTGATATGCTTTACCAGTCTCAAAAGAAACATTATTAAATAGTATATGGTTGTGAATATGTCCCTTATCTATATGGGTAGTAAGAACATATTCATACTTTCCTTTTAAGATTTTTTCGCATAGTTCTATTCCTATTTGATGAGCCTCTTCAGCAGTAGTTTCTCCGGGGAAAAAAGATTGAATTAAATGTCTTGCCAAAACTTTTGCTTTAGAATTACATTCTATTTTTGTTTGTTCAAATTCTAAATGAGCAGTTATAGGGTTACAGTTTAGGGAGGAAATTAGAATTTTTCCATCTGTTTTATCACTATTCATAATATAATCAAGTGCTATTTTTAAAGTGGATTTTATAGGATGAATTTTAGTAATTGCCATTATTTTTTCTCAGTATTTATGCTATTAGAATTAGTAAGAGAGTATATTTTTTTACGCATAGAGAAAATATCTTTCGCTTGATTTTCTAATAAGCTTTTTAAATCTTCTACATCATCTTTATATATAATTGATGTAGTATTTATCCTTTTAGCAATTTGATTTATATTATTTGAAGTACGACTTATATTTGTTGACATTTCACGAAAGACATCCATATCTAATACATAAATATCTTTTTCTAAAATACATTTCATAATAAATTGTCTAAGAGTTTTACACTTAGATGCTTTATATTTTTCATTTAGCAATTCTAACTCCTCATCAGATAACATTAAATAGATTCCGTTATTCCTAAATCTACTTGTCATAATTTAACCTCCTCGTATATTATAGTTGTAGTAATAAAATACTACATTTTGTTCTCAATCCCTCTTTCTTATGGGATAATAATTGTATATATAGAGCTCGTAGTAAACCTCATTGAAGTTCGTCTACCTAATAAATTTATTAATAGAAATAAAAAAGAAAAACCTGTAAATTCAAGTAGGATTACTTGACTTACAGGTTTAATTTATTCTATATATTTCGTCTGGAAATCTCCTGATTTAATTTTTATTGCTTATATTTTATCATTTTTTGAGACAATATTCAAGTTTACGTTGAAGCTATTATAAGCGTTTGTTGCTGAATTTAATTATTATAAATTTAGGGGTTTGGGGATATTCCCCAACAAGTAAAATGGAAAAAATAAGCGATATGATCGTAGTATTCTTATTTCATTTTTAGTAAGTGCATATGCACTTACTGTGCTTGCTCATATACTAATAGTATAAGAACAGCTTTAAGCATAGTTCTTAAAAATGAACCTAATCATCTATGATAAAATTATAGATATTAGGGATGAAATGGATTGTTTTATGTGCTTGGTCTATTAGAGTTATAAGCGTTAAGTGTTTATTAAATTTTATTAAGTTACCGCATATATTGAAGTTAATAAACAATATATGACAAATCTAGAGGAATATTCTAAAAATTACTTTTAAATAGGGATTTTTATAAGTATAATGAGATAGTATAAAAATTAAGGAAATCATTTTTTAAGTTCTTTAATTTCGTATTTACTAAATTTGGATGTAATTATTTTTATTTTTAAGGGAGGGGTAATCCATTCTACACAGAGAATTTGCAGAGGAAAATTATTTAGAAGCTATATATATTTTATCTTTGGGAAAAGATGAAGTAAGAAACATGGATCTTGCTAATTACTTAGAGTATAAAAGACCTACTGTTACAAGAATGTTAAAAAAACTTGAAAATAAAGGGCTGATTATTTATGGTGAAGATAAAATAATTCGTTTAACAGAGGAGTCAAAAACATTTTGCAAAAAAATGTATACAAGGCATAAATATTTGACGGATGTATTTATAAGACTTGGAATAGATGCAGAAAAAGCTGAAAATGAAGCTTGTCTTATAGAGCATGTTATTTCTGATGAAACTTTTGAAAAATTAAAAAAACATTTCGATTCCAATTTATAGTAAATAGCATAGATGGCTCGCATAATGAGATATCTATGCTATTTTTATCTTTAAAATTATTTTTTCAAAAGCATCTTAAAGCTATTGATAAAAGCTATCAAATAGTATATAATAATTTTGAGTTAGCCGATACTAACAGAAAACAAATAAAAAGGTGAATTTATGTCAAAAAACTTTGAAATACTAAATAAAGAAATTAATGAAAATAATATAATAGCAAATCTTTTTATATTTCCATTTGCAGGTGGTGGAGTGTCTGCCTTTAGAAAATGGAAAGATGAGTTTGAAGATATAAAATTATTTGTTGCCCAGTATCCAGGAAGAGAAAACAGGTTTTCTGAAAAGGCTATAAGTGACATTAACATCTTAGTGGATAGTTTATTTGAAGACATGAAAGAAAATTTTGATTTTAGAAAACCTTATCATTTATTTGGACACAGTATGGGAACAAAAATAGTCTATGAATTAGCATTAAGAATTAAAAATTCGGATTACATAAATCCAAGAGGAATAATTATATCAGGAGGGCGTGCTCCATTATATAAAGAACCTCATCCAATTTATCATCTTGACGATGACGGATTTATAGAAGGCTTAAGAAGATATGAAGGAACACCAAAAGAAATTTTAGACAATAAGGATTTAATTTCTATTTTCTTGCCAACACTTAGGGCAGATTTTGTAATAGATGAAGACTATCAAGACACAAAATTTGAGAAATTAGAATCACCTATACTAGGTCTTATGGGAGATAAAGATCAAGAAATGACTTTAGATGAACTTATAAAATGGCAAGATTATACCACAAAAGAATTCACTTATAGATATATCGATGGCAAGCATATGTTTGTCAATACATCTCCTGAAAGTGTCATTAAAGAGATAAAAGAGTTTATAAAAGTAAATGAAAATTGAAGAATATGAGATAAGAAATACTAAAGATTTTCTTACTTTAGAAAATTTAAAAGCTAAATTATCTAATAATGATTTAATACTAATTAAGGCTTATACAGACAAATTATTAGAAGAAAAATTACTTTCTTATTTAACTGAAGAGGAGATAATAAAATCAAAGGATTATAAATCAGAAATAGCAAAAATTAATTATCTAGTATCAAGGGCAATACTTAATTTATCCCTAAAAGGTTTACTAGAAAAAGGAATTAATGATTTAATAGTCAAACGAGATAAAAACAATAAGCCTTACCTAGAAAACACTATAGGATTAAAGTTTAACATCTCACACACTGAAGGATTAGTCTTGTTAGCTTTTTCTAAAAGAGAAGTAGGAATAGATGTTGAAAAAATAAATTTTAAATTTGAGTTTAAAGATATATTAGAAAACTGTTTTACTAGAGATGAAATTATAAATATAGATAACAATATAATAAGTTTCCATAGATATTGGACTGCAAAAGAAGCCTATCTTAAATGTGATGGTATTGGTCTTATAAGAAATTTAAAAGAGATTGAAATAATTTCTTTTGAAAATGAATTTATAAAAATTAATGATAGTAAAAGGAATACAATAAGCAGATTAAAGTCATTGAACCATGACGACAAATATGTCGGCGCAATATGCTTGGAGGAGAATTAATGAACATTGAATTAAAAGAAAAATTGGAAAAATTTTATGATGAACAAGTATGGCCGCATATGACTTTAGGAGAATTTATTGAAGATTGTGCTAAAAAATATAGGGATAAGATTGCCTTAGTAGATGGAGTCGTTGAACTTTCATATCAAGAATTAAATAGAAAAGCTTGCCATTATGCCAATGGTTTATTGAAAGCTGGATTTAAAAAGGGGGATAGAATCGTTCTTCAACTTCCTAATTGTCACGAATTTGTTATTATCCTTTTTGCCATGTTTAAGATTGGTGTGATTCCAGTATTATCACTTCCAGCTCATAGGAAAAATGAAATAAAGGGAATATTAGAAAAATCAGGGGCAAAAGCATATATAGCTAAGGATAAATATCTTGGCTTTTCATATGTTGATATGATAAGAGAAGTAAGAGAAGAATTAAATATAGATTTTGAAGTTTATATTCTTGGAGATAATCAAGGATATAAAAATTTTTACAAACTCAATGATAAAGATTATTCATCTCAGTATATAGATATTGATTATAAAGAGATGGCTCTACTCATGCTATCGAGTGGAACAACGGGAAGTCCTAAAATGATACCAATGAAACATTGCGAATTAATTTGTTCGGCTATAGCAATAGGAAGTGCCCTAAATTATTCAGATGCTACAATATACTTGATGGCATTATCTCTATCTCATAAATTTGTTTTATCTTATCCAGGGATAATAGGAGTATTTTATCATGGAGCTAAGTGTGTAATATCTATGACACCAAGTCCTGACGAAATAATTTACAATATAGAAGAGCATAATATTAGTACAATGGCTTTAGTTCCAGCTTTAGCAAGTTTATGTATGGATTTTTTAGAGTTCGAAAAAATTAATATTTCATCTTTAAAAATTATACAAGTAGGTGGATCAGTTTTAGAATATAACAAAGCATTTGAAATCGAAAAGAGTTTTGGGTGTATTATTTCACAATTATATGGAATGACTGAAGGACTAGTTATGTGTACGAGATTTGATGATAACATGGACACCAGGCTTAATACTCAGGGCAAACCTGTATCTATTGGTGATAGTGTAAAAATAGTAGATGAGTTTGGAGAAGAAGTAAATACTGGTGATTATGGTGAATTATTAATAAGGGGGCCGTATACAATGTATGAGTATTACGGTGGAATGAATGATGTTAATAACTCTATATTAGACAAAGAATTATACTTTAGAACTGGAGATAGAGCTAGAAAGTTATCAAACGAAAACTATCAAATAGCTGGTAGGGTTAAAGAAATGATAATTAAAGGCGGAGAAAAAATTATTCCTTCTGAATTAGAAAACCTATTGCTAAAGAATAAAAAGATATCAGAAGTTCAAGTAGTCGGAGTTCCTGATGAAATATTAGGAGAAAAAATTTGCGTATGTATACTAGAAAAAGACAAAAATTTGATGTTCTCTGAAATCATTCAAACACTTAAAGAAACTGGTATAGCAGAATTTAAGATTCCAGATTGTATGAAGATAATTGATAATTGGCCGCTAACTGCTACGGGAAAAATAGATAGAAAAAGGCTAATAGAGAATTATGGAAATTAGAATATTTGAGAGGAGAAGAAAGAATGCCTGATTTATACGATTTATTAAATGAAATTAAAATTCAAGTTAAAAGTTATATAAATAAAGATGATATAAAAAATCATGATAATTTAATAGAGTTGGGAATAACTTCAGTAAATGTTATGGGAATAATAAGTAAATTAAGAAGGCACAATATTAATGTATCGTTTTCTAAATTAATGGAAAAGCCATGTTTTGCTGAATGGGAAGTTGCAATAAAAAATGCTCGTAAATTAAATAATCCAAATAATTCTAATAAAAAAGTCATAGGAAACAAACTGTTTGAATTAACTGATATTCAGTATGCTTATCTTGTAGGTGGTCATGATAATCAAATACAAGGAGGAGTAGGTTGCCACGCCTATATTGAAATAGATGGAAAAGAAATAGATTGTAAAAGATTGAATGATGCATGGAATAAACTTCAATATAGACATCCAATGCTTAGAGCAAGGTTCACAGAGGATGGAAAACAAGAAATATTAGATAAACCTTTTGGCGAAGAAATTGAAGTTTTTGATTTATCTAATTTAGATGAAGAAGATACCAAAATTAGACTAGATGAAATACGAGAAAATTTATCTCATAGAAAACTCAGAGTAAAAATGGGAGAAGTCGCAGGATTAAAACTTGCAAATCTATCACAGAATAGAAATAAAATTTTCTTTGATTTAGATTTACTTGTTGCCGATGTCATGAGTATGAGTATTCTTTTGAAAGAATTAGGAGAATCGTATTTAGGAAAAGAATTAGACAATCTAAACAATTATACCTTTAAAGACTATATAAACAATCTTGAAGTAGACTCTGAAATCTATAAAAAAGACCAACAGTTTTGGAAAGAAAAAATAGACTCATTTGAGATAGAAAGACCTAATTTACCATTAAAGAAAGCTCCTGAACAAATTAAAGAAACGAGATTTACTAGAAGGAAACGAGTTATTGAAAAAGATAAATGGAGCAAAATAAAAGAGCTTGCAGCAAGCTATAAATCTACACCATCAATGGTTTTATTAACTGCGCATGCTTTAATTCTAGAAAGATGGACTAACCAAGATAAGTTTTTTATAAACTTACCATTATTTAATAGAGATCTTTCAAACGAAAACTTGAAAGATATGGTGGCAGACTTTACAAATATCTTATTAGTAGAGCATGAAAGAAAAAATGATGCTTCTTTCCTAGAAACTTTGAATAGAGTAAGCAAAACCTTTATAGACAATGTTAGTCATTCATCTTATAGTGGAGTACAAGTTCAAAGGGATATATCAAAATCACAGGGTACAAGCCTTAATGTAGCACCTGTAGTTTTTGCGTGCAACATAGACTATCCACTAGAAACTGAAATTTCAAGGAAAGCTTTGGGCAAAATTACATATATGGTATCACAAACTCCGGGAGTATGGTTAGATTTCCAATCATATATAAAAGATGGAGATTTAGTATTATGCTGGGATAGTGTAGATGAACTTTTCCCTGAAAAAATGTTAGATGATATGTTAAATTCTTTAGAAAAACAACTTTTAAGACTAGCAGAAAAAGAAAATTGGGAAAGCAAATTTGATGTGCTATCAGAAAATCAAAAACTAGCAAGAGAAAAAGAGCTTCAATCAATTCTTCCATTAAACTTTCCTGATGAGAGATTATATGATGGATTTTTAAAAAATGTAAAAGAAAATCCAGAAAAAATTGCAATTATAGATTCAGAAACTAAAGAAGAAATATCCTATATGGACTTATATGAAAAATCCTTAAATATAGCGGGATATTTAAAGGAAAATGGAATAAAAAAGGGAGAATATGTAGGCATTACTCTCCCGAGATCAAGCAAGCAAATTTATGCTATATTTGGAATACTCTTTGCTGGAGCAGCATATGTTGCTATTGGAATAAATCAACCTAGTGAAAGGCGAAGTAAAATATACGAACAAATAGGTATAAAGTTTGTAATCAGTGACAATAAAACAATAGAAGATTGCAAACTAGATACGAGAGAAGTTTCTTTAATTGATTTAGACAAGACTATAGATAAATTCTTAAGTCTTGATAAGCCTATAGAAGTAAGTTCTTTTGACTCAGCCTATATAATAATGACATCAGGTACTACAGGAGTGCCAAAGGGTGTTGAGATCATGCACACAAGTGCCATTAATACTATTAATGATTTAAATAAAAAATATTCTATTAATTCAAATGATACGTTACTTATGGTGTCAGCAATAGACTTTGACTTATCAGTATATGATATTTTTGGAATACTTGGCACAGGTGGAACTTTAATAACAACTAATGAAGATAATTATCGTAATCCTGATGAATGGATTAGAATTATTGAAAAATATAAGGTAAGTATATGGGACTCTGTACCTATACTTTTTGACATGCTCGTAACTATGGCAGAGGGTGAAAAGAAAAGCTTGCCACTTAGAATTGTTATGTTATCAGGAGATTGGATAGCAAAAGATCTACCAGGAAGATTTTACAAGTTAAGCGAAAAAGAAAATTCCATTGTTGTAGCTATGGGCGGGGCAACAGAAGCATCTATATGGTCAAATTATTTAAATGTGCCGAGACAAATACCTAAAGATTGGATTTCCATTCCTTATGGAAGACCACTTAAAAACCAAGTCTATAGAGTAGTAGATGAATTAGGTAGAATATGCCCTAATTATGTTAAGGGAGAACTTCTAATTGGTGGAGTTGGTGTTGCTAAATGCTACCATGGAGATGAAGAACTAACTAATAGAAAGTATTTTGAAGAAGATGGACTTAGATGGTATAGAACTGGAGATAATGGAAGATTTTGGAATGATGGTACTATTGAATTTCTTGGAAGAAAAGACACTCAAGTAAAAATTAAAGGACATAGAATTGAACTTGGTGAGGTTGAGTCTGTACTTAAAGGATTTCCTGATATCATTGATTGCTGTGCGAGCGTTATAAATTGTCATAATTCAATGAAAATTGGATTATATATTGTATGTAATAGCAATAACTTCAATATAAATAATTTAAAAGAAAGATTAGATAGAATTCTTCCAAGGTTTATGATTCCAGAGGAATATTATATTTGTAATAGCAGAAAAATTACAAAAAATGGCAAACTTGATCGAGAAGAGATTAAAAAAATAATAGTAAACGAATCGTTAAAAGTTGAAAAAGTTGTCCAAAACAACTTAAACCCCAAATTAACCGATACAGAAGTTTACTTAATAAATTTATTTAAAAATAAATTAAGTATAACAGATATAAGGGTAGAGGACAATTTTTTTAAATTGGGAGGGGATAGTTTAGCAGCAATATCTATTATTAGTGAAATAAATTCGGATTTTATGTTGAAGGAAAAGATTTCTATAAATAAGATTTTTAAATTTCCAACTATTAAACAATTATCAAAGGAAATTGACACCTTGATTCAAGATGTAGAAATCTACGAAATTTAATTATATATTGGAGGATAACATGAATATTGAAGAAAAACTGAAAAATTTAAAAATAAAAGGGATAACTGTGTGGAAAGATGGTGAAAAACTTAAGTTTAGTGCTCCTAAAGATAGTATGAATAACAAAATTTTATCTTGGCTTAAAAATAATAAGAAAGAAATTTTGGACTATTTAGACAATAAGGAAGTTTTATATTATGAAGATACAAAAAATAGATACGAAAGATTTGCATTGACAAATATACAATCATCTTATGTAATGGGTAGAAATGAGTACTTTGAGTTGGGTGGAATTGGTTGCCACGCATATATAGAAATAGAATATGATAGCATCTTAGATGTTGATAAAATAAACAAAGCATGGAATTTGGTAATAAAAAAACATGATATGCTTAGGGCTGTAGTTTTTGAAGATGGAACTCAAATTGTTCAGGAACATGTGCCAAATATTTTAGTTGAAAGTATAAAAATTGGTGATGGAGAGGTTAGTAAGTTTAGAAAAGACTTAGAATTTAAACAATATAAACTGGGGCAATGGCCGATGTGTGAAATTGCTATTACTCTAAAACCTAATGTATCAGTTATACATTTTTCATTGGATATGTTAATAGCAGATTATAATAGCATAAATATTATATTAAGTGATTTAGAATATTTTTATAAAAATCCTAACAGCTATGTCAATTTTCCAAGCAAGTATAGAGATGTATTTAAGTATCAAGAAAAAGCAATAACTAGTTCTAAAAATAAAAATCAAGATGAAGAATACTGGTCTAAAAAATTAGATGTTATTTATGAAGCTCCTAATTTACCCATACTTTCACAGAATAATGGTGTAAAAACTTTTAGCCAAAAATCAATACAACTAAATAATTTTGAATGGGATAAAATATGTGCAATTTCTAAGATAAATAATATTACCCCATCAGTTTTAATAATGTCAGTGCTAACTGAAACGATAGCATATTGGTCGACAAATAAAAAATTTAGTATAAATACTACTTTCTTTAACAGACCCCAAATAGTAGATGATATTGATTCTGTAGTAGGCGATTTTACGGATGTTAATATAACTTCTATAAATATGGATTATAGTAAGACATTTTTAGAAAGAACAAAGATTTTACAAGATGATTTATGGACTGATTTAGAACACAAAGAAGTTTCAGGTGTTGAAGTTTTGAGAAAATTGAGTAAAAAAAGAAAACAAAACATTATTATACCAGTAGTTTTTACTAGCACAATAGGGTTATCAAATAGCAACACAATACTTTCGAATAGAAAGATTATTTACAGAATAAGTCAAACTCCACAGGTATATTTAGATTGTCAAATTATGGAAGAAAATAATGGAGTTAAAATTAATTGGGATATTAGGGATGGTGTATTTAAAAAGAAAATTATTGATGATATGTTTGAATGCTTTACTAACATAATTGAAAATTTTAAATCAGATAAAAATATTTTAGATAACAAGATTGTTACTAAATTAAGTAAAAGCAGTTTAGATACAAGAAAAACAGTAAATGATACATTTGAAAGCTTTAATATAAAAAGATTAGAAGATTGTTATTTTGACTCATTGAAAGAGCATAAAAATAAAACGGCATTGATTTGCGACAACAAAGAATACACATACGAAGAGTTTAATAAATATGTATACTCAATTTTTAAAAATTTAGAAAAAAATGGAATAACTAAGGGAGATAGAGTCATTATTGATATCCCTAAAAGCGTTTGGCAAGTTGCATCTGTAATAGCAACTTTGGCTATTGGCGCTGTGTATATTCCTATTAACACTTCGCAACCAATAAAAAGAAAAGAAAGAATAATTGAAAATTCTGATGCTAAAATAATTTTATCGTTTAATAGCACAAATTTAAATGAATTTAATACAAAGATTATAGATTTGAGAGAATGCATAATTTATCAAAATGTAGAATATGAATATTGGAAAAACAAGAGAAAATCATATGATGATGAAGCTTATATAATTTTTACATCAGGGACAACTGGAGACCCAAAAGGAGTTGTGATTACACATAGAGCGGCTATTAACACTATAATTGATGTTAATAAAAAATATAAAATTAACGAAAATGATGTATTTTTAGGTCTAGCAAATCTTTCTTTTGATCTATCAGTATATGATATTTTTGGTTCATTTCTTGCGGGTGGGACTTTAGTATTACCAGACTCAAAAACATTAAAAGATCCAAATATTATATACAATCAAATGTTGTTATATAGAGTTAGCGTTTGGAATTCAGTACCAGCTCAAATGCAACTTATAACTAACTTCTTAGCTATGTCTAAGAATTTAAGGAGAAGTGAGTTTTTAAGAACTATAATACTATCAGGTGATTGGATTCCGATCGATCTTCCTGAAAAAATATATAGTGAGTTTCCTAATGCACAAGTAATAAGTATGGGAGGTGCTACTGAAGCTTCGATATGGTCTATCTATCATGTGGTTAGCAAACAAGAAACATTCCTAAATAGTGTTCCATATGGCACACCTTTAGCTAATCAAAAGTTTTATATATTAAACGAAGCAATGGAAGATTGTCCAGATTATGTTGTAGGAAGTTTGTATATATCAGGAACAGGGCTTTCTGTAGGTTACTTAAATGATGAGAAACTTAATGCTGAAAAATTCAAGACTTTAGGCAATGATGGAGAGCGAATTTATAGAACAGGAGACATTGGTTATTATTTGCCTAATGGTGACATTATTTTTTGTGGTAGAGAGGATGGAGATTCACAAATAAAAATACATGGTCATAGAATTGAGTTATCCGAAATTAAATCTGCTTTATTGGAAAACAAAGATATTGATTCAGCTGAAGTGTTTACAATTGATGTAGATAGTTTAGAAAAGAAAATTTGCGCAGCCATTTTACCAAAAAAGATAATAATCAATGATGATTTATTGGATAGAAATGAAGAGGTAAATAAATTAAAAGAGTTAGAAAATAGTATAAATGAAAATATTAAAGATGAACTTATTGAAAAATGGATTAAAGCATCTGAAAAAGTAGTTATAAGTGATATTTTGAATACATTTCAAAAATGTGGTTTCTTTATTAATAATGCAGAAAAGTACACTTTTGAAGAAATTATATATGGGATGGGAATACCTGAAAAACTACAAAAATTAACAAAAAGATGGCTTCAAGTATTAGAAAATGAAAAAATTATTAATAGAGAAAATGAACTTTATTATTTAGTAGGAGAAGTTAATTGTCTAAATTCAGACAAACAATGGGAAGAGTTCTATAAAATTGAAGAAGAATTTAATTATGGTAAAGATTTTGTTGACTATTTAAAGAAATCTAGCCAAAATTTGGTAGCGCTTATAAAAGGGGATGAAGATCCATTAAATTTATTATTTCCAAAAGGTGATATAAAGCCTGCACTAGCCTCATATAATACAAATAAAATAAATAAAATATGTAATTATTTTATAGCTAAAGAAATAGAATTTATTGTAAAAAGAAATAAAGATAAAAAAATCAAGATACTTGAAATCGGTGCGGGAGTTGGAGGGACAAGCTTAGAAGTAATACCTATACTAGATGGAGAACAAGTTGAATATTATTTTACAGACATATCTACGTTCTTTTTAAATAAAGCTAAAAGTAATTTTAAAGAATATAATTGGGTTAATTATGGTATTTTTGATATAAATCAAGTTTTTTACGAACAAAATTATGACATATCTTCATTTGACATAATATTGTGCGCTAATGTATTGCATAACTCAAAAAATATAGACTTTGTTATGAATAATATTAAAAATTTGTTAGCACCAAACGGTTCATTAATCATATTAGATGAAACTAGAATGAGTTATATGTTACTAACATCTATGGAATTTAAAGATGGATTGACAGGATTTTCGGATATTAGAAGTTTAAATGAACAAACTTTTTTTAATAGAAATCAATGGAAGGATAATTTTGAAAACCATAATGGTCAAATAATATATGAATTTCCTAAAGAAGATAGTCCACTAGATGATTTTGGACAAACTATATATGTAGTAAGATTTAAAGATTCATATAAACCAATAACAGAGAATGCAGTTATCAATGAACTTAAAAATAAATTGGTTTCTTATATGATACCTAATGATGTTAAAATAATATCTAAAATTCCTACAACAATTAATGGAAAAATTGATATTAAATCATTAAAAAAATTATTCGAAAATACCGTGAAAAATGAAAAACATGTTATAGAGGAGACAAAAACTGCAATTGAAGAAAAAATAGAAAAAATTTGGACAAGAGAACTTGGAATAACAAACTTAAGGCTAGATGATAACTTTTATTCTGTTGGTGGAGATTCTTTACTGATTGCACAAATAGTCACAAAGATATTAGAGGAAGTTCCAGAGGCTAAGGATTGGGAATGGAGTGCCTTGTTATCTGAAATGATGCAATTTCAAACGGTTAGAGAAATATCTAAAAGGATACAAGACAAGTTTGAAAAAGGGGAGGAATATCATGATTCATCACTGCTAACTATCAAGAAATCCACTATAGATAATAATAAATCGGTAGCTAAAGTTATTTTTCATGCTGGAACAGGAACTCTTTCTGCGTATACTGAAATAATTAATTATATAAAGGAAGATAGTAAAGCAAATGAAGCTGTGTTAGGATTTACTTTCGGTGATGAAGCCGAATATATTTCTATGAAAACAGAAGATACTTTTAAATTATTAGGATTAAAATACGGTAAAATCTTAAGAGATTTGAATTACTCAAAATATATATTAATAGGACATTGTGTTGGAGGTTTAATTGCATTAGAAACTGCTGAATTTTTAAATGCTAATAATAAAAAGGTTATTGATGTTACTTTGATAAGTACGACTATACCTAAAGCTCAGGAAAGAACACTATTTAGAGATATTTCACCAACAAAATATAAAAAAGCTTTGCACTCTAATTTAAAAAATGAAATTCTGTTAGAACGAACTTTTGCAAGACTAATAAATGCAGATATTTCTAACGCTGGGCATGAGATAAAGGATCATGAATTAAATGATTGCATTTATGATATGGTAATTAATGGTGATGGAGATTTGAATGTTAACTCCTTTATTCAATTGTCAAATGAATATAAATATATTGGACAACAGTTTAAAAAGTTAAAAGACACACCTTTATCTGAAAGGCTTAATAATTTATATTCAACAATAAAAAGGGAGTCTTTGAATCTTCAAGATTCAGAAATACGTATGCTTAATACGCTTTTTAACATATTCTCCCAAAATTTCGGTTGTATATCAACATATATACCTAAACAGTATTATGGAAATGTCAGAGTTTTTTATTGTGAGGAACAGGAAAAGAGTTTTTATGGAGAATTCTTTGCTGAGGATAGAGAAACTTGGGAAGAATATTTGAATGGAGAAATATTTTACGACGAAATAGTAGGGCAACATTTTGATTGCTTGAATGGAGAAAACTTAAAGAAAAACTTAAGCAGAATATTAGACTTTAATGCATATAAATAGTCTATTTAAATAATAATATAAAAATAAGCTTTAAGTTAGGAGGTTAAATTGGAAAAAATTATAGGTATTTTGGGTGGAAGTGGACAAATTGGTAAAAGATGCATTGATATATTGAAGCAAAAAAATTATTCAATTCTTGCCACCTATAATCAAAATTACGTCCCAGATGATAAAAATTGTAGATATATGAAATTAGAAGTTAGTGATATAGATGCTTTAAGGGAATTCATAAAAAAATGCGATATTATTTTAAATTGTGCGGGAGCTTCATTTATTAATGGAGAAAATATAGCAAGAATTGCTAGTGATTTTGGCGTTCCTTATATAGATCCATCAGGAGAATCTTTTTTAGAAGATAGACTGGAAGATATTAAAAATAAAAATCTATTTATTTTGTCTGCTGGGTATTTTCCTGGCTTAACGGGATTAATGTTAAAATATGTTGCAGAGCATTTCGAAGTTCCCTTAATGATTGAGGGATTTAATATAAGCAATGAAGTACCGAGTTATTCAGCGATTGAGGATTTCATATTAACTAATTTATCTGGTTTCGGAAAATCTTTAAGTAGTTATATTGATGGGGAAGTAATTAATAATAATTGTTATAAGATAGAAGAATATAAAAACAAAAAATATAAAATGTATAACTATTTAACCAATGAGATATTAAGAGTAGCTAAAAAATATAATTTAAAACAAGCTAATTGGTACAATTGTTCATTTTCAAGTGAAATTTTAAGTAAAATGCAAATGATTGTACAAAAAATGCAACAAAATATTTATATTGATAACAAGAAAGACATAGATGAAATTTTAAATTACTTTAAGAAAGAGGTCGGAATAGGTAAAACATACAGCTATTTAAATATTTGTGGAAGGGGGAGAATAAATGGGAGAACTTCATCAGTTGAAATAAGTATTGATAGCTCATCAAGTAGTGAAATGAGTGCTATTGTGTTGGGTTATACAGCAATGTCAATTTTAGAGAATACATTTAAAAACGGTATATATTATGCTATGGATATCATAAAAATTGATAGAATTATACAAGACATTGACAGTTTAAATATCAATTACAGTATAAATGAAAAATTTGAAGGGGAAAATTATTATGAAAGTGAATTATAATTTAAATATTGTTGGAGACAAAACAAACAAAAAGATTTTGCTTATTCATGGTGTGGGATTTAGTTATGCAAATTGTTTTAAGAGTATTATTGCTAAACTCAGTAAAACATATTGTATTATATCCCCAGAATTACCTGGACATGGAAACAATACACTTGGAAGGTTAAGTTCAGTAGAGGATGTTGCTGAAGATTTAGAAAAATCATTGATGCTTGAAGATATAGTAAATATAGAATGTGCATATGGGATTTCATTAGGAGCAAGTATTGCATTACAAATTTCTTTGAATAAGAAAATAAATGTTAATAACTTAATTATCGATGGTGGTCAGTATGAGAGCATGGGAGAAATGATTGAACCATTTTCAAAAGTTATGGCAGAACAATTTGATAATTTAAAAAACGGAATTCATTTAATAGAAGATGTGAGAAAAGGAATGGGTTATGGAGACAATGATGTTATAACTTTGAAACATATGATGTATCCTTTTATTACAAGAGATACATTATACCAAGCTTTTAAGATGGCATATAAATATGATATTAAAAATAAAGTTGAAAAGCTTACAATGCCTGTTTGTATAATGTTTGGCAAAAAAGAAACTTATGCAAGCAAATATGTCGATTTAATCAGGAGTAAATCCATAAGTGATGTAAGAGTTGTTAGTTTTGATAATGTAGGACATGCTGAAGTATTAGGATTAAATCCAGAGCTAATTATAAATGAAATTGAAAAAGTCTTATAGGATACATTAATATATTGGAGGGGATAATTCTGAGATTAAATAAAATTGATATAATAGAAAATGTCCTTGAAGGATATATGTTTTCTGAAAAAAAGGTTACTGATGAATGTAAAATTTATACAATTGAAAATTCTACTGGCTGTGGCGAAATGCGCTGCTACAATTTATTTGAAGGTATTCAATTATCTTATAATATCCTAAATATGGAGACAGCATATCAAAAAATAAATCCTAAAAGCGGGGTTTTAGAAATAGATCATTGTTTAGAGGGATGTTATGAGTTTAAACTTGAAAATAATGAACGCGCTCTGATAGGTAAAGGCGATCTAAGTGTAATCGAAATAGGTAAAGTTCCTTTTGAAGATTCATGCATACCAACAAAAAAATATGTGGGACTTTCAATATTTATTGATATTGAAAAGGCACAAAAATCTATTGATAAATACTTTCCGTACGCAAAAATTGATTTGTTAGAAATAAAAGACCGTTTATGTAAAAATGGTGCAGCTTTAATTATTCATTCACGTCATGAGATAGACCATGTTATTAGTGAACTTTATAGAGTAGATTCTAGAATAAGACTTTCTTATTCAATTATAAAAACAATAGAGTTGTTATTATTTTTAAATTTATTTGAAAGTTCAGATACATTTAAGTTAACGTCTTTTTCAGAACCAGTATATAAAGCAACTGTAGAATCATATAAGACGATTTTAAATAATCCTTTTGAAAGATATTCTATTTCTGATTTATCAAAAAAATATGCTATTTCAGAATCCAGTTTGAAGAGATGTTTTATATACATAACTGGAAGCTCAATAGGTAATTTTATTAGGGAAAATTGTTTAGAAGCCGCTGCTAAATTATTAATTCATAAACCCTTAATGTCGATAGGAGAGATTTCTGATTTGTCAGGATATTTGAATCCTAGTAAATTTTCTGAGTCATTCAAAAAACATTTTGGGCAAACTCCTCAAGAATATAGAAAAAAATCCATCTGACCTTTTTAGAGCAAATAAAGAGCTGTCAGGTTATAAAAAAAATATCCATCTTACTTTATAATAAAGTTGAGATGGATATTTTTTTGTAAATATTCTCTATACACATTCTATGTACATTTTATTAATTAACGGAGGTGTTTTATGAACAATAAAAAAATGACTACAAAAGATGTAGTAACAGTAGCTATTATGATTGCTTTATTTTATGCAATTTCTATTGTTATTGGAATGAGTATGGTTGCTGTTCCAGTTGTATATATTTATGGTACTGCTGGAATTGAAATGTTTATAGGAGCTATTTTCTACTTAGTAGCAGCTAACAGACTTAATAAACACGGGCTATTATTTATATGGATATTAATTTATGGTCTTATCACAGCAGCTATGGGTTATGTGTTTATGCTTCCATATTTTATTGGACTTGCTATTTTGTGTGAAATAGTAATGATAGGCAAAGATACTTATATAAATCCAATAAGAAATATGATTGGCTGGAGTGTTTATGGTGCTGGTATGTTCATGGGAATAGGAGTTCCATGTTGGATAGCTTGGGAATCTTATCAAAAGCAAGCTTTAGAGAGTGGGTTTGCAGATAAGACATTAACATTGCAATATAATTTGTTATCTTCACCAAAACTACTATTATTAGGTGTAACAATAACCGTTATATTATCTGCTTTAGGTGTTTTGTTTGCACAAAAAATTCTTAAAAAGCACTTTAAAAAGGCGGGTATTTTAGAGTAAATGGAGATATATGGGAAATGAAAATAGAAAAAATAAGTGGAATAACTTGTCTTTTTTTAACTATTATTTCCTGTATGGTGTCAATATTTACAAAAAGTTACTATATGCATGCTCTGTTTGTAGGATGGCTTTGTATGCTTTTAGCATATTTTGGTTTTATCAAACAGAGCATAATTTATTTTATGATATATAGTTTTACTACTTTTTGGTTATTAAAAATGATACCTAGTGGTGTAGTTATAATTTCACCAATGCTTTTGGGAATGTTGTATAAATTCATAGTTCCAATCATGGCAGGATTTTTAACTTTTAAGATACCATCAGGAAAATTAATTTCAATATTTCACAAATTAATGTTGCCACGAAATTTTGTACTTATATTAACGGTAATTATTCGATTTGTACCAACAATTGCTGGGGAATTTAGAACAATAAAAGAAGCTATGAAAGTAAGGGGATTTACAGGTAACTTTTTTCATATTTTATCAAATCCTTTGAGGACTCTTGAATATGCTATAGTTCCTTTAATTTTTCGTTCTATAAAAGTAGGAGATGAATTATCAGCAGCAGCGATTGTTAGAGGAATTGAAAACCCAATAAAAAGGGATTCATATTATAGTAACAAGTTGTGTAAATTAGACATAATTATAATAACTGCAAGCTTTGTTTTATTTATATTATGTCTTATATGAGAGGTGCATCATTGAATAATAAACTGGAAATTAGAAAATTATCTTTTTCATATAATAGCAATAAAGATGAACAGTTGAAAGATATAAATTTAGACATTAAAGATGGTGAATGTTGTGTAATTATAGGGGAGTCGGGGTGTGGCAAGTCTACTTTGACAAGGGCTATAAATGGATTAATTCCAAATTTTTACGAAGGAAATTTAGATGGAGAAGTATTTATTGATGGCAAATCTATCAGAAATTTAAAATCATGGGAGATAGCAAAGTTAGTCGGTAATGTATTTCAAGATCCTAGAAGCCAATTTTTTGCCAATGAAGTTAATGGAGAAATTGCATTTGGACCGGAAAATTTGGGATATAAGCGTGATGAAATAACAAGAAGAGTAAATGAATCAACTGAGAGAATGAATATTGATAAATTGCTAAATAATAGGATATACAATTTATCCTATGGAATTAGGCAAAAAGTAGCAATTTGTTCAGCAAGAGCCATTGAACCATCTATTTATGTATTTGATGAACCATCTGCAAATCTTGATTTACAATCAATATATAAATTTTCAAAACTTGTAATGGACTTAAAAAATGAAGGAAAAACTATAGTAATTGTTGAGCATAGGTTATTTTATTTAAAAGGAATAGCTGATAGGTATTTATTGATACAAAATGGATCTTTAATAAATAGTTATAAAGCAGAAGAATTTGAAAAAATTAGTTCAAAAGACTTAAATGCATTGGGCTTACGCTCAATAAATCTTAATGATATTGTTGTAGATGACCACAAAGTTAAAGAAAAAGAAATTAGTAGTGACAATTCTTTTGATTTTGAGGTGAAAAATATTAGTAAAAAATATAAAAATAATTTCGTACTAAAAGATGTGTCACTTAAATTTGATAGCAATGAGACTATTGCTTTAGTAGGAATAAATGGAACAGGTAAAAGTACACTCGGTAAAATTTATTCTGGGATTCAAAATCAGACTGATGGAGAAATAAAGATAAATGGACTCAAAGCTAATAAAAAGATGAGGTTAAGCAAAGTGTGGTATATTCCTCAAGATTTAGACTCTCAATTATTTGGGGAAGATTTGATGGATGAATTATTAACTGGGTTAAAAAATAGAGAAGATTATATCACGAAAGCAGAGGAACTTTTAAAAAAAGTTGGATTATTTGATATAAGAGATAAGCATCCAGCAACTTTATCAGGTGGTCAAAAACAGAGATTGGTTCTATGCGTAGCTATGTTGAGAGAAACACCTTTTATTATATTGGATGAGCCGACATCAGGGCTTGATTTCAGGAGTATGGATAAGGTGGGGAGATTAATCAAAGAGGAACAAAAAAAAGGAACAAAATTTTTGATAATTTCTCATGATATTGAATTTATAGCAAAGACGTGTGATAGACTTGTAAAACTAGAGAATGGGATAATAACAGAAGATTTTTATATTGATAATATAGGACAGCTGTTAAGAGCTATGGAGGCTAAATAATTTAGGAGGTGCGTAATGGAAGTTTTAAAAAAGCATATAGGACAAATTTTATCATCAGTTATTATTGCAGTAATTGGTGTTTTTTGTAGTGTTGTACCATATTTTGCTTTAGCTAAGATTACTCAAAATATAGCAATTAATAATACAGAATTAGAATTCTATATAAGACCAATTTTGCTTATTTTAGTTGGGTTAATAGGAAGTGTTATTTTTCATGAGATTTCAACTTTAATTTCTCACAACTTAGCATTTCGCATAATAGAGGATGAAAGAAAGAAACTTGTAAGAAAAATTAATAGATTATCAATGGGAGAAATTGAAAAACGATCTAGTGGAGAATGGACTCAGTTTATGGTAGAAACTTTGAATAAAATTGAGCAACCGATAGCTCATGTTATTCCTGAAGTAATAGCTAATCTTATCATTCCAATCGCTTTAGTAGTTATTATTTTTATAATGGATTGGAGGATTGGAATTGCAAATCTTATTACATTACCACTAGGGGTGTTATTTTCAATTCTAATGATGGGTGGATATGAAGAAAAATCACGAAATTATCAAGAAGCCGCAAAAAACATGAATACAACAGCTGTTGAATATATTAGAGGTATTCAAGTTATAAAGGCATTCAATAAATCTGCATCATCATATGGAAAATTTGTAGATGCTGTAAATAGTAATAGAGACAGTATGCTAAATTGGTATTTAAGTGTTTGCTTCTATATGACAGCAGCAATGGAAGTTTTACCATCAACTTTATTATTTGTTTTACCAACTTCTTTATACTTGTATATGAATGGAAGTATTGAAGTAGGCAATCTAATAATGTGTGTTTTATTATCTTATGCCTGCTACAAACCTTTGATTAAAGCTATGAGTCATATGGATACTATGGCGAATGTAAGAGTTGTAATAGATGAAATAAAAAATGTTATGGAGTTACCAGAGTTAGAACGAGGTAATGGAGAGGAAAAAATAAGATCATACGATATTAATTTTGAAAATGTATGTTTTGCCTATAATGATAAGAAAAAAGTTTTTGATAACTTATCCTTTAGTGCAAAAGAAAATAAACTTACAGCTATTGTTGGTTATTCTGGCGGTGGAAAATCCACTATTGCTAAGCTAATTGCGGGATATTGGAACATTAATAAAGGGAAAATATCCGTAGGAAATGTAAATCTTAAAGATGTTTCTCTTGAAAAGAACATGGAACTTGTAACCTATGTATCACAAGAAAATTATCTATTTAGAAAAAGTATTATAGATAATATGAGAATGGCAAATCAAAATGCTAGTATTGAAGAGATAAAAGACGCTTGTAAAAAAGCTTCTTGTCATGACTTTATTATGAGTCTTCCTAATGGATATGAAACCATAATTGGAGAATCTGGGAGCAACTTGTCTGGAGGAGAGAGACAAAGACTTACAATAGCAAGAGCTTTGCTTAAAGATAGCCCAATAGTTTTATTAGACGAAGCTACAGCATATTCTGATCCAGATAATGAAGCTGAAATTCAAAAATCTATAGATGCATTAGTTGAAAATAAAACGGTTATTATGATTGCTCATAGGCTTTCTACAATAATAGGAGCCGATAAGATCATAGTATTAAACAATGGGGAAATTGAAGCAGAAGGAACTCATAAAGAACTTCTTGGAAAAAGTGAAACATATGCAAAAATGTGGAAATCACACATAAGTTTATCAAACGATAGGGGTGAGTAAATGAAAGAATTAATTCACAAGTTATATTGGGTCGCTGGAAAAGAATCTTCCAAAATTAGCAAGATGTTTTTCTTTGAAGTATTAAAAAGTATATTTGAGGGAATATCCCTTGGAGCTACAATGTTGCTTTTACTTAAAATATTTCAAAATATATTTGAAGGAAGAAATATTACACAAGAAGACATCTATGTCGTATTTGCAATAGCTCTACTAAGTGTAGTAGGGAAAATATTATCTAGTTATATGGCTGATAGAAATAAATACATCGCAACTTACAATATGGGAGCAGAAAATAGGCTATATATAGGTGATCAGCTAAAAAAAGTGAATATGGGATATTTTAGCAGTAATCGCCTTGGAAACATTTCAGGCGGATTAACCACAGTTATAGGTGAACTTGAAACCGTAGGAGTTAATATAATAGAAACTTTATTTGTGGGAGTAATTCAAACTATAATAATGGCGATATTTATGATTCCGTTTGATATAGTTACAGGTTCTATAATTTTAGGAACTTTATTCTTAGGAATGTTATGCAATGTTATCTTTCAAAAGAAATCAGATGAGTTGACTAAAAAATTACAAGCGTTAAAAATAAATCTAAATGCATCTACTTTAGAGTATGTTAAAGGTATTAGCGTCATTAAGTCGTTTGGAAAAAGTGGTGAAATGACTAAAGAATTGGACAGAGAGATTTATAAAAATAGAAGAGGCTTTATAAATGTTGAAAAAACTGTAGCACCTGCTGCTTTGATATTTCTAATTATATTTAAATTAGGGATTTGTCTTATTATATTTTCAGCTATTTATAGATTTTGTATAGGAGAAATTGATCACTATAAAGCTGTAATGCTTGTAGTGTCAAGTTTTATTGTTTTTTCTGGTTTTGAAATGGCTGGAAGTATGCAAAACGTTAGAGGAATAGCTATACAAAACTTGGATTCAATTGCTAAACTTAGGAATTTACCAACAATTTCAGAAGGCACAAGAACAAGCTTTGAAAAAGGAGATATAAATCTAAAGGACGTTGACTTCTCATATGACGAACAGAACTTATTTAACCGTTTAAATTTAGATATTCCAAAAGGTAAGACTACAGCAATTGTAGGTGGTTCTGGAAGTGGAAAAACAACACTTTGCAATTTGATAGCTAGATTTTGGGATGTAGATTCTGGAGAAATATTGATTGATGATAATAACATAAAAGATTTTAGGTATGACAATCTGTTATCTAATTTCACTTTTGTTTTTCAAGACGTCTATTTATTTGATGACACTATAAAAAACAACATTAAGTTCGGAAATCCAGAAGCTAGTGATGAGGAAGTTATTAATGTTGCTAAGCAAGCACAGTGTCATGAATTTATTATGAAGTTGTCAGATGGTTATGACACAGTTTTACAAGAGGGTGGTTCAAATTTATCTGGAGGAGAGCGTCAGAGAATATCTATAGCAAGAGCTATGCTAAAACCAAGCAGAATTGTTATTCTTGACGAAGCTACTTCAAGTGTAGATCCAGAAAATGAACAACAACTTATAACTGCTTTAAACAATTTGTTAAAAGATAAAACTGTAATTGTGATTGCACATAAACTTGAAACTATTAAAAATGCTGATCAAATTGTTGTTATGGATAAAGGAAATATTGAAAGTATTGGTAAACATAAAGAGCTTATGGAAAAATCACACATATACAAGAGCTTTATTGAGAAAAGAGAAAAAGCTACTGGTTGGAAAATTGAATAAAATTTAATAGAGGATGATTTTATGAAACAAGATATGAAAGAACAATTATTAACAAAAAGACCTATAGATTTACTTTTTCAATTATCTATCCCTGCTGTAATAGGAATGATAGTAATAGGTCTTTATCCACTAATGGATGGAATTTTTGCAGGAAATATTATAGGACAAACTGCAATGACAGCTTGTGGTGTAGCTATGCCACTTACCTTTTTTAATAGTGGAGTATCTACACTCATAGGTGTAGGTTCAGCATCAGTTTTATCAAGAGCTATAGGAAAGGGTGACCAAAAAACAGTTGATAAAATTATGGGGAATTTAATCTTTTGGGTTATTCTATTCTCATCAATTATTACAATAGGCGGAATTTTACTTGCTCCACATTTTTTAGATATGGTTGGAGCAAGTGGAGAAATTAAAGAATATGGTATCAGATATTTACGAGTAATTTTCCTTGGTTCTTTATTTGTAAACTTTACTCAATCAGCAAACATGGTTATGCGTGGAGAAGGATTAATGAAAAAAGCAATGCTTATTATGGGGCTAGGGGCTTTTTTAAACATAATTCTTGATCCCATTCTAATGAAATTAATGGGAAAATATGCAATTGAAGGGGCTGCACTTGCAACTATTACAGCACAATTTGTTCAAGCGATTATAACACTCCATTACTTCAAATATAAAAGTAAAGCAGTAAAAATAAATAAAATCAAACCTGATCAGGAAATAAAAAAAGAAATGTTTGGCGTAGGTTCATCTGCTATGATGATGCAAATTTTATTTATGATTCAACAAACAATGCTATATAAAATGTCATTTAAATATGGCGGAGATACAAATGCTATCTTGATGGCAGCAACACTTAGAATATATGCCTTTTCATTCATTCCACTTTGGGGAATGAGTCAAGGTTTACAACCTGTAGTTGGTACAAATTTTGGAGCGAAAAAATATTACAGAGTAAAAGAAGCTATGAAAGTATTTTCTATCGGAGGATTAGTTCTTGCATCAATATTTTGGATACCAGCATTAGCATTTTCAAAGAATATACTTTCCTTATTTGGAGTAGAAGAAAGTATTATAACTCAAGGGATAGGGAACTTTAGATTATTTTATTCTATCTTTATCCTATATGGAGTAATGGTAATGACTATAACATTCTTCCAATCAATAGGAAGCGCTAAAAAAGCTGGCATAATAGTAATGCTAAGACAGTTATTTTTGTTCGTACCTGCCATGATTGTTTTACCAATGATATTTGGCGTTAAAGCAGTATGGTTTGCTGAACCCCTTGTAGATTTAATTATGATAATAGTTGGTGTAGTAATGATGTTTGGGGAACTAAATAGGATGGATAAAATTGGTTTGAAAAATTCAAGTAATGAATAATGAGTGGATTGATTTAAAAGAATGGAGGTAAAATATGCAAAAAAATATAATTAAAGTAAATTTACCTTTTTTCTTTGGTTTACGCTGTTTACAAGTTAGATAACTCAGTTAAAAAATTAAATACAATTACTATTAGAAAGAGTTTCTTTCATTCTAGAGGACTAACCATGCCCAAGAGCAGGAGTCCTCCTTTTTTTGTCTGAAAACATAAAGACAAAAAAAGGCTGTATAATATCTATTGGGGAGTAAAACCTCAATAGATATTTTTTTGATAAAATTACAAAAAAAAGTTGCACTTGCACACATTTTATCCTATACTTAAAATACCACTACAACATAGGAGGTGTGTACAAGTGCAAGAATATAATACCATAAATTTGTTAGCTTGTAAAGATGTTGTTGTTGATAAAATTAAAGACAGTGAAAGCTTAGTAGTCATAGAAGCAAGAACTAAAAGCTTAGAGAGCTGTCCATACTGTGGTTCTAAGCATATTTGTGTTCATGACCACAGGATTCAAAAGATAAAAGATACACAGATGCATGGTAAAAAATGCATAATTAAGCTAAGGAAAACTAGATACAACTGTAAGTGCTGCGGAAAGAGAATCAATAGCAAAACAGATCTTGTAGCAAAGAAAATGACAATGACAAAAAGACTAATAGCATCCATAACTAGAGAGTTTAAGGAGCTTTACTCAATAAAGTCAATATCAAGAAGATACTCAGTAAGCACATCAACAGTTACAAGAGTCCTATCTTACCTATCAGTAGAGAGAAAAAGTCTTCCAAAAGTACTTTTAATAGACGAGTTTAAAGGCGACAGCGGTTCATACAAGTATCAATGCTCACTTCTAGATGGCATAACACATGAAATCATAGACATAGTTAAAAGTAGGCAAGAAAATATTTTGTTTGAATACTTTAAAAACATACCAAAAGAAGAAAGAGAAAATGTAAAGATATTTGTTAGCGATATGTCAAAAACATTTAAAAACGTTAAAAACGCATACTTTAAAAACGCAGTACACATAGCAGACAAATATCACTTCGTAAGACAAGTCTCTTGGAGCTTAGAAAACGTAAGAAAGAGAATACAAAAAGATACATCAGCAGAAATGAGAATATACCTAAAAAGAAGTAAAAGCATACTTACAAAACCAATGCCAAAACTTAATGATGATCAAAAGCGAGAAGCAGCTCTAATGCTAGAGATAAGCGAAGAGCTAAGACTAGCATATGGCTTAAAAGAATCCTTCTATCAAGAAGTTCTAGTGCAGAAAAACAAAGAACAAGCACAATACAAGGTAAACGCATGGATAGACATATGTAAAAAATCAAAACTTAAAGAGTTTAAATCATGTATAACAGCCTTTACAAACTGGTCTGATGAAATTACAAACTCATTTGACTACAAACATTCAAATGGAGCACTAGAAGGAAAACATACAAAGATAAAGACACTAAAAAGAAACAGCTTTGGTATGAGAAACTTCGAGAGGTTCAGAAAAAGAATAATGCTTTTAGACTAAAATATATATATAAAACATCATAAAAACCTAATAAGCCTATATAGGTTTATTAGTCATGCAAAAATTACATAAATTTGTGTTATTTTAAGTATATAAATTAAAAACGTGCAAATGTTAGTTTTAACATAAAAAGAGAGACTTAAATCAATAAGTCTCCCCAATATTTGACATAGAGCCCAAAAAAAGAATGGAGGAAATATAAATGACAAAAGAATATTACCTTTATGTCGGTGGGCAAAAAATCAAAGTAAGTGAGCAGATATACAAAGTCTACTGGCAAGAAAGAGAACACGAAAAATATTTAGAGCAGGTGGACAAGAAAAACCACTTGCTATTTTTTTCGTCTCTAAATCACGATGGGAATTTTGAAGATAATCTAGAAGATAAAAATGTTGATGTTGAAAAAGTTGTAGCTACACAAATGATGATTGAAGCACTAAGAAATGCAATGTCAAAGTTAAATAAGGATGAACGGGAAATCATAGAAAGATTATATTTCAATGATGAAACACTTCGTGCAGTAGCAAAGACTAAAAATATCTCACATCCAACTTTAATTAAAAGACGAGATAAAATTTTAGAAAAACTAAAGAAATTTATAGAAGAACTATAAATTCTGGTTACCAAAGAGGGCAAATTTTCCTTTATAAAGTGAAGGGGAATTTTGTCCTCTTTTATATAAAAAAGAAATTGAAAGAATTTTGAACCTTGACAACTGAATAGACCAAGACAGGACATTAACCATTTGTGGAGCTTTATAATTTCTTCGCCATAACTTTTCTGCTGATAAGGATTTCGGTTTAAATAAATACTCTAGTTAAAAGAAGGATAAAAGAAAACGAGCGACAAAAAGAAATTATATATTCAGCCTAGGAAACTGATGCATTGAAGCAAATGGGGATAATGATACTTCTACAGTTGTTGCCGGCTCATCTTGAAAAGGGGCGGTGGTGAAATTCCAATGTCGTGACCTACACGCCTGTTAATGTCAAAAAACTTAAAAATTTAAATATAAGGAGAAGATATTATGTGTGATGAACATAATATAAACACTGAAATGAAAACAGATAAAAAAGATAAACAGATGATAAATCAAATTGATGGTTGGAACATAGAAGTTAAATTTAATGAAAATGGATTTAGCTTAGAAAATTTAGTAGAGGAATACATCAAAGAAAAATTTTCTGTCTATTAGGGGCTGACAAAAAATATAAGGAGCGTTATAATATTTTTGTGGAAGCCTAACCTTGGTTCGATTTATTGTATGTAAATTGAATTAAAGGAGGCTTTTTTATGTTTAAAAACAATTTAGCAAAAGAAAATTTGGCAGTTATGTATTTAAGATTATCAAAAGAAGATGGCGAAAAAACAGAAAGTAACTCTATATCCAATCAAAGAGAAATTATAAACTCTTATGCAAGAAAAAATCAAATTACAATTGTCAAAGAGTATGTGGATGATGGGTATTCAGGTGCAAATTTTGATCGTCCCAATTTTAAAGAAATGATAAAGGCTGCCTATGATAGAAAGTTCAATACAATTATTGTAAAGGACTTATCAAGATTCGGAAGAGATTATATAGAAGCTGGAAAATATATTCAAAGAATATTTCCGGAAAACGGTATAAGATTTATATCAGTAAATGACAATTACGATAGTAAAAGTGCAGATATAAACGATACACATCTTATACTTCCTATAAAAAACTTCATCAATGATAGTTATTGCCGAGATATTTCCAATAAGGTAAAAAGCTCTCAAAAGATAAAAAGAGAAAAAGGAGACTTTATCAGTGCTTTTGCACCTTATGGATATAAAAAGTCTGAGGAGAATAAGAACAAGTTAGTGATTGATAAAGAGATATCGGATATTGTCAAAAATATATTTGATATGAAACTCTTGGGATATTCCTCAAAGGCAATTGCAGATGAACTAAATCATTTAGGAGTTTTAACTCCAAGAAAATATAAAGAAAGTCAAGGATTTAAGTGCAATGGATTTCAAAATACAAAAGGTGGAAATTGGTCAGCAAAGACAGTAAATAGAATTATAGAAAATGAAGTATATATTGGAAATACCTTACAGGGGAAGAGTGTTACTTTAAGTTATAAAAATAAAAAGCAGATAGAAAAAGAGAAAGAAGAATGGATAAGAGTAGAAAATACCCATGAATCAATTATAAGTAAAGAAGTTTTTACTATTGCAAATACTATGTTAAAAAGAGATTTGAATAATTCTCGTGGAAAGGACAAAATTGATATTTTTACAGGAATGCTTTTTTGTAAAGAATGTGGAAGTTCTTTGATTAGAAGGACTGTAAAGTATAAAAAAAGAGAAGAGATATTCTATATCTGTTCAAAGTACAACAAGGAAAAATCTTGCACAAGACACAGCATAAAAGAAGAAACCTTGATAAAAGCAGTATCTAAAATAATGAAGTCCTACATTGAATTTAATGAAAATCTATATTCTAAAGTTCAGCGTATAGATATAAATAAAAATTTGAAAGACAATCAAATTCCTATACTAAAACGAGAAAAAGCGATGACAGAAGAACTCTTATCTTCTCTATACCTTGACCTAAAAGAGGATGTTATTAGTAAAGAAGAATATCAACTTTTTAGAAAAAACTATACAGAGAAATTGACTAAATTAGATGAAAGTATCGAGTATAGATTAAAAAAACAGGAAGATACTAAGGAGAAGATTGACAAAAATAAGAGTTGGATCATCGACATTAACAAGTATAAAAATTTATCGGAAATAGATAGATTGTCTGTTGTGATGCTCATTGATAAAATTTTTATTTCTGAAGATAAGACGATAGATGTTAGGTTTAATCATACTGAAGAATTGTCTTTACTTGAAGAAATGACAAAAATGGATAAGTCTGACATTAAAGCTAACACTATAAAAAAGAAAAGTATCGATAAAACCAGGAAGTCAAAAACTATACCCACTGTTATGAATAAAAGTCTTGTAAGTGCTGAAAGTGAGGTATGCTATGGCTAGAACAAAAAATAGGCATATATCACAATCAGAAACAGAAGTTGTAAAAGTGATTGAAAAAATATACATTGCCGGTATTTATGCTAGATTATCACAGGAAAGAAAGGAAGCTTACAGGGATAAAAGTAATTCACTAGAAATGCAGGAAGAACTTTGTATAAATGCTGCAAACGAAAAAGATATAAAGATTTTAAGAGTATACAAGGACTATGAGTATTCTGGAACAAATTTTAAAAGACCTGCATTTATTGAAATGATGGAAGATATTCGAACAGGCAGGATAAATTGTATCATAGTAAAAGATATGTCAAGGTTTGGTAGAGAGTATTTAGAAATCGCAAACTATATCGAAAAAGTATTTCCATTTTTGGGAGTTCGATTTATTTCCGTAAATGATAATCTTGATACTAAAGACGGTATAAAATCAGATCAGAGTTATGAAATAGCAATAAAAAATATCTTCAATGATTTATACGCAAAAGATATTTCAAAGAAAATAAAAGCATCTAAAGAAATAAAAATGAAACAAGGGTCTTTTATAGGAGCGATGGCTCCGTATGGCTATAAGGTTGATAAAATTGATGGAAAAAGAGTTCTGGTGATGGACGAAAAGGCAGCAGATGTAGTAAGACTTATCTTTTATATGGCAAGTCAAGGTAAATCCAATATGCAAATAGCAAGAGAATTGACTAAAACATATACGACACCTGATGAATATAAAAGAACAGGTAAAATTTTTAAGGATAAAGAAGATACAAAACAATGGGATATTTCTTATATATCAAAAATGCTTTCTGATGAAGTATATATTGGGAATTTGATTCAAAGAGTATACTCAAATAGACATGATCCAAGTAGGAAAAGTAAGTTTCGTGATAAAGAAGAGTGGATTATAACAGAGAACACCCACGAAGGTTTAATAGACAAAACTACATTTGAAAATATCAGAGAGATAAAGGAGAAAAAACAAAACTATCTACCTTACCATTCACTGAAAAACATAATAAAAGACGGAAAAGAAAATGTTGGAGTAAAAATTCAAAGAGATCATAAAAAAGAAGGAAAGTATGACGACCTCATACAGTGCAGTGTTTGTGGCAGATATTTGAAAAAACAATATGGACCACGAGGACTGAAATATCATGATGAGATTTGCTATTGTTATTATTGTAAAGGTGGAGATAGATTAAACTTAGAAAAATCTCATGTAAGAATATACGAAACAGACCTAGATAAAATTTTAGTAGATACCTTAAAAAGACTGGTTTCAAGCTTTTATAAAAAGGATAAAAGATTACGACTAAAAATATATTTAGAAAATATAAGTACTGAAAAGATAAATCAAGTTTCTCTAAAAACAGATGTAAATAATAAAAAGATTGCTTCTCTTAGGATCAATCTACAAGAACAATATGAAAACTATGTTAAAGGAGAGGTTCTTTTAAGTGATTTTAAAATAGAAAGTAAAAAAATAAATAATGGAAGATTGTATAATTAACTTAGCCACCAAATAAAAAAATCATGTGTACATATGGTATAGTATTAGTAACAAACAAAAAAACAACTATACGGAGGTACACATGACTCATATAAATTATACCATAGAATTTACAGAACGCAAGAAAAATTCACATCTATCACTACATGAAATGTCATTAATACAGGCATGGAAAATAGATGGACATAGCAACAGAGAGATAGCAAGAAGGCTAAATAGAGCCCCGCAGACAATAAACAACGCAATAAAGAAAGGCACAGTAAAGCAAAAGAGAATAATAAAAAGTAATAACAAAACATATACTTACTACGATGAAAAATACTTTGCCTTAACTAATTATGAGGTATATATAAACAATAGATCTTCTTGCGGAAGAAGACCAAAATATATAGATATAGTCGAATTTCTTAAATGGGCAGACAATAAAATGTTAAAAGATAAATGGTCTCCAGATGTATGTGTTGGATACGCAAAAGCAAATAGACTCTTTCCATCATCAGAAATACCATCAACAAAAAGCCTCTACAACTGGATAAATAAGTCACTAATGAAAACAAAAAATATAGATCTACTAGAAAAAGTAAAGAGAAAAAACAAAAATAGCACAAGAAGAACAAGACAAAACAAGAAAAAGCTTGGCATATCCATAGAAGAAAGACCAGATAAAATACAAACAAGAGAAGAATTCGGCCACTGGGAAATAGATACAGTTATAGGTAAAAAGAAAAAGACAGATCCAGTACTACTTACATTAGTAGAAAGAAAAACAAGATATGAAAAGCTGATAAAAATACATGGAAAAACACCCGATGCAGTAGACATTGGACTTAAATTCTTAAAAGATAATGCGCAGTTAAACAAAGAAATATTTAAAAGTATAACATCAGATAATGGTTCAGAATTTTCAAGCTTATCAGAATTAGCAGAATATGTAGATATATATTTTTGTCATCCATATACATCATGGGAAAGAGGAACTAGTGAATGTCAACATAAATTAATACGAAGATTTATACAAAAAGGCACATCAATAGAAGAAGTATCAAAAGAAAAAATATACAGAATAAACGAGTGGATGAATAATTTGCCAAGAAAAATCTTTAATTACAAAACTGCAAAAGAAGAGTTCATAAAGGAAATAAAACAGCTTAAAAGTATCTAGTTTAATAAAAATAAATACTTTTAAGCTATACTATACATTTAGTCTATATGATGTCTGGGTGGCTAACTTATTGTTGCAATTTATAAAAAATAAATAATCAAATAAAAACCTTAAAAAATGAATTAAAAGTTTTTGCTGAAAGAATAAGAAATATAAAAAAGAAAAAAAGAGAAATTATAGAATTTATAGATGTACTATTTTGCTGCTTGGATGCTAAAAGCATAGAAGTTGATAAAGAATTGGTCGATACATTAATTAGTCATATAGAAATATCAGAGTATAAGCAGGTTACCATATATTTTAAGTTTAAACTTGATAAAGATGTGGGAAAGCAGTTGGAGGTAGAGCATGAATAAGATAGCTATATATTTAAGACTTTCTGAAGAAGATTATCACAAAGTGGATGAAAGTGAAAGTATAGCAAATCAAAGAGATTATATAAAAAGCTACATTGAAAATGAAGCCTCTTTAAAAAGTTGTGAAATAGAAGAATATGTAGATGATGGATATTCTGCTACTAATACAAATAGACCTTCCTTTTTAAGGCTTATTGAGGATATAAAGAGTGGTAAAGTGGGAACTATAATTGTAAAAGATATGTCTAGGTTTTCAAGAGATTATATTTTGCTTGGGGATTACTTAAGCAATATATTACCATTTCTAAAAATACGATTTATTGCTATCAATGATTGTTATGATTCCATAAACGAAAATGGAAATGGATTAGATATGGATACACAATTTAAGACATTGTATTATGATTTATTCAGTAAGGAATTATCTGAAAAGGTAAGAAGTTCTATTAGGCAAATTAAATCGCAGGGGAAAAATATAAATTGGGCAGCACCTTTTGGATATATTAAAGATCCAAAAGATAAACATAGTATCATCATTGATGAAAAAACAGCTTTTATAGTTAAAGAAGCTTTTGATTTATTGCTAAAAGGATATTCGTGTATTCAAGTGGCTAATATATTTAATGAAAAAGGTTATATTACACGCTCTGAACGAAAAGAAGAACTGAAACTTTCTGATTATACTGGAAATTTAATTACTGGAAGTGAGGTAAAGAAAAGAGTTTGGACAAATGCAGCTATCTCACAGATTACAAGGAACGAACTATATACAGGAGATTATGTATATAATAAATTCAAAGAAACAAAAATAGGTGGAAGAAAAAGAATTTTACTTCCTGAAGAGGAGTGGAAAATACTTCCAAATACCCATGAATCGATTATTTCAAGAGAAGTGTTTGATAAGGTTAAGAAAATAAAAGAAAAACGAAGTTTTGGGGGATATACAGGAAACAAAAATCGTTCTATTTTTTCTGATAAGATTTTTTGTAAAGAATGTGGTAGACATATGAGTTTACGATGTGACAGTAGACAAAAGAAGAATTCAGATAAAATATACAAGTATAAAAGTTATTATTGTAATTTATGTAAAGCTGAGAAAACACCAAACAATATCAAAGAGAAAGATATTATTGAACTTATAAAACCAAAATTAAAAGATTTTAAGATTCAAAATACATTAAATGAAGAGAAAGTTATAGAACACAAAAATGTAAAAGAAGAGATTCTAAAGGAAATATCCATATTAAACAGCAATTTACAAATCATCTATGAAAACTATAAAAAGAAAAATATTTCAAAAGAGGAGTATCTAAAGGAAAAAACTTTTATCCAAGATAAAAAGATATTATTAGAGAGTAAATTGGAAGAATTGAAGTCAGAGAAGATTGATCCAAGGAAAGAAACGGATATTACAGTCTTAGACGAAGAAAGTTTATTGAAGGCTTATTTAGACAATAAAATTGATAAGATAATTGTATCAAGAAGTGGAGAAATAGAAATTGTAGAAATATAGATGGATAGTATTAAAAGTAACTCATAATCTCGCCAACTTTAATTTTAATACGCCAAAATGTAAATAATGGCGAGAAAATTTGCGGAAATAAATAGTACTGTTTACTATGAGTTGATAGGGTAAATATTTAGGAACAAACAAAAAAATGATATAATTATAGTTAAAATGAGATATTGTGAGGTGATTTTTGTGTCTAAAATAAATGTGGAAGGATCAGAAATTAGCATTATTGCCATAGATAATAGAGATTATATTTCTTTAACCGACATGGTTAGAAATGTTGAAAATGGTGTGGCACTGATAGAAAAATGGCTAAGGAATAAAAATACAATTGAATTTTTAGGAATATGGGAAGAAATGTATAATGCGAATTTTAATTCCACCGAATTCGAGGGAATTAAAAATGAAGCAGGTTTTAATCGTTTTATTTTATCGGTTAAACAATGGGTCAATAAGACGAATTCTATCGGAATTATTGCCAAAGCAGGAAGATATGGTGGAACATATGCACATAAAGACATAGCTTTTGAATTTGCGTCGTGGGTATCACCTTATTTTAAGCTCTATCTTATTAAAGAGTTTGAGCGCTTAAAAGAAGAAGAACAAAAACAATTAGGTTGGGATATCAAGAGGAATTTAGCTAAGATAAATTACAAAATTCATACAGATGCAATTAAGAATAATCTTGTCCCTGAAAAATTATCAAAGGAAAGAATAAACTATATCTATGCTAGTGAAGCAGATATATTAAATGTAGCTTTGTTTGGAATGACAGCAAAAGAATGGCGTGAAAATAATCCTGAGTTAAAAGGAAATATGAGAGACTATGCTGATATATCACAATTAGTGTGTTTATCAAATCTTGAGAACTTAAATGCTGTTTTTATAAATGAGGGAATGGATGCAACTGAAAGGATAGAAAAATTAAATGCAATTGCTATTGAACAAATGAGGATTCTAACAGAAAGTGAACGTATAAAAAAGTTAAAATAAAAGTTTTGTATATAAATTAGGCGATAGAAATATCGTCTAATTTTATGTAACAATTGCTTGACATTGTAGGGTAAATCAACATTTGCAAGACTATTAACAAAAGAGCTTGACGGATACAAAGGCGAAGTTACAGTCTACGGACAAGACTTAAACGAAATATCAGAAAAGTCCTTGTTTGAAAGCGTTGCAGTAGTGCCACAAGAAGCCATGATATTTAAAGATAGCTTATTTAACAATATCACAATGTATGACAGCTCTATAAAAGAAGAGAGCGAAGAATATAAAGAGATAATTAAGAAATTAAATCTCGAAGGCTTAGCAAAGAAAGAAAAAGAGGGTACACTTGATGTACTTCAAGCCTCTGGCGGAGAAAAAGAAAGAATATCCATAGCCAGAGCTATGATTAGAAAACCAAAGATACTTATACTGGACGAGCCAACAACAGGACTTGACCCAGACAATGCAAGAGAAGTCAAGAAGATAATCACAAACTTAGACGGCGTCTTAAGACTTGTCATAACACACGATTACGACGAAGAATATCTAAAGAAGTTCGATGGCGTAATATTTATGAATGAAGTTTGTGCTTAATAAATTGATTATAGGTGGAGAGAAATCTTCACCTATTTTATTGAATAAAACATTATTAAGTAGTATAATTAATATGTAAATAAAATTTTACAAATTTCACAGGAGGTATTACGATGAGGGTAATTTTACATGATGTAAGAAAATAATATAATTATATCATGAGGTGAAACAATTGAAAAAATATAATGTGAAAAATTACTTGAGTTTATACTTTAAAAGCTTCAAGTATCTTTGGCGTGCGTCTAAAAGCAATGTCTTCGTACTGCTTTTAGTGATTCCTTTACAAGCTTTGCTGCCATCGATAACTTTGTATATTGCAAATTATTTGATTGACAATGTCTACAGTTTAAGTAATAAAATTTTATACATCGTTCTTGCTGCATGGGGACTTAGTTTTCTTTTGAATAACGTTTTTGCTCCACTAGTAACATTGGTACAAGGCAAGCTAACAGATGATTTAACATTCAAGCTTAACTATGACATAATGAAAAAGTCAGAAGAGATAGAGACCATTGATTATTATGAAGATCATAATTTTTATAATGACATTGAAATTCTAAGCTCTGAATCGAGTTGGAGACCTGTAAATTTATTGGTTTTTGGAACGAGTATCATTTCTAATGCGATACTCTTTGTATCAATGTTATTTATATTCGCTAGCTTTCACGCGCTCATAGCTTTGGCTATGCTATTTGTATTAGTGCCACAAGCCATCATAGCATATTCATTACAAGCACAAGCCTTTGAAACGCTAGTTTCTAACAGTGAAGAGTCAAGAAAGCTAGAGTACTATAGTCAAACTTTGCTATCTTCAAAATCTATAAAAGAGGTTAGACTTTATAATCTATATAAATTTTTTATGGATAAATATACAGCTTCTTTTAATAAGATTAAGATGGGCGTTAACAAGGAAAGAAAGAAAAAATTTAGAAATTCTCTTTTCTTTTTGATAGTAACAGCTTTGATTAGCGTTGGAACATTTATCTATATAATCTACTCGATTAGAAAAGGTAGCCTTGGGCTTGGAGCCATAATGCTTTTTGCATCAAGTGTAGTTTATGCGATGAACAGTATGTCAAGGTTGATTGAAGATTCGTCACTTCTTTATGACACTTTGTTATATATGGAGAAGTTTTTTAAGTTTAATGAAATAAAAACTGATGTTGAGTGTGGCAATCTTGAAATGCCAGACGATATAGATAGCATTGAGTTTAAAAATATTAGCTTTACTTATCCCAATGGCGATAAAAAAGCACTTAATAACATTAGTTTTAGTATAAATAAAGGTGAAAAAATTGCCATAGTTGGTGAGAATGGTGCCGGTAAAACTACTTTGGTAAAATTATTATCAAGATTTTATAAACTTGATGATGGCGATATCTTAATCAATGGAGTGCCTATAAGTAATTATAGTTATGAAGCGTATAGAGAGAAGATAGCAGCCATATTTCAAGATTTTGCGAAATTTGATCTAAGTATAAGAGAAAATATTGTGATATCTGATCTAAATAAAAAAGAAAGTGATGATGAGATTGAGCTTGCTCTTAAGAAAAGTGGCTTTGATAAAGATTTTACAGCTAATTTAGATAGGGTGCTTGGACAAAGGTTTGAGGACAGCACAGACATATCTGGTGGACAGTGGCAAAGACTTGCTTTAGCAAGAGCTTTTTATTCAGGGGTGCCCATACTTATCTTAGATGAGCCGACATCTGCACTTGATGCAAGAATCGAGTACGAGATATTTCAAAAGTTTTTAGAGCTAACAGAAGGGAAAACTGTATTTTTTATTACACATAGACTAGCAAGTGTGAGACAAGCGGATAGAATACTTGTTTTGAAAGATGGACGAGTTGAAGCCTTTGATAACCATGAGACCTTGATGAAGAGTGACGCATATTACAGAGAGCTTTATGAGATGCAGTCATCTTTGTATTATAAAGAGTAATTAATTTAGCCTAAGGAAATATATTTCCTTAGGCTTCAGAGTGAAGACAAACCCAGGAATTTTTTCCTGGGTTTGCTTATTTTTATTAAATTTAGTAAAAAATCAAATTTTTTATGTATTTTTGCAAATAAACGAGTAAATACCTCCTTATTTGGATCCATCCTATACATCATTAGTGCTAGTTTTTTCATATTTAAGCATGCAAAAGTAAGCGCAGCTTTCATATCCATCTTAGCTTTGCCCTTCATGTTTGTATATCTAAAACTATGATACTCTTTTGCGCTTCCAAATTGTCTTTCTATTGTTTCTTTTCTTCTTGCGTATTCTTTCTTGCCTTGATTTGTATATCTATATTCTTCTGTTATGTCAAGGTAGTCTTGCCATATATGTCTTGTTATTACTTTTTGTTTGTTTTTACTATGTGTGCATCTATCTATGTTAGGACAGTTCTTGCAGTCGTTTATATCACTTTTATACTGTCTGTATCCTTCTCTATCTGTAGTTTTGTAATTTAAAAGTTTTCCTTGTGGACATATGTAGCAGTCATAATATTCGTCGTATATGTAGTCTCTTTTGTAGTATGGATTTTCTATTTGTAAGTTTCTCTTTTGTCTTGTATATGGAAATACTGGGAGTATTTTATCGTCTATTAATGTTTTTGCTATGGCTGGTATTTTGTAACCTGCATCCATAACTATCTTTTGGGGTTTCATCTTTTTTAGTTTTTCTTCATAGAATGGTAAAAATGTTGTGCTGTCATGTAAATTTCCTGGAAATGATTTGTATGCTAGTATCCAGCCGTTTTTATCGCATGATGTTTCTACGCAATAGGCGAATACTTCTTTATGTTCTCCTTTGTGAAAGAGGCCGCTTTCTGGATCTGTTGTTGACTGAACTATCGTTTGCCTCTCTTTATCTTCTTTCTCTTTTAAGGGCTTTTTTCCGTTTTCTTCTCTTTCTTGTGCTATTTCTTTGTCTAGCTGTGCTTGATATCTTCTTGCTTTTTTCTCTATTGTTACTTTTTTGTTTTTATGTCTGTTTGCATGTGCTTTAACATGTGTTGAGTCTACGAATTGAATCTTCTCATCCACAAAACCTTGTTCTAGTGCTTGGTTTAATATGTTTTGGAAGATGTTTTCAAATATGTCTGTATCTTTGAATCTTCTTCTATAGTTTTGGCTGAATGTTGTAAAGTGTGGAATCTTGTCGTAGAAGTCATATCCTAAAAACCATCTGTATGCAATGTTTACTTCTATCTCTTTTATTGTTTGCCTTATGCTTCTTATGTTGAATAGGTATTGTATGAATATTATCTTCATTAGCACTACTGGATCTATGCTTGGTCTTCCGTTATCTAATGAGTATTTATCTTCTACTAAATCATAGATAAAGTCAAAGTCTATATACTTATTGATCTTTCTTAGTATGTGTTCTTGTGGAACTAATTCTTCAACTGAAATTATTTGTGCTTGATCTGTTTTTGATTTACTATTTTTATGTAACATTTTATCACCTTCTATGTATTATATATACCCAATAGATGTGTATTTTAAGAGGTTTTCAAGTAAAAAAGTAGGCGTATTTTTATAAAAATACGCCTACTTTGTCAACAGTCTGTAGCCTAAGGAAATATATTTCCTTAGGCTTTTTTATCTTCGCTTTTGTGTTTTTATATTTAAGAAAACTATTTACTCAAAAACACTGCCTTTGTCCTGGGTATAATTTATATGAGTCATGTGTAGCTCCGTGTAGTTGTATTTTTGGTGCTAACTTTATTATACAATCTTCCTATTTTTATTACTATAATAAGATTAAAAACATTATAAAATGTATTGACACTTTTTATTTATAGTTATATAATGTAATCAAAGTTACTATTTATTGAATGGAGGGATTCCTATGAAATGGACTATTTTTAAAATTGAAGATTATAAATATAATTCTATATTACTTTTAAACACATTTAATGAGGCATTAATCGAACTTAGTGAAGAAGAAAAAGAAGATGTTGAAGAAAGTATTAAAAATAACACATCAAATGAAAATTTAAAAGTTTTAGTTAATGAAGGTTTTTTAGTAGATGACAATTTAGATGAAAAAGAGATATTTATTGATAATTTAAAAACTGAGATTAATAACGATTATAATTTTATTTTACATATTTTACCGACTACCGCATGTAATTTTAAATGTTCATATTGTTATCAAGATGGGATTGAAAGGCAACACTTTTTATCAGTAAATGACATAAAGATAATAGGTGAAGAAATAAATTTATACTTAAAGAAATATGTAAACATACGCAATTTAAAATTAATCATTCACGGCGGAGAGCCTACTATGAATTGGAAAATTGTTCCATTTATGATGAATTATTTACAACATATATGTAATAATAACAATGTAAAATTAATGACGTCTATTGTCAGCAATGGCTACGAGTTAACTTCAGAGAAAATAGAGTTTTTAAAATTCTTTGATTGGTACAGGTTTCAGGTAACATTGGACGGCATAAAAGAAGTACATGATTCAAGGCGAATGTTAAAAAATGGCGCTGGAACTTTTGATAGGATAATACAAAACATAGAGTATATTATGAAAAATGATATATTGGATAAAATTGATTTAAGAATTAATTATGATAAATCTAATTACGATCAAGTTCCTTTGTTTTTGAAATATTTATCAAATAAAGATTACAGAAAAAAATTAAATATTTCTTTAGGCTATATAACACAAACGGTTAATAGCAATGCTCACGAATACATGAAAAAAGAGCAATTCAATACAAAAGAACAGATTAATTGTCATTATGAATTGTATTCAATTGCGACGTCGCTTGGTTTAAATGTAAGTGATAAATTTGTTTATGGTTCGCTTTGCACAAGCAAGTTGAAACATAGTTATATTATATCGCCTGATGGATTTTTGCACAAGTGCCTGAGCATGGTAGGCAGGGACAAAGGAATTGTTGATAATTGGAGAAATAATAAAAATTGTTTTAATAATTATAGTATGCTTAAATATAAATTATATGATAAATGTTTTGAAAAAAATTGTCCACTTATACCTTATTGTCATACAGATTGTAGATTTGATAGTTTAATTAAATATAATGACGTTTATAAGGTTTTTTGTAGAAAAGATGAACTTTTGGAATTGAACAAAAGACTCATGAGGAAAAAATATGAAAACGAGTGTAGAAAATCAAAATAAACTTATTAAATATTTATATTACATATTTCAAAGCATAAATATGCTCATATCACTAGTGCTGCCAATATTTATAAAAAGGATAGTCGATGCAGTGAGCGATAAAAATTATGCTTTATTCAAACTTAATGCAATAATATTTGCAATTCTGATATTAGCTTTCATTTGCACACTAGCACTTTCGTATTACTTTATGATTTATTATGAAGAGAAGGAATTAAGATGGCTTAGGAGTAAATTTTATAAGTACCTTGGCTTTGAAAGTTTAAACAATTTAAAGAACAAATCTTTAGGATCTATTATACAGCTTTTCAATTCAGACCTTGAAGGCATCAGAAGCTTTATACTTGAAATACCATACAAGAGAATAGTTAAAGCGATATATTTAGTTTTAATTATAATACTTATGCTTAGAGAAAATATTTATCTGAGCGCATCTATACTTATAATACTACCAATATTTTACTTCATACAAAACAAGATGAGCGAGAAAGAAGCTGTAGTTAACAAGGGTATAGAAGAAGCAAATGAAAAGCTTAATAGTAATATCGAAGAGTTTTATAATTATAATTACACGATAAAAGCCTTTAATTCAAGTGAAGATACAATTATAAAAAATGAAGCGGGTTTGGATAAATATCTCGAAAAAGTTTTTGAAAGACTAAAGATTGATATAGTTTATGACTATTTTATGTCAAATGGCCTTTTAAATATACTTGACCTAATCATATACATCTTCGGTGGCTTTTTAGTTTTTAAAGGCTCAGTCAGCATAGGAACTTTGATCTTATTTAGTCAATACGTATCAAAGCTATGGAATCCAATTGAGTTTTACATGTCATATCCAAGAGAGAAGTCCTTATATGAAATGCACAAAGGAAGGTTAGAGAGCATTCTTAACTTTGAGAGTAAATTTATAGACGAGGATGCAAAAGATTTTGAAAGCCTAGAGCTAAAAGATTTATCCATCGAATACAATGAACTTATTTTAGATAAGATTAATTTAGAGATAAAAAAGGGTGAGAAGATACTGATAAAGGGAAGCAATGGTTCAGGTAAGACAAGCCTTCTAAGAACTATATCAGGCCTTGAGACTGATTATAGTGGAGAAATACTTTTAAATGGCAGCGAGGTAAATAAAGAATCAAATCTATTAAACAAGATGATAAGACTAGTACCAGACAAGGCAGATATATTCTACGGAACTATAGAAGAAAATATCAATATGTTTTCAAATAAAAGTATTGATAAAGATACAAAAATAATTAAAGCCTTAGGGAAAAATAATCTTAGCTTAGATACAGTTCTTGCATCAAGCATGAACAATCTATCTGGTGGAGAGAAGAAACTTATTGAGCTTGAAAGAGCATTTCAAAGCACAGGAGAAGTATTTATCTTTGATGAGCCGCTTAATTATATAGATAAAAATAATTCAGACTTAGTTATAGATTGCATCAAAGATTTTACAAAAGATAAAACAGTAATTTTAGTATCACACAATGAGAGCATAGAAAAAATTGCTGATAAAGTCTATGAGATAAAGAACAAAAAATTGATTAGAATTAAATAGATTAGTTAAGGAGGTGAATGCAATGAAAGTTATTAGACACGGAAACAAGAATGTAAGTATAATTATGAAAGGAGGTTCTACGAGCAAAGATTCTTGTTGTGGCGGCAGAGGTTAAATAATTTAATAAAATATACTATATAATGTATTAAATTAAAAAATTTAATGCATTATATAGTATTTTAGATTAGGCAAATAGTGCATGTCCCTTTAATAAATAAAATTTTAAAGAAGACACATTTTAAAAATTCTGTACCATATTATAAGACTTTATGTCAGACATTTGAAAGACTTATTATTAAAAGTCTCAGGCTGATGACAAAGCAGGCATATTTTAAAAAATATGCCTGTTTTTGTATTAGAAAACCCCCAGTTAGTGATATGTACCCTCTTTACTGGACAAACCAGTAAGGAGGGTATTTTTATGCGATATAGTTATGAATTCAAAAAAGAATGCGTAGAACTATACAAACAAGGAAAGTGGATGGAACCACCAGAAGGAGTTACACAAGAAGCTTTCAGGAAAAAAATTAGGTATTGGGTCAGACTTGTAGACTTTCATGGAGAAGAGATACTAAAACACAAAGAGCAGGATAAAAAGTGGACTGCAGAAGAAAAATTTAAATGGATATCAAAAGTATTAGTAGGAAATTCATATAAGTCTGTAGCTATAGAGGCTGGCATTTCAAGTGGTCAACTTTACAATTGGGTTAATAAATATAAAAAATTTTGGGTATAATTCTCTTGAAATTAAGAAGAGAGGAAGACCATCTAAAATGAATGATAAGGATGAAAACACTAATATAGAGCCAAAGCCACTTAACGAATCCGAACGAGAAGAACTTATTCGTTTAAGAGAAGAAGTCAGATATTTAAAAACAGAGCGAGCAGTCGAAAAAAAATTAGACGCCTTGAGAAGGGAAAAATATGCTGCATATCTCAAGGCGAAAAAGCAGCAGTCATCAGAGAATTAAGAAATGAAGGCCACATACTAAAAGACCTTTTAAGTGCTATGAACCTACCTAAATCAACATACTACTACGAATTAAGTAAAGTTGACCAAGTTGATCTAAGAAACAAAGAAATCAAAGAAAAGATACAAGAAATATTTACCTCAAACAAAGGTAGATACGGAGTAAGAAGAGTGCATCAAGCACTTTTAAGTAAAGGATATATAGTTAACCACAAAAGAGTTCAAAGACTTATGCACAATATGCAGCTTCTAGGTAAGAGACCAAAAGAAAAGTATCATTCATATATGGGTAAAGTTGGTAAAGTAGCTGATAACATCATAAACAGAGACTTCACATCAACAAAGCCATGTGCTAAGTGGACTACAGATGTATCTCAATTTAACTTCTCGTGGGGTAAATGCTACCTATCGCCAATATTAGATATGTACACAAACGAAATCATCTCATACGACTTATCTTTACACCCAAACCTAGAGCAAGTATCAAGAATGCTTAATAGAGCATTTGAAAAGTTTCCATGCGTAGAAGGCTTAATCATGCACTCAGACCAAGGCTGGCAATATCAAAACAGCTACTACATCAAAGAATTAGAAAAACATAAAATAACTCAGTCAATGTCAAGAAAAGGAAACTGCTACGATAACTGCATAATGGAAACATTCTTTGGAAGACTAAAAACAGAGATGTATTATGGATGTGAAAGAGAGTTTAAAACATTTGAAGAGTTTTCAAAAGCAATTGATGAATATATATACTACTATAATAACGAAAGGATTCAGAAGAAAACAAAATGGATGCCACCTACTTTGTATAGGTTAGCATCCATGAATGTAAACTAAATATTAATGTGTCCAGTTTTCTGGGTACACATCAGTTAGACTGGGGGTTCAGTTTAGCTTTAGCGGTGATAAACAAACAAAAAACCTCCCTGTTTGATATAATATAATTGTAATCTGTCAATTGCAATATAAAAATCAAAAAAGGGAGGAATTAAAAATGTCATTGAATGACACACATAGTTTATCACATACAAAATGGAATTGCAAATATTACATAGTGTTTGCTCCTAAATATAGAAGGAAAGAATTTTATGGCGGAAAAAGACTTGAAATAGGACAAATTTTAAGAGAATTGTGTAGTTGGAAAGAAGTAAACATAATAGAGGCAGAAGTTTGCCCGGATCATGTACACATGTTGGTAGAAATACCACCAAAATTAGCTATATCAAGTTTCATGGGATTTTTGAAAGGAAAAAGCAGTATAATGATTTATGAAAAATGGGGCAATTTAAAATATAAATACAGAGGACGTCAATTTTGGTGTCGAGGCTATTATGTAGATACAGCAGGAAAAAATACAAAAATCATACAAGAATATATACAAAATCAATTGAAACAAGACCAGCTTAGTGAACAGCTGACATTTGATACAATAGACCCTTTTAAAGGGTAGCTAGTATAATTTGCAAGTGACAGATTAACCAACGTCCTTGAGGCGCGGCTAGTAATACAGGCCCTTTGGGCCGCATGAGAAAAACCCCCGGCTAGGCCGGAGGATATTTATTATTATCAATTACTTGACATTTTAGGGCAAAACAACTATAGTCGAGGCAATACTTAATTATAATAAGAGATACAAAGGCAAGATATATATTAACGGTGAAGAACTAAAAGACCTTTCATACTCAGACATAGTTTATATACCAGCAGATTACTTGATATCAAAGTTTGGAGTGCTTGAGGACAAAGCTAAGATGTCGTCAGGACAAAGAAAGAAGGCTCAATTTGATCTATCACTGCTAACAGATAAGAGCGTGTATATAATCGACGAGCCAACAAATTTCTTAGACCTTGAGAATAAAGAAGCAATTGCAAGGCTTATATCTGATCTACATGATAAAGGAAAGATAATTATAATGATTACACATGATAAAGACATTATGAATAAATTAAATAATGTAGAGACTATATATTTAGAAAGAAAAGTTGTAGCTTAATAAATTAATTATAGGTGGAGAGAAATCTTCACCTATTTTTATATCTTAATGGGTACATATATAAAAGAGGTGATTATATGCTAAAGAGATTTTTTGATCTTAGTGGTGACGAGATCATTAATTTAAATAAAGATGAATTGAAACAGTCGATTAAGTCTTGTGAAGCAAGGATTGTTTTGTCGGAGAATGTTGTGGTTCAAGAGCCTGCAACTTATGGTGTGACATCGTCTGAGCTTGCTAAGGCTTTTGGCGCTGACTTAATTCTGCTTAACTTTTTTGATGTGAATGAAAAGAAAATCAAGGGCCTTGATTATAGTGGTGACGACATTATTAAAAAGCTAAAAAATCTTGTCAAGAGACCTATCGGTTTAAATCTGGAACCAGTTCAAGACAAGAATATGTTTAGTGAAAAGAAAGTGATTAGCGAGGGAAGAAAGGCGAGCGAAGAAAATATTAAAAAGCTTGACGAGATGGGCTTCGACTTCGTTATGTTTACTGGAAACCCTGGTACTGGCGTTGACAACGAAGGCATTAACGAGTCGATAAAGCTTGCGAAAAAATATTTCCACGGACTTATCTTTGCTGGCAAGATGCATTCATCGGGCGTTGACGAAAAAATAATAGATAAAGATGTATATGAAGGTTTCCTAGTTTCTGGTGCAGATGTTCTTTCTGTCCCAGCTGTTGGCACATGTCCAGGTGTTTTCGATGAAGATGTAAAAGCTATCGTAGAGCTTGCTCACAAAAACGGTGCTCTTGTGATGACTACCATCGGCACTTCGCAAGAAAGTTCGCCCAAGGAAGTCATTAGGGACATAGCGCTTAGAAATAAAATTTTAGGCGCTGACATTCAGCATATAGGCGACTCTGGTTATGGTGGCCTTGCCATTTGCGAGAATATTTTTGAACTTTCAAGAACTTTAAGAGGAGATAGACACACATTTAAGCTTATGGCTGCGTCTATAAATAGATAATGGATATAGAAAAGTTTATTCGTTTTAGAAAAGAGCTTCACAAGATGCCCGAGGAGGCTTTTAAAGAGGATAAGACTAGGGCTTTTATCAAAAATGTTTTGAATGGTGTTAATGGCCTTGAGCTTCTTGAGGACAAATCTTATTTACTATATAGATATTTTAAGGGCGAGGACAAAAAGTCAATAGTTTTGCGCTGTGACATGGATAGCATTGTAAATAGCAAAAAGACACGCTTTCACGGCTGCGGTCACGATGGGCACATGGCGATAATGCTTGGCACTATACTTTCAATGGATGCATCTAAGCTTGATAAGAACGTATATTTTTTATTTCAAGCGGCTGAAGAGACTGGTTACGGAGCGCTTGATGCTCTTGAAATTTTTGATAAATACAAAATTACTGAGGCTTACGGTCTTCATAATTACGCTGGAATCAAGACAGGAACTATATCTACAAAGAAGGGATTATTGTTTTTATCGTCATTTGGCTTAAAAGTAAATATAGTGGGAAGGCAGTCGCACGCGTCCATACCAGAAAATTCACTAAACCCGATATACGCTTGCAGCGAGATTATCAAAGATATAGAGCCATTTATTAAAAAAGACGCTTACAAAGATTTTACTCTTCAAGGCGAAAAATTTTCTGATAACATTTTCATTACTGTTGTTGGCGTAAAGCTTGGCGGAGAAAATTTTGGCGTGTCGCCAGCAAATTTGGAGTTGGATTTAACCTTGAGAGCATATAATGACGATGATTTGGCAAGACTTAAAAATATTTTTGAAAATAAATATAAAAAGGCTTTAGAAGAGATGGGTTTTGTGGTAGAATTAAATAGTACGGATGAATTTCTATCGGTCGTGAACGATGAAGAGTTTTATGATGCCTTTACGAAAGCCATAGCAATGGATGGACTTCCATTCGAAGAGAGAAAAGAGATAATCAGAAGCAGTGAGGACTTCGGCTACTACAGGCGCAAGGCGAGAGAATTATTCTTCCTACTTGGCGTGGGCGAGGATCACAAGGACATTCACGATGAAGCGTATGAATTTAATGATGAGTCTATAGAGAATGGCGTGAAGGCGTTTTTATCTATAGCATATAGACTTTAGGAGGGATTAGATGAGCTGTGACAACGATTGCAAGGCGTGCAAAGACAAGTGCGCGTTTGAAAAGCTACAAGCGAATGATAAATCAAAGATAAATAAGGTGATAGGCGTCGTGAGCGCGAAGGGCGGCGTTGGCAAAAGCTACGTAACAACGCTACTTGCAAACGCTTTGGCAAAAAAAGGCTACAAGGTCGGTATACTTGACGCGGACCTTACAGGACCGTCAATACCAGCATCTTACGGTCTTCATGGCATGATTACTTCAGAAGATGGCGTGAACATCGAGCCAGCTGAAGCGGCTAATGGCGTTAAAGTTGTTTCAATGAACTTACTTATGGAGCACGAAACAGATCCACTCGTTTGGAGGGGACCTATGCTAATGGGTGCCTTGAGACAATTCTATCAAAACGTTAACTGGGGCGAACTTGATTATCTTTTAGTTGATATGCCGCCAGGAACATCAGATATACAGCTAAGTATATATCAATTGTATCCATTAAACGGACTAGTCATAGTTACATCGAGCCAAGAGCTTGTTGATATGATAGTTCAAAAAGCCTTTAAGATGGCTGGGTTAATGCACATCAAGGTATATGGCCTAGTTGAGAACATGGCATACTTTATATGTGACGAGTGCAATAAGAAGCACTACATCTTTGGTGAGCCAAAGGCAGAGGCACTAGCTGAAAAATTTGGCGTGAAAGATTATGCGGCACTAGCATTAAAGCCAGAAAACACAAGACTAGTTGACTCAGGTCAAGCAGATTTGATAGAAGAAAAAGATTTGGACGGCATAGTAAAAGCGCTAGAAGAATAATTTATTCGAAAAAATATTTATATAAAAATTTATAAAGAAAGTTTTATTAAAACACATAGCAGAGTATGATTTTCGTACTCTGTTTTTATTTGAAATAAGAAAGCGGAAAATGAATTCTTATTTCAGAAACTATCGATTATTTGAAATAATGAAGCAAAAATATGATTCTTATTTCAGAAACTATTGACTTTTTGAAATAAGAAGTGTATAATGTAATCACTATTTCAAATTGGAGCTGATCATATGAGTAAAGAAAGAGCGGGTAAGTTAATAAAAAATCTTTCTGGAGCTAGTGAGTACTATTCATTCAGACCAAGTCCACTGCCACCAGAACCTGCTATTGCAATTGACAACGAGCTTAACAATTTAATAATAGATGCACACAAGATGCTTGCCATTTTGGATGATAGGGCAGAGAAAATCCCTGATATGAATTTATTTATATCTATGTATGTGAAGAAGGAAGCGCTTCTCTCATCGCAAATAGAAGGCACACAGGCAACGCTTGAGGACATCTTTGAAGTGAATCGCGATGAGAGCATAAACGAAGACGTCGAAGAGGTAGTTAACTATGTAAAGGCGGCGCACTATGCTATAGATAGATTAAATACTTTGCCGCTATGCAATAGACTGCTTTTGGAGACGCACGAAATTTTGCTTTCAGGCGTAAGAGGCAATGAGAAAAATTCGGGCGAGTTTAGACGCAGTCAAAATTGGATTGGCTCAAAGAACTCAAATATCACTACGGCGAGGTATATACCGCCAAATATTGATGATATGAAAGAGGCTCTATCAGATTTAGAAAAGTTTATTAATGACGATAGTCCATACGATGCGCTGATAAACGCGGCTCTTGTGCATTATCAGTTTGAGAGCATACATCCGTTTTTAGATGGCAATGGCAGGATAGGCAGGCTACTTATAGTTTTGTATCTACTATATAAAGACACTATCAAGACGCCAGCCTTGTATCTATCATATTATTTAAAGGAGCATAGAATTGAGTATTACGATAGAATGACGGCGGTTCGAGATAGCGGCAATTATGAGCAATGGATTAAATTCTTTGTGCGCGGTGTATATATCTCATCAAAATCAGCGATAGAGAGCGCCGACAAGCTTATTGAGCTTAAAAATTCTGATGAAGATAAAATAAATAGCCTAGATATAAGTGATAGAAGAAAGATAAATATAATGAAGCTATATAGACATCTCTTAGCAAAACCTATAATTGATATAAAAGGCGCAGCAGAAGAGCTTGAACTTGCATACAACACAGTAAAATCTGCAGTTGACGTGCTTATGGACCTAGATATACTTAAGCAAGATAATGATCAAGAAAGAAATAAAGTTTTTTCGTATGAAGCTTACTTAGCTGTATTAAGAGAAGGAACAGAGATAATTTTATAGATGAGAAAACGCCTCGATTGTGAGGCGTTTTTATCTGTGAGTAATTATTTAATTATACTTAGAATTCTGAATTCTGTAAGAATAATTGATGGATTAAGCGAAGCGTAGTAAACGAGCGAGTGAGTAGTACTAGAGTACTTCGCAATGAGTGAGTGAACATAGCAAGCTTAAGGCGCAATTATTCCAAGAATTCTTTTGCCAAGGTTTGCCCATGAATATTCTTCTAAATCCTTTGAAATTTCTTCTGTAAATAAATTCTCATCTAGTCTATTTATTTGCTTTTCTATATTTGCCACAAGTCTCTCGACATAGGCATGTATGTCCTCTGTATATGGCTTATCAACGTCGCGTATACGAGGAAGCTTTGTAAACTCTATTATTCCGCTATTTACAAGTTTTTCACCAAGCAATTGTCTTAACCCATCTATCTCCGAAGCGACTACTAATTTGTGGCAGGCAAGTGCCTCTATCGCAACTAAACCAAGGGCTTCGAAGTATGACGGCAAGATGAATATATCTGAGCGTCTTAGGTCTTCCGCCATAAGCATTTGGTTCTCGGCGTCTCGTATAAATAAATTTTTGGAGTAGTTCGCCTCCATCATCATCTTTTCTTTATCTTCATCTGATGCATTTCCTATGATGTGCAGCTCGACATTGGCGTGATTTTTCTCTAGATATGGCAAAGTCGCTGCTAGAGCAAAAATGCCTTTTGACTCAACTATCTTCCCAGCGTACATAAGTCTGATTTTGCCATCATCTTCATGATTTTCACTAGGGTAGAAGACTTTGTCGTTATAAGCGCCGCCAACCAAGTGAATTTTTTGCTTAGATATGCCAAGCAGCTCCATTATTTGCTCGTGCTCAGCTGGAGTTACAGTGAGTACTTGATCAAGGTCTTTAAGGTGAGTGAGCCTCTTTAGGAAGCGCTCGTGCTGCTTGATTTGCCTTATGTCAGTACCGTGGCTGATGCCAACGACTTTCACATCGTCAAAAATTTCACGAACAAGGTCCGTCAAAAACATTAGGTGATGAGCGATAACTAAGTCTGGTTTAAAATCATTTTTCACTTTAATAAGTCTCTTGCGAAAGGCGTCAAGCATTGTATCTATCATATCTTCACTCATTTCGCTATATATAGTCGACTCGTATGGCATGATGTCACTCATACCGCAGATGTGGAAAGGCACTTCATCCGTGTCATATAAAACTTCATATGCCTGATCCGCGTCTACATTTATCAAGTCTCTGTGTTTTTCTTCAGCGCCGTATATGGCAGCATTCTCTACGCCTGCCGCCTTGAAAGCAGATATTAAATTTGCAAAGTAAACGCCGCTACCAGTTTTAGCGGGAAGCTGTGTCAAGACGTGTAGTACTCTCATCTATGTCCTCCATTTCATATTTAACCTTAATTTTCTCGCCAATTTGATAATTGACGTCGTCGTTTAAAATTAGCATTTCTAGCTTATGCTCATCATTTTCTATATCCAGTTCAATGGTCTCGCCATTAAAAGTTATGTCCTTAATTACAAATTCTTCGCCATTTGCATCAGGGCGAATTTTTTCTGGCCTTACATATTTATCCTTGATAATGTTTTTATTGCCGATAAAGTCAAGAGTGAATTCATTTTTCGGATGATTGTAAATATCTTGCGGAGCGCCTTTGGCAACAAGTTCGCCGTGATTTATGATGATTATCTCATCCGCCATGACAAAGGCTTCCTTTTGATCGTGCGTTACGAATATGGTTGTTATGTTAAACTCTCTTTGTATCCTTCTTATCTCAAATTGCATCTCACTGCGAAGTTTTGCGTCAAGCGCGCTCAGTGGCTCATCCATAAGCAAGATCTTTGGCCTAACTACAAGGCTTCTTGCGAGAGCAACACGCTGCTTTTCGCCGCCTGATAGCTCCGATGGATACCTTTTTTCGTAGCCATTTAGTCCGACGATGCGTAAAACTTCTCTCGCCTCAGCTTCTTTTTCTTTCTTTGATTTATCTTTTTCCTTAAATTTAAGGCCATACATAACGTTTTTCAAAACATTCATGTGAGGGAAGAGGCCAAAGCTTTGAAAAACGGTCGAAACGTCCCTGTCTTCAGGTGAAAGATTCTTAATGCTTTTGCCGTCAAGGATTATCTCTCCCTCATGTTTGATAAAGCCCCCAATTGAGTGAAGTATAGTTGACTTACCCGAACCAGATGGTCCAAGTAGGCATAGGAACTTGCCTTTTTCCAAAGAGAAGCTCACGTCCTTTATCGCGTATTTGTCCTCATATTTTTTTGAAATATTTTTAACTTCTAAAAACATTTACTTCACATCCTTTCTTGCAAATATCTTTGTAAATTTATTTTTAATATTCTCTCTAAAATCTCTGCTCATCAAAAGCCTTAAAATGACGTTAAAAGCTAGGCAAATTAGTATGATGTAGAAGGCGATTACAGAGCCGACGCCATATTTCCCGCTTTGAATAACGTCAAACATAACGAGCGTCATCAGTTTCTTGCCAGGGTAGACAAGGAAAATGATTGTTCCGACAGTTGTCATCGTCGTTGTGAACGCATTTATCATCGAAATCATTATTGAATTTTTTGAAAGAGGCAAAACCCCGTCAGTAATTTCGTTTATAGATGAGCCGCCTAAGTCTCTGATCGAGTTAAGTGTATTCGTGTCAATGTCCATCATAGCTGCGCTCGATGCCCTCGTTGAGAATGGTAGCTGCTTAAATAAAACGTTTAAGACAACTATCGCCGCAGTTCCTGTTATTGCTATAGGAGGAGATCTAAAGAATAGCAAATAACCTAGTCCAAAGAAAGTTCCTGGTATGATGTATGGTAGATTTGCTATGGTGTCAATGACCTTCATATATTTATAGCGTTTAATTATTAAGTAATAGCCGATTAAAAGTCCGATGAAAGTGCCGCCAATGGCCGAGATTATACTATAAGCAATACTTCTAAGTGCGACGCCGCCTATAAAGAACTTGGTATTTTTAAAATTATCAAGAGTAAATACAAGTTCGCCGACACGCATCTTAGTAAAAGCATTTAAAATGATGGACGCATATAAAGATACTATCCAAAATATGAAAAATATTGCAAAAGCGCTGATTAAATAATACAAAATGCCATTTCTCTTAAGTGGGACTTCTTCCTTACTAGGTGAGCCGCTTGCTAGTGTACCTGATTTAACTGCCTTTGATGAGAATAAAAATATGATTAGTGTTGGTACTAGTATAAATACGTTCATGGCTGCCGCTCTGCCAAGATTACCGTTGGCAATGACTTGGAAATAACTTTCAAGAGCCAGCACTTCGTAGTTACCACCGATTATGGCTGGCGTACCGAAGTCTGAAACACTTCTAAAAAAGCTAAGCATCATGACAGCCTTGATACCATTTTTCATCGCTGGAACAATTATATCGATGATTATGTCATTAGTGCTCGCGCCCAAGCTTCTTGCCGAGTTAATTATGCTCTTGTCAAGACTTTGAAGAAAGCCTATGAGCAAAAGACTGTTTAGCGATAAATCCGATAGAGCCTGCATAAAGACTATGCCCCACATGCCATAAGGGTTCATGTTTAGGCCTAAGAGTTTGTATGTTATTATCCCGCGTCTGCCAAAGAGCGTGATATAGCTAAGCGATGAGACGAAAGGCGGGCTTATTAGTGTGATCGAAAGTATAAGTATAATGAGCGTCTTTACTTTTTTCCTCGATAGATAATAAAATATAGCTACGAAAGATGAGGAAAATGTTGCGACTAGTGTAGTAAGCACACCCATCTTAAATGTATTTGTAATGAGCTTTTTATTAGAGAGAATTTTTTGGTAATGCTCTAAAGAAAAAGCACCATCTACAAAGAAACTCTCTTTAAAAACTGTTAAGAATGGAATGAGTATGAAGATTACGACTAGTGCAGAGAGCACAGCCGCAATTGTGTAGTCTATTAACTTAGATGATTTAATCTTTTTCATATAAACTCCTATATCTGATATGTTTTAGGCCATATGCCTAATATGTAAAAAAATAGTGTGACAGTAAAAACTATCACACTATAGATTATTTAAACTTATTTGTCTTCAGTTTTACCTTTTGAAATTTCGTTAAACTTGTCTAAGATTCTTTCTCTGTCTGAACCAAATGTTGATAGGTCTTCCTTAACTAGTCTGTCCTTTGGTAAACCTAGGTCAAAGCCTTCAATACCAGGAACGATAAGTTGGTTAGAGTCCTTTCCGTCGATTTCAGCAATCATCTTTTGAGCGTCTACACTTAACATGAAGTCGATGAAAGCTTTTGCAACGTCAACGTTTTCGCTACCTTTGAATATAGCAACTCCTTCTGGTACCCAGCATACGCCGTCTTCTGGATAGATAACTGTTAAGTTATTGTCCTTAGCTGCGTCAAATGCTTTCTTGTCAGCAGGAATTATACCGATGGCGAATTCGCCTTGAACAGTTTTTTCTTGTGGGTCTTTACCTCTCTTTGAGTAGAAGTCAATGTTATTGTTGATGCCTTCAAATATTTTCCAGCCTTCTTCTTCTCCGTAGATGTCTAGTAAGCCCTTAAGAGCTGCATAGTTAGTACCTGATATAGCAGGGTTACTCATGATAACTAAGTGTTCGTACTTAGGATCAGCAAGGTCCTTCCAAGTCTTAGGTGCTTCTAAGCCTTTTTCTTCTAGAATTGCATCGTTAACGATGAAGCCAACAACAGTGATACCCTTAGAGATGTACGCGCCGTCTTTGTCCTTGTATTCTTCAGGAACTGTAGCAGTTACATCAGATGTGTAGTTTTCTAGAAGACCGTCATCTCTAGCAGCCATGAAAGCGTCAAGTCCGCCTCCGAACCAAAGATCAGCCATTGGCTTGCCTTCAGCCTTAGTTCTTGAGATAACTTCACCACTTGACATAGATAAGAATTCTACCTTAGCGCCAGTTTTTTCAGTGAACTTATCAAATAAAGGTACATAAGAATCACTTGTAGCAACTACGTTTAAAGTTTTGCCTTCAAAGTTTTGTGTATATTTATTTTCTTCTTCTTTGTTTTCTTCGTTGTTTTCAGCTGTTTCGGTTTGAGTGTTTTCTTCAGCTGGTTTTGCATCATTGTCATCTTTTTTACCGCAGCCAACTATTACTAGTGAAGCCATGATTAAAACTGATAACAATACTAAAAATTTTCTTTTCATAGTTTTATCCCTCCAGACGATATTGTAACAGAAACTTTACAAATAATCAAGATATATTGATTTATTAAATATTGAGTGCTATTGCTATAGAAAATATTTATACTGCTTTTACCTAAGTGACGTGTCACTATGTTTTACGATATAGTCAACAATTTTTTCTAAATATTCCTTGTCAATGGCATCAAAATTACTATATTCATAAGAGTCGATATCCAATACACCAACGCCGCGCGTCATATTATATATAGGAACGACAATTTCACTTTTGCTCATAGCGTCACAAGCGATGTGGCTAGCAAAACTATTAACATCGTCGACAACAATAGTCTTTTTGCTTGAGTAAGCAGTGCCGCAGACGCCTTTGCCAAGCATTATCCTATTGCAAGCGGGTTTGCCTTGGAAGGGACCAAGCACAAGATTAGTTCCGTCATATAGGTAAAAGCCCGACCATGATACGCCATCAATCAAGTGATATATGATGGCAGCGGTATTCGCAAGGTTTGCTATAAAATTCGTCTCCTCTTGAAATTGACGCCTAATCATCTCGATGGCAAGCTTGTATTTATCCTCTTTACTTAAATTATTTGCTCTACTTATGTCAATCATTTAATCACCTCATAAAAATATTATCATATATATAGTATTTTGTAAATTAAATTTTACATTAAAATACCCTCTTATCGCCATATTTGAATTAAGGGGGTACTTACATTTACTTTTTACTAATATATGATGATTTACAATCTAATAACTTCGTCAAATTTATTTAGTGTTTCCTCATCACTTGTATGAGTTATAACTATTACTATCTTGCCACTTATTTTGAATATTAATTCGAAAATGATTTTGCTTGTTTCTCTGTCTAAGTTTGATGTTGGTTCATCAAAAATAAGGACATCATAATCTTTTACTAGAAATCTAAGTATATCTATCCTTTGCTTTTCACCAGTTGAAACTAAATTTCTGCTGCCATCTTCAATATTTTTATTTAGAAAGTCTCCAGTAAATTTTAGTTGATCATATAAGCCTTGTTGAACTTTTAAGTTTCTATACAGTTCAATATTATCTTTTATAGTTCCATCCACATAGAAATCATTTCTTTGTATATAAGCAATTTTATTGAATAGACTTTCTGTATCAATCTTATTAATGTTTGTTTCGTTTATTAAAACTTCTCCACTGTATGAACTGGATGGGTAATACTTCATAATTAGTTTTACTAGTGTTGACTTACCTCTACCAGATTCGCCAACTATAGCATACTTTTTATTGCTTTCAAAATTAACATTATAATTGTCAAATATATGCTTATCTTTAAAATCCATGCTTAAGTTTTTAATGGCTATGCTATTAACATTATCGTTTAGCTTTATGTCAAGGCTTTCTTCATTATCTGTAGCCATTATATCTTCAAAGTTTTTAACGATATCTTTAACTGTACCCATTAGATTTTTGTTTTGAGCAAATTCTTGAACTGGACTAAAAACTCCATTCAATAAGTTTATAGAAGATATTAAGAGACCTACTGTTAAATTTCCTTGTAAAACAAACCAGATGCCTATAGACATACAGGCAAGTTGAGCAAAGAAGCTGAAAAATATTCCCAAAGTATTTGCAAAACGAGAGGCAAACATGTACTCTAGTCTTACGTTTTCAAAATCATTATCTTTTTTCTTGAAGATATTTTGAAAAATATTAAATAGATTAAGTAGCTTTATTTGCTCAAATCCTGATAAATTATTATTTATAAGCTTTAGATTATCTGCATTTCTTTCTGAAAACTTAACAGTTTTCTTTGCCATAATTACACCAGGTAGCTGTGATAAAATAATTGTTACTAAAGTAACTGCTAAAAAAGAAAGACCAAGTTTCCAATTAATAAAAAATATAGTACCTACACTTACAATTGCACTTATAATGTTTGAAACAATATCGCACTTTGGTCCTAAGTAGTTATCATTATAAAAATCAATGTTTTTAGTTAGATTATTCAAATAATACTCATTGGATACACTCATATAGTCTGATATTTCCTTCTTTCCTATTGAGTTGTATAGATGCATTTTTAGATCTTTTATTACATCAGATGCGTATTTACTTTTAACATAACTAAAGATACTAGAAAGAACAAACCATAGAAAAATAATAAGAATACAAGATAAAATTTTATCTTTAAGTGAGCTATTTTTATTAACAACTACGTCAATAACTTTGCCGAGTCTTATGGCAAACACAGAAAATAAAAACGATGTTAAAATACTTAATATTATTGTTAGTAAATATTTAAAACTATGTTTTTTTAGAATTTGATTCATAGATATCACTCCTTTGTTATATTATATCATTTTATGGGGGGGGGTTGCAATATAATTTTTATATTATTTTAATATTTTTTTATTTTGGGTAATAATATAAAAAGGGGGAGATATTATGTACTCAATTATAGTTGGAGCCTTATCTGGTTGGATAGCTTCATTAATTATGAAAACAGATGCACAAATGGGTTGGATCAAGAACATTCTTGCTGGTATCGTAGGCGGCGGCATAGGCAAATGGATTGCGAAGCTTGCTGGCTTCGAAGCAAAGGGCGGCATGATCAACGACATCATAGTTGGTATTGTCGGCGCAGTTGTACTGATCTGGTTAGTTAATATGATTTTTGGAAGAAAAAGATAAATATTTAATTAGATGAAGAAACTCTTGGGCAATGGCTCAAGAGTTTTTTTGTATGCTATATTATGCTGAGTGTCATTTAATAAATATAAAAAGCAAGTAGATATATTGTTTTTGAAAAAAAATGTGCTATAATGTATTTATCATAATGTGTATTAATATGCAAAAGAATATATATATAGGAGGCAAATATGATAAGAGATAAATACAAAAAGAATTTTTTTAAGATTTTATTACTATTTTTAACAGGAATAATCGTAGGTAGTTTAAGTATATTTCCTATGGTATTCATTCAAAAGGTGATAGACTACTTAACATTGGGTGTGCAAAGTGAATTTATAAAATATATAATACTTTATTCGCTAGTATATATTTTTGTAAATATGTTTAAGATAGCCCTAGTCAATTTTGGTTCAAAATTTGAATTGAATTTGAATAGAGACATAAAGGATGAAATTGTAGAAAGTATACTTAGTACAAAGATTGATCAGCTTGAACAAGCTGGACGCAGTAATGTCTTTAATGTTATTATCGACGATTTAAAAGCGCTTGACGATAAACTTATACCGCTAATATTTGACCTAGGCTTTTCAATATCAAGCTTTATAATTGGGTCTATCATAATTATTAAGTACGACTACATCATGCTATTTGCGATGATTATCATATCTGCCATATCAACACTAGTGATTCAAAAAATCTTGGCAAGTTCAGAGACAGCATCTGAAAAGAGCCAAATACAAAGGCTTAATGTAATTAATAAATTTTTCGACATCATTGTTGGCGCGAGAGACATAAAGCTATTTAATAAAGAGAAAGTATTTACAAGCGAGTTTCACGAAGAGAATCATGAATTAACTAAGCTTGATAAAAAAATTGTAAATATCAAAAATGTTTCTCAAGCACTTGTAAGTTTATTGTTCAACCTGATTATGGCGACTCTAATTTTTATTGGGGGTATGCGTGTTAGTCAAGGCAGTCTCTCTGTCGGAGCACTAATCGCCATCATATTATATGCATCGATGATTACCGATCCAATTTTTAATATCATAGAAAATCAAAAAGAAATATCTGCTTTTAAAAACTCAGTTAAGAGAATAGACGAGACTTTCAAAAATATAGAGAGAGAAAATATCGATTTAATCGAAGACTTTAAGAAAATCGAATTTAAGAACGTTTCACTAAAATATGGAGATAATCAGATCTTGAAGGATTTTAATTTGCTCATAAATAAAAATGATAAATTAAAGATTAACGGCAGAACTGGTTCGGGTAAGTCGACCATTGCAAAGCTAATTACTAATATGTATAAGCCGACTTCTGGTCATGTTTGTGTCGATGGCAAAGAAAATCAAATGATATCTTTATCAGCAGTTTTTCAAGAGAATAAATTATTTAACATGTCAATCATTGATAATATCACATTCAAGTCCAAAGTAGATGATGACAAGCTTAATAAAATCATTAAGATATGTAGACTAGATGAAGTTATTGAAAAATATGGCTTAAACAATATTGGTTTTGATAGCAGCACTCTATCTGGCGGCGAAAAGACGAGAGTACTATTAGCAAGAGCCTTATACAAGGACTGCGAACTATATATCTTTGACGAGATAAGCACGGGACTTGACGAGACGCTCTTTTATGAGATATTTGATGACACTATGAAATATTTAGCAGCTAAAACAATCATCACTATCGACCATAAATACATTGACGAAAAGTATTTTACAAAGAGCATTGCTATATAAATGTTTTTTACGAGTAATAATATACGAGAATTAATAAATGGATAGGAATTAACTTTCCTATCCATTTTATTTGCATAAAGAAAGGCAGAAGCGAATCGTTCTGCCTAATATAATCTTATTAAACTTTTCCTGTCACTATCTTAAATGCTAAATAAAATATCGATGCGACTTCTTGTAAATAGTTTTTGACTAGTATATCCTGTGGCGTTTTGGCTGAGTATAGCTCATGCTTGATGCCAAGGTACTTACTTATTAAATCGATTCTAAACATATGAAAGCCGTTTGACACGATTAAGTACTCTTTGTCTTTGCCGGCTATGTCGCTTGCGTACTCAAGATTCTCTATAGTATTAGTAGAGTGCTCTTCAGTGATTACGTCAGCTTCATCAACGCCAAGCGATACAAGATAGTTCTTCGCAGCCATCGCTTCGCTTATAGTTTCGCCTTGACTCTCAGCGCCTGTAGTGATTATCTTGACAGCTCCATGTATAGTGTAGTACTCATACGCTGCGTCGAGCCTATACTTAAGTGCGAGCATCGGCTCATTGTTCTTGCATCTCGCTCCTGGTACTATGATGTACTCGGGTGAGCCAGATGGTCTCTTGCTATTGTTAAAAATAACTAAGAGCTCCAAGACTATTGCCAAAGCTAAAAATATTTTAATCAATAGCTTAATTATTTTCTTTATCATTGTAAGATGTAGACCATAACTGGTCTTCTACCAAATTGTAAGCACTCCCAAACTGTGTCCATGAATAGGTCAATCTTGTTACCTTTGATAGCGCCGCCAGTATCTTGAGCGATGGCAAAGCCATAATCAGGAACGCCTGGTGTAAGGCTCTTTACATATAGCTTAGTGCCAAGAGGAATTACGCGTGGATCGACTGCAACAGTGCCTCTCTTGGCTCTTGCGCCTGAAGCAGTGATGCCGTAGCCTTTGTCGCCAGGCCTTTTACCAGTTGATCTTGGACCTGCTTCATATGCAGTTGCCACCATCTTGATGGCTTTTCTTGCGGTGAAGTCGCCTCTGTCGTTAGTAAAAACGTCTTTTGTTCCTTCTTCAAAAACTTGGTCAATAGGCTTAACTATAGTCTCAACGTGAATTACTTCTTCTTTAATAAGCTTGTCACCTGCATAATACTCTTTGCATTTGACTTTGTTCTTGCCGTTCACACCTTGAATTAAAATTTTGCTTTGCTTATGAGTTAGCTCTTTGTTTTTCTTCTTAATAGTTTTAAAAGGCGCTTCGACTTCTTTTTCGATGACTTTAACGTCTACCTTTATTATACTAATCTTTCCTTCGCTCTTAAGCTCTGTATCTAAGTCTGGTATGACGATGTCGTCATCATCAACTTTAATCTTTAGATCGCTTAATAGTTCTTTAACTGTTTTACACGATGTTTTATATGTCTTAACGACTCCATTGTTATCAATCTCATATACGTGAGTTTTTGCATCTTTAGCAAAAGAAAGACTTGATACTATTAATAAGAATAGTATAAAATTAATTATTTTTTTCATAGTCTTCTCCTTTCGAATTTGTCATATATGATATTATAACAAAATTAAATCGCATTTGTCAAATCGAGGCTAAAACTCTATATCAAGTGAGACAGGACAATGGTCTGAACCTAAGACGTCATCAAGGATTGCTGCGTCCTTAATATTGTGTTCCAGCTCCTTCGATACCAAGAAGTAATCGATTCTCCAGCCAGCGTTTCTCGATCTTGCTCTAGTTCTGTATGACCACCAAGAGTATTTATCTTCAAGATCAGGGTAGAAGTACCTGAATGTATCGATGAAGCCCGAGTCAAGTAGCATATTGAACTTTTCTCTCTCTTCATCAGAGAAGCCTGCTTTGCCAACGTTTGCCTTTGGATTTTTTAGGTCAATCTCGTTATGAGCCACATTTAAGTCGCCGCACACAACAACGCCCTTAGTCTTTCTTAAGCCATTTAAGTAGTCTCTAAACGCGTCTTCCCAATCCTGTCTATACTTTATCCTCTTAAGGCCGTCTTGCGCATTAGGCGTGTAGACATTGACAAAGAAGAAGTCCTCGTACTCAAGAGTTATGACTCTTCCTTCAGTATCGTGCTCAGCGATGCCAAGACCATATGTCACGTTTATGGGCTCAGTCTTAGTAAGTATCATAGTGCCCGAGTAGCCTTTCTTCTCAGCGTAGTTCCAGTACTCGTGGTAGCCTTCACGCTCCATCATCAGTATTCCTTCTGAGATCTTAGTCTCTTGAAATGCGTATATATCAGCCATAGTGTCATCCAAAAACTCATTAAAGTTCTTTTTAAGGACGGCCCTTATACCATTAACATTCCACGAAATAAATTTCATTTAATCACCTCTTTTAAAAATTTTCACATCCTTATCACTATTCTATCACAAAAGACCTTTATAATAAAGTTAGAAAATCAAAAGGAGGACAAGATTATGAAATTCGATGAATATGGTAATGAAATCATTGACGATGATGATATCATTGAAAATCCAGAAGTAGAAGAGCTTCATGATGATGAAAGTACTTTTACTCAAACAGATGAAGACGTTTATGAGAGAAGGACATATAGAAGGGCCAATGGTCCTGAAAGAAATGATTACGACAGGCCAAGTGCAAGAAAAGCAAAGTTCTCATATAACGAAGTTAATAAAAAAGAAAAGAAGCGTTATGGCAAGGGCATACTTGTATGGTCAATTATATTTTCCATCTTCTTTGGTGCGCTAACAGGTTTCGGCGGCGCTTACATCTTTAACAGAGCAAACAATGCATATAATTATGTACACAGCGAGGCTAAAAACGATACACAAAAGATTACTATCGATCAACCGACTGAAATAGTCGAAGCGGCCACTAAGAAGGCTATACCATCTGTTGTAGGTATTACTACTCAGGTTATTTCGAGAGACTTCTTTGGTAGACAAGCCCTTGGCAAAGGCACTGGCTCAGGCGTTATCGTTAGCCCTGACGGCTACATCATTACAAACGCCCACGTGGTTAAATCAGAAGTGCAAAACACAAACGAAGGCTTCGACGATTTTCCATTTGGAGATGATTTTCCGTTTGGCGGAGGCAGCTCAGGCAATAAGCAAGGCAAGACTAGTGATGATGAAGATGATGACGATGATATTGATATAGATGAAGACAATAATAAAGCTTATGATTATAGCAGCAAAGATAAAGACAATACTAAGCAAAACAAAGGCGGTAAGATAAGCGTTTTACTTGATGATGGCTCAACACACAAGGCAAAGATAGTGTGGATGGACGAGGACATGGACCTTGCCATAATCAAAATAAATGCAAAGAATTTACCAGTTGCCGAACTAGGCGACTCAGACAAAGTGCAAATCGGTCAGATAGCTATCGCCATAGGTAATCCACTAGGACTTGATTTTAATAGAACTGTTACTTCAGGCGTTATCTCTGGTAAAGACAGAACCATAAGAGTAGATAAACAAGTTATAAATAACCTGATTCAAACAGACGCATCCATCAACCCAGGTAACTCAGGTGGACCATTGCTAAACTCAAAAGGTGAAGTCATCGGCATCAACACAGTTAAGCTTACAAATGCAGAAGGTCTTGGCTTTAGCATACCTATCAATATGATTAAGGGCGTTTTGAACTCAATCTTAAAGACAGGCAAGGCGCAAACAGCTCAACTAGGCGTATCCATCTACAATGCAAAGGACTACGAAGCTGCTCTTAGAGTCAAACTAAACACAAATAAAGGCGTTATCGTTCTAAGCGTTGCTAGAGGAACTGCAGCAGACAAAGCCGGTATCATGGCAGGCGACATACTACTAAAGGTAGATGATAAAGAAGTGACTGATGTCAATACACTTAAGTCGATAATGTTTGGCTACAATATTGGCGACGAAGCGACTCTTAAGATAAATAGGAATGGCAAGGAAATGGACGTCAAAGTCAAGTTCACAAGCATGAATAAAAACTAAGACTTTAGTACAATTATAAAATAAATTTATATAAATGATTGACAAATCTTATTAAGTATGCTATACTATATATAGATGTAGATCAAGTATATGAAGGGTGGGATTCATCTTATGAACGAAATTAAGAGAATTAGAAAGAGTGTTGAGAGTATTTTAGGTAAAAAAGTGCATCTAACGACAAACGTTGGTCGAAATACCTTTGTCGAGGCACAAGGAGTGATTACCTCAGCATATCCAAATCTATTCACAGTTACGCTAGAAGATGGACAAAATAACGATCAGGTTATATCGTATACTTATTCAGATGTATTAACATCGACGGTAGTAGTAAAAATAATCTAAAAAATTTTCCTCACAGTGATGTGAGGACTTTTTTTGCCTTTTTTCATTTTTTTCTTTAGTGGGGATGATGGCAGGGCCACTTCGTTAGAAAAAGTTATTGAATCATGACGAGCGAATGATGTATGACGGGCGTATGGCATGTGACGAGTGGATGGCATATGACGAGCGGATGATATATGACGAGTGGATGGCAAGTGACGAGCGGATGATATGTGACGAGTGAATGATATATGACGTGCGCTTATATTGCCACGCGCAAATCATATAAAAAATAAAACTATACATTGAATTTAAAATGTGTTATAATTAAATTAACAGTGGAGGAGTATGTGAAGGTCATGATAAAAACAAAATCTTATGCGAAAATCAATTTGCATCTAGAAGTCATCTCTAAAAGGGACGATGGCTTTCACGACATCATCACTCTTATGTCTAAAATCAATCTTTATGATGAGCTAGTCTTTAATAAGGCGAGTGGCTTCACCATTAGCGCGGATATTGATATAAAAGATAATATCATGAAGAAGGCATATGATTTAGTAAAAGAGATAAGAGATATACAGGGACTAAGTATAGAGCTTAAGAAGAACATACCTATGGGCGCTGGCCTTGCTGGTGGCAGCTCAAACGCTTACGAAACACTTAAGGCGCTTGATGAGCTTTATGATTTGTCCTTGACAAAGGAAGAATATTTTGATATCCTTTTAAAACTTGGTAGTGACTGTAACTTTTTTGCTTCGAAGTCGGCTGCCATATGCACAGCTAGAGGCGAAAATATTAAAGAAGTAGAAGGGCTTAAGAAGCATCACGTGCTCTTAGTTAATCCCGGAATCAACATTAGCTCAAAAGAAGTTTATGAGGGCATGGATTTTAGCGGTGAGCACCTAAGTACTAAAGAGATTGAAGAGCTTATAAAGAAGGATGACTTTACAAAGTTTAGAAACAATATGCAAGACTTTGTCTTTGCTAATTACATAGCTGTTAAAGAGCTCTACGACGAGATGAGCGCTTTAGGCGGCTTCAAGACTATGATGAGCGGCTCCGGCTCGAGCATCTTTAGTCTATATGACGACGAGGAAAAGCTTGATAAGGCTTATAAGCATATGAAAAACCGCTACCAATTTGTGATCAAAACTCAATTGATATGAGGTGATTTTTTGTTACAAAAGATATTAGAACCAATATTTACATTTTTATATATATTAATAATCATCGTTATGGATAATTTTATCAACAAGTATAATTATGCTGATAAGGATTTTAAGCTGCAAAGTATATTTACAAAGACTTATGTGGTCTTCGTCACCGCCTTCTTAGGCATCAGGACTTATGCTTTGTTCTTAAACGATGACGAAAAGATAATAAGGCTTACAAACATCTCTTTGTTTATAAGTTCACTTATGGTGCCAATACTACTGATAATATTTTATTATCTAGCGGCTAAATCGCTTCGCAAGAGAAGAATGCCTGAGGCGTCGAGCATAATATATTTACTTGTGGCGATACTATTAATATTAACACTACTACCACAAAATGGCTGGTTCCAAGACAGAATCAGTAGATTTATGGAAGTCTTTAGGACCATAGTCACGCTCGTACTAACGGTACTAATCTTTATGAGTGTATTTAGGAATGCCGTCAGACGAAGAAACGTCTCTATACAGAGGGCGTCCTTAATATTCTTTTTAGCGGGACTATTCTACAGTCTAGCTAATCTTCTAAAGGCTGTTAGGGTAAAGAACATATTTTATGTATTAAGTTTAGTACTTATACTAATTATGATATATTCGTGGTACAGAACCATTCGCAAAAAAACTGAAATATATAGAGTATAAAGGAGTTTTTAATGAAAAGACCTGTTTTTGAAGCACTATCAAAATTAAAAGACGAAAATTCTGTATCTTTCCACATGCCTGGTCATAAGGGAAAGAACACGCTTTTCAACTGGGGCGACTACATCCCAGCTATTGACACGACAGAAACTTATGGTATGGATAACCTACTTGAACCAAGAGGGGTTATTCTTGAGAGCGAGAAGGAAGCTGCTAAAGTATTTGGCGCAATGAACACTTTTTACGCTGTTAATGGCTCTACTGGAAGTATATACATCGCTATAGCGACTATAACTAAGCCGGGTGATACTGTTATTGTTCAAAGAAACTGCCATAAATCAGTATATAATGCTTTGATACTAAATAGACTAAATCCTGTTTATGTATATCCAAAGTATAACGACGACTATCACGTATTAACTGGAGTTGACCCAGATGAAATCGAGGACTTAATCCTTGACAATCCTGAGGTAAAGGCTGTTATAGTAACTCACACTAACTACTACGGCATCGCTTCAGACCTTGAAAGGATAGCTGAGATCTGCCATAACTACGGTAAGATACTTATGGTTGACGAGGCTCACGGACCTCATATGAAGTTCGATGACAGACTACCTAAGTCAGCTCTTGAATGCGGCGCGGACATCGTTATTCACTCAACTCATAAGACGCTAACTGGATTTACACAAACATCGATGATACATGTTGGCTCTGAAAGGATAGACATCAATAAGCTAAAAGATAGATTCCAACTATATACAACTACATCACCATCGTATTTATTTACGCTATCGAACGAAACAGCTTGTGCGTATATGGACGGCGAAGGCAAAGAAAAGCTTCATCACAATGTAACTAAGTGCTTGGAATTTATTGAAGAGCTTAAAAAGATTGACAGAGTTGAAGTTTTTGAAGGCGATGACTTTGACAAAACTATCAAATCAAAGGATAACACTAAGATACTATTCAAGCTTGAAGGGGTTAAGGGCTCAAGACTTAGAAAAGAGCTTTATGAAAGACACAATATTAGGCTTGAGATGAGTGACTACTACTACGCTCTAATATTTGCAACGCTAATGAATGAGGATGAAGACTACGAAAAACTTCTTGAAGCGATCAAAGACTTATCAAAGAACTTATCTTACGAAGAGGTTAAACATATAAAGGTTAATATGCCTGATCCGAAGATCATAATCAGACCAGCGGATGCATATTACTCATCAAAGAAGATAATTAGCCTAAAGGACTCACTTGGAGAGATAGTTACTTCACCAATAATTCCTTATCCACCTGGAGTGCCACTACTAGTGCCAGGCGAAGAAATTACTGAAGAGATACTTGATCACATACAATTCCTTAAGGAGTCAGACCTAAACATAGTTGGCTTACTTGGAGACGATCAAGACTCATTGGTTGTAGTTGACTAATGAAGGGACTAGTTATCGCTCTTGAGGGTCAAGACGGAACCGGCAAGAGCACTGTAATAGATGCAATCACAGGCTACTTCGATGAGATGGGCCTTGATTATATAAACGCGAGAGAGCCGGGATCGACTGATATTGGCGAGAAGATAAGAGATATCTTAGCTGACAAAGCTAATAAGGATATGGATTATCACACAGAGGCACTTCTCTTCGCAGCATCAAGATCCGAGCTATACGACAAGGTGATTAAGCCAAATGTAAGCAAGGGCACCTCTGTCATATTAGATAGATTCTTACTATCGTCACTTGCTTATCAAGGCGTAGTGAGAGGACTTGGCGTAGATGAGGTCATGAAGATAAATGATTTTTTCTTAGATGGCTTTAGACCCGACCTTACTATACTTATGGATTTGGATGCGAAAGAATCTTATGAAAGACTTAAAAAGCTTGGTGAGCTTGACAGGATAGAGTCTTTAGGAGAGGACTTTCAAGAGAGGGTTCACATAGCATACTTAAAGCTTTATGAAGAAAATCACATGAAGCTAATTAAATTGGATGGTACTAAGGACAGAGAGAGCCTTGCTCACGAAGCCTTAGAGGAAGTAAAAAAATTAATGAAGGAGTGTTAGTATGAAACTAATTGTAGCAATCGTTCAAGATCAAGATGTTAATGCACTAATGGATGCTCTTACAGAAAAAAAGTATAGAGTAACAAAGCTTTCTTCAACAGGCGGCTTTTTAAAATCTGGCAACACTACATTACTTATAGGTGTTGAAGATGACAAAGTAAATGAAGTTAAGGAACTTGTTGATCATAATTGCAAGACAAGAGAGATAACTACATCTTTACTTACTGTAACTATGCCTGGAGATACTTTTGTTCCATATCCACTTGAAGTAAAAGTTGGTGGAGCGACATTATTTGTATTAAACGTAGAAGAATTTTTAAGAGTTTAGGAGTAAATTTGTGTTTGAGAAAATATTTGGGAATGATGAAGTAAAAAAAATACTTTATAACGATATCAATAATAATAAAATTGTATCGTCCTATATTTTTGAAGGCAAAGACAGTGATTATCTAGAAAGCCTTGCGATGGAATTTGCAGGGCTTCTTCTTAAGTCAAAAATTCCTGAGAAAAAAGCAGACTTTGCTTTGTTTGGTAAGAGTGATAAGATCAAGAAAGAAGACGCTCAAACGATAGCAAAGGATGTTTACATAAGGCCCTTCGAGCTAGATCGAAAGGTCTATATGCTTCTGGGCGCAGAAGACATTCAAGTCGAGAGCCAAAATGTTTTATTAAAAACGCTTGAGGAGGCGCCAAGCTATGTTGTAGTCATCTTAGTTACTAAGAGCCTTAACATGATACTTGACACTATCATCTCAAGAAGCAAAGTTATTAGAGTAATGCCTCTTAGTAAAAATGAGCTTATGGATTATATTAATGAAAATTATCCGAAGCTTGATAATAAAGAGCTCTACGCATCCATTGCCATGGGCGATATAAGTGCGCTTAAATCCTTTATTGAAGATGAAAACCAGATGCAGCTCAGAAAGAGGGGCATAGCGGCAGCCATAAACGTATTAAAGGCAAAGCGTTATGAGAGCATTAAGGACCTTGCGTTTTTAGAAGAAAATAAAGATAATATTGAAAAAATACTTACATACTTTGAAATTTTTATCAAGGATATAGCCTCGAGCGAAGAAAGGATAATTAATCTTGACTACAAAGACGAGATTAAAAGCCTTAAATGGCTCGCTCTATATGACTTGGTTGACAGCATTGACATGATAGAAGAGACTAAAAGATACTTGGGTAACAGCGGCAATTTTAGACTGCATCTCGAGACTTTAGTTTTAAATATGATAGAAAAATTTGATAGGTGATTAAATGAATAAAAAAATAATAGGCGTAAGATTTAAGCCCATAGGAAAGATATTTTACTTCGACCCTATGGAGCAAGAATTTACTACTGATGACAAGGTCGTAGTTGAGACTGTTAGAGGTCTTGAGCTAGGTGATGTTGTCATCGCAAACAAGGAGATAGACCTTGATGAATTTGGCATACCTCTTAAGCCAATCATCAGAAAGGCGACTGAGAGGGACATTGCTCAAAAGCTTGACAATGACAAGAGAAAGGATGAAGCGAGAGAGATATTTGTTCAAAAGAATGAAGAATATGGTCTTGGAATGAACTTACTTGACGTTGACTTCACTCTTGATTTAAACAAAGTCATCTTTTTCTTTACAGCTGAGGACCGTGTTGACTTTAGAGAGCTAGTTAAGGATCTTGCAAGAATATTTAGAATGCGTATCGAGCTTAGACAAGTTGGCGTCAGAGACGAAGCAAAGTGCATACCGTCAGTTGGTAAGTGTGGCAGAAAGACTTGTTGCTCGTCATTCTTGGGTGACTTCTCCCCTATAAGCATAAGTCTTGCGAAGAACCAAGACTTAACGCTTAACGGAAGCAAGCTATCTGGCCTTTGCGGTAGACTTATGTGCTGCTTAAACTATGAGGCGGATCAATATAACGAGCTCGTTGGCAAGATGCCTAAGATAGGCGCGATAGTTATTACTGATAAGGGTAAGGGCGTTGTTATTGACAGATACATTCTTAAGCAATCCTTAAAGGTCGAGCTTAAGGAAGGCGACAACGTAGGTAAGCTAGTGCTTACATTTGCTGATGAGGTTAAAGACACGGGCAAAATCGATAAAAACTACATTCAAGAATCATATACAGATGATGATAATGAAGATATTAAGAATATAGAAGGTGACTAGATGTTTATACAAGATAAAAAATTACTTATTGAATACGCTAAAAAGATGATTATAGATGAGCTAAGCGTTGGCACAGCTGGCAATCTAAGTATATACGACCCAGATGAAAAGGCGATGGTTATCACGCCATCGGGCATTCCATACGATCACATGAACTTTGATGACCTTGTTGTTATGGACCTAGATCTAAATATACTTGAGGGAAAGAACAAGCCATCGACAGAATCATTTTTACACGCACTTGTTTATAAGAACAGACCTGAGATAAGAAGCATTGTTCATACACACTCGATATATGCAACTAGCTACAGCACACTACGCAAGCCGCTTGGAGCGTTTCACTACATCATGGCGGACCTTGGTGGTGAAGACATAAAGTGCGCTGAGTACGCTACATTCGGCACACAAGAGCTAGCTGAGGCGGCTCTTAAAGCACTTGCCGATAGAAAGGGCTGTTTACTTGCTAATCACGGCGTCTTAGCACTAGGCAAGGAACTTAGAGAAGCTTACTCCAATGCTAGAACCATAGAATACATCGCGAAGATGTATCACATAGTGCGCTTCGAAGACGATGTTCACGTATTAAGCAAAAAAGATATAGATGCAGTTATTGAAAGGATGAAGTCCTATGGACAATAAAGATAGGATGGACAAGGACCTTGGCTTTATGCTAAAGTACGAGAATGTTGCTTGGTTTGAAGACGGCAAGGTTAAGATACTTGATAGAAGAGTCTACCCGATTGAAACGCGCTACGAAATTTGCTCGAACTATAAAGAAGTGAGAGACGCGATTAAGAACATGGTTACTCAAAGCGCTGGTCCATATACAGCCGCTTTTATGGGCATGGCACTCGCCGCATACGAAGCAAAAGACTTTACTGAAGGTAAATTCATTAAGCATATGAACGAAGCAAAGCTAGCCCTTGCCAATGCTAGAGAAACAACATCTTTTAGAATGATGCAAGTAACTCAAAGAGCCTATGATATTGCCAAGGATGCGATAGAGAAGGACCTAGTTCCATACGAAGAGATATTCAAAGGAGCAGTCGAATCACTAGAGAGAAGGTACTCAGCCATAAACGAGGTGGCAAAGAACTTAGCAAAGCTAATGCCTGATGAAGGCGCCATCATGACGCAATGCTTTGGCGAGACCATAGTCGGCTATATGATGCTTAGAGCGAAGGAGCTTGGCAAAAAGATCAAAGTTTATTGCCCAGAGACAAGACCATTCTTACAAGGGGCGAGACTAACAGCCTCAGTACTAAGGAGTCAAGGCGAGGACGTGACAGTCATCACTGACAATATGGGCGCGTGGACGATGAAGGAGAAAAACATTAGTTTATTCACTTCAGCAGCTGACAGTATCACTAAGGAAGGCTACGTTGTTAACAAGGTAGGCACTTTGCAGCTCGCAATTTGTGCGAAATACATGGGTATACCGTACTTTGTAACAGGCATACCTGACCTAGGTAAATCGATTGACGATATAAGTATAGAAAAGAGAGACCCTCATGAAGCGACATCCTTTATGGGCAAGAGCCATGTAATGAAGGGTGTTAAGGGATTTTATCCAGCCTTCGACGTGACACCGCCAGAACTAGTTTCGGCAGTCGTTACTGATAGAGGCGTCTTTGCACCATATGATTTAGCTTCATATGGCAATATGGGAGAAGTGGATTATTATTAAAATGTTTAAGGAAATGAATATTTACAAACAAATACTCATCACTATAGCTGTGGTTTTAATCTTATTTCTTGCAGCGACTTTTGCTTTTCCTGATAAGGTAGTCGGCTTTTTGACTAAGCTTCATCTTAAGAGCGAGAAGACCCTTAGTCTTGATAAAGTTTATTCAAGGAATTTGACTTCAGATATGAGAGTTTGCTTTAGAGATGGCCACATCTATTATCATAAAGATGGTACTCTCGTTATGACTGGGATGAGCGACGAAGAACTTATGAGAAGGGACTTTGAAGCGAAGACTGCGAACGTGCTCTTTAAGGACAAGTACATCTACTCGACTGATGCGCCAAATGGTATTGTTAATATTTTGAGCTACGATGACCTAAAGGACGTGAAGGATTTTAACTATGACGAAGCAATCTCATTTATAGATGAAAAGGGTGGCAGATACACTGCTTGGCTAAGCGACAACTTCAATGAAACGCTACGTGCTTATGACGACGACTTTACTGAGCGCTTTAGATACAAGGCACTAAACCCGATACTCACATACAATGTCGACAAGGACTTTAAGACTATGCAGATAGCATCCTTCGACCCGTATTCAAGTGAGATCAAGGCCTCTTTGTACAAGGAGATCAATAGAAAGGGCGAGAACAAACTTTATTACAAGTTTAACGACGAAGTCATTGCCTTTATCGCGGATCTTAAGGACATGAAGCTCGTTGCGACAAACAAGGCGCTATACTATATGCAAGAGGATGCTATTGTATTCAAAAAAGAGTACACAACTCTTAAGGACATAGCTGTCGATGGATCAAAAGTCTATTTGCTAGCAGACGATAAGCTTATGACGCTTAATAATAAAGCTGAAGTTCTTGACGAACACACATTTAATCAAAATGTCAAGAGCATGCTTAAGTATAATAACGACTACATCGTTTACTCAGAAAGAGAAATCTATATACCATATAAGGCTAAGTACTATATGAAGGATATGCAAGAGGATATAAGAAATATTTATGTGAGCGGAGGCTTTATCGCTGTAGTCTCTGATGAGAACATAACAATTTATTCAATAAAGATAGGCTAAAGTATAAGAATTATTTATAATAGTATAAAATATCTTGACAGAAATCTATTTTAAGTATAAATTATAAGTAGGAGGCGGTATTTATGAAGGAAATAGATGCAAGAAAATTGGCATGTCCAAAGCCAGTTATATTAACAAAGAAAGAATTGGACGCAATGGAAACAGGTGTAGTATGCACACTTGTAGATAACAAGGTTGCTACTGAAAACTTATCAAGACTAGCTGAGTCAATGGGACTTAAGGCTACAGTTGAAGAAGTGGGCGAAGACTACAAAGTAACTATCAATAAAAATCACGCAGTTGAAGTAAAAGCTGATGACGAAACATTTGTTATAGGTGTAGGCACTAACGTTATGGGTCACGGCGACGAAAAGCTTGGCGCAATACTTATCAAGAGCTTCATGTACACTGTTTCACAAACAGCTCCACTACCAAAGACTATAGTTTTCTTCAATGGCGGAGTTAAATTAACTTGTGAAGGCAGCGAAGTACTTGAAGACATTAAGAACATGGCTGACAATGGCGTTAAGATCATTTCATGCGGCACTTGTCTAGACTTCTACGGCTTAAAAGAAAAGCTTCAAGTTGGCGAAATCTCTAATATGTACACTATCTATGAAACATTAGAAAAGGCAGATAGAAACATAGTTTTATCATAATGAAGAGATACGTTTTAAGCTTCAACTCAACTCACCACGCAATACTTGCTGAAGGTGTGTTTAAGAGTGAAGCAATCGAGTACAAGATGATACCAACACCAAGACACGTTAGCTTGTCTTGCGGCTTATCAATAGTCTTTAACAAGGACGATCTTGATAGAGTTAATAAACTTATCGAGGACAAGAAAATCGAAGGCGAGGTCTTTGATTACTAATGCTTCTATATAAGTTAAATGACCTTGTTAAGATGAAGAAGGCCCACCCATGTGGCAGTGATGAATTTAAAATCATCGCAATGGATGGAGCCGTCACTCTTAAGTGTAGTAAATGTGATAGAGTAATCGAGTTTACTAAAGAGGACTTTGAAAAGTACGTGAGAAAAATCTATAGAGACGGAAAATTTATTAGCATAAGATGATGGAGATGCGATTATGATTTCGCATCTCTATTTTTTTGCGCGCAAATCAAAAATGGCGGCACTTTAAGTGCCGCCATCAGCGTATATAAATTATGGCTCTATGTCAAATATTGGGGAGACTTATTGATTTAAGTCTCTCTTTTTATGTTAAAACTAACATTTGCACGTTTTTAATTTATATACTTAAAATAACACAAATTTATGTAATTTTTGCATGACTAATAAACCTATATAGGCTTATTAGGTTTTTATGATGTTTTATATATATATTTTAGTCTAAAAGCATTATTCTTTTTCTGAACCTCTCGAAGTTTCTCATACCAAAGCTGTTTCTTTTTAGTGTCTTTATCTTTGTATGTTTTCCTTCTAGTGCTCCATTTGAATGTTTGTAGTCAAATGAGTTTGTAATTTCATCAGACCAGTTTGTAAAGGCTGTTATACATGATTTAAACTCTTTAAGTTTTGATTTTTTACATATGTCTATCCATGCGTTTACCTTGTATTGTGCTTGTTCTTTGTTTTTCTGCACTAGAACTTCTTGATAGAAGGATTCTTTTAAGCCATATGCTAGTCTTAGCTCTTCGCTTATCTCTAGCATTAGAGCTGCTTCTCGCTTTTGATCATCATTAAGTTTTGGCATTGGTTTTGTAAGTATGCTTTTACTTCTTTTTAGGTATATTCTCATTTCTGCTGATGTATCTTTTTGTATTCTCTTTCTTACGTTTTCTAAGCTCCAAGAGACTTGTCTTACGAAGTGATATTTGTCTGCTATGTGTACTGCGTTTTTAAAGTATGCGTTTTTAACGTTTTTAAATGTTTTTGACATATCGCTAACAAATATCTTTACATTTTCTCTTTCTTCTTTTGGTATGTTTTTAAAGTATTCAAACAAAATATTTTCTTGCCTACTTTTAACTATGTCTATGATTTCATGTGTTATGCCATCTAGAAGTGAGCATTGATACTTGTATGAACCGCTGTCGCCTTTAAACTCGTCTATTAAAAGTACTTTTGGAAGACTTTTTCTCTCTACTGATAGGTAAGATAGGACTCTTGTAACTGTTGATGTGCTTACTGAGTATCTTCTTGATATTGACTTTATTGAGTAAAGTTCTCTAAACTCTCTAGCTATGGATGCTACTAGTCTTTTTGTCATGGTCATTTTCTTTGCTACTAGTTCTGTTTTGCTATCAATTCTTTTCCCGCAGCACTTACAGTTGTACCTAGTTTTTCTTAGGTTTATTATGCATTTTTTACCATGCATCTGTGTATCTTTTATCTTTTGAGTTCTGTGATCATGAACCCAGATATGTTTAGAACCACAGTATGGGCAGCTTTTTAACTTTTTTGTCTGTGCTTCTATAACTACTACATTTTCACCTTCTTTAAAATTGTTAACAACTACATCTTTACAAGCTAGCAAATTTATGGTATTATATTCTTGCACTTGTACACACCTCCTATGTTGTAGTGGTATTTTAAGTATAGGATAAAATGTGTGCAAGTGCAACTTTTTTTTGTAATTTTATCAAAAAAATATCTATTGAGGTTTTACTCCCCAATAGATATTATACAGCCTAAATTATTTTTCTTCGTGCTTATACGGTTCCAAAAATGCGTGGAAGTGTCTCATAGGTAGGTTCTTGCCCCAAAGTATTCTCATATTTGGAATGCTTTCTCTATCTTCATAAAGTGCTTTGACAGCTGCTATAACATAATCAAGGTGCTCTTGAGTAAGTCTGCTTCTATCTATAGCGAAGCGCACAACGTTTGCTAGCTCAGCTTGTTGTTCTGGCGTCTTAAGGTCATACTCCATAGAGAAGTCGCCAAGCTCAGCAACTCTTATGCCGTAGCGCCTAATAAGTTCAAGTGAAAAACCTTGGCCAGCGAAAGTATCGTGACCGCGCTTGCCGTCGAAGAACTCATCCATGTTGATGTAAACTGCATGTCCACCAGCAGGTAGGACAACGCCCTTAACGCCTGCCTTGTAGAAGCCTTGTGCAAGATACTCAACTTGCTTAACACGGCTGTCCATGTAATTAAAGTCGCAGCTCTCATATAGACCAACAGCTAGAGCCATGATGTCGTGGCCGCTCATGCCGCCGTAGGAGTCGTTGCCGTAGCAAGAGATTTGCTTAACTTTAAGTCTTACGCCGACATCCATCTTCATAGAGCCGTCTTCATTAAAGTCAGAGAACTTTTGCCAGAACAGACCCTTGTCTCTAAACGCTAGCATACCACCCATATTAGCGTGACCATCCTTTTTAGCTGACATACAGAAGCCGTCGCAGTATGAGAACATCTCAGTTGCTATCTCGGCGATGGACTTGTCTTCGTAGCCTTCTTCATTCATTTTGATAAAGTATGAGTTTTCTGCCCAACGAGCCACGTCGAAAATAAGTGGTATATCGTATTTGTGAGCGATTTTATTTACTTCTCTGATGTTCGCCATGGAAACGGGTTGACCACAGACAGTGTTATTTGTTATGCACATAAATATCAGTGGAACGTTTTGGACGCCAACGCCATTTATAAGCTCTTCTAATTTTTCAAGATCCATATTGCCTTTGAACGGATTCTTGTCATATTTGCCGCCTTCAGGTATTTCATATAAAAGTTCTTTATTGTATAAGTTTCTTGGGATAGAGCCCATTTGCTTGATATTGCCTTCAGTAGTATCGAAGTGACCGTTCGATGGTATAGTGAAGACCTTGCCTGGATGACGCTCAGTCAATATATTTCTAACTATCTCCATAAGAACCGATTCAGCAGCACGTCCTTGTTGAATGATAAAGGAGTTAGGTCTTTCCATTTGCGCTGCGCCGCCATTAAATAGCCCGCCTTCGTACTCGCATAGATAAACTTCGTCCATCATCTTTTTAACGTCTCTGCAATCAGTTCTAACAAGATCTAGAGTTTTCTTCCAGTTCTTTTCGCCGCCGCGTTCAAAGATGTCTCTAAAAGTATCAAGAAGAACGTAGTAGCCAGTGTTTCTGCCATAGGCCTCGTCACCTAAGAACATCGATGACCACTGAGTGTTAGTCATGGCAGTAGTACCCGAGTCAGATAACATGTCAATAGTTAAGAGCCCCGATGGAAATGCAAACTCATTGTAGTGAGTTGCCTTAAGTGCCTTTTCACGCTCTTCTACTGTCACCTTTGGAAGGTCTTTCACCACATATGTAAAGTGTGTTGGCGTAGGAACATTTAATGGATATTTTTCACTCATAATATACCTCCTTTGAATTTTATGTGAGCCTAGTCCACTAATTCTAGTATAAGCTTTTAGCATGTGAAAGTCAAGAGAAGAAATATTTTATAAAAAACCATTCTCTCCTTTTTAAAATCATTGAAGTAAAGACTTTTTTGTGTTATAATCATCTTGGAGATTATTTTTTAGGAGTGATACTATGACTAATGAAGAAAAGGAGCTTCTTGATATCATCAAAGAAGATACCATGCCTGCCCTTGGATGCACCGAGCCTATCGCCGTGTGTTACCTTGGAGCGTTTTTGAAAAAGTACATAAAAGATGACATTGCTAAGGCTAATGAGATTGATGTAGTTGTTAGCAAGAACATCTATAAGAATGGTAAGAGCGTTACTATACCAAATACTGGCACTTGCGGTCTTGACCTTGCAGCTATCTTGGGTCTAAGTGGAGGCAATAAGGACGACGGCCTTCTTGTTCTAACTAAATTTACTGACGAGATGATAGCTAGAGCGAAGGAGCTTAGAGAGACTTTAAATATCAAGCTAAGCTACGATGAAGATACGCCTGACATATACGTTAAGATGAGTGTAAAATTTGATGACATGACAGTAGAGGGCCTTTTACAAAAGGGACATACTAATGTTGAATACATAAAAGTGGATGAGGAAGTTCTTTACGAGAATAAGCTAGATGAAGCAAAGGACGATGTGAAGGAATTTATGTCAAAGCTTACTTTAAAAAAGATTAAAGAGCTTGTCTTATCTACGCCAATGGAGGAGCTTGGCTTTATTGAAGATGGCGTTGAGATGAATATGCGCGCTGCAAATGAAGGACTTAAGCTTAAAAACTCGAAGCTTTTAGGACAAAGCCTAGAAGAGATACAAAATAAAAAGATATTGTGTAACGATGCCTATACAAGAACTAGAATATTAACTGCAGCAGCTGCTGATATGAGGATGTCGGGCGGTAACTGCATGGTTATGACAAGCGGAGGCAGCGGCAACCAAGGCATCAACGTTATCATACCTATATACTTGATATATGAAGAATTCGACCTAGATAAAGAAGACATGATTAGAGCAATATACTTCGGTCACGCCATCAATCGTTTTGTCAAGACTTTCTCAGGAAAGTTATCTGGCATGTGCGGCTGTGCTATAGCAGCTGGTCTTGGCGCTGCAGCAGGCATCACCATGATGATGGGTGGAACAGACGAACAAATAGAAGGTGCTTGCTCAAACATGTTCGCAAACCTTACTGGACTTATCTGCGACGGGGCAAAAAATACTTGCTCCTTAAAGCTATCGACATGTGCAGGCGAAGCAGTACTTAGCGCATTTTTAGCACTTAACGGCTGCACTCCTAAGGAAAATGTCGGAGTTGTTTCGGGCACTATTGAAGACACTATCAAAAACGTTGGACTTCTTTGCAGAAGCGCGTTTAACAGAGTTGACGACGTGATGCTTGAGATTATAAAATAAATTTTAACAGGAAAAAATTATGGAAAGAAAATTTAAAAAAGCCATCAGCTTAGAAACTTTTATCTTTTTGGCAGTACTATTTGCCTTTTTCTACTATCTTTCATCTAAGATGGGAGCCATTAACTTAATCAATACCTTTATGAATACAGCTTATGCCTTGCTTATGGAAGTCTGCTTCTATATCATGGCCATAGCCGTTGTGGCAGGAGGACTATCAGCCATACTAAGTGAGTTTGGTGTTATATCCTTAATAAATAAGCTCTTGTCAAAGCTAATGAAGCCGATATACGATTTGCCGGGAGCGGCATCTGTTGGCGTTTTGACATGCTACTTATCAGATAACCCATCAATACTTGCTCTAGCCAAGGATAAAAACTTTTTAAGGTATTTCAAAAAGTATCAAGTGCCAGTTTTGACAAACATAGGCACAGCCTTTGGTATGGGCTTTATCACGACTACTACTATGATGGGCCTAAAGATAGACGGCAGTATAAAGGCAGCGCTTATAGGTAATTTAGGAGCAATCATCGGTTCAATCGTAAGTGTTAGAATTATGATGATATTTACTAAGAAGAAATTTGGCACTGAGGCGATGGCTGTCGGCGATGCAGACGCATCTAAGGCAACTATGGACCTAAGACCAGTTAGAGAAGGATCGATTTTCAATAGATTCATAGACGCCTTACTAGATGGAGGTAAGATAGGTGTAGACATGGGCTTATCAATAGTTCCGGGCGTTATACTTATCTGTACTGTGGTACTTATACTAACTAATGGACCAGGACCAGATGGGCTTTACACAGGCGCAGCAAAGGAAGGAGTTAAGCTCTTACCAATGATTGCGGACAAACTAAGCTTTATAATCAAGCCGCTTTTTGGTTTTACTTCAGGTAAGTGCATAGCCGTTCCAATCACAGCACTTGGCTCAGCAGGAGCTGCTATAGGCCTAGTACCTGAACTTATTAATACAGGCGCAGCAAATGCTTCAGACATAGCTGTCTTCACAGCTATCTGCATGTGCTGGTCAGGCTATCTTTCTACACATATTGCGATGATGGATGCCCTTGGCTATAACGACCTAGCAGGCAAATCAATATTCGCACACACTATAGGCGGCTTAGCAGCTGGCTTTTCAGCACACATACTATTTACACTATTAGCATAGATAGGAGAAGAAATGGACGAGAGACAAAGAGTAATTTCATTATTTAAATACATTAGGCAAACTATTGATGACAAGTACAAACCTATATTAAACGTTAAGGACGAGCTTTGGAACAAGTATTTGGACGAGATTAACCTTAATAATAAATTTCTCTACTTTTCTTGCGGAAGCGATTCGACGAGCGACGTGATACTTAGAATCACTAGACCTTATTCGCAAAAAACGCAAGAAGATATTAGAGTGCAAAATTTATTCAAGGAGTTCAGAGAGCTATATTACAAGCTTGAGAACGAATCGCACCTATATGAATTAGTCTTTGCCAATGGCATTTTAATATCTAAATACGATGCCAATATCTATCATCCTATATTAATAAAGAGGGCGGCAATTGATTTTGACTCAAGGAAGGATAGTATAGCAATACGCGATACAAACAGAGACATGACTCTTGACATCAAGCTAATATCAATGATTGACAGTATTAATCACTTGGAGCTAAAGAATATCATGGAGCACATCTCCATGAACTACTACCACCCATTTGACACAGCGTCAATGGCTGAGCTAATGAAGTCTATGGCGAAGAGGCTGCATACGGATTCATCTTATGAAGAAGGAAATTTGAGTGAAACAGATAAGGCCTTTACCATAATCAATAGACCACTATTATTCTTAAGAAATAAAGAGACTGATTTTATACAAAATCTTGACGAGATGATTGAGTCCATAGAAAAGGGTTCGGAAGTGAACAAGAGCTTACTTAATCTATGCGGCGTCAACATCAAGGAAAAGGAAACAGAAGAGAGAGCGGAAACGCTTGAGGACAAGATCAGAAACATCGAGGGCATCTCGCAAAGCGTTTTATTCACTAAGGAAGCGAACAAGGAGCAGCTTGAAGTAGCCGAGAGAATTGCTAACTACGATACTGTCTTGGTGCAAGGGCCGCCGGGCACAGGTAAAACGCATACCATAGCGAACCTTTTGGGCGACATTTTGGCAAGAGGCAAAACTGTTTTAGTTGCTTCACAAACGAAGAAGGCACTATCGGTACTAAAGAGCATGACTCAAGAAGAGATTAGGGCCCTTTGCGTATCGACTATTGACGACAACAACGAGGACATGGAGAAGTCCATTGACTCGATCACTGATTATATAAGCAATCACTCCATAGAAGAGCTTAAAGAAAAGATACAAAAGCTCAATATGGATAGAAACATTCTTATAGAGAGACTTAATGAAACAAGAAAGAAAATCTTTAGCATCAAATCATCTGAGCTAAAGAGTATTAATATAGGTGAAGAAGTCTTCAGCCCAATAGACGCGGCAAGATTTTTGCATGATCACGACGGTCTAAACAAGATACCGGGAGAGGTAAAGCTATATGAGGCGCTACCGATATCAAAGGGAGACATAGACTTTTTGTACTACTCAAACGAGGCACTTACGAGAGAGGACGAAAAGGAATTAAACATAGGCTTACCAGATCCAAACACTATACTTAATCCAGAAGACCTTGAAAAGACTATAGATGCGATGGATGCAGCACTTCTTAGAGCGAAGACACTTAAGGAAGAGATTAGAAGAAATATCACTTTAAAGGAAAGAGTCTACCTTGATCAAAATGCACTTTACCATGGCAAGGCTGATGAAGATTTTAGCGATATCTACGAGAAGATTGATTATATCAATAGTCTTGACGAGCTAGAAGATTGGCAAATAAAAGTCATTGTTAGCGCTAAGGCAGGAAATGCTGATAAGAAGAGCTACATTAGGCTAACAGAGCTAATCACAGAGCTTGATGACTACTACGATAGAAACGTTGAGCACCTAAGAGGCAAGAGACTTATCTACCCAGCTGATATGAATCAAAAAGAGCTAAGACAGTCACTTGAAGAGATGAGATCAAGACTTGTTGATGGCAAAAAAATCAAGGGTATATCCGCTATGTTTAAAAACTCGTGGAAGAAAGTACTTACAAGCGTTAGCATCAACGGTCAAGGTCTAGTAACTGTTGAGGATATGGACGACGCCATAGTCAATATTAATCTCGATATCAAGATATCCGAGCTAAAAGCGCTATTCGACGAGCTTATATATAAGACAAATGATGATTTTGATAGAGAAAAGCTTATCGAAAATAAAGAATTGCTTAGTTATTTACCACTAATCACGAAGTACATGAAGTTCTACGATGAAAACGTTCAGTCCTTATTTAAACTAATGCAAGACAAGGGCATAAACGTGAACAGCATTTTTGTAAACAACAAAGTTCTTTCGCCGCACGATTCATTTATCAAAGAGATGAAGCTGATTAAAAACGACTTAAGAAAGTACATTGAACTTGCTGATGAGTATGATTTAAAATACATTCCTGCAAAGGCGAAGCTTGATGATACACTTGATAAATTAAAAGTAGATGAAGATAATAAATCTGATTTACTCTTACTTATGAATACTGCAATTGAGACTAAGTATTACGACAGCTATAGAGATAGTTTTGAAAATCTTAAAAAGACTTATGAAAAGATTAAGATACTTAAGAAGAGAAATGAGCTTCTTGACCAATTAGCTGCTGTTGCACATACTTGGAAAGAGTTTATATATAACCGCTTTGATATACATGGACTTAAAGACGCGCCTGAAAATATAGAAGAAAATTGGTATTACAAACAGTTTGATGGTATTATCTCAAAGATAAATAGAACGCCTTATGAAAAGTATCAAAAGATGATGACTTGGTACAAGAAGCAGCTTTATGACATAACAAAAGAGCTTGCGTCGAACATGGCATGGCACTCATTTATGCTTAAGATTAAGGATGATATAGAGAAAAAGCAAGCACTACAAGGCTGGCAGCTAACTATGAAGAAGATTGGTAAAGGCACTGGAAAGCAAGCGATTGGCCTAAAGAAAGAGGCTAAAGAACTTATGAAGAAGTGCCAAAGAGCCGTTCCTGCTTGGATCATGACTATTGACAAGGCGCTTGAAAGTCTTGACTATAATCAAAAATTTGATTATCTAATCATAGACGAAGCATCTCAAGCGGACATTTCGGCTATACCTATACTTCAATTAGCAAAAAAGGCTATCATAGTCGGCGATGATGAACAAGTAAGTCCACAAGCGGTCGGCATAGACCAAGACAAGCAAAGAAATCTTATAGATATGTATATTAAAGACAAGGTGGCAAACAGCCATTTATATGATTTAAATTCATCTTTGTATGACATACTTAAGACAAGCTTCCCAGTCTTAACGCTTAAGGAGCACTTTAGAAGCGTTCCAATGATAGCTGCTTACTCAAATTTCATTTCTTACGATGGCATAATAAAGCCACTAAGAGAGTCATCATCGACAAAGGTTCAGCCTGCGCTTAAATTAGTTAAGCTGGGTGGCATAAGAGATGAAGATAGAGTTAACGAGGCAGAGGCGAATTACATTGCAGATGAAATCCTAAGGATAAAGGATGAGCCTGAATATGAGGGCAAGACTATCGGCGTAATATCGCTTGCGAGCGAGGATCAAGCCAAGTTTATAGATAAGCTTCTTATAGAAAAGCTAAGCCTACAAGATTATGACAGACTAAACATCTTATGCGGCAGACCAGCGGCCTTCCAAGGCGATGAAAGAGACATCATCTTCTTAACAACTGTCGATTCGAACGACAAGGACGAAGCGATGAAGGTCTTAAACGAAGGTGCCTACGATGTGAACAAGAAAAAATACAACGTAGCCGTATCAAGAGCCAAGGACCAAGTAGTTTTAGTCACTTCGCTTGACTACAAGAAGGACCTAAAGCTAGGCGATATTAGAAGAACTTTAATCGAGTTCTTTATAAATCCTGAGGACAAGATGGTCTTTGACAAGAGAAATAGATATGAGCTATCGTCATTTGAAGAAGACATTAAGAAAGAGCTTGAAGCAAGGGGAGTCGAAGTAAAAACGAATGTCGAAGCAGGTCTATATAACATAGCCTTACTCGCAATTAAAGACGATAAGAAATTTATAGTAGAAGCAGAAGGATCAGAATTTGATATAGATGACGAAACAATCATCGACCAAATGGAAAAGAGAGATATTTTGGAAAGAGTTGGCTGGAACTTTGTCAGCATCAGAAGCACAAAGTATTACTACGATCCATCAAAGGCGATAGATGATTTACTTAACGATATGAAGTAGAAGGTGATTTTTTGGATACACTTAGAGAAGCAGGCATACTTTTACCTATAAGTATATTAAAGAGCAAATATAAGCACGGCACATTCAAAGACGCCATGAAGGCGGTTGATTTTTTAAACAAAGCAGGTCAAAAGATTTGGCATATCGAGCCAATCATGTATATGGACGGAGATTTAAGAAGCGAAAAAAACATTTCTCAGTTCGCCCTTGACCCAATATACGCGGATTTGGATGAGTTCATCAACATGGGTCTACTTAGCACGGCAGAGATATTTAAGCTAGATGAAGAGGCAGAGAAAAAATTCGAAGCGCGCGACAAAGAGCTAATCAAGGCTGAAAAGATAAAAGCGCTGCGCCTTGTATATAAAAGAGCTTACCAAGACTTCACGAAAGAGGCCATTTACCAGGACTTCATCAATGAAAATCAATATTGGCTAAAAGATTACGCTTTATTCATGACTATATATAATAAGAAGAAAGTTTTTGAAGAATTTTCCGATGAAGAGATAGATATCGCCATTTACAAGGATAATATTGATGAAGAAATCGAAGAAGAAGCGAAATTCCAAGAGTTCGTTCAGTTCTTATTATATAGACAGTATCTTAAGTTAAAAAATTATGCCAATGGCTTAGGCGTAAAAATTTTGTGCGACGTTCCTTTTTATGCTAATGAAATATCTTCAGAGGCGTGGGCTATGAAGGACTACTTCGAAGTCGACAAAAAGCTAAGACCGCTTAACTACGCTATAAAAGCGTATGAACAAGATAAGGACTTAAATCAAATTGATAAACGACTGGTTTATAGTTTTGATTTCATCGCCTTCGACGGCTATGAGTATATAAAGGAAAAGTATTCTTATTATGCAAAGCTTTTTGATTATATTAGATTAATCGATATTGAAGACTACGAGACAACAATCAAAGTCGATGCGAAGACCATGGATCTAGATACTATAAGCGCGGATAAAAATCCGATAGAAGAAATTTTTTCTGTATTGAAAGATATCGATGTAGTAAATAAAGTATTTACTGATTATATTAGATGCAATTCGAAAATCATTAGAAAGATAATGAAAGACGATAGGATAATCGAGTCAAGGACTATACAAGACGCCTTTGATGTAAATGCTGATGAGAAGAACTTGCCGCTTAATGTTGACAAAACTTGCTTATACTACAGCTCGGACTTTGATATGAAAGAGCTAAGTAAGTACTTAAACTCATCGAGCGATATGAAGCTAAGGATAGAGGACTACACGATGAAGAAGGACTTCAATAACTACGACATCATCGAAAGGATGTACAGCTCCAACGCTTCTAAAGTAATTATTGCTCTTTGGGATTTAAGGGACGAGCTAACAAAGAAGACTAAGGAAGTCGATATTAATGAAATAAGCCTTAAGCTTGAAACGATTTTGAAGCAATACATGATACAATTCTCACGATAGACGAAATAAAATATAAGCACATAGACGACCACATGGCTCCGATATATGAATTTATAAGTTCAATATTGGAGCTTTATTATTGATTATTGTTCAAAAAACTTGACTTTTTTGATAAGAAAGTTTATAATAGTCATTGTAGATACTAATTTTATTTTAAGGAGGAAATTAAAATGAAAAGCAAAAAGTTTTTAGCTTTACTACTAGTTTTAGTAATGGCTATAAGCGTACTAGCAAGTTGTAAACCAGCTGACGAGCCAACAGATGCTGATAAGCCAGCTGAAAATACAACAGATGAAGGAAAAGACGAAGGTAAAGATGATACTGATTTAGCTACAGCAAACGGATCAGTTGACCAAATGCCAACTGATGGTGAACCTGATGCGGATCAATACATGAACACTTTTGACTCTGCACAACCAAACACATTAGACCCTGCAAAGGGAGACGATATGTATGGTAACACTATTTTACTTAATATCCTTGAACCTCTTGTAAGAATCAAAGACGTTGAAGGACAAATGGGTTCTATTGAATATTTTCCAGCAGGAGCTGAAAGCTGGGACGTATCTGAAGATGGACTTACTTACACATTCCATGTAAGAGAAGGAAATATGTGGAACGATGGCACTCCAGTAACTGCAAAAGATTATGAATATGGTATTCTTAGAGGTGTTGACCCAAGAACTGCTTGCCCATTCGCTAACATATTATACTACATCAAGGGAGCTCAAGAAGTTAACACTACTAAATTAGCTGATGGTGAAGAACCTGACTTCTCAAAAGTTGCTGTTAAAGCTACAGATGATAAGACTCTAGAAATAACTCTAGCAGAACCTACACCTTATTTCATCGACTTAGTTGTTACAAGAGTTTTCTTCCCACAAAAGAAAGATTGGGTAGAAAAATATGGTGACACTTATTCAACTAGTCCAGAAACTGCTCCACAATGTGGACCATTCATTCTAAATGACTGGGTTATCAACTCAGAACAAAACTATGTAAAGAATGAAAATTACTGGGATAAAGATAACGTAAAATTAAGCAAATATAAAGTATCTATAATCAAAGACTCAAACACTATCTACAACGCACTTAAAGCTGGTCAAATCGACTACGCAGGTGTAGGCGATCCTAAGTGGAAAGGCCAATTCTTAGACAATCCTGATTACTATAACACTGTAAGAGCAAACCCTGATACAACATACTTCATGTTTAACTGCAACGAAGGTGCAAACACTGTAAACGCTAAGATTAGAAAAGCTATATCTATATCTTTAGATAGACAAGGTCTAATCGACGCTTGCTACAATGGTGTTCCAACAGCTGCATTTGACTTTGTTCCACCAGCTGTAACATGCCAAGGTCTTGAATTTAACAAACTTGGAGAAGGTTGGATATCTAAGTTAATGGAAGACAATCCAGATCCAAAGGCTTTATTTGCAGAAGGAGCTAAAGAAGCAGGTTTAGGAGATCCATCAGGCATTACTATCAAGCTTATGGGTTCAGATACATCTCAAGAAGGAAGAACTTCTGGAGAATTTGTACAACAATGCTTAGAAGAAGCTTTAGGATGTAAAGTTGAAGTAGATAACCAAGACTGGTCACAATTCATCAACATCGTTCAAACTGGCGAAGGTTGGGATATAGCGTGGTTAGCTTGGGGTGCAGATTTTAACGACCCATCTAACTTCCTAGAAACAATGCATTCAAAGACAGCTGCATATCCAACAGGATATAAGAATGAAGAATTTGATAAGTTATTAGACGAAGCTAAGACTGAACAAGATCCAAAAAAACGTTGTCAACTACTTCATGACGCAGAAAAGATTGCTCTTTATGATGATGCTGCTATTACTCCAGTAATTCACAGAATTGCTCAAGTATTCAGAAGATCATATGTTAGAAATGCAAACTATAGTTACTTCTCAACTATGGGTATGTCAAGAATATTCACAAGTGGAAGAAAATAGTTAGAAATAACAATTTATAAACAAGAAAAGGGGGTTTTTCCCCTTTTCTTAGCTTATAAACAGAAATTAGGAGGATAATATGATAAAGTATATCGTAAAAAGAGTTATTTATTTATTCATTACTCTTTTTATAATCACTACTGCAACATTTTATCTAATGCATACTATCCCTGGAGACCCTTTGACAGCAAGAGTTCAAAAGAATCTACCAGAACAAATCAGAATTAACTTTGAAAGAAAGTATGGCTTGGATAAACCGTTGTACGAACAATATGGATTGTTTTTAAAAAACATGTCTCAAGGAGACTTCGGCGAATCAATTACATATCCAGGTGTAAAAATTGCGGATAGAATTTTCTCAACAGCGCCTATCTCTGGTGCTTTAGGAGGAACAGCTTTAGTTGTAGGTTTTACATTAGGTATGGTACTAGGTATCATAGCTGCATTAAATAGAGGTAAGTGGCCTGACTACTTAGTTATGTTCCTTGCAATTATCGGTATAGTACTACCATCATTCGTATTAGCAACATTACTTCAATATGTATTTGCTAATAAATTAGGATGGTTACCAGTTATGGGTTGGGGTACAGTTAAGAATGCAGTTCTTCCTGTTATAGCTCTAAGCTTTGGAACTATAGCAACTTACGCAAGATATATGAGATCTTCAGTACTTGAAGTTATTAATTCAGACTATATCTTAACTGCAAGAGCAAAGGGCGTAAGTGAATTTAACATAATTAGAAAACATGTGTTTAAAAACGCATTTATTCCATCACTAACTATTCTTGGACCACAAATCGGTGGTATATTCGCTGGTTCATTTGTTATTGAAAAGATATTCTCTATACCAGGTTTAGGTTTCTTCCTAGTAACATCTATTCAAGATAGAGACTATCCGATGATAATTTCATCTACAATATTCTTTGCATTCTTATTTATAGTTGCTACATTGGTTGTAGACGTTCTATATGTAATAATTGACCCAAGAATTAAGTTATCAGAAGATTAATCAGGAGGTAAACATGGAAGAAAAAGATTTAAAACTTACTCCTGAGATGTTCAAAAGGATACCAAAAGACAATGAAGAGGCAGAACTTATTGCTAGACCGTCAATATCTTTTTGGCAAGACGCATGGAGAAGATTAAAAGAAAATAAAGTAGCTATGCTAGCACTTGTTTTGCTTGGCTTACTTGTATTTTTAATTATATTTGGACCATATTTTAATAGCTACAGTCCTACAAAAATTCAAGCAAAGACAAAAGACATTACACCTAATGCACAATTTTGGTTCGGTACTGATAATGCCGGACGTGATATATTTACAAGAGTTTTCTACGCTGGTAGAACATCTCTAATCATTGGTCTTGCAGGCGCGCTTATATCAACAGTTGTAGGCCTTTTATACGGTGCTATCTCAGGCTATGTTGGTGGAGCAGTTGATATCGTAATGATGAGAATTCTAGAAATTCTAGCTTCACTACCATATCTACTAGTGGTAATCGTACTACAAATAAGACTAGAAACAAGAAACATATGGACACTGTTACTAGCACTAACCATAACAGGATGGACAGGCACAGCTCGTATAGTGCGTGCTGAAGTGCTAAGAATAAAAGCACAAGAATACGTTCTTGCAGCAAAAACACTTGGTGTAAGCTCTTGGAAGATAATTACTAAGCACTTAATACCAAACGCAATGCCTATACTTATAGTAGGTATTACATTTGACGTTCCAGGATTTATATTCTCAGAAGCCTTCCTATCATACTTAGGTATAGGTCTTCAATCACCTGCAACATCTTGGGGTATTATGTGTTCTGAAGCGACAAGTACTTTCATGTACTTGCCACATCAAATGTTCTTCCCATCACTAATGATAGCTATAACAATGTTATGCTTCACACTATTAGGTGATGGACTTAGAGACGCACTTGATCCAAAACTAAGAAAGTAGGAGGCTAATGATGGAAAACAATAGAGAAAAACTATTAGAGGTTAAAAATCTTAATGTTTCTTTCCATACTTACGCTGGAGAAGTAAAGGCAGTTAGAGGTTTAGACTTCCACCTTTATCCAGGTGAAACATTGGCTTTCGTAGGTGAAAGTGGATGCGGAAAGAGCGTTACAGCAAAATCACTAATGAGACTACTTCCAAAGGACAGTAGTGAAATAAAGAAAGAATCACAAATTACATTTAACGGTAAGGATGTCTTAGCTATGAACTCCAAGGAATTAACAGACCTTAGAGGTAATGATATATCTATGATATTCCAAGACCCAATGACTTCATTGAACCCAACTATGCGTATAGGGGACCAAATCAAAGAAGCATTAAAGATACACAGACAATTAAGCGGCGCTGAAGCTGACAAGGTTGCTGTTGACTTACTAGAACTAGTTCAAATACCAGAAGCAAAGAACAGACTTAAATCATATCCACACGAACTATCAGGTGGTATGAGACAAAGGGTTATGATTGCGATTGCACTTTCATGTAATCCAAAGCTTCTTTTAGCTGACGAGCCAACAACAGCACTTGACGTAACCATTCAAGCACAAATACTTGACTTATTACAAGACCTTAAGAACAGATTAAACACAGCCATCATACTTGTAACTCATGACCTTGGCGTTGTAGCTAACTTTGCTGAGAGAATTCAAGTTATGTATGCAGGTGATATTGTTGAAGAAGGAACTACAGATGAAATCTTCTACAATGCAAGACACCCATACACATGGGCTCTACTTAACTCTATTCCAAAGGTTCACGCAAAAGACGTTGAGCTTAGAGCTTTAGGCGGTACACCACCAGACCTATTATTACCATTACCAGGATGCCCATTTGCAGCTAGATGCTCTAGAGCGATGGAAATCTGTAAAAAGGTACACCCTCCTAAGACTGAACTATCTCCTACACACCACAACTGGTGCTGGCTAGAACATGAATTAGCTGGAGATATTGACTGGGATGCAATGAGAGGAGGAGCATATTAATGGCTAAATTTACTGAAAAACTTATAGAAGTTAAAAACTTAAGTAAACACTTCAATGTTGGCAAGGGTAAAACTCTTAAAGCTGTTGATAATGTTAGCTTTGATATCTACAAGGGCGAAACATTTGGCGTTGTAGGTGAATCTGGTTGCGGCAAGACAACTTGTGGTAGAACAGTTCTTGGTATGTACAGAGCTACTAAGGGTGAAGCTTTATTTAACGGTAAAGACATTCACTCACTTAGAGGTAAGGAAGCTATTGACTTCAAGAAAAATGCTCAATACATCTTCCAAGACCCATATGCATCACTTGACCCAAGAATCACTGTTGGTGACATCATTGCTGAAGGTATGGATGTTCACTTCAACTATAGTCATGAAGAAAGACAAGCTAAGATAAATGAATTACTTGACAAGGTAGGTCTAAACAAGGAACATGCTCTTAGATACCCGCATGAGCTTTCAGGTGGACAAAGACAAAGAGTTGGTATAGCAAGATCACTTGCTGTAGAACCATCATTTATTGTCTGCGACGAACCTATCTCAGCTCTAGACGTATCTATACAAGCGCAAATCGTTAACCTACTAAACAAGCTACAAGACGAACTTGGCTTAACATACATGTTCATCTCACACGACTTGTCCATGGTTAAGCACATTTCTGACAGAATCGCAGTAATGTATCTTGGATCAATCGTTGAACTTGCAGAAAGCTCACAAATTTATGAAGCATCACTTCATCCATATACACAAGCTTTGATGAGTGCTATACCAGTACCAGACCCACATGCAGGATCAGCAAAGAACAGAATCAAGCTTGAAGGAGAAGTGCCTTCACCAATCAACACTCCACCAGGATGTAAATTTGTTAACAGATGTAGATATGCTATGGACATCTGCCACAAAGTTGAACCTGAACTTAAGGAGTTAAAACCTGAACACTTCTGCGCATGCCACTTGTATGACAACGGCTTGATAGACTTAAAAGATGCAAAGGTAACACAAGATTTAGGAAATAAATAATTCAATAAAGAATATGATTAAAGGGGGAAGAGATTTTCTTTCCCCTTTAAAATATTAGGAGTTTAAAATATTAGGAGCCTAAGAAATGAAAAATAAAAAATTAATAAAAATATTATTTTATATCTATATTGCTTTTTTGATTCTCTTTGTCGTTTTAAAATTCGATGGTAGTTTTGAAAGAATCATATCCTTACATAATAGCATAATAGAAAATGAAAAAGATGGTTTAAGAAATATAAATATAATTCCATTTAGAAGCATATCTCCATACCTAAGTAATATTACAGAGCCTTATGCTTTTAAAAACATTCTAGCTAACATTCTAGTCTTTATACCCTTAGGATTTTTTGTTACGAATAAGAACAGTAAAAATGTATTTAAGACTTTAGCAATTTGCTTATCTGTAATACTTTCAATTGAGTGCATACAATTATTATTCAAAATTGGATTTTTCGATGTAGACGATATAATATTAAATTTTATAGGATCATTAATTGGTCTAATTATAAATCTATTGGCGCAAAAAAGGTAGTTAGCAATTTGCTAACTACCTTAATTTATCTTTATACAAATATTATTCAGCTGTATTTAGCTTTTCAAAGCTCCATACATTCATAAAGAATTCATATATTCTATCGAAGATGGTCTTCTTTGTTAAGCTGTTCATGGCGATGGCATCTGTTTTGAAGACTTCTTCACTATCGATGTAGACTTTATATTCGCCAATCACGTCGCCTTCTTTAACGTGGCTATAGTCAAGGTCTGCGTCCATAATAAATTTTGTCTCGGTGTTAATGCCATTATTAAGTGAGCGAACGAAGTCCTCTTTTGGTTCTATCTCAAGCATTTCTTCCTTGTAATCATCAAGGCCATATTTAGCGATTTTACTAGCCTTTTTCGAAAGAAGTATCTTTTTCGAATAATTATCTAAGGCATATTCATATACATAAGCAGAATTTTCTACGCGAAGCTCTTTAGTTTTGGCTCCAAGCATTACAAAGATAAATTCGTTGTCTTCAGTTTTAACGCCGTCACCTATACTATGGAAAGTCGCTACAAAGCAGTTGCCTGCGGCTCTTGTTGTTCCTGTCTTAAGTCCGGTAACGCCATCGCGACCAAAAATCGGATTAGTGTTTTCTTCGTGATAATCCTTCTCAGGGTAATCAATCGCTACTGTTATCGTGTAGTCAATATAGTTTGGATGTTCTTTGATTATCCTCTTCGACAAATCTAAAACGTCCTTCGCGCACATCGAGTTTTGCTTAAGATCAGGTAGGCGAGGTAGGCCGTGGGCATTATAAAATACTGCGCCGTTGTAGCCAAGCTCCTTTGCCTTTTCATTCATCATAGTTACAAAAGCTGCTTCGCTTCCAGCGATGTGTCTTGCGATGGCTGCAGTGACATCATTACACGAGTTTGTCATCATTATTTCAAGCATTCTTTTAAGCGTATATCTTTCACCGGGCTTGATACCCAATCTGTTTCCAGTAGGGTAGCAGTCTTCGCTTTTTATCTCAATTTCATCGCTCTCATGAATATCACCGCTTTTTAATTTATTTAAAGCTATGTAAAAAGTCATTAGCTTTGATACAGAGGCTATGGGTACTACTTCATTAATGTTTGCAGAGCTTGCTATGATGGAGTCAGTTTCAACGTTGTAGAGTATATATGCTCTCGTATCTTTTACTTCTAAATCTTTTGCAAAGCTTAGATTTGTGCTTAGCATTAAAACTATTAGCAAAAATATTATGCTTCGTTTAAACTTATGCATCATGCGCCTCCTTTATTTTCAAAATGCACTCCTTGTCAGAGTAGTGGACCTTTTCGCCCTTAATTAGCTGATAAGTTTCGTGCCCCTTGCCAGCAACGACAATGATGTCGCCTATCTCAGAAATTTCGTAACTCAAGTCAATCGCCTTAGCTCTATCAGGCTCAGTATAGTGAACTCCTTTGATAAAGGAAGCGATTTCATTACAGATTTTCATCGGTTCTTCAAAGTTTGGATTATCGGATGTAACTATGCTTATGTCAGCGAGCGCGTCACTTACTTCAGCAAGCTCCTCACGCCTTTTTTCGCTCCTTCCGCCGACAGAGCCAAACACAGTTATGACTCTATTCTTCTTAAATTTATTCACAGTCTCAAGTATTGACTTTAAAGAGATGTAATTGTGAGCGTAATCAATGATGTAGAGCCTATCATGGACATTGATCTCTTCAAAGCGGCCGCGTATAGATATATTTTTAACCGCGCTAATGATTTCGTCCCAGCCATAGCCAAGCTCCTTCATCACGCTGATGGCAGCTAGATAATTATAAATATCATAGTAAGAAATGCTCTTTACCTCAAAACTTTTGCCATTTATATCAAAGTCACTTTGTATTTTAAATATATCATCAGAAACGATTATATTTTCAGTTTTATAATCACTCGCTTCGTCAATAGAGAAGCTAAGCGCATTGCTTATGGCCTCTTTAAGCTTTTCATCGTCTTTATTATATATAAACTTTTTCGAAACGTTCTTTAGTAGCATCTTGCTCCTAAAATAATCATCAAAGTCTGGGTGCTCGATGCCGCCTATGTGGTCGTGCGAAATATTTGTAAAGACGCCGATGTCAAAATTAATGCCATAGAGCCTTTTCATCTTAAGACCGATGGACGAAGCTTCTAAAACGCAGTGAGTGATCTTCGCCTCACGCATATTATTCAGTATTCTGTATACTTCGTAGCTCTCAGGCGTAGTATTATCAACAGCTTCCTCTTTGCCTGCGTAAAAAACACCATTGGTGCCGATGATGCCAGGCCTTGCGCCCATCTTTTTAAGCGCTTCGTATATGATGTTTGCTGTAGTAGTTTTGCCTTTAGTTCCAGTGATTGCAATCATCTTTATATCTTCATCAGGCTTATTAAAAAAGTTTTTTGATATGATGGCAAGTGCCTTTCTTGTGTCAAGAACCTTTATAAAAGCAGCATCACCATAAGCGTTGGCCATGCTATAGTCCTCTACGATAAAAACGCGAACGCCCTTATCATATGCGTCTCTAATGTATTTGTGGCCATCGCTAAGAGCGCCTCTAAGTGCAACGAAGACAGTGCCTTTGCGTGCATACTTACTATTGTAGACGATGTCATCAATCTCTACGCCCTCTATATCATGATTTTCATTAATAATTTCAAGTCCATTTATAATATCTTTTACTAACATATTAGTATCCTTCTTTTATTTCTTTTCCGCATAGTTCAAGGCATTTTTTTGCAAGAGCAGTCGATGAGTCTATGAAGAAGTCTTTGTCGAAGCCCTTGTCTATATATATGGTTGAAAGCTCTGTGCAGCCAAGCAGAACGCAGTCACAGCCGCATCTTTTGTATTCGTCAATGATTGAGTGGAAGAGATCCATGTTACATTCTTTGCCAGCTTTTATCTCGCCATATATTATTTCCATAATCTTTTCTTGCCAAGCATCGTCTAAGACAACATAGTCTATGCCATGCTTTTCACAAGTTTTGGGATAGAGCTCAGTCTTCATAGTGCCGGTTGTAGTCATAAGGCCAATGCACTTTTTGCCCTTACTTATGGCAAGCTTCACTGACTCTTCTAGCATATTAACAAAGTGCGCATCAACAGATGAAGCGACTTCATCGAAGAAGTAGTGACTTGTGTTGCACACCATGCAAATGACATTTGCGCCGGCAGCTTGAAGCTTTTTTGCGTCCTCAATTAAGTAAGGTAGAGGACTCTCATCGCTCTTGCCTGTAAGGAAAAGCGTTCTATCCGGAGTTGATGCTCTGCTCGTTACGATGTAGTCTAAGTGATCTTGATCTAAATCGGCTTTAGTCATATTGACAAGAAGATTTTGAAAGTAAACCGAAGCAGCTGGACCAAGCCCACCTATGATACCTAATACTTTATTCATTTAATCACAACATTTCTTTTAAAATTCATATCAATATTATATAACGAAGCCATAGTTTTTTCAAGTATATTGACTATAAAGTGCTTGAAATATTCTTTCCTTTATTATATAATGAATTGGGGTGATATTAATGAACACGTTATCAGTAAAGATAAATGATTTTTTGTATTACATCGGAGTTAATGATAGACAAACTCAACTATTTGAGAATCAATGGCCACTTGAAAGAGGCGTTTCATACAACTCATATGTAATCAAGTCAACAAAGACTGCCTTACTTGACACAGTAAAGATAACAAAGGTGGATGACTTTGTGACTAAGTTAAAAGAAGTACTTGAAGGAAGAGACCTTGACTACTTAGTTATACATCACATGGAGCCAGACCACTCTGGTGCGATTGAAACGATTATCGATCTATATCCAAATGTTAAACTAGTAGGTAACAAGAAAACATTTGAGCTTCTTGAAAACTTCTACGATGTTAAGGACAATCTAGTCCTTGTTGATGACTTCGATACTCTTGACTTGGGCGAAGTATCACTTAAATTTGTCAAGACACCTATGGTGCATTGGCCAGAATCAATGGTTAGCTACGAAGAAAAGTCCGGCATACTATTCTCGCAAGACGCATTCGGCGGCTTTGGCGCACTTGATGGAACTATCTTTGACGACGAAATAAACTGGGATTTATACAAGTCTGAGACAAGACGCTACTATTCAAACATAGTAGGAAAGTTCTCAAAACAAGTCCAAGCTGCACTTAAGAAGCTTGAAGGCTTTAAGATAAACATGGTTTGTCCTGTTCATGGACCAGTTTGGAGAGAAAATCCAGATAAGATTATAGAATGCTATGATAAGTGGTCTAAGCAAGAGACACAGGACGGTGCAGTTATTGTTTATGGAACAATGTATGGCAACACTGAGATGATGGCTGAGGCTATAGCAAGAAGACTTGCTGAAAGAGGCGTTAAGAACATAAAGATGTTTGACGTGTCAAAGACACACAAGTCCTACATCCTAAATGAAATCTGGGAATACAAAGCTCTTATACTTGGCTCATGCACATACAATAACGACTTATTCCCACTTATGAGTGACCTTGTCAATGTTCTTAAGATGAACAAATTACAAAACAGAGTAGTGGCTGTCTTTGGCTCATACAGCTGGTCAGGCGGCGCACTTAAGGCACTTAAGGAGTTTAGAGACGCATCAGCTATGGATATAGTTGAGACTACAGTTGAAACAAAGAGTGCTCCAAGCAAAGATGATTACATGGTGCTTCGTAAAATAGCAGATGAAGTTGCTGATAAATTAGAAAATAAATAATAAATAATTTAAACCGATTTGGGTATATAAAAAGAGAGGTGATATTATGGAAATAACAAAAGATATGTTAATAGGTGAACTATTAAGAGAAAAGCCAGAAGCAGCATATATCCTTATGGAACACGGTATGGGATGCGTTGGTTGCCCTTCTAGCCAAATGGAATCAATTGAAGAAGCATGCCAAGTACACGGCCTAGACCTAGAACACTTGATGGCAGCTTTAAATGCGTAATTAAGAGCCCTTTTATAAGGGCTTTACATAAGGAGATAATATGGAAATATATAGAAAAGATGCTTCCTTCAAAGAAAAAGATATAAGAAAACTATTTCTCTTGATGGGGGACTCATGTTTTGAGCAGCTATATAAACATGGCTACAGCGATGATAAAGTCGCTTGGATGATATATAGGTGGAATATGCATTTTACAGATGCTTTCTATGATGCCGATTATGAAAATATTTCTATATATACAACGCCTACTAAGGTAGATAGATTTTTTTCTTATAGACAATTCATTGTTAAAGCAAATGATTTGATGCTATTCAAGGGGACTGTTGAGGTCATCTATGTTGACAAAAAAACCTTAAGACCTGTTAGGGCAGACGATTTCGGAGAGGATTTAATTAAGATCTTTGATTAAGAAGATATTGGCGACGCTTATTACGACGGCAGTGACAATATCACTGACTTTGTGATTAAAGAGGCTTACATTGACGGCTACAAGCATGTCAACAACGGGGTCTATGTTGAAGAAGTATCAAAACTATGTGATAAGAGAATTAAGGATTTAAAGATAAAGTATCAAAAGCAGTGCTTGCTAGGTGAAGACGTAAAGATTGCATACAGACTAAATGAAGACGGCGCAGACTTTAGGTTTTTCACTGATAGCGAGATAAAAGTATACGCAAATGTTTTGTATTAGGAGGTAAATATGAAGACTATTATGGCAGAAATCAATGTTTCTGAAGGTAGAAATATTGATACAATTGAAGAAATTAAGGCGGCAGTTCTTAAGGACAACAAGGTTACTATGGTTGACCTTAACTATGATGCTGACCACAACAGAAGTGTATTCACATTCAAAGGTAGTGTTGAAGACACTTTAGAAGCAGCTAAGAGACTTGTTGACGTTGCATTTGAAAGAATCGACATGACTACTCAACACGGCTCACACCCTAGACAAGGTGCTGTTGACGTTGCAGCTTGGGTACCTGTTAAGGACATGAGTACTGATGAAATGAACGAAGTAGTTCATGCATTTGGTAAATATGTTGGCTCAAAGGGCGTTCCAGTATTTTACTATGAAGACTCAGCTACTAGAGAAGACAGAAAATCACTAGTTAAGCTAAGAAAAGGCGAATACGAAAGCCTTGAAGAAAGACTTAAAGATGCTGAAAACTGGACTCCAGACGAAGGCGAAAGAAAATTCAACGCAAAGCTTGGAGCAACAGTTACAGGAACTAGATTCCCACTAATCGCTTTTAACGTTTATCTAAATACTGAAGATATGGATATCGCTAAAGCTGTTATGAGATCAGTTAGAGCAAAGACTGGTGGATACACAGCTGTAAGAGCAATCGCTCTACCTATCGAAGATCAAAAATGCACTCAAGTATCTATGAACTTAGTTAATTATGAATTGACACCTATCCATAGAGTTTTTGAAACTATCAAGAGCGAAGCAGAAAGCTATGGCGTTACAGTTAAGTCATCAGAACTAGTTGGACCAGTTCCAGCATATGCACTAGAAGAATTATTAAGATTCTACATTAGATTAGGAAACGGCTTTACAGCTGATCAAATCTACAACTAATATTTATAAAATACTATAAAAGGAGGTATTCATTATGGACAATGACAGAAGAGAAGCAGAGCTTGAACAAGACAAAATTGAAATATTAGACTTATACAAAGGAAAGAAGCCGAAAGCCCTGATTGAAAAGCTCTCGAATATGAATGCCGCCGATGTAGCAGAAATTTTGGACGAGTTGGAGGTAACTGATGCGACAGTTATCTTCAGACTCCTTCCTAAAGATAAAGCAGTAGATGTATTTACATACTTCGATAGCGAGCAGCAACAAGACATCATAGCGACAAGTACTGACGCGGACGTAGAGTACATCCTTAAAGAGATCTTCTTCGATGATAAGATTGACATGCTTGAAGAGATGCCAGCTAACATCGTTGACAAGATACTTGAAAAGTCCAGTCCGAGTGAAAGAAAATTAATAAATCAGTTCTTAAACTATCCAGAGGATTCAGCTGGAAGCATAATGACCATCGAGTACTGTTCGGTTAAGAAGACATTAATAGTTAAAGAGGCCATGGAAAGGCTTAAAAAAGTCGGCCTACAAAGAGAGACGATCTATACTATATATGTAGTAGATGACAATAGAAAGCTAGAAGGAATTGTATCACTAAGAGAGTTAGTAATTGCGGATGACAATACAGTAATCGGAGATATAATGAACAAAGATGTTGTTTATGTCAATGTTTACGAAGACCAAGAAGTAGTCGCAGGAGTAATACAAAAGTATGACTTTGTTGCCGTACCCGTTGTTGATAACGAAGAAAGAATCGTCGGTATCATCACAGTTGACGACGTTATCGACATCATTGAACAAGAAGCAACAGAAGACTTCCAAAAGATGGCTGCCTTAAGTCCATCCGAAGAAGAGTACTTAGATACACCAGCCATTACACTAGCAAAACACAGGATAGCGTGGCTACTGTTCTTAATGGTGTCAGCGACATTAACAGGTTCAATTTTACAACGCTTTGAAGATTACATAGCGGCGATACCAGCCCTACTAATCTTCATTCCGATGCTTATGGACACAGGCGGAAACGCAGGTAGCCAAAGTGCCACACTAGTAATTCGTGGACTTGCAGTTGGCGAGATAGAGCCAAAAGACGCATTTAAAGTTTTATGGAAAGAATTTCAAGTATCAATCATGGTTGGCGTAGTTTTAGCGATAGTTAACTTTGGACGTATAAGACTACTTCATCCAGAGCAAGATCCAAAGATAGCCGTAACTGTATCCATCTCAGTTATGTTTACAGTTATGCTAGCTAAAATAGTCGGCGGACTTCTTCCAATTGGCGCGAAGAAAGTTAAACTTGACCCAGCCATCATGGCGTCGCCAATAATCACGACTATAGTAGACGCAACATCACTTCTTGTTTACTTTGCCGTAGCAAGATTGATGTTAGGTATATAGATTAAGGAGAATGATTTGAAAACTATTATATTGACAGCTACTGCAGGTGAAGGACACAATTCAGTAGCAAGAAGTTTAGATAATGAGTTTAAAAGCCGCGGCATAGAAAGCCATATCGTAGACATTTGCCAGATCAATGGCGATTGGCTTAAAGACTTTGCCAATGGTTTTTACAATATGAGCATAAACTATTTCCCAAGTCTTTATGGAGCAAGCTATGATTCAGCAGATAAAAAGATACAAGAATCAAACGGTGCTCAGCCACGTAAGATAGCACAAAAGATGCTAGCGGTAGAGATAAAGAAATTCATAGACGAGTTTCAGCCTGACGCCATCATAGCTACACACGTTTTTGCAGGTAACCTTTTAAGCGACATCGTTGAAGATGGTTTTTATGATGGACTGACTGTTGGGATAATTACTGATTTTACTGTACATCCATTCTGGGAGGACAGTACTGGACTTGATTACTTAGTTACGCCTCATGAAGACCTTGAGATACAAATGCAAAGAAAAGAGATACCACTAAGAAAGGCTCTTCACTTTGGCATACCTATACACAAGAAGTTTTTCGAGCATCTTGATAAAAAAGAGATGAGAAGGAAACTTGGACTTGATGAAAACAAAGAAACAGTCTTACTAATGAGCGGCTCGATGAGTCACGTTAGAGTTGACAAGGCACTTAAGAGGATAGATAAGCTGCCAAACGATTTTCAAGTAGTAGTCTTTTTAGGAAAGAGAAAGACGCTTCTAAAGAAGATTGAGAAGATGTCTTTAAAGCACCATATAAAGATAGTGGGCTTCGTATCAAATATTGAAGAGTACTATAGTGCAGCAGACATCATAGTTACAAAGCCAGGCGGACTTACTACAAGTGAGTGCATCGCAAAAGGCTTACCGATGATAGTTGTCGATCCGATTCAAGGACAAGAGGCAAGAAACGTTGAATTTTTGACAAATCATCAGCTTATACTTGCTTCATCAAAGACTTATCGCGAGGTCGAAGCGCTTAACACTTTTATGAACAACGAAGCTGTTAGGGGCAATATCCTTAGAAGCTTGGAACAAAATTATAAGGACGACCCAGCAAAGAAACTTATAGATTTTATGGTGAAAGAACTTGAGAAATAAAAGAGAAGAATTAGATTTAATTATGCAAGAGCAAGAGTATCCAAACCTTGCTTTTGCTTTTTATGAAGATAAAAAATATGTAGTGAAAAACGAGATAAAGGGACGCAAGCTTCGTATAAGAACGAAGAGAAAGAAAAATGGCGTTTATTATTGTGACGTTATAAAAAGGCTTGAAGATAGTCCACTTGAGAACGGCTCTCCATGCGCTCATTATAAGGACTGTGGCGGCTGTCTTTATCAAACACTTCTTTACGAGGATGAGACTAAGATAAAAAAGGATATGCTTGCAAAATTATATAGTGAAGTATTTGATGGGGAAATGATTTTTCATCCATCACTAGAAATAGACGGCTATAGAAATAAAATGGAGTATACTTTTTCCGATAGAGGCGACGAGTGGAGGACCTTAAGTCTTGGTCTACACAAGAAGAAACGCTTCTACGAAGTAGTCGAAACAGACGATTGCAATATAGTCCATAATGATTTTACAAAGTTAAGAGTAGCGGTACTTGAGTACTTCAAGTCAAAAGGCATAACTTATTATCATAAGAAGCTACACGAGGGCACTCTAAGGCACCTAGTAATTAGAAAAGCCTACTTCACTAAAGAGATTTTAATCAACTTAGTAACGACATCAGACTATGAAGTGCAAGATGACTTTGTTAAAATGCTTCTTGAGCTAAATTTGGATGGTGAAGTAAAATCCATTTACCATACAAAAAATGACGGTGTATCAGACGTGGTTCAAGCAGATGAATTAATTCTTGTTTATGGCAAGGAAGATATAGACGAAGAGCTTCTTGGACTAAAGTTCAAGATAGGACCATTTTCATTCTTCCAAACTAATTCAAGAGCAGTTGAGAGAATGTATAGCCGTATTCAAGAGTTACTAGCAGAGGAGAGCATGGACGTGCTATTTGATTTATATTCAGGCACAGGAACCATAGCACAGATACTTGCGAAGAAGGCGAAAAAAGTTTATTCGATAGAAATAGTTGAAGAAGCATCTAAAAAGGCGCGTCTAACATGCAAATTAAATGCAATAGCTAATGTAGAAGTAATTAATGGAGATGTTTTGAAAGTTATAGATGAGGTAGAGGAAAGACCAGACGCCATCGTTATAGATCCACCGCGCGAGGGAGTTCATCCAAAAGCCTTAAAGAAGCTAATTGATTATAAGGCGGAAAAGATAATTTACGTCTCATGTAACCCAAAAACGCATGTAAACGACTTGAAAGAATTTATAGAGGCAGGCTACAAGATAAAGCTAGTGGAAGTATTTGATAACTTTCCTAAGACAAGCCATGCCGAAGCCCTAGCCTTATTAGCAAGAGAATAAAATGTATTGTAGGTGATATTTATGATAATTGAGAAACTTAAATCAAAACGAGATGGCTTAGAGCTTGAGCTAGCAATAGGCGAGCCAAAAGGAGAGCCTATTGGCATTGTTCAGCTAGTTCATGGAATGTCGGAGCATAAAGAAAGATACTACGATTTTATGAATTACTTAGCTCAAAATGGCTACATCTGCGCAATTCATGACCATAGAGGCCATGGAGCGAGCGTGAAGGATCCGTCTCACTTAGGGTATTTTTACACAGATGATAGCTCTGTTATTGTTGATGATGTTTTTCAAATTACAGAGCATTTAGAAAATAAATATCCTTCACTAAAAAAATCTATATTTAGTCACAGCATGGGGACGCTTGTTTCGAGAAATTATTTAAAAGAGTATGAAGATCATATTGACCGCATAGTGCTTTGTGGGCCGCCGACAGAAAATAAATTTGCAGGCTTTGCTATATTCTTAGCAAAAATTTCTAGCATTTTTCATGGCAAATATAAGCCGAATAGATTTTTGAATGCTTTGTCTCTTGGTACTTACAGTAAAGGCTTTGATGGAGCAGCAGATTGGGTTTGCGCTAATCCAGACACAATAGAGGCATATAAGCAAGATCCGCTTTGCGGCTTTACTTTTACTACGAATGGTTTTTTGAATCTATTTAAACTCTTAAAAACAGCCTATGAGCCTAGAGATTGGCAGCCAAAGAATAAAAATCTCCCTATCTTTTTAATAGCAGGCGAGGATGATCCTGTTATTCAAGGCAAAGAAAAGTTTAAGGGTTTAGAAAGATTTTTAAATAGTCTTGGATATAATAACATTAAAAGCAAACTTTATAAGGGCATGAGACATGAAATACTTAATGAAAAAGATAAAGAAATAATCTATGAAGATGTTTTAAACTTTTTACAAGCTGATAATATTAGTCAAAATTAATCGCAAGGATAAATAAGTTAAAAGATAGGAGCAGATATGATACTATATTTTTCAGGAACAGGTAATAGTGAATACATAGCGAAAAAATTGTCAGAAGCATTGGACGACGAAGCGCTAAATCTATTCACATATATAAAGAATGGCAAGGCTGAGACTTTTCACTCAGAAAAGCCCTTCGTCTTAGTCGCGCCAACATATAGCTGGCGCGTGCCAAGATTTTTGTCGGAGTATTTATTAGGCTGCACTTTTACTGGATCGAAAGAGATCTACGTAATCTTAAACTATGGTGACTCATGTGGCAATGCAGAAAAATACATTAGAGAAAATACTAAAAAGCTTGGACTAAAGTTCAAGGGTCTTTATGGCATAAAAATGCCAGAAAATTATTTGATGCTCTTTAATTTAGATTCTGATGTGCATAATAGAAAGCTTATCGATGAAGCAAATGATAAAATTACTAAAGCGGCTGCCATTATCAAAGAGAGAAAAGCGTTTTCTGAAGTGAAGTGTGGCTTTGCTGGAAAAGTTCAGTCGAGTCTTGTTAATAAGTTTTTCTTTAAGTTCATAGTGAGCGACAAGAAATTTTATTATACTGATAAGTGTATTAACTGCGGTCTTTGTGCTAAGAATTGCGTTTTAAATAACATTACTTACAAAGACGGTTACCCAGTTTGGAACGGAAGCTGCACTCACTGCGCATCATGCATCGCGAAGTGCCCGACAGGCGCGATTGAGTATGGCAAGAAGACCATTGGCAAGGAGAGATACTTATTAAGCAAAGTGTATAGAGAGAAAAAATAAAATAACAACGCATAAGAAGAAGAGCTGCGAAATATTTGGCTCTATGTCAAATATTGGGGAGACTTATTGATTTAAGTCTCTCTTTTTATGTTAAAACTAACATTTGCACGTTTTTAATTTATATACTTAAAATAACACAAATTTATGTAATTTTTGCATGACTAATAAACCTATATAGGCTTATTAGGTTTTTATGATGTTTTATATATATATTTTAGTCTAAAAGCATTATTCTTTTTCTGAACCTCTCGAAGTTTCTCATACCAAAGCTGTTTCTTTTTAGTGTCTTTATCTTTGTATGTTTTCCTTCTAGTGCTCCATTTGAATGTTTGTAGTCAAATGAGTTTGTAATTTCATCAGACCAGTTTGTAAAGGCTGTTATACATGATTTAAACTCTTTAAGTTTTGATTTTTTACATATGTCTATCCATGCGTTTACCTTGTATTGTGCTTGTTCTTTGTTTTTCTGCACTAGAACTTCTTGATAGAAGGATTCTTTTAAGCCATATGCTAGTCTTAGCTCTTCGCTTATCTCTAGCATTAGAGCTGCTTCTCGCTTTTGATCATCATTAAGTTTTGGCATTGGTTTTGTAAGTATGCTTTTACTTCTTTTTAGGTATATTCTCATTTCTGCTGATGTATCTTTTTGTATTCTCTTTCTTACGTTTTCTAAGCTCCAAGAGACTTGTCTTACGAAGTGATATTTGTCTGCTATGTGTACTGCGTTTTTAAAGTATGCGTTTTTAACGTTTTTAAATGTTTTTGACATATCGCTAACAAATATCTTTACATTTTCTCTTTCTTCTTTTGGTATGTTTTTAAAGTATTCAAACAAAATATTTTCTTGCCTACTTTTAACTATGTCTATGATTTCATGTGTTATGCCATCTAGAAGTGAGCATTGATACTTGTATGAACCGCTGTCGCCTTTAAACTCGTCTATTAAAAGTACTTTTGGAAGACTTTTTCTCTCTACTGATAGGTAAGATAGGACTCTTGTAACTGTTGATGTGCTTACTGAGTATCTTCTTGATATTGACTTTATTGAGTAAAGTTCTCTAAACTCTCTAGCTATGGATGCTACTAGTCTTTTTGTCATGGTCATTTTCTTTGCTACTAGTTCTGTTTTGCTATCAATTCTTTTCCCGCAGCACTTACAGTTGTACCTAGTTTTTCTTAGGTTTATTATGCATTTTTTACCATGCATCTGTGTATCTTTTATCTTTTGAGTTCTGTGATCATGAACCCAGATATGTTTAGAACCACAGTATGGGCAGCTTTTTAACTTTTTTGTCTGTGCTTCTATAACTACTACATTTTCACCTTCTTTAAAATTGTTAACAACTACATCTTTACAAGCTAGCAAATTTATGGTATTATATTCTTGCACTTGTACACACCTCCTATGTTGTAGTGGTATTTTAAGTATAGGATAAAATGTGTGCAAGTGCAACTTTTTTTTGTAATTTTATCAAAAAAATATCTATTGAGGTTTTACTCCCCAATAGATATTATACAGCCAAATATTTCGCAGCTCTTCTTCTTATGAGCGCAGTCTATATAAGATTGTATTCTTTAAGCATTTCCTCTACTTCGGTGCCATTGATAAGCTTCTTAGCTAGCATTTTCTTAGTAAATGGCACATCAATATCTGGTTTTTCTCCATCGTTTAGTGCGCTTACAGCGGCAAGCATATATCTTACGTCATATCTTGAAGCGAACACTTCGGGAACTTTCTTTTCAACGCCTGTTAGTACATAAACAGCTTCCATAGCGCATCTACCTGAGTATTCAGTAGTAAATACTGTGTCACGACCAGGATTGTCAAGTGTTTCCACGAATTGACCAAGGAAGGCAAAGTTAACTGCGTTCTTTGGAACTACATAAGGTCTGTCGCCAAAGCTTCTTGGCATGAATTGTGCTGTGATATATGGCATAAATACTGGGATGGTTTTTGTTTCTTTAGCAAGTCTATCAATATCACTAACAGGAACGCCTATGTGGTATAACCACTCTTTAGCTATTTCTTCACCAGTGCATTCGTGCATAGTCTTTTTGATGTAGTCGCCTTCTTTGTCAGTAAATAACGAGTAAACCCAAACTGCAATTTCATCTTCGGGTTGACCGATGTATTGGCCTTGCCTGTTGATAGTCCAGCTCATTAGCCAGCTTGAGTCAAGACAAGTAACGATACCGCCAGTAACAACTTTACCTGTATATGGGCTTCTCTTAGTGATATTTTCAATGTATTTTGCTATCTCTTTACTCTTAACAGTTACAGTTGCTGATTCCCAGTTAGTTTTGTCAACATCTGAAGCAAATACTTCTGGCTTACCAAAGTCATCTGACTTTTTAGCAATATTTTTCCATAGTCTAAAGCTTTCTTCTGTATTTTCTTCTTTTATAGCAGGTGTATCGTTGCTACCATAAACAGATGCTTCAACTATAGATCCAGTTGTGATGAATAGTAAATCGTCTTCATTAAGGTTTATAGATTTGTCTTCGCCAGTTTTAGTGTCAACTGCAACTATCTTCTTAGCCACTTTCTTTGTATCACTAATTTCAAAGTCTACATCGATAACGTTATAGTTGTATTCTGTTTTAACTCCTTTATCTTTAAGCCACTTCATTAGAGGGACAACTAGCGATTCATATTGGTCATATCTTGTGAATTGTAGTGCAGATAAATCAGGAAGTCCTCCTACGTGATGTATAAATCTGTTCACATATAATTTTAATTCTAGTACTGAATGCCAATTTTCGAAAGCAAACATTGTTCTATAGTAAGTCCAGAAATCGCTTTCTAAGAATTCTTCGGAGAAAACTTCTTCAACAGAAACTCCTTCTAGCTCCTTATCTGGTGTTGCAACTAAATGTAGTATCTCTTTTATAACGTCTTTTGATAAATTAAATTTAGCGTTATCATATCTTTCACCTTGATTTTTTGTAATTCTGCAGTTACTGTAGTTAGGGTCATCAAGGTTTGTGTAGTATAAGTCGTCAAGTACGGACATATTTGGATCTTCTCTTGAAGGAACTACACTAAATAAGTCCCACAAGCACTCGAAGTGATGACCAGTTTCACGTCCGCCTCTTGCTACATAACCAAGCTCATTAATTACTTTACCATCAAGAGCACCGCCTGCGATGTCATCCTTTTCTAAGAAAGTAATCTTAGATGGATCCATCTTAGCATCTTTAATTAAAAATCCAGCAGCACTTAGTCCTGCGATTCCTGTGCCTACAATATAAGCCCTCTTGTTTTCAATTCCCTTTGGTTTTCTTGAGTTGACTAGTCTGTCGTAGTCACCGTTACCAAGTTTAAGTCTTTCGTCAAAAGTTTTAATTTCCATAATTTTACCTCCATTTAATACTTTTATTTTTCTTGTATTAATATCATACCCTGTATAAATGTGTAAATCACTGGTTAAACGGCATTTGATGACTAAGCTTTGACCTATTGATTGCTTTTGACTAAGGTTTATATAAAATAAAAAAATGTGTAAATTTTGTATTTTAATATATCTTTACACATTTTTTAAACAATTTATTTTATTTGTCTAGTTTTTCACTTATTCTTAAAGACCTTTCTATGTTGCCATCAAAAAGAGAACCTATCCTAGTGATAATGTATTCAGGTGACTCTTTCATCCCGTCTTGTATCCACTTATCGAGTAGACCAACTAGAGCTGCTCTATAAAAGTTTATTATGAGCTCTTTATCTGCATCCTTAGCATTAATGTTTTTAGTCTTTACTTCATTCTCTACATATTTACTCATTACCGATTCACAAACTTTGAATAGGTAATTATCAAGCTCAGCTTTGTCAATGGACTTAAATATATTTAGCGTTGCCTTTTTATTATTTAATATAAAGCCAACTGCTTGCAAAAGGCTATTCTCCCATGAGTTTGTGTAGTTGAACTCTTCATCAACCTTAGCGAGTTCATCGTTAAGTATCTCTTTTATGAGCATGTATATGTCTTCATAATGGTAGTAGAAAGTGTTTCTGTTGATTTCACATCTATCAGCGAGTTCAGCTATAGTTATATTTTTTAAGCTTTTCTCTTCTGCTAATAGTAAAAACTCTCTTTTAATTAAATTTTTTGTATATTGCTTAGCCAAGTATAACACCCCCTTATATATCTATAATAATTTTTACCCAAAGTATATTATTTTATATCGCAAAGACCATAAACATAGTGTAAGCTACTCACTCTTAATGCTACCGAAGTCATTGACTTAAAGCCGTATTTATGATAAAATAATTATATTATTATATAAGGAGGCAATTATGATTAGATTACACAACACACTAAGTGGATTAGTAGAAGATTTCAAACCTATAAACGATACTAAGGTGAACTTTTATTGTTGTGGTCCTACTGTTTATAACGACATACATGTAGGCAATGCCAGACCTTTAGTTGTATTTGATACAGTTAGAAGATTTTTGATATTCATGGGCTACGACGTAAAGTATGTTTTTAACTTCACTGACGTAGACGATAAGATAATTAATAAAGCGAACGAAAGCGGTATCACTTCGAACGAAGTGGCTGAAAAGTACATCGAGCGCTTCAAAGATGTTGCGGGTAGGCTTGGTATTTATGACTATGATAATATAAATCCAAGAGCGACTGAACATATGGACGAGATCATAGACTTTGTCAAGGCGCTTGTTGATAAGGGCGCTGCATACGAGTCAGATGGCGATGTTTACTTTGACACTACTAAGGCGAAGGACTACGGAAAACTTTCTAAGAAGAATATCGACGACCTTATCTCAGGTTTAAGAGTTGATATAAATGAAAAGAAGAAAAACCCTTTGGACTTTGCTCTATGGAAGAAAGCTAAGCCAAATGAACCGCACTGGGCATCACCATGGTCCGAAGGTAGACCTGGCTGGCACATTGAGTGCTCGGCTATGAGTAGGGCAATCTTAGGAGATACGCTTGATATACATGCAGGCGGCAGCGACCTAGAGTTTCCTCATCATGAGAATGAAATTCAACAAAGTGAGGCTCTAACAGGAAAGCCATTCGCAAAGTATTGGCTACACAATGGCATGGTTAATGTTGATGGCAAAAAGATGAGTAAATCACTAGGTAATTTCATTTTGCTTAAGGATTTGCTTGACGATTATGACAAGGATACGGTAAGATTTTTTATCTTGTCAACTCATTATAGAAAGCCAATGAACTTTACTAAAGAAGGCATGGACGGAGCAAAAAACTCGGTTAAGAGGATACACAACGCTCTTAAGAGACTTGAAGCGATTAAAGATACAGGCAAAAAAGCTTCAGATGAGATCGTCAAAGACGTTGACAATGAAGTAGCTGGTTTTATAGACGCTATGAGTGATGATTTTAATACAGCTGACGCACTTACATGCATTTTCAATATTGTTAAGATAATTAATAAGCTTGAAGACGATGATTATGAAAGCGCAAAATATATCGAAGATAAATTAAATGATTTACTAAAAGTTCTTGGCCTTGATGATAGTGAAGCAGTGATGAAAGCTGGCGATGAAGAAGAATCACTTGGCGAAGACGAAGAAAAGATTAAAAAGATGATAGACGAGAGAAATGAAGCAAGAGCAAATAAAGATTATGCCAAGGCTGACAAGATTAGGGACGATTTACTAGCCATGGGCATAAAGATTATAGATAGCAAAGACGGACAAAGATGGGAAAGGATCTAGATATAACCGAGCTTTTCGGTATTAACTACAGTGATGCTGAAATTAATGAGATGAGCCCAATAAGGCTTGCCTACATTGGCGACGCTGTCTACGAGCTCTTCGTTAGATACTACATCGCGAAAGAGCCGCTAAAGGCGCATGAGCTGCAAAAGCTATCGACAAAGTATGTAAGCGCTTATGCACAAAGAGATGCTTTTGAGAAAATCAAGGACCATCTTACCGAGGACGAACTTTATGTCTTTAAAAGAGCCAGAAACCATAAGTCACATAAGGCACCAAAGAATACAGACAACAGTGCATACAAGGTGTCAACAGGCTTTGAAGCTCTCATTGCATATCTATTTTTGAAGAAAGAATACACTAGACTACTGGATCTAGTTAAACTATGTTTGGAGGATTAAATTGGAAGAACAATATATATACGGAAGAAATCCCGTTATGGAACTTTTGAAGAATGGTAGGGCCATCGACAAATTGTATGTGCAAAAAGGAGAGCTAAAGGGCTCAATCGGCAGAATTTTAAGCCTTGCAAGTGAAAATGGCATCGTCGTACAAAGAGTTGAGAGAGAAAAGCTTGACTCACTAGCAAAGGGCGAAGTGCATCAAGGTGTTGTCGCATTTACAGCAGGTTTTGAATATAAAACGCTTGAAGATGGCTTTAAGCTTGCCGAAGAAAAAGGCGAGGACCCTTTCTTTGTAATTTTAGATGGCATTGAAGATACTCACAACTTAGGCGCAATCATCAGAACAGCTGAGTGCGCTGGCGTTCACGCGGTTATCATACCAAAGAGAAGATCTGCTATGGTTAACGAAACAGTTTATAAAGCTTCAGCAGGAGCAGTTGATAACATGATAGTTGTCAGCGTTACTAATCTTAATCAAACGATTAAAGAGCTTAAAGAGAGAAACGTATGGATATACGGACTTGATATGGATGGCCAAAAATACACAAAGGCAAATCTATTAGGCCCGGTTGCACTTGTAGTTGGATCAGAAGGCAAAGGACTATCAGATCTTGTTAAAAAGAACTGCGACGCTATAATTAGCCTACCAATGTTTGGCAAGACAAACTCATTAAACGCATCAAATGCGGCAGCCATTGCCATGTATGAAATTTTAAGACAGAAGGATGAAAAAGAAAAAGCTTAGGCAAATACTCTACGTTGACGGCTACAACGTCATCAACTCATGGGAGCATTTGAGAGATAGAAAGGAAGAGTCGCTAGAGGCCGCTCGTGATGAGCTAGAGAACATCCTAGAAGAGTACATGCGCTACAATAAAGAGCGCATCATACTTGTCTACGATGGCCACCTGATTAAAGGTAATCAGGGCGAAAAGAAAATAGTAAAGGGCCTTGAGATAGTTTTTACTAAAGAAAATATCACGGCCGACTCATATATTGAAAGAGAAGTAGCTAATATGCCTTATGGCTATAGGATAAGAGTCGCGACAAGTGACCTTGCCGAGCAAAGCCTTATCTTTCAAAGAGGCGCCTCGAGACTTAGCTCAAGGGAGCTCGCTATAGAGATAGAAAATTCGAAACGAACACAAAAAAGAATTTCTAAGAAAATCAATATGATTAATAACATGAAAATATCCGGCATCGATGAAGCAGAACTAGATAAATTGAAGGATTTAGATTTATAAAAAAATAAAACAACTAAAAATAATTATATATAATATAATTATATATAATAAGGAAATAATATAAAAAATATATCAAAATAATTTAAAAAAAGCTTGACAAATTGACGAAACTACGATAATATATATAGGTAGTTGTATAATACTTTTTAGAGTATTATATGAGTAGGAGGTGTTTATAAATGAGAGAAAAGGTCGTATTAGCTTGCACAGAATGCAATCAAAGAAATTACACAACTAAGAAGAATAAGAAGAACACTACTGAAAGAATTGAACTTCAAAAGTACTGTAAGTTCTGCAAGAAGCACACAGCACATAAAGAAACAAAATAATTTTTAGGAGTTGATAACATGGCAGAAGTAGAAAAGAAAGGTAAAACAGGTAATTTCTTAAAAGGCGTTAAAGCTGAAATGAGAAAAGTTATTTGGCCTAGCAAGAAAGATTTAGTTAATTACACATTAGTTGTAATTGGAATTAGTGTGGCTGTAGCTATACTAGTATACCTTATCGACTTGGGAATTGGCGCTATATTTAAACAAATTATTAAATAGTAATGAGCGATTTAGATTTAAATGAAAACAAGGCTAATTCTATCGATTTATCAGATAGAGAAGCCGATGCCAAATGGTATGTAATCCATACGTATTCAGGATATGAAAATAAGGTAAAAGCTACAATTGAAAAGATGATAGTTAATCGTGGCACAGCTGACGGTATTTTTAAAGTTGAAGTGCCTACAGAAGAATACGTAGAAAAAAAGGATGGCGTCAAAAAAATCAAATCCAGAAAGATATTCCCCAGCTACGTGCTAGTCAAGATGATTATCAACGATAAATCATGGTATTTAGTTAGAAATACCAGAGGAGTAACAGGTTTTGTTGGACCACAATCAAAACCTATACCATTGACAGAGAAAGAGCTTTATAACTTAGGCGTTCACACTAAGTCCATCATAGACGATACTAAGAAGGACGTTAACTACAAACACGGAGATCACCTAGCCGTTACAGACGGACCATTTAAGGGCTTCGAAGCGATAGTTGACACAGTTAATGAAGATGCTGGCACTATAAAGTGCTCTGTTAATATGTTTGGTAGGGACACACTTGTAGAGTTTGAATACTATCAAGTAAGCCCTATCACAAAATAGCTATTATCATAAAGATAATATATAAAAGTGCGTAAAGCACAAAAATCGAGGAGGTGCGAATATGGCAAAAAAAGTTAGCGCAATTGTCAAACTTCAAATACCGGCTGGAAAAGCTACACCTGCACCACCGGTAGGAACTGCACTTGGACCACACGGCGTAAATATTATGCAATTTACAAAGGAGTTCAATGCTAAGACTCAAGATAAAGTAGGTCTAATCATACCAGTTGTTTTAACTGTATATCAAGACAGATCATTTACTTTTATCACAAAGACACCACCAGCTCCAGTATTGATCAAGAAAGCTCTTAACATTCAAAGCGGTTCAGGCGAACCAAACAAGAAGAAAGTAGCTAAGCTTACAAAAGATCAAGTTAAGGAGATTGCAGAAATGAAGATGCCAGACTTAAATGCAGCAAGTGTAGAAGCAGCTATGAGCATGGTTGCTGGAACTGCAAGAAGTATGGGCGTTGAAGTAGAAGAATAATTCTACTTATTAGGTGGGAGAAAATTCGTTATTACCACAAGGAGGTTAGAAAATGGCAAAAAGAGGTAAAAAATACCAAGACAGTTTAAAAGAATTCGATAAAAATGAATACTTCGAATCAGATGAAGCCATAGGCGTTGTTATTAAGACAGCTAAGGCGAAATTTGATGAAACTGTTGAACTACACTGCAGATTAGGTGTTGACTCAAGATATGCTGACCAACAAGTTAGAGGCGCAGTAGTTCTACCACACGGTACAGGTAAAACTAAAAAAGTTTTAGTTATCGCTAAGGCAGACAAACAAGAAGAAGCTAGAGAAGCAGGCGCAGACTATGTTGGAGCAGAAGACATGGTTGAAAAGATCCAAAAAGAAAACTGGTTTGATTTCGACGTAATCGTTGCTACACCAGATACTATGGGTCTTATCGGTAGACTAGGTAAGGTTCTAGGTCCTAAGGGCTTAATGCCAAACCCTAAGTCAGGAACAGTTACATTTGAACTAGAAAAGGCTATCAAAGATATTAAAGCAGGTAAAGTTGAATATCGTTTGGACAAAGCAAACATCATTCACTGCCCAATAGGTAAAGTATCATTTGGTCCAGAAAAGCTTCAAGAAAACTTTAATGCTATCATGTCAGCTATAATCAAAGCAAAACCAGCTGCAGCAAAAGGAAAGTATTTAAGATCTGTTACACTTACTTCGACTATGGGTCCTGGAGTAAAAGTAAATAGCTCAAAAATTACTGAATAAAGTATTGACTTTTCAGAAAACTTTTGATATAATAAACTAGTTAACAGAGTTAATTTAATAGGAATATATAAACCGTAGACAGTAGGTGCGTAAAGCTTAATTACCTACCGAGGATATGATAAGCCAGTATCAACCCCCTTATGTCTATAAGAGGGCTTTTTATTGACATAGATTATAAACGGGATTAGCAATAAGCTAAGGTTCCTATTTTTCCAGTGGAGGTGAAATAGTGAAAGAACATGTTTTAGAACAAAAGAAACAAGTTGTTCAAGAAATTAAAGAAAAACTTGAAAAATCAGAATCTATAGTTCTTATGGACTATAAAGGATTAAACGTTGCAGATGTTACTGATTTAAGAAAGCAATGCAGAGAAAGCAATGTTGAGTATAAAGTTTACAAAAACACTATGCTTAGATTTGCTCTACACGAATTTGGCGTTGAAGGCTTAGATGAGTACTTGGAAGGAACAAATGCTGTTGCATTTGCATACGACGATCCAAGTTCAGCTGCAAAAGTAGCTTACAAGTTTGCTAAAGAAAATGACAAACTTGAAATCAAAATCGGTTTAGTTGATAAAGACATATTTGATGTAAATCAATTAAAACAATTATCAGAACTACCATCGAAGGAAGTTCTTATCGCAAAAGTACTTGGCGGCTTAAATGGACCAATCCAAGGTTTTGCAAATGTATTAAATGGAACTATGAAGGGCTTAGTTGTAGCTCTTAACCAAATTGCTGAAAAGAAAGCAGCAGAAGCATAAATAAAAATTTTTTGGAGGTATTTATAATGTCAGAAAAAGTTACAAATTTAATTGAAGAAGTAAAATCACTTACAGTTTTAGAATTATCAGAACTAGTTAAAGCACTAGAAGAAGAATTCGGAGTATCAGCAGCAGCTCCAGTAGCAGTTGCAGCAGCTCCAGCAGCAGGCGGAGCAGCTCCAGCAGCAGAAGAAAAATCAGATTTCGATGTAGTTCTTGAAGAAGCTGGCGCTGAAAAGATCAAAGTTATCAAAGTAGTTAGAGAAATCACTGGCTTAGGCTTAAAGGACGCTAAGGACTTAGTTGACGGAGCTCCTAAGACAATCAAAGAAGCTGCACCAAAGGCAGAAGCTGACGAAATGAAGAAGAAACTTGAAGAAGTTGGAGCAAAAGTTACATTAAAGTAATTTAGATAAACTTATTAAAAGCAGCCGTTTGGCTGCTTTTTTACTTACATAGAGGTGGTCTAATGATTAGAAGAGCAAATAAAAATGATCTTATTAGCATCATGCCGATATATGATGCAGCTAAGGCTAAGATGCGTGCGGATGGCAATATCGATCAGTGGAGTGACAAGTACCCAGACGAAGAAACACTTTTAGATGATATTAATAGGGGCGAGCTATATGTAGCGTGCGCCGATGAGATATATGGGGTCTTTATGCTTAGCTTTTCTGGTGAAGAGACTTATAAAGAAATTCAAGGCGCGTGGCTTAACGATGAGCCCTACGCTGTCATTCATAGAATTGCTAGCCTTGGCAAGGGAAGAAACTTACTTAAGGATGCTATAGATTTTGCTTTTGCTAGTACAGACAACATCCGCATCGATACTCACGAAGATAACAATATTATGCGAAGTCTTCTTAATAAATTAGGCTTTACTTATACGGGCATAATTCATCTAAAAAGTGGTGACGAGAGACGGGCGTATCAATTAATTAAAAGTAAATAAACTATAAAAAACACCTTATCGCGCTTGATAAGGTGTTTTCTATTAGTATGATGTGATATACATAACTTTGGCTAAGTATGGACTTATCTCGTCAAAATCGTACCAACCAGAGCTTCTGTAATTATTCTCTTCGCCATTAGGGTTTGAGATATAGACCTTGCCGTCATCTGTCGCAGCAAGTAGAACCATGTAATGTGACTTGCTCGTAAAGCGATTTTCCTCTGGTTTATTCCATATACATACGATGATGGGCCTATTCGTTTTAAGATGACTGGTTATACTTTCCTTTGATAAAGATTTTGCGTCGAAATAAAAGTCTGTATTGTCTACGCCGTAGCTCTTTAGCTCTTTCGAAAGTTTTGTGTAGTCGAGGCGAGGGTAGTACTTTTCACGGAGATCTTCTGGCGTAAGATTTTGACCGTAGCCCGACAAAACTATGGACATGGCGGTGATGCCACAGCCGTAGTCTTCCATATTGCCGTTCCAATACTCATTGTCTTTCCACGGCTCGATATTTTGTTTATACTCAGTATAAGTCTTTTTATTCGCATCCACTGTTGTGAACTTTGTGAAATAGCCTTCGCCACTTCTCTTTTCTTGACCCACGCCGTTATAATTTTCGTTCGTATCCATCTTAATATCTTTATACGGACTACTTATGCCAGTCTTTTCTAAGTAATAGTTAAGCGTGTTATTGGCGCTTTCAATTATATTGCTTCTAAGTCTAGCTCTTTTAATTAATGTGAAAGATATAATTAATAATATTAAAGCGAAGAAAAATATTCTTCTTCTCTTTCTTTTTCTTTTTAGCTTTCTCTTTTTATTTATATATGCTCTGGATTTATTATCCATAAAATCATCCCTTCTTAAGACTATTATAATATATAAATCTTAATTTTTTCTTAAATATGTCATAAAAATTTTATAAATTTAAAAAATCGCATGAAAAAGCACCTCATCTACTAAAGATGAAGTGCTTATATCTCTAAATTTTAATTATCTTGTGTTAATCTCGATATTGTTATTTTCATTACCAATAACTTTTATATCGAATGGTCCGTCGCCTGTTTCTTCTGCATTTAGCGCAAGCGTTACTGTCTTGTAGGCTATAACTTGTAGGGTTATAGTTGTTGGGCCTGGCGCTATGACTTGCGGATAGATTGTTATCTTATTATCCTTAAGTAGTACTTTTTCTACGCCAACTGTGTATCCTGGGTTAGGGAATTTCATTGTAAATGTGATTAGGATTTGATCACCGACCTTTTTATAGAAGATGGATTCACCGTTGTTACTTAAACCCTCTGAGATGTTTTGTACATCAAAGGATAGATTTTTGGCGTTCTTTTCGCCTTCATTATCCTTAAAAATCTTGTGTATTCTTTGCACGATTAAAACTCCTTCTACTTGTGATAGCTTTTTTTCTGGCGCATATTTTTTATCGCCATTGCCATATACTATGCCTTTATTTACAAGGTATTTTAACTTTTCTTTTTTAATCTTGTTCATCTTTTCAATGTCAGTGAAGTCTATGTCTTTTTCTTCGCTACGAGCGAATTTTATGTTCTTCACACCGTCAAAGATGTAGTCAATCATCGATTCTCTTGTAAGATAGTTGGAGTCACCATATATACTGACTTTGAAGTCGCCGTATTCGTTCGATAGCTTTTCCAGTGCACTTGCAAATTGCTTTGCTTCTAGCGGAGCGTTTGGTACGAACTTTGCATAATTATCTTTAGCAAGCTCTGTAAAGTACTTCTTCATAAATTCATCTTCAATCTTTTTCTCTGCCCAGTGACCTTTTAATTTATCTACACCCATTGCCATGGCTGTGCTTGAAAGCAAAATGCATATCAATAACAGTGCACTTATCATTCTTTTCTTCATATGTTTTCCTCCTTTACTATGATTCTACCTTCATTATATCATAAAGCTAGTTTATTAGAGGTTACAAATGTATTAAATTATTTTAAATCAAGAAGTGAGCCTGTATAAAGCTCGTAGTAAAGTCCTTTCTTAGACATAAGCTCATCGTGCGTACCAGTTTCTTTTATGCCGTCATCTGTAAGAACGATGATTGTTTTAGCGTTTTTAATAGTTGAGAGCCTATGGGCAATAGTAAGTGTCGTTCTACCCTCCGATAGCTTTTCGAGTGACTCTTGTATAAGTCTTTCGCTAGTGTTGTCAAGAGCCGATGTTGCCTCATCAAGTATAAGCACTTTTGGATTCTTCAAGAATACTCTTGCTATAGCTATCCTTTGCTTTTGACCGCCTGATAGCTTTACGCCACGTTCGCCAACATAGGTATTGAAGCCATCTTTAAGCTCCATAATAAAGTCATAAGCGCCAGCAAGTTTAGCTGCCTCAATGATTTCATCCTTACTTGCATCAATCTTACCATATTTGATATTCTCAAGTATAGTGCCACTAAATAGGTAGACTTCTTGTTGAACCGAGCCAATATTTTGTCTTAATGACTTAAGTGTGAAGTCTTTAATATTTCTGCCGTCTATCAAAATCTCTCCGCTTGTAACATCGTAGAAGCGAGGAATCAAGTTAACTAGAGTCGTTTTACCTGAACCAGATGGTCCAACTATGGCGATGGAAGCCCCATCATTAACCACTAGATTGACATTAGAAAGAACTTTGTTTTTGTCATCAGGGTAAGTGAAGCTAACGTCTTTAAACTCGATTTTGCCCTTGACATCTTTTAGTTCGATGGCGTCTTTCTTGTCAAAGATATCGACATCTGTATCCATAATCTCGATGAAACGCTCAATACCAGTCATGCCGGCGTTGAAGTTTTCCATGAAATCAACTATTCTTTTTATAGTTGTTAATAAACTTGTCGCGAATAATACATAGGCAATCATGTCACCAGCTGATATTTTCCCAGCTTGCATTAAAAAGCCGCCCAAAGTAATTATCATAGTGTACATGATGGCATCGAAGATTCTGTTTACAGTGCCAAAGCCAGCCATATATGTGTATCTCTTCTTTTTAATCTCAAGGAATTTATCGTTATCTTTTTCAAATTTTTCGACTTCGACATCTTCATTTGCAAAGGATTTAACTACTTTTGAGCCAAGTAGCGAGTCCTCAAGACCTGAGTTTAAGTCGCCTATGTGATCTCTTTGCTCCTTGAAGGCGCGGCGCATCTTGCGGTTGTATGAGCTTGATGCATATATCATTATAGGTATCATGATAAACATTAGCACTGTTAATAAAACATTGATCTTTATTAAAATTGCAAATGAAATAATTATTTTAAATGTAGCAATTAAAAATTCTTCAGGACAATGATGAGCAAACTCAGTTACGTCGAAGAGGTCATGAGTGATTCTGGCCATGATTTGACCGACCTTAGTATTGTTGTAGTAGCTGTCTGATAGGTGCTGCAAATGGGCAAAGGCATCGCTACGCATGTCTTTTTCGATGTAGGCGCCCATGATGTGGCCGACCTTAGTCATGTAGAATTGAGCAACTATCTCAACTACGCGCAGTGCGAAGTAAATCCCAGCCACTTTTAAAATGTACTCATTTGTTAAAAGCAAAATGTCTTGTGCAGCCGTATTAGTTATGCTTCTGAGTAATAAAGGAAAGACTAGTTCACACACTGTAGTTAATACAGCGCAGAACAAGTCTATGAAGAGAATTTTTCTATATTTTTTAAAGTAGGGTAAAAAGCGTTTTAGTAGTTCTTTATTTTTCATTATTCCTCCTTTTATAGTTTAGTACAGCGTCTAAAGCATGAACCTTTAGTGCTTTTAGTGATATTACGTAGATGACTAAGGCAATGACACCTGATATAGCCATCATTAAAAATTTGATTATTTTCTTTTCTCCCAAAACTTTTACGCCGAGAGTAAATAGTAAATACATTGCTAGTGCCATGATGATGGAGGCTGCTAGTATCTTTATAAGTGAAATTAGATTGTCTTTGATCTCAATATCTGGATAAACTTTCTTAAGCGAGATATATAGTGTGATTGCTGAAACTAACGATGAGATCGATGTAGCTAGGGCAAGGCCTTTGTGCTGCATAAACTTAACTAGTATTATGTCAAAGGCGATGTTTACTGCGACAGCTATAAGTCCATTGATCATCGGCACTTTGGTCTTTTGCATCGAGTAAAATACTTTTTCAAATATCATTCTTAATGAGGCAAAGAAAAGTCCTAAGATGTAGAATGTTAGTGCACCTGAGGTCATCAGCGTGGCTGTTTCGTTAAACATATTTCTTTGGAAAAGTATCTCAACTATCGGATAGCTTAAAAATACTATTGCAAAAGTTGCTGGAAGCGTGATAAGTGCAACGATATCGACACTTTCGCTGATTATGCTTCTGATCTCTTGACTTTCGTTTCTAATCATTGATGACGATAGTTTTGGGAAGATTACAGTTGTTAGTGCCATGACAAAGACAGATATAATCATAAGATATATCTTGGATGAATAGTTTAGTACCGAGATTGATCCGCTAACTAGTTCTGAAGCTAGTGTTTTGTCTACAACTAAGTTGATTTGATATGCACTCGAGCCTATAAGTATAGGCACGATAAGCTTAAACATCTTCGCTACATAAGGGTCTTTGAAGTCAAAATCGGGCGTGAATCTATATCTCTTGTGCTTAACGGCAGGCAGTTGTATAAGGAACTGCAAAGATGCCGCTATAACGCTAACGAACATCAATAGATCGATATTGCCTCTTCTTGCAAAAAAGATTAAAAAGATGATAAATACTAGGTTGTATGGTATGCCCATAATGGCATAGGGACCAAAAACGTTTTCTGATTGCAAAAAGCTTGAGAAAATGTATGTGATTGACAAAAATAATATGATAGGCACACCAATTCTCATTAGGTAGGCAGTGTAGACAAGTGTCTCGCCAGTAAAGCCTTTCGCTATAAGCTTAGTGATTTGCGGAGCAAAGATGTATGACACAGCGCAAAGGATTATGGCGATGAGGCCGATGATGTTCATGATTTTGTTCATGAATTTTAATTTGCCTCTTTTGCCTTCTTTCTCTTCTACCTCTGAAAATATTGGCACAAGCGTAGTGTTTAAGCCGCTACCAAGTGCTCCTATCAAAAAGATAACTGCGGTAGTCGCAGCAGTATACATATCTGTCTCGAGATTGGCACCGTACTTCGATGCGATCATTGTCTCTCTGAAGAAGCCCATAATCTTGCTGATTAGCGTGAAGACGGATATCATCGCAAGTGATTTTATAACAGTTTTTTTATTTGACATATATAAACCTCTTTTGTTTTAAATTCTTCTTGAATTTTATCACAAAGTATATAAAAAATCAAGTTTATAAGAGGTAATTTTCAATAAAGTGAGCCGCTCCCGACTCGTCGCAATCCTTGGTGATGTAAGTCGCTGCCTCTTTGATTATAGGCATGGCATTAGCCATAGCAACTGAGGCGCCAGTACCCTTAATCATCTCAAGATCATTTTCACTGTCGTCAAAGCTTATGGTGTCATTAATATCAATACCAAGCTTATGGATTATTTCATTTATACCGACTAGCTTTGACGTCTTTACGCTATTGATATCAGCAAAGTCATCGTTCCATCTCTTAAAGACAGAGTTCTTCATATATGGTATTAGATGCTCTTCATCAAAGGCCTTAGTCGTATATGAATTCATTTGATATATTTTGCTTAAATCAATATCAGAGAATGAAGCGAGCCTTGGTATAGGTACTTCGACGTGGTCATGAACCGCGTGAACCTTATCATCCACTTTATTAAGTACAACGCCTTCACGAGTAAAGAGCGATAGGGCAAAGCCAAGCCTATGTGATGCGTCTACTATGAAGCGAACGTCTTCTTCCTCCATGAAGTGCTCTGAAACAATTTCATCGCCTATTACATTTAAGTTACCGTTCATGCCAACAAAGCCATCGACCTCAAGAGTATTATCAAGAACCTTCAATATATTTTTCTTGTCACGGCCAGATGAGATGAAGACCAAGATCCCTTTTTCTCTTAGCTTATTTATAGCGGCTATGTCTCTTTTGCTTATCTTATGAGAAGTGAAGCTCACTATAGTCCCGTCCATATCAAAGAAGGCCGCCTTTATATTATTTAATTTCATATTCATACCTCCAAACAATTATTATTACCCAATTAAAGTCATTATTATTTTTACTAAATAGATATCAAGGAGATATTCATAGAATTTATAATAAAGCTCATTTAAATCAATTTACATAATAATAAAGTTAGCACTATAGGCGAAAAAAGTGTTGCATAAGTAGCAGATTTGTAGTATAATTATAGTATCAATAGTAAACAATCATTAAGGAGGTAAAATGATGGAAAAACAAAAAAAGAAACGTTCATTGAGTGCTTATAGTATTCTTATTCTAATTATACTATTTGTTGCAATCTTATCATGGATTTTTAATGGAGCACAATTTGCCCCTGTAGTTCCTAAGGGAGCTGAAGAAGCTGTTACTGAAGTAGCAGGAGCTAGACTTCCAGACATAACAATGAGTTTCTACAACGGCTTTGTTGACGCTATAGATATCGCCATCTTCGTTATGGTTATCGGTGGTTTCCTAGCAGTTGTTAACAAGACAGGAGCTCTTGAAGCTGGTATTCACAGACTAGTTAAGAACATGAAGGGTAGAGAAATGGCTCTTATCGCTGTACTTATGATTCTTTTCTCAATAGGTGGATCAACTTACGGTATGGCAGAAGAAACTGTAGCCCTATATCCTCTAATCATTACTGCGATGGTAGCTGCAGGCTTTGATACTATGGTTGCTGTAGCAACTGTTCTTCTTGGAGCAGGTGCCGGCGTACTTGGTTCAACAGTTAACCCATTTGCTACTGGTGTAGCTATGGACGCACTTAACGGTGCAGGCGTTGAATGTAACAAAGGTACTGTAATTCTACTAGGCGCAATACTTTGGGCAGTTGCTCTAGGTACTGCTATGTACTTCGTATTAAAATACGCTAGCAAAGTACACAAAGACAAAGGCTCAACAATATTATCTCTTCAAGAAAGAGAAGTAATGGACAAAGAATTTAAGACAACTAAGACTGAAGAAGAACTTGTTTACACAGGTAGACATAAATTCATTTTAGTTATATTCGCAATTACTTTTATAGTTATGATTATATCATTAATTCCTTGGCCAGATTTTGGTGTAACAGCATTTGAAGGCTGGTCAGCATTCTTGACAGACACAGCACTTGGTGAATGGTACTTCCCAGAAATTTCAGTATTATTCTTCCTAATGTCTATAGTTATAGGCTGGATCGGAAGACTATCTGAAAAGGAATTGGTTAACGCATTCATTGACGGAGCAAAAGACATCTTATCAGTTGTATTAGTAATCGTAGTAGCAAGAGCTGCATCAGTACTTATGGCTCAAACACACATCGACGCACTTATACTAGATAGATCAGCAACAGCTCTAGCAGGCTTACCAGTTTACTTATTCGTACCATTTGCATACATCGTATACATCGCACTATCATTCTTCATCCCATCAACATCAGGCCTTGCAACACTATCTATCCCAGTTATGGGTGGATTAGCTGCTAGACTTGGTTACTCACCAGAAGTTATGATACTAATATTCTGCGCTGCAGAAGGCGTTGTAAACTATGTAACACCAACATCAGGTGTTGTTATGGGCGCAATACAAATTTCTAAGATGGAATTAGGTACTTGGTATAAATGGGTTAAGAAACCTCTTATATTCACAGTAATATTCTCAATAATTGTATTAACTGTAGCAATGATGATATTCTAAAATTGTTTACTATCGGAGAAGTCCCTTATGGGGCTTCTTTTTTTGTACATAGATATAGAAAATAATCTTCATTTATGATATAATTACATTGGAGGAATGTATGAAGAAAATAATTGAAGAAATAAAAAGATTAAATATAGAAACGATTAAAGAGGACGAAAGCTTATCGAATTACACTACTTTTAAGATAGGTGGGCCAGCGCGCGTCTTAATCGAAGCAAAGAGCGATGAAGAAGTTCTAAAACTTGTGAGGCTCTTTGACGAGATGAAAGAAGATTACCTTATCATTGGCAATGGCAGTAACCTTCTTATCAGCGATGCTGGTATTGAAAGACCTGTCATAGTCTTAGATAAAAACTTTTCAAATATCACTATGATAGATGAAGTGACTTTATATGCAGAGGCAGGCGCCTCACTTAAGAGCCTTGCCAACAAGGCGCTTGAGCTAGGTCTAGGTGGTCTTGAAGCCATATCAGGTATACCTGGAACAGTTGGCGGAGCTGTATATATGAACGCCGGTGCCTATGGTAGCGAGATTAAAGATGTGGTGACTAAGATAAGATATATTAAAGACGATAGTATAGCCGAGCTTGATGCAAGCAAAGCAAATTTTGCTCACAGAAGAAGCATTTTTCAAGATAAGGGCTACATCATATTAGGCACCTACTTTAAATTAGAGAAGAAAGATAAGAAAGATATAGAAGAAGAGCAAAGAGATTACACTCAAAGAAGAAAGGACAAGCAGCCACTTGAGTATCCATCGGCTGGCTCAGTATTTAAGAGACCCGAAGGCTACTACGCATCTAAACTGATTGAAGATGCTGGACTAAAGGGACTCTCCGTTGGCGGCGCCATGGTTAGTAAAAAGCACTCAGGCTTTATAATTAACACAGGGAGCGCTAGTTTTGACGACGTAGTCAAACTTATTGAAAAAGTTAAAGCCATCGTCTTAGACAAGTTCGCTGTAAGTCTTGAAGAGGAGATAAGGATTATAAATGAATAAAATTAGATTATATGGCGACTACCATACACATACGATATTCTCGTCAGGAACTAAGGGCAACCTTGGTAGGCACGCTTCGCAAACACCCGAAGAGAGCGCAAAGAAAGCCTTTGTAATGGGTCTAAAAGAGCTAGCAATCACAGATCACGGCCTAGCTCATTATATGTTCGGCATAAAGAGAAGTAATTTGCCTGTTCTTAGAGAGAGGATTGACAAGCTAAACGAAGAGTATAATGACAAGGGACTTAAGATACTTATGGGTGTCGAAGCGAATTTACTTGACTTTGACGGAACTGTTGATCTTGACAATGAGCTTATGAAATACCTTGACATAGTGCTTATGGGTTTTCATTATGGCATAAAGACGAAGAACTTCAAGGAGCAAATGAAGTTATCGATACTGCCGCAGATATCAAAGCCATTTAAAAAATGGCATGCGAAGGTGACTGAGAGGGTTACGGACTCATACATCAAGGCGATAGAGAAGTACCCGATAAAGATAATTACGCATCCGGGCGACAAGATAGACGTAAACATTGTTAGACTTGCCAAAGCATGCAAGGAGCATGGCGTGGCACTAGAAATAAATTCATCGCACAAGAATCTTTCAGTTGAGGACCTAATCAAGATCAAGGACATAGACGTAGACTTATACGTGGGATCAGACGCACACAAATTAGAGCGTGTAGGCGATGTAAAAGAAGCATTAAGAAGAGCTGACGAAGCTCAAATTGATATCAATAGAATTAAAAATATTTATATAGAGTAGGAGGATATTATGGACATATATGTAGTAACAGGCATGAGTGGTGCCGGAAAGAGTTCTTTATTGAATTTCATGGAAGATAACGGATTTTACTGCATTGACAATATGCCTCCTGTTTTATTGCCAAAATTCTTCGAGCTAATTGATAGTGAGAATGAAAACATTAACAAAGTAGCCTTTGGTATGGACATAAGGGGCAAGGAGTTTTTCAATGACATGCTCACTGTGATAGATGGGCTTGAAGAAAAGAATTTAGATTTTAAGCTAATATTTTTAGACGCAAGAGACAGCGAGCTCATAAAGCGTTTCAATGAAAGAAGAAGGCCGCATCCACTCAGCAAAGACGGCTCACTTAAAGATGGTATACAAAAGGAAAGAGAGATACTTAAGGAGCTTAAGGACAAATCAGACTACATCATAGATACAAGCTCAATGAAGAGCAGCGACCTAAAGGACAAGCTATACGAGATACTTTCAAACACTATTACGAGAAAGAAACTTACCATAGTCGTGGAAAGCTTTGGCTTTAAGTACGGCATCTTGGAAGAGGCAGACCTTGTTTTTGATGTACGCTTCCTACCTAATCCATATTACCTTGACGATCTAAGGCCACTATCAGGACTTGACGCAGAGATAAAAGAATTTTTAGAGAAATTTGATGCTACTGAAGAATTTTTCCAAAAACTTGTTGATATGCTTGACTTTTTACTACCAAATTATATAAAGGAAGGCAAAAATCAACTAACTATAGGCATGGGATGCACAGGCGGTAGACACAGAAGCGTTTACATGGCTGAAAGGCTATATGAATATTTAAAAGAAAAGAAGAATTTAACTGTTTTGAAGAATAGAGATATGTATAAAGAGGCTCGTAATGTATAATAAGTACAGGAGCCTAAATCCTAAGATACTTGCAATAGGCGGAGGAACGGGTTTATCGACTCTACTAAAGGGTATTAAAAACTACTCATCAGATATAACGGCGATAGTGACCATGGCTGACGATGGCGGCGGAAGTGGCATTTTAAGAAGAAGCTTTGGAATGCTGCCACCAGGCGATGTGCGTAACTGCCTTTTAGCGCTTTCTGACATAGAGCCAGAGATGAATACACTTTTATCACATCGCTTTGAGAAGGGCGAATTAAAAGGCCAATCCTTCGGCAATCTATTTTTGCTTGCGATGAATGAGATATACGGCTCCTTTGAAGAGGCGGTCAAGATGGCATCGAGCATATTAAGGGTCAAGGGAACTGTTATGCCCATCACCGTGAACGATGTCAATATCGAGGCGACTTACGATGACAAGAGCAAGGCCTTTGGCGAGAGCATTTTGCCAGCTGAGGCTATTAAAGACAATAAAAAGATAAAGAGGGTTGAACTTTGTCCAAAAGACGTTGAGCCACTTGATGGCGTTATCACAGCCATAAACAAAGCAGACATCATACTTATAGGCCCGGGCAGCCTATATACATCAATCATACCGAATCTGCTTGTAAAAGGTGTGACGGAAGCAATCATTTCTTCACCAGCGAAAAAGATTTACGTGCAAAACGTTATGACGCAGCATGGCGAAACCGACGATATGTCTGTAAAAGATCACGTGGGAGCAATTTTCGAGCACTCGGAAAAAATTTTTGACTCAATCATCATAAATAATAAGGTCTTAAGCGAGGATCTTAAGAAAAAATATCAAGAAGAGTATCAAGAACAAATATTTTTGACTGATGACGACAAGAAATTTTTAGAAGAAGAAGCGATTGATTATATCGAAGGCGACTGCTTGGATAGTGGCGACTACGCTAGACATGACAGCGAGAAGCTTTCGAACATGATTATCGATTATTATATAAGGACTAGAAGGGTAAAGACTTATGAGAAATAAATTATTCGTGATAGGTAGCCCGATTGAGCAGTCAAAGTCACCAGAAGTGATGACGGACTTTATCAATAGAGATGGGCTTGACTTAAGTTACGAAAAAAGAGAAGTGAATAAAGACAGTCTTGAAAGCTTTGTAAATGAAGCGCAGAATGGCGAAGTGCTTGGCTTTAACATCACTACGCCACTTAAGGAAGAAATACTTAAATACGCAGACGATATGAGTGAAGCGGTTAAGGTACTTGAAGCAGCCAATACGGCGAGCTTTGCCAGTGGCAAGATGAGTCTACACAATACTGACTACATCGGCTTTATGAAAGACATCACTAGCCTAATACCAAAGTATGAGAGATACTCCTATGCTGTTTTAGGTACTGGCGGAGCGGCTCGCAGCATTATATATGCTCTGCTTAATTTAGATATCTTTCAAATAACTGTTTACACGCGCGACGAGGTCGAAGCGCATTACAAGCTAAAGAACTTCGAAGACGATATCGAGATATATCCTTACGGCTACGGCATGGATCAAGACGTCATCATAAACGCGACTGGCCTTGGCATGGCAGGAAGGCTTGACGAGAGCCCATTATCAAAGGAAGACTTCGAGATGAGCAGAGCTGGCTTTGCCTATGACCTAACATATAACCCTGAAGAGACAAAGTTCTTGAAACTTGCTAAAGAAGCAGGTCTCATCACTATGAATGGCTGGGGCATGTTCATGGGTCAAGCCGAAGAAGCGTTTAAAATTTGGACTGGAGCTGATAGAAATGAACTTTGAACAAGAAAAATCATCAAAGACATATAAAGAAAAGACAATTATTAATATAGGCGGCGAAAAAATTGGCGATGGCTTTGCAGTGATCGCTGGTCCTTGCGCGTGTGAATCATATGACTCACTTCTTGATGAGGTAAAATTTTTATCATCTCGCGGAATAAAGTTTATTAGAGCAGGCGCCTTCAAGCCAAGGACATCGCCATATAGCTTCCAAGGCTTAGGACGCGAGGCACTTGACTACTTTAAAGAGATAAAAAAGGCTTATGACGTGAAATTTGTTTCCGAGCTAATGGATTTGCGTGAGCTTGATTATTTCATGGATGCAGTCGACATAATTCAAGTTGGCGCTAGAAATATGCAAAACTTTTCCTTATTAACTGAGCTTGGCAAGATAAATAAACCAGTTCTATTAAAAAGAGGTTTTGCAAATAAGATAAAAGAATTTATTGCAGCAGCTGAATATATTTTAAAGGGCGGCAACGAAGATGTCATTTTATGCGAAAGAGGCATCAGGACTTTCGAGACAGCTACGAGAAACACGCTAGACATCTCAAGTGTGCCTATAATTAAGAAATATACAAATCTACCCATCATAGTTGATCCATCACATGCAGGCGGCCTTGACTACCTAGTGAAGCCACTAAGTCTAGCTAGTGCGGCAGTTGGAGCTGACGGCATCATCATTGAAGTGAATGATAAAAAGACAGAGGCACTTTCAGATGGCGAGCAAGCCATCAACTATGCTGAGTTTGATGATCTTTTACAAGATTTAAAGAAGATACTTAAGGCGATGGACAAAACTTATGAATAAAGATGGACTTTCTTATGAAATAAAAATCATTCACAAGGCGAGTGAAATTGTTTTAGAAGAAAAATTTACTAAGTATCTTGTATTAACGGATAGAAATGTCTATAGAGAGCAAAAAGATTTCGTAGAAGAAATAGTAAAGAAATATGATGCTTATCTATATGTGATAGATGCTGGTGAAGAGGCAAAGAGCCTCGGCGTTTTAGAAAATCTACTTGAGTACGCAGCTGATAAGCTCGATAGGCACTCACTTATAATCAACGTGGGTGGCGGTGTTGTAACGGACATAGGCGGCTTTGCGGCGTCGATTCTATTTCGCGGCATAAAGCACGTAAATATTGCAACAAGCTTACTAGCTATGACTGACGCGGCCATCGGGTCCAAGACTGGCATCGATTTTTGCGATAAGAAAAACATCTTAGGCACTTTCTATGATCCGTACAAAGTCTTCATTGCTATAGATGCACTTGAAACGCTTCCTAAGGATGAGTATATATCAGGGCTTGCTGAAGTGATTAAGCACGCACTTATTTATGACAATGGCTTATATGACTTAATAAAAAACGATGCAGCGATTGAAGAAGTACTTGAAAAATCAATTGAAACAAAAATTCATTTTGTCTGTGAAGATAAAAATGAAAAAGGCGCTCGCATGGCGCTAAACTTTGGTCATACATTTGGCCACGTGATTGAAGCTGCTAGTCATTACACTTTCTCACATGGCTATAGCGTTGCCATTGGCATGAAGATTGCCCTTGAGCTTGGCAAAATTTTAAATATAACAGACGAAGAAACTTACGAGAGAAGTTTTGAACTAATACACAAATATTATCCACTTGAAGAAATAAATTACGAGATAAAGTCACTTAAGAGTGATAAGAAGATGATGGGGGACGAGATTAACTTTGTTTTTCTTGCAAATAGATGCGCCATCATTAAAACTATGGATGAGAGAAAGGTAGTAGAGCTTTATAATGAGCATATTAAGAATAAAAAACTCTAAATTAAAGGGTGAAGTTTTTGTAAACCACTCAAAAAGCTACTTGCACAGATATATCTTTGCAAGTTCTTTTGCTGCCGAAAACACCATAATCAAAGGCTTTGACCTATCTGAAGATATCAAAGACACTATGCTTAGCCTAATAAGCTTTGCGGATTTTGATCTTTTGGATAATGGTGACGTCCTTGTTAAGCCGCGCGAAAATAAGAAAAGTCTAGATAGAGTGCGCATCGAAGCCTCGGGCACAACACTTCGCTTCATGCTATTTAATATACTTGATGGCAATTTGCACGAGATATACATGGGCGATAAGCTATTCGAAAGGCCAAATGATCCCGCGTTTAAAATTTTTGACGCAAATGGCATTAAGTACCGCATCAACGATAAGAACAAGTCCATCAGCATAAAGGGCGACTTAGTTAAGGATGAATACATAATCACGGAAGACATATCGAGTCAATTCGTTTCATCACTCTTATTTAAGCTCGCACGCATGGCCTTTGACTCGCGTATTGTTCTTGACTGCGATCTATCTTCGCGCTCATACATAGACATGACTATCAAGTGCCTTAATGACTTTGGCGTCGAGATCGATGCGAGCGAAAATGAATTTAAGATAAAAGGCGGACAAGAATTTAAATCCACTGGCGAATATATTATCGAAAGAGATTACTCAAACGCGGCTAATTACTATGCAGCAAACTACTTAGGCTCAGATATTGACATCATGGATATGGCCGAGACGAGCATACAAGCTGACAAGATGGTTAAGGACACTTTATTAAGATACGATCAAACTCAGAACCTCACTATCGATATGAAGAATAGTCCAGACGCAGTGCCAATACTTGTGATGGCTGCGCTATTTAGAAAGCATAAAACTACTTTCACTTCAGTAAAGAGACTGATGTATAAGGAGTCAAATAGGGTTCAGGCCATAATCAATGAGCTAAAAAAGATAGGCGCGAAGATTACATTTACTGATGATAGCCTAATCGTGAATCCGCTTGAGGACATCATCATGTATACGAACAAGTTTGACGCATATAACGACCACAGGATAGCTATGATGATAGCGATACTTGCGACAAGGCTTGATCAAGACATCTTCCTAAGTGGCTACGAGTGTGTAAATAAGTCATATCCGAAGTTTTTTGAAGACTATATAAGTTTAGGAGGCGAGGTCAATGTCATCGACAATTGGAAATAGAATTATACTCACTCTTTCAGGCGAATCGCATGGGCTATACATGACAGCGACGCTTGATGGTTTAGCTAGCGGCATAGAAGTCGATAGAGACTACATTGATAAAATTCTCGCAGAAAGAAGACCAAATACGATAGGCTCGAGCGCTAGAAGAGAGAAGGATGATTACGAAATCATCTCTGGCGTCTTTAATGGCTTCACTACAGGAGCCGCGCTTACCATACTTATGAAAAATGCTGACGTAGACAGCTCTTCTTATGAAGCTACAAAGGATTTAGCAAGGCCGTCACAGGCTGATTATCCTGCCTTTATTAAGTACAAGGGCTTTAATGACTATAGCGGCTCAGGTATATTCTCAGCTCGCTTAACAGCGCCCGTATGTGCAGCCGCTGCGATAATTTTAAAAGAGCTAGAAAAGGAAGGAATCACTTTTGAAACGCATCTAAAACGTTTAGGCGCTATGCTTGATGAAGAGGGTGGCGAAGAATTTTTATCAAAGAAATATCATATGTATAAGTACAGTGACGACGAGATCGAAAAGTACTTAGATGAAATAAAAAATGAAAACGACAGCCTTGGAGCAGAGGTCGAACTGATTATAAAGGGTGTCAAGGCAGGTCTTGGCGAGCCGCCATTTGCCCCGCTTGATGGGGAGCTAGCGAGGTATATGTACTTGATACCATCTGTCAAATCAGTTTCCTTTGGTCATGGATTTGATTTTGCTCAAAGCCTTGGCAGCGAAGTAGCTGACGAGCTGAGAGCCATTGATGGCAAAGTAAAATTTTTAGAAAATAATAATGGCGGCATCATTGGTGGCATATCAAATGGCGCTGATATAGTTCTAAGCTGTGTGTTTAAGCCAATCGCATCAATCGCTCGCGAGTTCAAGACCATAAACATGAAGACTATGGAAAATGCTGAGATAATGATAAATGGCAGGCATGACGCTTCAGTCGTCCCACGTGTCTATACAATTATGAAGTGCTACGCGGCTCTTGCCATCTACGATATGCTGGTGAGCGCATGAACATCATTATCATAGGCATGCCAAACAGTGGCAAGACGACCATAGCCTACGAGCTAGCCCGTAAGATTGGCTACAAAGCCATTGACACGGACAGGTTGATTGAAAAAGAAGAGGGCATGAGCATAAATGAAATTTTTCGAAAATATGGCGAGGAAGAGTTTAGATTAAGAGAAACAAAGGTTTGCGAAAGAGTAAGTAAACTAGATAAAAGGATTATAGCGACTGGTGGCGGAACGGTTATGCGCGAAGAAAACATGGCGCATTTAAAAAGCAATGGCTATGTCATTTATCTAAAAAGGCCACTTGAGTTTTTGAAGACAAATCTCGATACATCTAGACGGCCCTTACTAAGAGCTGAGGGCGACCCGATGAAAAAGCTATATGAAGAGAGGGCGCCGTTATTTGAAAAGTACGCGGACATGACGATGAAGGCGGACCAATCAGTCTTTTTGATGTGCAAGGAGCTCAAAAGGCGTTTAAAGGTACAAGGAGTGATTAAATGAAGAAGATACTTGTGGTTAACGGACCGAATATCAATATACTTGGCAAGAGAGAGCTTGAAATTTATGGCGAATTATCATATAATAATTTAGTGGATGAATTAAAGTCTTATGCGAAGAAGAAAGACGTTTGCTTAGATGAGTTTCAGTCAAATAGCGAAGGTGCCATCATTGACAAGCTTCAAGAGCTAATTGGCGGAGCTTATGATGCGCTTATCATCAACCCAGCTGCTTACTCGCACTACAGCTACGCCATATACGATGCGCTAAAGGCCATAAAGATAAAAAAAGTCGAAGTGCACCTAACAAATATATTTGCACGCGACGAGTTTAGAAAAAATACTGTCACAGCAGCAGCTTGTGATGGCGTTATCTCGGGCTTTGGCTTTGATTCATACAAATTAGCAATAGATTATTTATTAAGGGAGGAATAAAAATGGACGTAAAACACGATTTAGACTACATGGTAGAGTTTATGGTGAAGCTATTAAAGACACCATCACCAACAGGGGACACTATTAAGGCGCTTAACTTAGTTGAAGAAGAGTTCGCTAAGTACGGCTTAAAGGCTCATAAAAATGCAAAGAACGGTTTCTATGTAACAGTAGAGGGCGAAGATGACGAAGAGCAAGTGACTTTATCAGCTCACGTTGATACACTTGGCTGCATGGTTAAGGACATCACAGCTGGTGGCAGACTTAAGCTTACTAAATTAGGCGGCTACCCATGGAACGTTATCGAAGGATGTGAATGCGTTATCTCAACTATTGATGACGGCGAATACACAGGAACTATACTTACAAATGTTTCTTCAACTCACGTTTATGGCGCAAAAGCTGACGAAACAAAGAGAGACGAAGACTCAATGGAGATTAGAATCGACGAAAAAGTTTCATCAAGAGAAGATGTTGAAAAGCTTGGCATCAATGTTGGTGACTATGTTTATCTATATCCAGGCACATGGGTTACACCATCTGGCTTTATTAAGTCAAGACACCTTGACGACAAGGCATGCGTTGCAGTTCTTGTTGGACTAGTAAAATATTTAAAAGAAAACAATATAAAACCAAAACATACAACAAACTTCTTCATCTCAAACTATGAAGAGCTTGGACACGGATCAACAGCTGGACTACCTGAAAAGACAGTTGAATTTATCTCTGTAGATATGGCAGCGCCAGGCACTGGACAAACATCATCAGAATTCAAATGCACAGTTTGTGTAAAGGACTCTTCAGGACCATATGACAAGATGATGAGTGAAAAATTCATCAAACTTGCTAGAAAAAACGATATACCATACGCTATAGACATCTATCCATACTACGGTTCAGACGCATCAGCAGTTTTAAGAGCAGGCTGGAATGTTAGAGCCGCACTTATAGGACCAGGCGTTGACGCATCACACAGCTTTGAAAGAACACATAAGGAAGCAGTTGACGCAACATTCAAACTAGCACTAGCTTATCTACTAGAAGATTAATAGCTTATATATAAAAAATGCTTACAGCGATCGCTGTAAGCATTTTCTTTTTGTATCTTTACTTAAAAATGTAATTATAAATTATATTTATGAACTCATCTCTATTGATTTTTGCATTCTTATCAATGGCCTTGATATTAATATATCCTAGTGCCTTGGCGATGGCAAGATATGAATTTTCTTCGCTTGTAAGCTTAGCCTTTGCATTCACTGGCTTAAATATGTCCTTGCCAACAAGCTCTTCCATGCCTTTTAGTCTTACAATGAATTTTGCTAGGTCAATCGTAGTGACTTCTTTTTCTTTATTCACTTCATTTTCTTTTATGATTCCATTTCTTATAGCTCTTTGATAAGCATAGTCTATGGCCTCATCAATGTCATTTCTTGAGCTAGATCCATAAACAAAAGTCATAAAGTCTTTTTGCTTTAAGTTTTTCTCTGGCATTATCTCGTCTTCGAGATAAGCGTAGCCCATTTGCTTAAGTAGAGTCGCCTTGTCTTTGTATTTTGATTTATCAATGTCAGAGTAATTTCTAAATTCATCTGTATTACTTGTTAGTTTACCAGTTATGGCATCAATCTCAATCCTAGTAGTCTTTGGCATGCAAGTTAAAACTACCTTTGACTTAGCTGGATCAGATTTATCTCTTATATATTTATAAGCTTCTTCGTATTGAATTTCTTTTTTAACTATATTATAAGCTTCATCTGCTGATATCTTTGCTTTTTCATAGCTAATAGGCTTTCTGTACCAAGCTCTTGAAAAGTCATTTACTTCTTTTGTATCCATTGAAACGCCTATGCTTATCGAGTTTTCTGGAACGTAGTAGCCGTCCATCACTCTTACAAAGTATATAGAATTATTTTCAGCACTTATTAATTTTACTTCCTTTTCATCAATATCTGAAGCATTCTTCTTGATATAGTCCATAGCTATCTTTTTTAATTCTTCAGAGCTTAAATCTTTTTTGTCAGTATCACTATTATCATAATTATTGTATTTGCTATATCTTAAAAGTGTTAGGTCCTTCGCATCGAATGAGATATTATAGTAAGTCTTTTTATCGTCTTTGCCACTTTCCAAATTGATGTGGTAGATGTAGTCCTTAGTGATGTAGTCTTGATTTAGACTAGATAAAGTCACCTTAGTCTTGCTAGCATCTTTAACATAAGTTTTTGCTTTTTTGACAGCCTCATCCTTAGCCTTTATGCCCTTAATCTTGTCAATGCCTTTAACTTCGTACTCACTTAGACCATCCATAGCCTCTTCGGTAGCAGCGTCCTTAGTCATGTAATTATTTAAAAAGACAGGGTAGTCGTAGCGCTCATATTTTTTACTAGTAGAATTAACAAAGTAATTTGCATTTAATTCGTTACTATATATAGTTTTAAATGTAAGCCTTGGCTCCTTCTTTTCATTGATCACAAACTTAATCATAGGCTTTAGATATTCATTGTCCTTGTAAATATTTATAGCTTCGTCCATAGTCAAATTGCTCTTAAGTGCATCAAACTCAGCAGTTTTTGAAAAATCAAAGCCTTTGTTGTAGTTAAGTGAGTACATTTGAACGCTCTTGTCAACATAGCCTATTGTGATGCTTGCGCCGTCACCTATAACGCATCTGCCATTTACATATCTATCAAAGTTAAAAGTATAAGCGTTGTCACTACCAAAGTTTTGATAAGTGTTTTCATTTAGTTTAAGGCTCTTAGCATTTACAGGGTCAATCTTTTTAATCATATCACTAGCATATTTTTTCAAAGCATCATATGAGTACTTTGGTTTAAGTGTTTCGTACTTTTTATTCTCATATTTATTATAGTTAGTGATGTGCATGTCCTTTGATATGCTGACACTTACTCCACTTGAGTTGTCTTTTTTTGACCATGATAAGTTGTATATAGTGCCGTATTGATCGTCACTCGAGCTGTTAACCTCGAAATTATCATAAACATCTTTGATATTAAAAACATCTTTTGCTTTTAAAACTAATTTTTCCATCGTTTTGTCGTCCACCTTGTTTACGTTTTTTGTTTCTGCAAATGAATTTACTGGCAATGCGCACAAAACCATAACGATGGCTAGCATTGCAGCGATTACGTTCATCTTTTTAAGCATAATATCATCTCCTTTGTTTATATTATACCACTTTATTATAAGTGCATAACGATTTTAACAAAATTGTAATAATTTTGATAAAGTCTGTGGAATTTATAGCTTTAAAAATAAACTTGTGATATAATTATTACAAGAGGTGATTAAATGAAACACGATTTAGTCTTAGTAATAGATTTCGGCGGACAGTATAAGCAATTGATCGCAAGACGTGTAAGAGAAAATAATATTTACTCGGAAATAATTCCTTATACTAAAAGCATCGAAGAAATAAAAGCAAAAGACCCTAAGGCAATAATCTTTACAGGCGGACCAAACTCAGCCTATCTTGATGATTCACCATCGATATCGAAGGAGATATTCGAGCTAGGCATACCTATACTGGGTATTTGTTATGGAGCTCAGCTAACAGCTCATCTGTTAGGCGGTGAAGTAAAGAAAGGTTCTGAGAAGAACAGAGAGTATGGTAAGACTATCTGCCATTATGAGGAATCAAAATTATTCAAAGGTGTAGAAAGTGGACAAGTTTGGATGAGTCACACTGACTACATATCCAAGCTGCCAGAAGGCTTTAAGTGCATCGCATCGACAGATAACTGTCCTATCGCAGCGATGGAAAATGAAGAAAAAAAGATTTACGCAGTACAATTCCACCCAGAAGTAAAACACTCAATCGACGGCGACAAGATGATTAGAAACTTCCTTTATGATATAGCAGGTCTTAAGGGCGATTGGACGAGCGAAAATTTTATTGAAAATAAAGTTAAAGAGATAAGAGAAAAAGTTGGGGACAAAAAAGCTTTACTAGCACTATCAGGCGGCGTCGACTCATCAGTTGCTGCAGCCCTTATGCACAAGGCAATAGGCGACAATCTAACTTGCATCTTCGTTGACCATGGTCTACTTAGAAAAGATGAAGGCGATCAAGTCGAAGAGATATTTAAGAATAGATTTAAGATGAATTTCATTAGAGTTAACGCTCAAAAGAGATACATGGATAAGCTTAATGGAGTATCAGAGCCAGAAAAGAAAAGAAAGATCATCGGCGAAGAATTTATCAGAGTCTTTGAAGAAGAAGCAAAGAAGCTTGGCAAGATTGAATACCTTGTTCAAGGAACCATATATCCAGACGTAGTTGAGTCAGGAACAAACGGTTCAGCAGTTATCAAGAGTCACCACAACGTAGGCGGCTTACCAGATGACATAGGCTTCGAAGGACTGATAGAACCACTAAGAGAGTTATTCAAAGACGAAGTAAGAGCCATAGGACTTGAGCTTGGCCTAGATGAAGACCTTATCTATAGACATCCATTTCCAGGACCAGGCCTTGCCATCAGAGTCATAGGCGAAATCACAGAACAAAAACTAGAAATACTTCGTGAAGCAGACGCCATCTATATAGACGAGCTAAAGAAAAACGGTCTATATAGAAAGATTTGGCAAGCCTTCGCCGCGCTACCAGATATAAAAACAGTTGGTGTTATGGGCGACGAAAGAACATATGACTACGTATGCGCATTAAGAGCAGTAACAAGCACAGATGGCATGACAGCAGAGTTCTATCCGATAGATATGGATATACTTGCGAAAATTTCGAATAGAATCATAAATGAAGTAAAAGGAATTAATAGAGTGGTGTATGATATTACATCTAAACCACCAGGAACAATCGAGTGGGAGTAGTAGCAAAATTCTATAAAATGGCTTAATTACAAGTTATATGGAGAATAAAAAATAGCTACTGGTACTCAAATGGTACTGGAAGCTAAAAAGAATAAACTAAATAATAGTTCCAAGTGGTTTATATTTGGACAAAAAATTAGACCGTAGTTTAAAACTGCGGTCTTATTAAGCATATGTTAAGGGTAGTAAGGTTTTTAGAAGCCTAGCAACTTAATAGGCTAAAAGCATAAATGAGCTATGAGACTATTAAGCGGTTTAAAATTGAAATTAGTAAAAAGGAGATTTATTATGGCTAAATTACAGAAAATTTTTGATAAAATTGAAAAAGAAAGTTATAAAAAAAGAGTCTGCTGAAAAATTAATTAGCTTAAACTCTAAGCTAAAGAACTTGAAAAAGAATTTGAAAGTTTAAGCTTAATGTGCTATAATATATTTACAATTAACAGAGGATTGGAGGTTAATGTTTATCCTTTAGCTTAACCGGGAGCGTCGGAAATACCCGAGATAGCTAAAAACATCACCGTTACAATTTATCGGTGGACTCAAGGGCTAGTGAGGTTGTATTGCTAAAAAGCCACTAAAATTGACTAAGGAGTGATCGATTAGTATTACTCCTTATTTTTTTGAAATATTATAAAGGAAGTGTTTAGTTTGAATAGTATACAAAATATACTTAACTGATATAACAATTTTAATAATAAAACTATAAACATTATTGGACTTGAAAAAGAGTATGAAAGATAGTGTAATGAGCTGCGACTTATGATATAATATAACAAAGAGGTGATAAGTATGGATATAGAAATAAAAACTTTACCTATGCACTTGCAAGTATCGATTAATGGCTTTTTAAAAGCTAAAGAAGATAAAGATGATATATTAGAAGCAATGTATTGGGGAGAAATTTATGGGTCAATAAATTCTGCAGAAGTGGATAGAGAAATATCCAGCGAATTTGCTTGGGAGTTAAGAAGAAAATACTTAGGAATGGTGAAAGAACAATGATTGACTTTAGTAACTGTGATATAGATTTGTCGGTAAACTATAACGGAGCTAATGGCAAAAAGGCTTGTATCATTTATAATAATGAAAGATATATGATAAAAACGGCAGGATTAGCCAAAGATAATCCTAATATAAGATATTCAAATAGTTGTATAAGTGAATATCTTAGCTGCAACATAATTAATAAGCTTGGATATGAAGTTCAAAAAACTATATTGGGCGAATTTAATGACAAAATAGTCGTAGCTTGTAAAGACTTTAGAGAAAACGGTAAATATACATTCTATGATTTTGCTTCCTTAAAAAATAATATTGTGTTTAGTTCAACAAACGGAACAGATGCAGAGTTATCAGAAGTTCTAACAACTATTGAAGAACAAAACTTAATAGAAGTAGAAAAACTTAAAACATTTTTCTGGGATCAGTTTATCATAGATGCTTTTCTCGGAAACTTTGATAGGCATAACGGTAACTGGGGCTATCTCTATAATAATGAAACAGGACTGTGCAAATCAGCGCCTATATTTGATTGCGGTTCTTGTTTATATCCACAATTAGCAGAAGATCAAATGAAGATTGTATTAGAAGATGAAAAACAGATAGACGAAAGAGTATATGTCTTTCCTAACTCTGCATTAAAAATAGGCGGAGCTAAATTAAACTATTATAATTATTTAAAAAATACAGACAATGTAGATTGTCATAATGCTTTAAAAAAGTTTGTAGAAAGATATGACAAAGATAAGATATTGCAAGTGATTAATGATGCACCTATAATATCTGATATTCACAAAGAGTTTATATATACAATGCTGAATAATAGGCTAGAAAAGATAATTGTGTATTCCTTAGAAAATAATATTAATATCAGTAAGGATAAAGGTAGCTTATCAATACTAAAACAAATAGAATGGTATAAGAAAGATGTAAATGTTGCCAAGAATGTCAAAAAACATAATAATGACTTAGAATTATAGAGTGAGTTTTATACTCACTCTATTTTAATGCATATTTTAAGCGTAGCACGGCTTTCAAAAGCTTGTCCATATACTTAATAGGCTTAAGATATAAAATCGAGCTATGAGCCTATTAAGTAGCTTAAAATTGAAATGAGTAAAATGGAGGTATAAAATGAATAAATTAGAGAGAATTCTTGATAAAATTGAGAAAGAAAACAAGAAAAAAGAAGATTCGGCTGAAAAAATTAAAGAACTTAAATTACAAGCTAAAGAATTTGAAAGATTAAGCTAAATGTGCTATAATATATTCACAATTAACAGAGGATTGGGGGTTAATGTTTATCCTTTAGCTTAACCGGGAGCGTCGGAAATACCTGAGATAGCGAAAAACATTACAGTTTAGATTTATCTGTAGACCGTAGCGTGGGAGATGGAGGTATCTTCGGAAACACGTTAAAAATCATATAGAGGAGCTATAATTATTTATAGTTCCTTTTTTATTTTGCTTAATAAGAAAATAACAAAAGGCTCGACAAATAATAATGATATATTGTACAATAGCACTAAAGTAAAAGGAAGAGATATAGGAGGTATAGAAAATGGACTTCGAGGAGAGTTTGAAAAGGTACGAGGAGATGGGTATAGAGAGTCCGTTCGATCAGTGCGAGGACACAGAGGAGATAGCTTACAAGATGAACGAGATAGCGGAGGACGAGCTACTAGTGGACGAGGAATTCCAAAAGAATCATGGAGTGAGTTGGGCGATAATGAGGCTGGATTATCTATCGATAGAACACACGGAAGAGAATTGGATGAAGCTTCAAGAACTATATTGGGACAAGACCTTGATAGACCACTTGAAAGAGACGCAAGTGAGAGCCGAGAACTTCATCAAGATGGAAGAACCGAGAATGATGAAAGCGTGGAAGATAGAGAGCGAGGACAGTCCACAATATCCAGTGATGATGTCAGCATTGAGAGAGATATTAATCAAGGAGATAATAGAAGCTTAAAAGAAAATCAAGATTTGGAAAAAGAAGCTAAAAAGGCTTCTTTTTTTGTTGATCCAAACTTAAAGAACTTTCAAATTACAAATGAAATTCTAGTTGAAAAACTAACTCCATCAGAAAGGCTTAAGAATAATATAGAGGCTATATCGACATTAAAGAGAATAAAATACTATCTGTGATATAGCAATTATCAAGAAGTGTAAAAAATACATTTCTTGATGTGTACATCATATATTTACAGAAGTTTACAAATTAAGTTTAAGGATAATGATAAGTGTATAGAAAATATAAATATAAATGTGATATAATTAAATAAATATATTTAGAATAGTACTATAAAAAATCAATTTTAAATTATAGTTTGATTTATTTGTGGGTTGACCACAATAACCCCCCCTGCTATGCTCGGAGAATCATTAGCTTTAGCTTCAAGAAAAAACCCCTTTCATGATATAAAAAATAGTCTACCAAACTACAATAAATATCAGAAAGGAGTTAATCCAATTGGATAAGAACATTTTATCACATACAACTTGGGATTGTAAATACCATATCGTATTTGCACCCAAATATAGAAGACAAATAATATACGGAAGAATAAAAGAAGATATAGGAGACCTTATGTCAAGAAAAGGAATAGAAATAATAGAGGCAGAATTATGTCCAGACCACATTCATATGTTAGTAAAAATACTACCAAAGTTTAGTGTTTCAGAAATAATGGGATATTAAAAGGGAAAAGTAGCTTGATGATATTCGATAGACATGTGAGTCTGAAGTATGTAGATACAGCAGGAAAAAATGCTAAAAAGATACAAGAGTATATACGCAATCAACTTAAAGAAGATTTTACAAAAGATTAAATAAGTCTTAAAGAATATATAGATCCATTCACTGGAGAAAAGACAAATAAGTAAAAAGAAGTAAAGAGGCACTTTAGCGTCAGTTGAGAAAGTAGTGCAAGTGGTAGACTTTCAACGTGCACAAGGTGCACAGCAGGTAAAAGCCCCTTGCAGGGGCAGAGCAAACCACCGGCTACGCCAGTGGTTATGATTTTATACAAATGACGTATGTTTGCGTAAAAGGAAGTTTGTGGTGAAAAAAGTGAATAAATATGATATAATGATAAAAACGAAATCAGATGCATGAGGAGGACAATTGTGTCAAAAATAAGTTATAAAAAGCTATTTAAAAAAGTGATAGATTTAGACATGAAAAACTCTGAGCTAATGGAAAAAGCGGAAGTCAGTCGAAGTACTTTTTATAAAATGAAGAATAGTGAGAATATCACTACTGATGTGATTGTCAGAATATGTGATAGTTTGAACTGTGGTATAAATGAAATCATGGAGTTGGTGAATAATGAAAATAATTGATTATGTAATAGAATCTATAAAGTAAAGGGGTAAAAAATGAAATTTGAAAAATACATTAAGATAGATGATTTATCTAGACAATTTGCTTTGACAAATGAACAATTGCTGGAGTATTTATTTTTAAATGATATTGAAATATTTAATGAAAACGATGATATAGATTTATCGGATAAAAAAATAAAAGAACTTCTTGAAAGACTTAATGCTACAAAGAAAAAAAATCACAACAACAAATCTGGACTTAAATATATAAAAATAGAAGGGTTATTTGGAAAATATGACTATAGTCTTGATTTTAGAAATGATATAGCAATATGGATTTCTGAAAATGGAGTTGGTAAAACAACAATATTAACTATAATAGTTGCTATTTTAACAGGAGATGCAAGAACCTTATATGATATTAATTTTAAAAAAATTTCAGTTAACATATCAAATAAGAATTATATTATTGATAAACAAAAGCCCACTTCATCATTCAAAGATAAAGATAACATTGAATATATAAATCGACATATGATGTATCTATTAGAGGATTTGGAGAGATATCTTCCTAGAAATTTTTCTCTAAAAATTAGAAATGAAATAATACATAAGGGGTATATTGACCCATCTATGTTGGATGAAATAATCTATAGGCTGCCATATGATGAAAGATTTAATAATGATAGGTTAGAACAAATCATACATAAGATTAAGGATTTACAATATAGTGATTTGTATGATGAGATTTATAGAATTAAAGATAGATTAAGGGAAGAAATTGTTTTTTATCCTACATATAGGCGAGTAGAAGTTGGCTTTGAAAGAGTATTTTCTACTAATCCAAAAAAATATGTAAACAGAGAGTTAACTACTAAATACATGGGATTTGGTATGAGTGATGTGAAAAATAGGATAGGAAATCTGTTGGAGAAATTTCGTAAAGATGCGAATGCAGCATATATAGAGATGAATGCAAATATTATTAGTGAATTGTTAGCAGATCGCATAGGCAATTATATAGATGATTTTGGCAATATTGATATGCACAAAGTAGATGTAGTTATTAAAAGGATAGGTGAGGATAGGATAGACAATATTGATAAGCTCAGACCATTTTTAACATCTAAAGAATTTAATGAAAATAATTCTAACATAGAATTTTTAATTTATTATTTACAAAAGCTAGTGAATATATATAATTCACAGGAGGCTATTGATAAAAAATTAAGTAAATTTGCTCAAGTTTGTTCTAAATATCTTTCTGGGAAAAAAATAGAGTATGATGAAACAATGCTGACTATGAATGTGTTTGATAATGACGGATTAAAAATTGATTTTGAAGATCTTTCATCCGGAGAAAAGCAAATAGTTTCTATATTTTCTAAGGTTTATTTAGATGTTACATCTCCATGTATTTTTATAATTGATGAACCGGAAATTTCATTATCTATAGAATGGCAAAAAGAATTTTTAAGAGATATATACGACTCAGAAAAAGTGGCATTGCTTATAGCGACAACACATTCTCCGTTTATATTTAAAAACGAATATGTAGATTACGTTAAAGAATTAGAAATGTATAAGGAGAAAAGAGATGTCGCGAAAAGATAAAATGAGTGAGGAGGCAGAATGTGTAGAAGCTATTTTTCTGAGCTACATACAGACTAAGTCATCACAAAAAATATTTTTATTTTTTGAGGGGATAGATGATTTTAAGTATTATTGTCCAAGAATATCTTTTGTATGTAACAAAAAATACAAAAAGTATGATTGTAACTGTAAAAAAAATGTACTCAGAATACATAGTATGATCATTAATCAAGCTGTCACAGATAATGAAATTATAACAATGTTTTTTGTTGATAAGGATTTTGATGATAATTCAAATATTGATAATGATATTTATATTACTCCAACTTACTCAATCGAAAATTTATATTTTACTGATTTGGCAATCGAAAATATGATACGAGCAGAAATGGGTTTATCAGAGCATTCTAAAGATGACGAGAATGATTTCAAAGCTGCATACAATTATGTGATAAATTTTAGAGACAATATAATTAAGGATATTCTTTATGGAAATGCTTGTTATTCATTACAAATAAAAAAATCGCACGAAATGGGTGGTGCCAAGCCAAACTTATCAGCAATAAAGAGATATGATGATATAGCAAATATTTCGAAATTTGAAGATATTAGGGAAAAAATCAAAAATTATATTGAGTTATCAGATGATGAGATTGAAGAAGAATATGAAAGATTAAAATCAGATGCTATAAGATATATACGTGGGAAATATATGTTAGAAAAAATGCCAAAATGTATACAAAAAATAGAGGAAGAGTCTAACAAAGGAGCAAATCATGAAGGGCATTGGTTTTCTAAAAAAAGGCGTATGCGTTTAAATACATCAGAATCAACATTAATTTCAGATTTATCAAATTATGCAGAAACTCCCAGATGTCTAATTAATTATATAAAGGAAAGATGCTCTGTTATATAGAGGAGATGGAAGCTATCTCTCCATCTCCTTACCCATATAAATTCCGTAATTTTATCGTATCTTATAAAGCTCGTCCATAGTGGATTTTGAGGAAGAATACTCTTGCATATGATGTGTACCCAGAAAACTGGACACATTAATATTTAGTTTACATTCATGGATGCTAACCTATACAAAGTAGGTGGCATCCATTTTGTTTTCTTTTGAATTCTTTCGTTATTATAGTAGTATATATATTCATCAATTGCTTTTGAAAACTCTTCAAATGTTTTAAAGTCTCTCTCACATCCATAATACATCTCGGTTTTTAGTCTGCCAAAGAATGTTTCCATGATGCAGTTATCGTAGCAGTTTCCTTTTCTTGACATTGACTGCATTATTTGATGTTTTTCTAGTTCTTTGATGTAGTAGCTGTTTTGATATTGCCAGCCTTGGTCTGAGTGCATGATTAAGCCTTCTACGCATGGAAATTTTTCAAATGCTCTGTTAAGCATTCTCGATACTTGTTCTAGGTTTGGGTGTAATGATAAGTCGTATGAGATGATTTCGTTTGTATACATATCTAATATTGGTGAGAGATAGCATTTACCCCACGAGAAGTTAAATTGAGATACATCTGTAGTCCACTTAGCACATGGCTTTGTTGCTGTGAAGTCTTTGTTTATGATGTTACCAGCAACTTTACCAACGTTACCCATATATGAATGATACTTTTCTTTTGGTCTCTTACCTAAAAGATGCATCTTGTGCATAAGTCTTTGAACTCTTTTGTGGTTTACTATATATCCTTTACTTAGAAGTGCTTGATGCACTCTTCTTACTCCGTATCTACCTTTGTTTGAAGTAAATATTTCTTCTATCTTTTCTTTGATTTCTTTGTTTCTTAGATCAACTTTATCAGCTTTACTTAATTCGTAGTAGTATGTAGATTTAGGCATGTTCATAGCTTTTAAAAAATCTTTTAGTGTGTGGTCTTCACTTCTTAGTTCTCTGATGACTGCTGCTTTTTCGCCTTGAGATATGCAGCATATTTTTCCTTTCTCAAGGCGTCTAATTTTTTTTCGACTGCTCGTTCTGTTTTTAAATATCTAACTTCTTCTCTTAAACGAATAAGTTCTTCTCGTTCGGATTCGTTAAGTGGCTTTGGCTCTATATTAGTGTTTTCATCCTTATCATTCATTTTAGATGGTCTTCCTCTCTTCTTAATTTCAAGAGAATTATACCCAAAATTTTTTATATTTATTAACCCAATTGTAAAGTTGACCACTTGAAATGCCAGCCTCTATAGCTACAGACTTATATGAATTTCCTACTAATACTTTTGATATCCATTTAAATTTTTCTTCTGCAGTCCACTTTTTATCCTGCTCTTTGTGTTTTAGTATCTCTTCTCCATGAAAGTCTACAAGTCTGACCCAATACCTAATTTTTTTCCTGAAAGCTTCTTGTGTAACTCCTTCTGGTGGTTCCATCCACTTTCCTTGTTTGTATAGTTCTACGCATTCTTTTTTGAATTCATAACTATATCGCATAAAAATACCCTCCTTACTGGTTTGTCCAGTAAAGAGGGTACATATCACATAAGGGTGTTCTTTTTTTCTTGTAATTTATCAAGCTCAGCTAAAATATCCTTTGAATTTGGGAGCTTGGAATAGGATTTTTTAAGCTCTGAGAGAGCATTTTCATATAGGGTAATCTGAGCTTTGTACTCTTCAAAAAATGCCTTGTCAGACGGATTAGCAGTATATTCCTTGTAGCACGCTCTGTATTTTTTAACGGTATGAACTTGCTCCATAGTGGTGGAAAGCTTCTGCATTTCCTTATCAATAGCTTTGATTTTCTCTTGTATATTTTGCCTTTCATCGGCTGCTTTTTGAATATACTCGTCAAGCTGTTTAACGGATTTAATGCCATATTCTCTGATATAAATAACAGACTCAGCCATTGTATTAAGGTTATGTTTGGTTGCCCAATATTCGTAGCCTTTGCTTTCTTTTACTTTAACATTTGTGTTTATGTCAATAACATTGCCGATGCGTTTTTTGACGGCAGGAGTCTTGATAAACTCTCTTTCTGCAATTCGTTCTTTTAATCTTTCTTCGGTATAATCTTCTCCGATTGTTTTAGTCCTTGTAAATCTCGCCTTATCTTTTGGCTTAAAAGCAATGTGCTTACCGTATTTGATTTCATAGCCAAGATCAGCCATCTTCTTTAAAAATTCGTCCCAGTCCTTTGACTGTTTTATCATTCTGTCAATGTCAAATTGAAGCCTGCTTTTCCAAGAAGTTCCATGTTTTGCCTGTTCGTTTTCATACCAAGATTTACCTTTAATCTTATATTTTTTCTTATAGCTTTCGTAGAACTCGTCAATGACAGATAGGCTATTTTCTTTGCAGAGTTTATCACTCTGATAACGGATTTGGTGGTAGCTTTTCTTGTTAGACTGGTAGCACCTACCTGTTACCAAATTTACATTATTGAAGATGATGTGATTGTGGATATGCCCCTTATCTACGTGAGTAGATAAGACAAATTCGTACTCATCTTTGAGTATCTTTTTACACAGCTCCATACCAATCTGGTGAGCCAATTCAGGACTTGTTTCTCCCGGTAAAAATGATTGAATGAGATGTCTTGCAAGAACGGTTCCTTTTGTTCCTGCGTCATTTCGTGTCCTTAAAAACTGAGTATGAGCAGTTGATTCGTGGCATTTATGAGTGCTTACTAAAAGCTGCTCGTCTGTTTTATCTCCATTTACAATGTAGTCGATAGCAAGATTAAGAGTCGATTTTATTGGGTGTATTTTTGTAATAGCCATTATTATTCACCTTCCGTTTCAGATGTTCTTTTCAGAAGTAGTGAATGAATTTGCCACAGCTCTTTTGAGAAATGTTCAATCTCTTTTTTTATATCACTGATGTCCTCTTTGTAGATTACGCCTGTCGAATTTACTCGCTTTGCAATCTGATTGATGTTGTTTGTTGCATTAGAAAGTAAGCCTTGTAAGTCTCTGAAAGGCTCTAAATCCACTTGATAAATTTCCTTTTCCAAAACGCATTTGCGGATGAAATGGCTCATGTTTCTACACTTCGCAAGTCTTTTTTTCTCTTCAAAAAGAGCCTTTTCTTCTTCAGTTAGTTTAATTTCAAGTCTTTCGTTTCTTGTTCTATTTGCCATAGTTGTTCCTCCTTTGAATGTATTTCGGGGTCTTAGGGTCTCCCTAACAAGCTAAAAATTGATAAAAAAAGAAGCAGATCCCCAAGGGCTGCTTCGTCAATTTTCCGTAAGTGTCCGTACACTTACTGTGCTTGCTACAAAAGAATTCAAGCATTAAGCATATATTAAAATCATTGGTAATTATATCATACTTAAGTATGATTTTCTACTAAATTCTTTACAAAACGATTATATGAGACTAATATATAACTATACAGAACGAGTGTCGGCCAATAGGTGGTGAGGTTTTGACAAAGAGAAATGTAGAAGATCCAGAAGAAAGAAAACAGGAGCTTATAAACATAGCATCCAGACTTTTTGAAAGGTATGGGCATGAGAAAGTTCCTGTTAGAGATATTCTTGCAGAAGTTAACGGGTCGCCAGGAATGTTTTATTATTATTTCAAATCTAAAGAGGATATATTTTTAGCTTGTATGGAGTGCCATTTTTCAGAAAATCTGAAAATAAAATTTGATATATTAAGAAATAAGGAAATAGATTACGAAGAAAGAATAAAAATTTTAAGAGAACTTATAGTAAAAGATATCGGTCAGTTTACGACAAGATATAATTTTTCAAAAGAGAATTTAATTACAGATAACTCTTACAGGCTATGGGAATTGCTTTATTACATTGGAAAATTTATAGATGTATATTCAGAGTTTATCTGAAGGTTATGAATGGATTACAAGGAAATATACGCTTCACAAATTGATCTTTTGTGGGAACTTAAAAAGCAATATAAAGCAGAAATAGGAGAGGATATACCGAATGATATATCCAAGAAACGTCTGAAAGTTGCAATCAGCAAAGGGGAAATATTATTTTTCGGAGCATGGGAAGGTGATGCATTGGTAGCCTGCTGTTCAATAACAGTTGGTTTTTCAACTTTTGACTATATGCCAAGTGGAACATTTGAAGATTTTTTCATATGTCCTGGAGGACAACCCGCTGGAAGATTTCTTGCAGACCGCCGAGGAAACTGCCAGTCCAGACAGCGACCCGGAGCAAGCGGCTTTGGCGTTTATCTGTAAGCGGCTCAAATTGAACTTGAAGAAACTGTCCGAGGAAGAAAAGAAGTGGCTGAAAAAGATTGCACAGAAATCGGACTTGTTGAAAAATCCAAACCCGCAGCGGGGACGAAGTAAGAAAATATAAAATCGGATTTTGTAGGAGGTATATTATGCCATTGGAAAAAGTTTATGATTATTTCCATAATTATGATAAGCAGACTTATCAGGTTGTAGCTTGTATGGGAAGTGAGCCATCGGAGTAGGATATAAAGGATTTTGAAAATCAGTATGGGATAAATCTTCCTGCTGATTTTAGAGAGTTCACTATGTCTCCATTAGGTGGGCTTTATATAGAGGTTCGAGAAGAAAAATGGCCACAAGCGAAACAATATGACATAGGCCCATTTTGGTCGTTCTGTCGAGGAATTATAGTCTATGGAATTGCCAATGGAATACCCGATTTTTTGGATATTCGTGAAAAAACGAAAGAGCTACACGATGAAGGTTTTACTGATTTTATCCCATTCTTGTCCATTATAGGGAATGGTGATGAAATATTTTGTTTTGACAAGAATAATAACATAGTCCTTCTTGACTACTACACAACAGGAGACGCTACACCGATTGAGGGGACTTTTTCAGATTGCTTGATGAACCAAATTGCGGAGTTAGAAGAACGGAAAAACAAGAAAATCCGGGAAGAGGATAAAATCAACTAATTCTGATTTGAGGGGAGAATTGTGACTATGATAGAGTTGAATACATTCAAAAAAATATTGGAAGAAAATAGAGAACGCTTGCCATTACTAACGCTTGATGAATTTTTCGATGGAAACACAGAGGAGGATTCCATTGCTCCGAACCAATGGGAATTTGGCCGTCCAACGCTTTCTGAAATACAAAATATGCTACAAAAGATTGAGTTAATGCCTGACATAGCATGGGTGCGTATTGCTCTCCACGATGATACAGAAATCGTAGAAAACAATGGGAAAGAAGAATTAGTTCTTGCAGGAGATACAATCGTGATTTGCACAACCATTTTGCCTGCGGAATTAGAAAAATTAGTAAATTGCGAATGGCTATGCTCTGATGGAGTAATTACAATAGAGGCATTTGAATTAAATACTTATTCGTGCGTACCACCAATTCCAGATAACTTCGATTGTTTGGAAATCGTGTGGGACTAATCTAAAACTTTCAGTTTCTGTGGTGGATAATCAAGAGGAAGAAAGAAAAAGTGTGTATTTCCAATGCAGAAAATATTTAAAAAGTATGCTGATTTTTATTGTGGTGGATATATGGACCTGTTATATATGGGTATGAAGAAAGCGACAAATTAGAATTTGTGAGGTTGGTATGAGCAAGGAATTAATAAGAAATAGGGGAAGCAATATTGCCCTAAGTTTACATGATAGCCGTATTATAAATATTGAATATCAAGAGGCTTTATTGAGATTAAAGTTAGACAAGATATTCCAATACACAGAAGAACGGGAAATTATTTATACTGGCGAAATTGATTTTACAGAAATTGATATTGACGATTGCAACATATTAATTTTTGATAAAACAGTTTATGAAGGTGATTTTTCAGGAAAAGCTATAAGTTTAACTGAGTATGTAGAACAGTACTCAAACGCTGAATTTGAAATTCTAACTGAAGGGTATAACGGATATTGTACGATATATTCCGGATGGATTTGGCAAGAAGGCAAAGAGCCTGTCAGTGGAATAATCAACATATATAATATAGGAGAAATAATTTATAGAATTGATTCATAAATTAGAAGTTGTAGAGGTAATTTGAATGAAAAATGCTGTTATATATGTTCACGGCAAAGGTGGTAATGCAGAAGAAGCCGATCACTATAAACAATTTTTTGATGATAGCTTTGAAATCATTGGATTTGATTACAAATCATTAAACCCGTGGGATGCTAAAATTGAGTTTAGAAATTATTTCCACTCCATTATTTCTAAATATAATAAAATTTATTTAATTGCCAACAGCATAGGAGCATACTTTTCACTAATATTTTTATTCGATATGCCTATCGAAAAAGCAATGTTAATTTCGCCTATTGTTGATATGGAAAGCATAATTTTGAATATGATGAAATGTGAGAATGTAACGGAAGATGAACTTATGTTAGAGAAAGAAATAGAAACCTCTTTTGGAGAATCTTTATCTTAAGAATATTTGAGTTATGTTAGAAAGAATACTATACATTGGGATATACCAACAAATATTCTCTTTGCTGATGGGCAATCAAGGCGGGAAAGCCCTAAAACGGCTTCCCGCTCATTTCAATTTTGAGAAATGCTTATGAATATTTATATACAGGTCAAACACAAGGGATAGATGTAGAAATGAAATCTAATATTACAGGATTTATTACTATTCCGGATAATGAATTAAATCCAATAAATTCTCCAAACGGAAAAGTAACTTTCGTAGAATTTATTGGAGCAACAGATTCAGAACTTATTGCTTAAAAAAACAAAGAGTTAGATGTTAAAAGTTTATATGAAAAAATTGGATCGGATATAACCAATTATAGTAGAAAATCGGTTATCTAAATCCCAAGTTGTTGAACTGGAATAATGAAATGTAAAAAATGATAGAAAAAGATGATACTACAATAAGAGACTTTCAAGTGGAAGATATTTTAGATAAATTTTATGTAGCGGTGGAGGTGGAAGTTTTGAATAGCGATAGCATAGGAAAATTTTGTGGAAGCGTTCTGCTAAAAAAAGACTTTATTTTAAATAAAACTATTTATTCTTCAGAATATGAATATGAAAACGAAGATTTTAAGATAAGTATTAGTGAAGAAGATTTTACAGATGAAGAACTCAAGTTTTCTACTAAATTAGTTAGTACATATTCTAAAAACTTAATCAAAATAGCAAAAGCTTGTAAAGAGTCGGAGACTTTTAAATATTGTTATCCGGAAGAAAATATAGAGAGTATTATTCATAAATTAGGTAAACCGATATTTCAAAGAAGAGGGATAACAACCCTTTTAACATACGCAGAGCACACACTTGATGCAGATCATTTGTTGGATATTGAGTTTGAAGGTTTATATGATGATATTTTTGATATAGGAATTGATGGGTAAAATATTCCCAAAAAGAAAAATGTGAATTGACCGAGCTCTTTGAGTGAGGGCTGCATTGACCTTTAGGTCAATAAGATGGGAAGAAATGAGAAAAGATAAATCATAAATTTGTAGAGTGGAAGATATTTTAGATAAATTTTATGTAGCGGTGGAGGTGGAAGTTTTGAATAGCGATAGCATAGGAAAATTTTGTGGAAGCGTTCTGCTTTCAGAGGATTGTTGGGATAAGAATAAACTGATAAAAGATCTTAGAGATGAGTGGAACATTGAAATTCCAAGTGAAGATTTAACAGATGAAGCTGACGATACAATTGTTACAGATATCAATGGATATCGGGTGGTTATCAGTAAATTCCAGGCTCCCGTGCCAAACGAAGAGGCGGAAATCAATGCTTCCAATAATTATATGTGGAGGGAAGCGGTAGAGGTTACCAAAAGCCATAAGGCACATATTGTCGTTGCTGTTTTAGGTGATGGAGAAGATATAAAAGAAAGAGGACTTATTTATACTGAGATTGTGTCAGCTTGCAGCATGCAGGAAAATGCCATAGGCGTATTTACAAGCGGAGTGGTCTTTGAACCAAATTATTATATCGACTCCGCTCAAATGATTAAAGAACAGGCATTGCCTATTTTTAACTGGATATGGTTCGGTCTTTATCAAACTGACAAGGGAATATCCGCATACACTTATGGAATGGACGTGTTTGGAAAGTATGAACTTGAGATAATAGATGCAGATGAAATTCCGGGGAAGCTAATGGAGTTTATATCTTCAATCGTATCATACATACTCCTTACGGATGCAGACCTACAGGATGGTGAGACCATAGGGCTTTCAAAAAAAGACAAGCATAAAATCACATTAAGCAGAGGCATTGCTCTTCCGGAGCAAGACACATTGAAAATTACCTATGAAGCAGAAACAAAGAAATCTTGGTGGAGGAAATAGAGAAACAATATGGACGGAGTATTTGAATTTTTAAAAGCACATTATCAATATGTGTTGATAGCAGGCGGACTATTATTTTTAATAGGTGCGATAAGAGACTGGAAATGGGTGTATCAAGCAACAGGAGGGGACAAGGCACGCCATGCCTTTATCTTTGAAGTGTGGGGCGAGAAAGGTTACAGAGTTTTCATAGGTATATGTGGGCTTATACTTGCGATTTGCGGTGTTGTGCTTTTAATGTTAGATAAAAGATAAATGAGTGAAAGGCAATAATAAAGAAATGGAACCCAGAAAATTATGTGAAGAAGCATGGCAAGAAATAGCAAGTAAATTCCCTGATTTTAAGGTGCTTGCTAAAGGCCAAAAATTAAAGAGAGTTGCTAAAAATAAAGATATTATTTTTGAAATATACTTTCAGGCAAGCAGGTACAATTGCGAATATAGCGTAAAATTTATTCCGCATATTGGTATTTACTCCAAATCCATAAAAAAGGTTGGTATCAATCATGGACTTATATATGGCGGGGATTTAGGCTCGTTAAGTTCAGGAAAACCGCATGAGTGGTGGCAACTTGCAGGTGCAAGCTATAAATGTACTGTGGAAGAAGTAAGCAAGCTTATTAAAATACATATTATTCCAATTTTTGATTATTTTGAGAACACTCAAGCCAATATTGATAGAATTTTAGAAGGAAGTTGTACATCAGCTAGTTTGTTATACTATATGTACTATTTTGCTGGGAAAAATAAAGCACAGCAGTATTTCAATAAATTTCTCAAGGAAAATAAAATGAAAAGTAGGTATATCAGCTTTTATGAATCATTAAAAAGTATACCTACAGAAAATATTAGTTTGAGTTATTCCGAATTTTCTGGAGCAATTATGATTAAATTCGCATATCTGAATGGTATTGAAATAGAAAAATAAAATTTATTAATGGGAAAAGGATAAAAACGATGGAAAAAGTATAATAACAAAACATACAACTTTCATCTTACAAATGAAATTATAGATGGATTTTTCGGAAAAGAAAATAGATTAAAAATGAGATAATAAGGAGTAATTATGAAATATCAAAAAGAAAACAGGAAAGAATTTTTTGCGTATATAGACAAGCTTACAGACGAAGATAAGTATACGGAATGTATAGATGCATTGAAAAGTATTTCAATCGGAGAAAGAGATTATAAGGTATGTTATCAGCTTGCTCGTGCATATCAAAACTTCGCTGTTATCGGTGACGATGATAAAGGAACTCCTAATTTCATTGGTGATAAGATGTTGTTAAAATCCATAGACACTTTAAATTCAGTTAGAGCAGAGGGTAAAGACAAAGCAGAATGGAATATGCGTATGACATATGGGTATCAGTATTTAGCAGATGAGGAAGAAAAAGCTATTCCCTATGCAATGCGCTGGGCGGAGCTTGATCCTGAGGATGAGGATGCTTTGGCAGTCGTAAAAGAATGTAAAGAAGAAGCGGAAAAAAGAAAGCAAAGCGTAAATGCGGCTACTGAGAGGGTTATAACTCAAGAAACTGCCGAAATTGATGAAGATTGGGGCATTTATTTATGCAGAGCATTTGCCTGCGATTTGCCAGCTGTGATTAGGCTCAATTTAGCTCTTATGAACTTCGAGTCAACTTCTAACTACCCTAAAAGACTACGATTACAAATATTATATAAGAATGCTGATGACTACGGATTTCCTACAAGAGAAGAAGGGGAATATTTATATCCGGTAGAAGACGCCGTGTTAGAGATTATTGAAAAACATGGAGATATTTTGGCAGGCGTAGTGAAATGCGACGAGCGTGTACATATCTTTGCCTATGCTAAGAATGAGTCGGGTTATGCAGATGAAATATCTGAGATGATATCAGAAAACTTCCCTGATTATGTATACACATTGGCAGCAGTTGAAGATAAGGACTGGGAAATGTATTTTAAAGGACTTTATCCTGACAACTATGAATACCAAAGTATTATGAATATGAGGCTCATCGAGGCAATAAAAGATGATGGCGACAGCTTGGTACCAAGAATTCTTGAGCATTGTCTGTACTTTAAGACCGAAGAACAAAGAAAAGCATTTCTAACGAAAGTGATAGAAAAAGGGTTTCAAAAACTTGAATCGGAAAGTAATGATGACAGCGAAGCTTATGATACGGAATATCCATATCAACTTGTGGTCGGAAGAGAAGATGATTTTGAGAATATCGATGAAATTGTCTGGTATCTCATGGATTTGGCAGAAGAATATGACGGGGTCTATGATGGTTGGGGTTGTATTGCTGTGAAGTAGCTTAGGCATTTATAGTAAAGGGTAAAGTATGGAGTACGCAATAAATATATTAGAAAAAGAGAGAGAATTAGTTATAGTTTCCCTAAAAAATGAGGAAAAAGAACGCTTAACTAATCTAAAACAGTTGGATAAGGCGTTAGATTGGCTACGCTTGCTAAAAGAACAACAAATTGGCATGGTAAAAAGTATCAACTAGAGCGTATGCCTCCTATTGATGGGCGAGGCGGATTTTCTTCATATCGTATAGTTATTGATAATGAAACGGATGATATTAAGTTCTGGGAAGAATATAAGAAGGATGATGGTTCATCTGTATGGTTATATTCAGGAGATTATATTCTCAGAGAAAAATACTGATAAAATATTTGTTTGAATAAGGTGGAACGAATGAAGAATAAAAAACTTATAGATGAATATAAAAAAGCTCAGGAAAAAGAATTTGAAGATAGCTTGCCCATGGAGAGACCGCTATTTTATGAATTATTTGATTACCTCGATGATAAATCAGAAACAATAGAATGTAAGCACGATTTTTCTTTAACAAATGAGTTCCTGAAAGCTAAAAATATAGAAAGTGAAAAGGTAATAGAATTTTTGGAAGAAAATGGTGCCGGCTGCGATTGCGAAGTGATTTTTAATGTGGAGGAAAAGTTTGAAGAATAAAAAAGAAATAAATTTAGAAAATTTTTGGCATCAACATGAATATTTTACTGAAAACTATGTCGAAAAAACTTTGACAGACGAAATGGTTTCTACGACCGAAAGTAAGCTCGGATATAGGCTGCCGGAATCGTATATTGAACTGATGAAAATTCAAAATGGTGGGAAACCGATAAAAAACTATTGGATAAACGAATACGCCAAAGGAAATGAAGTAGAAGAAATTGGTATTACAGGTTTCTTTGGTATAGGAAGCAAAAAAAGCCATTCCATATTTGGGGAATATGGCAATGAATTCTGGTTTACAGAATGGGAATATCCACGGGATATAGGAATTATTATTGCAGATACAGAATCCGGTGGACATGATATGATTTATTTAGATTATAGAGACTGTGGCAACGAGGGGGAACCAAAAGTATCAGTATGCTTTCAAGAATATGATTATGAGATTCAAGTTCTTGCTAATAGCTTTGAGGAGTTTATTACTATGCTTGTATCTGAAGGAAAATTGTGTTCAAGGTAAGTCTTGAATCTAAAAAAACCGGTTTTATGAAGGGAAAAGGATTTGTGCCATGAAAGAGAAAATATTGGAGAGACTCACCTGCTTTAAAGATAGAGTCGATGAATTAGGCGGATATACGAGCAAAATTATCTGTAAGGAAGTTGCAACAGAAAAAGAGATTTCAAACATTGAAAAAGAATTAGGCTATGAGCTGCCGGAGGATTTTCGCTGGGCACTTATGAATATATCTTCTCACATAGAGTTTTTCTGGAGTCTTTACAGTGAAGATAAAGAACTTTTAGCCTTGCCGGATGAGTTAGCGGGAATATTTGCGGGTTCTTTACACTTCGGTATTGACCTCATTGCTATTTGGGAAGAAAGCAGAAAAGATTGGATTGATGTTTGTTATCCTGACTATAACAACCCATATGACAAGATTTTTCACAACAAATTGGCATTTCAGGATGTAGAAAATGGTGATTTATTGGCTATTGATTTATAAGAAGAGACCTATGGAAAAATCGTATATTTGAGCCATGATGGAAGCGATTTACATGGTTATGTTATGGCAAATTCGTTTGTAGAATTTTTGGAAGAGTACACAAAAATAGGCTGTGTAGGTGGTGAGGACTGGCAGTGGGAAGCTTTTACAAACAATCATACAACGCCCATAGACGGCAATTCTGAAAATGCAAAAAAATGGCTTGAAACAATGTTTGGTAGATAAATTATAAATTGGAATGAAAGTGAGTGTATTTCTATGGCAATAGACGGTGTAAAGATAATAGACAGTGATGACGGATATGATATTTACAACTATGTTGTAGAAAACTATAAGGACGGAGTAAGTGCAGAAAAAAATTATAGCGGAAATGCTGGTAGACGAAAAAATTTATTGCTCTAATGATTTTTACGTAGAGATTTACTGGACTTCCCTTGCCTATTCTTTATGGAAAATAGGACATTTGCCCGATGAGATAAAAAACAGAGCTTTAGAAGTGATTGAAAAAGGTGCTAACGAATTTTGGCGTGAAATCGACAGCAAAGCATTGAAACAAAGACAAAAGGTTTTAGATAAATTAGCAATTCAATTACAGCGTGAAAATCTCAAACCCGTAAAAGTGCCAAAAGGTAAGATAAAACGAGTGCCGTACTTTAATACGGGAGATGTTGTTGTAATAAAGTTTGATAATGAATATGGAGTTTGTTTCGTTTCATCAGTAGATGAAAGACCGAGAAAGTTAGAATACAATTTAGCTTGTACCCGTTTATTAAAAAAAGAGAAACCCGATATGGACGATTTCTTAAACAGTCAAATTGCGTGTACTAAACAGAACACATCATATTGTCTTAGTACAGATTGTTGGTTCAATCATAAAGATTTGGGAGTTCTATTAGATAAAATAGAAAAAATAGGGCAAGTTGAATTAGAAGTTTATATTTTAGGAACACTATCACCGGCGTCTACACTTGAAGATATTTATGATGAAATTACAAGAGATAGAAAGATTTGGGGTCTGAGATTTAAGGATACTTATCATTTGATAAAGAATTTTCAAGTTTGTAGAGATTGAAGAGCAATGAGGAATAAGCTTGAAGAGGGGATTCTTATGAATAAGACAGATAAGGAAAAGCTTATGAAAGCATATAAAAAAATTCAGGAAGAAAAATTTGAATTCATGAGGTTACTATGAGCAAGGAATTAATAAGAAATAGAGAAAGCAATATTCCTCTAAGTTTACATGATAGCCGTATTATAAATATTGAATACCAAGAGAGGTTACTGAGATTAAAGCTGGAATAGAAATGATTCTTTCTACTATTGATGATTTAATTGGTCATAGATCCAATCCAGAAATGGTGAAAAAGATTAAAGACTTAGTAAAAGAAGAAGACCCTGTAATTGGAGTATATGACATTGCACTTTTTAATTATGGTCCTAACAAATATTACTGCTCTCTTCATGTTGAGCTTCCAGACTATATGGATGTTGATGAAGTAGATAAACTTACAAGAAAAATACAATACAAAATCTATAAAAAAACTGGTATTATCGTGATCGCTCTAGGTGTTTATTCCTACAACACAAGGGACAAGGAAGCTGGAGAAATTAGAAGGACAATTGAGAGAAAGATTATGAATCACGATTGGGCCCTCCAAATTCATGGATTTTATGTAGACAAAATTGATAAAAGTATTAGATTTGATGTTATATTGAGTTTTGATGTGGAGAGAGATGAAGCATTAAAAGTTATTGAAGAAGAAATTTCTAAACTTTATCCTGATTACAAAATTCAAATTGTTCCAGATATTGATTTATAAGAGTCTGAATTTATAATTGGGGACAAAAGATATAGAACAAATTTTAACATTGATTGTGAGCCTTTCTATTTATTCCCTATTTATGATTGGATTATAAATAGTAATGAATATAAAGATTCACATATAGTAAAACTGCAAATAGTTAGGCAAGTAATAGTAAATAAAAGAACTTTAGAAAATACTCATAAATATTAGAAGATTGCAAATTTATAAATTATTAACAAGAAAAATCTTAAATAATTTTTACAATAGATTTGGAGTTTTATTATGGCTTATGCATCGTTAATAGCTGGGCTTACACTTGTAATTCTTGGCTCAATGCTATGGAAGTTTAAGTTGGTAGAGCTATTAGCAGGGCACAAAGAAAATTCAAATGTTTATAAAGATAATTTAGCTAAAGTGACTGGACTATCATTACTATTACTAGGCTTTTTACTATTAGCTGAATCGATATTGATATTCAAAGAGATTATCAAAGAAGGTGCAGCTATATTGCTTGTATTGTTAAGCATTATCCTAGGCACTATAGTAACAGCTTTGCTTAGTTCACACTATTCAAAAAATAAATAACGCGAATAGATTTAGATTTTTACTCGCACGAGATGACGAATACAATTTACTTTATTAGACTCACAGGCTGTGCTTCTTAGTTTAAGTGCTTGTGGGCTATTAATATATTTAAAGGAGGGAAGGATGTTAAAACTTGAATTAATTAACGAAGACAATTTTTCTTCTTGTGTACAAATAAAATCTTCTGTTGAAAACAATGATTATGTTGATGATGTTGTCTACTCAATTGCTGAAGCCTATTTATATAAAGATGAGAGCGAATGCTTTGCCATAAATAGGGATGGACAAGTGATTGGCTTTATTTCGATTTATTACGGCGAAGACAATTATCAAATAATAAATTTTGTAATTGATGAGGCGCATAGAGGCAGAGGCTATGGAAGTGAGGCAGCAAGCTTATGTCTTGATTATTTTAAGCGCGAGTTTAATGCGAAGAGAGTGTCATTGCCTGTGCACGTAAATAATAAACGAGCACAAAAATTTTGGACGAAACTTGGCTTTAAAATGTCGGATACTGTCGAAAATGATTATGTTTTTATGAGAATATATTATGAGTGATATTTATATGGATAAAATAAATTTATCTAATTTAGCGAAAAGATATTGACATAAAGAGCTATATGTTATATTATTAAAGTATAGAATATAGTTGACGAGAGGCTTTAATATGTTATTAGACAGAGCTCAATTCAATAAGGATGCAATCCACTCAAAGGTGGGTTTATTTTAGTGCTATTGCGAAGCTTGCAAGTAGCACTTTTTTTAATGCTTATGGTTTTGATTGCCAAAGGCATAGTAATTTTATGGAGGGGGATATAATGAAGGAGCTTAGAAGAATTATTTCGATGCTAATGATTTTAGTTTTATTTATAGGTATTTTGCCTATGAATTTAGGAGTAGTTAAAGCAGAAGCAGAGCTTGAAACAAATAAAATAAAAGATATACGTGCTAGGGTGTATGACGGTAATAAATGGGAAGAGGTTAGACTTACTGCAGTTGTATATATCGAGGGAGAAGGGCAAAAGGAATTTATCACTGAATTTAATTCTGACATAAAAAATTATAAATTATCTTTGGATCCTAAATATGAAAAGATTCAATTCAGTATAAAAAAGAATTCAGATGAACAAGAATTAAAAGCAATATGCAATGGAGATATATATAATATTGACGCTAATGATAACGGAGATATTGTAACAATCCTACCAGGAACATCAGTACTATCTGTTACAGTTAACAAAGATGTTTACTCTGAATATAGAGTCAGTATAAATAAACCTGGTGTTGGAAATATTCATAAGTTAAGTGTAACTAGTGGTTCAGCGGAGTTTTACGAAGCGTATGAAGGCGACATGGTAACTATTACTGCAATTAAAAGTTTTTTGCGCGGCAAGGTGTTTGATAAATGGGTCAAAGTTGAAGACGACAAAATTATAGAATTAGAACAAGGTAACGATATTATAAAGGAGCCAAATAAAACGCCTACTGAATTAAGGATGGCAAATCATAATCTCACAGTTAAGCCAATTTTTAAAGATAGCGAAGTTAGTGATAGTAATCTTAGAAATATAATACTATATGGCTTAGAAGATGAGGTTTGGAAAAATCAAAAATCAAAACTAGTATTTAATAAGGAGCAAAAAACTTATTCGGTAGATTTAAGTGATGATTATAGTGAGGCATATGTATACTTCCAATTTGGTGAAAGCAAGCAAACTATATCTGCTACATTAAATGATAAGGCTATTGTTTTAGTTGAAGAAAGTAATGGATATAAAACAGAAAAGCTTGAATTAAATGATGGGGAAAATATTTTTAAAATTACAGTAACTTCAGAAGATGAAAAGAATACAAGTGAATATACTTTAATAGTCAATAGAGAAAAAGTAAAGTACGAAGTAAGCTTTGATGCAGGTGAAGGTAAAGGCACAATGGAAGCAGAAGAGTTTGTTAAAGGCTCGACATATAATTTACCTAAATGTACATTTGAGGCGCCAGCTAATAAAGAATTTAAAGCTTGGAGCGTTAATGGTAAAGAAAAAGCTGTCGGTGAAGAAATTACTATTGACGCTGACACAGAAATAACAGCTCTATGGAAAGATATTATGGTAAGTGTAAGCTTTGATTCAGGTGAAGGTAAAGGCTCGATGAATCAAATAGATTTTGTTAAAGGCTCGACATACAAACTACCTGAATGTATATTTGAAGCACCAGAAAATAAAGAGTTTAAAGCTTGGAACGTTAATGGTAAAGAAAAAGCTGTCGGTGATGTAATAACAATTAATGAAGATACAGAAATAACAGCAACTTGGCGAGATAAGCCTATTGAAACTATCAAAGTGACTTTAGTAGCAAACAATGGTACAAATGAGACTAAAGAAGAAAGTGTAGAAAAAGGAACAGAATATGTTCTTCCTACTTGTGATTTTACTGCACCTGATGAACAAGTGTTTAAGGCATGGCAAATAGATAACAAAGAATATAAGCCACAAGAATCAATTAAAATAGATGAAGCAACTATTATAAAAGCCATTTGGCAAGACAAACCAAATCCAGATAAACCAAATCAAAAACACACTATAAACATCACTCCATCACCATATGGAGAGGTGATTATTGATCCAAGTGAAGCAAAAGCGGGCGACAAAGTTACTGTTCGTGCCATAGCAAATTACGGATATGAACTTGTGAGCCTTAGTGTTAGCGATGCAAGTGGCAAATTGCTTCCTATTACTAAGGGCCAATTCATTATGCCGGATGGCGAGGTAAGCATTTTCCCTATATTTAGAGAAATTGCTCCATATATCGAGCCTGAAATATATGATAAAGCTGAAAGAGAAGATCAAAAGAGAAGACATAGAAGAGACTATTATCATGAAGAAGAAAATAATGAAGATGAGGTCAAAACTATTGACAAGGATAAAGAAGAAAAGCAAAAAGAGTCAAAAGTTTTGATCACTATAGGCTCTGAAATGCTTGACAAAGTGAATAATGGCGTTCGCACTCTTAAAGCAATGGACACAAAGCCATATATCAAGGGCGGCAGAACAATGCTTCCACTAAGATACGTAGCTGAAGCTTTGGGCTACAAAGTAGCTTGGCTAAGTGAGACGAGAACGGCTGTCATCATGGACATTGGTCTAAGAGTAGAAATACCTGTCGATAGCAATTTTATCATTGTCAATGGCATTAAATACACAAGCGATGTTAAGCCTGAGATGCGTAAGAACAGAATCATGCTTCCTATAGCGAACATCGTAAGGGCACTTGGCCTTAAGGACCGCAAAGACATTCTTTGGGACGAGGTCAATAGGCGAGTGACTATAATTAGAAATTTTAATACGAAGTAATAAGTAAGAGGCTAGTCATAATTTTGACTAGCCTCATGTATTGATTATATTCACTATTTATCTTCTATGAGCTCTTGTAGCTCTTTTTCTTTTTCTTCTTTCTCTATTTCTTTTTCTTCCTTTGATTCAGTCATTATCTCTTGATAAACTTCCATGAAGAGACTTAAATCACTTTCTCTTTTGAAATTATCGACTGCTGATTGATATAGGTCCTCGGCTAAATCCATAACGACCTTTTTATTCTTATCGCTAGCAGCTACTTTGATGACAAGTAAGCCTTTGAATATGGCTCTTAAAACGCTCGCATCACTATCGCCATAAGTGAACAAGGGATGAGTATGCTCGATAAGTAGCTCCTTGAAGGATTTACTTGTGTAGTATATCCTTGCCTTGCCATCGGTTTTGATGTAGTGGTGGTTCGAGTTGACTTTAGCAAGATGAGATAAAAGTATCGACAGCTTTCTTATGCAGTGTATAGCTGTGTTTGGATCGTTTGTACCAGGTGATAGAGCACGCGTTGCTATCTCTACTATCTTTCTAATGCCTTCCTTATAATCTTCTTCGGCGATTCTTCTTTCGCTAAAAATAAATTGCTTTTGAATTTTTTCTAGAGTTTTATCATCCAAGCTATCATGACTAAAGTAGCCAAGCGTTTCGTTTTGAGCAACGAAATCGCCTTTTGATGCTTCTATAGTGAAGACTATGTCCTCGTCTTCAATTAGTTTTTTAATCTTATCTATGTCAATAATTTCTAGGTAGCCTGATTTGTGAGCGGCAAGCCTTTTATCCTTCATAGTCCACTCTTCTTTATCAAGCAGTTCAAAATCACGATCTTCAAGCTCTTTCTCAATAAGTTTATCAGTTTTATCTGCGATATCTTCAAGTAGATTGGCATAGTTAACGCCTGATAAAACGTTTTGCACGAAGATAACGAAGTAGATCGCACCCCATATAGCGTAGATGACGCCTATGGTACCGGCAATAACAAGTCTTTGATCTTGACCGGCCTTCATAAAGTTAAGGCTCACAAGGCAGTAGACGAAGCCGCCTATGAATATACCTAAGACCTTCATTGTGATTTTCTTATCTAAAAAGTTTTCAACGCTCCTCGGTGTGAAAGAGTTATGATATAGAGTGAAAACTGCTAGTATGGTCGAGAATGTAAAAGTAGTTATTGTTAACAGAGCAGAAACAAGTGATGAAAGCACTGTCTTTGCAAGCTCGACGCTCGATAGCATCACGCGTGGTATGTGTTGTGTAAGGCCTGAGTAGCTGCTGTCTATGTAAGTTACTATCGCAAGCAGAATTATTGAATAAAATATATATTCAAGACAGTATATCCACCGTCTGTTGTTATAGAAAAATAATTTAATTTTGTTCTTCATCTTGTCACCATCCTTTCATATATTATAGCACATATCAAGACTAAATTTAAAGACTTAAACTTTGTTAATTGATTTTTGCGCTTGATTGTGATAAAATGTAAGTATAATGGAGGGGATGATATGAAGAACAAATACGAAGACGCAATTAAGCTTCTTGAGGACAATGGCGTTGTTTATGAGATTGTTAAGCATCCACCAGCAGTAACGACTGAAGACGCTGACAAGTTTATTGAGGGCAAAATTGGATGCAGGACTAAAACTATGTTTATGACGGATCAAAAGAAGAGACGCTTCTACATGCTTGTCATGGACGACAAGGACAGACTTGACATGAAGGAATTTGCGGAGCTTGTCGGTGAAAAAAGAGTAAAGATGGCGTCGGAAGAGACTTTATTTAATAAGCTTGGCAATGAAGCGGGGGTTGTCTCGCCATTTGGCCTAGTTAACGACGAGGAAAAAGAAGTTCAATTCTACTTTGACAACGCTATATTAAAAGAAGAGATAATGACTTTTCACCCAAATATTAATACACAGACGCTTTTCTTCAAGACTGAAGATTTGTTTAAGATGTTAAAAAATATGGGCTACGAAGTTCATTTTGTAGACCTAAATAAATAATGAAGAAGAAATCACTTGCGCTAGCGATTGTACTATTGCTAGTGTTTCTAGCCATATCACGCATAGAGACAACTCATAGCTACACTGTTATAGACGAGGAGCTTGGCGAAGTAGAGATGACTTTATCTAAGCCAATATTTGCAAGGTTTTATAATAAAGTCACTTTTACTAAAGATGGCAGATCTAAGACGAAGACTTTTGAGGGCAAGTACAAGCTAAACATCTATAAGGTGGACCTAGGCAGAGTCAACGACGAGAACAATTTTGACATCGCCTTTGGCGTTTACTCGATAGCCCCGTGGCACAGGACGCCGTCGAAGCGCGTGTTTTTATACAAAGTAGTTGACTTGGATTTGAAGCCAAAGTTTCGCTGCTCGAGGCTCATTAATCCTATGTATGATTTTATTCTTTTTGATATTGATGGCGATGGTTTTGATGAAGTCGTTTCGATTGAGAAATATAAAGGGGTTTACTCAATCGGTGTCTATAAGCAGTATGATATGCTTATTGAGCGTATCGCGACTAGAAAAATAGATTTTCGCCCGACAAAATTATTGAAGGACAAAAAACTATATATAGAGGGTATAAATATAATGAAGGAAATTAATTTTTCAAAGGAGGGTATTGATCTAAAATGAAAAAGAGATTATTAGCAATAATTTTAGTGTTGGTGATGAGCTTAAGCGCATGCTCTTTGCCATTTAATAAGATGGGCGGAGACGATAATAAAAAAGAAGAAGGTAAAGAGACTAGTAAAGAAGAAAAAAATGAAGTAGGCGAAGCGGGCTTAAATGCTTTGCTTGGCTATGATGCGGAAAAGCTATTGGATGTTGAAGAAGTAAAGGACTTTGAAGACATTGAGATTGAAGCAAATGTTAAACCTTACGATGTAAAGGACTCTAGCGAGGTATATGGCTTTGACCCCTACGATGATCCTGAAAGCATTGAAAAAACAGTTCAAGAGATTAAGAACTCTGGTTATTTCAAAGTTGACTACAGTGTTATGAAGCAGCCGTTCGGAATATATGAAAACAATCAATACCTTGGAAGGAACTCATTCGTTACTACTGATTCGGTTGTGCACCTATACCACATCATCTACCTTGGTATGATGGAGGAAATGGAACAAAATTCATTGAAGCAAAAGCTTATGGCTCTATCAAAGAATTGCTTGGACAACGCTCTTCTTGATTACAAAGAAGCAAAGGGCGATGAAAAAGACGTCCTTATGAGAAATGCAGCGCTATTCTTATGTGCGGTTGACTTGCTTGAAGCAAACTACGATGGAGAAGTGCCTAGTGAAGTAAGGGCCTTAGCTGATGATGAGCTTAAGAATATCAAATCAGAAGGAAATGCTGTATCGAACATAACAGGCAATGACATTGATTACTCACAATTTAAGGTGCGTGGCAATTACACTAAGAACGAAAACTTAAAGAAGTACTTCAAAGTAAATATGCTTTATTCACAAGAGCTAGTTCGCTTAGAAAATTCAGATAGATCAATAAATCTAGATGCTCTTAAGCAAGCGATACTTGTCTCAAGACATATGCTTAAGGACGAGACAAGTTTTAAATTATGGCAAGACATATATAAGCCAATTAGCTTCTTAGTTGAAAACACTGAAGACATCACTCCTATTGACCTATACAAGAGCATTAGTGAAGCGACTAAGGAAAATACAGTTGAAGCCATACTTGATGAAAAGGTCATAAATCACGTTGCGGACATGATTAGTCAAAAAGAAGGACCTAAGATTAAGCCAGACTCAGGAAAAGTTTTTGCTTTCTTGCCACAAAGAGCTGTTGTTGATAATACATGGCTACAAAACTTAGTCGACACTGATCGTATGAGCAAGAGACCAGTTGCTTCAGGTGTTGACCTTATGGCACTTCTTGGCAATAGCCTTGCTGAGAGACTTACTCTTACTAATGAAGACAATTTGAAATGGGATAAGTTTGAAGAAAAGTACGAAGAAACAAAGGCAATGGTTGACGCAAGAACAGATGAAGAAGAAAAGGCAAACATCTATAGAACATGGCTGTGGGTTCTAAAGGCCTTTAATGAGGAATATGGCGAAGGTTACCCTGACTTTATGAGAAGTGAGAAGTGGAAGTACAAGGACTTAAACACTGCGCTTGCATCGTGGGCACAATTAAAGCACGACACAATTTTATACGCAAAGCAATATGGCGCGGAAATGGGTGGCAGCGAGCCTAGTATCATAAAGCACTACGTTGAACCGAATGTTAACTTATATAGAAGAGTTAAGTACTTAGTAGAAAAGACAATGGATGCAGATGAAAAGTACTCCTTACTTAACAATGATCAAAAGGCTAGGCTAAAGGACTTCGATGATATGCTTGACTTCTTTATAGAGGTAAGCATTAAGGAGCTTAGAGATGAAACAACATCTGACGAAGACAATGACAGACTTAGTGTTATCGGTGGAGAGATGGAAAACATCTTCATAGCATTCAATAAAGATGAAGTCAACAATGAATATGAGATATCAGCATCAGATAGAGACACAGCAAACATTGCTGACATACAAAGGATTGGATCAAACACTGTGGGTAAACCAGAAGGCTCATTCTTAGAAGTAGGTTCAGGTAGCTTCTCATTCATGAAAGCTATATATAGACTGGATGGTAAATATTTTGTGGGAACTGGACCAGTTATGAACTACTACGAATTCTATTCTGAAGACAGACTTACAAATGATGATTTCAAGGAAATGTTGTCAAACTTCTACATGCCGGCAGACGAGAAGAAAGGCAAAGAAGTATATCCATTCTTTGAAAAACAATTATATAGTGAAATAAAAAGCTACTATTAGGAGGAATTTATGAGATACATCAAAGACGGCGCATCATATATCGTTAGAATCGATAGAGGCGAAGAAGTTTTAGATAAGCTAAATGAGTTTATCAAAGATACTGATATAAAGGCGGGAACTATAACAGGTATAGGCGCCTCATCAGAAGTAGAGCTTGGTGTTTATAGCGTTAAGAATAGAGAGTATATCAAAAATAAATACGAAGGCGAATTTGAAATTCTTTCTTTAATTGGCAATATCACTCAAGACGCGGGCGATGCGTATATACACCTTCACATAATGATTTCAGATGGTCTAGCACAAGGCGCTGGCATAACTGTCGGTGGTCATCTAAATAAGTGCATCATAAGCGGCACATGCGAGCTACGCATCGATGAGTGCGAAAACGCTTATCAAAGAAAAATCGATGATGAGACAGGCATTAAGATTATCGATATATAAAATCAATATACAGTATAAGAAAATTATATAAGGCAAGTCCATTAGCTTGGGCTTGCTTTTTATTTGTGATGAAAGTGATATACAAAGTAAAAGTAAATTACAAGTGACAAGCCGTGTAGCTCTTTTAGCAAGCTGCACGAGAGCAATCTTTCGCTTATCTAAATAAATATTCCCATTGCCTTGAATGAGTGTAAAAAATGTGTTATAATAGTTTAAAATGTTTTTACAAGAGATATAGATATGAAAGAGATATGGAAGTGATTAATTGCAAGATAAAGAATTTTTGAAAAGAGTTTTTAAAGTCGCGTGGCCATCGGTACTTGAGAGTGTATTCATAGCCCTAGCGGGCATCATCGATACTTACATGGTATCAAACCTAGGTACTTATGCGATCTCGGCTGTTGGCTTAACGACGCAGCCTAAGTTTATAGGCCTCGCTATATTCTTCTCGATAAGTATAGCTGTCTCAGCCCTTGTCGCGAGGAGAAAAGGCGAGGAGGACAGACGTTCAGCGAACGAAGTCTTAGTGACTGCCTTTGTCGTTGCCATAATTTTATGTGTAATAATATCGACAGTGATGGTGACATTTTCAGAGCAAATACTTAAGCTAGCTGGAAGTAAGTCAGATACACATGATTATGCTATAGAGTACTTCAACATCATCATGGGATTTTGCATTTTTAACATCATAAGCATAGTTATAAACGCGGCTCAAAGAGGTAGCGGTAACACCAAGATTGCCTTCACAACAAATTTAGTATCAAGTATAGTAAATATTTGCTTTAACTACATACTTATTAATGGTAAACTTGGTTTTCCAGCTATGGGCGTAAGAGGAGCGGCGATAGCGACTGTGCTTGGCACCTTTGTTGCGAGCGTTATGAGTATTAGGTCTTTATTCAAGGCGGATTCATATGTAAGAATACCTTTCATAATTAAATATAAAATCAAACCAAGCTTAGATTCCTTTGAAAGCATAATGAAGCTTGGACTAAATATGTTTGTTGAGAACCTTGCAATGAGAATTGGATTCTTAACTACAGCGCTTATGGCGGCGTCATTAGGAACTGATCAGTTCGCGGCACATAATGTCGGTATGAATGTACTAAGCATAGGCTTTGCCTTTGCTGATGGTATGCAGGTCGCAGCCGTTGCATTATCAGGCGAGGCACTTGGCGCGAAGAAGTATGACGACGCTGTGACTTACGGCAAGACTTGTCAAAAGGTTGGCTTCGTTATATCATTAGTTTTATCCGCGATATTGTTGTTCTTCGGCAAATACATTTTTGGCGCCTTCTTCCAAGACGAAGCAGTTATTAATTACGGCGTAATGATTGGTCGCTTCATAACAGTCATAGTCATTTGCCAAATCTCGCAAATCATTTATGGCGGCTGCTTAAGAGCGGCGGGCGATGTGAAGTACACACTTATCGCATCCATAGTAAGTGTTAGTATCATACGTACATTAGTTACTTATGTCTTAGTTAATGTATTTCACCTTGGCCTTGTGGGTATATGGCTGGGCGTTTTCTCAGACCAATTCTCAAGATTAATCTTTATGAGTATAAGATTTAAGCAAGGCAAATGGGTTGAAAAGAAAATTTAGAACAGAATAAAATTGCAAATAGAAAATCGGATCGAAGCAAAAATATTAGCACGATTAAAAAATTAGAGCAAATCAAAAAAATTAATGCAAATAAATACTTAACGCATAAAAAATATGATGTAGACCAAGTAGATCTACATCATATTTTTTTAAGTAAATTTTAATAATTTTCTACGAAGATTTCGAAGAAGTCCATTGGGTGATCACATGCAGGACATTTCTTTGGTGGTGTTTTGCCTTCATGCAGGTAACCGCAGTTTAAACATTTCCAAATATAAACTTCATCTCTCTTAAATACTTTACCTGCTTCAATATTTTCAACAAGTTTTTTGTATCTATTGTGATGAGCCATTTCAACTTCTGATATTTCTTGGAAAACTTTAGCTATTTCCTTAAAACCTTCTTTTTCTGCTTCTTTAGAAAAGTCTGGGTAAAGTTTTGTCGCTTCATAGTTTTCATCTTCTGCAGCTGCCTTTAAGTTTTCTAATGTTTTATCAAAAACTACAGGGTATGTATTAGTGATTTTGATTTCTTCACCTTGCATTTCATCCCTTAAGAATTTGTAGAATCTCTTAGCATGCTCAGCCTCATTTTGAGATGTTTCTTCGAAGATTTTTTGTATTTGAACATATCCATCTTCTTTGGCTTGTTTAGCATAGTAAGAGTACCTCATTGATGCTTGGCATTCATTGATGAAAGCCTTCATAAGATTGTTAGATGTTCTTGCGTCTTTTAATTTCATAATACCTCTCCTTTCAATATAATTAATTTAAGAACTTTATGTAAATATATTATATATCAAATATATTTTTTTGTAAAGAAAAGCTTATGGGTGAATCCATATAAATATTATAGTAAATAGACGTAAAAATGCTTGAACCAAAGCGATTCTTGTGGTATAATTAATTTCATATTTTGTAAATTTATTATAGAAAATATTTATAGAAAAGGGGTAAACTATGAACATAACTAATGAAGTACAAAATTTAAATAAGGATAAGATAAAACATAAGTACAATTGGAAGGAGATAGCGCTCATCATCATCGGCATAACACTTGTTGCCAGTGCTATACATTTCTTCTTGGTTCCATCCAATTTAACATCAGGAGGCGCCTCAGGTATAGCCATCGTCCTAAGTCACTACATACCACTAGGCGTTGGACCACTATTTATCTTAGTAAACATCATTCTATTTATTATGGGCTTTATATTTATAGGTAAGGACTTTGGTACTAGGACTATAGTCGTGACACTTGCTTTATCAGGTTTAGTATGGCTATTTGAAATAATATTTCCAAATCCAAAGCCATTATCAGATGACTTGTTCTTAATAATCACTCTAGGCATGATTATTCAAGGCATAGGCGTTGGTATGGTGCTTAATCAATATACATCGACAGGCGGAACAGATATCATCGCCAAGATTATGCAAAAGTACTTGGGTCTTGATTTAGGTATAGGCTGTGTTATTGCAGACCTTGTTGTTAGTATATTTGCTGGATCTGCTTTTGGTATGAATATATTTTTATATTCAGTTATGGGCGTTATAATCAATGGCGCTGTTGTAAGCATCACTATAAGCGGTCTTAACACAAGTAAGCTTTGCTACATCAATACTAAAGAGGTCGACCTTGTATCAAAGTTTATCATAGAAGACCTTGATAGATCCGCAAACCTTATTCCGTATAAGGGCGCTTACTCAAAGAAGGATAATGTTTTGATTCAAACAGCAGTTTCGACTCGTGAGTACATTAGACTAAAGGAGTTCGTTAACGACGCAGATCCAACAGCCTTTGTAGTAACAAGCAGCGCGAACGAAATACTTGGTGAAAAGTGGAGAAGATTTATATAAGTAAATATCATATTAAGACTGAGCTAGTAGATAGTTCAGTTTTTTTATGCTATAATATAAATAATGTCAATAGTAAAGGGTCTTAGTATAGACTAATCTTTAATAGTAAAGGCTCAATTATATGATATAATAATAATGATATTGTGAGGAGATAAATATGCAGACAAAAGATTGCATTGAAAAATATAAAAAAGAATTTGAAGAAGAAATAAGAACTTTGTTTTGGAAAAGCGATGGTTCTTTGAAGACAAAGATATATGGCAAGGTCAAAGAAGAGGCACTTGATGAGATAGTGAACGACGTCTTCGTATATGATGACGACTTGCTTAAGTCACTAAACCTAAGTACGGCTAAGATAAGTGTCTACTTAGAGACAAAGTACAAAGCAGTTGATTTTAGAAGCTTTGTCGCACCGCTATCGAGGATACTTTTGCCTGTGGCGATATCGTTCGTGACCTTCTTTTTAAGTGCGAAGTCCTTAAAGTACTTTGACATAGAAAAGATATTTGGCGTTACACTAAAAACTTTTTTCGCCTTCGCTTTAAGTGCTGTGGTCATAGCTATGCTATTTAGCATTTACTACACAAAAGTAAACGAGAAGAAGCTCTATGCTATATACATAAGAGATAGACTTAATTTTGAAATCAATAGGCTCATTGCCCAAGAGAAAGCTGAGGCATAATATGGCTTTATTTGTAATTATATTTGCCATCATAATCTCATTAATCAATGGCGGACGAATCAAAAATTTATTTAAGATGAACTTAAGATATACATGGTTCTTAGTAATAACAGCGCTATTAAATATAGCTGTACTTGTCTACATCACAAGATTTAATCTTGCTCACAGACGAGAGCTGATGATGGTTTACCCATATCTTAATCTATTTACATTTTTTGTGATGATATTCTTTTCTATTGCAAATAATAAGTACTTTGCCTTTAACATCATTGCCTTGGGCCTAGCTTTAAACCTAATGGCGATGATTAATTACGCTGGCTTTATGCCAGTTGTGAAGGAAGCACTTGTATATAACGGCTCAGTTCATGAGCTGGCCGCTTTAGAGAACTCACTTTCGATGACACATACACTTGCCATCAGCGGGAAGACTTTTAATGTATTGGCGGACACTATTCCTATAGGCAAGTTCACTAGTTTTAACACTGTTATTAGCATAGGCGATATATTTTTATCACTTGGGTTATTCATGCTTGTGGAAGATGTAATGAAGAGGAGGTCGTGATATGATATTTAAAAATATAGTACTAGGTCTTTTTTGTATTGCAAATTTATTATTCGGTCCAACAAAGGACATAGATGTAAATAATATATTAAAGGAAAGTATCAATACTTTTACTTATAAAATAGAGCTAGAAGCAAGAGAGGACGCGCTCGAAAAGTATAGAGCCGAGCTTGAAAAGCTTAGAAAAAGCAGAGTAAGGATATTCGCTGCAGGCGACTTTATGACGCATGGACCGCAATTAAAAGGAGCAAAGTACAACGACGGATACAAATTTGACGAATATTTTAAATATTTGCCGTTTTTTAAAGAAGCAGATCTTGCTATGATTAATTACGAAACAACTGTTTCATGCAACGGTCAATACACTGGCTATCCAACGTTTTCTTCGCCCGAATCGTCTGTTGAAGCTATTAAAAACAGCGGCTTCGACGTGATTGCGACTGCGAATAACCACGCCTTTGATAAGGGCTTCAAGGGTATAGACAAGACCATAGACACAATTAAGAGCTATGGCATGGACAATGTCGGCACATATAAAGACGCAAATAACATGCCGCTTATTAAGGAAGTCAATGGTATTAAGTTTGGCATATCGGCCTACACTTACTCCATCAACGGTTTTGATAGCCACGTGAAGGGTACTGACAAAGCTTATGCGGTAAACTTCATCGATATGGACAAGATTAAAAAAGATGTCGAGTATATGGATGCCAATGATGTAGATGTAAAGCTTGTCTACATGCACTGGGGCGTTGAGTACCAGCTAAAGCCAAACAAGGCGCAAGAAAATACTGCGAAGAAGCTTAACGAGCTAGGCGTAGACATAATCTTCGGCTCGCATCCACACGTTATACAAAAGTGCGATGTGATTGAGTCGGGCGGCAAGAAGACTTATGTTTGCTACTCTATGGCCAATTTTGTCTCAAATCAAAGACGTGAGTTTATGCCGAATCGCTATAGCGAGAACGAATTAATGATGGAAGTCATCTTACAAAAGACGCCAAATGGCGTAGTTGTAGAGAAATTCGAAGCGCATCCACTTTGGGTTGACAAATACAGGACTAACGGCAGGGACCACTACAACGTAATTCCTGTTAGAGAAGCTCTTGATGGAAGCATTAAAGTTGAGAGAATCAATCAGATTAAAAATAAATTATTACAAAGCTTAGAAGATTTTAACAGTATATACAAATAGGAGATGGTTAAATGTATTTTGAAGACGAAATGACACCAAAAGAAAGGATGACTGCCTTTTCAAAGGGCGAGCCTATTGACAGATTACCTGTAGTGCCAGATATGGGGGTAACTATGGCATGGTATATAGGTAAAAAGACAAACGATTATTACACATCATCTGATGTAATTACAGAGACTGAAATCGCTCTATTCAATCGCTTTCACCATGACAATATCTGTGTGTCAACAACATTAAGAGGTATGGCTGAGGCCATGGGCTCAGTAATGAACTACCCTGATGACAATATCTCAAACTTAAGAGAGCCGGTTGTTAAGACAGAAGAAGATATCGATAAGCTTGAGCTTGTTGATCCATGGAAGGATGGTCATCTACACGTACTTCTTGAAGCGCTTGAAAAGATTAGAGACGAACTAGGCGATGTAGCAGACATAGGTGCATCGATGACTGCACCATTTACAGTAGCTGCATCAGTACTAGGCACTGAGAACATGCTTAGATGGATAGTTAAGAAGAAAGATGCTTTCCACAGACTTATGGATATAATCACAAGAAATAATACTGAGTACATCAAAGCACTTGGTAAGATTGGTTTTGGAACAGGTTTCTGCGACCCAGTATCATCGACATCCATGATTAGACCTGCTCAATACAGAGAGTTTTCTCTACCATACTTCAAGAGAAACGTTGAAGACGTGAAAAAATATTGCGGCGGAGCTCCAACTATACACATATGCGGCAAGAGCAAGGACATCTGGGAAGATGTTGTTAGTGCAGGTGTAGGCAACTTCTCTATAGATAACTGCGAAGACCTCGCTGAAGCAAAAGAAATCATGGGCGACAAGGTAGTTATCACAGGTAACGTGCCACCGGTTGATGCGATTTACTTAGGTAACGACGATATCATCAAAGAAGAAGTAAAGAAATGCGTATCAAAGGCGTGGGATTCACCAAGCGGCTTCATCCTATGCACTGGCTGTCAAATTCCAAAGAACAGCCCAATCGAAAACATCGATTCATTCATGAAGTGGGGCAGATACTACGGCAAGATGCCTATAGATACATCGAAGTTCAATTAGTATAATATTTTTTTATAAACTTACGAAAATAGTAATAAATTTTTTAATTAATGTGCGTGTAGCTAAGCTATATGCACATTTTTTATCTATAAATTCTATGAATACCCCATAGCCATGGCTATTTGCTTAAGTCTTACAAGTATTATATAATGAATGATGGTGAGAGCGTGAAAAAGATAGGAGACTTAAGAGTATACTCATGCACTGCGAGTAATGAAAAAGAGTATACAGATTTAAATTTGAATATTAATGAAGAAGACTTATTTACTGACGCTGATCTATATAGAGAAGTGGCTCAAAGAATGAGCCTTGGTTTTTATACAGTTTTTTATCCAATCGTAGGCACTATGGAAGGCGAATTAGCTGGCATGATGCTTGACAAAAACGCTAATCTTAGAAGATTCATCGAGCTAGACAGCATCGATGAACTATACAATTTAAAAGATTTTGATTTTAATTTGGAGCACTTTATTTGCCTTGAAAAAGCTATTGCAGGTGAGGAGGCTCCTATTTGTTTTAAATTAAACGGTCTTTTGTCATTTGTTTCACAAGTTATTGACATATCAAAGTTTTTATTAGCCTTTAGAAAGAAGCTTAATAAAGAAAAAATATATGTTTACTACAGAAGAAACGTTTTAGATCTATTACTAAAGCTTGATGAAGATAAGGTCAAGCTCATTAGTCTAGCCGATCCCATTTTAAGCGTTGAGACAGTTGGACCGAAGCTTGTTAAGGAAGTAGTTAATGATTTTTACTTCCCACTTATCAATGATATATTAGAGTTTACAAATTTTAAAGTGCATTTATGTCCGAAATTAGGCTTTGCCTTGTCGGACCTAGGACTATTTAATGAAATCAAAGTAGAGACAGATGAGATGAGCTATCAAGAAGCGCTGATAAATTCATCTTACAGACTCTTTACGAATAGATGTTTTATGATTCAAGGCAATGTGAAATTTATCACAGTATTAGGGGGGAACTATGAATAAGAAAGAAAGACTATTAAAGATACTTAATGGCGAAAAGGCTGATAGACCAGCTGTTATTTGCCCAGGCGGTATGATGAATCCATGTGTTACTGAACTTATAGAGAAGCATGGAATTGATTTTGCAAAAGCAAATTCAGAAGCAGAAGAGATGGCAAAGCTATCAAAACTTGTTGTTGAAGAGAATCTCTTTGAGAACTATGCTGTGCCATTCTGTATGAGTGTTGAATCAGAAATGCTTGGCGCTAAATGCGTCTACGGCACTAATGAAGAGGAAGCACACATCGTTGAGTACGCCATGGATAAGATCGATATAGATAAATTAAAAAGCGTTAAAGTTAAGTTTGATAGGGAAGAGGCTTTACTTGGCGCGATAAAATTACTTAAGAACGATGAGATACCTGTTATAGGCAACATCACAGGACCATTCTCAGTTGCGACAAGCGTTGTCGATGCAAAGGAAGTATACGTTGGTCTTAAGAAGAACAAAGAAGCTTTTGAAGCTTTTATGGATTATATTTCTGATCTGATAGCCGAGCTTGCGATAAAAGAAGTAGATGCAGGCGCTGACCTTATCGCTATTGCTGACCCAAGCGGTACGGCTGAGATACTTGGACCAAAGTACTTTGAAGAGTATCTAATTCATTATGTTAACTACATCATTGACAAGATTAAGGCACATAAGGACGTGCCTATCATCATACACATCTGCGGTGATATGAAGAGCGTTATAGATGTCGTTGAAAAAATACATGCAGATGCTTATTCATTTGATGCGATAGTTAACTTAAAGAACGCTAAAAAACACATACACAAACCTGTCATGGGCAATGTGTCAACTTATCTAATAGAAAATCAAAGACCAGAACAAATTTCAAAGGTCGCTAAAAATAGAGTCAAAGACGGCGTAGACATCATAGCTCCAGCTTGTGGGCTAGGCATGGGCTCACCACTTGACAATGTAAAAGCAATACTAAAGGGAGTAGAAGATGCCTAAGATTCACATATTAAGTGATGACAATATAATTACAGCGAATGAGGGGAAGATCCTTTTAGATGTATTAAGGGAGAACGGCTACTTTATTGAAGCGCCGTGCAATGGCATGGGCACTTGTAAAAAGTGTAAAGTTAAAATCATGGACGGAGCAAGTGAAGAGACGGTTCTTTCATGTGAGCACAAGATTATTTCTGATATAAGCGTTGAATTCTTCGACGAGGGCAAGGCAGAAAACCTTCTTACATCAGATATAGATACTTTTGATGCGAGTGATTCGGTGCTTACTATGAAGACTCATGTCTTTGAAGATAGTAGAGACACCGACACTTCATGGGAAGACGAGTACGAGAAAGTCTTTGGACAGATTTTCTTCAATGTTTTGAAAAATACAAATTTTTCAAAGGGCGAGAAGCATGCGATATATTTAAACGATGAAGTGATTGCTATACGCGACAAAGATGATGACAAGATATATGCCGCAGCTGTTGATATAGGCACTACAAGCGTTGCTATATCAGTTCTTGATATTACTCATGGCAAAGTCATTGAAAGAGCATCCTTTGTCAATCCACAAATAAGCTTCGGCCTTGACGTTTTATCAAGGATGAGTGCCGCCATCGACCTAAAGGAAAACCTTTATAAGATGCAAGAGCAAATCACAAAGGCCATAGAAGAAAACATATTAAAAATATTTAAAAAGTACAAGCTTGATATAGACAGCTTATATGAAATCGTCTTCTCAGCTAATTCAGTTATGATGCATATACTTATGGGAGTCGACCCGACCAGTCTTGGCATAGCACCATACAAGATAGTCAGCTACTTTAACTTTGAGATAGATGCAAAAGAGATAGGTACGAAGCTTGGTAAATACACTAAAGCCTTTACTATACCATCGATCTCATCATATGTTGGCGCTGACATACTTAGCGGCGTTAATCATATCGATATAGAGAAGATTGATAAAAACATCATGTTTATAGACATAGGCACAAACACAGAGCTAGTGCTTAAGTATAAAGATAAGTACTACGCTAGTAGCTGCGCCGCTGGACCAGCGCTTGAAGGCATGAACATAGAGTTCGGTTCAAGAGCTGAGCTTGGCGCGATTGAAAATGTTTTCTTTGATCTTGATAGTGGGACTAAAAACATCGTCGTAATTGGTAAAGAAAAGGCAAAATCCATTTGCGGCTCGGGCGTTTTGGCCGTCATTCGTGAAGCCTTAAAGATAGGCCTCATCGACTACAGAGGTAGGCTTGTTAAATTAGAAGACCTTGCTGAAGATGACAAGCGAAGACCATTTTTAAAGGATATTGATGGCAAGACCGTTATCGATTTAGGCGAAGTATATATCACTAAAAAGGATATAAGAAACATTCAGCTATCGAAGAGCGCAATCATGTCAGGGATAGTTTTACTATTTAACAAGCTTGGCATGACGGCCGAGGAAGTGGATGATTTATACATCGCGGGTCAATTTGGCTATCACTTATCAAAGGACATGTTAGTAGATACGTATTTTATACCAAATATAGCGGAAGAAAAGATTTCTTATCTTAAAAATACATCGCTTGATGGCGCGATCAGCGTAGTATTATCAAAGAAGAAGAGGGAAAATCTTTTAAGTTTAAGCAAGAAGATAAAGTTTTTGGAGCTAAGTTATGATGAAAACTACCAAAAAGTCTTTATCGACTGCTCATATTTTAAATAGGAGGCAAATATGACAAGAGAAGAGTATTACAAAATTCTAGACGATTATGTCTATGAGTATGAAGATGAAAAAATTGCAAAGGTCGCTCAAGACTACCTTGATGAAGGTTATGATGCGCTTGATGCTATTGTTAATGGTTTAGTTCCCGGAATGAAAAGGGCGGGGGACGCTTTTCAAGAAGAGGAATATTTCGTAACAGACCTATTACTTTGTTCTGATGCGATGAACAATGCACTTGATGTATTAAGACCACACCTTGAAAGAAACGAGCTAGAACACAATCACACTATAGTCATAGGTGTTGTTGAAGGGGATACACACGACATTGGCAAAAACTTAGTTAAGACAATGTTCCAAACACAAGGTTTTGAAGTTATAGACTTAGGTAGAGACGTTGAAGTTAATAAATTTGTTGACGCAGCCGAAGAACATGGCGCAGAAATCATCTGCATGTCAACACTTATGACGACAACTATGAGAAATATGAGAAGGGTTGTTGAGATACTTGAAGACAGGGGCCTAAGAGATAAGTATAAAGTCATGATAGGCGGAGGACCTATCTCTCAATCGTTCGCGGACAAGATTGGCGCCGACAAATACACTATAGACGCTATCGAAGCCGTTAAAGCTGCTAAGGAGTTATTAAATATAAATTAAAAAGTAGGAGGAATTTTTGATGGACGAACAATCATCAATCAAACCTAATGGATGGGCACTGATACCCTTCATAGTATTTATAGGTTTTTTCTTATTATCAGGAATCATTTTAGACAAGATGGGTGTAGAAATGGCATTCTATCAAATACCATCACCTATCGCCGTACTTATTGGTACTATCGTTGCCTTTATAATGTTTAAGGGTTCGATAGACTCGAAATTTGATGTATTCGTTAAGGGCTGTGGCGATGACAACATCATCATCATGTGCTTAATCTACATCTTAGCTGGTGCATTCGCAACACTATCTAAAGCATCTGGCGCTGTTGACTCAGTTGTAAACTTAGGTCTAAGCATAATACCAGTTCAATTCATAACAGCAGGTTTATTCATAATCGCTTGCTTCTTAGCAATTGCAACAGGTACTTCAGTTGGAACTATAGTTACAGTTGGTCCTATCGCTGTAGGTATCGCTCAAAAAGCAGGCCTACCAGTAGCTTTAGTTTTAGGTGCACTAGTAGGTGGATCTATGTTTGGTGATAACTTATCTATTATTTCTGATACAACTATCGCCGCAACTAGAACACAAAACGTTAACATGAAAGATAAGTTTAGAGCAAACTTCAAAGTAGCATTACCAGCTGCAATCGTTACAATTATTATTTTATTAATAGTTGGTAAAACAAGTGGACCAGTTCATTTTGATGACTTAAGCTACAATTTTGTACTAATCTTACCTTATCTATTCGTTTTAATAGCTGCTCTATGTGGCGTTAACGTATTCGTTGTATTAACACTAGGTATCGTTTTTGCAGGTGGCGTTGGTATGGCGACTGGTTCATACAATGGACTTGAACTTTGCCAAAACATTTTTGCGGGCTTCTCAGGACAATTTGAAATTTTCTTACTTTCAATGTTAACTGGTGGTCTTGCTGCCATGGTTAGAGCAAACGGCGGTATTGAATGGCTAGTACTTAGAATATCTAGAATGGCTAAGGGTAAAAACTCAGCAGAACTATCTACTGCATTATTAACAATGATCTCAAACGCTGCTCTTGCTAACAATACTGTATCGATTATCATCTGCGGTCCTATCGCTAAGAGAATTTCTAATAAATTCAAAGTTGACCCTAGAAGAACAGCATCACTTCTTGATATGTTCAGCTGTATAACTCAAGGTCTTATCCCTTATGGCGCACAAATACTTATCGCTTCAGGCTTTACTGAAGGAGCAGTATCACCAGTTGAGTTAGTTCCATACATCTGGTACCCAATGATACTATTAGTATTCGCAGTACTTTCAATCTTTGTTAGATACGCTGACCTTAAGACTGGATGGAACTTCGAACTTGACAAGCCAGAAGAAGCAAAGTAAAATATAGACATAATAACCTAAAGAGAGGAAGAATATCGTGATAAACATTAGAAAAGAATTACCTGAAATTTTTGATGAATTTAAAGATAAGAGAAGAGAATCATTTTTAAAAGTTAAAGAGATTAAGGATAAAAACATACCAGTCATAGGCATATTCTGCACATTTTTCCCGCAAGAGATTGCTCTTGCAGCAGGTGCGACATCTGTATCACTTTGTTCGACATCTGATGAAACTATCAAAGATGCTGAAAAAGATCTACCGACAAACCTTTGCCCACTTATCAAGGCAAGCTATGGCTTTGCTATTACAGATAAGTGTCCCTTCTTCTATTTCTCAGACCTTATAGTTGGAGAAACGACTTGCGATGGCAAGAAGAAGATGTATGAGTACTTAGGCGAGTTTAAAAACGTTTATGTAATGGAGCTACCACAAAAGAGATCCGAAGAGAGCCTTAAGTTGTGGACGGCTGAAATAAAAAAACTTGCTGACTACGTATCAAAAGAGTTTGGTGTAGAGATAACAGAAGAAAAACTTAGAGAAGCAACTGTAATCAAAAATGCTGAGAGAAGTGCTGTTAAAGACTTTTATGGCATAATGAAAGCCGATGAACTTCCTATCATGGGTTTAGACTTGTGGCACGTCTTAAATGGAGTGCAATTTGAATTCGACAAGAAGGCAGTGGCTGATGAACTAAAAAAGCTTAAGGAAAAAGTCCTAAGTGAGAACAAGCGCATCACTGGCAAAAAGAGGATACTTATAACAGGCTGCCCAATAGGTGGAGCGACTGAAAAAGTTATCGAAGCTGTTGAAAATAACGGTGGAATTGTAGTTGCTTATGAAAATTGTGGGGGAGCTAAGGCGATAGATGAAAACGTTGACTTAGAGAACCCAGACATATATGATGCACTTGCTAAGAAGTATCTAAATATTGGCTGCGCATGCATTAGCCCTAACACACCAAGACTAAATCTATTATCAAGAATGATAGAGGACTACAAAGTAGATGGTGTAGTGGATATGCAGCTTCAAGCGTGTACGCCATTCCAAGTAGAAACAAAGACCATAAGAGACTTTGTCACAAAAGAAAAGAAAACTCCTTATATCCAAGTAGAAACTGATTATTCAAAATCAGACTTGGGCCAATTAAACACAAGAATCGAAGCGTTCTTAGAAATGCTATAGATAAAAGATAAGGCTCTCATTATGAGGGCCTTTCGCTTATACATAAGAGCCATCGATAAGGCTCTATACAAAGAAAGAGTCGAGCAATATCGCTTGACTCTTTTGATATGTAATCCCATTATGTGCCGTTTTTCATAAGTAATTTATCCCCGCATATACGAGGTGGGTCCGTTGTCTACAATATCTAATGTCCACTTAAGGCATATTATCAGTTGTAAAACGTCACAGTCCCATATTATTATTGTCGGTTAAATTAATATGAAAAGCGGTCACTACAGGATATCTTAACTATATTATATAGCAAACGCATTTAAAATGCAAGGAAATTAGATAATTTTTTTAGAAAAATTTATTATATCAGCGTGGTCACTCACTTCATAATGCCTTTCCTCATTAGTCCTCGGGTCATTAAAGCTTATTTTAAAGGAGTGAAGCAATTGTCTATCTACATCGTCATAAGTCTTGTCATTATATAGCGTGTCGCCAACTATAGGAAAGCCTAAGTAAGCTAGGTGCAGCCTTATCTGATGTGTCCTACCAGTAATGAGCTCCGCTTCGGCTATGGAGTATTTTTCGCTGCTTATAACTTTCTTGAATATGGTTTTAGCGTAATCACCATCGCCATCGTCACAGATCATCTTCTTAATGTGATCATTCTCATCGGTCTTGATATTTTTCTCAACAACTATCTCATCATAAGGAAAAGATCCATCAACTACCGCGTGATACTTCTTTCTGAAGCTGCCATCTTCCATCTGCTGCATTAGACTATAATGGGCAAATGGATTTTTAGCGACCACCATCAGTCCCGTCGTGTTCATGTCAAGCCTATTAACAAGGCGGACGCGCCTCTTAAGACCACGCGACTGAAATAAATTGATCAGGGCATTGTAAAGGGTACTCCCTTGATTGTTCTTCGTCTCATGAACGAGGATGTTTTTTTCTTTGTTGATGACAATGTAGTCAATGGTCTCGTCAACTATATCGATATCGCTGCTAAAGTCATCAGCTTGAGTCTCTTCTTCGGGCATATGTATCCTTAAGACCTCGCCCTTAATGATCGGCAGGTCCTTGCGACGAAATTCTTCATTTACATATATATCTTTATTTAAGTAGCTTCGTCTAAAAAGTCTTTTTGATATTTTGAATTCATCTATCATTTCACTCATCTTATCATAAGATCTCTTAGCGACAAAGCTTACATTGTATTCATCGTTAATCACTTTATCACCTAAATAAATTATAATATATTTTTCTAGCTTTTACAAGTAGATGGCTTAAGTCATTGAAAAATTACTCTATTTGTTGTATAATTAATAATTATAAGAGGTGAAGAAATGAGTGAGAGAATTATAAATATACTCGCAAAGGATGACGAGCTTAGCAAAAAGATCTTGCTAGAGCTTGAAGAAAAGCTTGATGCACGCGGCTTTCTTACTACGAGAGACTTTAGTAATGAGGCTGAACTTTCCATCGTTATAGGCGGAGACGGATCCTTCTTAAGAAGCGTTCACGAAAATGATTTTCCCGAAGTGCCTTTTGTTGGCTTCAATACAGGTCACTTAGGTTTCTTTCAAGAGCTTTCTATTGATGACGTCGATAAATTTGTCGAAAATTATATAAAGAGTGAGTTTAAACAAGAGTCACTACACTTAATCGAGACAAGCGTTCACTACGAAGGCGGCGAGTCAAAACTATATTCAGTTAATGAGATGGTTGTTAAAGCAAACAAATCAAAGGCCGTTGAACTCGATGTATTTATTAATTCTGATTACTTGGAAAGATTTTTTGGCGACGGGCTTATAGTCTCAACACCAGCTGGCAGCACTGCATATAACTACTCAGTTAGAGGTAGCGTAGTGCATCCAAAGCTTGAGTGCATACAAATGACTCCGCTCGCACCCATTAACTCAAAAGCTTTTAGGTCCTTACAAAACTCAATCATCGTTCCACCAAACTTTATTATAAGATTTGAGCCAAAGAAGAGATATGAAGGAGAGATCATACTTCTTAACGATGGCGAAGAACGTATCTTCAAAAACGTCACTAGCGTAGAGATAAACCTAAGCTACAAGAAGATATATAGGATAGTATTTTCGAAGAATATTTACTGGAACAATCTAAAAGATAAATTTTTATAGGAGGCATAGATGTACGATTTTCATTTGCATTCAAATTTTTCAGTTGACTGCAAGGTCCCGCCGGAGGACATGGTCAAAGAGGCTATAAAGATGGGTTTGAAAGCTATATGCTTTACTGATCACATAGACCTTTCACTTGACCAAGACAAAAGTAAAAACGTCCTTTTTAATATTGAGGACTATATAAAAGAGATAAACAAATTAAAATACACATATATTAATGAGATAGAAGTCTTAAAAGGAGCTGAGTTTGGTCTTCAACTTGGTTTAATTGATGAATATGATGAGCTAAGCAAAAACCCTTTTGATTTCATATTATGCTCAATTCACAGCATCGATGGCGAAAGGATTTTCTCTAGAGAGAAGAGCTTTGAAAGTGATTACGAAAGAGGTCAAGTGCGCTACTATACAGAGCTATTAGAAGTAGTGAAACGCTTTGACAGCTTCGACTCAGTCGCACACATAGACTTTATCGACAGATATTACAAATTCAAAGACATCGACTATGAATTTTCTGATGCGGCTAAGGAGCTTGTTTATGAGATACTAAAAGTCCTAGTAGATAAGGGCAAGGCGCTTGAGATAAATACAGCTGCACTTCGCTATGATATGAAGAGCTTTCATCCGCAAGACGAGATACTTGATATGTATAAGTCCTTAGGAGGCGAGCTAGTCACAGTTGGTTCAGACGCTCACTACGCTGAAGACCTTGCTTATGGCATAAAGGACGCAGAAAAGTATCTTAAGGAAAAAGGCTTTAAGTACTTGTATATTTATAAGAAGAGAAGGCCATATCCAATACATTTGTAATAATTAATAAAAAACATTTAATCACTCCTTGATTATTTTGTCAAGGAGTGATACAATATTTAGGAACACGAAAGATTTACAAAGGAGGGGGCACTATGTTTAAATCTTTAAAACCTCTTTTAAAATATTTCAGAAAGTACAAAGTGCAGTATATCTTAGGTATATTTTTCCTGCTGTTCATAGACGTTGTTCAGCTATATATACCACAAATACTTAAGTACTTCGCAAACGACTATCAAAGGGGAGTTCTAACTATGGCTTCGGCGACTAAGTATGCTATACTAACCATAGTAACTGGACTGATGGTTGCTGTTGCGAGATATTTTTGGAGAAACTTTATTATTGGTAACTCGATGAGAGTTGATTATGATTTGAGAAAGGATTTCTTTTGGAAATTGACAAGTCTTTCTCAAAATTTTTTTAATACGCACAAAACAGGTGACTTAATGAGTCTTGCAACTAACGACATCAACGCTGTTAGGATGACTCTGGGTCAAGGCATCATCATGTTCATTGACTCAACATTCTTACTTATACTAAACCTTGTTATGATGATAAAAACAACAAATGTTTTGTTTGCATCAAAAGTTTTATTCACTATACCACTAATTATACTCATAGTAATGAGGTTTGGTGGTGTTATTCATTCACGCTTCAAAGCTGTTCAAGCACAATATGGTACTATCACTGACAGAGCTCAAGAAAACTTCTCAGGGATCAGAATCATAAAAGCCTTTGGACAAGAGGAAGAGAATGCAAAATTATTCAGAGAAGAAAATCAAAATTATTATGATAAAAATATTGAATTAGCAAAATTACAAAGCTTTTTCAATCCATTCATTCATGTACTAAGCAATATTAGTTATATGCTACTTTTATTCTTCGGAGCAAAAGAAGTTATGGCGGGCACTATGCTTCTAGGTGACTTTATTGCATTCAATGCTTACTTAGGACTTATGATGTGGCCAGCAAGAGCACTTGGCATGGTTATAGTCTTCATGCAAAGAGGTGCTGCGTCCATGGATAGGCTGACAAATATATTCAGGACAGAGCCAGAAATTGTCGACAGAGAAGGAGCTATCGAGCTAGACGAAATAAAAGGCAATATTGAATTTAAAAACGTTTCATTTAAATATGCACCTGAGCTGCCATATGCACTTAAAGACATAAGCTTTAAGATAGAGCCAGGTAAGACACTTGCCATACTAGGCAGAACTGGTAGCGGCAAGTCGAGTATAGTTAATGTACTTCTTAGACTTTATGATATAAATGAGGGCGAGATACTTGTTGATGGTCATGACGTTAAGGACGTAACACTTAATTCTTTAAGAGAAAATATCTCTTATGTGCCGCAAGATGACTTTTTATTCTCAAAAACTGTTAAGGAAAATATTGAGTTTCACTACGAGCATAAGCTTGATGACGAGATGATAGAAAAGTACGCGAAGATAGCTGGAGTCTACGACGACATTATAGAGTTTAAAGATGGTTTTGACACTATATTAGGCGAAAGAGGCGTAACGCTATCTGGCGGACAAAAGCAAAGAGTATCGATTGCGAGAGCCTTGGCAAAGGAAAAGAACGTTTTAATCATGGACGACTCTCTATCTGCTGTAGATACACAAACTGAAGAAGAGATACTAAAAAATCTTAACACAGACGAAGCGGATGTTTCAAAAATCATTATTTCACATAGAGTTTCGACTATAAAAGATGCTGATGAAATACTATTTATTGAGGACGGAGCCATAGTTGAGAGAGGCACACACGATGAGCTTGTTTCACTTGGCGGCAGATACAATAAATTATATGAAGATCAATTACTAGAGCAAAAGATAAATAGAGGTGATGAGTAATGGAAAGAAACATAGACGATATTAATTATCAAGGCAAAAACTCTAAAAACACCTTTAGAAGGATGCTCTCATATGCAAGGCCATATACATTCCAGCTTATATTAACCTTCCTAATGATAGTCGCGTTAACAGGATTAGCGCTTGTAAGCCCTTATCTAATCAAGGTTGCCATAGATGAGCACATACAAGTCGAAAACATCAAGATGTATGAGTACCCAGCGGCTAATGAACACACTTTGAGTATCAAATATACTAAGGATAATATGAAAGATGGCATAGACTACTTCATTAGAGAAACTGATCTTAGTAAGGAAGAAAAAGCTCAATACGAAGACAAAGGAGCCTATCACCTAAAAGAAGAAGATGGCAGAGCTTACCTTTATAAATCAGGTGACGAGACAAAGAGCCCTGTCTATGAAGTGCCAATGTCTGAGTATAAGGCATATAGAGACAAAGACTTTAAAGCCATAAACAAATTAAGCTTATACTTTTTACTAACAATAATATTAACTTTTGTTCTTGACTATTTACAAACGATGTCCATCACTATAGCATCGCAAAAGATGATTTATAGCATGAGAACTGAAGTTTATGACCATATCATATCAAGGTCTCTAAGCTTTTTCGATAGAAATGCAATAGGCAGACTAACCACAAGGCTAACTAATGATATTGAAGCAATCAGCGAAATGTATTCAGACGTTATGATAACACTGTTTAAAGACATCTTCATGCTTGCGGGCATCATGATTTTTATGCTGTCTATGGACTTAAAGCTAAGCTTACTAAGCTTTATTACGCTGCCATTTATATTTGCGATTTCAATATTCTTTAGAGGCAAGATTAGAAAGATACTTGCACTATCGAGAAAGAAATTATCGCTAATAAACTCAAAACTTAGTGAAAACATCTCTGGCATGAGGCTAATCCATATCTTTGGTAAAGAAAATAAAATTAATAGAGAGTTTGATGAAGCAAATGCTGACTATAGAAACACTATGCTTAGAAGGGTAAAGATATTCTCAATATATAGACCATCGATAGACATCATTAGAAACGTAGCCATTGCGAGCCTTATCTACTTCGGCGCGAAAGAAGTTTTGAATGAGACCATGTATTTTGGTATGCTATACCTTTTCATTGATTATTTAAAGAAATTCTTTATGCCAATCATGGACCTTACTGAAAAGTATAACATCACTCAGTCGGCTATGGTTTCAGCTGAGAGGGTCTTTGCGATACTTGATGATGATAGCGAAATTAAAAATCCTGAAAATCCACTTCCATTTGATGACATTCAAGGTGAAATCGAGTTTAGAAACGTTAGCTTCAGCTATATTGAAGGCGAGCCAGTTCTTAAAAACATCTCATTTAAGATTAAGAAAGGCGAATCGGTTGCCCTTGTTGGACCAACTGGTTCGGGTAAGACGTCTATCATATCACTATTAACAAGATTCTATGAGATAGATGAAGGTGAGATACTAATCGACGGCATAAACATAAACGATGTTAGAAAAGAAGATCTAAGGAAGAACATTGGAGTCGTTCTTCAAGACGTATTTTTATTCTCGGGAACTATAAGAGACAATATCAAGCTGAATAAAGATATATCTGACGAAGAGATTATTAAAATATCGAAGTATGTAAACGCTGATTCATTTATACAAAAACTACCAAGCAAATACGATGAACCCGTTATGGAGAGGGCATCGACACTATCATCAGGCCAAAGGCAGCTATTAAGTTTTGCAAGAACACTTGTTTATGAACCGAAGATACTTGTACTTGACGAGGCAACAGCAAACATTGATACAGAGACGGAGCTATTAATTCAAGACGCAGTGAAGAAACTTATCAAGGGAAGAACGTCTATCGCCATAGCGCATAGGCTGTCAACTATACAACACGTTGATAAGATACTAGTTATTAAGAACGGTACAATCAGAGAGGAGGGTACACATCAAGAGCTTCTTGATAAGAAGGGTCTTTACTACGACTTATATAGACTTCAATATGACAAATAATATATAAGGATATATATAGAAGAAAAACTAATTTATTGAGATTAGTTTCAGACTGTTGACAAAGTAGGCGTATTTTTATAAAAATACGCCTACTTTTTTACTTGAAAACCTCTTAAAATACACATCTATTGGGTATATATAATACATAGAAGGTGATAAAATGTTACATAAAAATAGTAAATCAAAAACAGATCAAGCACAAATAATTTCAGTTGAAGAATTAGTTCCACAAGAACACATACTAAGAAAGATCAATAAGTATATAGACTTTGACTTTATCTATGATTTAGTAGAAGATAAATACTCATTAGATAACGGAAGACCAAGCATAGATCCAGTAGTGCTAATGAAGATAATATTCATACAATACCTATTCAACATAAGAAGCATAAGGCAAACAATAAAAGAGATAGAAGTAAACATTGCATACAGATGGTTTTTAGGATATGACTTCTACGACAAGATTCCACACTTTACAACATTCAGCCAAAACTATAGAAGAAGATTCAAAGATACAGACATATTTGAAAACATCTTCCAAAACATATTAAACCAAGCACTAGAACAAGGTTTTGTGGATGAGAAGATTCAATTCGTAGACTCAACACATGTTAAAGCACATGCAAACAGACATAAAAACAAAAAAGTAACAATAGAGAAAAAAGCAAGAAGATATCAAGCACAGCTAGACAAAGAAATAGCACAAGAAAGAGAAGAAAACGGAAAAAAGCCCTTAAAAGAGAAAGAAGATAAAGAGAGGCAAACGATAGTTCAGTCAACAACAGATCCAGAAAGCGGCCTCTTTCACAAAGGAGAACATAAAGAAGTATTCGCCTATTGCGTAGAAACATCATGCGATAAAAACGGCTGGATACTAGCATACAAATCATTTCCAGGAAATTTACATGACAGCACAACATTTTTACCATTCTATGAAGAAAAACTAAAAAAGATGAAACCCCAAAAGATAGTTATGGATGCAGGTTACAAAATACCAGCCATAGCAAAAACATTAATAGACGATAAAATACTCCCAGTATTTCCATATACAAGACAAAAGAGAAACTTACAAATAGAAAATCCATACTACAAAAGAGACTACATATACGACGAATATTATGACTGCTACATATGTCCACAAGGAAAACTTTTAAATTACAAAACTACAGATAGAGAAGGATACAGACAGTATAAAAGTGATATAAACGACTGCAAGAACTGTCCTAACATAGATAGATGCACACATAGTAAAAACAAACAAAAAGTAATAACAAGACATATATGGCAAGACTACCTTGACATAACAGAAGAATATAGATATACAAATCAAGGCAAGAAAGAATACGCAAGAAGAAAAGAAACAATAGAAAGACAATTTGGAAGCGCAAAAGAGTATCATAGTTTTAGATATACAAACATGAAGGGCAAAGCTAAGATGGATATGAAAGCTGCGCTTACTTTTGCATGCTTAAATATGAAAAAACTAGCACTAATGATGTATAGGATGGATCCAAATAAGGAGGTATTTACTCGTTTATTTGCAAAAATACATAAAAAATTTGATTTTTTACTAAATTTAATAAAAATAAGCAAACCCAGGAAAAAATTCCTGGGTTTGTCTTCACTCTGAAACTAATTTATTGAGATTAGTTTTTCTTTTTTTATATTTATGTTTTATTACTTCACTTAGTGGGTATATAATTAATAGCAAAATAAAAAAAGGAGTGATATTATGGGATTATTTGATTTCATATCAGCAAAAGCTAGAGAAGAAGAAAGAAAAGAAAGAATGAAGAACGCTGGCAACATTGCCATGGGTACTTTATTAGGATTAGCAGCAGGTGCTGCAGCAAGCTATCTATTCGCACCAAGAAGCGGTGAAGAAACTAGAGAAATGATAGCTAAGAAGAGCAAAGAAACTTATAACGACATGAAAGACGGAATAGCAACTGCAACTCAAAGAGCTAAAGAATTAGGACAAAGTGCTATGGAAAAGGCTAAAGAATTTAAGGATGAAGCAGCACAAAGAGCTGAAGAACTTAAAGAAGAAGCAGAGGACAAAGCAAAAGAACTAAAAGACAAGGCTGAAGATAAAGCTATCGATGCTAAAAAAGAAGTAGAAAAGAAAGCTAATGACGTTAAAAAGGATGTAGAAAAAGAAGTAGAAAAGGCTAAGAAATAGGTGATAAGATGGGCATAGATTTTGATAAAATCAAAGACGAAGCAGCTAAAAAAGCTAACGAACTAAAAGAAGAAGCAGCTAAAAAAGCTGATGAATTAGAACGCGAAGCAAACAAAAAGATTGACGAAGCAAAAGACGCTGCTGAAAAGACAAAAGACGAAGCAGTTAAAAAGGCTAATGAAATTAAAGAGGACGTAGAAAACGCAGTTAAGAATATCGGAAAATAGGTGATTTAATGGACGCAAAATATATTTTACAATGTGTGCTTATAGTATTTGGTATCGCAGCACTAGGTTCATTAGCTTATCTATTCATTAAGATCGCTTCAACTATTAGCACTATGAAGAGCATGATGGAAGAAAACAGACTTAACATCGGCCAAACAGTAGCTAAATTACCTGAAGTGATGAACAATGTCAATGGTATTACAAATAATGTAAACGGACTAGTTGATGACATTAGACCAGATATCAAAGAGATGACAGTCGAAGCCAAAGGCCTAGTTAGAGACCTTGGTCCAAACATTAAGAGCGTTACAGATGATGTAAGCACTTTAGTTACAGAATTAAGACCTAATATATCAGGCATAATGAGTAACATAAACGGTGTTACATCAGATGTTTCTAAACTTACTAATACAGCTATGGGTATTACCAATAGCGCGGTAAACACTGTTAACAAAATCACATCACAAGTTTCAAGTACAGCAAACAATGCCTACTCAGCTGTCAATGGCATTATAGGCAATGTAAAAGATTCCATCTACGAAAAGAAGATGAAATCTAAAAGTGTAGCTGAAAATATTATTTCCAAAGTAGTGGACATATTTAAAAGAAGCTAATATATTTATAAAGGCTCTATGTCAAATATTGGGGAGACTTATTGATTTAAGTCTCTCTTTTTATGTTAAAACTAACATTTGCACGTTTTTAATTTATATACTTAAAATAACACAAATTTATGTAATTTTTGCATGACTAATAAACCTATATAGGCTTATTAGGTTTTTATGATGTTTTATATATATATTTTAGTCTAAAAGCATTATTCTTTTTCTGAACCTCTCGAAGTTTCTCATACCAAAGCTGTTTCTTTTTAGTGTCTTTATCTTTGTATGTTTTCCTTCTAGTGCTCCATTTGAATGTTTGTAGTCAAATGAGTTTGTAATTTCATCAGACCAGTTTGTAAAGGCTGTTATACATGATTTAAACTCTTTAAGTTTTGATTTTTTACATATGTCTATCCATGCGTTTACCTTGTATTGTGCTTGTTCTTTGTTTTTCTGCACTAGAACTTCTTGATAGAAGGATTCTTTTAAGCCATATGCTAGTCTTAGCTCTTCGCTTATCTCTAGCATTAGAGCTGCTTCTCGCTTTTGATCATCATTAAGTTTTGGCATTGGTTTTGTAAGTATGCTTTTACTTCTTTTTAGGTATATTCTCATTTCTGCTGATGTATCTTTTTGTATTCTCTTTCTTACGTTTTCTAAGCTCCAAGAGACTTGTCTTACGAAGTGATATTTGTCTGCTATGTGTACTGCGTTTTTAAAGTATGCGTTTTTAACGTTTTTAAATGTTTTTGACATATCGCTAACAAATATCTTTACATTTTCTCTTTCTTCTTTTGGTATGTTTTTAAAGTATTCAAACAAAATATTTTCTTGCCTACTTTTAACTATGTCTATGATTTCATGTGTTATGCCATCTAGAAGTGAGCATTGATACTTGTATGAACCGCTGTCGCCTTTAAACTCGTCTATTAAAAGTACTTTTGGAAGACTTTTTCTCTCTACTGATAGGTAAGATAGGACTCTTGTAACTGTTGATGTGCTTACTGAGTATCTTCTTGATATTGACTTTATTGAGTAAAGTTCTCTAAACTCTCTAGCTATGGATGCTACTAGTCTTTTTGTCATGGTCATTTTCTTTGCTACTAGTTCTGTTTTGCTATCAATTCTTTTCCCGCAGCACTTACAGTTGTACCTAGTTTTTCTTAGGTTTATTATGCATTTTTTACCATGCATCTGTGTATCTTTTATCTTTTGAGTTCTGTGATCATGAACCCAGATATGTTTAGAACCACAGTATGGGCAGCTTTTTAACTTTTTTGTCTGTGCTTCTATAACTACTACATTTTCACCTTCTTTAAAATTGTTAACAACTACATCTTTACAAGCTAGCAAATTTATGGTATTATATTCTTGCACTTGTACACACCTCCTATGTTGTAGTGGTATTTTAAGTATAGGATAAAATGTGTGCAAGTGCAACTTTTTTTTGTAATTTTATCAAAAAAATATCTATTGAGGTTTTACTCCCCAATAGATATTATACAGCCTTTATAAAAAGGGACTCATAAGGGTCCTTTTTTCATGCGCGAAATATTAGCAAGAACTAATTTAATATTGAAAATTATATAAAAAAGAATAAAAAAGTATAAAATATTTCAATGACAAATTATGAAAATAAGTGTTATAATAGTAAATGTGTTAATTTTAGAAAAGCTATATAAAAGGAGAGAAAAAAGCAAATGAAAAAAATTATATTTTTAGCAATGCTATTGATGGTTTCATTATTATTAGTAGCTTGCGGACCAAAAACAGACAAAACAACAGATAAGACAGAAGACACAAAGACAGCTGAATCAACTGAAACAGCTGATACAACTGATACAGAAAAAACTGATGATGAAAATACTGAAACTGCAGATGCAGAAGGCACTATAGCTGGCGTTTCAGAAGAAAACCCTATCAAGATAGACAAGGACGCTAAGAGCGTAACAATCTACACTAAGTACAACGGAAAATTTGAAACAGAAGCTACAAGACACTTAGTTATCTGCAAAGATGGTAAATTAAGCGACAAATCAATCTTCTCATCATACGTATCACCAACAGATTTTTACAACGCTTTAGTAGAAGTTGGTGCAGAAGCAGGTAATAACATGAACGCTGATAATGCTGCTACAACTAAGTCTGAAGGATCTAAGCTTGAATTAACTTTATGCTGGGCTGGACAAGAAGGTTCAGTAGCTATTGATGATGTAGTTAAAGATTCTAACGGAAAAGCTATTGACATGAGATTCTCAGGAAACATTGATCCATCAAAAGAATACAACACTGGCTGTATCTCTTGTCTTGACTCTTGCTTCGTTGGTATCACTAGTAACGGTGAATACCCACTAGGCGCTATTGAAGAAACAAAAGAAGTTGAATTCTCAGTAGATGCTGACAAAGCACCAGAAGATGGAGCTCCAGTAGCAATAACATATACAGTAAAATAGTTGAAAAGAGTCTTTAATTTACTTTTAGCCATAGCTGGAGCTATCTTAGCTGCGGCCTTCATATCGAGCCTAGTTAGTTTAAGCCTTTGGCTTGATATGAGGGTGCACTCGAGATATATATACTACGCGTGCCTTGCGATTGCTATCGTAGCTTCATTATTAGGCAAAGTAAATGAAAAAACATTTTTAATTATTGAGCTTATATCCATAGCAGGAATACTTTTACTTGGCAAATTCACGAGAACTATCTATGAGCTGAGAGAAGCGCTGCATATAGATATGGGCATAGATTTACTTAAGCGAATATCAATAATTGCTTTAATAGCAATTAATTTAATGCTTTTTCTAAAATTTTTAATAAAGAAAAAGAAGTCTGCGTAATTTAATCGCAGACTTCTTTTTTGTAATCTAGTATTTTATTTCTTTTAATATTTCCCCAGTATATATGTCAATGAGCATAATCTTTTCATCATCCATCTTGGCAACGGATGCTTTGCCATCTTTGGGTATAGTTGTTGATCCAGGGTTTACTAAGATGATGCCGTCCTTTTCATCTAAGACCTTTATATGTGTGTGACCAGTAACTATCATCTTGATGCCGGAGTCTTTTGCGTACTGCATCCTTGCAAATTCTGTCTCTTCGTAGCCATGTATCAGTAGGGTCTTAAGTCCATTGATATCGACTACACGAGCCTTTTGAGTAAAGTCCTTCTCTATAACCATCTGATCAACATCGCTATCACAATTGCCACGAATGTAGATAATATTGTCACGCTCCTTTAAATACGAGGCTAAATCCTTTGGATTATAATCGTTTGGAAGAGCGTTTCGAGGGCCGTGATACAAAACATCGCCAAGGTGATAGATGATGTCGCAGTCCTTAAGCACATCAAGCGCCCTAAGCGTTTCGTCTATGCCGCCATGTGTGTCGCTAATAAAGCCTATAGTCTTTCTCATTATAGATAAACTACCTTTTCTGTTCTTTCTTTTGCCTTAGGAACTTCATCAGCGTAGCCCAAAGCCATCATGCCATATGAAATGTGATTAGCTGGCACTTTGAATGATGTCAATACTTCTCTAACGCCATCGTCCTTATTGCCTCTTAGTTGATTGATCCATACTGAGCCAAGTCCAAGCGCGTGAGATGCTAAGTAAATATTTTCCATAGCAGTTGATGTGTCTGCGTCGCCTAATTTTAAATCTTCTGGCACAGTCACTATGATTAAGGCCTTCGCATTATATATATAGTAGTCATCTCTATCAAGTGATTTTGCGATGGCAGCAGCTAGTCTTTGTATATCCTCTTCTTTAGTCACAACAGTAAAAAGTCTTTCTTGTTTATTCATTCCTGTTGGTGAAGCCTTTGCGCACTCAATTATCTTTTCAAGTGTTTCACGAGGCACTTCATCAGTTTTAAATTTTCTTATACTTCTTCTTGTCAATAGATTTTCTATTGCGTCCATAAAATCACAACCTTTCTTATAAATATTATACCACAAAATTGGGTATAATAATTATGGTGATATTATGAAAGACAATTTTTTAATACAAGGAATGAGCTGCGCTTCTTGTTCAGCAAGGCTTGAAAAAGTTTTATCAAGACAAGATGGTGTATCAAAAGCCAATGTAAATTTATCGTCGAATAGAGCGAGGGTCATTTATGACGAAAATGTCATATCTCGTGACGATATTTTGGCAGTCATCTCAAGAGCGGGTTTCACTGGCTATTATCAAGAGAGCCGCGATATAGAAAAGGAAAGAGAGCTTAGAGAAAAAGAGATAAAAAGTCTTAAGCGTGACTTTATCATCTCATTAATATTTGCTTTGCCACTTTTTTCAGTAATGTTTTTTCATATGGCAGGCATACACGTGTTTTATGCGGATGCCAGATGGCAATTTGCTTTTGCAACGCTTGTGCAAATATTTGGCGGACACAGATTTTATAAAGGAGCCATAAGCTCTTTAAGAAGCAAAACCTTTAATATGGATGTGCTTGTATCCATGGGTACGACTGCGGCGTATCTATATAGTATTTACAATATGTCCATAGCTAATCCGCATCTATATTTTGAGTCATCGGCTGTTATTATCACATTAGTTTTATTAGGTAAGCTTATGGAGGCAAAGGCAAAAGCCAAAACTAATGAAGCTGTCGATAAATTACAAAGCTTAAAAGTTGATGAAGTAACTGTAATTAGGGACGGTGAGGAAAAAACCATAAGCATAGACGAGCTTGATATAGATGATATCGTTTTAGTTAGACCGGGCGAAAGACTTGCCTCAGATGGCGTAATCATTGAGGGCGAAGCATCAATTAACGAAGCGATGATAACAGGCGAGAGCCTTCCTGTGAATAAAACTGTGGGTGACGCAGTTATCGGATCAACTGTTAATGGACCAAGCACTTTTAAATTTAAAGTTACTAAGGTCGGCGATGATACTACACTTGCCAATATCATAAGGATGGTTGACGACGCGGCGAGCTCGAAGGCGCCAGTACAAAGATTAGCAGATAAGATTGCCAACATCTTTGTTCCGGCAGTAATGGTTATTGCATTTTTAACATTTTTGATTTATACTATATTTAAGGATGCAAATACAGGTATCATTAACGCGATAAGCGTTTTGGTTATCGCTTGCCCATGCAGTTTGGGTCTTGCAACGCCTACAGCCATCATGGTTGCGACAGGCAGAGCAGCTCAAGGAGGTATACTTATTAAGTCTGGCGAAGTTTTGGAGGCAAATGCCAAAGTCGATGCTGTTTGCTTTGACAAAACAGGTACCTTAACTGAAGGCAAATTAGCACTTACAAAATTTATCAATACTTCACCCCTTAGCGATAGAGAAATTTTAAGATACGCTTACAGCGCTGAGAATCAATCGGAACACTTGATAAGCGAGGCGATATCCTCATACGCAAGAGATAAGAGCATTGAATATGCTGAAGCTGATGAATTTGAAGCGATTCACTCAAAGGGTGTTCGCGCAAAACTTGATAATAAAGAAATAATTTTATCGAACGAAAGATATTTTGATGAGCTAGGAATTAATTATGACAAAGCTCTGATGAAAGAACTTTTGGATGAGGGCGCTACTGTCATAGTCATGGCAATAGATAGAAAAGCCGTTAGCTACTTTGCTATAGAAGACAGCTTAAGAAGTGATAGTAAAGAAGCCATTGCTAAGATCAAGGCTATGGGCATAAAGACTTATATGCTTACTGGGGACAATAGTACTGTCGCCAAAAACGTTGCTCAAAAGCTTGGTATAGACGAGTTTAGAGCAGAACTTCTTCCAGAAGATAAATTAAAAGCAATAGAAGAGATTAAAAAATCTTGTGCAAAGCTTGCCATGGTTGGCGACGGCGTCAATGATGCGCCGAGCTTAGCAAGTTCAGACGTTGGTTATTCAGTCGCTTCAGGTACTGATGTTGCTTTAGAGGCGAGCGACATAAGTCTTTTGAATAACTCCATCGGCGGAGTGGCAAGAGCACTAGAGCTTTCACGAGCAGCCATGAAAATTATTAAAGAAAATTTATTCTGGGCCTTCTTTTATAATGTGGTCGGAATACCGTTTGCCATACTAGGCCTATTAACACCGATGCTTGCGGGAACTGCGATGGCGTTCTCATCGGTATGTGTAGTAACAAACTCACTAAGATTAAGATATAAATAGAATTGAGGAGGGAATTTATGGATAGCAAAAAACTAGACATCGCTAGAAACAGAAAGGGTTTCATAGCTGCCTTAGACCAAAGCGGTGGATCAACCCCAAAAGCTTTGAAGCTATATGGCATTGATGAGGACAAGTATTCATCAGATGATGAGATGTTTAAGCTTGTTCATGAAATGAGAACTAGAATCATCAAAGCACCAAGCTTTAATAAGGAGCATATACTTGGAGCGATACTTTTCGAACAAACTATCGATAGAGAGATTGATGGCATGAAGACAGCTGATTACCTATGGAATAAGCTTGAGATACTACCATTCGTTAAGGTTGACCAAGGTCTTGCAGATGTGGAAAATGGCGTACAAGTTATGAAGGAGATGACTAAGCTTGACTCGCTTCTTGATAGAGCGAAGGAAAGAGGAATCTTCGGAACTAAGATGAGATCTGTAATAAAAGAATTTAACTGCGAAGGTATCAAAGAAGTGGTTAAGCAACAATTTGATTACGCAAAGAGAATTATCGCAAAAGGCTTTGTACCTATTATAGAACCAGAAGTTGATATACACGCTGAAAACAAGGCTGAGATAGAAAAAGAATTATTTAAAGAATTAAAAGAAAATATAGAAAAATTAGCTAAAGATGACTTCATCATGTTAAAGCTAACACTACCTGAAGAAGATAATCTATATCTACCACTATACGATTATGAAAATGTCTTAAGGATAGTTGCGCTTTCAGGCGGCTACACTAGAGAAGAGTCTAACGAAAGACTTGGCAGAAACCATAAAGTCGTTGCATCATTCTCAAGAGCACTTACTGAAGGAGCAAAGGCTAGTATGACAGATGAAGAATTCAATAAACATATGGAGCAATCCATAAATTCAATTTATAAGGAGTCGATTAAGTAATGAAAAGAATTTTAAAAGTTCAAGGAATGAAATGTGAAGGATGCAGCGAAGCTATAGAAAAGGCATTAGAAAAATTTGATGAAATTGACGTTGTAACTGCTGATTTCGCATCAGGCCACGTTAATATTGAAAGCAAGGAAGAATTCGATCTAGAAAAAGCTAAAAAAGCTATCGAAGACCTTGGCTATGAAGTAGAAGACTATGAAGGAGTCGAATAAAAGAATCCTCGATATAGCAGAAAATTTACTCAAAATAGATTCACCATCGGGCATGTGCCAGATGGTGAATACTTATATCGAGGAGCATTTCAAAGGCGAGCTTAGCTTTGAAAAGACTAATAAAAACGCTCTTTATGCTATATTGAAGGGAAAAGATTCATCTAAGCTAAGGATAGTAACTGCTCACGTCGATACACTTGGCGGAATTGTTTCAAGAGTCAAGGACAATGGCAGATGTGAATTTGAAAACATAGGCGGCTTTATGTATGCTTCGCTTGAAGGCGAGCTTGTAAGGGTCTATACGAAGAAGGGCGTCATTAGCGGAACAGTTTTACCAAATAAGGCGAGCGTCCACACTATGGAGGACGAAAGAGAAAAAACGCTTCCAAGAGAAAGGCACTCGACTGAAATAAGGCTTGACATAGAAAGTTCTTCTAAAGAAGAAACTTTAGCAAGTGGCGTTAATGTCGGAGACTTCGTTGCTTTTGAGCCGCACACAAGAATTACAGATGGCTTCCTTGTATCACGCTTCATTGATAACAAGATTCATGCAGCCATCATGATTTATGTGATGGAAGAAGTTCTTAAGAAGAATATCGAGCTAGCATGCGACACAATGTTTTACTTCACAAACTTTGAAGAGCTTGGTCACGGCATTAGCTATGTGCCAGATAATGCATACGAAGTACTTGCTCTTGACATAGGTATAGTTAGCTACGAAAATAATTCAGCTGAAGACAAAGTAACAATAGTCGCAAAAGATTCAAGAACACCATATCCAATTGACCTTAGAGACAGGCTTGAAGATTTAGCAATCAAAAACGATATTGATTACGTAATCGATGTTCATCAAAGATATGGCTCAGATGGCTCACTAGGTGCAGTCGCTGGACTTAATCTAAACTTTGCTTGCATCGGCTGCGGCACAGATGCCTCACATCATATTGAAAGAACAAATATAAAGGCGATTGAGAGCACTGAAAAATTATTAAGAGCCTACTTAGAAAATTAAATTAAGCGATAAACGTAAAAGACGAGCAGAGATGCCCGTCTTTTTTATGTGCTCGATGAGTTATATCACAAAAAAGACTCCGAACTTAATCGGAGTCCATATAGTAATTATTAACTATTTACCAATATTTTCGTGAATCTTATCATAAACGAATTGAACTTGTGGTCCAATAATGATTTGGATTGAATCCTTATCAGGTTTGATAAGTCCTAAAATTTTTGCTTCTTTAATCTTTGCTTCATTAACTTTTGCTCCATTAACAAGGCTAGTTCTTAGTCTAGTTGAGCAGTAGTCAATGTCTTCGATATTTTCTTTTCCGCCAAGACCTTCGATGATGATGGCAGCCACTTCGTCAAAGTTATCATGCTTAGAAATAGTTTCTGCGTTTACTTCAACGTCGTCATCTTCTCTACCAGGAGTCTTTAAATTAAACTTTCTGATACAGAATCTGAATACGAAGTAATAAATAACGAAGAATATTAATCCAAGAGGTATTAGCATCCAAGGATTGTTAGCTACTGGGTTTCTTAGTGATAAGAAGTAGTCAACAAAACCTGCTGAGAAGCCAAAGCCTGCTGTCCAGTGGAAAGCTGCTGCGATGGCAACTGATATACCTGTTAATAATGCGTGAACTACATATAGAGCTGGAGCTAAGAACATGAATGCAAATTCAAGTGGTTCAGTAACGCCTGTGAAGAATGATGCGAAGGCTGCTGCTACTAATAAAGATTTAGCAACATTTTTCTTTTCAGGTTTTGCTTCTTGATACATAGCAAGAGCTGCGCCTGGAAGACCAAACATCATTACAGGGAAGAAACCTGCTTGATACATACCTGTTACACCTTTGATGGCTTTACCTGCTTCAAGAGAAGCTGCTCCGCCTAAGAAGTTAGGGATATCATTGATGCCAGCGATATCTAACCAGAATACTGAGTTTAATGCGTGGTGAAGTCCAGTTGGTATTAAAAGTCTATTGAAGAATGCATAAATACCTGCACCAACAGCTCCTAAGCTTTGGATACCAGTACCGAAACTTACAAGTGCACTAAATAGTATTGGCCATACATAGTAAAGAATTGCTGATACTATAATCATGAAAAGTGATGTCATGATAGGAGTAAGTCTTCTACCACTGAAGAATGCAAATGCATCTGGTAGTTTTACTTGGTAGAACTTGTTGTATGCAAATGAAGCAACAAGACCTGCGATGATGCCGACGAATACGTTTCCGTTGTTCATCTTACTCCAGCCTTCAGCTAAAGATAATTCAGCTGGGTCAACGCCTCTGAATATTGCTACTGTTCCTTCTGAAAGAAGTGTAGTTGCGATTAAGAATGCTACTAGGCCTGATAGACCTGCTGCACCATTCCTGTCCTTGGATAGGCCATAAGCAACACCTACTGCGAATATAATTCCTAAGTTATCAAGGATAGCGCCACCAGTCTTGATTAAGAATGCTGCAACGATGTTGTTAGCACCCCAGCCTGTTGGGTCAATCCAATAACCAATACCCATTAGTAGAGCTGCAACTGGAAGTATAGCTACTGGTTGCATCAAAGCCTTACCTAGGTTTTGAAGTTTTTTCATCATAATAATGACCTCCTTAATAAAAATTTTAATAATAATTACTATTATTATATATATTATACCACATTTATCTAGTTAAAGCTCTAATAATCAAAAATTTGTTTGCAAAATTTGCATATTTATTGTAAAATGAATATAAGCATACTAAATTAAGTAGAAAATATCAGGGGGTGTTACTATGCTTATACAAGGAGCTAACGTTTACTGCGACGGTAAATTTATTCGAAGAGACATTGCTGTGAGTGGAGAGATCTTCACTGTATATAGTAATGACGATGTCGTTAAAGATTATTCAGATGCTTACATCATTCCAGGACTTACTGACATACATTTCCATGGAGCAGTGGGTAAGGATCTTTGCGATGGGACTAAAGAGTCTATAGAAGCAATATGCGAGTACGAAGCACAAAATGGCGTGACACAAGTCATACCAGCGACTATGACATTGGCAGATGATGAGCTTGAAAGGATATTCAAAGCAATCGGCGAATACGATGGAACTAATGGCGCTGAGTTTATTGGCGTGCACATGGAAGGACCATATATATCCAAGGACAAGATTGGCGCGCAAAACCCTAAGTACTTAGCTATGCCGAGCCTTGAAAATTTTGACAAGTATCAAAAGCTTTCTAATAATAGAATTAAGAAGGTGACTATAGCGCCTGAAGTCGATGGAGCGAAGGACTTTATCAAAGAAAGAGCTGACGAGGTCGTTATATCTATAGGTCACACTGACTGTGATTATGATACGGCACTTGAAGCCTTTGATTTAGGAGCAAAATCAGTAACACATTTATTCAATGCACTTAATGACATCAAACATAGAAGCCCTGGTGTGTGCGGAGCAGCCTTTGACAGCCCTGAGGTCATGGTTGAGCTCATAACAGATGGCGTTCATATACATCCATCAGTAATAAGGATGATATATGCAATGTTTGGTGACGACAGAGTTATCTTAGTATCCGACTCGATGATGGCGACAGGCCTATCAGATGGTAAGTACAGCCTAGGCGGTCAAGACGTTTACGTAAAGGGCAAGAAGGCTACACTTGAGTCAGGAACTATAGCTGGCAGCGCAAGTAACTTATTTGACTGCATCAGATATGCTTACTCAATCGGCATTCCATTCGAGTCCCTTGTTAGATCTGCGGCTGTTAACTCAGCTAAAGAAGCTGGTATCTACGATAAGTATGGCAGCATAAGAGTAGGTAAATATGCTAACTTTGTTGTAGTTGATAAAGATTTAAATATAATCGATGTATATATAAGAGGCAAAAAAATAGGTGAACTTAATGAAAACAATTAAAGGGACTATAGCAAATAAAGGTCTTGTCTTAGGCAAGATAAAAGTTTTTGCTGATGAAAAGATAAATATTTGCAAGGATAAAATTATTGATACAGCTAGTGAAATAGCAAAATTAGATGCGGCAGTAAAAAAATCAATTGATGAGCTTGATAAATTATTTGAAAAAGCAAAGATGGATGCGGGCGAAGAAGAGGCACAAATCTTCGAAGTACACAAGATGATGCTTGATGATATCGAGTACCAAGATGAAATTAGAAGAAACATTAATGAAGAAAAAGATAATGCCGCTTACGCCGTTAGCCTTGCTGAAGAAAAATTCTACATGATTTTTAATAGCATGGACGATGAATACTTCAGTCAAAGAGCAAAGGACATCAAAGACATTTCTCAAAGACTTATCAAAAACATCTTAGGTATTAAAAATGCTTTCGATGACGATTTTGATGAAAAAGTAATTTTATATGCAGAAGATCTTTTGCCAAGTCAAACGCTTAACATTGACAAGGATAAGCTACTTGCCATAGTCACAGTGAAAGGCTCGACGCAATCACATACAGCGATACTTGCTAAGTCCATGAACATAGCGTCGCTTGTGAACCTTGATAGCGCTTTTGATAAAGATATCGATGGCAAAACTGCCATACTCGATGCATATGAAGGTGAATTAATTATTGATCCAGATGAAAAATTACTAAAAGATGTTAAGGAAAGAATAGAAAAAGAAGAAAAAAGAAAATTAGAGCTTGAAAAATTAAAGACAGCCAAAGCCATTAGCAAGGACGGAACGCATATAAGTGTTTACGCAAACATCGGTAATTCAAAGGACTTGCCGCTTGCTTTAAAGAATGGTGCAGAGGGCATAGGCCTATTTAGAACTGAATTTTTATACCTTGGCAGAGACTCGCTTCCTACTGAAGAAGAGCAATTTAAAGAGTATAAATATGTGGCTGAGGCGATGGAAGGCAAAGAAGTCATAGTAAGGACCTTTGATATAGGTGCGGATAAAAAGGTTGATTACCTAAATCTACCTGAAGAAGAAAATCCGGCCCTTGGTTATAGAGCGATAAGGATATGTCTTGACGACGAAGAATTATTTAAGTCGCAGCTCAGAGCCATAATCAGAGCGTCTCATTACGGCAATATCAAAATTATGCTTCCTATGATAAATGATATTTGGGAAGTGAAAAAAGCAAAAGAGCTTATCAAAGAAATATTTGAGGAGCTAAGAGAAAAAGATATTCCATTCAACGAAGAGATCGAGATTGGTATAATGATTGAGACACCGGCAGCAGCTATAATCAGTGATGATCTTGCAAAGGAAGTAAGATTCTTTAGTATAGGTACAAACGATTTGACGCAATACACACTTGCTGTTGATAGACAAAATGAAAAGATAGCAAGACACAGAGACATTCATCACAAGGCGATACTTAGACTTATGGAGCTGACTTGTGAAAACGCAAAGAAAAATGGTGTGAAGATCAGTGTCTGCGGTGAGCTTGGCAGCGACCCAGACTTGACTGGGTTTTATATAAAGAATAAATTTGACAAGCTGTCTGTCAATCCAGGACAGATACTTGAACTAAAAGACAGAATAATAAATTCATAGGAGGTTATCATGAAAGAGTTTGAATACACAATCACAGACCCTATAGGCATACACGCGAGACCAGCTGGTCTACTTGTTAAACTACTTGCAGCCATCAAGAGCGATGTAAAAGTAGCAAAGGGCGACAAATGCTTTAACGCTAAATCGATTTTAGGACTTATGGGCCTACAAGCAAAGCAAGGCGAGGCAATTAAGTTCATCATCGAAGGTGAAGACGAAGACGACGCAGTGAAAAAGATTGAAGACTTCTTAAAAGAAAATTTATAATCTTGACTATAAACCTCTTAGTTTGTATAATATAAGCTAGGGGGTTTTATTATGGAAAAAGAAAATTTCAGCCCGAAAGAGATATTGTCCATGACCTTGGCGAGTGGGGTCAATAAGACTAAGCTTAAGACTAGAACACAGTTCTTCTTAGGCGTTCTAGCGGGCATGTATATAGCGATGGGCGGAGCGGCATCGACTATTGTCAATAGTCTTGGTAAAGGCTTTAATCCGCAAATAACGAGAGTACTAGTTGGCCTGACATTCACCATCGGCATAGTGGCCGTAGTAGTTGGCGGAGCAGAGCTTTTCACAGGCAATATACTTATGTTTGGCGCGAGACTTGATAAAAAAATTAAGCCAGGTTCACTCATAATTAATTGGGCAAAAGTTTATTTATATAATTTTATAGGTGCACTGCTATTTGCCTGTGTAGTTTATTATTCAAACATCTTATCCGATGGCACTAAGGAGCTCTTAGTAAACATCTTTAACGCGAAGACTTCACAAGGATTTTTCGAGCTCTTTGTAAAAGGCATTGGATGTAACCTACTTGTATGCTTGTCAGTTTGGCTTGCAACTGCAAGTAAGGAGATAACAGCAAAAGTCTTTGCATCGGCATTTCCAGTAGCAATCTTTGTTATATGTGGCTTCGAGCACTGCGTTGCCAATATGTTTTACTTGCCTATAGCTATGATGATTAGCGGCACATTTGATCTGGCAGCAATGTTTCACAATTTACTTACAGTTACACTTGGCAATATCGCAGGCGGCATGATGCTAATCACTATGTATTACTACGCTTATAAAGATTAATTAAATATATAGCATTAGAACAAGTACTTATACGAGCACTTGTTCTTTTTTACGCATCAAAAAAAGGCCAAGCTATATGCTTGACCATGTAAATAGTTTTTATTATATTATTTTTTTAAGTTTAATACCTTTAATAGGCTGAGTGTCGAGCCCTTCTTTGGAGTCTTAAGTGCGTTAGTCGTCATTAAAGCCATCTCGCCACGATTAAGAAAGTCATCAGGCTTTAGATTAAGACCATCCATAAGTCCATAAGTAACTGCGTAGTCAGAGACCATGTCCCACTTTTTCGCCTCGGATGAATAATCAAGTATCCTCAAGAGTATCGCTTGATACTGCCTAACAGTTACATAGTCACCGTAGCCAAACTTGTCCTTCGTTACACCATGTATATAGCCGTTCGAAACAGCCCAGTTGATGTAAGGCAAGTAGACTTTACTTGCATTCTTAAGATCAGTGAACTTTGTCTCGGAGCTATACTTTTTTGCTCTTTCTTCATCATTCATAAGCCTCGATAGTATAACTATGAGGTCCTCTCTCTTAAGATTCTTATCAAGCATCAAGTCGCCCGATGAGTCACCTTGTATTATATTGTATGACTTAAGCTCTTCGGCACTCTTCTTGTACTTAGTCGCTACACTCGTTGCGAGTAGCTTTGTGCTAGCAAATAAAACTAAGACAAGGCAGAGGCAGAGCATAAATTTCTTCTTCATGCATACCACTCCACTTATATTATACTACATATATAAGGCTTAATATGTTAAGTTCGTGTTACAAAACGCGTTTTTTGATTGATAATTACTTAATAAAGGCAGATTTTTAACTAGATTGTAATAATTTATTCATATTTTATATGTTATAATGAGTTCATAAGAAGTAGTAATTACTTATGATTAGTTATGAAAGGAGCAAAAACATGAAAAATAACTTAAAAAGAGTATTTAGTTTAGTACTTGCTATTATGCTATGTATTACATTTATACCTATGACTACAGCAAGTGCAAAAACTTTTAAAGACGTGCCTACATCACATTGGGCATACACTTACATCAACGAGATGAGTAATCAAGGATATATATCAGGTTATCCTAATGGAACATTTAAACCAAGAAAGAATATCACATTCTTAGAAGCAATGAGGTTTGCAGCTATACTTACACAATACGATGATCAAGCTTTAGTAGCTGCAAGACAAGTTTGGCAAAGCAAAGTTGTTGCACTAGGCGTTCCTAAGTGGGCACAAGACAATGTTGTTAAGTGCTTAGCAAAAGGCGTAGTTGATATGAAGACACTTGAAGCAGCTAAGAAAAACAAGATGTTCACAACAGACAAAGCAGTAAGCAGAGTTAATCTAGCAGAATACTTTGCAAAGGCTATGGGAGTTAAATCAACTGATCCAGTTATTGCACTTCCATTTAAGGACGTTAAAGATATTCCTGAACACTTAAGAGCTCATGTAGCTGGCCTTATAGATGCAGGAGTTATATCTCCACAAGGCGCTGGAAAAGGATATTTCTATCCAAGACAAGCAGTTAAGAGAGAACAAGTTGCTAGGATGGTTTACGCAGCACTTCAATATCAAGCAAAAAATACAAACCCAGTAAACCCAGTAAATCCTGTGAACCCAGTTAACCCAGTTAACCCAGTAAATCCAACGCCAACAGTAGTTACAGGTACAATCAAGGAAATATCTGTAACAGGCATCACAGCTATAATGCTAGTAAACGACAACACTGTTAATGGCAAGGTATTCTCTGTAGATGCATCAACAGTTATTACAGTTGACGGTAGCATTGGCAATATCTCAAGCTTATTAGTTGGACAAGACGTTACAGTTACAGCAAATTCAGCATTAGGAGTAATGCAAGCTAAGTCAATCAACGCTAAGGGAGTAGAATTCAGCCTTGAAGGTGAAGTAACAAACGTTGACAACTCAAATAAAGAAATAAAGATTTCTTATACAGACAATAATAAGAACAAAGTTTCAAGAGTATTTAAAGTAGATTCAAGTTCATCAATCACTATGAACAACAGAACTAGAGATTTAGTAGATATTAAGAATGGCGCTCAAGTTAAGGCAACTATCCGCAACAATATTGTTAAAACACTTGAAGTAACTTCATCATCAGATGATTATAAGGGTTATATAAAGAAATTAACTTATAGAGACATCACTATAGTTTCATTAAATGGTAGAGAAAACACTTATAGAATACCAAGCAGAGATACTGACTATGAAATTTATGACAGTAGATATAATTCTGGAAGATATTCTAGAGATCGCAAATTAACTTTCACTGAATTAAGTAATTTAGGTTCAGTATATGTTGAAATCGAAACAGACGCTAGATATGATAGTGAAGTTTCTTACATCGAAGTACGTGATGGTTTTGATAATGAATACATTGTATATAGAAATAACGATAGAGGAAGAAGCCGTGACCAATGGCAAATAGAATTATATCCAAAGGATTCAACAAATAGCTATAGAGACAGGGAAACTTACTACTACGATTATGATTTAAGAGCAGATAACTTTGATTCAAGAAATGGCGTAAGAGTAAGAGATATAGGTGAAGGATCAAGAGTAGTTATTCTTGAAAAGGATAAAGACGTTATTAAGAAGATCATGGTTATTGATTCAAGATATAACAATGGATATAGTTATAATGATAACTATATTTATGGTAAAGTAACAAGAAAAGGAGGTACTTATTTAGAAGTATCAGATAATTACTCTAGTAAAGAATATATTATTGATTCTAGTATTTCACTGGCAGGCATAACAGAAGGCTACTCTTACTATTTCAAAGTTAGTGATAAAAATGGTAGACCAAAACTTATAAATTGGTATGATAAAGAACCAAGCGACTTTAGAAATAATAGTAGATATGGATATGACAAAAGTATAACTATCAAATATATTTGGTCAAAAAATAGTAGCAATTCAATTGATTTAACAGATAGTAATGGTAACGACTATTATATTGATAGAAAAACTGATGTATCTGGATATTATAGGGATTTCTACGAATTGAGAGATGCAGACAGCAGATATGTTGAAGGTTTAAAAGCTGATATAACATCAAGCAGTGGCGGATATATTAGCAGAATATATATTTACAAATAAATCAATTAAATAAACCATAGAAAAAATCTTAGGGCGTTTGTCCTAAGATTTTTTTGCGTTAGCATTTTAAAACATATTTTATGGTGGCAAATCCATTTACATAAGAGTATCAAATCAATTTACATAGTAGTGGCAAATCCATTCTCAAAAATCTTAAGCCATTCGCAAAAAAATAATTGTAATAATTTTACTCATGTGTTATAATCAAAACGAGGTGAAAAGATGAAACTAGGTTTTTCGAATGAACTATATATAAAGGAACAAAGTGACTATATTTTAAAAAGGGTCGGAAAGTTTGAGAAGCTTTATATGGAGTTTGGCGGCAAGCTCATAGGCGACAAGCACGCGCAAAGAGTTTTGCCTGGCTACGACGAAGACGTCAAGACTGTTTTACTTGAGAAGTTAAAGGACAGGATGGAGGTCATCATTACTATACACGCTCAAGACATCATATCAAACAAGCTAAACAACAACACTGGGCTAACATACGAGAGAGAAGCAATCAGACTTATCGAGAGACTTAAGGCAAAGGGCATTAAGATCAACAGCGTTGTTATCAACCGTTACAAAAAGGATGAAAATGTTGACAAATTTAAGGAATATATGGAAGCAAGAGGCATGAGGGTTTATCTTCATGACAAGACTGAGGGCTTCCCAAATGATGTTGACAAGATACTTTCTGAAGATGGTTTTGGCAAGCATCCATATATTGAGACAACTATGCCAATTATCGTGGTGACTGGTCCAGGACCTGGTAGCGGCAAGATGACTACATGTCTTTCTCAGCTATATCATGAGTACAAACGCGGTGTCAAGGCGGGCTATGCGAAGTTTGAGACTTTCCCTGTTTGGAACCTTCCATTAAAGCATGAGCTAAATCTTGCTTATGAGGCGGCAACTGCTGACCTTAGCGACGTTAATCAAATCGACCCATATCATTTGCAAGCTTATGGCGAGATCTCTGTAAATTACAACAGAGACGTACAAGCATTTCCTATATTAAAGAAGATACTTGATAGAATCATGGGCGAGGAGTTCTACAAATCACCAACTGACATGGGCGTAAACAGAATTAAGTCGGGTATCATAGATGAAGAAGTAGTTAAAGAAGCATCGAGACAAGAAATTATCAGAAGATACTTAAAGGCACTACTTACTTACAAGATGACTAATCAAAAGAAGGACGAAGCTCAAAGAATCAAAACGCTTATGGAAGAGCTTAACCTTACTGTTGAGGATAGAAAATCTTTAGTCGCTGCAAGAAATAAAAAGGCTGAACTAATCAAGATGGGTATCACTAACTCAAATGTCACTGCTATCGAATATGAAGACAGTATCATAACTGGTAGAGATGGCGAGCTTATGGACTCAGCCGCAGCTGCTGTACTTAATCTGCTTAAGTATATATCGAATATACCAGATGATTTGCACTTGATAGACAAGGCTATACTTGAACCAATAAAGGAAGTCAAAGGCATAATCGAAAAGAAAGAAAGTCCTTTATTAAATGTCGAAGAGGTTTTAATTTGCTTAGCGACATCAAAGATGTTTAATCCGAGCGCCAAGCTATGTATAGACAATCTATCTAAGATAAGAAACTTAAGAGCACACTCGACAGCTATGCTTAATCTAACAGACATAGAACTATTTAGAAAGTTAAATATAGACCTAACAAGCGATTACGTCGATACAAAATTTTAGCTAATACAAAAAAACTCCTGATCAAATGATCAGGAGTCAGAGTGAAGACAAACCCAGGAATTTTTTCCTGGGTTTGCTTATTTTTATTAAATTTAGTAAAAAATCAAATTTTTTATGTATTTTTGCAAATAAACGAGTAAATACCTCCTTATTTGGATCCATCCTATACATCATTAGTGCTAGTTTTTTCATATTTAAGCATGCAAAAGTAAGCGCAGCTTTCATATCCATCTTAGCTTTGCCCTTCATGTTTGTATATCTAAAACTATGATACTCTTTTGCGCTTCCAAATTGTCTTTCTATTGTTTCTTTTCTTCTTGCGTATTCTTTCTTGCCTTGATTTGTATATCTATATTCTTCTGTTATGTCAAGGTAGTCTTGCCATATATGTCTTGTTATTACTTTTTGTTTGTTTTTACTATGTGTGCATCTATCTATGTTAGGACAGTTCTTGCAGTCGTTTATATCACTTTTATACTGTCTGTATCCTTCTCTATCTGTAGTTTTGTAATTTAAAAGTTTTCCTTGTGGACATATGTAGCAGTCATAATATTCGTCGTATATGTAGTCTCTTTTGTAGTATGGATTTTCTATTTGTAAGTTTCTCTTTTGTCTTGTATATGGAAATACTGGGAGTATTTTATCGTCTATTAATGTTTTTGCTATGGCTGGTATTTTGTAACCTGCATCCATAACTATCTTTTGGGGTTTCATCTTTTTTAGTTTTTCTTCATAGAATGGTAAAAATGTTGTGCTGTCATGTAAATTTCCTGGAAATGATTTGTATGCTAGTATCCAGCCGTTTTTATCGCATGATGTTTCTACGCAATAGGCGAATACTTCTTTATGTTCTCCTTTGTGAAAGAGGCCGCTTTCTGGATCTGTTGTTGACTGAACTATCGTTTGCCTCTCTTTATCTTCTTTCTCTTTTAAGGGCTTTTTTCCGTTTTCTTCTCTTTCTTGTGCTATTTCTTTGTCTAGCTGTGCTTGATATCTTCTTGCTTTTTTCTCTATTGTTACTTTTTTGTTTTTATGTCTGTTTGCATGTGCTTTAACATGTGTTGAGTCTACGAATTGAATCTTCTCATCCACAAAACCTTGTTCTAGTGCTTGGTTTAATATGTTTTGGAAGATGTTTTCAAATATGTCTGTATCTTTGAATCTTCTTCTATAGTTTTGGCTGAATGTTGTAAAGTGTGGAATCTTGTCGTAGAAGTCATATCCTAAAAACCATCTGTATGCAATGTTTACTTCTATCTCTTTTATTGTTTGCCTTATGCTTCTTATGTTGAATAGGTATTGTATGAATATTATCTTCATTAGCACTACTGGATCTATGCTTGGTCTTCCGTTATCTAATGAGTATTTATCTTCTACTAAATCATAGATAAAGTCAAAGTCTATATACTTATTGATCTTTCTTAGTATGTGTTCTTGTGGAACTAATTCTTCAACTGAAATTATTTGTGCTTGATCTGTTTTTGATTTACTATTTTTATGTAACATTTTATCACCTTCTATGTATTATATATACCCAATAGATGTGTATTTTAAGAGGTTTTCAAGTAAAAAAGTAGGCGTATTTTTATAAAAATACGCCTACTTTGTCAACAGTCTGACTCCTGATCAAATGATCAGGAGTTTTTCTTTGCATAAAAATGGTCAAGCTCTTAATGAGTTTGACCAAATATAAATTTATCTTGTTTCGTCTAAGTAAGCGATGGCAACAGCACCAGGTCCCAAGTGGGCACCTATAGCTGGGCCTATCTCTCTAATGATGACATCCTTAGTATCGACTTCAGCTGATATCATTTCAAAAAGCTTTTGAGCGCCTTCAATATTGTCAGTGTGACCAACTATTGCGTGCTTCAATACATCAGGATTCTTCTTAGCATCTTCTATGAAAGTATTGCTTAGCTTTTTATATATCTTTGCCTCGCCGCGCACCTTATCCTTAAGAGCTAAAGCACCATCGTCGTCATCACCAAGCAGCGGCTTGATGTTTAAGACTTGGCCAACATTCTTCACGGTCTTAGAAATTCTTCCACCCATGAATAAGTAGTTTAAGTCATCAACAGTGAAGAGATGAACTACCTTGCCACTAATCTCATTAGCTCTTTTTTCAAGCTCGTCAAGTGAGTAGCCCTTGTTTTTCTTTTCAATTATATCTCTAACTATGATTTGCTCACCTATAGTCATGGACTTTGAGTTGATTGAGACCATGCGTCTTTGGGGATACTTTTCTTCAAGCATCTTAATCGCCATGCGCGATGTATCCCAAGCCGTAGTAAGTCCATAGGAAAGGCAGATGTAGATAAAGTCTTCGTCTTCTTTACAAACTTTTTCAAAACCTTCTAGGTACTGGTTAAGATTGATCTGACTAGTCTTAAAAATCTTACCCTTTCTCATAGCTTTATATATATCAGAGCGCTTTATATCAAGTCCGTCACGTAGGATAGTCTCCACATCATCTGTGTCAAAAACACTGACGTACAATGCTTCGAGATCAAATTCTTTTATTTCTTCTTGCGTGAAATCACTCGCACTATCAATTATAATTCTTGTCATTTTTTACCTCTCTCATACGATTAATTATAACATATAAATTTATTAAAGACAAGATAAATGTTATGCACATTTAAAGCAATTTGTACAAATAATATATTTTCAAGTCCATATATTAAAAAATCACCTTATGTGGTATAATACATATATAAGGGAGGTTTTATAATGTCAATTGACGATAGAGTTAAAAGTTTAAGAGAATTAATGAAGAAAAACGGTATCACTATGTATATAGTTGCCACAGCGGACCCACATATGAACGAGTATCTTTCTGATCACTACAAGGATAGAGTCTTCATATCAGGCTTTACTGGCTCACAAGGCAATGTCATCATCACTATGGATAAGGCAATGCTATGGGCAGACGGAAGATATCACGTTCAAGCAGAAAATCAATTAAAGGGCACTTCATATGAGCTATATAAATGGGGTAAGCCAGGCGTTCCAACATTTATGGAATACTTAAGAGATAGCGTAGCCAAGGGCGAAGTCATTGGCTTTAATGGCAAGACTTTCTCTGAAGCGATGTTTGAAAGGATAGAGGACCTTGTTGATGGTAGGGACGTTAAATTTGTTGACGACGTCGACCTTATTTCAGAGATTTGGACTGATAGACCTGCTCTTAAGAAGGATAAAGCCTTTATACTATCAGACGAAGAAGCAGGTGAAAGCACTAGAGATAAATTAAAGAGATTTAGAGAAGCGCTTAAAGAAGAAGGCGCCGACCTAAGCATAATCGCTTCACTTGACGACATCTGCTGGCTATATAATATCAGAGCAAACGATATACAAGACTCACCAGTACTAATTTCTTACGCTTACATCGATTTTGATAAGGCAGCCATCTACACAGATCTTGATAAGCTTGATGATGCCATAATCAAGTCGCTTAACGCACAAGGCGTTGAAGTTAAGGCGTATGAAGACTTTGAAGATGACTTAAGAAAGATCAAAGACAAGACCATTTACCTAGACGAAAACAAAATCAATAGATACATGTTTAAGCTAATCGAAGACGACAACTACGTTATAGACGACATAAACATCACTACAAAGTTTAAAGCGGTTAAAAATGATACTGAAATCAAAAATATAAAGAAGGCGCACATAACTGATGGCGTTGCTATAGCGAGATTCATGAAGTGGCTTAAGGAGTCTGATAAGACTGAGCTTGACGAGCTTACAGTTCAAGACAAACTTCATGAGTTTAGAGCTATGTCAGAAGATTTCTTAGAAGAAAGCTTCGATACTATCTGCGGTTACGCTGACAATGGCGCAATCGTTCACTATATGTCAAGTGAAGAGACTAATAAAAAACTTGAAGCAAAGGGACTTTTACTTGTTGATAGCGGCGGACAATATAAGTTTGGCACAACAGACATCACTAGAACTATGGCGATGGGCGATTTGAGTGATGAAGAAAGAACTGGATTTACTCTAGTTTTAAAGGGTTTCATCAGACTTATGAGCGTTGTATTCAAGAAGGGTACTAAGGGATCTTCACTAGATTTACTAGCAAGACTAGACCTTTACAAGCATCAAATGGATTACCTTCACGGCACTGGTCACGGCGTTGGCTATTTACTAAATGTTCATGAAGGACCACACAATATTTCTTCTAGATATAATGACGTAGACCTAGTTAAGAACATGATTTTCAGTGTTGAACCAGGCGTTTATGAAGACGGTAAATATGGTGTTAGAACTGAAAACCTTGTTTATGTTGAAGACGCAGGCACAAGTAAATACGGTGACTTCTTTAGACTTGAGCCACTAACATATGCGCCTATCGATAAGGACGCTATAGATAAAGATATGCTTACAGCTGAAGAAATATCGTGGCTAAACGATTACCATAAAGCCGTTTATGAAAAAGTAAGTCCATTATTAAATGAAGACGAAAAAGCTTGGTTAAAAAAGGTAACAAGTGAAATTTAATGTTTAACTTTGAAGACGAGATAAAGAAGCTGCCTAAAAACCCTGGCATTTACATTATGAAGAATGACAAGGGCGAGATAATTTATGTAGGCAAGGCAAAAAATTTATCTAACAGAGTGAGGAGCTACTTTAGGAGTTCTGCTAATCACTCTGAAAAAGTTAAGGCGATGGTAAAAAACATTGCCGAGTTTGAATATATAATTGTTGATAATGAGGTTGAGGCTCTGATTCTAGAGTCCAACCTTATTAAGCGTTACGTTCCTAAGTACAATATAGTCCTTCGTGACGACAAAAGCTACCCTTACATCAAGGTGACGACTAACGAAAAGTTTCCGCGCATATTAAAAACGCGTTTACTTAGAAAAGACGGAGCAAAGTACTTTGGCCAGTACCCAAACGCAGCTAGCGTCAACATTGCGATCGATATTATCAATAGAGAGCTAAAGCTTAGGGACTGTAATTTAAATATCGAGAAGGTCAAGGGCAAGATTAGGCCTTGCCTTAACTACTTCATCGGCAAGTGCATAGCGCCTTGCAGAGCCGAGGTCACTGAAGAAGAGTACGCCGAGCTCGTTGATAGAGCGATGAAGATACTTCAAAATAAAGATAAATCACTTTTGGAGAAATATAAATCTAAGCTCGACGATGCGGTTAAGAATCTTGAGTTCGAGAAAGCAGCCGAATACTTAAACGTGGTCAATGCTTTTAACGACATACACAAGGAGCAAAAAATTACTTCGCCCGACGCCATCAATAGAGATGTCCTTGCTTATGCAGAAGGCATCTCAGACGTTATACTCGAATTATTTATCATTCGTGACGGGAAAATCGTTGAAAGGAACTATTATCTATTCGAAAATGAAAAGAAGACCGAGATCAAAGACATATTCAAAGCCTTTATCTCGCAGCATTACTCAGCCAACATCGATATGCCAAACGAAATCATTTCAGAAATCGATTTTCCTGATAGAGAGGAAATGATAACGGCGCTCTCAAAGATAGCAAATCACAAAGTTGATATACACGTGCCGCAAAGAGGCGAGAAGAGATCCTTGGTGCTTATGGCGAAGAAAAATGCCATCGACATGGTTGAGAAACATGCCGATAGATATATAAGGAAGAAAGCCTTAAAGGATATGGCGATGCAGCGCTTTAAGGATCTACTTTGGCTTGAAGACGTGCCAAATAGGCTTGAGTGCTATGATATATCCAATACCATGGGTCAAAATTCAGTCGCGTCAATGGTTGTCTACGAGAACGGCGATATGCAAAGAAATGAGTACAGGCGCTTTAGGATCAAGACCATAGTTGGGCCAGACGACTACGGCTCACTAAGAGAAGTCTTAGAGAGACGCTTTATGAGAAGTATGAAGGATAAGGAAGGTTCATTCGCAGCGCTGCCAGACGTTATACTTATAGACGGCGGCCTTGGTCAAGCATCGAGCGCGCAGATGGTTTTAGATAGCCTCGGTATAGAGATACCAGTCGTCGGACTAAAGAAGGATGAGCATCACAGAACCGATTCGCTCGCTTATATGGGCGAGATTATAAAACTTGATAAAAGCTCGGAGCTATTCAAGATACTAACAAGGATACAAGACGAGGCACATAGATTTGCCATCACATATCACAGGTCCTTAAGAGAGAAAAATATCAATCAGTCGATACTCGATGAGATAGTTGGCATAGGTCCTAAAAAGAAAAAGATATTATACGAAGCTTTTGATGATATCGACGCAATCAGAAGGGCGAGCCTTGAAAAGCTCGAGTCAATCAAGGGCATATCAAAGACAAACGCAAAAGATATATATGAATTTTTTAGAAAAGATACTTAAACTGTTCTAGGTATCTTTTTTCTTATGTCATAGTACGTGCAAATCGAAATTGCTGTTTTAATAAACGCTTTTAATAACACAAGCAAAATTACTAGCCGAATGACGTGCGATTAACATAGCAAAAACATTAAGCATATGACGCACGTTTATCATATCAAATCCATTTGCCAGGTGACGAGCGTTTATAGTGGCAAAGCTATTAGCTAAATGATTCGCACTTAAGCAAGTGATTTTACTTATCTAGTGCTCTGCGATCATCGTGGCAAGGCCATAAGCATGGCTATAAGTAAAAGCTATATGAAAGTGTTTAAGTATAAGTAAATCTTATAGGTGATTTAAATCACATTTATAAATTACCCTTGCAAATATTTGGCCTTTGTTATATAATTACATTTGTGAAAGATAATAATTTTATAGGAGGAATAAAAATGGCAAAACAATTTAAAACCATGGATGGTAACACAGCTGCTGCATATGTATCATACGCATTTACAGAAGTTGCTGCCATCTACCCAATAACTCCTTCTTCAAATATGGCTGAAGCTGTTGACAGCTGGTCTGCTCACGGCAAGACTAACATATTTGGAGAAAGAGTATTAGTTCAAGAAATGCAATCTGAAGCTGGCGCAGCTGGTGCTGTACACGGATCATTACAAGCAGGTGCATTAACTACTACATATACAGCTTCACAAGGTCTTCTACTTATGATTCCTAATATGTATAAGATCGCTGGTGAATTACTACCAGGTGTATTCCACGTATCAGCAAGAGCTCTTGCTTCTCACGCTCTAAGCATCTTTGGTGACCACCAAGACGTTATGGCATGCCGTCAAACTGGATTTGCTATGTTAGCATCTGGCTCGGTTCAAGAAGTTATGGACCTTGCAAGTGTTGCTCACCTTTCAGCTATTAAGGGCAGAGTACCATTCTTACACTTCTTCGATGGTTTCAGAACTTCTCACGAAATTCAAAAGATCGAAGTTATTGACTATGAAGATCTAAAGAAACTTCTTGACAAGGACGCTCTAAGAAAGTTCAGAGAAAACGCTTTGAACCCAGAACATCCAGTAACTAGAGGTACTGCTCAAAACCCTGATATCTATTTCCAAGCTGCTGAAGCATCTAACAAACACTATGAAGATATCGTTGAGATAGCTGCTGACTACATGAAGGAACTTTCAAAGATCACTGGAAGAGAGTACAAACCATTCAACTACTACGGAGCTGAAGACGCTGAAGACATCATCGTTGCTATGGGTTCTGTAACTGATACTGTTGAAGAAACTGTTGACTACTTAAACAGCAATGGCAAGAAGGTTGGTCTTATCAAGGTTAGACTATATAGACCATTTTCTAAGAAATACTTCTTCGATGTATATCCAAAGACTGTTAAGAGAATAGCTGTTTTAGATAGAACTAAGGAAAAGGGCGCTCTAGGCGAACCACTATACCTTGACGTTAAGTCAATGTTCTACGATGCAGATACTAAGCCACTTATCGTTGGTGGTAGATACGGTTTAGGTTCAAAGGATACTACTCCTTCACAAATCTTATCTGTATATGAAAACTTAGCATCAGAAAATCCTATCAATGGCTTCACTATTGGTATCAATGATGATGTTACTCATAAATCACTAGAAATTAAGAAAATTATAAATACTGAACCAGAAGGAACTATCAAGTGTAAATTCTGGGGCTTCGGATCAGACGGTACAGTAGGTGCTAACAAGTCAGCTATCAAGATTATCGGTGATAACACTGATTTATACGCACAAGGCTACTTTGCTTATGACTCTAAGAAGTCAGGTGGTGTAACTGTTTCTCACTTAAGATTCGGTAAATCACCTATAAAATCAACATACCTAATCAGTCACGCAGACTTCATAAGCTGTTCAAAACAATCTTATATCAATCTATATGATTTACTAGATGGACTTAAAGATGGCGGAACATTCTTATTAAACTGCATCTGGGACGAAAAGGAACTAGAAGAAAACTTACCTAATAAGTTAAAACGCGCTATTGCTGAACATCATGCTAAATTCTACACTATAAACGCAACTAGAATCGCTGAAGAAATCGGTCTAGGCGGAAGAACTAACATGATTATGCAAGCTGCATTCTTCAAGTTATCTGAAGTACTTCCTCTTGACGAAGCTGTTACTCACTTAAAGGACTCTATAGTTAAATCTTATGGTCACAAGGGTGAAAAGATAGTTAACATGAACTATCAAGCAGTTGACAAGGGTATTGAAGAATTAAAAGAAATTAAATATCCAGAAAGCTGGAAAGACTTAAAGGACGAAAAAGAAGAAAAGAAAGAAACTACTAAGTTCTTCGAAGAAATTGCTGAAGTAATGAACGCTCAAAAGGGTGCCACTCTTCCAGTATCTAAGTTTGTAGGTATTGAAGACGGTACTTTTGAAAATGGTACAGCTAAGTTCGAAAAGAGAGCTATTGCTGTTAACCTACCTAAGTGGCACAAAGAAAATTGTATCCAATGTAACCAATGTTCATACATCTGCCCTCACGCTGTTATTAGACCAATACTTCTAAATGATGAAGAAGCTGCTAAGGCTCCTGAAACATTTGAAACAATTGAAGCTAAGGGTAAAGGCTTAGAAGGATTACAATACAGAATGCAAGTTTCATCACTTGACTGTACAGGTTGCGGTAACTGCGCTGACATCTGTCCAGCTAAGGAAAAAGCATTAGAAATGGTTCACTTCGAAGACATTGCTGAAGTAGAAAGTGAAAACTGGGATTTCGCTATGGACGAAGTTGAAGTAAAAGACGACATTATGGATAAATTTAGCGTTAAGGGATCTCAATTCCAACAACCACTTCTTGAATTCTCAGGCGCTTGCGCTGGTTGCGGTGAAACTGCTTATGCTAAATTAATCACTCAATTATATGGTGACAGAATGATCGTTGCAAACGCAACTGGATGTTCATCAATTTGGGGTGGTTCAGCTCCATCAACTCCATACTGCGTAAACAAATGCGGTAAGGGACCTGCATGGGCTAACTCATTATTCGAAGATAACGCTGAATATGGTTATGGTTTCGTTCTAGCTGATGAAGTTAACAGAAAGAGAATTAAAGCTCTTATGGAAAGCTACATCGAACTAGACAAGAAGGATGCTGATCTTGAAGAAGCATTCAAACTATGGCTTTCAGATATAAGAGATGCTAGAGTAAGTAAAGAAGCTTACGCTAAGATGGCTGATAAATTAGCTAAGAAGACTGGCGATGCAGCTCAAGACGAAATACTAGAACAACTTGATGAACTAAGAGATTACATGATTAGAAAGTCTGTTTGGGTATTCGGTGGAGACGGCTGGGCTTACGATATAGGCTTTGGCGGACTTGACCACGTACTAGCAGCTGGTAAAGACATCAACATCTTCGTATTTGATACAGAAGTTTACTCAAATACAGGTGGACAATCATCAAAGGCTACTCCAACAGCAGCTGTTGCAAAATTCGCAGCTTCTGGTAAGAAGATCAGAAAGAAAGACCTTGGCCTAATGATGACAAGCTATGGCTACGTATACGTTGCTCAAATCGCTCTAGGTGCTAACATGAACCAAGCACTTAAAGCAATTAAAGAAGCAGAAGAATACGATGGACCATCAATCATCATCGCTTACGCTCCATGTATCAACCACGGATTAAAATGCGGTATGGGCAAGAGCGTTAACAGAGAAAAACAAGCTGTTGCAGCTGGTTACTGGCACCTATACAGATTCGACCCAAGACTTGAAAAAGAAGGCAAGAATCCATTTGTACTAGACTCAAAAGACCCAACAGAATCATTCCAAGACTTCATAGGCTCTGAAGTAAGATACACATCACTTCAAAAGGACTTCCCTGAAGAAGCAGAAATCTTATTCAAGGCAGCTGAAGAATCTGCTAAAGACAGACTTGCAAGCTACAAGAGAATGGCTGGCTTAGATAAATAATTTAAGTAAATATATTTAATTAGATGCGAGGAGAAATCTTCGCATCTTTTTTTGCTTGCAATTCACCCCTCAATAAATTATAATATATAAAAGGAAGTGAAGAGATGAAACTAATTAAAGCAAATAAAAAACATAAAGATATAGTTTTAGAATTTAAAGAGAAAATAATAGAAGCAGGAGAAAGATTTTGTGGGGTTAGTGGACTTGAAAGACTTGATTTTGATGAGTGGCTTGAAAGGAATAAGTCAATAGAAAATAAAAGCACCTGTCCAGAGGGAATAGTCCCTGCTTTTCAATACATTTATGTTGATGATGATGAAAGCAAAGTTATTGGCATGATAAATTTAAGGCTTGAACTGAATGACTTTTTACTTAAATTTGGTGGACATATAGGCTACTCAATTGTCCCAGATGAAAGACGCAAAGGATACGCAAAAGCTATGCTTAAAGAAGGACTTAAGTTTTATAAAAATCACGGCTATGAAAAAGTGCTTATTACATGCGACATTAATAATATAGCGTCAGCAAAGACCATAGAAGCGTGTGGCGGCGAGCTCGAGAATATTATAAAAGAAGATGACCTTCATTCAACAAAAAGATACTGGATTAAATTATAATTGGGTATATATATTTTAAGGAGTTGATTATATGTATTTACTAAGACTATGCAGAGACTTTGATCTTGTCTACTCGATAGGCATGTTCAAAGAAGAAAAAGATTACAAAGAGTTTTTAAAAGGCATTCCAAGCTGCAGGCCCGAAGAGGACGGATACAACTACAGAATTTATCTAGATGGTTTTCCAGCACTACTTAAGTTAAAATTTAATGACGCCGATTTTATATTATCAAGAGACATATTCCTAAACAGAGAATACTTGTATGTAGACGTCGAAGAGTACCCGTTACTTAATGAGTACAAGGGTATGTACGATAAGTACCAAGTGATTGGCGCTTATGCCATTGGCACAGATGAGCTTGAAGACTATGTGACAAGACGTAACAAGAAGCTCGATCTTGTATTTAAGATACTTGATGATATGGGAGTCGAAGCATTTAGAGATTATTCAGACTCTGAAGATGGCGAGTGCATCATTCTTAAGAAGGACTCAAGTATATTATTCGTGCTTGACCCATCATTCAATGAAGACCTTCCAGATGATGAAGCTGGACTAAGAAAAGCAATCGAAGAAGAGCTAGAAAACAAGTAAATAGTTTTGTAAAGATCTAAGTTAGTCTTAGATCTTTTTTAGTCCATATACATGTGATAACGTGATAACAATTGTGATTAAAATGCTTGACAATTACGAGTAAATCTAATATAATAACAATGTTAATATATATGTAAGGGGAGAGATGTATGGCCAAAGAACAATACTTAACAGAAGAGGGTTTAAAACAAAAGGAAGAAGAGCTCGAATATCTTAAGACGGTTGCAAGAAAAGAAGTTGCAGAAAAGATCAAGATAGCTCTTGGATACGGAGACTTAAGTGAAAACGCTGAATATGATCAAGCGAAAAACGATCAAGCAGCACTTGAAGAAAAGATAGCTAAACTTGAAAATATACTAAGAAATGCAGTACTTATAGACGAGGCAGGAGATACTGATAACAAATCGGTAAAGGTTGGCTCGAATGTTAGATTTAAGGACATGGACACAGACGAGTTTTTAGAATATCAAATCGTTGGTGTAGTAGAAGCGGATCCATTTAACGGCAAGATTTCAAACGAAAGCCCTGTTGGCAGAGCTATGATAGGCAGAAAAAGAAATCAAGTTGTTGAAGTAGAAGCACCATCAGGTATTAAGAAATATAAAATAACAAAGATATCATAGGAGTTGAAAGATGCAAAACACAGATTTAAATGAAATGCTTCAAATTCGTAGACAAAAGTTAAAAGAACTACAAGATCAAGGCAAGAACCCATTCTTAATTGAAAAGTTCAATCCTGATCATCACACTACAGACATTACTGATAACTACGATGAATTTGAAGGCAAGGAAGTTACCGTAGCTGGTAGAGTTATGTCAAAGAGAGGACACGGCAAAATCTCTTTTATGGACATACAAGATATGAAGGGAAGAATACAAATCCTTTCAAAAATTGACGAATTAGGCGAGGAAGCCTACAAGATCATCTCATACTTAGATATGGGGGACATCATAGGTGTAGAAGGCGAAGTCTTTAAAACACAATCAGGCGAAATCAGTATTAAAGCTAAAAAGCTTACATTACTTTCCAAATCCTTACAAATACTACCTGAAAAGTGGCACGGATTAAAAGACCCAGACCTTAGATACAGACAAAGATACGTTGACCTAATCGTTAACCCTGAAGTAAAAGAAACATTCTTATTAAGAAATAAAATTATAAGAAAGATTAGAGAGTACCTAGACAACTTAGGCTACTTAGAAGTAGAAACTCCAATCCTTGGCAATATCGCTGGTGGTGCAAACGCAAGACCATTCTTAACACATCATAACGCACTAAACATCGATATGTCATTAAGAATAGCGAACGAACTTTACCTAAAGAGACTTATAGTCGGCGGTTTCGACAAAGTTTATGAAATGGGTAAGATGTTCAGAAATGAAGGTATGGACACAAGACACAATCCAGAGTTTACTAATATCGAGCTATACGAAGCATACGCTGACTATAACGATATGATGGAAATTACTGAAAATCTTGTTGCTTACGTAGCTAAAGAAGTTTTAGGAACTACAAAAGTTGAATATCAAGGCAAAACTATTGACTTTACTCCACCTTGGAGAAGAATCAAGATGCAAGATGCTGTTAAAGAGCACACAGGCGTTGACTTTGACAAGATAAATACAGATGAAGAAGCTCTTGAAGTAGCTAAAGAACATAAACTTGAGATAAAACCTGGCATGACTAGAGGCCACGTAATAAGTGAAATGTTCGAAGAATTCTGCGAACAATATATGGATCAGCCAACATTTATCATTGGCCATCCAGTAGAAATTTCACCATTAGCAAAGAGAAATCCGGACGATCCAAGAATTACTAACAGATTCGAAGCCTTTGCCAATTGCTGGGAAATAGCAAATGCATTCTCAGAATTAAACGACCCAATCGATCAAAGAGAAAGATTCGAAGAGCAATTAAGACAAAAAGAATACGGCGATGACGAAGCTCATCCTATGGACGAAGACTTCTTAAACGCGATAGAAGTTGGTCTTCCACCAACAGGCGGACTTGGTATAGGTGTTGACAGACTTATCATACTACTTACAAATCAAGCATCCATCAGAGACGTAATCTTCTTCCCAACAATGAAGCCAATTGGAGCTGACCCTAATGCAGAAGCAGCACCAAAGGCAAGCGTTAAAGCAGATGAAAAGATTGACTTCTCAAAAGTTGAGATAGAGCCACTATTCAAAGACATGGTAGACTTCGAAACATTCTCAAAGTCAGATTTTAGAGCAGTTAAGGTTAAAGACTGCGTGGCAGTACCTAAGTCAAAGAAATTACTTCAATTCACACTTGATGATGGTACAGGCGAGGACAGAACAATACTAAGCGGTATACATGCATACTACGAGCCAGAAGAGTTAATCGGCAAGACACTTATCGCTATAGTTAACCTACCACCAAGAGCCATGATGGGCATAGACTCATGCGGCATGCTTTTATCAGCAGTACACGAAGAAGAAGGCGAAGAAAAGCTACACTTACTAATGGTAGATGATTATATACCAGCAGGAGCAAAATTATATTAAAGAACACGCTAATTATGAAACTGGGGTTTGTTATGAATCCCAGTTTAATTTTTATAATGAAGATTGAAAATTGATAAAAAACATTAGTGACTCTACATTGAAATAAATTAGCTGGTCTAAGCAGGGCAGGTTTTTATGTTGCGGTCATAAGTACTGACATAGTATAGCTATTGTGTATGAAAAAAATTTTTTAATAGATTTCAAAGGTTAATGTATGAGAGGGTTAGAATGAAGAGTGTTTTGATTATAGAGGATAACAAAGAAATTGCTTTACAAATAGAAAAGTATTTGCTTAATAATGGTTATGAAGTAGAGATTGCATCATCTTTTTACGAAGCAAGCTATAAGATGAATGTATATATGGATGTGGCACTATTGGACATAAATCTACCAGATAAAGATGGTCAACATCTGATAGAGAGATTAAAGGATAAGGACATAAGAGTTATTGTAACAACAGTAAAAAATGATGAAGATTTTATAATTGCCGCCCTAGATCAAGGAGCAGACGACTATTTAACAAAGCCATTTTCCCTTGCCATATTAAGGGCAAGAATTGATGCGGTTTTAAGGACAATACCTATATCACAGGATAAGAGTATATCTTATAAGGATATAAAAATAGATTTAAATCAGTCAAAAGTTTATTTTAAGGGAAATCTGGTGGATTTAACTTCGCTAGAATATGAAATCCTGGTCTTATTTATTAAAAATCCTCACAGAGTTTATACCAGAAGTCAGCTGCTTGAAATGTTCTGGGAAGATAGGGATAAGTTTGTAAATGACAATACTCTCACATCAACTATTAAGAGAATCAGAGAGAAACTTGATAAAGAAGTAATTTCTACTGTTAGAGGAATTGGTTATAGGATGGATTGAGATGATATATGTATTTTGGATAATAAGCCTGGGACTTCTTTATTATTTTTTAGAATCAAGAAAGAAAAATAGAATAAATGAGCTTATAAATCTGATAGAAAATATGAAAAATCAAAATTATAAAATTCCCATGAAGCAAGACGATTTTTCGATTTTAGAAGATAAGATTTACAAGCTATTTATAGAAATAGTCGAAGCAAAAGAGACAAGTACTAGAAATAGTGAAAAGCAAATAGAATACCTAGAAGACATCGCCCATCAAATCAAAACTCCCATCACATCTATGCTTTTTTCCATAGAAAATTTGGAGATGGACTTTTCAGATAATGATGATATAGGAATTTTAAAAAGACAACTCTTAAGATTAAACTCTTTATCAGATATTTTACTCAAACTATCAAGCCTAGATGCAAACAAAGATTTAATGAAAAAAGATGAAATTCGTTTAGATGAATTAATAGATTATGCTCTAGATAGTTTGAATTTAAAGAAATCTATGAAGGTAGAAAAGAGAACGGATTTAAAAGAAAATAGCATCAATGGAGATTTTTATTGGCTAGCAGAAGCTTTTATCAATATTATCAAGAATGCTGATAATAGACCGACTTGTGACAAAATTGTGGTCTCATCATATAAAAATCCCCTCTATACTAGCTTAATCATTGAAGACAATGGCGGAGGAATAGAAAAAGAAAATATCAAAAAAATCTTTAAACGCTTTTATAAAACGCCCGACTCAAATGGTTTTGGAATAGGCCTTGCTATGGCGAAGACAATTGTCGAAAAAAACAACGGAGAAATTTCTGTTTCCAATAATGATGCTGGAGCAAGATTTGAAATAAAATTCTACAATGTCACCTAAAAATCACTTTACTTTTATATACTTACCTTAAATTAAGGAGGAAAGTATGGAAATATTAAAAGTAGAAAATTTAAGAAAAGAATACGGCGAGGGTAATTCTAAGGTTATTGCCTTAGACGGTGTCAACCTTGAAATTGAAAGAGGAGAATTTGTCGCTATTGTTGGACCAAGTGGATCTGGAAAATCTACACTTTTGCACATTGTAGGAGGAGTAGATAGTCCAGATGATGGAAAGGTTTATATAGATGGCAACGACATCTCAAAGTATTCCTCAAAAGAATTAGCCTACTTTAGAAGAAGAAAAGTCGGACTAATTTATCAGTTTTATAATTTGATTCCCAACTTAACGGTTCGTCACAGCATAGAACTTCCATTAAAACTTGATAAAAGGAAAATCAATGAGGAAGAATTACTTGATACAGTTAGGAAACTTGGTATAGAAAGTAAACTCGACTCTTTTCCAAGTGAGCTTTCAGGAGGTCAGCAGCAAAGAGTTGCCATAGCGAGAAGTCTTATCTATAATCCATCTATAATATTAGCGGATGAACCAACAGGTAATTTGGACAGGAAAAATTCTAAGGAAATTATAGAAATTTTTAAATATTTCAATAAGACTTTAAAACAAACGATTATCCTAATCACTCATGACGAAGAAATAGCCTTACAAGCAAATCGTATTATTACCATAGTCGATGGAAAAATTGTAGGAGATGAAAGAAATGAATAAGAAGAATTTTCCTATTTTTATTTCCTTATTTATTGTAAGTTTGTTTTTTACTGTGGTTTTTTATTATGGTTATACAAATAGACAAGCCAACTATGGATATGCCATGTCAAATAATTTTTATCATGCTGAGATTAAGGATGAGTTATCAAATGAAGAAGTAGAAAAACTAAGGTCTATTGAAGATATCGAATTAATTGGGAAAATGTCACTTAATCCAGATAATGCTAAATATAATAATGATTTACTTGTCATTAATTATCAGGATGAAGCAATAAATAAAATGAGAGAGTATTCAAGACTTCAAAAAGGTAGATTTGCAGAAAATGAAAATGAAATTGTTCTATCAGAAAGCTTCATAAATGAAAATAGCATTAATTTAGGTGATGAAATAAAACTTGAAATAGGTAAAAGGTTTATAGATGGGGAAGAAATAGAACCTACTAGTGCAAATACTGATAAGGAAAAATTTAAAAAAGTTTCCACTAAATCTTTTACTGTAGTAGGAGTTTACGGAGACGTTTATAACAAATATAGTAAATTAAATTTTGCTTTAGGATTACAAGAAAAGATGTCATCCTTTAAAACATATGTGAAGTATGATTCATTTGAAAAATCTTATAAAAATAAAGAAAATATTCAGGAAGATATAAATAATAAACTTGGTAGGGATGTAGAACTAAAATTTTCTGATGGATTGATATATTATTACGGTATCGAAAGAGATGCTTTACAAAACATTATGAGTAAAGCGGTTATCGTATTATCTATCTTCGGATGTATAGCCGTCTTTGTATTTTTTATAAAAAATATCTTTTGGGTTTGGGGTCTTCGAAAAATTAAAGAGCTGTCTATATATAAATCTATAGGGTCAACTAATGGTCAAATTTATTTGATGCTTTTAAAAGAAGGTTTAATTATATCAGCCATTCCAATACTTTTAGGTCACATAGCAGGTTATTCCTTTATATATTATTTGTATAGTAATATACAAAAAGGTGATGGAGTAAGTGCCTTTGAAGTAGTAAGATTTAATCCATTATTAAGTTTAGCCATACTATTTGTTTCTTTTATAATTGTTTCCTTGGCTATAAAATCTCCTTCAAAAAAGATTTCTAAAATCAACATTATAGATGGGATTAGAGGAAATATAGATTTTTCCAAGTATAAGAAAAAGAAGAAACAGAACTTATGGCAAGAACTAAGAATTAACAACTTAGCTTCAATAAAATCACAAAGATTTATTTCAGCTATTGGAATTCTAATCATTTCAGTATTTGTAATTGTAATAGGAATTTCAAATTATCTTAGAGACTATTCGTATTATGATAATGGATATAACTTTTCTGTAGATTATTATAGCGATAATGATGAAGTGCCATCGGTACTAAAAGAGATTGATGAAAAAATTTCTAATGAAAAATCCTATATTTCTAAACAAAAATATGTAATAGTTGAAAATAATAAAGATTTTTCAAAAGAAGCTAGGAATGCAAGCCTAGATAAAGAGGCTGAAAAAAATATTGAAAAATATAATGCAAAGGGAATGGATGGATTTTTAATAGCCTTAGAAGAAGAAGACTTAAAAGAGCTTGGAGGAAATAAGGGAGAATTTCTACTTTATAATATGATCCAAGAAGATTCTTCCATACCTATATCTAAAGCAAAGAAAATTCCATATTTTGATAATCCAACAAGTCTTGATATAAGTATTGGAGATGATTACCAAACAAGTGTTAAGATTTCAAAGTCAATAAATGATTTGGGGAAAATTAAGTCTAGAACCATGCCCTTTGATGTGAAAATTTACACCGACTTCGATACATTTTTCAATCTAATGGAAGAAACTGACGATGAAAAATATAAAAACTATCCTTATACTTTGAATATGAAAGTAAATGACTCCGATGCAAAAGATGCACAAGATTATGCGGAAACATTAATTAGGGAACAAATTTCACCTGAAGATAGATTTGATATTACTGCAGGGGAAGAGCTAGAAAAGAAAGAATTTGAGAATCTACAAGACCTAATGAAAATTGTATTAGGTATAGGATTAATAATATTAGTTTTAAATATTACAAATGGATATTCATCTATAAATCTAAGTTTGTTGAGTAGAAAAAAAGAAATAGGAAGCTTTTATTCTTGTGGAATGGATTTAGATGAACTCAAAAGGGTTTATGGAAAAGAATATTTAAATGAACAGATAAAATCATTGCTTATAGTTATATTAACTAGTATAGGTGTAATGTTTATAATTTCTATATTCTCATCAAGATTGACTTTTTTAAATATCCTAAGATACTATGACTATAAATTATTTATAGCATTTTCTTTAGTAGTCTACGGAATAAATGTGCTAATTTATCATTTATCTTTAAAAAGAATTTTAGACAGACCAACTATTGATTTAATTCGAACAATATAATTTCGAAAAAAGTGGAGTATATGAATAAAAAGATTGAGTCAAATTTCTTAAAGTGCCTATGATTTTAGGCACTTTTTTGTATTAGAAAACCCCTAGTTAGACTGGGGTTCAGTTTAGCTTTAGCGGTGATAAACAAACAAAAAACCTCCCTGTTTGATATAATATAATTGTAATCTGTCAATTGCAATATAAAAATCAAAAAAGGGAGGAATTAAAAATGTCATTGAATGACACACATAGTTTATCACATACAAAATGGAATTGCAAATATTACATAGTGTTTGCTCCTAAATATAGAAGGAAAGAATTTTATGGCGGAAAAAGACTTGAAATAGGACAAATTTTAAGAGAATTGTGTAGTTGGAAAGAAGTAAACATAATAGAGGCAGAAGTTTGCCCGGATCATGTACACATGTTGGTAGAAATACCACCAAAATTAGCTATATCAAGTTTCATGGGATTTTTGAAAGGAAAAAGCAGTATAATGATTTATGAAAAATGGGGCAATTTAAAATATAAATACAGAGGACGTCAATTTTGGTGTCGAGGCTATTATGTAGATACAGCAGGAAAAAATACAAAAATCATACAAGAATATATACAAAATCAATTGAAACAAGACCAGCTTAGTGAACAGCTGACATTTGATACAATAGACCCTTTTAAAGGGTAGCTAGTATAATTTGCAAGTGACAGATTAACCAACGTCCTTGAGGCGCGGCTAGTAATACAGGCCCTTTGGGCCGCATGAGAAAAACCCCGGCTAGGCCGGGGGATATTTATTGTTGAGAGCAGCTTTAATTATCTTTTATAACGCATCATATAATCATAAAGAATGATTGACGTCGCAATCGAAACATTTAAGCTGTCACAGTCACCATTCATCGGTATCTTAATCATCTCATATTGCTTTTCATACCATGGAAGCGAAATGCCATATTTCTCGCTGCCAATCACAAAACAAGCCTTGTCATTATATTCAATATCCATGTATATGGCCTTGGCATCAGTGTCAGTTAAATATATGGTGTAGCCATTTTCCTGAAGATATTTATAAAGCTCATCAAAGCTTGTATCGATAATATTCATATTAAGGAAACTGCCAAGGGACGAACGAACAAGCTTCGGATGGTTGATCCTGACCTTCCTATTAATAAAGACGACGTCGTAAATGGCAAGCGCATCAAGTGTCCTAAGTATAGTGCCGATATTGCCATGAATCTCAAGACCGTCAAGGACAACAAGAGGCTTAGCTGGGTCAATGTCATCATAGCTGCCTTCATTCATATAGAAGACGGTGATGACGCCTTGAGGGTTCTTCTCCTCACTTAAGTAGTCGAAAGTCTTCTTCGAGACAAAGTAGAGCTTGGCGCCACGCGTGTAAGATGCATCGATAAGGCTTTGTGCTTCAGCGGTTTTTATGTAATCAGGGCAGACCACCAAGTAATTAAGCTTTTTATTGTACTTCAAAATTAAATTCAGCCCCCAAACACCTTCAAGAGCAATCTCATTTAATGGATTGGGGCGCGAGTTGTTATTAAGTTTGATGAGACTTTGAATATCGTGATGCTTTTTCGACGCCTCAGTATATTTATTAGAAAAGACTTCCTTTATATAAGGGATTCTTTCTTCATCACTCATAGAGTTTAAATCAATAAATTTCATATAATCACCAAGAAAATTATAGCATATGGGGAGAGAAAATGCAATTGAAGTGCATGGATGAATAAAATATTTGTGTAAATACATTCGATTGACAACTACATAGAGTGGAGTGTAAAGCGAAAGTAAAAATATTTTAAAAAAACTTTAAAAAAAGTGGAAAAACTTTAAAAAAACCCTTGACAAGTAAGAAAATAAATGGTAGAATGGATAAGTCATCTGGAAAAACCATATGACAAGCAAAACTGAATAAAAGTGAAAAGAACGATTTAAACCAATCAATTTTTTTATTGATAAATAATTTCGAATTTAAGAGCCAAGGATAACTTGGGATTAAATAACCATTTAATCGAGAGTTTGATCCTGGCTCAGGACGAACGCTGGCGGCGTGCTTAACACATGCAAGTCGAACGATGAAAGTCGTTTTGATATCTTCGGATTGATAAACTTCTGGATTAGTGGCGGACGGGTGAGTAACGCGTGAGCAATCTGCCTTACACAAAGGGATAGCCTCGGGAAACCGGGATTAATACCATATGATATCTCAACTTCGCATGAAGAAGTGATTAAAGAATTTCGGTGTAAGATGAGCTCGCGTCCCATTAATTAGTTGGTGAGGGTAACGGCCCACCAAGATAGCGATGGGTAGCCGATCTAAGAGGATGACCGGCCACATTGGAACTGAGAAACGGTCCAAACTCCTACGGGAGGCAGCAGTGGGGAATATTGCACAATGGGGGAAACCCTGATGCAGCGACGCCGCGTGAGCGATGAAGGCTTTCGAGTCGTAAAGCTCTGTCCTATGGGAAGATAATGACGGTACCATAGAAGAAAGCCCCGGCTAATTACGTGCCAGCAGCCGCGGTAATACGTAAGGGGCGAGCGTTGTCCGGAATTATTGGGCGTAAAGAGTGCGTAGGCGGCAAATTAAGTCAGATGTGAAAACTAAGGGCTCAACCCATAGATTGCATCTGAAACTGATATGCTTGAGTCAAGGAGAGGAAAGTGGAATTCCTAGTGTAGCGGTGGAATGCGTAGATATTAGGAGGAATACCGGTGGCGAAGGCGACTTTCTGGACTTGAACTGACGCTGAGGCACGAAAGCGTGGGGAGCAAACAGGATTAGATACCCTGGTAGTCCACGCCGTAAACGATGAGTGCTAGGTGTCTGCTTTTAATGAGTAGGTGCCGTACGTTAACACATTAAGCACTCCGCCTGGGGAGTACGTACGCAAGTATGAAACTCAAAGGAATTGACGGGGACCCGCACAAGCAGCGGAGCATGTGGTTTAATTCGAGGCTACGCGAAGAACCTTACCAGGACTTGACATACCAAGGAAAGTTTTTAGAGATAAAAACCCTAGATTTATCTACCTTGGATACAGGTGGTGCATGGTTGTCGTCAGCTCGTGTCGTGAGATGTTGGGTTAAGTCCCGCAACGAGCGCAACCCTTACATTTAGTTACTAACAGGTAGTGCTGAGGACTCTAGATGGACTGCCGATGACAAATCGGAGGAAGGTGGGGATGACGTCAAATCATCATGCCCTTTATGTCCTGGGCTACACACGTGCTACAATGGTCGGTACAAAGAGAAGCTAAATAGCGATATCAAGCAAACCTCAAAAAACCGATCCCAGTTCGGATTGATCTCTGCAACTCGAGATCATGAAGCCGGAGTTGCTAGTAATCGCAGATCAGAATGCTGCGGTGAATGCGTTCCCGGGTCTTGTACACACCGCCCGTCACACCATGGGAGTAGGCAATACCCGAAGCCTGTGAGCTAACCAATTGGAGGCAGCAGTCGAAGGTAGGGTCAATGACTGGGGTGAAGTCGTAACAAGGTAGCCGTATCGGAAGGTGCGGCTGGATCACCTCCTTTCTAAGGAGAACATTAGTTCTTTTCACTTTGAGTTCTGCTTAAAATTAAATATATATTTATGGACCTGTAGCTCAGGTGGTTAGAGCGCACGCCTGATAAGCGTGAGGTCGGTGGTTCGAGTCCACCCAGGTCCACCATAAAAAAAGCCTTGACAAGGTATATTTTTTATGATATAATATAAAGCCTAAGAATATGGATCTTGAAGAACTTAAAAAAGGTGCAAATCCTTTTAGATCCAAAACCAAATAAAACTTAATAACCATAATCAAATGAAAACGAAACGACATTTATAAAGAAAATAAATACAGTAAATTTTAACAATAAGCGTTAAAGGATTTTAAAAAAAATAGGTCAAGTTACTAAGAGCGCAGGGCGGATGCCTTGGCACCAAGAGGCGAAGAAGGACGTAGAAAGCTGCGAAAAGCTCCCTAGATCTGCAAACAAGAAACGAAAGGGAGATATCCGAATGGGGCAACCCACTTAAGCAAACCTTAAGTATCTATATATGAATAAAATAGTATATAGAGGCAATACCGGGAGAACTGAAACATCTAAGTACCCCGAGGAAAAGAAAGAAACATCGATTTTCAAAGTAGCGGCGAGCGAAATGGAAAGAGCCCGCTTAAAGAAATACTAAGAAAGTATCCGAATGATCTTGGAAAAATCATCCAAAGAAAGTGAAAGACTTGTAGGAAAAGATATTAGTGTTTCAATAAGCTTTACGAGTACCACAAGGCACGAGAAACCTGGTGGGAATACGGGAGGACCACCTCCCAAGGCTAAATACTACTTGGTGACCGATAGAGAACAGTACCGTGAGGGAAAGGTAAAAAGAACCCCGAAAGGGGAGTGAAATAGAACCTGAAACCCTGCGTTTACAAGCAAAGAAAGCACGTGAAAAGTGCAATCTTGTACTTTTTGTAGAACGGGCCAGCGAGTTACTTTTGTAAGCAAGGTTAAGAAGTTAAGCTTCGAAGCCGAAGAGAAATCAAGTCTTAATAGGGCGACATAGTTTACAGGAGTAGACCCGAAACCAGGTGACCTATCCATGAGCAGAGTGAAGTTAAAGTAAAATTTAATGGAGGCTCGAACCGGGTGTGGTTTAAAACACATCGGATGACTTGTGGATAGGGGTGAAAAGCCAATCGAACCTGGAGATAGCTGGTTCTCCTCGAAATAGCTTTAGGGCTAGCCTTTAGGATGTTTAATGGAGGTAGAGCTACTGACTGGTTGCGGGGTGTTTATACATTACCAAAACCTATCAAACTCCGAATGCCAAGAAAACAAACCTAAGGAGTCAGACTATGTGGGATAAGCTTCATAGTCGAAAGGGAAAGAGCCCAGACCATCAGCTAAGGTCCCTAAATACCGATTAAGTGGTAAAGGATGTGAAGTTACCCAAACAACTAGGATGTTGGCTTAGAAGCAGCCATACATTTAAAGAGTGCGTAATAGCTCACTAGTCGAGTGACCTTGCGCCGAAGATTTCCGGGGCTAAATCGGATACCGAAGCTATGGACTCATTCTTGAGTGGTAGAGGAGCATTGTGTAATAGGTAGAAGCAGTATCGAAAGGCGCTGTGGACGAAACACAAGAGAGAATGCTGGCATAAGTAGCGAGAAGGAGTGTGAGAATCACTCCCGTCGAAAACCTAAGGGTTCCTGAGCAAGGCTCGTCCCCTCAGGGTAAGTCGGGACCTAAGGCGAGGCCGAAAGGCGTAGCCGATGGACAAGTAGTAAAAATTCTACTACTATCAATTATCGTATAAATGAAGCGGGGACACAGAAGGATAAGCTAAGCGTACCAGATGGAAGAGTACGCTCAAATAAAAAGGCATGCCCGGAGTAATGACCAGGCTAAGCCAATTTATGATGAGGATCGAAAATAAGTAGAGAAGTAGCCGATTTCACACTGTCAAGAAAAGCCGCTAAATAGATAAAAGATACCCGTACCGTAAACCGACACAGGTAGGAAAGGAGAGAATCCTAAGACGCGCGGAAGAACCTTTGTTAAGGAACTCGGCAAAATGACCCCGTAAGTTAGCGAGAAGGGGAGCCAGAGCGATCTGGCCGCAGTGAATAGGCCCAAGCGACTGTTTACCAAAAACACAAGTTTCTGCTAAGTCGAAAGACGACGTATAGGAGCTGACACCTGCCCGGTGCTGGAAGGTTAAGGGGAAATGTTAGCAATAGCGAAGCATAGAACTTAAGCCCCAGTAAACGGCGGCCGTAACTATAACGGTCCTAAGGTAGCGAAATTCCTTGTCGGGTAAGTTCCGACCCGCACGAAAGGTGTAACGATTTGGGCACTGTCTCAACAAAGGATCCGGTGAAATTGAAGTAATGGTAAAGATGCCATTTACCCGCGACAGGACGGAAAGACCCCATGGAGCTTTACTGTAGGCTGACATTGGATTTCGGTAGTACATGTACAGAATAGGTGGGAGACAAAGATCCTGGTACGCAAGTATCAGAGGAGTCAAAAAGTGGGATACCACTCCTGTAGTGCTGGAATTCTAACCTTGAGCCGTGATCCGGTTTAGGGACACTGTCAGTTGGGCAGTTTGACTGGGGCGGTCGCCTCCCAAAAAGTAACGGAGGCGTTCAAAGGTTCCCTCAGCACGGACGGAAATCGTGCAAAGAGTACAAAGGCAGAAGGGAGCTTAACTGCGAGATAAACAGATCGAGCAGATGAGAAATCAGGACTTAGTGATCCGGTGGTACCACGTGGAAGGGCCATCGCTCAACGGATAAAAGCTACCCTGGGGATAACAGGCTTATCTCCCCCAAGAGTTCATATCGACGGGGAGGTTTGGCACCTCGATGTCGGCTCGTCTCATCCTGGGGCTGAAGTAGGTCCCAAGGGTTGGGCTGTTCGCCCATTAAAGAGGCACGCGAGCTGGGTTCAGAACGTCGCGAGACAGTTCGGTCCCTATCCGTCGTGGGCGTAGGAAATTTGAAAGGAGCTGTCCTTAGTACGAGAGGACCGGGATGGACAAACCAATGGTTTATGAGTTGTAACGCCAGTTGCATAGCTCAGTAGCTACGTTTGGAAAGGATAAGAGCTGAAAGCATCTAAGCACGAAGCCCCCCTTAAGATAAGATTTCCTTTAAGTAAGACACCTTGAAGACCACAAGGTAGATAGGCAGTAAGTGTAAGAGTAGTAATACTTTGAGCCTAACTGTACTAATATGTCGAAAACTTGATCAAAGACGCTTAATTGTGGAATTATGGTTATTAAGAAATGTGGCAGCAATAGCAAGAGGGAAACACCCGTAACCATACCGAACACGGAAGTTAAGGCTCTTAACGCTGAAGGTACTTGGTTGGAGACGACCTGGGATAATAGGTAGCCGCCACTTGATTTAAACAGATAGCATTTTATGTTATCTGTTTTTTTATCTAAAAGAAAGGACTATAAAATGTTTTACAATACTGAAAATTTAAAAGACAATGAAATATACTTAAAACTTAGAAAAACTTGTGATGCACAGCCTGAAAAGGCTTGGCTGCCTGCTTACTACTTCGACATTTGCCTATTAGATGGCACTAAAATTGGTGTATGCGATTTACGAATCGGTCACAACACAAATACATACATTGGTGGCAACATCGGTTACGTTGTTGACGAGCCGTACAGAGGACATCATTATGCGATGAAGGCGTGTAAGCTATTATTCAATTTAGCTAAAATGCACAAGATGGATTATTTAATAATTACATGTAAACCTGATAACATTCCTTCGTATCGCACTTGCGAGCTTCTTGGCGGAGAGCTGATTGAAGTAAAAGAAGTACCTCAAGACCATGACTTACGCAGACAGGGTTATACTGATGTAAATATTTATAGATTTGATTTAGATTAATTATTGGTGATATTATGATTAGAGAAATGACTATTACAGACGTATCAGCTCTTGCTGCTATGGCGCTTAAGATATGGGACAGCGATGACAAAGATGAACTGGAACAAGAATTCATAGACATGACTCGCGACAAGGAGTCTACCTGCTTCATTAAATTTATTGGTGATAAGGCAATAGGTTTTGCCAATGCTTCGCTTCGTCATGATTATGTCGAGGGCTGCGAAACGTCTCCAGTAGCTTACCTTGAAGCTATATACGTAGATGAAGAGCATAGGCATTTAGGCTATGCAAAGGACTTAGTTAATAGATGTGAAGAATGGGGCAGAGAGCATGACGCTAAGGAATTTGCAAGCGATTGCATTTTGACAAATAATGATAGTTATAAATTTCACATCGCCATTGGTTTTAAGGAAGTAAATAGAATCATTTGCTTTAAGAAAAATATTATTGAATAGCAAAAAATTAGCCATCCATTAAGCGGATGGCTATATTTATGTTCATTCTATTGATTTTTGCCTTTATATATTTTTTTAAGTCTCTTTAATTCTTTTTGTGTTTTTACATTTCTAAATATCTTACTTACCGATGATGCTATCATAAGTCCCACGGCTATGGCGATTGCCATGAATAAAGACTGTACTGCTTCTGTTGCACCCATTTCAAGATTGTCATTGATGAAGTAGTTCATCGATTGATATATCTTAAGTCCCGGTACTAGTGGTATGACGCCTATAATGAAGTAGCAATTGACTGGTGTTTTTTGCCATCTTGCAAAAAATTCTCCAAGTATGCCGCACAATAGAGCGCATAGCAGCGACGAAAATATATAGCTGAAGTTATTTTCTGTCAAGACCATATACAAAGTCCAGCAAATTGCACCATTGATTGCGCATAAGAATGTATTCTTCTTTTGTATATTAAATAAGACGGATATGGTTGCGCACGAAACGCTCGCAAGTAAGAATTGTTTTATTACGTAGTTCATTATATCCACCCCATTAGCGAAACAAGCATAAGTACGCTACCAACGCCGAAGGCTATGGCAACTGCTACGAATATGGCTTCGAAGCTTCTTGCAGTACCAGCGATTAAGTCGCCACTTAAGAAGTCTCTAATTCCTGACGTAAAGGCGACTCCCGGCACTAGTGGTAGTATCGAGCCAACAACTATCATATTTAGATTGTGTCCCAGATTTAATTTAACTAGTAAAACTGCTGCAAGTGTTGCAACAAGCGAGGACACGAAGTTACCTAAGAAAGGCGTTTTCGATAGTTTTAGTATATACTCATTAACAACAAAGCCGCACGCCGATGTAAATATCGAGCAGGCAAAGTCACTGAAGCTGCCTCCGAGCATTAGCGTGAAGACCGCGCAGCCGATGCATGCCATCACAAGTATCATCATAAAGCTATATTCACTTTTCTTTTCAATCTCTTCAAGCTTTTGCATAGCGTCATCTATAGCTATATTTTTTGCGCAAAATTCTCTCGAGAAAGCGTTAATCATATTGACCCTGCCGATGTTATTGCCTCTAGTCTCGATGTTCTTCACAAGATAGAAGGACGAATTATCGCTGTTATCACCTATGATTATAACTGTAGGCGAGAGAAATAATGGTATGTCGAAGTAGCCATGACTTGCTAGTATCCTCTTAACTGTATCATTTGCCCTCGAAATTTCTGAGCCATTCTTAATGAGTAGCTCTGCAGTTTTTAGGGCGATGTTATAAATTTTTCTACGCTCCATGTAAGCGTCTGTAATATTTTCCATAGTATCACCAAATATATTATAATATATTTTTGTGAAAAAGTCACTTATTTTCTGTAAATTCTTTTAATAATTGTCCATAAGTGATATAATTTTATATAGGATCATTATGAGAAGAAAATATTCATTTATTGCGTGTATTATGGTCTTGGCAGCCATCTACACCTATTATTTCAATATCAATAGCTACATCTTATTAAGCCTGGGCATCATTTTGGGGATAAGTCTTTTTACTAAAAAACGCGTGAGGCTTTATTTGCTTTTGTCTGTGACAATATTTTTCGTGACAGCTATTTACACGAATTATAGGAGGCAAAGCGTTTTTAAAAATTACAAAAATGAAGAAAAAGAATACATATTAAGAGTCGAAAATATCAAGGAATACGAAGGATATTCTACTTTTATTGCCTCTGTCAAAAATCTAGGCGGCAATACTTTCAACGAAAAGTTCAAAGCATATTACAATGGCAGAGAGTCTTTAAATAATTTTGATACGATTAAAGTAAGCGCTAAGCTTGAAGATATAAGGATAAATGCGAATCCAAATCTTTTCAACGAGAAGATCTATTATTTAACGAAGAACGTTAAGTATAAGATAAAGTTTAAGGACTTCGAGAAAGTGGCTTGGAAAATGTCTTTTGCGGAGAAAATGAATCTTGCTTTTGAGAAAAAGCTTGATGCGCTCACTCAAAACACTATGAGGATGAGTAATGCAAATTTCCTAAAGGCGATATTCATGTCAAACACAAATTACTTGGATGAAGATGAGCTGAGTACATATAGGTCAGTTGGCCTAGGTCACTTGCTTGCTGTTTCAGGTCTACACGTTTCGCTGATTAGTTTTGCGATAATTTTTATACTCGTGGGACTTGGTTTATCGAAGAGAAGGGCGAGCGCCACATGTATAATCTTTCTACTTATATATGGCGCGGTGATTAATTACCCCGTATCCTTCTTAAGAGCGTTGATACTATTTATCGCGCTTGACCTAGCCTTTGTCTACAATATAAATATTGAGCGCGTCGAAATCATCTCCATCGCGCTAATTATAACGCTTTTAATTAATCCATACTATGTATTTTCGGTATCGCTTCACCTTTCTTATGGAGCAGCCTATGCGATAGAAATACTTTTTAGAAGACTTAAAAAGCTTGGCGATAAGAAAAATAAAACGCAGGAGGTCATGCTCTTTGTTCTTGCTATTAACCTAGTTTTAGCGCCTATACAGCTATATACCTTTCATGAATTTAATTTCATTTCGCTGCTTACAAACCTAATTTTGCTTCCGATATACTCCGCGATAATCACAGCAAGCTTTGTAATACTCTTACTTTCACTCATTATAAGCAAAGTCGGAATCTTGTTTATGGTGGTCGACTACATTCTCAGCGGCCTTTACAAAATTTTATATTTAATCTCAAGTGTAGATATCTTAAAAGTTTCTCTATACAATCAAGACGCGCTTATCATCGCGTATTTCACCTTGCTCGTTGCCTTTTACTTTGCGAACAATTTTAGCTATATGAAGACAAGGCTTGTTAAATTCATGCTTATGGCGATGGCTGTGGTCACATTTGCATCTAGCGTCATCTATATCACTAGTAGAAAGCACTACGACACGCTCAATATGATTAGCATAGGTCAAGAGGAAGCAATGCTTTTAGATATAAACAAGAAGAAGATTCTGGTCGATACTGGTGGCGACATCATGGGCTCGTCCCTTTCATACGATAGAACGCTTAGAGAAGTCCTTAAGAACGCCGGGGCCGACAGCCTTGACATAGTTTTTATCTCGCACTTTGACAGCGACCACGCGGGCAACCTTGACTATCTACTTTATGAATTTGATATTAAGAACATCTGTTTTTATAAGGACATTGCTCCTTCATATATCAAGGCAAAAATTATTGACAGGGGAATTAATTACATCGACCCAGATGTTGTTAATGGCATTGATCTTTGTAAAAATAATTACATTAAGATTATTCATAGAGATGTAAGTTTAAATAGCAACAACAGCTCACTTGTATTTGAGCTAGATGCGCGTGGTACAAAAGTTTTATTTACAGGCGACATCGAGAGAGAAGCCGAAGATTATTACATTGACAAAGTAGATAAGATTGATATATTAAAAGTCGCTCATCACGGTTCTAAAACTAGTTCATCAATGAATTTCCTTGAAAAGACTAGGCCAAGAGACGCAATCAGCTCACAAGGCCTGAATAACAGTTATGGCCATCCGCATGAAGAGACCCTTGAAAACTTCAAAGCTATTGGCACGAAGTTTTACAGAACCGATAAGCAAGGCATGATTAGCGTCATCTTCAAGGACGGCGGCTACGAGATTGAAACTTTTTACAAGGAATATTACAGGCATCTTGATTATATGAAAAAATACATTTTCTTATTGACCTTGCTATCTATAATATTTTCCTATATAATAAGTATAGTCATTGATGACTACAAAAAGTATGGAGACATGATTAATGAACTATAGAAATTTTTTAAATGAAGTAAAAATGAATAATGTAAGTGGCGCTTATCTTTTCAAGGGCATAGAGTGCTACCTCATGGACAAGACCTTGGACGCGCTGATAAATACTTATCTTGACAGCAATCAAAAGCTTATGAACCTTGCAGATCTTAAGTACTCAGAGAATTTGATTAAAGATATTAAAAGTAATATCACTATGCTTCCACTTATGGCAGAGAAAAAAATCACAGTTGTGAGAAAGGCAAATGAGAGTATCAAAGCGCTTAACGATGAAGACTTACTTGATGAGCTTGGGAAGATGCCTGAGACGAGCATAATCATATTTATGGATGAGGACGATAGTATAAAAAAGACGCTTAAATTTTACAAGCACTTCAAGAAAAATGACCACATAGTGAGTTTTGATAAGGAAAAGATAGAGGACCTAGTCAAGTGGACGTCGCGCAAATTTAATGAGCTGGGCGTAGAAGCAGGCTTTGCTGAAGCAAGATTCTTGATTGATAGACTCGGATTTTATAGTGATGATAGCGTTAATATGTATAGCCTTGAATCAGAAGTGGAGAAGCTTGCAAGCTACATAGGCAAGGGCAGATTAACGCGCGGTGCAATTGAAAAAGTTGTTAAGGAAAATACCATTGACAATATCTTTGCCATGATAGATGCAATCAATAAGAAAAATACAAAGGCGGCACTCAATGAGTACGAAAAGCTCCTGACAAATGGCGAAGCAGATATAAAAACCTCGTATATGATATTTAGAAACCTTAGACTTCTTTTAGAACTAAAAATTTGCGATATAGAGAAAAAAGGTGAAGTAGAGAAAAAAGATCTCTTGAAGATATCGCCGTACGAGTACAAAAAGCTATCAAGCTTAGCATATTCATATGATTATAAGTTTTTGCTAAACTTTATGAATGAGCTTAAAGATTTAGATATAAGCTTGAAAAACACAAGCAAAGACAGCAGCATGATGATAAAAAACTTAATATATAAGATGACAGAGTAATTTGTTTAAGGAAGAGGGCTTAGGCTCTCTTTTTTTATAGGTTTAAATTATTATAAAAGATAATGTAAACATTGTATGAAAGTATTAGTATTCTTTATAGAAAAGACTATTTTATATTATAAAACTTTATACATTCATATATTTTTTAAAAAATAAAGATTTTATATTACAATTGTGTTACAATATCTATTGTAAAATGACAATAATTATTATATTTAAAGGAGGAAAATATGAAAAATAAATCGTTAAGATTAATTACATTTATTTTAGCTTTCATTATGCTATTTACAAGTTCTACAGAACTATTAGCAATGAGCTTTAAAGATACTAATGATTCATGGGCAAAAGATTACATATCTTGGTGCGCTGACAATGGTATCATTAGTGGATATACAGATGGAAGCTTTAAACCAAATAATAAGATAACAAGGGCAGAGTTTGCAACAATGCTTGCTAAATCTATAAAAAAAGAGGCATCTAGTATTGTTGACATTAATTATGAAGATGTTAAGCCAAAAGATTGGTACTATGCGCCTGTAAGAAAGCTAGTCTCTTTTGGCATACTTGATAACAAAGGAAAGTTTTACCCAAACAAGCTAATAACAAGGGAACTTGCAATTAAGTGGCTAGCATCTACTATTGACTACAAGACTAAGCTTTCTTTAATCAATAACTATAGCGATGAGAAAGACATTGTCAATAAAGAAGCATTTGAAAAACTATTGGAGCTTAATATTCTAAGTGGATATCCAAACAAAACATTAAGACCAAAGAATTTAATTACTAGAGCAGAAGCAGCAAAATTATTCTATACTTATATGAGTATAGTAAATGAAAAAGGAATATTATTAGATATTCTTAAAAATGATATTGATACAGATAAAAGCGATAAGAATGAGGACAAAGATAAAAAATCGGACGCTGATAATAAGATTAATTACCCTGAAATTCCATACAGACCGCATAGACCTACAGATGATTGGGACGATAATCAAGACGACGCTAAACCATCTACTCCAAAGAAACGTTTTAATTTAAACATAAATTCAACAGATGATTATACAGTAGAGATAACACCTGCGTCTATTGATGGGAAATATGAGGAAGGACAAGTTATAAATGTAAAGATAAGTTTAAAGAATGATAAAAAGCAAATTAAGCAAGTACTTATCAATGGAAATAACATAGCAAGTGTCAATGGAACTTACTCGTTTATTATGCCTAGCGAAGAAAGTAGCTTGGATGTTGTTTTAGAGAACAAGCCTATAGAACAAAAAGACGATTTAACAATTGACTTTGAAGATGAAGATGAAGAAGTGAAAATAAAAAGAAACACTAAATTAAAATTTAAAGCTGACACAAAAGATCCTGAGGCAAAAGAGATCAATTTAAGATTGAATAGAGAAAGCGATACGCATTTAATATATTTAAATACTTATCCAATAGATTCTAAAACTAGTTCAATAAATGATATTGATTTTGTTGTACCAGATTATCTTGAACCAGGCAGGTATATATTGTCTGTTAAATCTGGAAAACCTGAATCTAAGATTCAAACAAAGATTATCATTGTTGAAGATAATTTTGAAAAAGTTGAAAGTATTGAAGCTTTAGGCGACATAATTGTTACACAAGGAGATGATATAGTTCTTCCTCAATATGTCAATGCTAAATTTAGTGACGGAAGTACAAGATCGCTTAAGATAAATTGGAACTTACCAGATAGTTTTGAAAATGCTGGTGAATACAATATAGTAGGACATGTTGATTCTTATAATAAAGATATACAAATAAAAGTTATTGTAAATAAGAAACGTGCTAAATTAGAGTCGATACTTCCTATAAAAGATATGACAATTGTAAAGGGAGCTAGTATAAATCTACCTAAATTTATAAAAGTTAAGATGGATGACGGCAGTAAAGAGGAAAGAACAGCATATTGGAATGAGATTAATTTTACAAGTGATAAGATTGGAAATTATTCAATTGATGGATATATCTTAACAGATGAAGCTGATTTAAGCTCTAAGAAACTTCCAATCAAGATTAATATAATTGTTAAAGACAGTGAGCCTTTTGAAGCACATATTGCTTTGTTTAAAGATCGTAAATATTATTACCCTTTCCAAAAAGATGCTATGCTAGGAAGTAAAAATGCGAGTGGTAACGCTCCAATAGAAGGAGATTATGCTTTACTTATAAGTTTGAAAGATGCCAATAGCAAGATAGATGCTGTAAAGATTTATCCTGAAGATCCTTCTTTGAATATGACAGTTAGAACGTATGGTTCTATCTCATTTATAGATAAAAGTGCATTTTTCATGAGCCAGTTAAAGCCAATAAAGACTAAGATAATTGCTGACATAACTATAGATGGAGAGCAATACACAAAAACTATTGACTTTGTAGCTGGAAACGGATTTAAAAAAGAAGCCGTTGCAATAAAAGAGGACTTAAATTTTACTTATCCTCAAGGTAAGCTTAACTTACAAGACAGTGTAGTAGCGCTATATAACGATGGTACAGAGGGCAAATCAAGTATAACTTGGGATTTAACTAATGTAGATAAGAATATTATTGGAACATATGATATCACAGGTACCTTAGCTAGTGGCTTAGTAGTTAAGGCAAAATTGAATATAATTGAGTATAAAGATATCAATCTTACTTTTAACCAAGCAGGTACAGTAACCATAAAACAAAATGAATATATTATGCCAAATAAAGAATTAACACTCAGTGTAGATGGCGTTATGGCAGATGAAGTTAAGTCCATAGAAATACTCTCTGATAATGATAAAGTAGTCAAGATAGAAAGTTACGATAATAAATTTGATGGAAGCAATATAAAAATTAAAGCTAAAGCAGTTGGAATTGGTAACGCTACAATAACATGTAAGCTTGTAACAACAAATGGACAAGAAGCTACACAAAAGCTAAATGTTATAGTAAATCCAATACGTGAGTTTAAAGCAGATGAATTTGCAGTTATAGCAAAAGATGGTGGACAAGAATATGGATTGAATAAAACAAAGATTAGGATTGTATCAAAATATGAAGATATTGAGCTATATGGCAAAGTTAATAATATTTTATATAATACTGTAAAGATAAATACTTCTGAAGAAGCAGATGCATATAAGAAGTATAGTAGCTTAATAGGCACAAAGGTAAGTTTATCAGTTTATTTAGAAAGATATGGAAGCACTCCTCAAGCAAAATTAGATGGAGTAAAAGTAATTAAAGAAGGAGATCCATTCCCTTGGCAAGAAAGTGAAGTTAAGTTTAAAGCAGAAGACTTTTCATTAAGTTTTGATGACCAAGGTTGGGGCGGCATGCTTATGCTTAATTGTACTAATGCGGATGCTAATAAGATAAAAACTTTTGCCTTGTATGATTCTACTGGAAAATCATTGTTTTATGATCCTGAGTTTGTTCCATTTGATGAAGGAGGCTTCATATCTACCGTTCCAGCTGATGGAACAGAATACACATTAAAAGTATTTGCAGATGAAGATGGCAATTTATTATTATATGTAGGCAAAATTATATATGGAACTGAAGAAACAATTGACGGATTTAAAGCAGAAGACTTTTCATTAAGTTTTGATGACCAAGGTTGGGGCGGCATGCTTATGCTTAATTGTACTAATGCAGATGCTAATAAGATAAAAACTTTTGCCTTGTATGATTCTAGTGGAAATTCATTGTTTTATGATCCTGAGTTTGTTCCATTTGATGAAGGAGGGTTCATATCTACCGTTCCAGCTGATGGAATAGAATATACATTAAAAGTTTTTGCTGACGAAAAAGGACAAGACTTACTATACGAAGGTCCAATAAAATTTACAAAATAAGGAGGTAGTCAATGAAAAAGTTTATAAGTTTACTGCTTAGTATAGTTTTACTTATTTCATTTCAAGCTGGCGTCTTGGCGAGTAGCATTGATATAGAAGTAGACCCTAAGTACAAAGACTATATATCACTTACTGATATACAAAAAACAGAATTTAACGTTAGCGGCCAAGAAGACGGCATTGATATATATGTAAAAGTTTTAGATAAAGATAATAAAGTCCTTAATTTTGCAAATTTTAAGGAAGATTTAAAAGACTCTTTAAAAAGTTTTACTGCATTTAATAAGATAAGTGCACTAAGCGCCGTGTTAGAAATAGCTGCGTATAAGGATGGCAATCAAGTTTCTAATAAAGTAGAGCTGCCAATTAAGTTTGATCACTTTATGGGCAAGATTGACTATGTTAAGCCTGTTGAGCTAATTGTCAATGAAGGAGAAGAAATTAATTTACCTAATCAAGTAGAGGTTTTCTTGCTTAACGGAGTAGTAGCTAAGGCTGACGTTTCTTGGAACACAAACAATATGGACCTAACAAAAGTTGGTAAGCATGAGATATCTGGCAAGGTTGAAGGTTATGATGGAGCTGTTAAGCTAAATCTAATTGTTAAAGAAAAAGAAAAGATAGGGGAAGTTTTAAAACCACAGCTTGTAATTATTAAGGGCGGAGAGCTTAAATTACCTGAAGATCTTTTGGTTAAGTACAATACTTCTAAATATGACTATAAAAAAGCTACTTGGAATAAAGAAAACTTTGATTCAAATGAAGCCGGAGTAAAAAAGATATCATGTAAGCTAGAAGATTATGGCGTAGTTGAAATTAGCGTTTTAGTAGTAGATGAAGATGATACTATAAATTATGTGAATGATGAAGTCAAAGATATAATTAAATGTATAGACATAAACTCTTCACTAGATCAATCACAAATAGATTTATATTCCTCTAACTTGACTAACAACGATATGAGCGATTTAAAATATTTTAAAAACACAGAATCAATTCAAATATTTGCAGCTGGCTTTAAGCCCGATTTTAAAGGAATATGTGGACTTGATAAGCTCAAAACTTTAAATCTTTTTTCAAATGATATGGAAGATATATCATCGATTGCTTATCTCGATACTGTAGAAGAGTTAAACTTGGGATTAAACAATATAAAAGACCTTAGCCCAATAAAGAACTTTAAAAACTTAAAGAAACTAAACTTAAATGGCAACTTTAACATTAAAGATATATCCGCTTTAGCAGATTTACCACTTGAAGAACTTGAAATTTCTAATGATACATTAAATAAAGTCGATTTATCACCGCTTTTAGGCAAAGACAAGTTAAAGCTTAATAAAAAAGCTATCAGTGAATATAATATAAAGCTTATAGAATTTAAAGACGGTTTTGCAAGTGTAGAAACGAGCGAAGATTATTACTATCCACCAAATAAGGTTAGAGTTGATGGCAAAATCGTTTCTGTTACATGGTCAGAGGATAAAGTTGATATGTCAAACGCACAAATGTATGATTTATCAGCTTTAGTAGATAATCAAAAAATAATTTTAAGAATTATAAAGAGAGGTTTTGTTGATAAAGTAGTTACTTTTGAAGATGAAATTGTTACTAAGGCTATTAGAAAAGCAATTGATAAGCCAAAGGGAGATATATTCCTATCGGATGTAATTAATTTAAAAGAGTTAGAGATAGTTGCACAAGGAGCACGTAGCTTAAAAGGCGTTGAAAACTTACAAAATCTTGAAAAACTTGGTCTATATGCAAACAGAATAAGTGCTGGACAGTTACAGTATATCAAGAATCTTACAAAGTTGAAGTCATTAGACCTTGCAGAAAACAAACTTATTGATATACCTAAAGGTTCTTTTAACAATCTTGTAAATCTTGAAGAGCTAGTACTAGATCATACTGGCATTAACACTCTTGATAAAGATATGATGTCTAATTTAGTCAATTTAAGAGACTTATTGATAGAAGAGAACAATTTTACAAACCTAGACTTTCTAGAAGGAACAAGAAGTATTAAAAATATTATCTTTAGAGACAATAAAATAACGGACATAAGCGGGATAAGAAACAATAAAAATCTTGAGATGTTCTGGGGAACAAACAATTTAGTTAGTGATATATCGGTCTTAGAAGGACAAAAGGATTTAAACTACTTTAGTATGGCTAAAAATAAGATTTCTGATATAAGTCCACTTAAAGATTCTACTAAGTTAGAGAAGGTATATTTAGGACATAATAACATCACAAATATTGATGTGCTTAAAGGAAAAACATTCATTAATAATATGGAACTTAATAATAACAATATTAAAGATGTAAGTGCGCTTAAAGATTTAGTTAACTTAGAAAGATTATATTTAAATGATAATAAGATAAGTAGTTTTGAGCCATTAAAGGGATTAGTTAATCTAAGAGTATTATACTTAAAACATAATGCTACATTAGATTATTCGCCACTTGATGGTATAATCAAAAAAATTAAGAGTAAGGATTTTTAGGTGATTGAGATGAAAAAAGAAAAAAGGATATTAAGCTTTATACTTTCATTGATATTGGCACTTAGTGTACTTAGCCTAGCATACGCTGCAGATGATGCTAAGTCTATATTCAATGAGATAATAAAGGAAGATTTTGAGAAAAATTCTACTGTCGTTCAAGATTTAACTTTAGAAGAAAAAATATATATGGTATCAATTAATGCTAAGAGTGTTCTTGAACTAATAGATGAAAATTATTCAGAAGAAGAAGCAAATAAAATTGCTACTAAAGCTCAAGAAGAGGCTATAGCAGCAATAAAATATATAAAGGACGTTGAAATTAGAGAAAGATATGTATATGCTGCCAATGGCTTTAGTATAAAGTGTGACCCTATTATTGCTAAGAAGATATCGTATTTATCTCAAGTTAAAAATATTAGTGAAGCTAATATATACGAAAAACATGTAAAAAACGTTAGAGATACTTATGAAATAGCTAGGATTGCTGAAAGATATAATCTAAAAGGCGAAGGAATGGTAGTAGCTGTTTTAGATAGTGGAGTGGACCATACTCATAAAGACATGAATGTTGATAAGGATAATGTTAAGCTAAATGAAGAAAAAGTAAAGGAGATAAAAAACAAAGAGCAAATTACTTATGGAACATATTTTAATGAAAAAGTTCCTTTTGCTTATAATTATGCTGATCAAAACCTATCTGTAAGAGATAAATTAACTGAAAGAGCGGACTTTTCGCACGGTACACATGTTGCCGGTATAATTGGTGCAAATGCAAAAGACGATAAAGGCGTTACTGGTATAGCACCTAACGCTCAAATACTAAATATGAAGATATTTTCTAATAATCCTAAAAATCCTGGAGCTGATGAAGAAAAGATTGTTAAGGCTATAGAAGACTCTGTTAAATTGGGAGCCGATGTAATCAACATGAGTTTTGGTATTACAGCTGGTTTACAAGACCCTTCTGACCTTCAACAACAAGCTATTAAAGCAGCTACAGATAAGGGAGCTATCGTTGTTGCGGCAGCTGGTAATGACGCTTACTCGACATTTCCAAATAGAGATAAAAAATCTATCGATGACGGCACACTTAGCGCTCCTGGTATTGCTGAAGAGGCTATACAAGTTGGTTCATTTGAGAATTCTAAGTTGGTGGTTAACTCATTTATCGCTAAACTATCACAAAACGAAAAAAGGATTGGCTACTATACATCAGATCATGATCCAGAAGCACTTAAAGCTGATTATGACTTAGTAGATTGTGGTTTAGGATCTAAGGAAGATGTAGCAAACTTAAATTTAGATGGAAAAATTGCTCTTGTAAAAAGAGGAGACATTGAGTTCAAAGATAAAAAGCTTAACGTACAAGCAAAAGGCGCAATAGGTGCCATTATATATAATGAAGATGGTGATAATAAACTTCTTCCTTATATATCAACAGATGAAAAAGTATTAATACCAACACTATTTATATCTAACGAAGACGGAAAATTTTTGTTAGATAATATAAAAAATATTAAAGTCAATTTTACAAATGAAAGAATTGTAATAGATTCAGTAAATGGAGAGACAGCGTCAGAGTTTTCATCTTGGGGACCTACACCAAACTTAGGCCTTAAGCCAGATTTAATTGCTGTAGGTGGCAATGTTTACTCAACAATGGAAAATAATTCTTATGGCAATATGTCAGGAACATCTATGGCTGCTCCAATGATTTCAGGTATAAGTGCTTTACTAAGCCAAAAATTTAAAGCAGATGGTATCAAGAATAATTTACCAAATTATGTAAAGACAGCTTTAATGAATACAGCTGAACCAAAAATTAAAGATGGCAAACCTTATAGCGTTAGACTTCAAGGTGCTGGCATGGTAAATTTAGAAGCAGCTGTTGAGAGCAAAGTGTTTGCAAAATCTGATGGAGTGGCGAAAGTTGAACTTAAAGAGATAACAAACGCTAGAAACATTAAAGTGGATTTTGAAAACAATAGTGATGATGATATTAATTTTGACATAGAAGTCTTAGGAGATACATTTAATATTGATAAAAAATCTTGTACTGTCAAGAAAGGCAAGTCAAGTATCTATATTACAATAACACCAAAAGTAGCAGCTAATGAATATGTAGATGGATATATAGTGTTTAAATCATCTAACACAAAGGTATCCTTGCCAGTTTTAGGATTCAATGGCGACTGGTCATCACTTCCTATGTTCGATAGCATAGATAAAGACAAGTCTATTTATAATCAAACTAGACTTGATACAGCCGATATTGGGCCACTATTAACAAAGTTAAAACCACTTGGTGGAGACGAATTGGATCCAAAGCTTTATGCAATAAATCCGGACAATCAAAATGCTTATTGGAACGTTTTAGTAAAATTTAGTTTACTACGTGTTGCAAAGGACTTTAAAATAACAGTCACAAATGAAGCTGGCGAGGAGATAAAAGTAATTGAAGATAAAGAAAATGTAAGAAAAGTTGTATCTTATAGAGACCAAGTTAAGGCTATAGTCAACTTTGATTGGTTATGGAAGGGCGGAATTTACGATGAAAAACTTGGAGTTCAAAAAACAGTAGACGAAGGAAGATATTATATCAATGTTTATGCAACGCCTGATTATCCTAACGCTAAGCCTCAAAAAATAAGTTTTCCATTAATTGTAGATAAAACTGCTCCAGAAGTTAGTTCTAATGTATATTTCTTAGATGATGAAGAGAGTGTGGAACTTAAAGTTAAAGCAAAGGATAAAGGTAATCCAGCAAGTGGAATAAATAAGTTTATGTTCATTATAAATGGAAGAATATATAAAGAAGATGATAATGCTTTATTTAAACTTGATGAAAATGGTGGAGAATACAAGAAAATTGTAAACTTAGAGGGCAAGCATCCATTTTATTCGATAAATATAGGAGCGACAGACTATGCAAACAATGTTGATGGATCTAAATCATATGTTATAATAAAGAAAAATTCAAAAATTGATATGAGCATAGATAAAACCAGCATAAAAAGTGGAGAAGAAGTAAAGTTAAGTTATAAGTTAAATGATACTAATGTAGCTAGATATGAGGTATCATTAGATAATTTAGATGATTTATCATATCAAGGAACAGAAACTGAACAAAATTTAAAAATTAATTCTAACAAAGGAAAGCATAGGATAATTGTAAAAGCACTTAACAAAGATGGTCTAGTTATAGATGTTAACTATCTTGATATAAATGTTGAAGATACAGAAACAGAAGACGGACTAGTAGTATCTAATCATACTAAGAACTATTTGTTTAGAAACGGCGAGATATATACAGCAAGTTATCAGTTAAAGAATACAAGTGCAGAGGAGAAGTCAGTTTCATTTATCATAGCACTTTACGATTTAAATGACAATATAGTTAATACAGCAGTTGCTGAAAAGAAACTTAAAGCTGGAGAAGAAGCTAATATGACCAACGGAATTAAGATACCAGATACTGGTGAGTATAAGCTAAAAATATTCGTTTGGGATAGTGTAAAAGATATGAATACGATAGTTCCAGTAAATATAATAAAGCAAAAATAATAAACTACAAAATTTAATAATCGTTGTATAAGAGTGGTAGAATTAATTTTTATCACTCTTTTTTTATAAGCCTTCTCTATAGTAAAGGCATTATATATAGAATTTTATAAATTTACTAGAAAAAAGTGCAAAATCACTTGACAAAGAAGAAGTTAAGATGTATACTCAAATTGAGAATATAAATATTTGCAAGGAGGTATAGTATGAAATTTTCAGAAGGTGAATTTAAAGTCATGGAAGTCATGTGGGAAGGCACATGCTTGAATGAAAATGGAGAGATAGAAGCTTTAGAGCTTTGGAAACTGCTTAATGAAAAATTTGGCATGGCAAAGACATCTGCCTATACATTTTTTAGTAGACTAGTTGATAAGGGAGCGCTTATTAGAATCGATCCAAAATACAAACTTAGAGTAGGTATTAGCAGAGAAGAAGCTTTAGAAGAAAGACAAGCCGAAGCTATCGAACAATTATTTCAAGGTTCTTTCCTAAATGTATGTAGAGCATTTTTAAAAAACAAGAAAGTAAGTAAAGAAGAGTTAGATGAATTAAAGAATCTAATTGATAATTTAGATAAAAACAATTAATTATGCTGCATTTAATAAAGATTACGGGAGTTAGGCGTGGAATTAAAAGTATATTGCTTATAGCCATAATACTTTTAATTAGAAATATTTTGAACAGAAGCAGTATAAAGAGAGCAAATAAAGTGCTTTGGACCATATTACTAATATTTTTATTGCTTCCCTTTTCAATAGTCTTTAAAGTATCTAAAACTGCTGATCATGGTTTATTAAATTTACCAATCAAGGTTTTACTGTCTATTAGTGATTTAACACGTCAATTAACAAATAGCGTTGCAGATATATTATCACGACTTAATATATATATAATAGCTACACTTTTTGTTATTTATTTAATCGCAAAGATTCTTGAGAGAAATAAAGCATTGCAAGGTTCAAAATTATTAGCTGATAATGCTTTTGTAAATGAACTTGTAGACGGCTTTCATTTAAAAAGAAAGGTAACAGTACTTTTAAATGACAATATATCAACGCCGGTAACGTATGGTATTTTTAGACCAAAGATAGCTCTTCAAAGCTATATACTTGAGGACGAGGAACTTTTAGAGCACGTTTTAGTTCATGAGATGACACATATAAAGTACTTTGACATAGCCTTTACACATATAAAGAACATAGCTCTTTGCTTGTATTGGTACAATATAGCGATGTGGATAGCTAGTAAATTATTTGAGGATGATTTAGAGATACTTTGTGATAAGAAAGTTTTAGAAAGACTTGGAAATACACAAGAAAATAAAAAGGCTTATGCAATGAGCATGTTTAAGATTATGGAAAGGGAAAACAGGAGTGAAAACCTTGTATTGAGCTTAAATCCACAAAAAGAAAGAATAATGCTTTTGAAAGATTATAATATAAAGATTAGCGGCTTAGCTGTATTTCTAATAGCACTGATATTATCTTCTTCTGTGTTTCTTGAAGTTTTACCCAATGATACAACAAGAGTTATCGAAATAAGTGATTCTGAAGAATACGAAGGAGTAAGAAACGAAAGAGTTAAAATAATTAGCGTAGAAGAAAATAAAAAGTCAAATTCACATAAAGAATATATTTTGATAGATGCACTTGATGAAGAAGTAAGTGGCGATATAGATGACTTTGATCATAGATCGTATGAAGTGAACATGAACTCATTTTATGGAAAAACATTTGATGATATGATTATTGACATAAGCGACATAGAATGTGAAAGCGAAGCTAAGTTCTTATTAGAAATAGAAGAAAATGGAGACTTGATTTTTAGTGATATCTTAAACAAAGATACAAGACTAAAAATTGAAGGTTGCAGTATGAATAAATATAAAATAATAATAGATAATTTTACACAGGGCTATTCAAGTTATGGAATAAAAGTTCAAAAACGTGCAAAAAATACCAAATAAATTTAACATCGGAGGTGTTATTATGAAAAATTTAAAAAAAAGTTTATTGATAGCTTCAATCGTACCAATCATTATTAGTGCAATATCGGTGTTCTTCTTAGAAGATTCAATTCCGATGCATTATAATTCAGACGGAGAAGTTAATAGAATGGGAAGTAAATATGAGATTTTTATATATCCAGTATTGATATTACTTCTAGGTATAATCGGATACTTTACAATTAAGAATTATGAAAGCAAATTATATGATTCTAAAAACGATAAAACAAAAGAAAAGAATCTATATAATATTAATTTAATGAGTAAATTATTCTTTTTGATATTGACTATAAATATAATTAGCTTTTTATATTATCTTATCTTAAGTTTTGGTATCATTAAGAAAACTATAAATAATCTACCATTGGGATTAATACTTGGCATATTAATGATTATTTGTGGGCTTTTTATAAAAATATCAAAAAGAAATCCTTACTTTGGAATGAGAACAAAGTGGAGCATGGCAAATGATGAAGCTTGGAAAAAATCAAATAATTTCGGAGGAACATCATTAATGATTGCAGGCATATTAAGTATTTTAATTTTTAATCAAAGCACATTTAATAAATTTATATCATTTTCAATCTTAATGATTATAATTATAGTATCGAATATAGTATATTCTATAAAAGCATATAGAGAGAGTAGTGTAACTTGATTATAATAAAATATAGTTAGGAGGTGCTTTTATATGAAAGTTTTAGACAAAATAAAGTCTATGAAAATTAGTTCAAAGGTATACAATTACAGTGCTTTAATTATTTACGCAGTAGTCTTAATAGCATATATCATTCATAAAATCTCTGGCAATATCTATAAAGCTACTGAAATATATCTAACTACATTATTCTTTAGTATTATCATATCAGCTATTGGATTAATATTTGCAAAAAAGAATTGGATAGTCTGGATAAATATATGTTTACCTATACTAATTAACACACCATATTATTTAGCACTAGTTGGGGTTATGCGTGGCGATGTAGCGTTAGTTTCAGAATATTATTTGAAGTGTATTATAAGTTCACCAATCAAATTAATACAATTATTATTTTAAAAATTATATTTCTGAGTACTTAAAGTTGAAAAATTATGAGTGGCTTGAGAATTAAATGAAAGAAAAGAACAATGCGGCTTGGGAAAGCCATGAAAAAAGACTTAACGATAAGATTTTTTTGATATTGTTAATTATAGTTTCATTAGCATTTGTATATAGAGTTTTTGTCTACGATCCTTTTTTTAATCCGGATACATTATTTGTCAAAGCTAACAAAGTCATGTCTAATACGGATACTATTAAGATTGATGATAAGATAATTAAGTTTAATATAGCATCAAGGATAATAGAAACGGAAAGAGCTGAAGATGAGTACAGTGATACAAAAGAAATATTACTATTTAATGATGCTGGTAGAAAGATTGGAAAAGCAAAACTTTCTAAACTTAATGGCGAGGATGTAATTAAAGTCTTTAAAAATGAATTTAAAGTTGAATTATTAAATGAAAGTGCTAAGAAGTGAAATAAAAATAAAAATAAAGGTGTGTAAAAACTAGGTGTTAACCATGAAATTAAATAAAAAATTTTTACTAATTTGTTTTGTGATTATATTTTCAATATTATTAAATAACATTCATTGGAAGATTGTATAATTAACTTAGCCACCAAATAAAAAAATCATGTGTACATATGGTATAGTATTAGTAACAAACAAAAAAACAACTATACGGAGGTACACATGACTCATATAAATTATACCATAGAATTTACAGAACGCAAGAAAAATTCACATCTATCACTACATGAAATGTCATTAATACAGGCATGGAAAATAGATGGACATAGCAACAGAGAGATAGCAAGAAGGCTAAATAGAGCCCCGCAGACAATAAACAACGCAATAAAGAAAGGCACAGTAAAGCAAAAGAGAATAATAAAAAGTAATAACAAAACATATACTTACTACGATGAAAAATACTTTGCCTTAACTAATTATGAGGTATATATAAACAATAGATCTTCTTGCGGAAGAAGACCAAAATATATAGATATAGTCGAATTTCTTAAATGGGCAGACAATAAAATGTTAAAAGATAAATGGTCTCCAGATGTATGTGTTGGATACGCAAAAGCAAATAGACTCTTTCCATCATCAGAAATACCATCAACAAAAAGCCTCTACAACTGGATAAATAAGTCACTAATGAAAACAAAAAATATAGATCTACTAGAAAAAGTAAAGAGAAAAAACAAAAATAGCACAAGAAGAACAAGACAAAACAAGAAAAAGCTTGGCATATCCATAGAAGAAAGACCAGATAAAATACAAACAAGAGAAGAATTCGGCCACTGGGAAATAGATACAGTTATAGGTAAAAAGAAAAAGACAGATCCAGTACTACTTACATTAGTAGAAAGAAAAACAAGATATGAAAAGCTGATAAAAATACATGGAAAAACACCCGATGCAGTAGACATTGGACTTAAATTCTTAAAAGATAATGCGCAGTTAAACAAAGAAATATTTAAAAGTATAACATCAGATAATGGTTCAGAATTTTCAAGCTTATCAGAATTAGCAGAATATGTAGATATATATTTTTGTCATCCATATACATCATGGGAAAGAGGAACTAGTGAATGTCAACATAAATTAATACGAAGATTTATACAAAAAGGCACATCAATAGAAGAAGTATCAAAAGAAAAAATATACAGAATAAACGAGTGGATGAATAATTTGCCAAGAAAAATCTTTAATTACAAAACTGCAAAAGAAGAGTTCATAAAGGAAATAAAACAGCTTAAAAGTATCTAGTTTAATAAAAATAAATACTTTTAAGCTATACTATACATTTAGTCTATATGATGTCTGGGTGGCTAACTTATTGTTGCAATTTATAAATAACATTCATTATGAAAACGCATATAGTTTAATCAAAATATTGCTTGCATGTATGGCAATTTCGCTTATAAGTTCAATTATAGTGAATGTAATTGTTAATTTGTTTAAAAAACTTATTAATTATAAATAATTGAAAGATACAAAATTAACATATAATATAATCTCTATATAAAACTTAATAAGCCCATAGATATTAATGACTAGTGTAAAAGCTAGTCATTTTTCTTTTGCAATATTTTTAATAGCTCAAAAAATACTACTAAAGTAGTATTTCAGAGTGAAGACAAACCCAGGAATTTTTTCCTGGGTTTGCTTATTTTTATTAAATTTAGTAAAAAATCAAATTTTTTATGTATTTTTGCAAATAAACGAGTAAATACCTCCTTATTTGGATCCATCCTATACATCATTAGTGCTAGTTTTTTCATATTTAAGCATGCAAAAGTAAGCGCAGCTTTCATATCCATCTTAGCTTTGCCCTTCATGTTTGTATATCTAAAACTATGATACTCTTTTGCGCTTCCAAATTGTCTTTCTATTGTTTCTTTTCTTCTTGCGTATTCTTTCTTGCCTTGATTTGTATATCTATATTCTTCTGTTATGTCAAGGTAGTCTTGCCATATATGTCTTGTTATTACTTTTTGTTTGTTTTTACTATGTGTGCATCTATCTATGTTAGGACAGTTCTTGCAGTCGTTTATATCACTTTTATACTGTCTGTATCCTTCTCTATCTGTAGTTTTGTAATTTAAAAGTTTTCCTTGTGGACATATGTAGCAGTCATAATATTCGTCGTATATGTAGTCTCTTTTGTAGTATGGATTTTCTATTTGTAAGTTTCTCTTTTGTCTTGTATATGGAAATACTGGGAGTATTTTATCGTCTATTAATGTTTTTGCTATGGCTGGTATTTTGTAACCTGCATCCATAACTATCTTTTGGGGTTTCATCTTTTTTAGTTTTTCTTCATAGAATGGTAAAAATGTTGTGCTGTCATGTAAATTTCCTGGAAATGATTTGTATGCTAGTATCCAGCCGTTTTTATCGCATGATGTTTCTACGCAATAGGCGAATACTTCTTTATGTTCTCCTTTGTGAAAGAGGCCGCTTTCTGGATCTGTTGTTGACTGAACTATCGTTTGCCTCTCTTTATCTTCTTTCTCTTTTAAGGGCTTTTTTCCGTTTTCTTCTCTTTCTTGTGCTATTTCTTTGTCTAGCTGTGCTTGATATCTTCTTGCTTTTTTCTCTATTGTTACTTTTTTGTTTTTATGTCTGTTTGCATGTGCTTTAACATGTGTTGAGTCTACGAATTGAATCTTCTCATCCACAAAACCTTGTTCTAGTGCTTGGTTTAATATGTTTTGGAAGATGTTTTCAAATATGTCTGTATCTTTGAATCTTCTTCTATAGTTTTGGCTGAATGTTGTAAAGTGTGGAATCTTGTCGTAGAAGTCATATCCTAAAAACCATCTGTATGCAATGTTTACTTCTATCTCTTTTATTGTTTGCCTTATGCTTCTTATGTTGAATAGGTATTGTATGAATATTATCTTCATTAGCACTACTGGATCTATGCTTGGTCTTCCGTTATCTAATGAGTATTTATCTTCTACTAAATCATAGATAAAGTCAAAGTCTATATACTTATTGATCTTTCTTAGTATGTGTTCTTGTGGAACTAATTCTTCAACTGAAATTATTTGTGCTTGATCTGTTTTTGATTTACTATTTTTATGTAACATTTTATCACCTTCTATGTATTATATATACCCAATAGATGTGTATTTTAAGAGGTTTTCAAGTAAAAAAGTAGGCGTATTTTTATAAAAATACGCCTACTTTGTCAACAGTCTGAAATACTACTAAAGTAGTATTTTTTAGACATTTGTGTAACATGATTGTAATATTACTAGTAAAATGTATGAAAATGGTTTAAAATGGTTGTAAAGAAGCTAGAAATGGTTCGAAATGGTTATTAATGTTTAGAATAGCATTAAGAAGGTGTTATCAATGTTCATGGGTTTATTTAAACATAGTATTGATTCAAACGGGAGGGTTATCATACCCTCTAAAATGCGTGATGAACTTGGTAAAGACTTCATAATTACTAGGGGATACGACAGATGTATCTACATTTATAACCGTGAAACTTATGAGAAAAAGCTTGAGCAATTCGATGATTTGCCTGATACTGTTCTAGAAAACAGAAAATTTGAACGTGAGATGTTCCTTTACATGAACGAAGCAAACATGGACAAGAACGGCCGTGTTATGCTACCTGAGATGCTTAGAGACATGATGGATATAAAGGGAGACGTTTACATAATTGGCGTTAGAAAGAGAATTGAAATTTGGGATACAGAAGTTTATAAGAACTACAAAGCAACTGTTGCACCTCTTGAAGAGCTTGCAAATAACATAAAGAGAGATTAGTTATGGAGTTTAAGCACATACCCATCATGCTTTCAGAAGTGATAGACGGCCTTGACATAAAGTCGAATGGCATCTACCTAGACGGCACCATTGGCGGAGCGGGTCACTCGCAAGAGATTCTTAAGAGACTTAATGAAGATGGTCTACTAATAGGTGTTGATAGGGACAGGGAAGCTCTTAATAAAGCAAATGAAGTTCTATCAAGTGTTGGAGGCAATTTTAAATTAGTTCACGATAACTATAGGAATGTCAAAGCCATTTGCCAAAGCTTAGGCATTGATTACTTAGACGGCATACTTCTTGATATAGGCGTATCGTCTTATCAGCTTGACAACAAGGACAGAGGCTTTTCATACAGGATGGACGCGAAGCTTGATATGCGTATGGACCAAGAGAGCGGCAAATCTGCATACGACATCGTTAATACATATACTAAGGAAGAATTAGAAGAAATAATTTATAAATATTCGCAAGAGAGATGGGCTAGAAGGATAGCTGAATTTATCTGTGAATATAGGGCAGAAAAACCGATAGAGACTACATTTGAACTGACTGACGTAATTAAGAGGGCAATACCAAAAAAGGCGAGGGAGAACAAACATCCATCTAAAAAGACTTTTCAAGCCTTAAGGATAGAGGTAAATGATGAGCTTGGCGCATTAAACGCTGCCTTGCAAGACGCTATCGACATTTTAAACACAGATGGAAGGATAGCGGTAATAACATTTCATTCGATGGAAGACAAAATCGTAAAAGATATATTTAAATTTAACACACTTGATTGCATTTGCCCACCAGAGAGCATTATCTGCACATGCAATCACAAGAGAAAGTTAAAGCTTGTGAACAATAAGCCACTTGTAGCAAGCGAAGAAGAATTAAAAGCTAATCCGAGAAGCGAAAGCGCTAAGCTTAGGATAGCTCAAAGAGTATAGGGGAGGTACACTATGTCATCTGCAGCGAGAAAATTATATGATAGTCCAGTTTATTCGCAAGAAAGGACAGTAAGCAAACCACTTGTAAAAAAGAACGTTAAGCATAAAGCCAAAGCAAAGGAGAGAGTCGTTAATGTTTTCTTCGTGAGAACTGTTTTGTGCGCCGTAGCTATCGGTCTTGTATTTACTATGCTTGTTTTTTGTGCTGACAGAATCACTAGAGTACAAAACTCCATTAATCATAGTAACGCTGAGATCAATAGGCTTAAGACTACTCTTATAGATGAGACTGCAAAGCTTGAAAGCCTTAAGAATGCTGGCGCAATCGAGTACGAAGCTAGGACTAAGCTTGGAATGATTTACCCTAATGAAGCGCAAATATTAAACATAAACACAAACAGTAAAGAAGAAAGAGAGATTGACGATAAAGTTATTGTTAGTCTTGATTCAGACATCGATCAAAGTATAGAAGAAAGTGAAAGAAAATGAAAACGCCGACAAGCGATAGACATAGAAAGAAAAAGACAGGCAAATCTAAAATTCCTAACAAGTACAATAGGATTTTGGTTGTTCTGGCTTTTTTTGGATTTATAATTGCATTATTTTTAGTACAGCTATTTAAAGTTCAAATTTTGGATGCAAAAGGCTATAAAGAGTACGCTGTAGGCCAATGGACTAAGGCGGTTAGCCTTGGTAATCAAAGAGGTTTTATCTACGACAGGAACAACAAGCCCTTAGCAGTTAACAAAAACATAGTGACTTTCTGGAGCGTTCCATTCAAAGAAGAGGAAAATGAAAAGGAAGAAGCTAGATATAAAAGAGAGAAAAAATACAAAGAGATAGCTGAAGAGGTCGCTTCAAAGATAGCTGAAATGACTGGGGAAGACTCAAGAGACGTCTACGACAAAATTACATATGAGAGCAGAATCAGAGTAGTTGAAGAGATGGAGCTTGATGATTACAAGAAATTCAAGGAGAGCATGGGCAAAGTTAAGTTCAGAACAGTACTTGAAGTAGAAGAGAAGGCCAAGAGATACTATCCATTCAATGACCTTGCATCTCAGCTAATTGGCTTTAACAATATTGATAACGTCGGTATCAATGGTCTTGAAGTTAAGCTAAATGAAGCACTTGAAGGAAGAGAATCAAAAAAGGTTCAACAGCTTGAAGCAAACATGGTTAATGCGCTTCCTAATCAAGAAGAAAGAATTATTGAAGGCAAAAAAAGTGTCAACGTAGTTTTGACTATAGATGAAAAACTTCAAAGAGAAGTCGAAAAGATAGCGGATGAAGCAAGAGAAAAACAAAATGCTGAGTCAGTATCCATCATAGTTATGGATCCACGCGACTCATCAATACTTGCTCTAGCAAATACCGGTAGATACAATCTAAATGAGCCGAGAAAGAAGCCAGATGATGTTGATGAAGCCGTTTGGGACGAAGCAAGTGATGAAGACAGAAACCAAATCCTCTTTGATAAGTGGCGTAATAACGCTATCAGTGACTCATACGAGCCCGGTTCTGTATACAAGGTAATAAACTTAGCAGCAGGACTTGAAGAGGGCAAGCTTAATGACAATATGAGCTTTTCGTGCTCAGGCTCAATTGATGTTTATGGAAGAACCTTATCATGCGCAGATCACACTGCTCACGGCACTCAAAACATCTCTAAGGCGCTTAACAACTCATGTAACGTTGCCTTCGTTCAAATAGGTAATATTTTAGGTAAAAACGATATACTTAGATATGCTAAAGCCTTTGGCTTTGGTGAAAAGAGCGGAGTAGATTTGCCAGGCGAAAGTTTAGGTATACTTCCGACAAATATTAACACAATAGGTCCAGTTGAACTTGCGACTATGTCTTATGGTCATGGACTTGCAGTTACACCTATACAGATGGCGAACGCCATATGCGCGGTTGTTAATGGCGGAACGCTTTATAAACCGAAATTAGTTTTAAAAACTGTTGATGACTTTGGTAACGTTGTTGACACGCCAAAGAGCGTTGTCAGAAGAAGGGTTATTTCAGAAGAAACAAGCGAGCACATGAAGAAGCTTCTTGAAAGCGTTGTTAGAGACGGTTACATCAAAAGATCAAGGATAGATGGCTACAGAATAGGCGGCAAGACTGGTACAGCACAAAAAATTGTTGACGGCAAGTACAAGAAGAATGCTTATATATCTTCCTTCGTCGGTGCATTTCCAATTGATAAGCCAGAATTTGTTGTTTTAGCAATTGTCGATGAGCCACACAGCGGAGTAGCATATGGATCTTTGGTAGCGGCACCTATTTTTCAAGACGTAGCAAAATTCATAATCGACTACTACAAGATACCGCCAGCAAGTGCGGTTACTGAAGTACAAAATGAAAAGGTACAAGTGCCAGACTTAAAGAACAAAACTATGGGCGAGGCAGGACTTGAGCTTGCGGACCTATCTTTAAGCTTTGACACTAAATACACAGAGTATACAGATGAGTCCTTAATCATTTCGCAAAGCATTAATCCGGGCGTCTTTGTTGATAAAGGCACGGTTATAACGCTTGACGTTGAGGCGAAGAAGGACGATATCATATTAACGCCTGACTTTAAAGGCATGACTAGAGACGAGGCCTTTGGACTTGCTGAAAAAGTTGGACTTAAGCTAAAGATTGAGGGCGACGGCCTTGTGAAAGAGCAAAGACCTGAGCCGGACAAAGAAGTAAAGAAAAATTCTATAGTAGAATTAAAATTGGGGGACTAAGATGTTTAAAAACATTCATGCGTACAGCGTAATCATTATATTATTAAGCTTTGCTTTAGTATGTTTACTTGCAAAGATAATTATACCTAAGCTAAGAAAATACAATCTTGGACAAAATATTAGGCAAGAAGGACCTAAGTCTCACTTAAAAAAGGCCGGTACGCCAACTATGGGCGGCGTACTATTCATAATAAGCTCGCTTATTGCAGTACTTGTATCGAGCCTAGCAGGTTTTGTCTTTACAAACGAAATCATCTTACTAGTTGTAGGCAGCACTGCCTTTGGCTTAGTAGGCTTTTTAGACGACTATATTAAATTTTTTAAACATAGAAATCTAGGTTTAAGAGCTTATCAAAAATTAGTTTTGCAAATGCTTTTCTCAGCTCTTATAGCATACTTCGCATATAAACTTGCGGGTACTATGGTCTATATACCATTCTATAAAGAAGTGGATTTAGGTAAGTGGGTAATCTTACTTAACTTCTTTATATTAGTAGCAAGTACTAACGCAGTCAACTTAACTGATGGACTTGATGGCCTTGCAACAGGCGTTATGTCTATCATATTACTCACACTTGCTATATACTCATTAAAGATCTCAAACATGACTACTTATGCTTACTCAATAATAATGTTTGCATCGCTAATTGGCTTTTTGATCTTTAATAAGTACCCAGCACAAATATTTATGGGAGACACAGGATCATTATTTTTAGGAGGCGTCCTAGCTATAATCACAATACTATTGGGATTGCACTTCTATATGATTATATATGCACTTGTATTAATTATGGAAACGCTTTCAGTAATTATACAAGTAGCAGTATTTAAAAAGACAGGCAAAAGAGTTTTTCTTATGAGCCCACTTCACCATCACTTTGAGATGAAAGGCATGAAAGAGACTAAGGTTGTCGTGATGTTTTGCGCATGGACACTCATCTTATGCGCTGCATCGCTAGTAATATTTTTGAGGTGATATTATGGACTACAAGGACAAAAATATTCTAATTCTAGGATATGGAATATCTGGTTACGGAGCTTCTTTATACTTTATAAGTAAAGGGGCTAATGTTTATGTCTACGATGACAATATGGATCAAATCTTAAAGGACAGAGCAAATGAAAACCTTGATGATGTAAAGTTTCTAACAAGGACTGAGCTTGATGCAATCGATTTCACTTTTGTATTAAAGAGCCCTGGAATAAAGCCTTCATCAGATATAATTCGCTACCTTGTAGACAAAAATGTCGAGATAGTCTCTGACATAGAAATCTTATATAGAGATTTTAAGGATCATAAATTTATAGTTATCACCGGAACCAATGGCAAGACAACTACAACTACTTTTATCGGTGAAGTGCTTAAAGACCTTGGCTACAATGTCAATGTTATTGGTAACATCGGCGTTTCGCCTCTACTTGAAGCTGCGAACTACGATACACACGTGATTGAAGCATCAAGCTTCCAACTAGAGTATACAAAAGATTTTAAGCCAAACATCGCTATCATACTTAACATAACACCAGACCACTTGGATTGGCACGGTTCGTTCAAGGCATATGAAGAGGCAAAGAAGAAAATTTATCAAAATATGGACAAATCTTCATATTTGATACTTAATTATGACGATATTGCCTTAAATAAAGTAGATCAAGATACAAATATACTATATTTCACTTCAAAAGAAAAAGATTTAGTGGATATGAACTATATCGCACCAAATATTGTGGATAAAGATAAAAACATTGTCATCAACAAAGATGATATATTTATAAAGGGTCGCCATAATTATGAAAATCTGATGGCGGCGACACTTGCATTAGAAGTTTTTGGCGTAAAAAGAGAAGATATAGTTAAAGAGATAAAGGCTTTTAAAGGCGTTGAACATAGGATTGAGTTCGTTAGGGAGCTTGATGGGGTTGACTACTACAATGACTCCAAGGGAACTAATCCAGATGCGTCGCTTAAAGCGGTTGAAGCCTTTGATAGAAGCATAGTGCTTATAGCGGGCGGCTATGACAAGAACATACCGTTTGAGGACTTTGCATCTAAGACAAAGAACAAAATTAGGAGCCTAATACTATTTGGCCAAACAAAAGATAAAATTAAAGAAGCCTTCACCAACATTGGTTATGAAAATATAACTATCGTTAACAACATGAGTGAAGCAGTAAAAGCAGCTAAATTAGATGCGCAAAAAGGCGATGTAGTCTTACTATCACCATTATGCGCGAGCTGGGGAATATATAAAAACTATAAAGAACGCGGACTTGAATTTAAAAAATTAGTAAATGAGTTGAAATAAATGAACAAGAGTAAAAACAGTGCACCTGATTATCACATCTTAATATCTGTAGTATGCCTAATAATTTTAGGTATCATACTTGTGTATACGAGCTCTTATCCTTATAGCTACAGGCTTGAAGGGGGTAAGTATGGCGGCGTATACTTCCTTACAAGGCACTTAGTCTTTGTATTAGCAGGGGCTATACTGTCTTTATTTGCTTACAGAATTGACTATAAAAAGTATGATTCGAAATTTTTCATAGGCCTTATGATAATATCGAGCATTGTCTTGGTCCTATTACTAAAGTTTACCTCATTAGGAACAGACTTTGGTAAAGGCTCAAGAAGATGGATAAATGTGGGCGGCTTTTCATTCATGCCGTCTGATATAATCAAGGTTGCGGCAGTCTTCTGCATGGCATCATACATGAGCAAAATTAATTTGCATAGGAAAAATTTTCAAAATATTGTTTTAGTTCCTGTAGCGATTATACTTTCATTCACATTTTTAATATACATACAAAAGGACTTAGGTACAGCCGTTACAGTTGCTGGAGCACTATCAATCATGTACTTCATCGGAGGTGCGCCACTAACTGTGATACCGCCAGCCATTGGAGCTGCTGGCCTTGGTATATACCTAGCAATATATAGAAATGAATATAGAAGAAACAGGTTCTTCGCCTATCAAGACCCAATTAAAAACATCAGAGACACAGGTTGGCAGCCAGCGCAAAGCTTATTTGCTTATGCCAATGGTGGTCTATCGGGCGTCGGCATTGGCCACAGCACTCAAAAGTTTTTCTATATACCAGAAGTTTATAATGACTATATACTAGCTGTTTGCGGAGAAGAATTAGGATTCTTAGGAATGATTTGCATTGTTGCCCTATTTTCTGTTATAATTATAAAAGGATACTTAACAGCTGCTAGGGCAAAGGATAGATACGGTCTTATGCTAGCAAGTGGCATCAGCTCCTTGATAGCAATACAATTTTGGATCAATGCAGCAGTATCAGTAAACTTGGTTCCTTCGAAGGGAATCACACTGCCATTCATTAGTTATGGTGGTACATCCTTAATCATTTACATGATACTAACAGCGGTACTGTTAAATATATCTAAGAGTGCAAATTCAGAGGTGAAATAATGCGATTTATCGTAACTGGTGGTGGCACTGGTGGGCATATATACCCAGCCATGACTATAGCAAAGAAATTGATTGAAAATAATCACGAAGTTATATACGTTGGCAGGAATGGCAGTCTTGAGGAAAGTCTTGTTGCCAAAGAAGATATCGAGTTTAAAGGCATAGACATAGTTAAAATACCAAAGAAGAACCCGAAGGATGCTTTTAAATTTTTGAGACTGCTTTTTAAATCGCTTGACGAGTGCAAAAAGATAATCAAAGATTTTAAGCCTGATCTAGTAATAGGAACAGGTGGTTACGTTTCAGGCCCACTTGTTTATGCGGCTCAAAAGAAAAGAATCAAGTCCATAATCTTCGAGCTAAATGTACACGCGGGTATAACTACAAGGCTTTTAAAGAAGAGAGCAACTAGGATATTAGTTACTAACGAGAACACAAAGAAGCTTCTTAAGAGAGAAGAGATTACGGATATAGTTGGCATACCGATTAGAGAAGAGTTTGACGGTATTCATGACAAGGCTAGCCATGAGCCTTACTACGACTTTGATAATGGCAAAAAAGTTGTCTTATCATTTGGCGGAAGCGGTGGACAAAAGTCCATCAATGAAAATGTTCTTGCCATGATTAAAAAACATTATAAAGACATGGACTTCAACATCTTCCACGTGAGCGGAACTTATTCATACAATTGGTTCAAGGAAGAGCTCGACAAAGACGGTATTGATTATACAAAAAACAATGTTCGTGTAGGTGAGTACCTATATGACATGCCGAAGGCTTTGATTGATGCTGACATGGTTATTACAAGTGCTGGTGCACTTACTCTTAATGAGGTTTCATGTGTAGCCAAGCCAGTTATAATCATTCCAAAGGCTTATGTAGTTGAGAACCATCAAGAGTACAATGCACGCTACTTTGAGGATATGGGCGCTGCTAAGATGATACTTGAAAAGGATCTTAACGAAGAGCTACTATATGATGAGGTCAACAATATACTTCACAATGAAGATATTTACAAGTCTATGCAAAAGGGGCTTAAGAATATATTTGTCAAAAACGCAATTGATGAAATATATGATATAATTATTAAAACTATTTAAAGGTGAAACTATGGAACCAATGAGTAAACAGGATATAAGGAGAAAAAGAATACAAAGAGAAAGGCAAAGAAGGAGAAGTCTTTTGAGATTCTTCGTAATCACTGTCATTGTTTTTGCGTTCATATTATTTATATTCAATACAAAGCTCTTTGGTCTAAAGCATATAAATGTTAGTGGCAACAAAAACTTATCTACTGATGATATAATAAAGGCGAGCGAACTTGAAATTGGTGAGAACATTCTTAAGCAAAGCCTTACCGAAGCAAAGGCTAAGATTAAGACGAATCCATATGTTGAGGACGCACATCTAAGTAGATCATCAAAGGATACTGTAACGATTGAAATTAAGGAAAGATTAATCGCGGCAGAATTTTTTAGCGACTCAAAATACATTTACATAGACGAGAAAGGCACTGTCCTTGAGAACAGCAGTTCATATAAGGAAGGCTACCCGCTTATAAAGAATTTTGACAAGACTCATCTTGAACAAGGCGAAAACTTTTATAATACTGAGGTCGGTGCTTCGCTTGAAGAGCTGATAGTTGAGATAAGCGCGAACAATTTAGTGAAAGAAATCAAGACTATAGAGAAGAACGCTGACTTAGAAGTTTCTCTAAACTATAGGAGCGGCCTTGTCGTTCAGCTTGGTGAGCTTAAGGACGTTAGATACAAGATGAAGGTCTTAAATGCGACCATGACTAAGCTTAAGGAAAAAGGACAAGTACCTAGGATGATTATGTTTAATAAGGGCAAGGCGCCTGTTGTAGTTTTAGATACGGGTGAATAGATGAAAATTGATAAGAAAAAAATATTGCTATTCATAGCTAGTGTAATTATAGGTCTTTCGATAACGATGCAGCTTAAGACAGTGAAGAAAACTGTTGGCAACCCTCTAAATGTAAAGAGGGCGCAAGAGCTTGCTCAAAGAGTAAAATCATTAGAAGAAGAGAGAGACGGCTTATTGCAAAGGCTTGACGAGACAGAGGAAAAGCTTAGAGAGTATGAAAAACCTGGCTCGAGCAATAATGAGATAGCAAAAAAATTATACGAAGAAACTGAAAAATATAAGATGATAGCTGGCTACACAGATCTAAAGGGCAAGGGCATCATACTAACTATAGATGAGCCAAAACTTGCCGATGGTGAGGTGAGCTTTGGTATACAAAACGATATAGATTTGATTCTTAGCGCCATTAGCGTTTTAAATAGCGCTGGAGCTGAGGCTATATCCATAAACGAAGAGAGATACACATCATTTACTGAGATAGTAAGTGCAGGTAAACACATAGAAGTTGGTGGAGTAAGTACGTCTGCACCCATTGTTATAAAGGCTATAGGTGACGCTGACACGATGCAATCGGCTATTGAGTTTAAAGGCGGAATTAAAGATGAGTTGCAAAACTATAACTACCAAGTCATATTAACTGTAAGAGACGATATAATTATACCGAGATACAAAAAGAGCATCGACTTTCTATACGCAAAGCCTGCTAATGACGTGCAAGAATGAAGCATAAGATTAAACGCGTTGTGCTTGTCATAATATATATACTTGTAGGAATTTTCCTTGGCTTATACTTAAAGACAGACAGAGAATTTTATGAGCCTTTAAGCATAAACAAGATGAAGGAGACAAGCATCAAGGTAAAGAATTTAAAAGCAGAGATCAAGAGCATTAATGAAGAGCTCGACAAGCAAGAGAAAAAGCTTGAGACTTTGGATAAACTAGTTAAGAACGATAGTGATTTTTTAGCATTTTTAAATGAAGAAAAATTATTTTATCAGATGATATCAGGAGACGTTGATTTTGAAGGCCCAGGCATAGTACTTACCATAAGTGAGGAAGCTGTCGATAGGCCAGTCAAGAGGACTGATGTGGTTCACGATAGCGACTTACTAAGGATAATCAATGACCTAAAGGATTCAGGCGCCGAAGCCATCAGCATAAACGATTTAAGAGTTTATTCAAGGACTGGAGTTAAGTGCAATGGACCAGTTGTTAGGCTCAACGGAAGAACTAAGGGCGCGCCATTTGTTATAAAGGCGATAGGCAACAGTGATAAGCTTTACTCAGCGATTAAGTCGCCAGGTACTTTTGCTAGCATCTTAGAGACCATAAACCCAATTAAGCTTGATATAGAGCAAAGTGAAAATGTTCTTGTTAAGAAAAAGATAGACGAGGACAAGATTATATATTCAGAAAAATTGACAGGAGAGGATAAAAAATGATTATTGCACTCATTGGTATAATAATCGGAATAATAATCGGCTACGTACTTCCATATAGCTACAATCCATATTATTCCTTGTATATATCCATGGCGCTACTAGCTGCGATTGACTCAGTTTTTGGTGGTATTAACGCACACATGGACAACAATTTTAACAATAAGCTTTTTTTATCGGGTCTTATTGGTAACTCCTTAATCGCGGCGCTGCTTACTTGGCTAGGCGATATTCTTAGCATACCTTTATATTATGCGGCGATTTTCGTCTTTGGAGGAAGAATTTTTAACAATTTTGCGACAATTAGAAGAAAAATACTAAACAAAATGTAGATTTTGTGGTAGAATATAAGTAATAGAGTAAATAATTAAATACTTAGTATAAAAGGAGGATTCGTAAATGATTGATTTTGATGTAGAAATTGACCAATTTGCCAAAATTAAAGTTATAGGTGTTGGCGGAGCAGGTAACAACGCCGTTAACAGAATGGTTGATGCAGGCGTAAAGGGTGTTGAATTTATTGCAGTTAACACAGATAGACAAGCTCTTGCATCATCAAAGGCACAAAACAAAATTCAAATAGGAGATAAGGTTACAAAAGGTTTAGGCGCTGGAGCTAACCCAGAAGTTGGTTCACAAGCAGCTCTTGAAGATAAAGAAGGCATCACTGAAATGCTTAAAGGCACTGACATGGTATTTATCACAGCCGGTATGGGCGGTGGAACAGGTACTGGTGCCGCACCTATCATTGCGCAATTAGCAAAGGAACAAGGCATACTAACTGTAGGCGTTGTAACTAGACCATTTGGCTTTGAAGGTATGAAGAGAGCAAAGAATGCATCTCAAGGAATTAGCCAATTACTTGAAGTGGTTGATACTCTAGTAACTATTCCGAACGACAGACTTCTTCAAATAGCTGACAAGAAAACTTCATTAAAAGATGCTTTCATTATGGCTGACGAAGTACTTAAACAAGGTATACAAGGTATATCTGATCTAATCAGTGTACCAAACCTAATCAACCTAGACTTTGCTGACGTTAAGACTATCATGGAACAAAAGGGTATTGCTCACATGGGTATAGGCTTTGCTCAAGGAGACAACAGAGCTACTGACGCAGCTAAGCTTGCTATCAAGTCACCACTACTTGAAACATCCATAGAAGGATCTAAGTCCGTTCTATTAAACATCACAGGTGGTACAGACCTTGGTATGTTCGAAGTAAATGAAGCCGCAGACTTAATCAGACAATCAGTTGCTGATGATGCAAACATCATCTTCGGTGCTGGTATCGATGAAAGCCTTGGCGATTCTATTAAGATAACTGTTATCGCTACAGAATTTGAAGATGAATCTAAACCTGCTAAAAAAGATTCAAATAAGGATTCTGATGTAGAAGAAGAAAAGTACGAAGAAAAGAGAAGTGAACCTACTTCAAGCTTCGACGATTCTTTATTAGTACCTGATTTTTTAAAGAATAATTAATTATGAAGTGTCCTTTTTGTTCTTACGAAGATTCAAAAGTACTAGATTCAAGACCTACTAATGAGGGTACTGCGATTAGGAGACGTAGAGAGTGTCTTCGCTGTAAAAAAAGATTTACAACATATGAAAAAATTGAAGAAACACCTTTAATAGTTGTCAAGAAAAACGGAGACAGAGAGACATTTGACAGAAGTAAGATATTAAAGGGCGTAATCAAATCTTGCGAGAAAAGACCTGTTAGCCTAAGTCAAATTGAAGGCTTGGCAGATAGTGTTGAGGAAAAGCTTATGAGCACGATGAAGAAAGAAGTTTCATCTACCGAAGTAGGCGAGCTTATTATGCAAGGCCTTAAGGAGATAGACCAAGTAGCTTATGTAAGATTTGCTTCAGTATACAGAGAGTTTAAAGATACTCAATCATTTATGAAAGAGCTCCAAAAGATAATAGACGAACAAAACAATTAGTATAAGAAATGCCTTTCTTGTTTTACAGGAAAGGCATTTTTGTGATTTATTCAATACTATTAATATAGAAGAGGCTAGTCTTTATTTGACTAGCCTCTTTGTATCATTATTTCTTTTTACTTACTTGTTTTTTATAAACATTGTCATACCACGCTTGCTTTGAAACTATTAATGTCTCTAAAGAAGCATTCTTGCTCTTATAAAGCTTTTCGTGAAGTGCTTGACAATCTCTCAAGTCATTTAATGTTAAATCTGGATAATCTTTAAGGCCATAAGTACCATTAACAAAGATGGCGTATTCAAGATCGCCATTCTTCTTAATCCAGCTATTGCAAGTCGCTTCAACACCATTTAGCATCTTCTTTATAAATTCAGTATTGACAGGCTTTTCTTTAAGCAGGTCTTCGTACATAAGAGCCTTTAAGCCCATTAGGTGATGGTTTAGTGAAGAGTGCGTCATACCGATGTAGTACTCGGCGCCGTAGTCCATAACCAAGTAGGCATCTTCTTTATAAGGGATTTTAATCGCGTTTTGATTAGCGTATTTTTTGTAATAAGTCAAGATCTTATCGGCAAGCTCTAAATATTTTTCATCTTGAAACTTTTCATACATTCTTAAGCAGATGTAGGCGTAATCAAGATTCCATCTTGTATCGAAGTAGCCTTTCTCAATGTTGTAGTCAGCCTTTAGCCACTCACTTCTATATGGAATAGGGTAGTAGCCTTCATCATTAAGCTTCTTCGCTGTATCGTCTATAAGTTTTGCTGTCATAGCTTGAGAGAATTTACTGTCTATCGTATCTAAATGAGTGTTTGCAATATATATAGCGCCTTGCAAAAAGAAGTAGCTCTCCTTATATGGCACCGAGCGCGGATTCATTTGATAGTAGTAGCCATCAGGAATGATGCAATGCTTATCAAGTCTGTACTTCATGTCTACTAGCTTAAACGCTTCTGGCGTTTGGAATGGTTTTTCATCCATGCTCACGTAGCAAATGCTGTATTTAATGTCTTTTTTCTCGTCTTTGATATCCTTAAGCTTTAATTTTATTTTTAGCTTTGTCTTGTCATAAGTAATTTCGCTTTCGATATTCACTTTGTCAATAATATTGTCTTGAACATCTTTATAAGCATTGATGGCCGTAATCACATAGTATTTTTCGCCGCTATGCAAAATAACAATGTTTGGATTTTTCACATTGAATTCTTTTTTCTCTATGTTAATAAGTTTCGAAGCCTCATCAATGTATTCGCAACTCGCATCTTTCATTTCGATAGGAAAATCAATATCTAAACTGTCTTTGCCATCAAAAGTACCTGTGATAAACTTAAGCTTGGCGCCTTTAAACTCAAAGCCATCTTCTTTAGTTTCTTTAGTTTCTTCAGTTTTCTTAGCTTCATTAGTTTCTTTAACTGCTTCAGTCTCTGTAGTTTCCTCAGTTTTTTCAGTTTTCTTAGTTTCTTTAGCTGTTTCCTCGGCATAAGCTGTATTTTTTGTGCCTAACACGAGTAAAAATACACTCAGCGTTATTAGCAAGACAAATATATTAAATTTTATTTTTATTTTTATTTTATTTATTTTCATTATATTCTCCTATAATTATAGTTTCTTAACTCTTAGCACTATAATTATACATTAAAAGACTTCGATTTACAAGAAATTTAACAGCTTTGTAAAGAAAAAAATCCTGGTCACATAAGTGATCAGGATTTGTGATGGGAATATTAGACTTATTCGATGATGATAGGTCCATTGCTTGTCTTTATATCACCGAATAGAGTAAGGTCTGAATCGTTATTAAGTACTGCTGTACTTAATTCGTCACCGTCTTCATCAAGCTTAAATCTGCTGTCATCGAAGATGGCTGGGCATGTATATTTACTTAGGCCTCTTAGATTAAACTTGACATTTCTGCTAACGCTTTCTAATTCAACTGTGACAGGTCCATTGCTATTAGTTATTATGATGTTTTCGGCGCAGTTGAAGACGTCTTTAACATCGACATAAGCGTTTGTTGTGTGAGCTTCTAGATTAACAAATGGTGTGTTATGCATAGTTATTTCAGCGTTTGTTGTATTTATAAGAAGGTCAGTAAACTTTGCATCTTTTATCTTAACTGAATCGTTAGTAGTTTTAAGTTCTGATTTGCCAATGATTGAGTCTTCGATCTTGATTTTGTCATTGCTTGTTGTTAAGTATAGCTCATCGCAATTGACTGAGTCAAGAATTATCTTGTCATTGCTTGTCTTAACATCAACTTTGGCAAAGCTTAAGGCAGGTACTAAGACTTTTAAGCTAACTGCAAAGTCTTTTTTAGTAAAACTTTCGTAGTTTGGCTCGATAAGTATTTCTTTATCATCGATAAAGCAGTTTATGAACTCATAATCGCCAGGAATAGTTTTTTTATCTGTGTAATAGATTTTGCCAAAGATTTCAATTTGATCTGAGCTCGATGGAAGTATCTCTACTTTTTCATTAGTATTATTTATTATTAAATCATATTTTTTATTCTTGTCAACATCAAGTTTAAGTGTTGCGAACTTTTTGTTTTTGAATCTATCATCAAAGCTGTAGCTTGCGTATATATGGCCGTCTCTCATGCCTTTCTCAGCAGTTTCTAGTGACTTACTAACTATTTTGTTAACAAAGTTTGAGATTTTGTTTGCGAATTTGTCTGACGCATCAAAAACGTCGTAATCGTCGCCTTCAATATGGATTTCATTTCTCTTTTTATTTGGCTTATAAGCTTTTTCGCCTTTCTTTTCACCAACAGCGTTAAGAAGTTTTAGCGCCTCTTCTTCATCGATCTTGCCGTCCTTTAACATTTTAAGGATCATAATTTTTTCTTCAGACATTTTAAACCTCCTTTAGTTCTAAAAGCATTTTTTCTGCTTCACTACTTGTTATTGTACCGCTATTTAAGAGCTCAAGTATTTCTTTTTCACTAGTTGAACTCTTTTGATCAGAGATGATCTCATTGATTTGATCAAGCTTTTTAATTACAGTGGGGTAGGATATACCCAAAGCTCTTTCAATCTCTTTAATATTGCCTCTTTTTAATAGAAAAGTCTTAATAAAGTCAATCTGCTCGCTGTTAAGCTTGTAGAATGAGTTATTCTCGAACCTTCCTTCTATAGTCGTGTTGCAATTGTCACAAACTAACCTTTCTATGTATAGTTTTGAACCGCAAACAGGACATTCATTTAATGCTTTATTAATCATAGCGTCCTCCTTTATTAAGATTATACATCTATTAATTAAATATGTCAATATATTTTTGATAATAATTTAAAAATATTTATTATTTACTTAAAACTATTAATATTAAAATAATAAAAATTAATGTTGGACATCTTGAAGCTTATTTGATATAATAAAAATGGTGAGAAAATGAATTTATTTGACATGGAAAGAGAAAAAAATTTAAAATTGTCTCAAAACTTAGCTGAACGCTTTAGACCGAAGATTCTCGATGATTACATTGGTCAAGAGAAGGTACTTAATAAGAACTCTTTTCTATACAAGGCGATAAAGGCCGACAGACTTCCTTCGCTTATACTATATGGACCTGCAGGCACTGGTAAGACTTCACTTGCAAACGTTATTGCTAACACTAGTAAGTCGAATTTCATCAAGATTAGTGCTGTGGGTAGCGGCGTAAGCGATTTAAAGAAGGCAGTTGAAGAGGCCCAAAGGCTTTTAGAAGAGAATAAAAAGACCATACTCTTCGTAGACGAGATACATAGGTTTAACAAGGCTCAGCAAGATTTTCTGCTTCCATACGTTGAAGATTCGACGGTCACACTCATAGGTGCAACGACAGAAAATCCATATTTCGAGGTCAATAGCGCACTTATATCGAGATGCTTCATAATTAGGCTTGAAAAGATGAGTGAGGAAGATTTAACCCAGCTTGCGAAGAAAGCCTTAGCAGATGAGGTGAGTGGACTTGCTTCACTAAAGGCGAGCATTGATGACGACGCACTTGAGTATCTAGTTAGAATATCTAATGGCGACGCAAGAAACATGCTAAACTTTTTAGAGATAGCTGTTTTAAGTCAAGATCCAGAAGCTGATTTAACTCGTCATATTAAGTACGAGGACGTCAAGGGGCTAGTCTTTGAAAGAGCACACTCCTACGACAAGAGCTCGACTATGCACTATGACACAATCTCAGCCTTCATCAAGAGCATGAGAGGCTCAGATCCAGACGCAACAGTCTTTTACTTAGCTCATATGCTTAATAATGGTGAGGACCCGCTCTTCATAGCAAGACGTATAGTGATATTTGCTTCAGAAGACATTGGGCTTGCTGATCCAAACGCACAAACGCTAGCGACGTCAGCATTTTATGCGGTTAAAGCCATAGGCATGCCAGAAGCACGCATAATCTTGAGTAACGCTGCCATCTACATGGCACTTGCAGATAAGAATAACTCGACCTATGTCGCCATTAACAAGGCTATGGCCGATGTCGATAAGATCAAAGAATTCCAAATTCCTCTGCACATAAGGGATGCTCACAACAATGACAAGAAGGTCTTTGGTGATCACGCGGACTACAAGTATCCGCACAATTATAAGGACAAAAAACCTGAGCAAAATTATTTGCCCGAGGGTTTAGAAGATAAAAAGTATTTTAATAATAATTAAGGAGGTCAACAAATGAAAGTTGGTATTAATGGTTTTGGTAGAATTGGTAGAGATGTAGCTAGGATTCTAGTTGAAGAGAACAATGGTCTAGAATTAGTTCACATCAATGCTTCAGGTGATTTAAAGACACTTGCACATCTATTTAGAAATGATTCTCTATATGGTAGATTATCAGTTTCTTGTGAAGCTTGTGAAGATGGCTTCATGATTGATGGCAAGAAGGTTACAAACACTCAATTTAGAGATCCAGCAGAAATTCCTTGGAAGGACTATGGCGTAGACATAGTTATCGACTCAACTGGAGCATTTAAAAACAACGAAACTCTTTATAAACACATTGACAAGGGCGGAGCAAAGAAAGTTATTTTAACTGCACCTGCAAAGGGCGAAATCGATAAAACTATCGTTATGGGTGTAAATGAAAAAGAATACGACAAGACTAAACACAATGTTATTAGTAACGCATCTTGTACAACTAACTGTCTTGCACCATTAACAAAGGTTATTGAAGACAACTTTGGTATCAAGAGAGGTCTTATGACAACTATCCACGCTTACACTTCTGACCAAGTTTTACTTGACCACAAGCACAAAGACATCAGAAGAGCAAGAGCGGCAGCTATGTCTATGGTTCCTACAACAACAGGCGCAGCAAAGGCAGTTGCACTAGTTATTCCATCACTAAAGGATAAATTAACAGGATACGCAGTTAGAGTGCCAGTACCTACAGTTTCTCTAACAGACGTTGTTTTCGAATTAAACAAAGACGTTACTAAGGAAGAAATTAACGAAGCTGTTAAAAAAGCAAGTGAAAATGAATTAAAGGGCGTATTAAAATATGCTGACGAAGAGCTTGTTTCTGTTGACTACGTTGGTGACAGACACTCATCAATCTTCGATCCATTCTTAACTTTAGTTATAGAAGGCAACTTAGTTAAAGTAGTTTCTTGGTATGACAACGAATATGGCTACAGCCACAGAGTAGTTGACCTAGCAAAATACATTGCTGATCAAGAATAATTATTATAATATAAAAGGAAAAGATAATGAAAAAAACATTAAAAGATTATAATTTTGATGATAAAACAGTTTTATTGAGATGTGATTTCAACGTGCCAATGAAGGACGGCGTTATCACTGATAATAAACGTATATATGAGTCACTTCCTACTATCAAGCACCTTCTTGATAATGGCGCGAAAGTGATTATGATGAGCCACTTGGGTAGACCAAAGGGCGAATACAATTTAAAATTCACTTTAGAGCCAGTTAAGGAAGAGATCAAAAAGCTTCTTGGAAGAGATGTAAAATTTATCTCTTGCCCTGAAGTAGTTAATGATGAAGTTAAAGAAGCAGCTAAAAATCTTAAAAAAGGCGAAGTTCTTTTACTAGAAAATACTAGATTTAGAAAAGAAGAAGAAAAATGCAACGAAGCCTTCTCTAAAGAGCTAGCAGAGCTTGCAGATATCTACGTTAATGACGCTTTCGGCACTTCACATAGAGCTCACGCATCAAATGTTGGTGTAAGTAAATTTTTACCATCGGCATTGGGCTTCTTGGTTGAAAAAGAAATGAATATCATGGCGAAAGAGCTTGACGAGCCAAAACATCCATTCATAGCTATACTTGGAGGATCAAAGGTTTCGGATAAGATAGGCGTAATTGAAAATCTATTAAATAAGGCTGATAAGATACTTATAGGCGGCGCTATGGCATATACATTCTTAAAGGCAAAGGGCATAAATGTAGGCAAGAGCTTAGTTGAAGACGACAAGTTAGAGCTAGCACTTGAACTATTAAAAAAGGCTGATGCAAAGAAAGTTGATTTGGTTCTACCAGTTGACGCTCTATGCGCTAAAGAAATAAAAGAAGACGCTGAAGCTGAATGCTTTGAAGTAAATCATATACCAGAAGACATGATGGGTCTTGACATTGGACCAGAAACTATTGACGTATTTACTAAAAAGTTATTAGGCGCAAAGACTATTGTTTGGAACGGACCTATGGGCGTTTTTGAAATGGATAAATTTAAGAACGGCACTAACGCCATTGCCAAGGCACTTGCAAACTCTGATGCGACAACTATTGTCGGTGGAGGAGATAGTGCGAGCGCTGTTCAAAAAGCTGGCTATGAAGAAAAGATCACACACGTTTCAACTGGTGGCGGGGCTTCACTTGAACTAATGGAAGGAAAGGTACTTCCTGGCATAGCTGCTATAAATGATAAATAAGGAGACAAATTTGAGAAAATTTTTACTTGCTGCAAATTGGAAGATGAATATGGACGTAATGGAGACTGAAGGCTTCTTCAAGGACTTGAGTCTAAAGCCTAATGACTCGTGTGACGTTTATATCGCAGTTCCATTTACAGATATTTATTTAGCAAATAAAACTAAAAAGTATAATGAGATTAAAATAGGTGCTCAAAACATCTACTTTGAAGACAAAGGTGCCTTTACTGGCGAGATCAGTACTAAGATGATTAAATCATGTGGAGCGGACTTTGTCATCATCGGTCACTCTGAAAGAAGAGAGATCTTCGGCGAATGTGATGAGATGATTAACAAAAAAGTTCTTAAGGCAATAGATGACGATGTAGAAGTAATTCTATGCCTTGGAGAGACTTTGTCTGAAAGAGAAGATGGAAAGCACTTTGAAAAGATTGAAAAGCAATTAAAGGCTGATTTAGTAGGCGCAGACGCATCTAAGTTAAATAGCTTTGCCATCGCTTACGAGCCAATCTGGGCAATAGGCACTGGCAAGAGCGCATCTAAGGAAGATGCTGAGGAAATGTGCCGCTTCGTTAGAGAAAAAGTTAAGGCGATGAACCCTAATCTTGAAGCAAAGCTAAGAGTTTTGTATGGCGGCAGCGTTAAAGAGGCAAACGCAGCTGATTTAGCTAAAGAAGAAAACATAGACGGCTTCTTAATTGGCGGTGCTTCACTTAAGACTGAGTCTTTCGAAGCTATTGCTAAGGAGATATAAGATGTCAAAGGCTATATTAATAATATTAGATGGTTTCGGAATTGGTAAAGACAACGATGCAAATGCTGTATATAGAGCCAAGACGCCGACTATAGATAAGTTATTTAAAGACTGTCCTCACGCAAAACTTCAGGCGAGCGGCGAATATGTTGGCCTACCTGATGGACAGATGGGCAACTCTGAAGTTGGTCACTTAAACATTGGCTCAGGCAGAGTTGTTTATCAAGACCTATCACTTATCAATAGAGATATAAAGACTGGAGATTTCTTTAAAAAAGAAGAATTTCTTAAAGCGATAGAGCACGCGAAGAAAAATAATACTAACCTTCATCTGATGGGTCTACTAAGCTATGGCGGCGTTCACTCGCACATTGATCACATCAAAGCACTTTTAGACCTATGCAAAAAAGAGGGCGTTGGTGATAGAACATATCTACATGCAATTCTAGATGGAAGAGACGTTGATATACACTCGGGCAAGAGCGATGTGAGCGAAATTATTGCTTACATGAAAAACAATTCATGCGGTAAACTTGCTTCAATCAGCGGCAGATACTATGCCATGGACAGGGACAAGCGCTACGACAGAACTGAAAAGTATTACAAAACTGTCACATCTAAGGCGCCTGAACTTGTCTCGGACGACGCAATAGAGACGATTAAAAAATCATATGAAAAAGACGTTACTGATGAATTCATCTTGCCATGCGCTATCAAAAACGATGGGGAAGTCAATGAAATAAAGTCTGGCGACAGCATTATCTTTATCAATTTTAGACCGGACAGAGCAAGACAAATCACAGATGCTTTCACTAACAAAGACTTTGCTGGCTTTGATATAAAGTTTTTAGATGATATATATTACGTGTGCATGACTAATTACGACTCGAGCTTTAAAAACGTTCACATTGCTTATGGTGATGAAACGATAGTCAATACACTTGGTGAAGTAATTTCAAAACACGGACTAAAACAGCTTCGTATAGCTGAAACAGAAAAGTACGCTCATGTAACATACTTTTTCAATGGCGGACGTGAAGAAAAATTCTCTGGTGAAGACAGAATTTTAATCAATTCACCAAAGGTAGCCACATATGATTTACAGCCTGAGATGAGCGCTTATGAGCTAACAGATAAATTAGTCAGCGTCATGGCAGATTATGATTTAATCATATTAAACTACGCAAACACAGATATGGTTGGACACACAGGAGTTGTTCCAGCTATAATCAAAGGCGTAGAAACAGTTGATAGCTGCCTTGCAAAGCTATTAGCAAAGGCAAAAGAATGTGGCTTCACAGCCATAATCACAGCGGATCACGGTAACTGCGAGGCAATGTTTGATGACGAAGGAAAACCAATCACATCGCACACAACAAATCCAGTCCCTGTAATACTTTTTAACGACGGAAAGCATAAGCTTAAAGATGGCGTGCTAGCTGATTTAGCACCATCACTATTAGATATATTAAATATAGAAAAGCCAAAAGAAATGACAGGCGAGAGCCTATTGGTATCGGAGGAATAAAATGAGTAGAATTATTGATGTATTTGCTATGGAAGTCTTAGATTCAAGATCTAACCCAACTGTAGAAGTAACAGTTTTAGCTGAATCAGGAGCAATCGGATCAGCTATAGTCCCATCAGGAGCATCTACTGGCGAACACGAAGCCGTAGAACTTAGAGATGGAGACCCAAAGAGATACGCTAAGAAAGGCGTGTTAAAGGCAGTTGACAACGTAAATAACGTTATCGCACCAGAAATTTTTGATATGGAAGTAACAGATCAAGTATCAATTGATAAATTGATGATAAACCTAGATGGAACAGAAAATAAAGGCAAACTTGGTGCAAACGCTATGCTTGGCGTGTCACTAGCAGTTGCTAAATGTGCTGCAAATGAACTAAACATGCCACTTTATAGATACATCGGCGGAACTAATGCAAAAGTTTTACCAGTACCTATGATGAACATTTTAAATGGCGGTCAACACGCTGATAACAACGTAGACATACAAGAGTTTATGATTATGCCAATAGGCGCAGAAACATTTAGAGACGCGCTTAGAATAGGCTCAGAAGTTTATCATAGCTTAAAGAATGTTCTTAAAGAAAGAAAATTAGCTACAGGCGTTGGTGATGAAGGTGGTTATGCACCAGACCTATCAAGCAATGAAGAAGCTATCGAAACTATTATCGAAGCTATAGAAAAGGCTGGCTACGAAGCAGGTAAGGACATCTACCTAGCTCTTGACGTTGCTGCGAGCGAACTATATAACGCTGATACTAAGAAATACTACTTAAAGAGCGATAACGCAGAGCTTACAGACGAAGAAATGATTAACTACTACGAAAAATTAGTTGATAAGTATCCACTATACTCAATTGAAGACGGCTTAGACGAAAACGATTGGGATGGATGGAAGAAATTAACTGAAAGACTAGGTGATAAGATTCAATTAGTTGGTGACGACTTATACGTTACAAACACAAAGAGAATCAAAAAAGGTATCGAGACTCATACAGCTAATTCAGTTTTGATCAAGCTTAACCAAATCGGTACACTTACAGAAACTATCGAAGCTATCGAGATGGCTCACAGAAATCATTACACAGCAGTTATTTCACACAGATCAGGTGAAACAGAAGATACAACTATCGCAGACCTATCAGTTGCACTAAACACTGGACAAATCAAAACAGGTGCACCAGCTAGATCTGAAAGAGTTGCAAAATACAATCAATTACTAAGAATTGAGTATATGCTTGACGATACAGCTGTTTACGCTGGCAAGAGCATATTAAGAAAATAATTTAAAAAATATCTATATGGGATGGGCCCCGTGCTCATCCTTTTTTTCTGTCTGAAGAAGGCCATTGACTTAGTGGCAAGGCTATATTAATAGCAAGACAAAAACGATTTTTACAAAAGCCGATTCACGCGTAAATCGATATTTGCACTTCCATAAACATGACCCAAAATGAATTAAGCATAAATCGAAGTAAATGAGAAAAAATCATTGCAAAATAAATGCTCTTGTGGTAAAATAGATATGTTATAAGAGAGAATGGAGGTGTGTGTATGACTTACGTATTGTATGCACTAGTTGCAATTTCAGCTTTAGTATTAACTATATCAGTAGCAGCTACTGAGGGAGACGATCAAGGCTTACAAGCATTGGGCGGAGCTGAAAGCATTTGGGGTTCTAAAAATCCTACAAGAAATGTTCTTTTAAAAAGAATAACTACAGTTTCATCGGTTGTGTTTATGGTAACAACTTTGATATTAGCGGCTTTATAATAATAAAATAGGAGGAAGAAATGGACAAAATTTTAATCATAGCTCCTATAGTTGGAGCTATAGCACTATTATTTGCTTTAGTTAAAGCTATGTACGTTTCTAAGCAAGATGCTGGAAACGACAGAATGAAGGAGATAGCTGGCTACATTCAAGAAGGTGCTCTTGCATTTTTAACTAGAGAATACAAATATTTAGCAATATTCATTGTTGTATTATTTGCAATTCTAGCTCTATCAATCAACATCGGTACTGCCGTTTGTTATTTAATAGGTGCGGTATTCTCAATTTGTGCTGGTTACATCGGTATGACAGTAGCTACTAAGGCTAACGTAAGAACTGCAAACGCAGCTAAGGAAAGCGGTATGGGCAAGGCTCTAAACGTTGCTTTCTCAGGCGGTACTGTTATGGGTATGTGCGTTGTAGGTCTAGGTTTACTAGGTACTAGCATTGTTTGGATGATATTCAAAGATGCTAACATAGTTACAGGCTTCGGTCTAGGTGCTTCATCAATCGCTTTATTCGCAAGAGTTGGTGGCGGTATCTATACAAAGGCTGCAGACGTTGGTGCTGACTTAGTTGGTAAGGTTGAAGCTGGTATTCCAGAAGACGACCCAAGAAACCCAGCTGTTATCGCTGATAACGTTGGTGATAACGTTGGTGACGTTGCTGGTATGGGAGCTGACTTATTTGAATCATATGTTGGAGCTATAATTTCAGCTATCACTTTAGGTGCTCTAGCATTTAGCGACAACGGTATTGCATTTGCACTAGCTCTATGCTCAGTTGGTATCGTATCATCAATTATCGGTACATTATTTGTAAAAGGCGATAAGAACCCTCAAAAAGCACTTGATATGGCTACTTGGGGAAGTTCAATAATCACTATAATCGCTTCTTACTTCTTATCTACAAAGATATTAGGCTCAATCCAACCATTCTATGCTATAGTAGCAGGTGTTGTTGTTGGATTAATCATAGCAAAAGTTACAGAATATTATACAGCTGCTGAATATAAACCAGTTCAAAAAGTTGCTGAAGAATCAGAAACAGGTGCTTCAACAAACATCATCGCTGGTCTATCAGTTGGTATGATGTCAACAGCTATCCCAATGATAGTTATTTCAATAGGTATATTAGCTGCATTCTTCTTAGCAGGTGGAGCAGCAAGCCCAGTAAATGGTCTTTACGGAATTTCACTTGCAGCAGTAGGTCTACTAGCAACAGCTGCTACAACTATCGCAGTTGACGCATACGGACCAGTTGCTGATAACGCTGGTGGTATCGCTGAAATGTGCGGACTTCCAGAAAATGTAAGAGATATTACAGATAAGCTAGACTCAGTTGGTAACACAACAGCAGCAGTTGGTAAAGGTTTTGCCATCGCTTCAGCTGCACTTACAGCTCTAGCACTATTCGCTTCATATACACAAGCAGTTGGACTTGAAAAGATCGACTTAACAAATCCATTAACTATAGCAGGTGTCTTCATTGGTGGTATGCTACCATTCTTATTCTCATCATTAACTATGGATGCAGTTGGTAAAGCTGCTAACCAAATGATCGAAGAAGTTAGAAGACAATTTAAATCCATCCCTGGTATCATGGAAGGAACTGCAAAACCTGATTACGGCAAATGCGTAGACATTTCTACTAAGGCAGCTCTTAAGGAAATGGTTATCCCAGGACTTCTAGCTGTTGTATGCCCAGTACTTGTTGGTGTACTTCTAGGAACAGAAGCTCTAGGTGGTCTACTTGCTGGTTCATTAGTAACAGGCGTTCTAATGGCGATCTTCATGTCAAACGCAGGTGGAGCTTGGGACAATGCTAAAAAGTATATTGAATCAGGTGTTCATGGTGGAAAGGGTTCAGATGCTCACAAGGCAGCAGTAACAGGAGATACTGTTGGCGACCCATTCAAGGATACATCAGGACCATCTCTAAATATACTAATTAAATTAATGACAATAGTAGCATTAGTATTTGCACAAGTATTTGTTAGCTACGGTGGACTTATTATAAAATAAGATAAAATTGTAATTGGACTCCCCTTGATTTTAATCAGCGATGCTATTAAATAAGGGGAGCTTCATTTATAATATGGGTGATTTTATGGAAATAACGATTGACAATATTAAAATAAATTACATAATAGAAGGCGAATCAGAAAAGCCGGTTCTTATACTTCATGGCTGGGGTGCTTCAATCGAAGCGGTCATGGGTATAGTGAATGCTTTGAAGGATACAAGAAAAGTTATTGCCATAGATTTACCAGGTCATGGCAAGTCGTCTGAACCAGACAGAGTTTTTGGTGGAGAGGACTATGCAAATATTGTTAAGGCCTTTGTAGAGGAGCTCGGCATTGAGAAATTTGACGCAATCGGTCACAGCTTTGGCGGCAAAACTTTAATACAAATTGCTTCTGAAGGCTATGAAAGGCTAGATAAGATGGTTCTTATCGATGCTTCAGGCATACTTCCTAAGAGAAGTCTTTCATATTACTTAAAAGTTTATACATATAAATTCTTTAAAAAGCTTTACAGGCTAATCTTTTTTTACAAGAGTGAAGAGGAGCTTATGAAGAAGCTTTCAAAGAAATTTGGCTCTGATGACTACAAAAATACAAGTGGTATCATCAGAAAGACCTTTGTAAAGGTCGTTAACGAGTCTCTTCTTGATAGGCTGGAGCTTATTGAGAATGGTACTCTTATATTATGGGGCAAAAATGACGATACAACTCCATTATATATGGGTAAAATAATGAATGAGAAGATAAAAAATTCTGCTCTGGTTGAGCTTGAGGGCGGACACTTCTCATATGCAGATGATTATCAAATATTTTCACGAGTAATTAGATCTTATCTTAGTAAGGAGGAACTATGATAGCTATATTTATATTCTTGCCAATATTATTAACAGTTTTAATATATATACACTCTTTGGCGTATTTCCAAATTATGCAATTAAATATGTATATCTCAAGTGAGTACGAAGCTTGGCTTAAAAATTTTGGCTGGTTTAAAAATTCATTAAAGAAAATAAAACCGGGAGATAAAAAGCCACTTGTCTTTACTGATAGGATGAAGAGAATGATGAAGATATTTGCTTTATTTAATACTCTTATCATGTTTACATCAATCATCGCTTATTTATTATTCGGTGAAAAAATTGCTCTAGCATATTTATTGGTACTTGCTTTTATTTTGTACATCATAAGAGCAAGGAGCGTTAAGTGTGCAAATATATTAGCACTACCGATTGAAAATAAAATCAATCACGGTTTTTACGTTCAAGCACAAAATAAAATTAAAAAAGAAAAAGAAAATAAACTCAAGGTAGTTGGAATAACTGGCAGCTATGGTAAAACATCTACAAAACTTGTTTTGAACGACATAGTTAAGGAAAGTTTAAAGACATATGCAACACCTAGTTCTTTCAACACACCTATGGGTATATCAAAGGTAATCAACAATGAGCTTGAGAGCGGAACTGAAGTTTTCATATCTGAGCTTGGAGCAAGATATGTAGGCGAGATAAAAGAGGTAGCTGAGCTAGTTATGCCAGACATAGCCATCATCACAAACATCGGTCCGTGTCACATAGAAACATTTGGCTCTATGGAAAACATTGTTAAGACTAAGTTTGAGCTTATTGATACGCTTAAGGAAGGCGGTTTAGCTATATTCAATTATGATAATCCATATATCAAGGAAAAAGCAGCTGAAGTCAAGACTAGAAAGGTTTATATCTCGCTTGAAGATGACGCCTGCGATTACTTTGCTAAAGATATAAGCGTAGGTGAATTTGGTACTGAATTTACTCTTATATACAAAAATAAAGAGTACAAGCTAAAGACAAAATTACTTGGCAAACACAATATTTACAATGTACTTTTATCTGTGGCTGCGGCTCATGAGCTAGGCATGTCCATGGAAGAGATAGTTAAAGCGGTTCTTGATGTTAATCAAGTTGAGCATAGACTATCACTCGTAGAAAACCCAAATAAGCTCATCATCATAGACGATGCATTTAACAGTAACCCAAGCGGTGCACAAGCGGCTCTTGATGTAGTAAGTGAGTTTAAAGAAGGAAAGAAGATAGTTATCTCACCAGGCATGGTCGAACTAGGAGATTTACAATACGAAGAGAATAAAAAATTCGGCAAGAACGCAGCAGCTCTTGTAGATCACTTCATCATAGTTTCAGAAGTAAATAAAAAAGCAATCAGAGATGGCCTCGTTGAAGGCGGACTTGAGGAAGCAAAGATACATGAAGCAGCAAGTTTAGAGGATGCACAATTAATTTTACAAAAAATATGTCAAGCAGGCGACGTGATTTTATTCGAAAACGATTTGCCTGATAATTATTAGGAGTTGATAGAATGCTAAAAGTAGGCGTTATATTTGGCGGAAGAAGTGTTGAACATGAAGTATCAGTTATTACAGGTATGCAAGTAATTGAGAACATGGATAAAGAAAAGTTTCTTCCAATCCCAATCTATATTACAAAAGAAGGCAAGTGGCTAAGCTCCGAAGCCTTCAAAAATTTTAAAACATTTAAAGATGGTGACTTTAGCTCAGCTAAGAACGTTATGCTTGGCTGTGACTATGGCGATTTTAATTTGTATATAAATCCAGAGGCAAAGTCCATGTTTGATAAAAAAGTTTATGAAACTTTAGACTTGGTGTTCTTTGCCCTTCACGGTACCAATGGTGAGGACGGCTCATGCCAAGGACTTGTAGAAACAGTTGGCCTTCCATACACAGGCACAAACGTATTAAGCTCCTCAGTTGGTATGGACAAGGTTATAATGAAGGACGTTTATAGAGCCAATGGTCTTCCTGTAGTTAACTACAGATATTACTATAGAAGCAAGTGGAGAAGCTCTAAAGAAGAAGTCATGGCAGATATTGAAAAGAATTTAACTTATCCATTATTTATAAAGCCATCGAACCTTGGATCATCCATCGGCATATCGAAGGTTAAGAACAAGGACAATCTTGAAGAAGCTTTGATGATAGCTTTTAGTTATGACAAAAAAGTCATAGTTGAAGAATCAGTTGAAAACGCAAGAGAAATTAACTGCGCTGTCATGGGCTACGAAGAAAATGTAGAGACATCAGAACTAGAAGAGCCACTAGATTTCAAAGAACTATTAACATTTGACGATAAATACGTATCAAATAAAAAGACTCCTGGAACAAAAACAATGAGAAATTTACTTAAGAAGGACGAGCCACTAAGAGAAGAACTAGAAAGCTTAGCTACAAAGGCGTTTACCTCCATTGACGCGGCAGGTAATGCCAGAGTCGATTTACTTGTATCTAAGGATACTGGCAAAATCTATATCAATGAGATAAATACAATACCTGGTTCGGTTGCCTTCTACTTATGGGAGCCTAAAGGATATTCGTTTAAAGAGCTTATAACAAAGATGCTTGAGATAGCTCAAGCAGTTGATACTATGAGAAAAGAAACTGTTTACTCATATGACGCTGAGCTCTTTAAACGTATTCAATATGGAAAGAAATTATAGGTGATAAAATGAAAATCAGGGAACTTGTAATGAATTATTTCAATAGTGAGGATTATGTTCCTCAAAGCAAGAAGGAATTATTAAGAACTTTTAAGATTAATAAAAAAGATAAGAGGATGTTTGAAAAACTACTTAAGTCATTAGAGAAGGATAAAAAGATTATATGCAGCAACAATAAATATTACACTTACAATAGTTCCCATATTATCACAGGAAAGTATGAGGCTAATAAGCGCGGTTTTGGCTTTGTTATCGGCGAAGACTTCGACGTCTTCATTAGATTTGAAAATTCGATGTACGCGATGGACTCTGATGAAGTCTGCGCAATCATCACAGATAAAAAGCCCGATGGCAACTATGAAGGCAAAATCATTAAGATACTTAATAGAGCTACTAAGAGGGTCGTTGGTACTTATCAAGACAATGACAGCTTCGGCTTTATCACTTGTGACGATGTCAAGATAGTCTACGACGTCTTTGTTAATAAAAGCGCTTCTAAAGGCGCAAAGCATGGCGACAAGGTCGTTGCAGAGATTATTAAGTATCCAGATAAAAATAAAAATCCGGAGGGAAGAGTCGTTGAAATCATCGGTAAGATTGATGATCCAGGCATAGACATCACTTCGATAATCAAGTCATATGAGCTTAGAGAATATTTTCCGAATAGAGTTAAAGATGAATTAGAAGAGATAAATTATGAGATGGATTCTGAGGAGATAGCCCGCAGAGTCGATTATAGAGACTTACTTACTATAACTATAGACGGCGTTGACTCAAAGGACTTGGATGACGCCATCAGCGTAGTGAAAAATGATGATAAATATACATTATACGTACACATCGCTGATGTAGCGCACTATGTTAGGGAACGCACTTACTTAGATAAGGAAGCTTATTTAAGAGGCAACTCCTACTATCTTCTTGATAGAGTGCTTCCAATGCTACCAAAGGAGCTATCGAATGGTATTTGCTCACTTAATCCAAATGAGGACAGATTAACTTTATCTGTCAGGATGGACATAGATAAAAACGGTGAGGTCCTTAGCCATAAGATATCTGAAGCAATAATTAATTCAGACCATAGACTTAACTACCCACAAGTTTCTGACTTTTTAGAAGGAAAGAATAAGGCTGAAGAGCTTGGACTTGAGGGACTAGAAGATACTCTTAAGAATATGGAAGAGCTAATGCATATTCTTAATGAAAAGAGAAATAAAAGAGGCAATATTGACTTTGATATAGTTGAGACAAAAGTTATTTTAGACGAGAAAGGCAAAGTTATCGACATAAGGCCAGATGAAAGGCGCGTCGCTAACAAGATCATAGAAGAGTTTATGATAGCTGCAAATGAAACTGTGGCCAAAGATTATTTTATGAAGGACATACCTTTCGTCTACAGAGTGCATGAGAAGCCAAAGAGGGAGAAGATGTTCTACCTTTCTGAGTTTTTGAAGCGTTTCGAGCTATACATCAACCCAGATAGTGTCACTTCGGCTGATATAGCGAATGTGCTTAATGAGCTTAAGGGCAAGAAAGAGTCTGAGCTGATCTCAAACATCATTCTTAGAACTATGCAAAAAGCGAGATACACTTACGAAGAGCTTGGTCACTTCGGCCTTGCATCAAAGTATTATTCGCATTTCACATCGCCAATCAGAAGATACTCAGACCTTATAATTCACAGAATTATTAAAGATTTTATGAATGGCAGACTTAAAGAAAGCAAAATCGTATACTACGAAAAGAATCTTGATCAAATCACAAAACACATTTCTGAGACAGAACTAGTTCAAGAAAAGGCAGAGCGTGACATAGTTCAAATGAAGTGCGCTGAGTATATGCAAGACAAGATTGGAAATGTATATGTCGGAAAAGTTTCTTCACTAACATCCTTTGGTGTATACGTTATGCTTGATAATACTATAGAGGGACTTTGTCACTTCTCAAATATGGATGATGACTTCTATTACTTTGATGAAACAGAATACAAAGTCATTGGCAAAGACTCACTAAATGAATACAAGATAGGCATGAAGGTCAGAGTGGCAGTACTTGACGCTTCGAAAGAGACGAGAACTATAGATTTTAAAATTCTTGGAGTGGTTGAATGAAAGATGAAGATATAAAACTTGTAGCCAATAATAAAAAGGCGAGACATGATTATTTTATAGAGAAGATATATGAAGCAGGCTTAGTACTTAAGGGAACTGAAGTTAAATCCATAAGACAGGGCAGAGTAAACCTAAAGGAGAGCTACGTCATCGTGAAAGATGGCGAGGTCTTCGTCTTTGGTATGCATATAAGTCCTTATAAAGAAGGCAACATTTTTAACGAAGACCCATTAAGAACGAGAAAGCTATTATTAAATAAAAATGAAATTAGAAAGATCTCTCAAGACGTGAAGCTAGCGGGCTCTACTGTAGTTCCCTTAAGACTATACTTTAAGAATGGCAGAGCCAAGCTAGAGATAGCACTTGCAAAAGGTAAAAAGCTTTATGACAAGAGAGAGAGTCAAAGAGAAAGAGATATTAAGAGAAGTCTTGATAGGAAGTATAAAATTTAGGAGGTAAGCGATGAAGATCGGCGAGTCAAGAGAAAATTATTTAGAGATGATATTGATGCTACAAAACAAAGGCATAAAAGTTAGAAGCACAGACGTTGCTAAGGCCCTTGATTTTTCTAAGCCAAGCGTAAGTAGAGCGGTTGGTATATTGAAAGAAGACGGTTATATCGAAGTTCAAGACGACGGTGAGCTAACATTTACAAAAGAAGGCGAGAAGCTTGCAAAACTTGTATATGACAGACACTGTACACTTAGAAAGTTCTTTGAAAGCATTGGCGTTGACCCAGAGACAGCAAACGACGATGCTTGTAGAGTTGAACACGTTATTAGTCAAGTTACATTTGACAAGATAAAGGAATTAGTCAATAAAGATAATGAATAATATACTAGATAGATTAAACACAAGACAGAGGGAAGCCGTTTTATATAACAGCGGTCCCTTATTAATCATGGCCGGAGCTGGATCAGGTAAGACAAGAGTAGTTACTTACAAGATTGCCTTTCTTATTGAGAATGGTCTTGCGAGCGAAAACGAAATACTTGCTATAACATTTACGAACAAGGCGGCTAAAGAGATGAAAGATAGGGTAGCGTCCTTCTTAAATAAGGATGTTAGCCCAATGTGGATAGGCACATTTCACTCGATAGCGCTTAGGCTACTTAGGCGCCACGCAAACCTTGTTGGTTACACAAACAGCTTCACTATATATGATAGAGACAATCAAATAACACTTATTAAGGATATACTAAAGGAGCTTGAACTCGATCCAAAGACCTATGTCCCATCATACTTCATAGCGTTAATATCAAATTTAAAGATGCAAAATATGGACGCTGACGAATATGAAAGCATTTCTGATAGCTATAGAAAGAAAACTGATGCTGAGGTTTATAGACGCTATCAAAAGAAGATGCTTGAGTACGACGCTATGGACTTTGACGATATGATAGTAAATTGCGTAAGACTTTTAGAAGAAAATGAAGACGTAAGACAAATCTATCAAGAAAGATTCAAGTACGTTTTTGTCGATGAGTACCAAGATACAAACTACATGCAATATAAGATGGCAAAGCTATTCTCAGATATGTACAAAAACATCTGCGTGGTAGGTGACGCTGACCAAAGCATATATGGCTGGAGAGGCGCTGACATTAGAAACATCTTAAACTTCGAAAAAGATTATAAGAATGTCAAGACCATACTACTTGAGCAAAACTATAGGTCGACTAAGAATATATTAAAGGCTGCGAACAATATTATCAAAAACAATGACGAGAGAAAAGATAAGAATCTTTGGACGGATAATCAAGAAGGAGACGATATATACTGCTACATAACACAAAGCAATGTCGAAGAGAGTTACTTTGTAGCGCAAAAGATAAAAGAGCTATTAGATGAGGGTTATAATGAGAGCGACATCGCCATACTCTATAGAACAAACGCTCAGTCGAGATCCTTTGAAGATATGTTCTTGAAATTCGGAATTAAATATAATATAGTTGGAGGAGTAAAGTTCTATGACAGAAAAGAGATTAAGGACATACTTGCCTACTTTAAATTTTTAGATAACACAAACGATTTTATCTCGCTTAAGAGAATCATCAATACACCTAGACGAGGTATTGGCGATAAAAGCGTTGAGAGCATCACGAGTGATATGATTAGTAAAAATATTAGCCTTTACGATGCTCTATCCATTAGCACGAATAAAAAGATAAAAGAATTTTACGAGACGATTGAATCAATCAGAAAGCTTAAAGACAATGTGACTTTGTCGGAGCTATATGATTTAGTTCTTGATAGGACTGATTATTTAAACGCACTTGAGAGAGAAAATACCGTTGAAGCAAGAACTAGGATAGAAAACTTAGATGAGTTTAGAAACCTATTGCTTGACTATGAAGATAATTATGATAATATCACTCTTAAGGACTTTTTAGGAGAAATATCACTTTTAACTGACCTTGATAAGACTGAGGACAAGAGCGGGGATGCTGTAACTATGATTACTATGCATAGTGCTAAGGGCCTTGAATATAACATAGTCTTCGTAGTTGGCATGGAAGACGGTCTCTTCCCAAGCGAAAGAGCCATCGAAGAAGGCAGTTTAGAAGAGGAGAGAAGGCTTTGCTACGTTGCTCTAACAAGGGCGATGCAAAAACTATTCTTAAGTTTAGCAAAGGAAAGAAGAGTCTATGGTCAAAGCATAATCTCAAAACCATCGAGGTTTATAGATGAGGCGGAAGAAGCTATCAAAGTAGTTAACTATAGATCAGATAAGTTTGACGATAGACCTATACTTGAAAACACTAGCATCAACAGAAGCGTTCACAAAGACCACGGCTTTGACAAAGCTGTTTCACGCTTTAAATCGTATACGGGCACTGATGGTGCTTCTACAGATAAAAAAGATATCAAGGCAGGCGACAAGATTAAGCACAAAGCCTTTGGCGAAGGCATGGTTGTCTCTGTCAATGGCAAGAACCTTACTATAAGTTTTCCAAATAAAGGTATTAAAATTTTGAATATTGATTTTGCACCAATAAAAAGGATAGATTGATATGAATAGAATGGAAGAATTAATCAAGAAGCTTGAGGAATACAACTACCACTACTATGTTCTTGACGACCCAATAGTTTCTGATAAAGAATATGACAAGCTATATGACGAGCTAGTGAAGCTTGAGAACGAGACGGGCACTCACTTACCATACTCGCCAACTCAAAGAGTCGGTGACGCCATACTTGATAAGTTTGTTAAGCACACACATCTTGGAAGGCTTTGGAGCCTAGATAAAGCTCAAAGCTTTGACGCGCTTAGAGATTGGCACGCGAGAAACCTTCGCTTCATAGATACTTACAATAGCACTCATAGTGAGAAACTACCAAGCCCTGAGTATATACTTGAATATAAGTTCGATGGCCTTACTATTAACCTAACATACGATGAAGGCATTTTGCAAATGGGGGCAACAAGGGGCAATGGTGAAGTCGGCGAAGAGATTTACGAGCAAGTCCTTACAATAAAGTCGATACCCTTAAGAGTTAATTACAAGGGCAAATTTGAGGTACAAGGCGAGGGACTTATGCCGCTTTCAAAGCTTGAGGAGTATAACGAGAAGAATGAAGTTCAGCTAAAGAACGCGAGAAACGCGGCGGCTGGCGCACTTCGTAACCTTGATGTCAAAGAGACAGAGAAGAGGCACTTAATAACTTATCTTTACAATATTGCTTACATAGAAGGCAAAGAATTTAAAACGCAAGAGGAGATAGTCGCTTTTATAAAAGATAATGCGATGCCAGTTTCAAAATATCATAAAAAGTTTACGGATATAGAAGAGCTTTTAAAAGAGATAGACGCACAAAAGGAAGAAAGGCTTAAAGAGGACTTCCTTACAGATGGCATGGTTATCAAGATAAACGACGTTAGAACACAAAAGCTTATGGGCTACACAAACAAGTTCCCGCGCTTTGCGATTGCATATAAGTTCGAGGCACTTGAAACATCTACTAGAATCATAGGTGTTGAGTGGAACGTTGGTAGAAGCGCGAAAGTTACGCCAACTGCGCTACTTGAGCCAGTTGACATAGGCGGCGTTACTATAAAGAGGGCGACGCTTAATAATTTGGATGACATCAAGAGGAAGAACGTTCACTTAAACGAGAGGGTTTTGATTAGAAGATCAAATGACGTTATCCCTGAGATTATGGGGCCACTAAAAACAGATGAAGAAGTTTATGATATAGAGCAGCCAGAATTCTGCCCATACTGTCACAGCAAACTTTATAAAGAGGGCGTTCATTATTTTTGTCCGAATACCTTGGGATGTAAACCGCAGTTAGTCAAAACCATAGTTCACTTCGCTTCGAAAGAGGCCATGAACATAGATGGCTTCAGTGAAAAAACTGCAGAACTGTTTTTAGAAAAACTAAATATCGATCAAGTGTCAATGCTATATGACCTAAAAGAAGAGGATCTACTTAAGCTAGAAGGCTTTAAAGAAAAAAAAGCAAATAATATAATAAGTTCTATACAAAATTCGAAGACGGTAGAGCTTAAAAACTTTATTTATGCTCTATCCATTGCCAATGTTGGCGTTAAGACAAGCAGGGACCTTGCTGAGCGCTATAAAACAGTAGATAATTTTTTAAATGCGAGCTTTAATGATTTAGTGGCCATCGAGGACGTAGGCGAGATAACTGCTAATGAAATAGTTTCATTTTTAACAGACGAAACAAGTAAAAAGTCTATACAAAGTTTATTTGACCACGGCATAAAAGTTTTAGACGTAGAAGATAGCGGCGATAAATCACTCGAAGGACTTAAGTTTGTCTTGACAGGAACGCTTGAAAATTACACTCGCGATGAATTAAAAAACATTCTCGAAGACAAGGGCGCTAAGGTACAAGGCTCTGTCTCATCAAAGACAGACTACGTAGTTGTTGGCGAAAACCCTGGTTCAAAATTTGATAAAGCAAAGACTTTAAATATAAAGATACTATACGAAAATGATTTGAAGGAGTTGATATGATGGAGAAGAAGGACATCGAAAATCTATGTTACACAGCTAGACTTGCCATCGACGAGTCGGACATGGATGCATTCACCAAAAAATTTAACGATATAATCAAAATGATATCTGTTGTTAATGAGCTTGATGATAAGGACATACCAAAGACTTATCAAGTTAATGAGTACAAGGAGAGCTTATTAAGCAAGGACGAAGTCGACAGTGAATACTCATTATCAAAAGAGGACGCGCTTAAGAATGCGCCTGAAGAAAAATTTGGCTTCTTCAAACTAAAGAGAGTAGTAGAAGGGTAGTTATAGGTGTTATTTATGGATATTACGAATTTAAAAGCATGGCAGCTAAAAGAAAAAATCGCTAATAAAGAGCTAAAAGTTTCAGAGATAACAGAAGCCTTTATCAATAGAAGCAAAGATATAGACAAAGATATCAATTCATTCATATCAGATGACTATGAAGGAGCGCTAGCAAAGGCAAAGTCACTAGATGAGAAAGACCCAAGCGGTAAATTATTCGGCCTACCAATAGGCATTAAGGATAATATCTCTGTTAAGGGCATGAAAAACACTTGTGCGTCTAAGATACTTGAAAATTACGAAGCTGTTTTTGATGCGAATTGTACAAAGCATATCAAGGATGAGAATGGTATTATAATAGGCAAATTAAATATGGACCAATTTGCCATGGGTGGATCAAACGAAACATCATACTTCGGTCCAGTTCACAACCCACTTGATCTAAAGAGAGTGCCAGGCGGCTCATCAGGTGGATCAGCTGCAGCAGTTTCATCAAGACAAGTACCTCTTAGCCTAGGTACAGACACAGGCGGATCTGTTAGGCAGCCTGCAAGCTATTGCGCTTGCGTTGGATTTAAGCCAAGCTATGGAACAGTCTCAAGAAATGGAGTTGTATCTCTATCAAACACACTTGATCAAGTATCAACATTTGCAAACGATGTAAAGGACGTAGCACTTATCACAAGTGCCATCGCTCCTAAGGACCACAGAGACCTAACAAGCCTTTCTAATCCTATTGACGAAGTCACTTACACATATGACGACGCCATCAAGTATTTAAAAACACTTAAAGTAGGCGTGCCAAAAGAAGTTCTAGCAGATGAAAAAGACGATGAAGTCGAAAAAGCATATAGAGATAGCATCAAACTATTAAAGGACAATGGCGTAGAGATCGTTGAGATAGATCTTAAGGATCTTAAATACGCAGTTGCAACATACTACATCATCATGAATGCTGAAGCAAGCTCAAACCTATCAAGGTTTGACGGTGTGAAATATGGTCTTAGAGACTTTGATGCAGAAAGCCTTGAAGAGATGTATATTAAGACGAGAGCAGAAGGCTTTGGCCCAGAAGTAAAGAGAAGAATACTATTTGGCACATATATATTAAGCCAAGATAAGGACAGCGACTACTTCCAAAACGCATTAAAGGCAAGAACACTTCTTATAAATGATTTTAAAGAAGCATTTACAATGGTGGATACCATCTTGGTACCTACATCACCTGTAATGCCATTTGAAATTGGAACAAATATCAATGATCCAATCAAGATGTATAACGCAGACAAATACACAGTTCCCGTTAATATAGCTGGTAACTGCGCTATATCGGTGCCAAGTACTAAAGAATATAAACTAAATCCTGGTATGGAATTTATCTGTGACAATTTAGAAGACAATAAACTTCTAAAGATTGCTTATGCTTATGAAGGGTTGGTGAAGTAGATGGCTTACAAAACTATAATCGGGCTTGAGATACACGTTGAGCTAAAGACAAAGACAAAGATGTTCTGTCACTGCAAAAACGAATTTGGCGAAGAAGCAAATACAAACGTTTGCCCTATATGCCTAGGACTTCCAGGAGCTTTGCCACAAGTGAATGAAGAGGCAATCAATTACGCAATCAAGGCTGGCCTTGCAATGAACTGCAAGATACATCAACACACTAGATTCGATAGGAAGAGCTACTTCTACGCAGACCTTGTTAAAGGCTACCAAATCACACAAGATGAGCTACCTCTATGCTACGAAGGTTATGTCAATATAGAAGACGAAGACGGCAATGACAAAAAGATCAGACTAATTAGGATACACGTTGAAGAAGATACAGGTAAGTCACTTCACACAGACAAGGGCGAAACACTTCTTGATTACAACAGAAGCGGCGTCCCTCTTATAGAGATAGTTACTTATCCAGACATGAACTCAGCTAAAGAAGCGAGAGAGTTTTTGGAAAAACTTAAAGCAACAGTCATCTACCTAGGCGTTTCCGATGGTAAGATGGAAGAGGGCTCATTAAGATGCGATGTTAATGTCAATGTAGTCGACACAGAGACAGGCGTTAAGACAAATATTTCAGAAATTAAAAACATCGGCTCATTCAGAGGAGTTGAAAAAGCTATAGACTTTGAAGTCTCAAGACACATCGCACTTCTTGAAAAAGGCGAAAACACTAAGAAAGAAACAAGGAGATGGGATGAACTTAAGGGCGAATCCATCTTGATGAGGGAAAAGATTAAAGCAAATGACTATAGATACGCGCCAGATGGCGACATACCACCAATGGATATATCAGATGAAATGATCGACGCCGTTAGAAAAGAAATGCCAGAGCTTCCAGATGAAAAAGTTTCTAGAATAATGAAAGACTACGGCGTAAGTAAAGACGATGCCAAGACACTTAGCCTTGATGTGAGCCTTGCAAATTATTACGAAGAGCTTGCAAAGAAAGTTGGTGACAACGCTCTAGCGCTTAACTGGCTATTAGGCGACGTACTAAGAAGACTTAAAGAAGATAATAAGAGCATAGATCAAATGCCATTTGCAATAGAAGACCTAGAAAAACTACTTACACTTGTTAAGACAAATAAGATTAATAACAACGCTGGAAAGAAAGTTTTGCAAGAGATGTTTAAGGCACCAGAAGATCCTGAATCCATAGTCAAGAGGCTTGGACTAGTTCAAGTAACAGACGAAGGAGCCATAGAAGCAGTAGTTGATAAAGTTCTTGAAGCAAACCCACAATCAATCGAAGACTTTAAGAATGGTAAGAGTAGAGCCTTTGGTTTCTTAGTTGGACAAGTAATGAAAGAGATGAAGGGTAAGGGCAACCCACAAATAATAAACGAACTATTAAATAAGAAGCTTAATTAATTGTTTATAGTATAGCGTGAAAGGCACAGTGAGAGCTGTGTCTTTTTATGTGCTCGGAACAATAGTCATCGAGACAAAATTGATTTAGATAATATTTGAAGAACAAAAGATTAGATAAACTTTAACATAATACTTGACAAAACAAAGTAAAAGAGTTATACTTAAATTAGAATAAATATTCAACTATGAATATTTATTTGAAAAAGAAAATCTATAATGAAAGGAGAGAATGAACATGAATTTTTCTGAAAGCGAATTGACAGTATTAGAGCTGCTGTGGGATGGAAAATGCTTAGACGAAAACGGAGAGATTATGGCATCAAACTTATCAAAGATACTTACAGAAAAGTATGGCTGGTCAAAAAGTTCTAATTATACATTCATAAGTAGACTGCTTGAAAAAGGAGCAATCACAAGAAGGTATCCTAAGTATACACTAAAGCCTGTAGTAACAAGAGAAGAAATAGGCACTGCACAAACAGAAGAGGTTATTAATAATGTATTTAATGGATCATTAATTAAACTTGTTTCGGCTTTTATGACAGAGAAAAAAGTAAGCAAAAAAGAATTAGAGGAAATGAAAGATTTAATCAATAGTTTTGAAATAGAGGAAAAATATTAATGATAAACATAGTAAGAGCTTCATATTTGGAGAAAAGTGTAAAAAGCATATTAATTATAGCTATAATACTTTTGTTTAGACAAATCTTAAATGTAAAAAGTGTAAAGAGAGCAAATATGATTCTATGGTCAATACTTTTTATTTATCTAATTTCTCCATATCTGCTATTGATAAAAGTTGTAGATTTTAATCAATATGGAGTGTTAAGGTACATTTTAGAGCCTATAATGATAGTAAGTGAATATGTAAGATTACTATTAATAGAGATAGGAAGCTTTTTAAATAGAATAAACCGTTTGTGTGTGTCAGTTTTACTTTTAACTTATGTAGTAGTACGAGTTATTAAAATGAATAAGGCACTGAAGAATTCTACACAATTAGTAAATGATGCAAGAGTAGAAAAAGCACTCAATTTATTTAAATTTAAAAGGAAAATAAGTATATTAATAAACGACAAGATAAAAGTACCAATAACATATGGAGTTATTAAGCCTAAGATTATTATACAGAGTCATATATTAGAAGATGATGAGTTATTGAAATTTGTACTTGTTCATGAACTTACACATGTGAAAAAATTTGATATTGTATTTAAACATATTAAAAATTTTATTGCTTGCATTCATTGGTATAACATATTTATTCTTGCAAGCCTAAAATTTATAGAAGATGATATGGAAATCCTCTGTGATAAGTTAGTAATTCAAAAATTAGGGGATACTATAGATAACAGAAAAGCATATTGTATGTCAATGTTGAAACTTATAGAACAAAATCAAAATGTACAATATTCGGTATTAAATTTACATCCAACAAAAGAAAGGATAATTATTATGAAAAAATGGAAACGAAGTTTAATAGGAGTCTGTGTGTTTGCACTAGCATTAGTTTTATCTACATTACCATTTATAGATGTATATGCAGATAAAGGGAATAGAGTTATCTCGAGTGAGCCTGAGTCAAATATTGTGCTTAATATTGATAATAGAGTATCAGAAATAACAAAAGATGAATATAAGAATTTAAAATTAGGAGAGATACACTTTAATGAGTTAAGGTCTGCTGACGTTGACAGTAAAGAAAGCTTAGAAGGCATGGAACACAAATCTTATAAATTTAATACAGACTCTTGGAATGGGACAAATCATGATGGATTTACTGTTAAAATGAGTGATATGTCGTGTAATGGTGGAGTAAAATACACTATTATAATAAGAGAAAATGGTAGTGAAATATATAATAGAGTTTTATCAAAAGATACTACATTAACTGTTAAAGCCTATCATAATAATAACTATGAAGTTATTGTGCTTAATAATTCATCAAATATATTGAAATACAGAGTTAAAATAAACAGTTATATAAGGTAATAACTTAATATGCAAGGTTTATAAGTACTGGTTAAAACTTTTCTAAATTTACAAATTAAGGAGATGATGAAATTGAAAAAAGTATCTGTATTTTTATTGGTAGTAGTATTATTGATTAGCAATTTAGGAGGGATTGCTTTAGCAAAGAACGAGACTGATGTTAAAGTTTACAGGGTAAAAGAGATAGTTTTACCACTATCAGCGACATATGATCCAAGAGTTGAAGGCTTAAGAATGAGGAAAACACCAGGACTTGACGGTATAATCGTTGGCTTGCTTTATCCTGGAGATTATATATCAGTTCAAGATGGAGGAGATATAATATATAAAGACGGATACGAATGGGTTTGGGGTACTAAACAATCAGATGGACGGTAGTATTATCATACCTTGAAGAAATATGTTAAAACATACTAAAAATTACATATGAATGTAAAATTATAAAATTATATTGTAAAGGAGAAATGAAATGAAAAATTTTAAAAACAAAAAAACATTAGTTTTTATCTTAGCGGTTTTTATGATGGCAGCGTTTTGCCTAACAGCTTGCACAAAAGATACTGATAAAGAAGTGCAAAATGAAAATACAAAGTTTGAGAAAGACGAATCTCTTGATAAGTTTATAAAGACAGATATACAAAATGAAGTTCTTGAATCACCTCTTGGAGCAGTTGCTCCAAAGCTTGCCTTTGCTAATGATAAATACGCTGGTGTACTTAATTACAATGGCTTATTGATATATAGCCTAGGTGATAAAAAATTAAGCTCAGCAATTGATATCAATGGTCTAGGATTTGATCAAATACAAGGTGACGGTGCTATAGAAATCACATCGAATGACGAATATCTTGTTCTAAATAAAATGGGCAAAACAGACGGATATGTATACTCTTTAGAGGGTAAATACCTATCTAAGGCTGATGATATAAGTAAGATCAGCGCAAGTAAGGCAGAATATCTTGAAAATGATGGAATTAATGAAATCAAAGCAAAGATTGATGAAAAAGATAAAGACATCGATGCGATTATGACTCAAAATGGATACGTAGTTTTGACACTTGATTATGACAATTTAAAAGATTCAAAATTAAGTAAACTTGATAAAAATTATGAATTAGTAAATAGCTTTAATTTATCAGAGTAAATAAGTTGAAGTAAATCAAATTATATACGTTGATTAAAAGAAAATGAAATATACCCTCTTTACTATTATCGTAAGGAGGGTAGTTTTTTGAATTATATAAGAAAAATATAATAGAAAAATGTATTATAAATATCAATTTTGAAGAGAAACAAATATTGTAATTATGTAAGTACATAATTCGTTTTACTAGTGCTAGGACATAAGCATGTACTAAGAACATCTCAAGCGATATGCACTCAAAACCATAAACATAATTAATAAGGGCCATTCAAAGCCGTTTACTATGTTAAATTTATGTAACAGTCTTTGAAATAAGTTGCAATTTACTCTCGTTGATGTTAATATAATACTAGGAGGCATAGCTATGAAAAAATTTATTTTAGGACTTCTTATTGTTTTATGCTTTTTATGTTCTGCGAATGTATATGCACAGAGCATAAATATAAGGATAGCGAATAAGAATTACAAAGCATCATTAATAAATGTAAAGGTTGATGGAGTGGATAAACAAAGCAAGGAGATGCCAAGTTTTATCTATCAAAGAAGGACGCTTGTTCCAATCAGGTTCTTATCCGAAACTTTTGGCGCGAGTGTTGATTGGAATAGTAAAAGTCAATCGGCTATCATAACTATGTCTGACAAGAGCATAGTCTTGACTATAGACAAGGCTGAGGCGACGATTAATGGCGTTACTAAGCCTATAGAAAAGGCATACACTCCAAGGCTTGTTAGGGTTAATGGCGGCGGAGCAAGGACTTATGTTCCCTTAAGGTTTATCTCTGAGCTTTTTGGCTACGAAGTAGGCTGGGATAATAAATCTCAGACAGCTACTATCAATACGAATATGCAAGTCGTTGAAGAGCCAAGCGGCGATGATGACGCTATCATACTACCGAGCGGTGACGAGGAGCCTGATCAAATCAAGCCTGACAATCCTAGTATAAAGCCGAACACTAGTGAGCAGCCAAGTATTAAGCCTAGTACTGATGGCTTTGCACACTTGACGAATGTTGTTGCTACTAGACATAATGACAGGGACGCAGTTTTATTCCAAGGGCTAAAGGGCAAATATAAAGTGACTAAGCTTGATGGTCCGGATAGGCTTGTGCTTGATTTTGAAAAAGCAATCTTTGATGATCCGGAGCTATATAGGGAGTACAACATAGTCATGAACGGCATCAAAGGCGTTAGAGCTAGTCAATTTGCTGACAATGACAAGTCTAAGTCTGATATGAATGTTAGGATAGTTATTGATATAGAGGATGCGAATGTCGATTACAAGATTGAAGAAACAAGTGACGGCCTTGTATTTTACACAAAGAAGTCGATGAAGTCTTTCTATTCATACGATAGCAGAATTTTTGCCATCAAGAACACTGAGGGTAGAGTCTCTGATTACGTTTATGACGATCTAATGAAGACCATAACTATGAACGTAGAGACTAGTAAAGAGCTTGAGACTGGCACTGAAGATTTTAAGGACCCATATATAAGGTCGCTTGTTGTAGAAAAGGCACAAAATGGCTACACTTACACTATAAACCTAGTTAGAAACGTATCTTTAGAGAAAGTGGACGCTGGCAGCGCTGACTACGCAATCAAACTTAGTAGAATTATTAATAACAAGCCATCTGATTACTTAATTATGCTTGACCCAGGTCATGGCGGAAGGGATCCTGGTTCTGTATCTAAGATTGACGGATCAAGTGAAACTGATTATATTCCGTATGTAGCTAGGTCTTTGGAAGCGAAACTTAAGGCGGCTGGTTACAATGTTTTGAAGACTAACGATACTGTCGATGAATACGTCGATATATTTGAAAGGGCAAGGATGGCAAATAGAGTAAATGCGGATATCTTTGTAAGTATTCACGTTAATAGTGCTACTTCACCATCTGCAGCAGGCATAGAAGTCTGCTATTCTAGCGATGCAAAGCACAGCAATAAGACAAGAAATCAAAAAGAGTTTGCTGATTGCATACTAAATGCTGTTGGCAACCTTATTGGCAACAAGGGACGTGGCCTTAAGGAGGGCGCCTACGTTGTTACAAGAAATACCAATATGCCGGCGGCTCTACTTGAGATGGAATTTTTATCAAATAAAAATACTCTAGCGCTATTAAAGAGTCAAGCCTACCTTGATAAGATGGTTGATGGTCTATATAACGGCATTGTAGATTACTTGAACAATTATTATTAGAGGTTTATTATGAAAAAAGTTATTGTTTCAACAAACAATGAAAGTAAATTAAAAGAGATTAAATTAATATTTCACGAGCTAGGCTACGAAGTCCTTTCAAAGAAAGAGGCTGGCATAGCTGACTTCGACGTAGATGAGACAGGTACTACACTAGAGGAGAACGCCTACATCAAGGCAAAGGCTCTTCGTGATATGGTGGATTGCGCAGTCATTAGCGACGACTCAGGTCTTTTCTGCGACGGTCTTTATGGCGAGCCAGGTATTTACTCAGCTCGTTACGCTGGGGAGCATGGTGATGACCATAAGAACAACGAGCTCTTACTCAAAAATCTTGAAGGCAGAGACAGAACGGCTCACTTCAAGAGTGTCATCTGCTTTATCGATGAGGATCAAAAAGTGTTCTATGGTCATGGCAATGTTGATGGCGAGATACTTTATGAGTACAGAGGTGATGGCGGTTTTGGATACGATCCACTCTTTTTACCAAAGGGGCACGACAAGACTTATGCTGAGATAGGAACCGAAGAGAAAAACAAGTTTTCGCACAGAAAGAGGGCTTTGGAAGATATTAAGGAAAAGATCTTACTTGAGGGAAAACACAAGGAGCTATATAAAAAAGTAGACTTTGCTTTGACACTTGATGAGATGAAAAATATTTTAAGAGTGAATAAGATAGCTGACGGTTCGAGAAGAGAGAACGTCGCTGAACACAGCTTTCACGCTGCGGTTCTAGCACCAGTTTTTAAGTACATGGGCAAGTTTGAGGTTGACGCAAATAAGACGGCGGTACTACTTTTGTATCATGACCTGATTGAGATATACGCTGGCGACACATATTGCTATGACACAAAGGGCAATGAGGACAAGAAGCAAAGAGAGAGCGAAGCAGCAGATAAATTATATTCAAAGCTTGATTCCCTAGGCGATGAGCTTAGAAAATATTGGGATGAGTTTGAGGCTGCTGAGACGAACGAAGCAAAGTATGCGAATGCACTTGACAGGTTCCAACCACTCTTAATGCACTTTGCCTTTAATTCGCATTCGTGGCAAGACCACAAGATTACAAAGGAAGCCGTTCTTAAGAGGATGGCACCTATAAAGATATATTCAGACGAAATGTATGATTTTGTCTTGGATTATGTAGAAAGTCAATTTAAGAAAGAGGAGATGATTTAATGAAAATTACAGTAAACGAGAAGAAGGGTATCAAGGTTTTACCAGTATTTGAAGATGATTTGAACTTCTTCGAAAAATCAGAGGGTCTTGATGCTTTAGTAGAAAAAGAGTACTTTACAGGCAAAGCAAGCGAAGTATTTGTAGAACTTGGCGAAGATGAGATAATTTATCTTGGCCTTGGCAAAAAGGATGAGATCACTACTAAGAAGATTATAGTAGCTTTCTTTGAATTAGCAAAAGCACTTAGAAAGTACAAGATTAAAGACGCAAACATCATTTTCAATAAGAAGCTTGATAATATTTGCTATAGAACTACTATGAAGGCTATAGTTGATGGTCTTGCATGCTTTAACTATGATTTTGATAAATATTTAGCTGAAGACAAGAAGCCTACTAAGCTTGGCACTATCAACATAGAAGTTATTGAAGATAAAAAGGATAAAGCTATGTCTGCCATAGAAGAAGGCATGAACATCGCTGAAGGATACTCACTAACAAAGGATTTAGTTAACACTCCTGCCATTGACATGTATCCAGAAGTTTTAGCTAAGAGAGCGAAGGAAGACCTTGAGCCGCTTGGCGTTACTGTTGAAGTATATGGCAAGAAAGAGATAGAAGATTTAGGTATGAAGGCGTTCTTAGCAGTTGCAGCTGGTTCAGACAAAGAGCCTAAGCTAATTGTTATGAAATATATGAATGGTGAAGAAGGCGATAAACTTACTGCACTTGTTGGTAAGGGCTTAACTTATGACTCAGGCGGATACTGCATCAAGCACCCACAAGGCATGGCTACAATGCATATGGATATGGGCGGAGCAGGTGCTGTTATAGGCGCAATGCATGCCATCGCCAAGAACAAAGTAAAGAAGAATGTTGTAGCTGTCGTTGCATCATGCGAAAACTTAATTTCAGGCAAGGCATACAAGACTGGCGATTTAATCGGATCTATGTCAGGTAAGACTATAGAAGTAGCTAATACTGACGCTGAGGGAAGACTTACTCTTGCTGATGCTATCTACTACGCATCAGATGTGCTTAAAGCTGATAGGATAGTTGACCTAGCTACACTTACAGGCGCTTGTGTAGTTGCACTTGGCTCATATAGAACTGGTGTTGTTACAAATAACGATGAGTTTATGAATGAAATGAACGAAGCAGCAAAAAGAGCTGATGAAAAGCTATGGGTAATGCCTAACGACGATGAGTACAAGGACATGGTTAAGGGCACTATGACTGATTTACTAAACTCAGTACCTGGCGGCGCTGGTATGATTACAGCTGGTATGTTCCTTGAAAACTTTGTTAAGGAAGGAACTCCATGGATACACATGGACATAGCGGGAACTTCAGATACTTCAAAGGACTACGCACAATACAAAAAAGGCTCAACTGGCGTTCCAGTTAAGACACTTTACTACCTAGTAAATACTGAACACATTTGCTAATAGCTTAATATAGACAAAGCGAAAGCTCTTCTCATTTTGATATGAGAAGAGCTTTTCTAATGCAAAACTATTTACTTAAGTATTTTTTATATGCTTCTTCGTCTAAAACCAAATCGAACTCACCTATAAACTCGGTGAAGTCCTCTTCGTTTAGGAAGCCTCTTTTAAATCTGTATAAACCATCTTCATCGTCAAGCTTAAATATGCCGCCGAAGTCGTAGCGAGTAGCGCCATGCTCCTTCGCATACTTAATCATTTCCCACTGCATTTGATAGTTGGGCATATAGTTTCTGTGAAGATTGTTTGACGCACCGTACATGTACCACGCGTAGTCCTTATACATAATGAGTATCGCGCTCGATAGAGGTGTTCCTTCATAGTCTGATAAAAATATTTTAGCGTCGTAATTATCTATGAGTCTCTTAAAATACTCTTTTGGTCTATAAGTGATGCCGTTGCGCTCAGCCATGACCTTAGTCTCTTCGAAGAAGGTATTTAGGTCCTCATCACTTTGTGAGATCCTTGTCGTAACGCCTTTTCTGTAGCTTAGGCGAATGTTGTAGCGCGTCTTTGAGTGGAAGCCCCCCAGTATATCGTCTTCACTTTTACTTATATCGATGATGGCATTCCTTCTTGGCTGAATAAAGCTGTGTTCATCAGCGCCTCTCGTTCTTATTTTTAATTCTGTATCCTTATATAGACGGGTAAGCTTTTCATCATAGGCAATGGCTGGATCAAATATTAATAAAAATGCGTCCTTAAACTTATCCAATTTTTTCACTTCATCTACTAAGGCTAAAACAGTATCTTTATCATATATATCACAGACAGGTCCGCGATTGGCATAAAGCAGCCACTTTCCATCTATTGCCTTGATAGATAGTATGCTCATTGCGGCGACTATCTTACCATCGTTTTCTAAATAAACATAGTCTTCGGACCAATTGTTTTTTATCTTCGCCCAAGCTCTGTCCTGAGTTAAAAAGCTATATTCATTTCTTTTTACAAAGTCATCATAGCGTTTTAGCTCAGAAGGGTTATTTGTATCAAGTATCATCTAATTCACCAACTTCTTCTTAAAAAATTCTTCAAATCTCTTGTCGTATCTCGAGTAGTACTCATCTAAACTTGCTTTTCTCTTTGCGTTCAAGTCCTTTCTATAGTATAGAGCCATGTTTTCAATATCGTCATTGTAGCTACTCATCTTTTCCTTTGCGGCATCGCTTTCGATGTATTTTAATACAGTTTCGTATCTTGCTCCTAAGAATAAAAACTTATCCTTGCCAATGATTATCTCGTCATCTTTATGATAAACAAAGTCATTGACAAGCGCTTCGGCTAGGTTTGCGCCCGCAAGCGTTGAGAAGAAAGACGAGCGTCCTTGTCTAAGATTGATTTCAAAAACCTTGTACTCTTTTGTTCTGTCATCAAGCTTGATATCAAAGTTTGCCAATCCACGATAATTTATTTTCTCCAAGAAATTTTTAATCATAGGGAAGATCTTTTCGTAGGCATCTTGACTTACATCAGCTATGGCAAGGTAGTTACCTATAAGTAGTGGGGTAGGGTCCTCCATAAGAGCTCTTCCTAGGGAGAATAGTTTTAGCTTGCCACTGCTATCGACGTAGGCGTTGACCACATGCATATTCGAGTCGGCTCCTTCAATAAATTCTTGAGCTATCATGTAGTCGCCGTAGCCATTAGCATATATATCATTAAGAGCCTTATTTAATTCAGCTTCATTTTTTAATATATATGCTTTTTTCTTGCCCTCGAAGTCCAAGAAGAAGTATTCAACACTGTTAGATGGCTTTAAGACCATAGGAAAGTCAAAGCTTGTCTTGTAGCTCTTGTAATTATCCTTGTTAATGTACTCGCTCTTTGGATACTTAAGACCATATTTTTCGCATAAGTCGTAGAAGTTCTTCTTAAGTACTAGCTCATTAAGCATGGACTTATCTGTAAATGGCAAATTATATCCACGTATCTTATCTTTGTTCATGATGACTCTCTCTGCATATGAGTCAGACGATGCTACTAGTATGAGCTCCTTGTCTTGATGCGCTTCTTTAATTTTATTTAGCTCATCAAGCATGACCGCATCGTCATCTAAGTCCTTATTGATTATTATATCGACAATATCAGAGTTCTCAGTCATAAGCAGCCTTGCCTTACCTAAGACCAAAGACTTAATGCCGTATTTCATATGAAAGCTTCTCGCCATAGAGTAGCTGTTAACATCTGTTCCTAATATAACTGGTAAAAAATTCATAATTATCTCCTTTATATATATCACTACACTCATTATAACATATATCAATCAAATTCTAAATAATAATTAATTGATTATTATTTATTTACTAGGGTATATATATAATGTAAGATACATATTAATATGATAGGGGGGGGTGATTCCATTGTGGACAAATTACTTATGATAGTATTTTATTTATATTTAAGACTTATTTTAAGGAGGTATAGTTATGAGAAAAATAACAAAAATGTCAATATTTAATATTTTGGCTATTACAATAGTTTTTAGTATGCTTATAGTTCCAGTTAATACTTTTGCAAGTTCGCAAAGTAAAGAAACAGGATGCGAAGCTGGACATTATCAAGGAGAATTTAAGATTGGATCAACTATTGTTGGACAGACATATTTTTCACCTGCAGGGTCTAACTCAGATGAGCTTTATGTTGAAAATGATCTTTTAGAAGATGGAGAATATATGATTGGAAACTCTATAATTGGGAAAACTATAGTTTCACCAGCTAACGACGTAGCTTTAAGAGGACCACGCCCATTAAAATCACCAAATTATTTTTATTCTGAGGAAATAAGTAATCTCAGATATGAAGGATATATACAATTTCAAGCAAGCTATAAAGTGCAAGATGGTGATGGATATGATTTAGTTGTTGGAAGACATGTAAAACAAGCATGGCTGGACTATAGGAGACAAGGAGAGTCTGTTATAGGCGGAATTAGATGGACAGAAGCTGCAGATAGTATTTATGATGATAATATATATAGTATGAGTGCTCAATGTTATGACGACCCTATTCGTTGGGGAGAAGCAGGAAGAACATATTTTTATAGAGGATGGAAGTATTTTAATTAATGAAAAATAAATTTATAAAAGCGTTAACAATTGTACTCACATTAATTTTAATTATATCTATTTACCAGACTAATAAGTATTTATCTATAAGAAATAAGTATAATACTATGTTGTCTGTTTATGATAAATTGCCAATTAATTCTTATATCGCTTTGCGAAATCAAGATATGAATTTGCTAGAGGCAAATCGCAGTTTTGATGACAAGAAGATAAATGATTTATTTGACAAGATTGATGAAATATGTGATAAAAAATATTCGTTTTATTCATATTTGCCAACTTCTATCAATAATGGCATTGCACGCAAACAAACCTTTATTGATTCTGATATGTATGATTTGTACAATTTTAGGATTGATAAAGGAAGAAATTTTACAAAGAATGATTTTCAAAGTAACGATGTAATTCCTATGATTGTTGGTTATGATATTAAGGACGAGTATAAAATTGGTGAAATTTATACTTTTGGCCGTGGCGATAAAAAAGACATCCAAGCGAAAGTCATTGGTTATTTTTCAAAAGATCAAAATTTCGCTTCGTTGTTAGAACTTGTCGATACAACTAATAATGCATTGCTTATGCCTATTAGTGAAAATTTAGTAAAAAACAACTTTATTGAATCTGATTTTGATATGTATTTAAATGGCACAGTTTTTGAATTGAAAAATGATGAAGATGCACAAAAAATTGAAGCACTTATTAATGATACTAAATTTTATAATGTTGAATTAAAAAAACTTCATGATGTATTAGATGATTTCAAAAACAAATATATAAAATCAAATAATAGAATGCTTATAATTTTTATATCTGTTGATATTGTTTTATTAGCTGGTATAGCTTTATTAGAATTAACTAGTTCTAGAAAAAATAAAATGCAAGTTTAAATAGTGATGATATAATATCCCCTCAGTGATTAGTAATATTGAGGGGATATTTTTTATTAAATAAAAAATGACTAAACTTTTGAAATTATATGTAAAAATATGTTATAATTATAAAGGAGGTCTTTTTATGGAAAATAATTTTGATGATAATAATAAAAACATTGATATAAATGAAGAAGCAAAGGCAGCGAGTGAGAATGAAATTTTAGAAGCTGCTGAGGCGATGGCGAAGGCAAAACAAGATGATATCAAGTCGTGGATATACTCGATAGTAATCACTGTAGCCATCACTTTATTCCTCGTGAACTTCGTCTTTGCTCTAACAAGGGTTGAAGGCATATCGATGGAGCCGACCCTACATACGGGCGACAGGGTCTTCGAGTGGAAGCTATTTAAGTACTTCAAAGAGCCAAATAGAGGCGACATAGTCGTTATCAAGGGCGAGAAGACTAATAACGAGCACTATATCAAGAGGCTCATAGGTCTTGCGGGAGATGTTATTGACATAATCGACGGCGATGTTTACGTCAATGGTAATAAGCTAGACGAACCGTACCTAGACAGAAAGACTAGTGAGCAAAACGGTAACCACTGGGTTGTGCCTGAGGACTCATACTTTGTTATGGGGGACAATAGGGAAGGCGGTAACTCATATGACTCAAGGAGTTTCGGACCTGTAGAGAAAAAATATTTACAAGGCAAGGCTGTATTTAGATTTTGGCCTTTGAATAAATTAAAAATATTTAGATAGGATGATAAGATGAATCAAAAATATATTCGTAACTTTTCAATCATAGCGCACATCGACCACGGTAAATCTACTTTGGCTGATAGAATCATTGAAAAGACGGGCTTACTTACTCAAAGAGAGATGCAATCACAAGTTTTGGACAGCATGGATCTTGAAAGAGAAAGAGGAATAACAATTAAATTAAAGGCTATACGCTTGATATATAAAGCAAAAGATGGACAGGATTATATTTTTAACCTTATAGATACGCCCGGCCACGTCGACTTTAACTACGAAGTGAGTAGATCATTAAAGGCGTGTGAGGGCGCGATACTTGTTGTTGACGCGACTCAAGGCGTTGAAGCGCAAACGCTTTCTAACGTTTATCTTGCTTTGGATCAGGACCTAGAGATACTTCCTGTTATTAACAAGATGGATTTGCCAAGCGCAAGACCAGATGAAGTTAAGGAAGAGATTGAAGATATCATTGGCCTTGACACGACTGATGCGCCGCTAATCAGTGCAAAGAGCGGACTTAATATTGAAGATGTTTTAGAAGATATCGTTAAGAATGTTCCGCCGCCAAATGGCGATAAGGATAAACCTTTAAAGGCACTTATCTTTGACTCGATATATGATGCTTACAGAGGCGTTATCTGCTACATCAGAGTTTTTGACGGCGTTATTAAAAAAGGTACTCAAATAAAGATGATGCAAACAGGAACTACTTTTGAAGTTGATGAAGTTGGTGTAAATAACACATCACTTTTAAAGAAAGAAACGCTTGAGGCGGGCGAAGTAGGTTACTTTACAGCACAGATCAAAAATGTAAAAGACGCAAGAGTTGGTGACACAATAACTTATCTTGATAATCCAACAGATAAGCCACTAAGCGGTTACAAGAAGGTCGTACCAATGGTTTACTGCGGTATATATCCAGCAGAGGGCGAAGACTTTAACAGCGTTAGAGAGGCTCTTGAAAAGCTTCAAGTTAATGACGCATCTCTTGTCTTTGAAGCAGAAAATTCAGCGGCACTTGGCTTTGGCTTTAGATGCGGTTTCTTAGGCCTTCTTCACATGGAGATAATTACTGAAAGGCTTGAAAGAGAATTTAATCTAAATATAATCTCGACTGCGCCATCGGTTATTTACGAAGTTCATAAAAAAGACGGTACTATGATGATGATACAAAACCCATCGAACCTTCCTGACCCAAGTGAAATTGATTACATGGAAGAGCCTATGGTTAACGCGGAGATTATGACGCCAAAGGATTATGTTGGAGCCATCATGGACATCTGTCAAAATAGACGTGGTGAATTCATTAACATGGAATACCTTGATCAAACAAGGGTTACGCTTCACTATAGAATGCCACTAAACGAGGTTATATACGACTTCTTCGACGCACTTAAGTCAAATACAAAAGGCTACGCATCGCTTGACTACGAAATTTCAGGCTATCAAAGAAGTGAGCTTGTTAAGGTTGACATACTTATCAATGGCGAGCTTATCGATGCATTCAGCTTAATCTTACACGAGTCAAACGCTTATGAAAGAAGTAGGTCCATAGTCGAAGGCTTAAAGGACGTTATCCCAAGACATCAATTCCAAATACCTATACAAGCGGCTATCGGCTCAAAGATTATCGCGAGAGAAACTATCAAAGCGCTTAGAAAAGACGTTCTTGCAAAGTGCTACGGCGGCGATATTTCAAGAAAGAAAAAATTACTTGAAAAGCAAAAAGAAGGTAAGAAGAGGATGCGCCAAATTGGCTCAGTAGAACTACCTCAAGAGGCCTTTCTTTCAGTATTGAAGTACAAGGAAAAGAAATAATGAATAAATTAGGAATATATATACATATTCCTTTCTGTGAAAGAAGATGTAAATATTGCGATTTTACATCTTTTATTTTTAATCAAAGCAGAATGAAGGATTATGTAGATCATTTATTATTAGAAATAAAAAATAATGAAGAGCTCTTAAAAAATTACATTGTTGATACCATATTTATAGGCGGAGGCACACCATCTTTATTAAGCATAGATGAATTAACATGCCTTGTGAATGGTTTAAATGAGGCTATAAACCTAGATGAAAATTATGAATTTACCATAGAAACAAATCCAAACTCAATAAGCGAAGAAAAATTATTAGTTTATAAAGAGCTTGGCATAAACAGAATTTCTATAGGTGTGCAAAGCTTTAACGATAGGCTTTTACGTATTATAGGCAGGCTTCATACAGCTGATGAGGCGCGCGAAAAAATTAAATTAGCGATGAAATATTTTGACAATCTTAGTTTAGATTTTATATTCTCACTGCCGACAGAAACTTTAGCAGATGTTATAGTGTCAATCGATACGGCAAGTGAACTAGGCGCCTCACACATATCGCTTTACTCACTTATACTTGAGGAGGGAACTCTGTTAAATGCACTTGTTGAAAGAGGTGTCTATAGGGTGAACGATCAAGTGACAGATAGGCTCATATATAGAAAGGCGACTGAGCAATTGGAAAGCCTTGGCTACAAGCAATATGAAATTTCGAACTTTGCCAAGAACGGATGCTACTCAAGGCATAATTATAAGTACTGGTCCATGGATGAGTACCTAGGCCTTGGCATGGCGGCGCACTCACTTATTAAAAATAAAAGATTTTTTAATGCGAGTACTTTTAACGAGTACTTTGACGATGTGAAGAAAAGTATCTATCACGATGAAGAAATTTTAAGTCACGAAGATAAAATCACTGAGTATATAATTTTTAAGCTAAGGACAAACGAAGGCATAATTGTAAACGAGATCAATAAAAAATACGATATAGATTTTGAAGATATATATAGGGAAGAATTGAAAAAAGCGACAGAAGAAAAGCTGCTAAAAAAATGTGACGGCAGATACTTTTACACAGAGTTTGGCAGGGACATTGCGAACCAAGTAGAAATACTTTTTGTATAAGGAGAGGCTATGGACGAAATAATTAAAAGAGCGATTGATTATCTTGAAAATATTTTTACTGGCAACTCAGACGGCCACGGCGCTGATCACAGCCTAAGAGTTTATAATAACGCTCTTAATATAAGAAAGGCTTATGAATGCAATGAGCTATACGTAGACCTAGGAGCACTTCTTCATGACGTTGACGACCACAAGCTATTTAATAATAAAAATAATGAAAACGCAAGAAAATTTTTAATTGAAAATGATTTCGACAGTGAGGCGATTGAAGATATTATTGAGATTATCAATTCTGTTTCATTTACAAAGAACAAGGGCACTAAGCCAAAGACGCTCGAAGCATGCATTGTTCAAGACGCTGACAGACTTGACGCTATAGGAGCGATAGGCGTAGCGAGGACCTTTATGTATAGCGGCAAGAACGGTCGCGGTATAGAGGAATCATTAAAGCACTTCGATGAGAAGCTCTTATTATTAAAGGATATGATGAACACGGACGAAGCTAAAAGGCTCGCTGAAGAAAGAAATAGCTTTATGAAAGAATTTTTATCAGAGATAAATGACGAGCTTAATTATAAAAAATAAAATATTATATGATAAGTAAACCCTCTTTACCAGCAATTTGTAAAGAGGGTTTATAAATTAATTCTCTAAGTTATCATTTTCGCTTTTTTTATCTTGTAGTGCTTGAGATTTTTCTAATGAATTTTTTAAAATTTTAATTTCTTCGTTGGAAGATTGTATAATTAACTTAGCCACCAAATAAAAAAATCATGTGTACATATGGTATAGTATTAGTAACAAACAAAAAAACAACTATACGGAGGTACACATGACTCATATAAATTATACCATAGAATTTACAGAACGCAAGAAAAATTCACATCTATCACTACATGAAATGTCATTAATACAGGCATGGAAAATAGATGGACATAGCAACAGAGAGATAGCAAGAAGGCTAAATAGAGCCCCGCAGACAATAAACAACGCAATAAAGAAAGGCACAGTAAAGCAAAAGAGAATAATAAAAAGTAATAACAAAACATATACTTACTACGATGAAAAATACTTTGCCTTAACTAATTATGAGGTATATATAAACAATAGATCTTCTTGCGGAAGAAGACCAAAATATATAGATATAGTCGAATTTCTTAAATGGGCAGACAATAAAATGTTAAAAGATAAATGGTCTCCAGATGTATGTGTTGGATACGCAAAAGCAAATAGACTCTTTCCATCATCAGAAATACCATCAACAAAAAGCCTCTACAACTGGATAAATAAGTCACTAATGAAAACAAAAAATATAGATCTACTAGAAAAAGTAAAGAGAAAAAACAAAAATAGCACAAGAAGAACAAGACAAAACAAGAAAAAGCTTGGCATATCCATAGAAGAAAGACCAGATAAAATACAAACAAGAGAAGAATTCGGCCACTGGGAAATAGATACAGTTATAGGTAAAAAGAAAAAGACAGATCCAGTACTACTTACATTAGTAGAAAGAAAAACAAGATATGAAAAGCTGATAAAAATACATGGAAAAACACCCGATGCAGTAGACATTGGACTTAAATTCTTAAAAGATAATGCGCAGTTAAACAAAGAAATATTTAAAAGTATAACATCAGATAATGGTTCAGAATTTTCAAGCTTATCAGAATTAGCAGAATATGTAGATATATATTTTTGTCATCCATATACATCATGGGAAAGAGGAACTAGTGAATGTCAACATAAATTAATACGAAGATTTATACAAAAAGGCACATCAATAGAAGAAGTATCAAAAGAAAAAATATACAGAATAAACGAGTGGATGAATAATTTGCCAAGAAAAATCTTTAATTACAAAACTGCAAAAGAAGAGTTCATAAAGGAAATAAAACAGCTTAAAAGTATCTAGTTTAATAAAAATAAATACTTTTAAGCTATACTATACATTTAGTCTATATGATGTCTGGGTGGCTAACTTATTGTTGCAATTTATATAATTTCTTCGTTTAAATTGTCAATTTTTTTAATTAAATAATAAGCTATTAAACCTATACATATACATGTTCCAATACCTGTTTGAAATTTAACTCCTCTTCCTGTCCATGCTGGAATATATAAATTAAGTAGAATGCCTATTATTACATATAATACTATCATGATTTAAATATTTTTTAGTAGAACGTATTTTAACGTTGATACTATTAACTCCTTTCTTTAAATAAAAATTTACATATTTTAGACTTAATTTAATCTCCATTTTTGTACTTATGAAAATTTAACATAAATCTTCATCTCGCTTATTTATGTATTTATATTATTTATAACCAGTATTCAATACAATTAAACATTTTATAGTTTCTTAGAAATTTAATCGCTTTTAGAGCAATATTTTGCAAATATTTTGGAAAAAAGTAATTATTTTTGAAAAAAGCTTGATTTTTTTATTATTTTGGGTATAATAGATATAGAGTTAGCACTCACCAGTGAAGAGTGCTAACAAAAATTATGGAAGGTGATCAATTGGATGAGAGAAAATTAAAGATTTTAAAAGCTATAATCAGCTCATACAATGAAACTGGTGAACCGGTTGGCTCGAGACTTGTCGCTAAGAACGAGTCCATAGGTCTTAGCTCGGCAACTATTAGAAACGAGATGCAAGACCTTGAAGAAGCGGGCTACTTAATAAAAACTCATCTTTCTAGCGGAAGAGTGCCATCACAAAAAGCATATCGCTTGTATGTTGACATGGTAGTTCAAAAAGACTTCGAAAAGCTTTCGTCTTCAGAAAAGAAAATTTTCTTAGATGATATAAATGACAAGTCGAAGAACTTAGATAGTATGATAGGAAAGATGTCAAAGCTATTGTCAAGCCTAACTGATTTTACATCGATTGCTTATATTAGGCACAAAGACGAGACAAAGTTAAAGAGCTTAGAGCTTTTAAAAGTCGACGAAAACAAAATACTTGCTATCTTTGTCTACGAGAACTTTGCCATCGACAAGACATTAATTACGCTTAATGAAGAGATAAGTGAAGAGGAAGTGGCTTATTTTAAGGAGATTTTAAATAAGAATCTTGCTGGCAAGTCCATAAACTCACTTGATTTCAATTCATTGAAGTATGAAAAGGACAGTCTAGTTAATTATAAGACCATATTAGAGAGCGTTTTGGAAAAGTTTTCACAAAAAGACGAGACATATAGCGCAGACAAGATATTCCTTGAAGGGATAAATAAGATCTTGAATTATCCAGAGTATTCTGACTTTGACAAAGCTAGAGAGCTTATAGAGCTCTTGGAAGACAAAAGAGGTCTACTTAATATCTTAGAGAATGAAAATTTGGATAATGATCTTGTCATTAAGATAGGTAATGAGAATGAAATCGACATCTTCGACAACATTGCTCTAGTACTTAAGAACGTAAACATCTTGGATAATGAAGTTACTTTTGGTTTAATCGCTCCAATGAGAATTGATTACAAAAAAGTTCTTTCTATATTTGATGATTTTTATAATGATGATTTATTTTAGGAGGGATTAAATGGAAAAAGACAAAAAACTGAATGAAGAAATGGAAGAAGAAAAGCTTATAAATGAAGAAGCAGTAGATGAAGCAGAAGAAGTTCAAGAAAAAGCTGATTCTGATGAGCAAGATAGCTTAGCTTCTGAAATAAATGATCTTCAAACAAAACTTGTAAGACTACAAGCGGACTTTCAAAATTACAAGAAGAGAGTAGAGAAAGAAAAGGACGACTTGGTATCGATAGGTGTTGTAAGCATAGCAAATGAAATACTTCCTGTTATAGATAACTTCGAGAGAGCCTTGGAACACGAGGGCGAGAGCGGATCGTTTAAAGAAGGCATGGAGCTCATCTACGAAGGATTAAAAAATGCTCTTAAGGCAAAGGGCATAGTTGAATTAAAAGCACTGGGTGAGGATTTTAACCCAGACTATCATCAAGCGGTATCTATGGGCCACAACGATGAATACAAAGAAAATCAAGTCATAGAAGTTTTATTAAAAGGTTATGAATACAATGGCAAGGTTATTCGCCATGCCATGGTTATAGTAAATAAATAAGAAAATATATTAAGGAGGAATAAATTATGGGAAAAATAATTGGTATTGACTTAGGTACAACAAACTCATGTGTATCAGTAATGGAAGGTGGAGAAGCGATAATCATTCCTAACGTTGAAGGTAACAGAACTACTCCATCAGTAGTAGCATTTACAAAAGACGGAGAAAGATTAGTAGGAGAAACAGCTAAGAGACAAGCAATCACAAATCCTGACAGAACTATATCATCAATCAAAAGAGAGATGGGTAGTAACTACAAGATTGACATAGACGGAAAAGATTATACACCACAAGATATATCAGCAATGATATTACAAAAATTAAAAGCAGACGCAGAAAGCTACTTAGGCGAAACAGTTTCAGAAGCAGTTATCACTGTTCCTGCATACTTCACAGACGCTCAAAGACAAGCAACTAAGGACGCTGGTAAGATAGCAGGACTTGAAGTTAAGAGAATAATTAATGAGCCAACAGCAGCAGCACTTGCTTATGGCATGGACAAAGAGCACGGTCAACACAAGATCATGGTATATGACCTAGGCGGAGGTACATTCGACGTTTCAATCCTAGAAGTAGGCGACGGCGTTTTTGAAGTACTAGCAACTAGAGGTAATAACAAGCTTGGTGGAGACGACTTTGACCAAAGAATCATAAATTATATAGCAGATAACTTTAAAAAGGAAAATGGCGTAGACTTAACTCAAGACAAGATGAGCTTACAAAGATTAAAAGAAGCAGCAGAAAAGGCTAAGAAAGAGCTTTCTACTACAATGACAACAAACATCAACTTACCATTCATCTCTGCTACAGCAGCTGGTCCACTTCACTTGAACATGGACTTAACAAGAGCAAAGTTCAATGAACTTACTCATGACTTAGTAGAAAAAACTACTGAACCAGTTAAGAGCGCTATCAAAGACGCTGGTATCAATGCTAGCGAAATCGATAAGGTACTTTTAGTTGGTGGTTCAACAAGAATCCCAGCTGTTCAAGAAGCTGTTAAACAAATCATTGGTAAAGATCCTCAAAAGGACATCAACCCAGATGAATGCGTTGCCATCGGTGCATCAATTCAAGGCGGTGTATTAACAGGCGAAGTTAAAGACTTGTTATTACTAGACGTTACACCACTATCACTTGGACTAGAAACACTTGGCGGAGTAACTACAAGACTTATTGAAAGAAACACAACTATTCCAACAAAGAAATCACAAATATTCACAACAGCAGCTGACTCACAAACATCAGTTGATATACACGTACTTCAAGGTGAAAGAGAGATGGCAGCCGACAATACTACACTTGGTCGCTTTCAACTAGAAGGTATAGCACCAGCACCAAGAGGAATCCCTCAAATAGAAGTAACATTTGATATCGATGCCAATGGTATTGTTAATGTATCAGCAAAGGATTTAGGTACAGGCAAGGAACAAAAGATCACTATCACAGCTTCATCTAACTTATCAAAAGATGATATTGATAAAAAAGTTAAAGAAGCAGAAGAATTTGCTCAACAAGATAAGAAGAAAAAAGAAAATATCGAAGTAAAGAACAACGCCGATCAAATGGTTTACCAAACTGAAAAGCTTATGAAGGACCTTGAAGGCAAAATTTCTGAAGATGAAAAGAAAGAAATCGAAGCAAAACTTGCTGATCTTAAGAAAGCAAGCGAAGGCTCAGACTATGACGATATGAAGAAGAAGACAGAAGATTTAACACAAGCCTTCTATAAAGTTTCTGAAAAGTTATATAAACAAAATGCAGAAGCAGGTGCAGCTGGAGCTGAAGCAGGCGCACAAGGCTCTGAAGAACACAAAGGTGATGATGACGTAGTTGATGGTGACTACGAAGTAGTTGACGAAGACGATAAATAAGATTTATTAGATTTAGATTAAGAAGAATGGAGAGTGCCTTCATTCTTCTTTTTTACATATAGAAAAGAGATTTATTATACTTTTATTTTTTACACATATTTGGTATAATATAATGTATATGATAATTATTTTACATTTTAGAAAGGGTGTAAGTTTTGAAAGATTTATACGAAGTTTTAGAGATAGAATCAACTGCGACTGAAGCGGAGATCAAAACTCAATATAGGAAGCTTGCAAAGAAGTACCATCCAGACCTTAATCCAGGTGATGAAGAGGCTGAAGCAAGATTTAAGGAGATATCTGCCGCATATGAAATCTTAGGCAATGCTGAGAAGAGAAAGCAATATGACACATATGGTGAGTCTATGTTTCAAAATGGAGGCACTGGATCTGGCGGTTTCGGTGGTTTCACTGACGATATATTTGGTGACATCTTTGATATATTTGGAGGCGGCTTTGGCGGCTTCTCGTCGTCTGCGTCGCAAAGCAAAAGGCCAATGTACGGAGAGGATGTAAGATATAACCTTACTATAGACCTAGAAGATGTTTTAAACGGCACTCAAAGAGAGATTGAAATAGAGAGAGTCGAAGAGTGCTCACATTGCCACGGAAGCGGAGCCAAGGACGAGAACAGCAAAAAGACTTGCTCTACTTGTTCAGGCAGAGGCACAGTTAGAAATGAGAGAAGAACAGCCTTTGGCGTCTTCGTTCAAACAGATGTTTGTCCAGACTGTCATGGCACAGGTGAGATAATTACTGAAGAGTGCCCACACTGCCATGGTCATGGAACTGAAAAGAAGAAGAAAAAGATTCTTGTTAAGGTACCAAAGGGCGTTCGTGAAGACAGCGTAATTAGCATAAGAGGCGAAGGAAGCGTTGGTAAGAATGGCGGACCAAATGGTGATCTAAACGTTTACATCGACATAAGAGAAAATAAAAAATTCAAACGTAGCGGCGATGATTTATACACAAGCGTTAGCATAAATTATTTACAAGCGGTTTTAGGTGACCAAATTGAAGTTGATACGCTTGATGGAAAGGTTAAATTAACTATACCTGAGGGAACGCAAAGCCATACTAAATTTAAGATAGCAAACAAGGGTTTATATCCACTACACAAAAATTACAGATGCGATTTATACGTTGTAGTCAAAGTTGATGTGCCAAAGAATTTGAATGACGAGCAAAAAGAATCATTAATAAATCACTTTAAAGACATGGATTTTGATTACGAGCCAAAGAAGAAAAATTTATTTGAAAAAATAAAAGACAAACTATAGGAGTTAAAATGAATTATAGAGAGATTAAATTAAAATTTAAAAAAGAATATGAAGAGAAGGTCGAAATATTTTTATCAGACCTAGGTATTGACAATATGGCGATTGAAGACCCAGACGATTTAAAAATCTTTCAAGAAAGACAAAACGCTTGGGACTTATACGACGATGACCTAATTAAATTAGAAAAGGGCTATATAAGATTTACCATATATCTAGACGATATAGCTGATAACGACGAGAGAGAAGCCAAGATTAAGGCTCATATCGAAGAGCTTGGCGGAGATTTTTCTAAGGAAATAATTGACGATAGCGATTGGAAAAACAATTGGAAGAAGTTTTTCAAGATTTTAAAGCCAAACAAAACTATAGTCATAGTGCCAACTTGGGAAGAGTACGAAAAGAAAGATGGGGAAGAAATCATCAAATTAGAGCCGGGCATGGCCTTTGGAACTGGATCACACGAGACAACGTCACTATGTATAAAGAAACTTGAAGAGTACATGAAGCCTGGTATGAAAGTTCTTGACATAGGTACAGGCAGCGGCATACTATCGATAGCAGCGTCAAAGCTAGGCGCGAGTGAAGTTTTAGGCGTTGACATAGACCCGATGAGCGTATATATTGCTAATGAAAATAAAAAGTTAAATGAAGTTACTAATGCAAATTTCATTGTCGGAGACCTACTTTCAAAAGTTAAGGACAAATACGATATAGTCGTTTCAAATATACTTGCAGAAGTCATAGTCACTATGACAGGTGATTTACACAAGTTTTTAAACAAGGACGGAATTTTCATTTCCTCAGGCATATTAAAAGTTAAGTCCGCCATGGTTATCGACTCACTTGAAGCAAACGGTTTTGATATATTAAACGTCGAAGACCTAAACGAATGGACTTCAATCGTAGCTAAACATGCATAGATTTTTCGCAGAAAAAAAGGACGAAGACCTTTTATACTTAGCAAAAGAAGATATAAAGCACTTCAAGGAAGTTTTAAGGATAAAGGATGACGAAGAAGTCGAAGTCTACATTGATGGCAGTGGCTATATCGCTGTTTTTAACTCATATACAAAGGATGAATTGTCTCTTAAAATACTTTCTGAGATAAATGAAAAATATGAGTCAGATCTAAAAATCACCTTGTTTCAGAGCCTAGTAAAGTCTGATAAGATGGACTTTATTATACAAAAAGCTATAGAAATGGGTGCTTATGGCATAGTGCCTATCGAGACTAAGAGGTCTATTGTCAAGAAAAAAGATATAAAAGATAAAAAGCGAGATCGATATAGAAATATCGCAAAGGCTGCAGCAATGCAGTCAAAGCGTGAGTTTATCCCAAATGTTTCTGATGCGATGAAGCTAGATGAAGCAAAAGAAATTTTAGATGGCTTTGACTTAGTTTTAATTGCTTATGAAGATGAGCTTGATAATAGCATAAAAAATTATGATATCAAAAATAAAAAGAATATCGCCATCGTCGTAGGACCTGAGGGCGGCTTCGACATAAGCGAGATAGATGAGCTTAAGAACTTTGGCTACAAATCCATTAGCCTAGGAAAGAGAATACTAAGAGCAGAGACAGCTCCAATAGCGCTACTAACCATGCTTTACTACGAATTTAACGGAAGTGGTCTTTTATGATGAAGGTTTATGTACAAAACTTGGGCTGCAAAGTAAATTTATATGAGGCTCAAGCGATAAAAAATTCTTTTGAGCAAAAGGGCTACGAGGTCAAGGAAGATTTTGACGATATCGATGTTTATGTAATTAATACTTGTACTGTCACAAACAAGTCTGACTCGAAGTCAAGGCAGATGATATCTAAAGTCAAGAAGAAAAATCCTGATGCCATAGTCATCATTTGCGGCTGCTATAGCCAGATTAATGCTAAAGAGATAGAAGAGATGGATATAGCGGATATCATAGTCGGCACACAAGGCAGAAACAAGATAGTAGAGTACTTAGAAGAATATTTGGACCTTGGCGAGAAGAAAAATTATGTTGAAGATAATATCGACAAAAACTATGAGGAACTGCTTTTTGATAAAAATTTCGATAGCACTAGAGCCTTTATTAAGATAGAGGACGGCTGCAACAACTTTTGTTCCTATTGCATAATACCATACGCAAGAGGAAGAGTTCGCTCGAGAAAGGCAGATAGCATTATTAAAGAGATAACCTCACTCGTTAAGGACGGCTACAAAGAATTTGTCATCACAGGTATACAGATTACTGATTATGAAGATGATGGCATTGATCTAATAAAGCTATTAGAAATGATAGATGAAGTGCTTGGCGTAGAAAGACTAAGACTTGGTTCAATTCAGCCAAAGTTATTAAAGGATGAAACGGTAGAGAGACTTGCCGCTCTAAAGCACTTGCAGCATCAATTTCATCTATCCTTACAAAGCGGCTCAAACAAAGTCCTTAAGCTAATGAATAGGAAATACACGAGAGAAGACTATATAGAAAATACAGAGAAGATATATAAGGCAATGCCAGACGCTGCCATTACTACAGACATCATAGTTGGCTTTCCTGGGGAAGACGATGAGGACTTTAAGGAGTCCATTGATATAGTAAAAAAGGTAAATTTCCTAAAGGTTCATGTCTTTAGATACTCAAGACGTAAGGGGACTAAGGCTTACGATATGCCTGATCAAGTTCCTGAGAGTATTAAGAAAGACAGAGCAGAAATACTTGATGAGTATCAAGAGGCGTCGAGACATATATTTATAAATAAATTTATTGGGAATGAATTTGAAGTCTTGTTCGAAGAGAAAAAGGATGAGTACTTTGAAGGCTACACATCAAATTACATCAGAGCTTATCTTAAAACAGATGAAGATCTTCATAACCATGTAATAAAAGTAAAGGCAGTAGAAAGATTTAAAGACGGAGTTTTAGTAGAAAGGATTTGATTTTATGGATTGTTTATTTTGTAAGATCATAGAAGGATCTATTCCTTCTGAAAAAGTTTATGAAGACGATATGATGCTTTGCTTCAAGGACATCAACCCAACATGCCCAGTGCATGTGCTTATGGTGCCTAAAAAGCATATTGCGTCTCTTGATGAACTTACAGACGATGACAACGAAGTCATAGCTCACATGATGCTTAAAGTTAAGGATATAGCTAAGACTATGGGCCTTGACAATGGCTACAGACTAGTCATCAATACAGGTGAAGACGGTCAACAAAGTGTCAAACACTTACACATGCATTTAATAGGCGGCAGAAAACTTAATTGGCCAGCAGGTTAAAATCAAGAAAAATAGCAAAAAATAGCAAAAAAAACTTGAAAAAGCTTTAGATATGTTGTATAATATTTGTAACTTAGTCATAAATGATAGTAATTGTTTTATGAGGGGAGGGATACTATGACAGAAATAAGAGTTAGAGAAGACGAATCACTTGATAACGCACTTAAGAGATTCAAAAGACAATGCGCAAGATCAGGCGTCTTAGGAGAAGTTAGAAAAAGAGAACACTATGAAAAACCAAGTGTAAGACGTAAACTAAAATCTGAAGCAGCTAGAAGGAAAAAACATCAAAAGTTTTAACTTAAATTTATTTGAAAGAAATGAAGGTGTATGATGTCCCTTAAAAACGAATTAAAAAGTAGATATATAGAATCTATGAAAAATAAAGATACGATCATTAAAAACACTATCATGATGGTTAACTCAGCTATAAAACAAAGCGAAGTTGACCAAAGAAAAGAACTAAGTGACCAAGACATTATAGCAATAATACAAAAGCAAATAAAGGAAAAGAAAGGCGCTCTACCAGAATTTGAAAAAGGTAATAGAGCGGACCTAGTTGAACAGACTAAAAAAGAAATAGAAATTCTTATGGAGTACGTACCAAAGGAACTTTCTGAAGAAGAGATTAAAACTATAATCAATGAAACTTGCGAAGAGCTTGGAGACAAAGGAGCTAACTTTGGCTTAGTCATGAAGACTGTTATGTCTAAAGTTAAAGGCAGGGCAGATGGATCATTAGTTACAAATCTTGTTAAAGAATATCTAGCCGGTGCAAAATAGCATCGGTTTTTTCTTGTGATGGGCCTTAGCCCACGATATTTTATACAAAGGGAGGATATTATGAAATTTGTAAAAACTTTAAGCAAAAGAAACTTATTAAAAACAGCTAAGCACGGCGGATGCGGTGAATGCCAAACTTCATGCCAATCAGCTTGTAAGACATCTTGCACAGTTGGTAACCAAAAGTGCGAAAATAAGAAAAATCATAAATAGGCTTTGATGTACGATATTAATTTAATACATAAGTTCTATCTTAATGATAAGTATGTAATCTTAGACATATACAGTGGTGCTGTACACGTAGTAGATGAGATTGTATACGACTTAGTAGATTATATGTCCAAAGGCTTAGATGAAGCTTTAGAAGGACTATCTAATAAGTATGAAGCTTGTGATATTAAAACTGCTTTTAAGGAAGTAGAAGAATTATACAAAGAAGGCTTGTTATTTACTGAGCCTATAAAGGAGACTGAACTAGACTTAAGTAAATACAACATTGTAAAGGCTCTTTGCCTACACGTTTCACACGACTGTAACCTTAGATGCAAGTACTGTTTTGCGTCTCAAGGCGATTTTAAGGGCAAAAGAGAGCTTATGAGCGTCGAAGTAGGTAAAAAAGCTTTGATTTTTTTAGTTCAAAACTCTGGCAATAGAAGAAACTTAGAGGTTGACTTCTTCGGTGGAGAACCACTAATGAACTTTGATGTTGTCAAAGAGCTTGTTACTTACGGAAGAAGCTTAGAAAAAGAATACGATAAGAATTTTAGATTCACTTTAACTACAAACTGCGTCTTATTAGACGATGAAATTATTGATTATTTAAATGAAAATATGTCAAATGTAGTTCTAAGTATAGACGGAAGAAAATCTGTTAATGATGAAATGCGTCCAACTACTAATGGAAAGGGTTCTTATGACTTAATTGTTCCAAAGATTAAACGCTTTGTTGAAAAAAGAGGCGATAAGGACTACTACATCAGAGGTACATTTACATCAGAAAACTTAGACTTTTCAGAAGACGTATTAGATTTCTACAATAACGGTTTTAAGAAGACATCTATGGAACCGGTTGTAACAGACCAAAATGAGCCATATGCAATAAGACCAGAACATGTAGAAAGAATAAAAGAAGAGTACGAAAAATTATCCAGAGAATACATCAAGATTAAGAAAAAAGATGATGATTTTCTATTCTTCCACTTTATGATAGACTTAGATCAAGGACCATGTTTGATTAAGAGATCCATAGGCTGCGGAGCGGGCTGCGAATACCTTGCTGTAACACCTAAGGGAGATCTTTATCCTTGTCATCAGTTTGTAGGTGAAGAGCAATTCAAGATTGGAACCGTTTTTGACGGCGTTACAAAAACTGATTTAAGAGAAGAATTTAAAAAGTCAAATGTATTTAATAAAAAAGACTGCCAAGAATGCTGGGCAAAGTTCTACTGCTCAGGCGGCTGTCACGCTAATTCATACTACAATACTGGCAATATAAACGGAAACTTTGAGATAGGCTGTGAATTAGAAAGAAAAAGAATAGAATGTGCAATCTCAGTTATTGCAAATTTAGATTAGGAGGCCAAAATGAAAAAGTTAAGCACACTTAAGATTGTGATAACAGTCATTTTAATTGCCTGCTTTGCATTAGTAGCTGTATTCGGCTTTAACTTTGCTGGATACGAAATAAAGAGCGCTAAAGACTCTATTAACTTAGGTCTGGACTTAGCTGGTGGGGTATATGTACTTCTTGAAGCTGACACAGACAAAACAGGTGAAGAGCTTAGCAAAGCTATGGAACAATCAAAGGCAATTATACAACAAAGAGTTGACGGTTTAGGAATTTCTGAACCTAACATATCTATAGAAGGTTCAAACAGAATTTCAATTGAACTAGCAGGTGCTAAGAATGCACAAGACGCAATCGAAACTATAGGTAAAACTGCTCAATTACAATTTATCGATCCAGATAACAATGTAATTTTAACAGGTAAAAACATTAAAGAATCAAAAGTTGTTTACTCACAAGACAATCTTGGTAAATCAACACCAGTAGTTTCAATGGAGCTTGACGAAGAAGGAACTCAAAAGTTCGCTGAAGCAACTACTAAGCTATATAATGAAACAGAACCAGAAAAGAAAATCCTTAAGATAGTTCTAGACGGTGAAGTTATTTCTGCACCTATAGTACAAAATTCACCTATTACAGATGGTAAGCCAATCATCGAAGGCGGATCAAAGGGATTCACAGTTGAAGAAGCATCAAAACTTGCTACACTAATCAGAGCAGGTGCGCTTCCTATCGAGCTAAAAGAAGTTAGATCAGAAATCATCGGCGCTTCACTAGGTATAGACGCATTTGACAACTCAATGAAGGCAATAGTAATTTCTATATTATTAATAAGTATACTACTAATCATAGTTTATAAGATCCCTGGTATAGTAGCAGCAATCTCACTAGTTGCATATACATTACTAGTTATGCTAGCATTTATCATATTCCATATCAAACTATCACTACCAGGTATATGCGGTTTACTACTATCAATAGGTATGGCAGTAGATGCTAACTGTATCATCTACGAAAGAATTAGAGAAGAATTACTTAATGGTAAGACAGTAAGATCATCTGTTGATGCAGGCTTCAAGAAAGCCATCGCAACTATCATGGATTCAAACATCACAACTATCATCGCAGGCGTTGTACTTTATGTTTATGGTATCGGTTCAATCAGAGGTTTTGGTATTACACTTATCATAGGTATAGTCGTTTCATTATTGACAGCAGTTGTATTGACAAAATTCTTATTAAAGAACTTTGCTCAAATCACAGCTAATGACAATAAAAAGGCATATGGAGCATAGGAGGTAAATATGATTAATTTTAACAAATTGAAAAAGTTTTTTGCTCCAATACCATTCATAGTTATCATCGCAGGTATCATAGGATTCTGTATCAATGGTTTTAACTACGGTATCGACTTCTCAGGTGGTACTATCATGAGAATCAATGCTGGGCAATTTATTGAAGAAGAAAAAGTTTATGATATAGTTAACAAAGTTGACAATGGAGCAAGCGTTGTATATGCAGGTGCTAACAAAGAAACTGTAGTTATCAAGTCCACACTTGCATTAACAAACGAACAAAAGAACCAAATCAGCCGTGCATTTGTTGATGAATACAAGGTTGACAGAAACAATATCGAAGACACAACTACTGGTCCATCAATCAGTAGAGAAATTAGACAAAAAGCTGTTATATCCATCATCATCGCATCAATCTTAATGCTTATCTACGTAACATTTAGATTTGAATGGAAATATGGTGTTGCAGCAGTATTTGCTCTAATCGTTGACGTTTTAGTTATAGTAGCAACATACGGCATATTTAACCTACAAATCGATTCATCATTAATCGCAGCTACACTAACTATCGTAGGTTACTCAATCAACGCAACTATCGTTATCTTTGATAGATTCAGAGAAAACAAAAGAATGTATCCAAAGATGGAAAACGCTGAACTTATTGAAACATCACTTAACTCAACATTTAGAAGAACAGTATTAACAACAGTTACAACACTTATCGCAGTTGTTGTTTTATACATCACAGGTGGCCACGTAATCGAAGCACTTTGTATCCCACTACTTGTTGGTATCGTTGAAGGTATGATTTCATCAACATTCATCGCACCATATACTTGGGGACTACTTGAAAAGAACTTTGGCCATGGCGCAAAGAGCAAAAGAGCTTAATTAAACTTATACAAGGGGAGACGACGAGTCTCCCTATTTTTATAAAAATATTAATTAAGTATTATAATTATTGTGAATTGGGTATTAATGTATTAAGTTAATGAATAGTAAATAGTTTTGATATAAGAACTATTAATATCAAAGGGAGGTTATTATGACAGATATTTTAAAGGGTAAACCCGTAGCAGATATGATTAAAGCTGATATGAGTAAAAAGATTGAGGACTTCCGTGCAAAAGGCATAGCACCAAAGATCGCTATAGTAAGGCTAGGCGAAGACCCAAGCGACATATCATATGAAAAGGCGATACTAAAGGTTAGTGCAAACTTAAATATCGATTCAGAAGTATTTAACATTGCGAGAGAATCAACAACTGAGGAGCTTCTTGCCCTTATGGACAAGCTAAACAAGGACGATAAAGTGCATGGCATACTTGTATTTAGACCACTTCCTAAGCAAATAGATGCAGAAAAAGTTGCTGCCTTCATCAATCCAGATAAGGACATTGACTGCATGAACCCAATTAATCTAGAAGCAATATTTGAAGGCAAGAAAGATAGCTTTGAACCAGCAACTCCAAGAGCAGCTGTTGAAATACTTGGCAGAACTGGATATGACTACACGGGCAAGAACGCTGTTATAATCAATCGTTCCATGGTAGTTGGTAAGCCACTTGCTATGATGCTACTTAATGAGAATGCCACAGTTACTATCTGCCACTCAAAGACAAAGGATTTAAAGGCAGCTTGCAAGAACGCAGAGGTAGTATTCACAGCGCTTGGTAGAGCGAAGATGCTTGATAAGTCTTACTTCAATGAAGACTCTATCATTATAGACGTCGGAGTAAGTATGGACAAGGACGGCAAGATTAGTGGTGACGCTGATTATGACAATCTTCTTGATTATGTAGCAAAGATAACACCAGTACCAGGCGGAGTAGGTAGCATAACAACTACAATACTTCTAAATCAAGTGCTAAAGGCAGTAGAAAAACAAAACAAATAAAAAATAAATATCAGAATAAAAATAAGTGCTAAGCAAAATTAAATGCTTGGCACTTTTTCATATGCAGATTAAATTATTTAAACGAGAAAAGATATATCTCTTCGCTAGTCACATCTGGATTTATTGCCATAGTGATGGCATATACCTTGTTTAATCCATCTTCTTCTTTTGTTAGCACTTCTTTTAGGACCACTGGATTTGCATCATAAATACTTATTCTATCTTCATCATCAGTAGAAAATTCTTGCTTTGCTACTTTCCATTCGTCTCTGTTCTTCCAGTATATAGTGCCGTGATACTTATCATTTTCATCCAGTCTTACAGTTTTTACATATACACTTGGCGCTAAAAAACTGTTTCTAAGATTGATACCAGCATCATGTTCAAGCGGCTTAGTAATATCTACGTAGCCCTTCTTTACGAACTTTTCAATGTTTGGCTCTTCAAGTGAGGCAAAGTCTTTCATCTCCTTCGAAACTCTAGCTAAATCTATTTTACTCGACTTAGATATAAAATATATAGCTAGCGCAGCTACAATCAGTATTATAGCAAGTATTATCCAATACTTTTTTAATGATTTTTCATTGCTCATATTACTTTACCATCACTAGATAAAGACTCGCACTATCAAGGGTTGCTAAATCGTGATAGTATGTGTATTGATATTGACCATATTGATATACATCAACTTTACAATGTTCTATTTTATAAGTTTGATCTGCCTTAATCCTATAATAATGATTATCAGCAGGTATATTTACAGCATATGCAGCTGGACTTTCACTTGCAAAACCAACAGAAATAGAAACGCTTATATGGCCCCAGCTTGCACCTATACCAATACTTATACTTGAGCCTTTTGTAAAATCTACATATACCGAACCTCCTGTTCGCATATTTATACCTGTTGGTAATTGACCTTCAGGAACAGTTGTTTTAGTTACATATTCAGTAGCAACTGTTTGGGCTTTTTCATATTCTCCATAACGTAATAAATTCTCATTATTTTTGGCACTAACAATGTTGACATTACAAATTATTAATAATATTGACAATATTATTGATATAGTTTTTTTCATAAAATAACCTTCTTTCTAAAACTAATAATTATTCAAGGGCTAGCAAATTTACACCTCCTTAATTGATGTATTTGAATAATCAGACTTAAAAATCTTTCCCCTATTAACATATTACCCAAATCTATCAAATTTAATCATTGAAAATTTTAATATAATCAGATAAAACTATAGAATATTTTATAGAAAAAACAAGGCCTAAATTAGGCCTTGTCAGAGTGAAGACAAACCCAGGAATTTTTTCCTGGGTTTGCTTATTTTTATTAAATTTAGTAAAAAATCAAATTTTTTATGTATTTTTGCAAATAAACGAGTAAATACCTCCTTATTTGGATCCATCCTATACATCATTAGTGCTAGTTTTTTCATATTTAAGCATGCAAAAGTAAGCGCAGCTTTCATATCCATCTTAGCTTTGCCCTTCATGTTTGTATATCTAAAACTATGATACTCTTTTGCGCTTCCAAATTGTCTTTCTATTGTTTCTTTTCTTCTTGCGTATTCTTTCTTGCCTTGATTTGTATATCTATATTCTTCTGTTATGTCAAGGTAGTCTTGCCATATATGTCTTGTTATTACTTTTTGTTTGTTTTTACTATGTGTGCATCTATCTATGTTAGGACAGTTCTTGCAGTCGTTTATATCACTTTTATACTGTCTGTATCCTTCTCTATCTGTAGTTTTGTAATTTAAAAGTTTTCCTTGTGGACATATGTAGCAGTCATAATATTCGTCGTATATGTAGTCTCTTTTGTAGTATGGATTTTCTATTTGTAAGTTTCTCTTTTGTCTTGTATATGGAAATACTGGGAGTATTTTATCGTCTATTAATGTTTTTGCTATGGCTGGTATTTTGTAACCTGCATCCATAACTATCTTTTGGGGTTTCATCTTTTTTAGTTTTTCTTCATAGAATGGTAAAAATGTTGTGCTGTCATGTAAATTTCCTGGAAATGATTTGTATGCTAGTATCCAGCCGTTTTTATCGCATGATGTTTCTACGCAATAGGCGAATACTTCTTTATGTTCTCCTTTGTGAAAGAGGCCGCTTTCTGGATCTGTTGTTGACTGAACTATCGTTTGCCTCTCTTTATCTTCTTTCTCTTTTAAGGGCTTTTTTCCGTTTTCTTCTCTTTCTTGTGCTATTTCTTTGTCTAGCTGTGCTTGATATCTTCTTGCTTTTTTCTCTATTGTTACTTTTTTGTTTTTATGTCTGTTTGCATGTGCTTTAACATGTGTTGAGTCTACGAATTGAATCTTCTCATCCACAAAACCTTGTTCTAGTGCTTGGTTTAATATGTTTTGGAAGATGTTTTCAAATATGTCTGTATCTTTGAATCTTCTTCTATAGTTTTGGCTGAATGTTGTAAAGTGTGGAATCTTGTCGTAGAAGTCATATCCTAAAAACCATCTGTATGCAATGTTTACTTCTATCTCTTTTATTGTTTGCCTTATGCTTCTTATGTTGAATAGGTATTGTATGAATATTATCTTCATTAGCACTACTGGATCTATGCTTGGTCTTCCGTTATCTAATGAGTATTTATCTTCTACTAAATCATAGATAAAGTCAAAGTCTATATACTTATTGATCTTTCTTAGTATGTGTTCTTGTGGAACTAATTCTTCAACTGAAATTATTTGTGCTTGATCTGTTTTTGATTTACTATTTTTATGTAACATTTTATCACCTTCTATGTATTATATATACCCAATAGATGTGTATTTTAAGAGGTTTTCAAGTAAAAAAGTAGGCGTATTTTTATAAAAATACGCCTACTTTGTCAACAGTCTGACAAGGCCTAAATTAGGCCTTGTTTCTTCTATTTATAGCTATGGTAATATTTTTACTTTACCTTCATTATTTGAATTATTATCAGTATTTGTATCGTTTTCCTTAGGTTCTTTTTCGCCGTTGTCACCATTATTATGATCGATAACATCTGTAATTATCTCGTTCCAATCCGTATTGCCATTAGGATTGTCTGGATCTATACCATGCTCTTGATTATACTTATCTAAATCCTCTTGAGTATCCGAGGCGATAGGTGGGTAGTAGCTATAGTCCTTAGGTATGATACCATTGTGTTTAGCAGGATTGTATGCTGGGTTCAGTGCAGTGAAGACCTTGGTAATCTTTAACTCTTCCGGTGTAAACTCAGTTGCAATTTTATTATTTGATGAGTTTACCTCTAATGAAACGTGAACGTCACATGTATCTTTTGGCTCGGTTCCTTTGGCAAATATCTCTTGTTTAACGACGCCTCTTGGGTCAGAGGAGCAAAGCGAGCTTGGCTTTTTACCAGACTTAGTACATACGTAAGCCTTCACTATGCCTTCTGGCTCAGCGAATTGAGGTTTGCTTTCTTTATCTTGATGTATCTTCGTCATTATGTGGCCCCAAAGTTTTGCTGCTAGCCATGAGCTTTGAGGTATAGTGATCTTAGGCGAGTCATTACCCATCCATGTTCCAGTTGCGTAGTAATTAGAGAAACCTACAAACCAGAAGTCTGCCTTGTAGTCAGTTGTACCAGTTTTACCAGCTGTGGCTTGTCCTTTTACTACTGCGTTTCCGCCAGTATGTTCGTAAGCAGTTGATCTAAGTACATCCTTCATGATATAAGCAATTTGTGGGCTTACGACTCTTCTTTGTTTAGGCTCTTTATCAAGGACTATATTGCCGTCCTTATCTAAAACCTTAGTGTATATAGTCGGTTCGATGTAAACGCCGTCATTAGCGATTGCAGCATAAGCAGCAGTCATCTCAAGTGGGCTAACACCCTTTGTCATACCACCAAGAGCTAGAGCAGCAAGGTTTTCATCGTTGTGAGTTTTGTTTTCACTAGCCTCTACAAAATTATCTTTGCTTGGATTTTCTTCGTCAATTAGACCTAGTAGCTTTAGATATTTTATAGAAGTAGGTATACCAATCTTTTTCAAAGTTCTAGCAGAACTTACGTTTATGGAGTAGATTAGTGATTCTCTAAGAGTTGTGATACCTTTAAAACCAGTATAAACGTTCTTTGGCCATACCTTGCCTTCACCTGTTACCAATGGCACGTCAAGTATTGGTGATGCTGCTGTAAAGCCATTGTCAAGAGCAGGTAAGTATACTGCTATAGGCTTTATAGACGAGCCTGGTTGTCTAGTCGTGTCAGTAGCTCTATTCAAAATTCTATTGCCTTTTACGTCACGACCGCCTATCATGGCAACTATGTGACCAGTTTTGTAGTCAATAACTACAGTTGCTGACTGTGGTTGAACTAGACCAGTCTTATTATTATAGAAATAGTCTGGACTTATGAATAAGTTGCCAGCCTCATTAACTTTATAGAAGCCAGCGTTATTTTTAAAGAATTCTGCTTTAATAATTAAGCTGTGTTTAGCTTGTCTTAAGTAGTAAGCATCAGGCACTGCAAGACCGCCAACTCTGTGAGTTAGAAGGTTCTTCGCATCGTCAATAGTGTAGTAGTCTTGTATATCAGTTGATTTATTATATGCAAAGACCCTTGGGCTCGTGATAGTTAAATCACCGTTATCAGCTATGCTAAACTCGCCCTTTGGTATGAATAAGTAGCCATCGTCAGTAAGTAGATTTGCCTTCTTTAAATAAACCATATTACCGTTCTTATCAACGATATTGCCAGACTTATCAAGGTTTCTGTCAACAAGCAGTGGAGCCTTGTATCTTGATACGTCGCCAAGAAGTATGCCGTTGAAGTTTCTGTTGACCTCGTCAAGATCCTTTTGCATCTTGGTGTCAATAGTTGAGTAAATTCTTAAACCGCCTGTGAATAGTCTTTCTTGAGCCTTTTGCTTAGTAATTTGATACTTATCCATCAAGTCTTCAACGACCTGATTCTTAACGTAGTCGCTCGCATAGCTTGTGATCTCAGTTTGCTTCTTTTCACTTGGTTTTAAGCTTGCTACTATATCAAAATTAATTGCTTCATCGTATTCAGCTTGAGATATTTTTTCAAGCTCAAGCATCTTTTTAAGAATTACCTTTTGTCTTTCAACAGATTTTGTGTTAAATACAAGGATGTATTTTTCACCTAATATTTCAGTTTCGCCAACCTTTCTCATAGTCGCCTCATCAAACTTAAGTGGGCTGACTCTGTAGAAAGGCTGATATATATTTGGTCCTTTAACAACGCCAGCAAGTAGAGCAGCTTGAGCGATGTTTATCTCATCAACATTCTTAGAGAAATATGTTCTTGAAGCCTCTTGAACACCATAGGAGTTTTGGCCAAGAGAAATCATATTCAAGTAAGACTCAAGTATTTGATCTTTGCTAAGCTTTGTCTCTAAGTTAAGGGCAAGATATATTTCCTTAAGCTTTCTTGTAAGCGTTTGCTCATTAGAAAGGTAAGTATTTTTGATTAGCTGCTGAGTGATAGTTGACGCGCCACGTACAACGCCACCAGCCTTAAAGTTTTCATATAGAGATGACATGATACCCTTAGGGTCAACGCCAGGGTGATTGTAGAATCTTTCGTCTTCGATGCTTATAAAGGCGTCCTTCAAATATTGAGGCACCTTCGATAGCTTAACAAAAGTTCTGTACTCGGCAGTCTCTACCTTTTCTAGTAAATTATTATCCTTATCAAATATAAGAGACGTCTCTTCAAAGCCACTGTTAATTGCATAAGGGTCAATCTCAGGGGCAGTAGTAAGTATATTAACAAAAGCGAGGCCAACAGAGCCGGCAAATAGAGTTAATGATATAAGCACAGTCATAAGCATAATGACTATGAGCTTCTTAAGCGTAAACCTCGGCTTTCTTCTTCGTTTATTATTAGACATATTATCACTCCTAATATAATATATACTTGTATTATACCACATATTAGAGATTTTGGTATATATTTTAAGAAAAATAAATATATTTTGACATTTAACTCGGGCTTTGGTATAATTACAAAAGAGGTGCTATATGGAAAGAGCAATTATATATACAATTGAATTTGATTCAAAGACTGATGAGTATCTTGATGAGCTTGAAGCGCTTCTTGAGGCGTGTGACGCTGAAGCTATAGTCAGAGTGAAGCAAAGTAAGGACGTTTTAAACCCGCGCTACTACATGGGCAAGGGTAAGCTTAATGAGATTAAAACTCTTATCAAAGCGAATGACATTGACTTACTTGTTGTTAATGACGAGCTAAGCGGCGTTCAAACAAGAAACTTAGAGGACGAACTCGATATAAAAGTGGTCGACAGGACTAATCTTATCTTGGACATCTTTGCTCTAAGAGCTGAAACTGTTGAAGCAAAGCTACAAGTGGAGCTTGCTCAGCTATCATATAGACTGCCAAGGCTTGTCGGTATGAATAACTATCTATCAAGAGAAGGCGGCGGCATCGGCACAAGAGGTCCCGGCGAACAAAAGCTTGAAACTGACAGACGTCACATACAAGAACAAATCGATAGAATCAAAAATAAATTAAAGGAAGCTCAAAAGTCTAGGGACAATATCTCGAGAAAGAGAAACGAGAGCGATGTGCCATATGTAAGCATCATCGGCTACACTAACTGCGGCAAATCTACTATATTAAATAGCATGATTAGGCTTTCTGAGAGCGGTGCGAAGGAAGTTTTGGCTAAGGATATGCTATTTGCCACATTACAAACTTTTGTTAGGAAGATAAAATTCTCCACTAGATCAGAATTTATTGCCTCAGACACTGTAGGTTTTGTATCGAATTTGCCAACAAAGCTAGTTGAAGCCTTTAAAGGCACTTTGGAAGAGCTAAAGTATGCGGATTTGATACTACATGTGGTTGATATATCTGACGAGAACATGGATTTACAGATTGAGACGACACTTGAATTAATGAAGTCCTTAGGACTTATGGACAAAAAAGTTTTAAGGGTATATAATAAGGTAGACAAACTTGATGAGCATAGAAGGGCCACTTTAAATGACACAGATGACATCATCTATATATCAGCAAAAAATGATGAGGACGTTAAAAAGCTTATAGATAAGATAGAGTCAGTACTTAAAGAGGATTACAAAGAAGTCACAATGAAAGTGCCTTTCAAGGACAGCGCCCTTGTGGATAGGCTAAAAAAGAGCTATGCAGTAGAAGTTACAAAGTACGACGAAGCTTCAATGTACATAAAAGCGAAGCTTTCACAAATTGATTACAATAAATATAAAGAATATGTCTGCGAATAATGAGTACAAATCGGTTCTGGAGCTAGTAAGCGCCGAGGACCTGATTAATAAATCAAAGTTCATAGCAAATACAAAGCACGTTACGAGCGAAGATGAGGCCATAGCCTTCATTAACGAGATGAAAGAAAAGTATAAGGACGCGACTCATAACGTTAGTGCCTACATTATTAATGGCAGCATACCCATAAAGCGCTACGATGAGGACGGAGAGCCACAAGGCTCATCTGCAAGACCCATACTAGGCGTTATGGATGTGGAGGGGCTATCAAACATAGTCTGCGTCGTAACTAGGTACTTTGGCGGGATTAAGCTTGGCGTTGGAGGCCTTGTAAGAGCTTACTCAGGCGCATTTAAGAAGAGCATCGAAGGCAAAATTTATGACTACGGCAGATTTCTTAAGTATAGACTGACATTCCCATACGCAGAGTTTGACAAGATTAAGAACCATCTATCGCATACGGTTTATGATTTAGATAATTTAGAGTATATGGAAAATATTAGCGCTGACATATATATAAAGGAAGAGGATAGCGAAGAACTTTTAGAAACGCTAAAAAATCTTGCCAATCGCGAGCTTGATTATGAGTTTGAAGATGAATATATAAAAGCGCATATTGATAAAAGGATAGTGAAATAATTGAAAGATTATGAAAAAGTAGTCCAAGATATGGTATCTTGGCTAAGAGATAAAAGAGACAAGACTGGCCTAAAAGGAGCGGTTTTCGGGCTTTCGGGCGGCGTTGACTCGGCAGTTGTCGCGGGCATATCGAAACTTGCCTTTGAGGGTGATCACTTAGGCATAGTGATGCCTATACACTCACTTGATGAAGACGAAGTAGATGCAAAATTAGTAGCAGATAAGCTTGGTATTAAGATTAGCAGAGTTGATTTAACTAGTACTTACGATGACTTTGTTAAAAATGCCAAGGCAGAAGAATTTTCAAAGATGAGCTTATCCAATGTAAAGCCAAGGCTTAGGATGACAAATCTTTATCTATATGGACAAAATTTATCATACATGGTAGCCGGCTCATCAAACAAGAGCGAGTACCTAGTCGGTTACTTCACCAAATGGGCAGATAGCGCTTGCGATATATATTTACTTAGAGATTTTTATAAGAGTGAGGTATATGAAATTGCCAAAGTTTTAGGCGTGCCAGATGAAGTCATAAATAAAAAACCATCGGCAGGGCTATGGAAGGGCCAAAGCGATGAGGACGAGCTAGGCGTTTCATATGATGATATAGAAAAATATTTCGAGGGCAAGACCATTGCCATAGAAAAAGAAGAAAGAATAAAAAAGCTATATAATTCAACTCAGCACAAGAGAGTGGATATAGATTATTTTAAAAACATTTATTAGGAGGAATAAAATGTCAGGACATTCAAAATGGAAAACAATAAAAGCTAAAAAAGGTAAAGAAGACCAAAGAAGAGCATCAGTATTTACAAAGCTAGCTAGATACATCACGGTAGCGGTTAAGGAAGGTGGATCAAATCCAGAATTTAACCCATCACTTAAGTCAGCTATTGAAAAAGCTAAGGCTGAGAACATGCCTAACGACAACATCGAGAGAGCTATCAAGAAAGGTGAAGGCGGCGAAGGCGATGCTAATTACGAAAACGTTACTTACGAAGGCTACGGCATAGGCGGCGTTGCTGTTATCGTTGAGTGCTTAACAGATAACAGAAACAGAACTGCTTCAGACGTAAGACACGCCTTTGATAAGCACGGCGGAAACTTAGGAACAACAGGCTGCGTATCATATCTATTCGATAAAAAAGGCTTTATCGCTATCGAAAACGACGGATCAGTTGATGAAGATACATTAACTATGGACGCAATTGATCTAGGAGCAGAAGATTTTAAAGCATATGAAGAAGGTTATGAAATCTACACATCCGTTGAAGACTTTAACCAAGTTGTTGAAGGCTTAAAGGATAGAGGATACAAGCTAAGCGACTTCGATATATCAAACATACCTCAAACAACAGTTAAACTTGATGAAGAACAAGCAATTAAGTTTGAAAAGATGGTTGACGACCTTGAAGAATCAGATGACGTTCAAAGCGTTTCACACAATTTAGAAGATTAAAATGAAGAATATGAAATTATCAGTTGCTATTATATTGACCTTAAATATAATAGCACTTATATTATGTCAAGCAATTCAAACAGTTTCTTACGATGAAAATGCTGTATATATGTGCGCCAAACACATGGATAGTTTTGATTACATCGACAGATCTGAAGATGAAGTCTTAGTTGCTTCAAAAGTTATAGCAGGCTATCTAAGAGGGCTTAATGGTGATGAGCACCTAAGCCTTATAGGTTTAAATGATAAAGAGATAAGCCACATGAGAGATGTAAGAGGCATATATAAGACAATAAACACAATAAAGATAGTAGCTGCAATAATAACTTTAATCATCATAATGCTATATGCTTGGAAGAAAATTAATGTATTTAAGTTTAAAGAGCTAAGAAACACTTTGTTTACAGGATATCTAGTGCCAATATTCTTTGGCATCTTGTATCTAACAGACTTTCAAGGAGCCTTTGTAAAGTTTCATGAGATCTTCTTCAAAAACGATTTGTGGCAGCTTGATCCAAAGACAGATCTTTTAATAAGATTAATGCCAGAAGAATTCTTTGTATCTGGCTTTATAAAAATCTTAGCTTACTACACAATATCGATATTTGTAATTCATATTTGCAGCTTTTATTACGTAGCAAGGTGTAGTAGTAAAATGAAGAAGAAGGGAGTATAAAATTCATAAATGTTAGGTATAGCTAAATTTATAGATCAAACAAATTTAAAACAGGACGCAAGCGAGTCTGATATTATAAAGCTTGTAGAAGAGCAAAGAAAATATAAGTTCAGATCCATATGTATAGCGCCATCATTTTTGCAAGTCGCTCGTAAAAACTTGCAAAATATTTACCTCACTACAGTGATATCATTTCCTAATGGATATGCATCTACAGAGGCGAAAATATTTGAAGCAAAAGATGCGATTAAAAACGGAGCAAACGATTTAGATATTGTTTCGAACATCGGAAGAATCAAGATGAGAGACTATGACTATCTAAGTAAAGAGGTAAATGCTCTAAGAGAGATTACTAAGTCACATATATTAAAATTTATAATAGAAACTTCCTTCCTTAATAAGGAAGATATATTATATATAACAAAGATATTGGCTGAGAATGGCGTAGATTACGTGAAGACATCAACAGGCTTTACGAAGTCCGGAGCAAAATTAGATGACGTAAAATTTATAAAAGAAAATTTCGATGGAAAAATAAAAATAAAAGCCTCAGGAGGTATTTCTGATTACAAAACTGCATTAGACTTTATCGATGCAGGTGCTGATGTTATCGGTACTTCACGCGGTTTAGAAATTATAAATTATAAAGAAATTTAATAGTAGATAAATATTAATTGCAAGCTCATTTATGAATTTTTATATAAATTGCAACAATAAGTTAGCCACCCAGACATCATATAGACTAAATGTATAGTATAGCTTAAAAGTATTTATTTTTATTAAACTAGATACTTTTAAGCTGTTTTATTTCCTTTATGAACTCTTCTTTTGCAGTTTTGTAATTAAAGATTTTTCTTGGCAAATTATTCATCCACTCGTTTATTCTGTATATTTTTTCTTTTGATACTTCTTCTATTGATGTGCCTTTTTGTATAAATCTTCGTATTAATTTATGTTGACATTCACTAGTTCCTCTTTCCCATGATGTATATGGATGACAAAAATATATATCTACATATTCTGCTAATTCTGATAAGCTTGAAAATTCTGAACCATTATCTGATGTTATACTTTTAAATATTTCTTTGTTTAACTGCGCATTATCTTTTAAGAATTTAAGTCCAATGTCTACTGCATCGGGTGTTTTTCCATGTATTTTTATCAGCTTTTCATATCTTGTTTTTCTTTCTACTAATGTAAGTAGTACTGGATCTGTCTTTTTCTTTTTACCTATAACTGTATCTATTTCCCAGTGGCCGAATTCTTCTCTTGTTTGTATTTTATCTGGTCTTTCTTCTATGGATATGCCAAGCTTTTTCTTGTTTTGTCTTGTTCTTCTTGTGCTATTTTTGTTTTTTCTCTTTACTTTTTCTAGTAGATCTATATTTTTTGTTTTCATTAGTGACTTATTTATCCAGTTGTAGAGGCTTTTTGTTGATGGTATTTCTGATGATGGAAAGAGTCTATTTGCTTTTGCGTATCCAACACATACATCTGGAGACCATTTATCTTTTAACATTTTATTGTCTGCCCATTTAAGAAATTCGACTATATCTATATATTTTGGTCTTCTTCCGCAAGAAGATCTATTGTTTATATATACCTCATAATTAGTTAAGGCAAAGTATTTTTCATCGTAGTAAGTATATGTTTTGTTATTACTTTTTATTATTCTCTTTTGCTTTACTGTGCCTTTCTTTATTGCGTTGTTTATTGTCTGCGGGGCTCTATTTAGCCTTCTTGCTATCTCTCTGTTGCTATGTCCATCTATTTTCCATGCCTGTATTAATGACATTTCATGTAGTGATAGATGTGAATTTTTCTTGCGTTCTGTAAATTCTATGGTATAATTTATATGAGTCATGTGTACCTCCGTATAGTTGTTTTTTTGTTTGTTACTAATACTATACCATATGTACACATGATTTTTTTATTTGGTGGCTAAGTTAATTATACAATCTTCCTTATGAATTTTTATAAAAAAAGCTTGCAATTTTTTAAAAAATGTTGTAATATATATGTAACATATAGCCGTTATTATATGAAAAAAATTTAAGGGGGAATATTAATGAAACTTAAAAAGACATTAGTGTTTTTATTAGTACTTTCTATGGTATTATCAGCTTTCGCATTTGCATGCGGTAAGAAGACTGACGAACCAGCAGAAGAACCAGGTACTGAAACAGACGCACCAGCTGAAGACGAAAATTCTGAAGATGAAACTCCAGATGACGAAACAGCTGACAAACCAACTGAACCAAGCGGACAATTAATCATTGGTTCTACTACTGAAATGAGTGGAGACTTTTCAGGAGTGTGGCAAAACAACGCAACAGATGCTGACGTTAGACGTTTAATCCAAGGTTATGGTACTGTAGACAAAACTGACGAAGGTGAATACGTAATTGATGATTCTATCGTTAAGAGCTATGAAACTAAAGATAACGAAGACGGATCAAAAACATATACATTCACTATAGTAGAAGGACTTAAATATGCTGACGGTAAAGAAATCAATGCTAAAGACTACGTTGCAAGTTACTTGTTATGGGGCTCAAGACTTATTGGACCAGACTTCTGCGGTGCTAAAAACACTGGTGGTATGGACTTAGTAGGTTATGACGCATTTAGTAAAGGTGAAAAGAAGGAATTTACAGGTGTTCACCTAATTGATGATTACACTTTCTCAGCAACTATTAATCCTGAAAAAACACCATATTTCTATGAATTAAACTCTGTATCAGCAGGTCCAGAAGATCTAGAATTTTGGTTAGGTAAAAAAGTAGACATTAAAGATGACGGCGATGGATGTTACTTTGCAGAAGATATTAATACTGAAGAGTTCAAGAATGCAGTTAAAGCTGCAAGAGACAGAAAGACTCTTCCTGCAAGCGGTCCATATATGTTAGAAAAATACGACGAAGCACAACAATTAGCAACTATGGTTATCAACCCTAACTTCCAAGGCGATAGAGTAGGTAGAAAACCATTAATTGAAAAGATTATCTTAAAGAAGATAACTCAAGCAACTCAAATCGACGACTTAAAAACTGGCGGTGTTGACATGATCATGAACATCGGTGATGGTAAGACTATCAACGCTGGTATGGACTTAACAGAAGATGAAGGCTTTGCTTACACTGACTATCCAAGAGCTGGTTATGGTAAGATTGCATTTGGTTGCGACGTTGGACCAACTCAATTCCCAGAAGTAAGACAAGCACTTGCTTACTTACTAGACAGAAACGATTTCGCTAAACAATTTACAGGTGGATACGGTTCTGTTGTAAACGGACCTTTCGGACCAGCTCAATGGTTCTATATAGAAACACAGAAAGAACTTGACGAAAAGCTTAACTCTTATCCATATGACCCAGCTAAGGCTGTTGAATTACTAGAAAAAGTTGGTTTTACTCTAAACGAATCAGGCGCTGAATACAAAGAAGGCGACGGAATCAGATATAAGAAGATGGATGACGGTAAGTTAATGCCACTTGAAATCAAATGGGCATCTACTGAAAACAACGACGTATCTGACTTACTAGTAGTTAAACTAGCTGAAAACCCTGACCTTGTAAAAGCAGGAATAAAGATTCAAAGAGACGCGATGAGTTTTGACGAATTACTAAACTGGTTATACAGAGACAAAGCACAAGATGCTAAATATGGAGTTCCAACATATAACATGTTTAACCTAGCTACAGGATTTACTCCATACTATGATGAACAATACACTTATTCAACTAAGAAGGAGTTCCTTGATATGGGTTACAACACTAACTATATAATTGATGCAGACCTAGAAAAAGCTGCTCAAGACATGGTTAAGTGTACTCCAGAAGATAGAGAAATCTTCAAAGAAAACTTTGTTAAGTTTGCTTCAAGATGGAATGAATTACTTCCAGACCTACCACTATACTCTAACCAATATCATGACTTCTACAATTCAAAAGTTAAGAATTGGGAAACTTCAGAAATTAAGGGCTTAACATCTACAATACTAGATGCTTGGGTAACAGAATAGTAAAGATTAAAATTTAAAAAAACATTTTGTGGAAGGCAATAGAAATATTGCCTTCTATAAAAATACAGATAAGGTGGATGATGATGGGAAAATACGTTATAAAAAGAATACTTTACATGGTATTCGTATTTTTTGTTATGTCTATTTTACTTTTCTTCTTATATAACATGATACCTTCAGACCCGGCAAGAGCTGAGCTTGAACCAATGAAGGCACAATTAAAAGTAGAAGAGTACAATAAGAGATATCAAGATTTAAGAAAGCAATACGGTCTTGACGATCCTATGATAGTTAGATATGGAAAGTGGCTTGGTAGATTATTACAAGGCGACTTAGGTGACTCAAGAGTTTATAAAGATAAGGTTGTTAACGTTGTACAAGAACCTTTAAAACTTACTATATTTATTAACATTTTTGCAATAATTATAGGTCTTGGCATAACTATACCACTTGGTATAGCATGTGCGGTTAAAAAGAATTCAGTTTTCGACCAAGTAACTCAGGTGTTAACTGTTATAGGTTATTCTATACCAGTATTTATTACAGCACTATTGTTTATTTACATCTTTAGTGTTAAGTTACAATGGTTCCCTGTAAGTGGTATGAGAACTGCAGGAAAGAATTATACAGGTATTAAAGATACACTTGACATCTTTAAGCATATTGCACTTCCTCTTATAATCATGACTGTAGGCTCACTAGGCGGTATGACAAGGTATGTCAGAGCTGCAATGGATGACGCTTTAAGCATGGACTATATTAAGACTGCAAGAGCAAAGGGCTTAAAGGAAAAGACTGTAATCTATTCACATGCATGGAGAAATGCTTTATTACCAGTAGTTACACTTATTGTTGGTTGGTTTATGAGTATATTCTCAGGATCACTAATTATTGAATCAATGTTTAATTTAAATGGTATGGGTAAGTTCTACATAGACGCTTTAAATAAAAAGGACTATGACTTAGCACTTGCTATTCAATTGTTCTATATTATAATAACTCTATTAGGCAACTTAGTTACTGACTTGACATATGGCTTAGTTGACCCTAGAGTTAGAGTAGAAAATTAGGAGGTTAAAATGGAAAAAGACACAAAAGAACTAAAAGATAAAAATCAACTTCCTCCTAAAAAAGGCTTAGGACTATTTAGAAAAAAAGATAAAAAGAAAGATGTTATGATTGAGGATGATATTCAAACTCCTTTTAGAACCATACTAAATGTATTCATTTCAAATAAAGTTGCAATGACTGCATTTTTCATCTTCTTAGGTATATTCTTATTAGTTTTAATAGGACCACTTTTCAATCCTTTAGATTTATCATATGTTGAAACAACACAAGCAAACATTGCTCCAGGTTTTGATATACTTCCACTTCCAGATGGACTTAAGAATGTCAAAGCTTTAAGCGTAGGCTCTACATTTAGTGCTGCAGTTGATGACAATGGTAAGATTTTTGTTTGGGGTAAAACTAATATCTCTAAAAAAGTAGATATTAGAAAAATACCTAAGGAAGTTAAAAAAGAAGGAAAGAATATCGTTAAATTAGCTTGTGGTACTGACCACGTAATTGCACTTACTGAGGACGGTAAAGTACTTGGTTGGGGTAATAACAGACTTCAACAAGCTAAAGCTCCAGCAGAATTAATGGGCACTAAGATTGTTGACATAGCAGCATCTGACCAAGTATCTTATGCTATAGATGAAGATGGAGACACATATGCTTGGGGTAATATGGGTGTTAATGACTACAAAGAAGGTCATGAATATCAAGGGAACATCGCTAAGATAGCTCCTAACCCTAACACAGCTTGTGCTATTACTAAAGATGGTAAAGTTGTTCACTTAGGTGCTCAAGAATCAGGTCTTTCAAAAATACCTGAAATAGATGAAAAAGTTGTTGACCTTGCATCTTCATACAATACATTCGTTGCTGTTGGAGAATCAGGCAAAATTTATATGTGGGGTAACCCAACTACTACTGGTGAGTGGGAAGTTCCTGAAAATATTGATGGTAATGTAAAGAATATTTATGGACAAAGATATTCATACCTTGCTAAGTTAAAAGATGATACTATTCAAGAATGGGGATCAAACTCATTAGGACAATTAGATGTTCCAGCTGATTTAAGAGGCAAAAAAGTAGATGAAATATACACAGGCTTCTATCAAACACATATTAAGGATCAATCAGGCAAGATGCACAGCTACGGTCATAAAGGTTACCTACTAGGTACTGACGACCTAGGTAGAGACATCTGGAACAGAATTCTTAACGGTGGTAGAAAATCTATGACTATAGGTGCTATCGCAGTTATTATTTCAACTATCATCGGCGTAATCGTTGGTGGTATTTCAGGCTTCGTTGGTGGCTGGGTTGATAACGTTCTACAAAGGGTTGCTGAAATGATAGGCTCACTACCATTCCTACCATTTGCGATGATACTATCAGCACTTGTTGGCCAAACAATGACTGCCGACCAAAAGATCTTTATGATCATGATTATACTTGGTTTACTATCTTGGACAGGACTTCAAAGACTTGTTCGTGCACAAGTACTTTCAATTAGAGAGCAAGAATACGTTGTTGCTGCTAGATCACTTGGTATAAAAGAAAAGAACATTATATTTAAACATATATTGCCAAACACTATATCTATAATTATAGTTAATGCTACACTATCATTTGCATCAAGTATGCTTACTGAAGCATCACTTTCATTCCTAGGCTTTGGTGTTCCAGCACCATATCCAACTTGGGGTAATATGCTTAACGGTGCTAACAACTCTATTATTATTCAAAGATACTGGTGGAGATGGGTATTCCCTTCTATCATACTAGGTGTTTGCGTAATTTGTATTAACTTAATAGGTGATGGCTTAAGAGACGCTATCGACCCTAGATCAGCTGAAAGATAGGAGGTAAGATTAATGGCATTATTAGAAATAAAAGACTTGCATACCTTTTTTACAACAAAAAAGGGAATAATCAAAGCTGTTAATGGCGTTTCCTATTCAGTAGAACAAGGTAAAACATTAGGAGTAGTAGGAGAAAGTGGTAGTGGTAAGAGTGTTTCTGCCATGAGTATCATTAAACTACTTGATGGTAATGGATATATTGACAGTGGTGAAATTTGGTTTAACGGAGAAAATATTACTGATATACCTAAGAACAAGATGGGTCATATCAGAGGTAATGATGTTTCTGTTATATTCCAAGAGCCAATGACTTCACTTAACCCAGTATTTACTGTTGAAAAACAAGTTAGTGAACCGTTTATTATTCACCAAGGTATGGATAAGAAACAAGCAGCTGAAAAAGTTGTTGAAATGCTTAGCATGGTTAAGATACCTAATCCAGAAACTGTTGCTAAACAATATCCTCACCAATTATCAGGCGGTATGAGACAAAGAGTTATGATTGCCATGGCACTTGCTTGTGTTCCTAAGCTTCTTATAGCTGACGAACCAACAACTGCTCTTGACGTTACTATTCAAGCTCAAATACTAAGACTGATGAATGACTTAAAGAAGAGAATTGGTACTTCTATACTATTTATCACTCATGACCTTGGCGTTATTAACCAAATGGCTGACGACGTTGCTGTTATGTATTGTGGACAAGTAGTTGAAAAGGCACCAAGAGAAACAATTTTCGAAGGAAAGAGCATTTACATGCATCCATATACTGAAGGACTTATGGTATCTATACCTAGATTGGATACTCCTCAAGGAACAAAGCTTGATGCTATACCTGGTTCAGTACCGCATCCACTAAACTTACCTAAGGGCTGTAAATTTGCTCCTAGATGTAAGTATAGAACTGAAAAGTGTGACAACTATCAACCAGATTTAGTTAAGGTAGACGAAAATCATGAAGTAAGATGTTTCTATCCTGAAAAGGGGGTAAGATCCAATGGAAAATAGAGAATTATTATTTAGAATACAAAACCTTAAACAATACTTCCCAGTACAAAAAGTAGGTAAGGAAGTTCAATATGTTAAAGCTAATGATGATATCTCTTTGGATATTTACAAAGGCGAAACTATTGGTCTAGTAGGTGAATCTGGTTGCGGTAAATCTACTTTTGGTAGAACTTTACTACAATTATACAAACAAACTGATGGTAGAACTATTTACTACGGAAGAACAAGATGGGAAGTTAACCCTAAATACGTTTATAAGCTTATAAATGGTTTTGCTAGTCACAAGAATAAGATTAAAGAGCTTGAAGCTGAACTTGAAAAGGAAAAAGCTGCTTATGATTCACTTCCAGATGGCAAGGAAAAGGGAGAGGCTCTTAACAAGCTTAGAGATACTGAAAAGAAACATAGACTTTTATATCAAGACCTTGCACAAATAGCAGGTGCTTTGATATATCATGATAATGAAAGTGAAGTTAAATCTTTATTATTAAAGGAACAAGAACTTAACGCTAAGATATTTGCAGCAAAGAAAGATGGCAAAGAAGACTCTTCAGCAGAAAGCGCTTTAAAAGATGTTGAAGCAAAGCTTGATGCGCTTAGAGAAGACGTTAAGGGCAATCCTGATTATGAAAAAGCAGAAAGCTATAGAGACGCTGGTATAAACCTAGCTGAACTTGAATATGAAGAAATGAGACACTTGAGAAAAGATATGCAACTTATCTTCCAAGACCCATACTCATCACTTAACCCTCGTATGACTGTAGGTCAAATCATATCTGAAGGTTTAGTAGCTCACGATATCTACAAACAAAAAGATAAGGCTCTACAAGATTACGTTGTAAAAGTTATGCAAGACTGCGGTCTAGCTCATTACTTTATACACAGATACCCTCACCAATTCTCTGGCGGTCAAAGACAAAGAATTGGTATCGCAAGAAGTGTTGCTTTAAAGCCTGACTTCATTGTTTGCGACGAAGCGGTATCAGCTCTAGACGTTTCTATTCAATCACAAATTATAAACCTATTGATTGACTTAAAAGAAAAAGAACACTTAACTTATCTATTCATTTCACATGACTTGTCAGTTATTAAATATATATCTGATAAGGTTGGTGTAATGTATTTAGGAAATATAGTTGAGTTTGCTGACTCTAAGGAGTTGTATGCTAGACCAGTGCATCCATATACAGAAGCACTTCTAGGCGCAATACCAACTACAGATTCTAAGAAAGAAATTCAAATTCTAGAAGGGGATATTCCAAGTCCTATCAATCCACCTAAGGGCTGTAAATTCCACACTAGATGTAAGTACGCTACTGAAGAATGTAGAACAATAGTTCCAGTATTTGAAGAAGTAAGACCTGGACACTTTGTCGCATGTCATCACAAGCTTAACTTGGATAAGTAATGTTTTTTCAAAAGAAAATAGATCGCGCGTTTGAACACCTTAAGAAGACCTCAGGTAAGTATGATGAAAAAGGTAATTTAATTAATAAAGACCAAGAAGATACTGAAAAAGGTGACTTCGCTGCTATGTTTTTAGCAGCAGCAAAGGTATTCGGCCCGATATTTATAGTTTTGATTATAATTTTAATATTAACTAGACCAAGATAAAGGATAAAGCTACGAGCAATCGTAGCTTTATTTTTGTCTATAATAGATGAGTATGTAAAATGAATGGTCAATAACGATTAATCAGTGCTGAGTGGGGTTAAGGAGTGTTGGATAGGTAGAAATAAATAATAAAGAATAAGTTATGAAAATTGTGTATTGAATAATGAGTAATTAGTAATTAGTAATTAGTAATTAGTAATGTAAATTACAATTAGAAGTGAAAATTAAAATAGAATTGAATAATGAATAGTGAATAGTGAAAAATGAACAATGAGCAATAAACAATGAATAATGAATAATGAATAATGAATAATGAATAATGAATAATGAATAATGAGTGCCAAATAATGAATAAGGTTTACTTAGCTACGATATTGAGTAAATATATATATATAAAATCAATTATAATTTAAATACTTTATTAATTCTTGTTTAGTTTAACGCGCTTAAGGGTAAATAGAGAGTGAGGATAAAGGAGGTTTTCTTATGAAAAGAAAAGTATGTTTATTATTAATATTTTTACTTATGCTTACAAATGCCGCATATGCAGCGGACTTAAAGGTTAGTACACCAAATGGGTATGTATTAAGTGACTCAGAAGTAGAAAGACTAAGCTTAGTCATCAACAACAAGATGAAAGAAGAGAACAACGAGAGAGAAAATTTGGTTGGCTATGTAATACCCGTTTACAATCTTTCAACAGAGTACTTATTTAACAACGCTAACAAGACATTAGAAGATTCCTTTGTCAACAAGGGAAATGCAATTATGATTATTAAAGATAAAGTTGGTCCATTCATGCAAGCTGGTCTTATAAAGTCAAATAAAGGACTTATAGTAGAGACATATTCAGATATAAGCGATGGCCTACTTGAAGCCATTACATTACTTAAAACAAAAAGCATGACTAATGCAAGATACCTAAGCATAGATCAAACAAGTAAGCCAAGCATAATACTTGCTAATGAAGGCAAAGTAGCTAAGGCGATAGCTATAGATTTATTAAACGATAGAGAGAAAAATGATTCAAAACTTGAAGACGCCATACTTGATACAAATGATGTTTATGAACAAATCAAGCAAAACAAGATAGCTGACATGGAATTAACAGTTGAAAATCTTAAGAAAGGCGAGCCATACAAGACTGATCAAGTATCCTTATTTAAGCCAGTTGAGGTTCAAAAGACTGAAAAGAAGAGCTCAATCAAAATTATAATCATTATACTTATAGTAATACTACTAATACTAGGAACTTACTTCATCTTGATGCAAAAATCTTCAAAGAAGACAGCATTTAAGAAGAAAAAATCAAAGAAGACAAAAGATGATTATGACGATATTGATGACGATGGAGATTATTTAGTATAGAGATTCTTTTGCATATAAAGAAAGGTGATAACATTGTTAAAAGTAATTTATCTTATATCAGTGGCTTTTATTCCACTTTTACTAATAGTAATAGGAAAGATATTTGAAAAATATCCGAGCAAAGAGCCAAACATAGCTATAGGCTTTAGAACAAAACTTTCAATGATGAATAAAGAAACTTGGGACTTCGCACAAAGGCTATTCCCAAAGGTGTGGATAAGCTTAGGAAGAATAATGCTTCCACTTAGCCTCATCATACTTTTCTTACTATATAGCGAGGACAAGGACTATACAGGAAACTTAGTTCTAATACTTATGCTAGTACAAGTAGTTCTAATGCTAGGCTCGATACTTTATGTAAACTTAAAACTAAAAAAGGCTTTCAATAGTGACGGAAGCCGCAAAGAAATTCAATAAAATACAAAGGTCAAAGTTTTAACTTTGACCTTTTCTTATGGCGTTAGCCCTTAATTTCGTTTATAAATGGACTTATATCGTAGTCCGTGTTGTTTCTTTCTTTAAAAGCAAATATATATAGATTCTCTCTCGCTCTTGTCATTCCAACGTAGAAGATTCTTCTTTCTTCTTCAAGTTCTGCATCACTCGCGTTATTTGAGCCAGGTATCTCCTCATCAACTATATCAATCAAAAATACCGTGTCAAACTCAAGTCCCTTAGCACCGTGTATAGTTGAGAGCACCACATTAGAATCATTTTGGCTATAGATTTTGCTTCTTAAAACATTGAGCCTTAACTTAAGCTCATCCATGCTCTTAGTATAGAGAGCGATTTGCTTTAAAAAGTAGAGCATAGTAAGAAGTTTATTGAAGGACTCACTGTTGTCGCGGCCCTTTGTCCTTAAGTAGCCTCTGTAATTCATGTCGTTTTCAATATAATCAATGACATTTGACGGTTTCATCTTTCTTATGGCCTTGAAGTCTTTCATTAATTCAAGAATATAATCTTTCTTGTAGCTTTGAATCGATTCGGACCTATATAAGGTCTTTAAAACATCGACATCTGTCAAAGTGCTTATCTCATTTATATCTTGCTTCGATAAATAGCCTTTAATCTTGTAGTAAATCTTTCTAAATAGGGCAGCGTCATTCATATTTTGCGAAAAATTATATATATCGAAGATGTCTTCTATAAACCAGTGAGTAAAAAATCTGTCTTTCTTATCATAGGAAGTGAAGTTAATCATGTAGCGCTCTAAGTACTCAGCAAGTGGTATCTGAGAGATGTTGTTCCTATACAAGACGGCTACAGTGCCAGTGGCGTCCTTCAAGTACTTTGCTATGTAGCGGTACTCGTCAAGGTCCTTGTTAAAGAGCTTTACATTGACAGGTGCGCTTCCAGATTTGTGTGCACTTAAGTCTTTAGTGTATCTTAGTTTATTGTTCTTAATCAGTCTATTAGATGCAGTGATTATGCTGGGAGTCGACCTATAATTTTCGCTAAGCCTATAGATATGGGCGCCTTTATAATGTTTCTCAAAATTCAGTATTCTCTCAGGGCAAGCGCCTCTAAACCTATATATCGATTGGTCGTCATCAGCTACCACGAAGAAGTTATTATCCTTATTAATAAGCTTATCAAGCATCATAAACTGAATAGACGAAGTATCTTGACCCTCGTCAAGAAGGATGTACTCGTACTTATCCTTAAATTTTGAAATTATATGCCTGTCCTTTTCAAGCAAGTCGTTTGCAATCACAAGCATATCGTCAAAGTCGATAAGCCTCTTTTTCTTCTTATAAGCTTCGAAGTCATCGACAACGACTTTGTATTCAAAAGGCCCGTCCGCATCAATATAGTCCTCGTTTGAGTTCTTGATGTAGCCAAGTATAGACTGTATCTGATCAAGCTCTTCTTCGCTAGGGTAAGTTTTTAGCTTATCCATATATATCTTTCTAAGTATATTTCTTGATTTTGGTGCATTTTCAACGTCAAGCAAGGTGTATTTAATTTTTTTGTATCGCTCGTACTCTCTGATTATCTTGTATGATAGGGCATGTATAGTCAAAACGCCTACTTCCTTCGCATAGTTTTCATCAAGCGCCTCAAGTATCCTTTTTTGCATATCAAGCTGCTGGGACTTGGCAAATGTTATAGCGAGTATCTTATATGGGCTTACGCCTTTGTCTTCAATAAGATGCTTTATACGATTAACTATAACAGTCGTTTTACCAGAGCCAGGCACAGCAAGAACAAGCGCAGGACCCTTGTCATGCCTCGATGCTTCGAGCTGATTTGGATTTAGTTTCATTTCATCACCACAGATATTATATAACAAAATTAAAGAAAAATAAAGGTTTGCCAAGTAGTTCTACATGTGGTATAATATAGACGTAATTCAATTTATTTTACATATTATTCTAAGGGGGAGATATATTTTGTTAATGAATAACTTTCTAAAATCTAGAAAATCAGTTAGAGATTTTAAGCTTAAGGATCTAAGCGACGACACACTTATTAAAATTAAAGAAATTTGCAGTGAGGTATCTAAGGAAGACGGTCAAAATTCTGTAAGCTTCAATATCGTTAAAGATGGTAAGATGGTTTATGAAGCGTTAGATGGCATCGCAGGCTACTCAGGCGTTATGATTAAGTCACCTCACTACATCGTTATAAACAGAAGCGATGATTCACCAAAATCAATGATCTTACAAAGCTACTACACAGAAAGCTTAATCACAAAACTACATGCACTAGACATCGCAACTTGCTGGGTTGGTCTATTCAACGCGACTGAAGACACTAAGAGAAAAGTTTTTGATATGTACGCAAATAATCTTGACTTTATCTTGGCAATAGGCTACGAAAAACCATCGAACCCATTTGACCTTGATAAATATTCTGAAAGAAAGCCAGTTGAAGAAATCGTTTTCGATGGCAGCTTTGCGAATAGCATGGACATAGAAATGCTTGAAAACCTTGGTTTAGACGACGTTTTCTACTACGCAAGATTTGCACCATCAACATCAAACCTTCAACCATGGAGATTTGTAATCAAAGGAAGCTACGTTTATTTATATATCGACGATAACAATGGAAAGCCATCATATGTTGATGCAGGTATCATGATGTACTACTTAAGAAGTATGTTACTTATGAGAAATGACAAGAACATGTGGGAATTAGCTGAAGACGAAGAGATCGTTGACGGCTACAGATTGATAGCAAAGATTAGGTTATAGGAGGTCATATGAAATTATTTATTGATACAGCTAATGTTGACGAAATTAGAGAGATTGCTGAATGGGGCGTGGTTGACGGAGTTACTACAAACCCAAGCCTTATCGCTAAAGAAAAAAGAGATTTTAAGGAAGTTGTTACTGAAATCACTGGCATTGTAGATGGACCTATATCTGCGGAAGTTGTTTCACTTAAACATGATGAGATGGTAGAAGAAGCAAAGGAACTTGCTAAGATACACAAAAACATCATCATCAAAGTGCCAATGACAGAAGAAGGACTTATAGCTGTTAAAGAATTACACGCTATGGGCATTAAGACTAACGTAACACTTGTATTTACATCAACACAAGCACTTCTAGCTGCAAAAGCTGGAGCTAGCTACGTAAGCCCATTCTTAGGAAGACTTGATGATATATCAACAAATGGACTTAATTTAATCGAAGAAATTATGGACATATTCAACAACTATAGCTATGATACTGAAGTTATAGCTGCCTCTATTAGACATCCAATGCATGTAGTTGAATGCGCTAGACTAGGCTGTGATATAGCTACAGTGCCATATAAGGTATTTAAACAAATGCTACATCACCCATTAACAGATAGTGGTATAGAAAGATTTTTGAAAGATTGGGAAAGCGTTAAATAGGAGAGAAGTATGGATAGAAATTTAGTAATGAATTTAGCCAGAGTTACAGAAGCGGCTGCACTAAAGTCTGCTCCTTGGCTTGGTAGAGGAGAAAAGAACGCCGCTGATGGCGCTGCAGTTGAAGCAATGAGAAGAATGTTTGACACTGTTGACATCGACGGAACTGTAGTTATAGGTGAGGGCGAGATCGACGAGGCACCTATGCTATATATAGGCGAAAAGATCGGTGATCGCAAGGACGGAGCGCTTAAGGTCGACATCGCGGTTGACCCACTAGACGGAACGAACTCCATTGCCAATGGTATGCCAAACGCAATATCAGTAGTTGCTGTAGCACCAGCTGGCTGCTTATTACACGCTCCTGATATGTATATGAATAAAATTGCTGTTGGACCTAAGGCAAAGGGCGTTGTTGACATAGAAAAGTCTGTTACAGAAAACTTAAAAGCCGTAGCAAAGGCGCTTAACAAAGAAGTTTCTGAAACTACAGTAGTTATGCTAAACAGACCAAGACACGACGCTATAGTTAAAGAGCTTAGAGAAAATGGCGCTAGAATTAAATTTATAAACGACGGTGACGTTATTGCTGCTATACAAACTTGCTTTGAAGACACTAACGTTGATATGCTTCTTGGTAGCGGCGGTGCACCTGAAGGCGTTTTAGCTGCAGCAGCACTTAAGTGCATGGGCGGTGAAATGCAAGGCAAACTACTACCAAAGGATGAGAAAGAAAAAGAAAGATGCATCAAGATGGGTATAAATCCAGACAAGATACTTCACCTTGATGACCTTGTTAAAGGCGACGAAATTGCTTTCTCAGCAACAGGCGTATCGCACGGCGAACTTCTTGATGGCGTTAAATTTATCAAGAAAAACGTATGTGAGACAGAAACTCTAGTACTAAGAGCTGAAACAGGCACAATCAGATTCATCAAAGCAACTCATATACTAGACAAAAAACCGGAGTATGCTAAATGATTGTAGATAATCACTTAGATGATTATAAACTAGTAGAGCTACAAAATTTTGCAAAAAACTACGGACTTAAAAACTTTACTAAATATAAAAAGCTTGAGCTTATTGAATATATTCTTAAGAGCATCCGCGCGAATCACGATGAGGATGCTTTTAAGTCGTGTAAGAGCTTAGATGATTTTCTTCATATGGTTAATGGGGATAATAGTATTGCCAAAAATGATATGCCAAAAGAAAGAAGTAATCTTAGTGAGGCAAATGGAGAAGAAAAAACTACAAAGACTAGTTCGAGCTCTATAGATGGGCTTGAAACAGTTGAAGTAAGCGGAATCTTAGAGATACTTCCTGATGGTTTTGGCTTTTTAAGGAGAGAAAATTATTCTCAAAGCGACAATGATTATTATCTGTCACCAACATATATAAAGAAATTCCTTTTAAGACAAGGCGACGAAATCACAGGCAAGGTAAGAAAGAGGGACGAGGCAAGCGAAGAAAATTCGAAAAACGCTATAGTCTACATTAACAAAGTTAATGGTGACAGCATAGATACATGCTTTAAGAGAGCTGACTTTGATGACTTAGTTCCTGAATATCCAGATGAGCTAATTAAGCTAGAGACGACAAAGGATGAACTATCGACAAGGTTCATCGATCTAATCTCACCCATTGGCAAGGGTCAAAGAGGACTTATAGTTGCCCCACCAAAGGCGGGTAAAACGACTCTTATAAAAAAGATAGCCAACGCCATTAACATAAATCATCCAGAGATAGAACTTATAGTTTTATTAATTGATGAAAGACCGGAAGAAGTTACTGATCTTAAGAGATCAATTAAGGGCGATGTTATCTACTCGACTTTTGATGAGGACCTTGAAAATCACATCAAGGTATCGCAAATGACGCTTGAGAGGGCGAAGAGACTTGTTGAACACAAGAAGGATGTAGTAATACTACTTGATAGTATCACAAGACTTGCAAGAGCATATAATATGATGATAACGCCAACTGGTAGGTCGCTATCGGGCGGCTTGGATCCAGGCGCGCTATTTGGGCCAAAGAAATTTTTTGGAGCGGCAAGAAACTTCAAGGACAAAGGCAGTCTAAGTATACTAGCAACTGCGCTTATCGACACTGGCTCGAGGATGGATCAAGTTATTTACGAAGAGTTTAAAGGCACTGGTAACATGGAGCTCTACCTTGATAGGGACCTATCGAACATGAGGCTCTTCCCAGCCATTGACATATTAAACTCGGGTACGAGGAAGGATGAATTGCTTCTAGACGAAAAGACTTTGAACATACAAAGGAAGTTTAGAGCGATGATGACTAAGAACGGCAATGAATACGCAGTTGAATACCTTCGCAAGTTTATGATGAATACTAGGTCTAATAAGGAGCTTATTGACAGTTTAGATAAAGCTCTCGTTAAGAACGATTAATTTGATAAAAGACTTGTAAATAGTCTTCTTATATGATATAATATATAAGGTAATATTTTTGCATTGAAGAGTGGCTCGCCACTCTTTATTTTATAAGAGGGGTGAGGATATGAATTACAAAAGTTTAAAAGAAAAGCTTAGTCCTAAGTTAGATAAGGCACTTGAGGACTTAAAGGCAGAGCTCGTTGATATTGCTTTTACTAGGCACAAGGGCGAGATGACGGTAAGTGTATACATATACAAGAAGGAAGGCCTTGACATAGACCTACTTCAAAAGGCGACAGAGAGATTAAATCCAATATTCGATTCAGTAGAAGAACTAAAGGACAAGTACTACTTAGAAATATCATCTCCGGGCATAGATAGACCCATCAAGACGGATGATGATTTCAGAAGAAACATGGACATGAAACTCGATGCAAAACTAAAGAACAATGAAAAGTATATGGGCATACTTAAAAATTATGACGAAGAGTCATTCACACTTGATTGTGATGGCGAAACTATTGATATAAAGAGGGCCGATGTAAAGAAACTTACTCAGGCTATAGAATTTTAGGGGGTTATGATGAACAAAGAGTTTATAGAAGCTTTAGATGAGCTAGAAAAAAGCAAGGGTATATCAAAAGATGTAATTTTTGATGCTTTGGAGACTGCACTAGTATCAAGCTTTAGAAAGAATTTCCAAAGTGAACAAGATGTTTTCGTTGACATTAACAGAGAGACTGGCGATATAAAACTATATTCACAAAAGACTGTTGTTGATGAAGTAGAAGACGATGTTAATGAAATTTCACTAGAAGATGCTAAGAAGATCAACTCAAAGTACCAAGTAGGCGACATTGTTAACTTTGAAGAAGCTCCAAAGGAATATGGCAGGATAGCTGCTCAAACAGCTAAGCAAGTTGTGATACAAAAGATTAAGGACGCTGAGAGAGAAAAAATTCATGATGAATTTATAGTAAGACAAGGCGAAATAATCACAGGACAAATACAAAGAATATCAAATAAGAACATATTTATAGACATGGGCAAGGTAGAAGGCATAATTCCACCAAGTGAACAAATCCCAAATGAAGTCTACAAGATGGGCGACAGACTTAAACTAGTTATCTCTGAGATAAGAAAGACTAATAAGGGACCGCAAATAGTATTATCAAGATCAAAAGCACTTTTAGTAAGAAGACTTTTCGAGCTTGAAGTACCAGAAATAACAGAAGGACTTATCGATATCTACTCTATAGCTAGAGAAGCTGGATCAAGATCAAAGATTGCTGTTTACGCAAAAGATGATAGTATAGACCCATTAGGAGCTTGCGTTGGACAAAAGGGACAAAGAGTTAACTCCATCGTTGAAGAGCTTAACGGAGAAAAGATAGATATAATTATCTACAATGAAAATCTAGAGATATTCATCAAGAATGCTCTATCACCAGCTGATGTAGTTAGTTGCGAAATCAACGAGGAAGAAAAATCCGCCATTGCCGTAGTACCAAACTCACAAATCAGCTTGGCCATCGGTAAGCAAGGCCAAAATGTAAGACTTGCAGCTAAGCTTACTACTTGGAAGATAGATATTCATCCAGAAGATCCTGACACATTTACAGGACCAACAAGTGAGCCATACTACGATGCGGACAATCAAGAGATATTAAATGATTCATTAATTGATTTATTCAGAAATGACGAAGAATAAAACTTTTGATAGAAAATGTGTTGCATGCAGAAATTTTCACAATAAATACGAGATGATTAGGCTAGCAAAGACTATGGACGGCGTATTTATTGACAAGGAGCAAAAGATACAAGGCAGAGGAAGCTATGTGTGCAATAATGAAGAATGTATAAATAATGCGATTGAAAAGAATTTACTCAAAAAATCTTTAAAATGCAATATAGATAATGAAACCTTAGAGGAGCTAAGAAATGTAAAGAAGGAGTGATTATATGAAGACAAGAGTTTACGAATTAGCAAAAGAATTGAATATGGAAACAAAAGAACTACTAGATAAACTCCAAGAATTGAACCTACCGCCAATGACTCACTTAAGTGGCGTAGATGAAGAAACAGCTAATATGGTAAGAGATCTTTTCCTAGAAGAAGATAAAGTAGCGGTTAAAGAAAGACCAAAGAAAAAGATCCGTAAAGCAAAAGAAGATACAGAAAGTATAGATAAAAATGCTAATAAAGCTAAGAAAAACGCAAAACCTGAAGTAAAGAAGACTAATGTAAAAGAAGATAGAAGAGAAGAAGCTAAGAAGGAAAGCGCTGAAAATAATAATCAAAGAAGTAATAAGAAGAAGAGAAACAATAATAACAATAATAACAATAAGAATAACAATAACAATAATAACAACAACAACAATAATAACAATTATAATAACCAAGCAAATAATAAAAAAGGCAAGAAAAACAGACAAAACAATAAAAATAACGACAATAAGCCTCAAGAAGTAAAAGAAGAAAAGCAAGAAGCAAAAAAAGCTAAAGACGAAGTTGTTTATATACAAGATCCAATCATAGTTAAGGACCTTGCGGAAAAGCTAGGCGTTGGTGTAAACGAGCTAATTACAAAGCTTATCATGCTAGGATTAATGCTTAACCAAAACCAAAGCGTTGACTTTGATACAGCATCTTTAATGGCTGATGAATTTGGTGTAAAAGTAGAATTAGAAGTGCCACAAAGCGAAGAAGAAGCACTTGAACTTGACTTCGAAGACAGTGAAGACACTCTAGTTACAAGACCACCAGTAGTTACAGTTATGGGTCACGTTGACCACGGTAAGACATCACTTCTTGATGCTATCAGAGAAACAAAGGTACAAGCAGGTGAAGCGGGTGGTATCACTCAAAGAATTGGTGCCTACAGAATCAACGTTAAAGGAAAAAAAGTAGTTTTCCTAGACACACCAGGTCACGAAGCTTTCACACAAATGAGAGCCAGAGGAGCTCAAATCACTGATATATCTGTAATAGTTGTCGCAGCAGATGACGGTATCATGCCACAAACAAAGGAAGCCATCTCACATAGTAAGGCGGCTGGTGTACCCATCATCGTAGCGATAAATAAGATAGATAGACCAGAAGCAAATATTGAAAGAATATATCAAGAGCTAGAAGATAACGATTTACTTCCAGAAAAGTGGGGCGGCTCAACTATAACCGTAGAAGTATCTGCAAAGAAAAGAATCAATATAGACGAATTGCTTGAGATGATCATCCTAGTTGCTGAGATGGAAGACATCAAGGCAAATCCTAACAGAAGAGCCATGGGTACTGTAATTGAAGCCCAACTTGACAAGGGTCAAGGACCTACAGCGACTGTTTTAGTACAAAAAGGAACTCTTAAGAAGGGCGACTACGTTGTATCAGGAACTGCTTGTGGTAAGATTAGGCTTATGGTTGATGACAACGGTAAAGGCATCATGAAGGCGACTCCTTCTACACCAGTTAAGATCATGGGCTTAAGCGAAGTGCCTGAAGCGGGTGAATTTTTCTACGCAGTTGAATCTGAAAAGAAGGCTAGAGCCATAGCTGATATGAGAAAAGAAAAGCAAAGAGAAGAAATGATTACAGCAACTCAAAAAGTTTCTTTGGATAATCTATTCGACAGAATCAAAGAAGGCGAGTTAAAGGATCTAAACATCATAATCAAGGCTGATAACAAGGGTTCAATCGAAGCCATCAGCTCATCTCTTACTAAGCTTTCAAACGATGAAGTAAAGGTAAGCGTTATACACAGCGGCGTAGGCGGAATTAGTGAATCAGACGTTATGCTTGCTAGTGCATCAAACGCCATCATCATAGGCTTTAATGTAAGACCAAATAACGGCGCAATGGATTTAGCAAACGCTGAAAGCATTGAAGTTAAGACATATAGAGTTATTTATGACATAATAGACGATATCAAGAACGCTGTTAAGGGTATGCTAAAACCTAAGACTAAGGAAACTGTTTTAGGTAGAGCGACTGTACGTGCTACATTTAGACTACCTTCTGGACAAACTATAGCAGGTATCTATGTTGATAACGGCAAGATTACTAGAAACTCAAGCATAAGACTTCTTAGAGACGATGTGGTTATTCACGACGGAGGCATCTCTTCATTAAAGAGATTTAAAGATGATGCTAAAGAAGTTGCCACTGGTTATGAAGCTGGTCTAGGCCTTGATAATTACAACGATGTCAAGGAAGGCGACGAAATGGAAGCCTACATCATTGAAGAAATAAAAGCATAATTAGGTGATACTATGGACAAGAAAAGATTATATAGATTACAAGCTGAGATACAAAGAATTGTATCAGAGTTATTAATTGAAGGACTTAAGGATCCTAGGATTGATCCAATGACTAGCGTATCTAAAGTTGAGCTAAGTAACGATACATCGGTTGCCACTATATATTTTTCGATATATGGCAGTCAAAAGACTAAAGAAGACACTCTTGATGCTTTAGAAAATGCTAAAGGCTATATCAGATCTCGTCTTGCAAAGGTTTTAGAGATAAGACAAGTGCCTGAATTAAGATTTAAAATTGATGAGAGCGTTGAATATAGTATTGAGATACAAAAGATTTTAAATAAATTAAATTCAGAGAGTGAAGAAAAAGCAAACAAAGAGTTAGATGCAGATGAAGAATAATCACAGCATAAAAGATATTGGTCTAGCTATAGAAGAAGCTAATAGCATAAATATAATCTCTCACAAGTCTCCAGACGGGGACAACATGGGCTCAACGCTTGGCCTTTATCTATCACTAAAAGAAAAGTATAAGAAAAAGACTATAAATATAATAAAGCCAGATGACATTCCTAGCAAATACATCTTTATTGAGGAAAAAAAGTATTACAAAGAAAGCATGAGCGAGTGCGATTTGCTCATGGTTATTGACTGCGCTGATGAGAGAAGGCTTCTTAATGAAGATAATCTTAAAAAAGCGAAGAAAGTTATTAACATAGACCACCACAAGAGCAATAAGTATTTTGGCGATATAAACTACGTTTTAGAAGAGTATTCATCCAGCGCAGAGATAGTATACGACATCATAAAAGAGCTTGAGCTTCCTATGAACAAAGAAGTAGCTACTATGCTCTACATTGGCATAGATACTGACACTGGCAGGTTTATGTACTCATCGACAAGTGACGACACTATGCAAAAAGTTTCTAAGCTTATGAGCTACGGCATCGATATAAATGAAATCAATATCAAGCTTTATAGAAGCATGAATAAAAATATTTTTGAGCTATATAAGCTCGCTATAAATAAGATTAATTTCTATAAAGACTTTGCCTACCTTGTCTTAGATAATGATGATTTTAACAAGACTAAGACTAGTAGAGACGATACGGACGATATACTTGCCTTTCTACAAGGCCTTGAAGATTATGACATGATAGCCATAATCAAAGAAGTAAAGGACATTTACAAAGTTTCTTTAAGAAGCAAGTATAAATACGATGTAGGCAGCATTGGTGAGGACTTTGATGGCGGCGGACATAAGTACGCTGCGGGTTTAACGTACAAGGGAGAGCTTGACGAGCTAATTAAAAAGCTGAAAGGATATGTAGACGATGCAAATTAGTGGCGTAGTCAACGTGTTTAAGGAGAAGGGAAAGTCCAGTAGATACTACACAAACAAGGTGAAGCAGCTTAGCAAGATGAAGACTGGACACGTAGGAACCTTAGACCCCATGGCCTTTGGCGTCTTGCCTATAGCGCTTGGAGAGGCAACTAAGTTTATAGATTACTTAGGCTTTGATAAAAAGGCCTATATATATAGAATAATTTTTGGTAAAACTACAGAGACCTTAGACGCCGAGTCAGAGATTAGCGATGAAGAGGCATGGAACTTTGAAAAGAATGATTTACTAAGAGTATTAGAAGAGATGGAAGGTGCATACGAGCAAGTTCCACCAAAGTATTCAGCAAAGAAGATTGATGGCGTTCCTATGTATAAGCTAGCGAGAGAAAATATTGACGTAGACACTGCTTCAAGAGCAAAAACTGTTCAAATTTATAAGAACAGACTATTGAAGTTTAATAAGGAAAAGTCATACGCCATAGTCATGAGCGAGGTTTCTACTGGAACTTATATAAGGACTCTTGCCTTTGATATAGCACAAAGACTAGGGACTATATCGTATATCGATTACCTTATGAGGTACTACAGCGGCCCATTAAATATTGACGAGGCCATATGCATAGACGATATAGATGAAGATGATCTTATTCCAGTAGATACGCTTATAGATTTGCCAGTCATAAAGCTTCACGAAAAGAGGTTTAAGGCGGTTCAAAACGGCATGAACTCATATGTTAATGATGCCTACAATGAAGAGCAATACAAGGTTTACTGTGCTGATAAATTCTGCGGCATTGGCTATGTGAAAAAAGATGAGAATGGCAGAAAAAATATTTATATGAAAAAGGTTTATAAATATGAGGATAATTAATTTAAAAGATGAGTTTAGAAGTGAAGAATGCTATATAGCGCTTGGCTACTTCGATGGCATGCACTTAGGTCACTTAAAAATAATTAAGAGCTGCATAAGTGATGCTAGAAGAGATAAGCTAGAGTCAGCTGTTTTGCTGCTTGACTTTAAAGGCGCTAAGAGCATCACGCCAATTGATGACAAGATTAAGATACTTGAAGAGCTTGGCATAGATACTGTTTATCTAATTGACTTTACGGATGAGCTTAAAAGAACAGATCCAAAAGCTTTTGTCAAGGAGATACTACTAAATAGATTAAATGCGATTAGGACTTACTCGGGTGAAGATTATACCTTTGGTATAGACAGACTTGGGGACACTGCACTTCTTAAAGAGATGATGAAAGAGGCAGGCGGCGAAGCAGTAGTATTAAATTTTGAACTTGATGAAGAGATGCAAAAGATTTCATCGAGCAATATAAAAAAGTTAATACTGTCAGGCGAAGTGATGAGTGCAAACAAAGACTTATCGAGGTACTACTCAATAAAGTCAAAGGTTATTCACGGCAAAAGATTTGGCTCATCGGTCGGCATACCAACTGCAAACCTCAATATTAATACAGGCTACATCATTCCGTATCAAGGCGTATATGTAACAAAGATTAAGATCAAGGACCGTATTTATAAATCAGTTACTAGTGTAGGCAAAAACCTAAGCTTTAACGAAGACTTTGTTAGTGTTGAGACTAACATATTTGACTTCGATGATGATATATATGATGACACAGTTAGATTATATTTCATCTATAGGATTAGAGATATGTTAAACTTTGCTGACAAGGATGATTTATTTAAACAGATTAGAAGCGATATTAATTTTGCGAAAAATTTTGAAGATTATTTATAATTATGAGTATAAAATGCTTTACAAATGCTAAAGTTCATGATATACTAATATAGGTACCTTATGCTACGTATATCGTTCCCGTCGATACACTTGGCTGAGGCAAATATTATTAAGGGGGAAACATTAAATGTTAACAAAAGAAGAAAAATCAAAAATCATTGACGATTTTAAAATGCATGAAGGAGACACTGGTTCTACAGAAGTACAAATAGCTATACTTACTAAGAGAATCAATGATCTTACAGAACACTTAAAGACACACAAGAAAGACCATCACTCAAGAAGAGGATTATTTAAAATGATTGGTAAGAGAAAAGGTCTTCTAAAATATTTGTATGACACTGATATTAACAAATATCGTGAATTGATAGAAAGATTAAATATCAGAGGATAAAGAGGGCGGGGCTATCCCGCTCTTTTGTTAGATTAAAGGAGATGTGAGATGCAAGAAAATTTTAAAACTACCTTAGCAGGTAGACCTTTAGAAATTGAAACAGGAAAGATGTGCGAGCAAGCTGGTGGTTCTTGCTTAGTTAAGTATGGAGATACTTACGTTTTAGTTAATGCGACAAGCACAAAAGCACCTAGAGAAGGGGTAGACTTCTTCCCACTAAGTGTAGACTACGAAGAAAAGTTTTATTCTGTTGGTAAGATACCAGGAGGATATATAAAGAGAGAGGGAAGACCTTCAGAGAAAGCAGTTTTAACTTCAAGGCTGATTGATAGACCAATTAGACCTTTATTTCCTGAGGGCTTTTTTAATGATGTACAAGTTATAGCAACAGTTCTTTCAGTAGACCCTGACAATAGTCCAGAAATCGCTGCGATGATTGGTTCATCAGTAGCTCTATGTATTTCTGACATACCATTTAACGGACCAACTGCAGCAGTTTACGTTGGACTTATAGATGGAGAATATGTAATCAACCCAACTCAAGAAGAGATGGAAAAGTCAGACATAAACCTATGTATATCAGGAACAAAGGACGCCATCATGATGGTTGAATCAGGATCAAATGAAGTTTCTGAAGAAGAAATGATTAAGGCTATACTAAAAGGACATGAAGCTATCAAAGAAGTATGTGCATTTGAAGAAGAAATCATTAAAAAGATAGGCAAAGAAAAATATTCGTTCGAAAAATTTGAAGCTAAAGAAGAAATTTTTAAAGAAATAGATGAAGAATTCAGAGAAGATATTAAAAACTCTATATTTGAAGCTGATAAGGTTCAAAGAATAGAAAATAGTGAATCACTTAAGGATACTATAGTAAATAAATATCTTGAAAAGTATCCAGATGATCAAAAGAGCATACTAAAGACTATTGACGATATTACAAGTGAAGAGTTCAGAAAAGGTATACTTGAAAGAAACTTAAGACCAGACGGAAGAAATACTGAACAAATCAGACCACTTTCTGCTGAAGTTGGCTTATTACCAAGAGCTCACGGATCAGGACTATTTAAAAGAGGTCAAACTCAAGTATTAACTATAGCTACACTTGGCTCATTCGGCGACAGCCAATCACAAGACGGCCTAGTTGAAGAAGGCGAAAAACACTACATGCATCAATACAATTTCCCACCATATTCAGTAGGAGACGTTAGACCGCTTAGAAGCCCTGGTAGAAGAGAAATTGGTCACGGAGCACTTGCTGAAAGAGCTCTAGTTCCAGTTATACCTTCACTTGAAGACTTCCCATACACAATTAGACTTGTATCAGAAGTACTAAGCTCAAACGGCTCTTCATCACAAGCAAGTATCTGCGGTTCAACACTAGCTCTTATGGATGCGGGTGTACCTATTAAAAAACCAGTAGCAGGTATTGCCATGGGACTTATTAAGTCAGAAGAAACTACTAAGATATTAACAGATATACAAGGTCTTGAAGACCACCTTGGCGACATGGACTTTAAAGTAGCTGGTACTAAGGACGGTATCACAGCTATGCAAATGGATATCAAGGTTCAAGGTATAGATGAAGAGATAATGAAAGTTGCTCTAGAACAAGCAAAGGCAGCAAGATTCCAAATACTTGATGTAATCAGATCAGCTATCGATGCACCAAGAGCAGAATTATCCGAGTACGCTCCAAAGATTGCAACTATCAAGATTGATCCAGACAAGATTAGAGATGTTATCGGCTCAGGCGGAAAGGTAATTAACAAGATTATCGAAGAAACAGGCGCTAAGATTGATATCACTGATGACGGTGACGTATACATCTCAGCTGATACTATGGATGGCGTTAACGGCGCTAAGAAGATGATTGAAGACATCGTTAAAGAAGTAGAAGTTGGCGAAGTTTACTTTGGTAAGGTTAATAGAATAACTAATTTCGGTGCCTTTGTTGAAGTATTAAACGGCAAAGAAGGCTTACTACACATCTCACAAATCTCAAAAGACAGAGTAAACAAAGTTGAAGATGTATTAAAGCTAGGCGACGAAATCATGGTTAAGGTTACATCTATTGACGAACAAGGTAGAATCAACCTATCAAGAAAAGCATTAGTAGAAAATTCAGAAGAAGAATCTAAATAATTAGGATAAAAAGATGGTAAAAGTTAAGATAATAAATAAGAGTAAAAACGATATACCAAAATACCAAACAGAAAACTCTGCTGGCGTAGATATAAGAGCTTCACTTGATGAGGACCTTGTATTAAAGGCAGGCGAGTTCAAACTAGTAAGTACAGGTATCTATCTAGAGATACCTTCCTCTTACGAGGTTCAAATCAGAGCAAGATCGGGCCTTAGTATTAAGCACGGCATTGGTCTTGTCAACGGTATAGGCACTATTGACAGTGATTACAGAGGTGAAATAAAGGTTCCTCTAATAAATTTTTCTAAAGAAGATTTTACTATTGAGAATGGTATGAGAATCGCTCAAATGGTTTTATCTAAGTACGAAAAGATAGATTTTGAAGAAGTAGATGAGCTTTCAGACTCTGAAAGACAAGATGGCGGCTTTGGTTCGACAGGAGTAAAATAATGACATTATTTAAAGCAATAATACTCGCTATCGTTCAAGGCATAACAGAGTTTTTACCAATAAGCTCATCAGGCCACTTGGCCATACTACAAATATTATTTAATGTAAAAGAAGGTAATGTATTTTTCTCGCAAGTTTTACACTTCGGAACATTGCTTTCTATTTTACTTGTTTATCATAAACAAGTTATAAACATGATCGTGGAGTTTTTCAAAATGCTTGGCTCTTTAATAAAAAGAGAAAAGATCGAGCTAAACCACTATCAAAAACTAGCTCTATACATTATATTAGCGACTATACCTACAGTTATCATCGCTTTATTTATAGAGAAGTATTTGGATCAATTATACATGTCTTCATTAATCATAGGACTATGCTTTATAATAACAGCCTTTATGATATACTTCATCGACATCAATATTCATGGCAAAAATACTATGAGAATTACAAATGCTGGCGTGCCTAAAGTGCTTGCTATAGGAGCAGTTCAAGGCGTTGCAGCACTACCAGGCATATCAAGATCAGGCTCAACTATATTTATCTCACACATATTGGGAATAAATAAGAAGGATGCGGTAGATTTTTCTTTTCTACTAGCTATACCAGCCATGCTTGGCGGCTTTATACTAGGTTTAAAAGACATATTCAAAGAAGGATCACAAGTAAGCTTCGACATAAATGCGATTGTTGGACTTATTGTGAGCTTCATAACTGGAGTTTTAGCGATCAGATTAATAAAAGTGCTTATTAAAAAGAAAAAATTCCATGTATTTTCATATTACTTAGTTGTACTAGGTATTATTTGTATAGTATTAAATTTTATATAAAAGATATATAAGCGAAGGGATTGTATGAGAACTACAAATAAAAGAACAAACAAAAGAACTAAGAGTAAAACAAATAAAAAGGTAGATAAGAACGAATCTTTATTGATATCTGGTCTTATAATACTTTTTGCGTCCATATTTTTGCTAATTTTTGCAAATAGTGATGCAACTGGTGTTTTTGGCAGATGGATAAAGAGCAGTCTTGTCTACCTTTTTTCTATTGGATACAATATATTTTTATTCTATTTAATGGCAATATCTTTAGTATTATTAATACCAAAGTCGAGGAAATATGCTAGCAAATTGATTATATCTTTAAGCATAGTCTTCCTAAGCCTTTTAGTTATATTCGACTCATCGACAGTAGTCATGAGCTCATTCTCTTCGCACGTCTCACAAGCGACAGAGCTAGCAAGTGAATTAAACTCAGGCGGGCTTATAGGCGGAGTAGTAGGTTACTTGTTCTACAGGCTTTTTGGTGGCGTTGGAACAGTTATCGTTCTAGTTATTATCAACATAATTAACATATATACATTAACTAGCATCAACAGAGCTGATATAGTTAAAACAACAGATAATACTATGAATAAGCTTCAAGATGGCGTTGAAAATAGCATAGAGAAGATTAAAGTAAAGAGAGAAGAGAAGAAGAACAGAAAGATAATGTCTTCTGATGACATATTTAATGACGAAGATGATGTAAAAGCTATAGACAATGTTAATAATAAGACTTCAAGTCATAACGATATTAAGATTGAAGGCCTTGATGATGGTCTTTTCGATATAAATATTAATGACTCATCAAGGGCTAATAGCCTTGACACAATTGATAAGCCAAGTGAAGATAAAAAAGCAAATGAGGATAAAAAGCCTGAGAGAAAAGCTAAGCCTAGTAAAAAAGAAAGTGAAAAGACAGAAGATACTGGTGGAGAAATTGATATAGAAAAAGAAATTCATAATGAAGACATAATTCATTACGAATTTCCATCACTAAATCTTCTAAAAGAAGTTGAAGTAAGTAACACTAACTCAAAGGGCAGAGAGATTAAGGACAATATCAAAATTATTCAAGATACACTTAATAACTTTGGCGTCGATGCAAAGGTAATTGGCGTTAACAGCGGTCCGACTATTACCTCATATGAAATAAGTCTAGCAGCTGGCGTAAAGGTAAGTAAGATACTAAGCCTATCAGATAACTTAGCTCTAGCACTAGCAACGACTGATATAAGGATACTTGCGCCTATACCAGGCAAGAGCGCAGTCGGCATAGAAGTGCCTAATAAGCATAAGGATACACTTCTACTAAAAGAAATTTTGGATAGCGATGAATTTAGAAATCTAAAATCAAAATTGCCGCTTGCTCTAGGAAAAGATGTTACAGGCAATACCATCATCAGTTCTATCGCCAATATGCCTCACTTACTTATAGCAGGGGCAACGGGTTCAGGTAAGAGTGTTTGTATCAACACCATAATCATGAGTATACTTTACAAGGCAAGACCTGATGAAGTTAAATTAATCATGATTGACCCGAAAGTTGTTGAATTAAACGTTTATAACAATATACCTCATCTATTGATACCAGTAGTGACAAACGCTAAAAAGGCGCAATTCTCACTAAATTGGGCTGTTCAAGAGATGGAGAGAAGGTACCAATTATTCGCAAAGAACAATGTTAAGGACATGCAAAGCTATAACGAGCTTGATACTATCACTGAAAAGATGCCTCAAATCGTTATAATTATAGACGAGCTTGCTGACTTAATGATGGTTGCTGCAACAGAGGTCGAAGATGCTATCTGTAGACTTGCTCAAATGGCGAGAGCGGCGGGCATGCACCTAATTGTAGCGACACAAAGACCTTCGGTCGATGTAATTACAGGAACAATAAAGGCGAATATACCTTCGAGAATTTCCTTCCAAGTTTCCTCGCAAATAGACTCAAGAACTATACTTGACATGAGCGGTGCAGAAAAACTACTAGGCAAGGGCGATATGCTTTATTACCCATCGAATTTATCAAAGCCAATCAGAGTTCAAGGCGCCTTTGTCAGCGATAAAGAGGTTAAGAGTGTTTGCGACTTCATCAGAAATCAAGGTGAAGCAAACTACAATCAAGAAGCGGTTGAATCCATCACAACAAATAACACTAGCCAAACAATGCAAGATGATAAGGATGAACTTTATGATGAAGCAGTTAGGCTTGTTGTAGCTGATGGACAAGCGTCGATATCATACTTACAAAGAAAGCTTAAGATAGGCTACTCACGTGCCGCGAGAATCGTCGATCAAATGGAAGAGATGGGCGTTGTTAGCGGCTACGATGGATCAAAGCCAAGAAAAGTACTTATTGAAGAGGAAGACTTAGAAAATTTATACGGTGAAAGCGGTGACGGACTTGAATAAAGTATTTATACTTACTATGGGATGCTCGAAAAACGATGTAGACTCAGAAACTATGGCATATAAATTAAAGAATCATGACTACACTATAATAAATAATCCAAATGAAGCTGATTATATAATCATAAACACTTGTTCTTTTATAAATGCAGCGAAGGAAGAGTCGATAGAGGCTATCTTTGATATGATTAATCAAAAAAAGGAAGGCGCCAAGATTATAGTTAGCGGCTGCCTTGCTCAAAGATACTCAAAAGAGTTAAAAGAAGAGATTCCTGAGATAGATATAATAGTTGGTACAGGTAATTTTCAAAATATTTCCGAAATAATTAAAGAATACGAAGATAATAATGATGATGTCTACATCGATAACATCAACGCAGATATTGAATATATAGAGAAAGATGCAGCAGACATTACTGAATACGTCAAGATAGCTGAGGGCTGTAACAATAACTGCTCTTACTGCATAATACCAAAGCTTAGAGGCAGACTTAGATCGAGGTCCATTGATGACATAGTTAATGAGATTAATCACTTATACAAGCTTGGCACGAGAGAAGTTATACTTATCGCGCAAAATACAACAGATTACGGCATGGACATATACTCAAGGCCATCTTTAGATATGCTTTTAAAAGCGATGCTTGAAAGGACTAAAATGCCTTGGATAAGAATTATGTATCTATATCCAGATAATATTACTGATGAATTAATCGAAACATTTAAGTCATCAGATAGGATACTTAAGTATATGGATATACCACTTCAACACGCATCAGACCACGTTCTTAAGATGATGAATAGACATATCAATAAAGATGAAATTCATGATTTAATCACAAAACTAAGGACTAATATAGATGATTTAGTTTTAAGAACTACCTTCATAGTTGGCTTCCCAGGCGAAAGAGAAGAGGATTTTGAAGAGCTACTTGATTTTATTAAAAAAGAAAAATTCGATAAGCTTGGCGTCTTTGAATATAGTGATGAAGAAGGCACAAGGAGCTACTCTTTTAGCGAGAAGCTTGATGAAAAGACTAAGAGAAGTAGAAGAGACGAGATTATGGATGCGCAAATGGATATTTCCAGAGAGAGTCTTGAGAAGAGAGTGGGAACAGTTATGAAGTGCTTAGTTGAAGACGGTGAAGCTGGCGAATACACTTTAAGAAGCTTTATGGATGCTCCTGATGTCGATGGAGTAATTTACTTAAGTAGCGATGAGGAGCTAAGCCCAGGTAGTTTTGTAGATGTCAAGATTACAGAAGCACTTGACTATGACTTAAGAGGTGAAATTTATGAACCTAGCAAATAAAATTACAATGTTTAGGATATTCTTATTACCATTTTTTGTAATAAGCTGTTACTATGATCAAAGCGGCATATCAAGTCTTGCAATATTCCTTTTGGGATCTTTTAGTGATTTTCTTGATGGACATATAGCCAGAAAGTACGATATGATTACCGATTTTGGTAAGTTCATAGACCCCATAGCAGACAAGATCCTTGTACTAAGCGCCTTCATCATGTTTATAGAAAGGGGCTTCGTTGAGCCATGGGTAGTCATAGTAGTTTTATTTAGAGAATTACTTATCTCGGGCTTTAGGATGCTTGCTGCAAAGAAAAATATATCCATAGCAGCCGATATCTTCGGTAAGCTTAAGACGACAACACAGTTTTTTTCAGTGATATTTTTCTTTTTAACAATAATCTTGATTAGTGGTAAAATGTATATAATAGGAAAAGTTTTGCTATATATATCCGTAGCACTAACAGTCTTATCAATGATAAATTATCTATATAAAAATAGGGAAGTATTCAATGGAACAATGCAATAAGATTATTGAAATATTAAAAGAAAATAATTTAAGCATTTCAGGCGCTGAATCAATAACAGGAGGCCTTGTATCGAGCGAGCTAGTTAAGGTAGCTGGCGCATCAGATGTCTTTTGCGGAACATTGGTTTCATATCAATCATCGGTTAAGATAAATACACTAAAGGTGGCTAGCGACTTGATTGATAAATATACTCCAGTATCTATCGCAGTACTATCGGCCATGCTTGATGGAGCTAAGGCGCTCTTCGCTAGTGACATTGTCTATGCTATAACAGGAAGCGCTGGACCAACATCATATGACGGGATTCCAGTTGGGCTTGTTTACTATGGACTAAGCTATAAAAATCATCAATATTTACATAAAAAGATTTACAGCGGCTCAAGATGTGATATAATAGAAGAAGCGAAGAACGATTTAATCGATTTAATATTAGAAATAATAAGTAAATAATAGAGGTGAAAAAATGGACATGAACGAAAAAGAAAAAGCTCTTAATGAAGCTTTGAAAAAGATTGAGAAAGATTTTGGCAAGGGCTCAATAATGAGACTTGGCGACCACGCTAAGCTTAATATTGAAAGCATCCCAACTGGCTGCTTGTCACTTGACATGGCTTTAGGCATTGGTGGTATACCAAAGGGAAGAATCATCGAGATTTACGGACCAGAATCAAGTGGTAAGACTACTTTAACACTACATGTAATAGCAGAATGTCAAAAGAAAGGCGGCACAGCTGCTTTCATAGACGCAGAACACGCTTTGGATCCTCAATATGCAAGAAACTTGGGTGTTGACATCGATAAGCTCATAGTGTCTCAACCAGACAATGGTGAACAAGGTCTTGACATTGCTGAAGCACTTGTTAGGAGCGGTGCTGTTGATCTAGTTGTTGTTGACTCAGTTGCAGCCCTTGTACCTAAGACTGAAATCGAAGGAGCTATGGGGGATGCGACTATAGGTCTACAAGCAAGACTTATGTCACAAGCAATGCGAAAGCTTTCTGGTGTTATATCAAAAACAAATTCAACAGTAATATTTATTAACCAATTAAGAGAAAAGATTGGGGTCATGTTTGGCAGCCCTGAAACAACTACTGGTGGTAAGGCGTTGAAGTTCTATTCATCAGTTAGACTTGATATAAGAAAGTTTGATGTAATCAAGCAAAAAGAAGAGACTTCCGCAGGTGGTAAAAAAGAGGATGTAATCATAGGTAATAAAGTTCGTGTTAAAGTTGTTAAGAACAAAGTTGCTCCTCCATTTAAGGTAGTTGAATTTGATATTATGTATGGTGAAGGAATATCCAAGGAAGGTGATATCTTGGATGTTGCGGTTAGCAAAGGTATAGTTGACAAGGCTGGTGCATGGTTCTCATACAATGACGAAAAGCTTGGTCAAGGAAGAGAAAATGTTAAACAATTATTCAAAGAAAAACCTGAGCTTATGGAAGAGATAGCATTAAAGGTTAGACAAGCTTGCAAAAGAGAAGACGAAGTAGCTGTAGAAGAAGCAGAACAAAACACAGAAGAATAAGTTGATATAATGAAATTTGTATTTATAACAGATACACATATAAAAGAAAAAAATCCTATAAATAGACTTGATAATTATTTTGAAACGGTAATTAATAAGATTGACGAAACTGCTCACTTTGCAGTTGAAAACAATGTTAATTTTATAGTTCACGGTGGAGATCTTTTTGATACTCCAACCGTTTCAACTATTTGTCTTGTCAAATTTAATAGGATTCTTTTTTATTTAAAAGAGCATAATATAAAATTTTACATCGTTAGCGGCAATCACGACATCTATGGGCGTAATCCTGATACGCTTCCTAGAACGCATTTAGGCTTACTCGAGTCATTTGGCGTAGTTAAGATGCTTGATAGAGAAAGTACCATTGAAGAGAACTTTGCTAATGGTAATAGCATTAAAATCATAGGCACGCCATATATATACAAGATGGACGCTGAAGATAAAGAAGCCTATTTATTAAGTGAATATGATAAGAAAGATGGCGAGTTTCTAATCAATGTTGTTCATGGGATGCTATTAGAAAAGCCATTTATAAAAGAGATAGAACACACTGTTGTTACTGATATAATCAATACTAAGGCCGACCTTACACTTTCAGGCCACTATCATACAGGCTTTGGCATAATTAGTCTCAATGGCAGGACCTTTTTAAATCCAGGTTCACTTACAAGGTGCTCAAACACTACTGAAGAGTACAAGAGGATGCCTCAGTATGCCTTAATCAAGATCAATGATGATCTAAAGCCAAAGATTGAGCTTATTGATGTAAAGTGCGCAAAACCTGGATATGAGGTCTTAGATAGAGAGTATATCGAAAAGCACAAGAATGATAAATTAGAAGTTCTTAATTTTGAGAACACCATAAAAAAAGCTGCTGACTTTGATAAGTATGACTACTATAGCGTTTTCGAAGAGATTATCAAGGCTGAAGGCGTTGAAAAAGAAGTTATAAATGAGGCGAAGAAGCGTTTAGAGAAAGCGGAGGAAGATATTCATGGTCAAGATTAATAAGATAGATCTAATAAATTTTCAGTCGCATAAATTCACTTCGCTTGACTTTGATGATGGACTAAACGTCATCGTCGGACCATCTGACAATGGCAAGACAGCTATACTAAGAGCGATACGCTGGGTACTTTTTAATGAGCCACAAGGCATGGGCATGCTAAGGAACAACGAAGACTTTGTTTCAGTCAGACTTTACTTTAACAATGACTACTCGGTTGAAAGAAAGCGCTCAAAAAAAGAAAATCTATACATTATTTACAATGAAAAGACTGGCGAAGTTCAAGAGTTTAACAGCTTAAGAACAGGGCTTCCACCTGAAGTATCAAACGTGATGAAGATAAAAAAGATTACGCTTGATAAGTCTAATGATATAAACTTCAATATACAGTTTCAGCACGATGGACCCTTTATGTTTAGCTTCACAGCGACACAAAAGTCGGCCCTTATCGGCAAGATGTATAATTTAGATGTTGTTGACAAAGCCATTGACGATACGAACAAGGATATAAAATCGCAAAAGTCTGATATCAAGAGAATAAATGAAGAGATTAAAGAGCTTGATGAAAAGATATTAGCATATAAGGATATTGAAAAGGAAGAAAAATTACTTAAGGATAGAGAGGAAATTACTAAGAATATAGAAGACTCAGTAGAAAAATTAAAGCTGATAAATTCACTTAAAGCTAGACTTGATGATAATAAGCAAAATAAAGACTATTTACTTGAAAGAATAAAGGACTTCGACAAAGTGTTATCAAACGAAGCGCTTATATTGAGCACGGCGAAGGCTTACGAAGTTTTGGAAAGCTACAAAAATTACAAGACAAAGCTCGATAAGATTAAAAATGAAATTAATAATACTGAGGCTATTTACAAGAAAAGTAAAAATATAACAGAAAAGCTCGACATTGACAATACCATAGTCAAAAACTTAAATGCATTTACTAAGCTAAATGAACTCAAAAAGCGTTTGGATGATGTATCAGCATCCATTGACAAGGGTAGATACTTTATTAAGGATAACGATGAAAATCTAAACAGAGACTTAAAAGAGTATACAGAGCTATTAATAAAGCTAAAGAAGTGCCCATATTGCAACTCGGACGTTGATAAGGCACATATTGACATGATAGTTAAAGAATATTTATAAAGGTGATATTATGGATTATACAAGTAGACTTGAGGCCTTGAAGGACAGTTTAGACAAGGCAAAACTGAATAAGGTTAAGTACGAAGAAAGGCTTAATATACTTCTTAATGATAGGGAGAATATCCTTAAAGAGATAAAAGCGCTTGGTATTGAGCCAGAAAATCTTGAAGCAGAGATAAAGAATTTAGAAAATAAAATAGCTACAGACATTACTAAGGCAGAGGAGCTTTTGAAAGACAATGAATAATTACGCTTTAGAGATAGACAGAATTAAAAAATTTAATAAGTCTCTAGAGAACAAGATTTTGCAAGACAAGACCAAGAAAGAGATGCTCCTTGAGAAGAAGGCATCGCTTGCGAAAGAGGCAGAGCGCCTTGACGAGAAGAACATGATTTTCGAAAAGACCAAGCTGCTTTTAGAAAAGACGAGTGACTACGCTAGGAAACAAGCTATAAAGAGCATTGAGAATATGGTTACGGGCGCGCTTCACGAGATATTTGTTTCGCAAAGCAAGTTCGTTATAGAAGAGAAAAGTATCAATGGTAAGGTAGCTGTTGACTTTTTTCTAGAAGACGAGGTCGATGGCGAGAAGATCATGACAGACCCACAAGAGCAAAGAGGCGGGGGCTATGTTGATATAATCTCACTTGCACTGCGCTTCGCCATGATAGAGGTTTTTAATCCCAAGATTGAAGGACCGATACTGCTTGACGAGCCAGCAAAATTCGTTTCAGAAGACTACATCTACAATGTTGCTGAATTTTTATCCAAGGTAAGCGAAAGCTTCAACAGGCAGATAATCATGGTTACGCACTCAAAGTATCTATCGAACATTGGCGACAAGACCTTTGAAGTAATTAAGCGCGACAATGTTTCGGAAGTAGTGGAGAAGTAGGCTTATGATTATTAAGATCTTAATTGGATTCGTAAAAGTAATCTTTATGATAGTGTTTTTCCCTATAGTATTACTTCTATCTTTATTTAATAATGATAAAGATACTAAGCATAAAAAAGCAAAGAAGCAAGATAAAGACGATCTTGCTTGGATAGATAGACTTGAGGAGCTAGACGCACTTATAGAAGACTAATTGAATATAAAAAACAATGGCTATGATTGATTTCATAGCCATTTATAATGTAAAATTATTTTATTTTTTCTAAAACAATAGTTTTAATTCTATCTAATTCTTTTTTTGCTTCAGCTTCATTATTTGCTCTTATCGAGAAATAGAACTTAATCTTTGGCTCAGTACCCGATGGCCTGATTGCTATCCATGAGTAGTCATCGATGTAGTACTTAAGCACGTTTGACTTATCTAGACCAGTTTCATCATTTAAGTAGTCGACTCTCTTAATAAATTTAAGCCTATCGATCCCCGTCTTGTAATTTTTTCTGAACTTATCCATAATTTTAGCCATCTTGTCCTTGCCGTCAAGTACTTCAAAGACTATGGACTCTTGCGCTTGAACGAAGTAGCCGTACTTTTCGTAAAGACTATTTAAATGATCCAAGATATTTATATTTTGCTTTTTATAATAAGCAGTCATTTGAATAAGAATCATAAAGGCGTTAACAGCGTCTTTGTCTCTTACAAAATCTCTATAGACATAGCCGATGCTCTCTTCAAAGCCAAATAAAAAGTGCTTGTCACTCACAGTTTCAAAGTCATTAGCAAGCTTACAGATATTCTTAAAGCCGGTCAAAACGTCAGCCGATTCAAGACCATGGTCCTCGGCAATGGCTTTCGCAAAATCTGATGTAACGATGGACTTAACAAGATATGAAGTTTTTGACACTTTTGTATGATTAAGAATAAAGTCAAGCATAAGAGCTCCGACTCTGTTGCCATCCAAAATCATATATTCATCATCTTTTTTCACAGCCATATTAATTCTGTCGCAATCAGGGTCGCTTGCGAATATCGCGTCAGCATTTTTTTCTTTCGCAAGCTTTATAGCCTCGTTAAATGCTTCTTTAAACTCAGGATTAGGGTAAGGGCAGCTAGTAAAGTCAGGGTCAGGATGCTCTTGAATTTTAGGTATATGATAATTTGTGAAGCCAAAGTCCTTAATCACTTTGACAATAGGCTTAAGACCAGTACCATTAAGAGGTGTGTAGACAAAATTTATATTTTTATCCATATCTACATCCATTTTGATAGAGTAGAGGTCCTTATAATAAGAGTCAAAAAATTCATCGTCAATCATTTTTAGATATTTATCATTTTTCTCTCTAATAGAAATTTTATCAAAGTTTACAGATTTCATCTTGCTTTGCACAAGCTCAGCCATTTCCTCAAGTATTTGAGATCCGTGCTCGTTGTAGACCTTGTAGCCGTTGTAATCCTTTGGATTGTGGCTCGCAGTAACCATAACCCCAGCAGATGCCTTGTAATGCCTTATGCCGTAGCTCACGAAAGGCGTTGGAAGAGCCTCATCAAATAGATATACCTTTATGCCTTCATTTGTGAAGATGTTTTTGCTAAGATGAGCAAAGCCCTCTGACATATGTCTTGTATCGTAGCCAATGACAACAGATGGCGCATCAAATTTTTCTTTTAATACTAGGGCAATGGCTTTGGCAGCAAGTTTAACTGTGTAGACGTTCATCATGTTTGTGCCGAGACCAAGCTTACCCCTAAGGCCAGCCGTTCCAAAGACAAGATCACTCGCAAAATTGTTTTTAATTTCATCTTCGCTCATCTTTTTAAGAGCCGCATCGTCCTTAGTGCTAATGCTTGAGTAGCTTAGCCAGGAGATATATCTTTCGTTTGCGCTATTAATCTTAAGTTTCTTTTTATTTGATAATAGATAATAATTAACGCCGCAAAGTTTAGCTAGCTCATCCATTAGCTTAAGCAGCTTTTTCGTTTCAAGCTTTGTTTCAATATAGACACTTATAAACTTATAAGGTCTAGTAAAGTCAGAGCTCTTAGTAGAATTTAAGGCATTTTCATCAAAATATTTTAATATAGCCTCACCATAATCTTGAGAAAGAATTTTAAGCATAAGCTCATACGCTTCGTAATAGCTCTTCACCTCATAAGACTTGTCATTTATATATATATAAGAAAGGATAAGTCCACTTTTGTAATTAGCGTAAGTGAATTTGTATGGCTTAGTTGCAATGGTTTTTGTATATGATTTATTATCTTTTGCGTTTTGATCGTCGTTCTTATTTTTGAAATTCAGTATTTTACTCATTGAATCACTCCTTCATATCTATATTATAATACATATGGGGGAGATAAACAATAAAAAAGATCAAACTAAAACTAGTTTAATCATATATGGCGGGAGTATGTGCGAATCGAACACACCTATGAAGCTACAAACCCCACATGCACGGTTTTGAAGACCGGAGAGCCCACCAGGACTCATCTACCCCCAGACTTATTTATTATAGCATAATTAAAGCTATTTTACAAGTATTTTATATTATTAAGACATTTTTTAGAAAAAATAAAGAAAATTTAAAAAAAGTCTTGCTATTTCTATAAATTTATGGTAAAATATCAATGTTATGAAATTTGGAGGTGAGATTATTGGCAAACATTAAATCTGCGAAGAAAAGAATATCAGTTATTAAAAATAAAACTTTAGTAAATAAATCTAGAAAGACTGAGCTTAAGAACCTTATAAAGAGATTTGAATTATTGGTTAACGAAGGCAAAACAGATGAAGCTAGAGAAGTACTTAAAGTTATAGATAAAAAATTAAAGAAGGCTGAACAAAGAAACTTATTCCACAAGAATAAAGTAGCTAGAAAGATGAGTAGATTAACTCACAAGTTAAATAAGGCTGTTTAGTTAGAAGAGACCTTATTGTCTCTTTTAACTAAATTAAATTTTTTAAAAAATTTTAAAAAAACCCTTTACAAATTAGAATTCTTGTTGTATAATGGTAAGGTAGTTTTGGACCATTAGCTCAGGTGGTAGAGCAACTGACTCTTAATCAGTGGGTCCAGGGTTCGAGTCCCTGATGGTCCACCACGAAGAAACGTGTATTTGCACGTTTCTTTTTTTATGCTCAAAAGTATTTAATGAGCTTATAAATCAATGTATTTGTGATCTTAATTAATTGACAAATACCTCATTTAATGTTAAGATATTAGCAGGTGATGATAGTGGAAAATTTTGTAATTATAGACGGTTCAAGCTTACTTAACAGAGCTTTTTATGCAATTAGATTATTGAGTAACAAGAAAGGCATATTTACTAACGGTATCTATGGTTTTTTAAACATGCTTGACAAGATTAAGTCTGACTACGATCCAAAATACATCTGCGTGGTATTTGATAGAAAAGAAAAAACTTTCAGAAAAGATATCTATGATGATTATAAAGGCAATAGAATGAAATTTCCTGATGAGCTAAGTGTTCAATTCCCAATACTGAAAGACATTCTTACTAAGATGGGCATTAAGGTTTTGGACAAGGCTGGCTTTGAGGCGGATGACCTTGCAGGCACTTTGACTATGATTGATGATAAGAACGTCAAGAAAGTGCTTATAACAGGTGACAAGGACTACTTACAGCTAATTAAGGACGATACAGACGTTATCATCACTAAGAGGGGCGTAAGTGAGTTTGATACATATAATATAGAAAAGATGAACGAGGTTTATGGTCTTAGTCCCGACGAATTTATCGACTTAAAGGCTCTTATGGGTGATCAATCTGATAATATTCCTGGTATTTATGGCATTGGCGAGAAGACTTCTTTAAAAATACTTAGTGAGTACAGAACTATAGAAAATCTTTATGAGCATATTGACGAACTTAAAGATAATAAGACTAATCAAAGGATAAAAGACGGCAAGGACATGGCCTTTCTATCTAAAAAGCTTGCGACTATAGTTAAAGACGTTGATATATCAATGAACATCGATGATTATAAAATAAACGATGCTAACAATGATGCGCTTAGAGAAATTTTTGAAGAATTAGAACTAAATTCTAGACTTAACTCTCTAGAAGGCAGTAAAAAAATTGAAGTAGCAGAAAATAATTTAGAAGTAGAAATACTTGATGAAGATAATTTAAAAGCTCTTGATAAAATAAAGGATGAATTCATCTTTAACATCACTACTGATACAGATAAATACTTCACTTCAGATATTTTATATATAAGTTTTATACTAGACAAAGTTTATATAATTAAAACTGATAATTTATCTTGCATTAAAAATATTTTAGAAAATGAAAATATTAAAAAAGTTTCACACGATATCAAAAAGGCTTATGTCTTAGCACAAAAAGAAGGTATATTGATTAAAAACTTTGCCTTTGACACAGCCATCGCCTACTATTTAATTGATTCAAACAAATCAAACTATAGCATACAAAACATGGCTATGGACTATTTGCAAAGACAAATAAATTCATTTGACGATATATATAAGAAGGAAAAAATTAGGACTAAAGTGGTTTCAGCCATTGACATGGATGTGGCAAGCGAAGTCCTAAGTAATGAGATCAAGACTATAAAAGATGTTTATCCAATACTCAAGGGAAAGATTGACAGTCTAGACGAAAAAACTCTTTTCTACGATATAGAGCTTCCGCTTAGTGAAGCTTTGGCAGATATGGAATTTACAGGCTTTAAGGTCGACAGAGATGAACTTTTAAGGCTTGGAGAGGAATACGACGAATTTATTAAGGAAAAGGAAAGAATTATATTTAGCTTAGCAGGTGAAGAATTTAATGTGAATTCACCTAAGAAGCTAAGTGAAATACTTTTTGATAAGCTTGGTATTAAGCCTATCAAAAAGACTAAGACGGGCTATTCGACTGATGCGGAGGTTTTGGAGAAGCTTTCAAATAAGCATCCAATTGCGGATCAAATCGTTGAGTACAGAACTTATCAAAAGCTTAAATCAACATATATTGACGGTCTTAAGGACTTAATTGACGAGACTGGCAGGATACACTCCTACTTTAATCAAACAAATACAGCGACTGGAAGGATTTCATCGCAAGATCCAAACCTTCAAAACATTCCTATAAGGACTGAGGCTGGTAGAAAGATTAGAAAAGCCTTTGTGAGCGAGGATGGCTACACACTGCTTGATAGCGACTACTCACAAATCGAGCTAAGGATACTTGCCTATATTGCAAATGATGAAAAGATGCTTCACGCTTTTGAAGAGGGCTTAGATATACACAGAAAAACAGCTTCGGAGGTCTTTGGTATTCCATTTGACGAGGTTGATAGTGAGCACAGAAGTAGAGCAAAGGCTGTTAACTTCGGCATTGTTTATGGTATAAGTGACTATTCATTGTCACAAGACTTAGGGATTTCAAGAAAAGAAGCAAAAGAATACATCGATAATTACTTTGAAAAGTTCTCTGGCGTTCACAAGTATATGAATGACGTGGTTGAAAAGGCTAAGGAAGATGGCTATGTAAAGACACTTTTCAATAGAAGAAGAAATATACCAGAGCTTCAAAATTCAAATTACAATATAAGAGCATTTGGCGAGAGAGTTGCGCTTAATATGCCTATACAAGGCACAAGCGCGGACATAATTAAGATCGCCATAGTTAAGATATTCAATAAATTTAGAGAAGAAGATATAGCTGCTCATATAATTGTAACTGTTCATGACGAAATCGTTGTTGAAGTAAAGAAAGAAGAAGCGGATAGAGTTAAAGACATAATCAAGGATCTAATGGAAAATATTGATGGCCTTGATATGGATCTAAAAGTTGATATCAATCAAGCGGATAATTGGTACGATGCAAAATAATTATATTTTGACTGGCTCCATTGCTTCGGGAAAGTCATCTGTATTGAAAATCATTGCTGATGAAGGATATATGACCATCAGCGCGGATGATGTTGTGAAGGAGCTATATAAGGATGAAGAATTTTTAAAGAGCTTTAAAGAGCTAATAGGCAAAGAATATTTTACCGAAGGCTTAAAGCTTGATAAAGATAAGATGAGATGCGCTATATTTACAGATACTGCCTTTAAAGAAAAGGTGGAAGCCTTTGTGCATCCTCTTGTTTATAAAAAAATCAAAGATATGCTAGTAGATGGCATTAATTTTATCGAAGTGCCAGTATTTTTTGAAGCGAAAAAATATTTTGATGAAGCAAATATTGAGATAAAAGGCATAATCTTTGTAGATATTGATAAAGATATACAAGTTGAAAGACTTATGAGTAGAAACAATATTACTAAGGAAGAGGCTGTGTCTAGGATAGATACTCGTGTTACGAATGATGAAAAGGCTAAGTTAGCTGACTACATTATATTAAACAATTCTACTCATTCTGATTTAAAAATAGAGGTCTTGAAAACTTTGGAGAGAATAAATGAAGAAGCTAATTAAATTTTTAATAAAACTATTCTTAATAATTTTTGTTATTGAGCTAGTTTATCTACATTTTATACCTAGAAAGTATGATGATATCATAGATAAGTACTCTACAGAATACGGTGTAGATAAATCATTTGTCAAGGCAGTTATATTTAAGGAGTCACGCTTTAAGGAGACGGCGGTTTCATCAAAGGGTGCTATAGGCCTTATGCAGCTTATGCCGTCGACAGCTATGTGGCTTATGGACAAGCTAAATATAGATGATTACAGGATAGAAGCTGCTGATAACAATATTAGACTAGGGACATATTATTTGTCATACTTAATGAAGCTTATGGATTCAGATGAAGAGCATGCGCTCCTTGCATACAACGCAGGTCCTGAAAATGCTAAGCGCTGGATAAATGCTGAAGGCTACAATAAAAATGAAATGGATAATTACGTGGATTTCGAAGAGACAAGAAAATATGTAAGAGAAATTAGATTGACAAGAAATATCATTAACTTTATGGATAAGTATGGAATTTTTCTAGATGAGCTTTCAAGTATATTGGAGGACTTTAGCAAATGAAGAAGAAAATATTATTAATATTAGTATTAGTGCTTTGCGTAAGTCTAATTTCTTGCAAGAAAACTGATGATAACGAAGGCGCACAAAACGAGGCGAGTGAAGCTTATCTACTATCTCAAGGAGGCAATATCAATCTGCCTTTAACACCATTTAAGACATTTAATCCTATACTTAATGACAACCTATACTATTATTACTTTAAAGACCTTATTTACTCAAGCCTTTTAGAAATCAATGATGATTCATCATTAAATAATTTGCTAGCGAGTTCGGTAGAAAAGGTGGATGAGAGAACTTATAGAATCAAGTTAAGAGAGGGCGTTAAATTTCATAATGGCAAAGTTTTAAGCGCGGATGATGTTATCTTTTCATATAATTATATCTTAAATAATAAGGATAGGTCCTTTTATTATAATTTGATAAATGACGAAGGAAATAAAATTTTTAATGGATCAGCAAATTTCACTATCAATAGACTTGATAATAACAGTGTAGAAGTTAAATTTGCAAGTGCAAGTCAAAATAATTTGTATAAATTAACTTTTCCTATCATATCAGCAACAGATGACTACAATAATTACACGCCTAATGGCACAGGGCCATTCAAGTTTAAGTCATATGAGAACAATAAATTACTTATCTTAGAGAAAAACAAGTCCTACTTCAATGGTCAAGCATCTATTGACACAGTTACAGGCATAGTTATAGAGAACCCTGCTAATATTGAGGGCATATTCGAAACTGGTAAGCTTGATATATACACAGCTTTTGATTCAAATTACTCAGCGTTTTTAAACAGCTCAAAGTATTCTGTAATTGAATTTCCATCGAATAAGCTTTATTATATTGGCTTTAACCATAAGAAGAAGCCATCAATTGACTTAAGAAAGCTAGTTGAAGCTAGCATAAATAAGGAACTGATCAATAAAGAGGTTTTCTCAAGCAATTTAGCTTTATGCCAAGGCTTTTATCCTGAAGAATCAATTTTTGGCCTTCACGATATAAAAGAGAAAGAGGATTTATCTAAGCTAAGTATAAAGAAGAACGAAAATCATCAGTACGTCGATGAAAATAATAAGCTTATTAAGCTAAGCATACTATATAATAAAAACGACGCGAAGAAAAGAGCGATTGCAAATATTATTTACACACAGCTTGATAACGCAGGCTTTAAAGTAGAGATGCTTGCAAAGGATGCGAGCGAGATTAGCTTTAATGAGAACTATGACATCTATGTTGGTGAGTACCTAGTTAACAACGCCTTTGATCTAAGCTATATGTTTTCAAATAGATCCGCTAATAACTTTATGGGCTACTCAGACGATAGATATGAGGCTCTACTTAATAATTTATATACTAATAAGATAGAATACAAAGAAATAAATAATTTTCTTCAAGATGAAAAGATATATATACCACTTGGATATGAGAAGAATGCTTTAATATTTAAAGAGAATATGATTTTTGATGGCAAGATTAATTTTCAAAACCTTTATTCGAAGATAAAAGATTTAATTATTGTGAGCGCAAAGTCTTGATATTATTCGAATTTAATGTTATAATATTTATTTGTGAAATGGGGTGATTTTATGTCAATACTTAAGACCTTTACTGGAGGCGTTCATATGCCCGAGTACAAGGAATTATCAGAAAAACAAGCTATTGAAGAGCAAAAAGAGCCTAATAAAGTTGTTATTCCACTAAATCAACACGTTGGTGCTGAATGTACGCCGCTTGTTAAAAAAGGCGACTTCGTTAGAGAAGGCCAAAAGATTGGTGACAGCGATGCATCTTTATTTGCTCCTGTTCATGCAAGTATTTCTGGTATAGTTAGAGATATTGGCAAAGTTTACACTACAGGAGGCTGGCTAGTTAATTCAATCACTATTGAAAAAGCAAGTGATGAAGAATTAGAAGCACTAGGCAATCCAAACAGTAGTGAACTTTTAATGGAAGGTTACGGTGACTTTAGAAACTTATCTAAAGAAAAAATCATCGAACTAATTAAAGAAGCAGGAATTATAGGCATGGGTGGAGGAGCGTTCCCATCATTTGCAAAATTACAATCGTCTGATGATGGCACCATAGACACTATAATCATCAATGCTGCTGAATGCGAGCCGTTCTTGACATGTGACCACAGAATGATGCTTGAATATTCAGACAGAATGATAGGCGGCCTTAGGATAGTTATGAAATATCTTAATGTTAGCAGTGCTTACATAGGAATTGAAGATAATAAACAAGACGCTATTGACCTACTAGAAGAAAAATTAAAAGATGACAAGTTCATCAAAGTAGCAGTACTTAAAACTAAATTCCCTCAAGGGGACGCTTATAGAATGGTTGACTCTATCTTAGGTAGAAAAGTTCCTCAAGGAGGAAGAACTAAGAATGTTAATACATTTGTAAGTAATGTTGGTACCTTCGTAGCTATCTACGATGCAGTAACATTTGGTCACGTATCACATAAGAGAGTAGTTACAGTTACAGGTAACGGAGTAAAAACACCTAAGAACATCAACGCATATGTTGGAACATCTATTAGAGATCTAGTTGAACAATCTGGCGGCTTTAATGGCGATGTTACAAAAGTTATAGTTGGTGGACCAATGACAGGTGTTGCTCAATATTCATTAGATACTCCTATATCAAAGAATACATCAGGTATAATCCTATTAACTGATAACGACTACAAAGATGAAGAAGAAAGCCAATGCATAAAATGCGGTAAGTGCGTAGAAGCTTGTCCAGTACACTTAATGCCACTTTATATCTCAAGATATCAAGAGCTAGGCAACCTTAAGATGTGCGACAAATACAACGCTCAAAGCTGTATTGTATGCGGATCTTGTTCATATGTTTGTCCTGCAAAGAGATTCTTAGCTGAAAGAATTTCAGTAGCAAAGAGAGAGATAAAACAATCTCTAAGAAGATCTAGATAGGAGGGAAATATGGAAACAAATAAAAATTTACAAGAAGAAAAGCTTTACAGAGTAAGCTTAGCTCCATATTTGCGTTCTAAGGATACTACTCAAAAGATGATGCTAGACGTTATCATAGCATTACTACCAGCTTTAGCAGCAAGTATCTACTTTTTCGGTATGAACGCTTTAATGCTAACAGTAGTATCAGTAGCTTCATGCGTTGTAGCAGAAGTACTTATGCAAAAGTTATTCAAAAAGAAAGTTACAGTTAGTGATTTATCAGCTGTAATTACAGGAATTTTATTAGCATTTAACTTACCAGCAAGTGCACCATGGTGGATGCCAGTATTTGGCGGTTTCTTTGCTATATGCATAGTAAAACAAATCTTCGGTGGAATCGGTTCAAACTTTATGAACCCAGCACTTGGAGCAAGAGCAGCTATCATGGCATCTTGGCCAGGACTTATAACTAATTACATCACACCTGACGGAGTAGCATCAGCTACACCACTTCAACTAATGAAGTCAGGTACAACAGCTGAATTGCCATCACTTATGGACATGGCAATTGGTAACATCGGTGGAGTTATAGGTGAAACATGTTCTATACTATTGATTCTTGGCGGAATCTACTTAATAGTAAAGAAAGTTATTGATTGGAAAATACCTTGCTTATATATTTTAACTACAGCAGTATTATTACTAGCATTTGGTGTCGACATAAGCTTATTGCCATACCATATACTTGGCGGAGGACTTATACTAGGTGCCTTCTTCATGGCAACAGATTTCGTTACATGTCCTGTAACACCTAATGGTAGAATCATATTTGCTATAGGCTGCGGTCTAATCACTGCTATAATCAGAATATATGGCGGTATGGCAGAAGGTGTTTCATATGCGATCATACTTATGAACACAGCTACACCATTAATCGAGTCATTAACTACACCTAAGGTATTTGGGGAGGTTAAGAGCAAATGAAAGAAACATTAAAACTTGGTTTAATATTATTCATCATTGCAGCTTTCTCTGGTGGAGTTTTATCTTACACAAACAGTTTGACTAAGCCTATCATAGACCAAAGGGAATATGAAGAAACTCAAGCTGCTTTCAAAGAATTAATTCCAGAAGCTGATAGCTTTGATCAGCTTGATGCAGCAAAACTTGAAAGCTTAAAGAGTGAAAATAAAAAGATTCAAGATATATACGAAGCGAAAAAAGATGGTTCAGTTATAGGATACACATTCAAAACTTCTGGATCAGGTTATGGCGGAGACGTTGTTATATTAACAGGCGTTGCAGAAGATAAGATTACTAAGATACTTGTTTTATCACACAAAGAGACACCATCACTAGGCGATAGAATCGAAGATGATGAGTTCAAAGATCAATTTGTTGATAAAGATGCAAGCAATGAATTAGTTTTATCAAAGAGCGCTTCTGGAGAAGAAATACAAGCTATATCAGGCTCAACTATCTCCTCAAGAGCAACTGTAGAAGCTGTTAATCAAGCAATTGACGCATTAAGTAAGATAAAGTAGAGGTGCGAGATGAAGATATCAAAAATATTTAAAGACGGTATGGTTGACGGCAACCCAATATTGTCACAATTAGTTGGTCTATGCTCAGTACTTGCCATCTCTAGTACTCTTAAAAACTCAGTTACAATGGCAGTTGCTGTAATGATAGTTACAATCCTATCGAACATATTTATTTCTTTATTAAGAAAGATTATTCCTTCAAAGATAAGAATACCTATATATATAGTTATCATAGCAACATTCGTTACTATCATAGACTTAGTATTACACGCATATTTACCAGATATGTATAAGCAACTAGGCTTATTCATTCCACTTATCGTAGTTAACTGTATGATACTTGCAAGAGCAGAAAGCTTTGCATCAAAGAACAACGTTTTCTACTCAATGATAGATGGTTTTGCATCTGGTCTAGGTTATGCTATCGCAATATGCGCATTAGGTTTTGTTAGAGAATTAATAGGCGCTGGATCAATCTGGGGCAAACAAATCTTCCAAGGAGCTAGTTTATTTGTACTTCCTCCAGGAGCATTCATTGTTCTAGGTATATTCGTAGCCATCTTTAACATTTACTTATTAAAGAGCAAAAAGAAGGAGGAAAACTAGATGGGAACAATATTTAAGATTTTAATTTCTACAATTTTTGTAAACAACTACGTTTTCGCTCAATTCTTAGGAATTTGTCCGTTCCTTGGTGTTTCAAGTAAGGTAGAGACAGCTACAGGTATGAGTGTGGCTGTAACATTCGTTGTTACACTTGCTTCAATCATAACTTATTATGTACAAATACTATTACTTAACCCATTTAACTTAGGATATTTACAAACAATTGTATTTATACTTATCATAGCATCCTTAGTACAATTTGTTGAAATGGTTATAAAGAAGATATCACCAGCACTTTACGGAGCTATGGGTGTATTCTTACCACTAATCACAACAAACTGTATGGTACTTGGTGTTGCTATACTTAACATTCAAAGTGAATACAACATATTTGAAGTAATTACAAACGCTATAGGCGCATCACTTGGTTTTGGTTTAGCACTAATACTACTTTCTTCACTAAGAGAAAAGCTTGAACTTGTTGATGTACCTGAGCCACTTAAGGGAATGCCTCTTGCACTAATCGCAGCTGGACTTATGTCTATCGCGTTTATGGGCTTCTCAGGACTAGTATAGGAGGTAGAATATGGAAGTATATTTAATACCTATAGCAGTCTGTGGTATCATAGGCTTGATATTCGCTGTTTTACTATCAATAGCTTCAAAAGTATTTGAAGTAAAACTAGATCCAACTGTAGATAAAGTATTATCTGCACTACCAGGAGCTAACTGCGGTGCTTGTGGTTTCCCTGGTTGCGAAGGACTTGCAAATGCAATCGCTAAGGGCGATGCACCTGTTAATGCATGTCCAGTAGGTGGAGCAACATGCGCAAGTAAGATAGCTGAAATACTTGGTGTTGATGCAGGTAGCTCTGAAAAGATGGTTGCCAATGTATTATGCCAAGGCGATTGCGACAAAACAAAAATTAAATACGATTATAAAGGCATAGAAAGCTGTTCATTTGCATCACAAATATCAGGCGGACCAAAGTCATGTGAGTTTGGATGCGTTGGTTGTGCATCTTGTGTTAAGGCATGTCCATTCGATGCTATAGAGATGAGAAATGGTGTTGCATTTGTTCTAAAGGATAAATGTAAGGCTTGTAAGATATGTGTTGGCGTATGTCCAAAGAAAATTATCGAGATGGTTCCATACAAGAGCAAGGTATTTGTTAAGTGTAAAAACACTAATATGGGCAAGAAAGTTAAAGAAGCATGCAGCGTAGGTTGTATCGGCTGCAAGATATGCGTTAAGAACTGTCCAAAGGATACTATAGCTTTTGAAAATAACTTAGCTCACATTGTTTACGAAGGATGTATCAACTGTACTATATGTGCACAAAAATGTCCTACAAAGGCAATTCATGCTGAGAACTTGAAACCAAAGCCAGCAGCTCCAAAGGTTGAAGCACCTAAGGCAGAGGCTCCAAAAGCCGATGCGCCTGCAAAGGAAGAAGCAAAGGCAGCTGAAACTGTTAGCAAAGAAGAAAATTAATCAATATTATCTTTTAAGGGTATGGTAGAGCCATACCCTTAAAACGATAAATAAGAAGGTTATTATATGAAAAAATTAGACGTTGTTTTAATAATATCTTTAATATTATTTTCATTTATCTTTATCATTAAAGATAAATTTTTCGCGCCTAATACAAATGATATATACATATCCATCTCAGTAGATGGCAAAGATTATAAGAGATTAGAATTTAAAGATGAGACATATACATATCCATTAAAAACGCAGTTCGGCTTTAACAAAATCGAAGTTGCTAAAGACTACGTAAGAGTATTGGAGGCGGACTGTCCAAATAAGCTAGACGTTTTGCAAGGAAAGATACATAGTACAAATCAAAGCATAGTTTGTATACCAAATAGGATGATTATTGAGATAAGATCAAAAACTGATCATAAAGATGATGACGAAATGGATGCAGTGATTAAATGATGAAGACTAAAGATTTTATATACATCGCTTTATTCACTGTATTTGCAGTTGTTTTAAGCATCATAGAAAACTTCATACCACTTTCGTTTAGTATACCAGGCTTAAGAATAGGGCTTGCGAACATCGCTGTTTTAGCAGTTTTGTATCTCTACTCATTTAAGTACGCTATATTTATTATCATTATAAAGAACTTATTAGTATTTCTTCAATTTGGTAACATCATAGCATTTTTGATGTCAATGACTGGGGGGTTACTTAGCGTAATCTTTATGTATATATTTAAGCGCTACTTCGATAAGTACTTTAGCATATATGGCGTAAGTGCAGTCGGCGCATTCTTTCACAATTTTGGTCAAATATTATGCGCATCGATATTATTATCAAATAATGTCATATTTGGATATTTGCCAATACTTGTGATTATCGGCACATTTACATCCATACTTATAGCTAAAATTGCAGAACTTTTTATCAATAGATTTAAGAATATCAGAGGGTTTATAAATGAATGATTTTGAAGAGAAAAAATTAATGATGCAAGACATAAAGCTTGACGAAAGGCCAAGAGAAAAGCTTATTAGCCGCGGAAGAGAAGCACTTGAACTAGCTGAGATCCTTGCTATAATCATAGGTACAGGTACTACAAACAGTAGTGCGATTGATTTATCTAAAGAAATTTTAAAAAGATTTAATAACTTAAATGGCTACGCTTCACTAAAGGTAGAGGACCTTACTGAGGTTAATGGCATTGGCAAGGCAAAGGCATGTCAAATAATTGCCGCACTTGAATTAGCAAGGAGACTTACAGGACCATCTAGCCTATATGAAGCAGAAAGCTTAAACGATCCAAAAAAGGTTTACAAAGCCTATAGAAATGAGTTTATGAACGAGCCACAAGAAAAGTTTATAGTTCTTGCACTTGATACAAAACTTAAACTTATTAAGATAATCGAAGTCTCTAAAGGCACTGTGAACTCAACGCAAGTACATCCAAGAGACGTATTTAGAGACCTTGTAAAGTGCAACGCAAGCAGCTGCATACTTATTCATAACCACCCAAGTGGTGACTCGAGCCCATCTAATGAGGATAAATTATTAACTGACAGACTTGTAGAGTGCTCGAAAATTATTGGTATATCTATTTTAGATCATTTAATTATTGGAGATACATTCTTTAGTTTTAAAGAACATAATCTCATGGAGTGATAGAATGAATTTTATTAAGAAACATAAAGTATTTTTCACAATTTTAATTTTATTATTAGCCATAGTCTTGATTATTAGCCTTAACAATAAAAAGAAAGGGCTTAATAGTCTTGAGTCTGCTCCTAGCGATATTATGAGTAAGGTATCGGCCTTCTTCTATGATGGAGCAAACAGAATTTCTAATGGTTTTAAAAATTTATTTTCAAAAGATGATACAAGTAGCAAGATCAAAGAGCTTGAAGACAAAGTAACTGTGCTTGAAGACAAGAACAGAGAGCTCGAAACAGTTATTATGAAGTCATCTTATCTTAAAAAAGAATACAATTTACTACAAAATACAAAATATGATTTAACAAAGGCCAAGATAGCGTCTATGGATCCTGATGAATGGTACAAGAGATTTACCATCAACAAGGGAACAAAAGACGGTATTAAAGATGGTGACATAGTTATAGGCGCTTCTGAGATACAAAACAATGTATATATCGAAGGCCTATTAGGCAAGGTTACTGACGCATCAAAGGATTCATCCAGAGTTATTTCGCTTAACGACGATAAGTTTAAAGTAAGTTTTAATATACTTAGAAACAACGAATCGGGCGTTATGGGCGGCACTTTCGACTCGACTATCGAAGGTTACATGTTTGACTCAAACGCAGACGTCCTTGTTGGTGATAAGCTTATCACTTCTAGCTCATCTGATGAGTATCCAGCAAACATCTACCTTGGTGAAGTAGTTGAAGTAGTTAATGATGAGTCCAATCTTAAGAAGATTATCAAAATAAAAGCAGCAGTAGATATAAAAGACGTTTCCAATGTATTTATAATAAAAAGGTAGCGAGATGAAAATATTAGCGTTTTTAATTTTTTTATTTATAAACTATATATTAAAAGCAGCGATTTTGCCAAACTTCTTGCCGCCTAACTTTGTCTTTAACTTAACGCTGTGTATAATTGTTTCGCTTGCCTTACTTGCAAAAGAGAGAGAAGGCTTAGTTTGGACAGTGCTAGTAGCCACTCTAAACGATTTACTTGCACATGAAGTATTGTTTGTAAATTTATTTTTATTTACAATAATCTATCTAATGATATATTTCATCAGAGACAACATTAACATGGAGAATTTATTAAGCATAGCTTTAATTAATATAGTAGTTTATATATTCTATGTGCTCGCTACATATGTACTTTTAAGCTTTATGAGAGTAAATGTAGTTATTGCGCAGCTTGCAAGAAATATTTTCTCTATAAAGATAGTATTCGTAGCTCTATATGGGGTACTTTCATATCTAATATCAAAGAGGATATTCAGGTATAAGAACTATGATATCTAGGTGATTTCATGAATAATATTGAGAAGAATAAGAGATATACATTTATAAATCTAGTTGTTATCGTCGTCTTGAGCATATTAGTGCTTAAGCTTGCTCACTTGACCTTAATCGAAGGTGATCACTACAGATATATCTCGGACAATTCTAAAATTAGAACAATAACTGTTACAGCTCCAAGAGGTGAGATTAGAGACAGGTATGGAAGGTTAGTAGCTGGCAATCTTCCTTCTTTTACTGTGCAAATTTATAAGGACGATATGCTAAACTTAGAGGCAGAAGATAGGAACAAGGCACTTCTTGAGCTTGCTACAAGCCTTGAAGAGGATGGTGTTATCTATCAAAATGATTTCCCGATAGACTTTAATTACTTTGCCTATAAAGATGAGGCTGATTACATAAGCACAGACAAGTCGCCTCTTAAAACGGTTATTGATTTTATGAAGAATAAAGAAGTTTTAGACAGCTGTCTTGATATGTCTATGACATTTAAAAACGAAGATAAAGAATATGTTGTAAGGCTAGCAAACAGGGCACTTTATGCGATAAAATCAAAGTTTGTTGACTTTCCAGTTGAGTATAAAAACACTGGGGAAAGGTATGAATTCGTTGCTAATGACAAGTTCTTAGACTTTAAGCAAAAGAATGAGTTTAATGAAGACTTAAGTCCAAGAGCCTTAGTTACTGAGATTATAGTTAGTGATGACACAGTGCTTAATAGGATATTTTCACATCCTATGATTAGAAAGTTAGTTTATGAAAAGTATAAGAATGATGGTCTTGAAAAGATTGCACTTAAAGACTGCGTAAACACTTTGTATGAGTCATATCTTGAGCAAAAGAGATCACTTATGAAAGAGTACCCAGACTATGTTACTTACGATACAAGTGCTAAGGAAGACTTTATTAATATATTTAGGAACACATCGCTTAAAAATATGCTTGGCAAAGCATATAAAAACGAAGATGATGAAGTAATAGCGCCAGGCAAGATACTTATAGACCTAATTAGGTCAAAAAATATCGAGACAAAGGTCGAAGCTATAATCAATCCAGACACATTAGACGTTTTATATAGATACAAAGACCAAAATCTTGATCCTGATATCCCTGCTATCGATGAGCTAATTAAGGAAGCGGACAATAAAGAGATCATGGAGCAATTTATTAGCAATAATAAGATTAGACCATATGCCCAAAAATGCATGCTTGAAGACGAAATTCAAACAAGGATATCCATAGCAGGTGACTTCGAGTACGTTGACTTAATTCAATACAGGACTTTCCTAGACAGGATTTTCAAATTTAAGAATGATTTTGAAGAAAAAACTCCTGAGGAAACTCTTCAAAAAGCTATGGAGAAATACAGCATAGACGAAGATTATGCCCGTTATGAAGCAAAAACACTTCTAAGTATATACGAATTATTCTTAAAGCAAGGTCAACTTGCTTATCAGCCAATCAACTTTGCTTATGGTATAAAGCCACAAACAGTTGCTAAGATTGAAGAGAAACTTTATTTAAATACTGGTATAAACATATCCATAGAGCCAATTAGGTATTATCCTATGGGCTCGGTGATGTGTCACGTTATTGGCTCCCTAGGAAAGATCTCGACAGATGCTGAGATAGAAAAGTATATAAATCAAAAGAAATATTTACCTGATTCCATAATTGGTAAGACTGGTATAGAAGAGGCTTATGAAGATTTACTTAAGGGTAAAGATGGGGAGATGGTTGTAGAAGTCGATAGAATCGGTAATAAAACTAGAGTTATTTCTGAGACAAAACCTGTCAGAGGCAATACCATCTACCTAAGTATTGATGCTGAATTACAAAAGAACTGTGAAAAACTTCTTGAAAGAACTATAAAGACCATACCAAAGAGTGGCACTTTTGCTAGTAAGTACGGCGATTTTAAGATGGAGTGGGATAGAAAGAGAAAGAGGACTTATGATAATACTACGTCGGGCTCCATCGTTTTAAACAATCCAAATACGGGTGAAGTCTTGACTATGGCAAGCTACCCAGGCTACAATCTAAACTTATTCGCAACTGGTATAAGCAAGAATGATTGGGACAGCTTAGAGCCTACTGAGGTCAAAAACTCGCTTGCAGCAAGACCACTACTAAATGTTTCAACACAAACTGCCGTGCAACCGGGTTCTATATTTAAGATGTGTACAGGACTTGCGGCTCTTGAGAAAGGCTTAAGTCCTGAGACAAGAATCACGGATATGGGATACGCTGAGCTTGGCGCTAAGAAGTTTAGATGTCTTTTGTGGACAGACTATCATAGGACTCACGGCTCAGTCAACTTAAGCGATGCCTTAAAGGTATCTTGTAACTACTTCTTCTATTCTTTGGCAATGGGCGAAAACCAAAGGCTAGGCAAGAAACTTGAAGTAAAGCTATATATTGACGACATAGTTGATATGGCGAAGAGATTTGGTCTTAACGACAAGACTGGTATAGAGATAAACGTGCCAAATGAATTCTCAGGCGGAGTTCCAAACCCAGAAAAGAAACTTCAAAACATGAGATTTTACTTAAGAAACTATTTAAATGACAATCTTCATAATTATGTGAAAGATGATGTAAGATATGATGAAGTATTTAAAGATAAGGCTATAAACGAAATATTATCATGGCTTGAAGAAGGACCTAATATGACTAGAAATCAAGTTATCGAAGGCCTTGACAAGCTTGGACTTGACACAGAAAAGAAGCTTCCAGGCAAGCGTGAGGGCTTAGCTGATATAATCAAATACACTTACCTAAATCAAGCTACATGGAATCTTGCCGACACGCTATATGTAACTATCGGTCAAGGTGACTCAGCATATACGCCAATACAGATGTCAAACTATGTTGCCACTATTGCCAATGGAGGTTTTAGAAACAAATTAACCCTAATTGATTCGATAAAATCATATGACGGTTTAGAAGAAATTTATAAATTTGAAAGACAAGGCGAAGACATTGGTCTTAAGAGCAAAGACGAATTAGATGTTATTAAAAATGGTATGCATAAGGTAAGTAAACTTGGCTCTGCGAAAGCTGTTTTTAAAGATTTCCCTATAAATATTGGATGTAAAACTGGTACAGCGGAGAAAAATGGTGTTAATCCATATACAGGAAGAACATATGATCCATTTGCATGGTTTGTTGCCTTTGCACCATATGAAAAGCCGGAAATAGCTGTGAGCGCATTAATCTTCCAAGGGGGAACTGGTATAAACGCTGGACCTATGGTTAGAGAAGCCATAGCCGAGTACCTTGGTATGAACAAAGAAAATATTTCTAATGATTTACCGCTTGTAACAAAGGTATTAAAGTAAGGAGAATATATTGATAAATAGAAAGAAATTAGAAAAGATACTAAAACTTGTAGAGAAACCCGCAAGATATATTGGCATGGAGAAGAATTCTATAGTCAAAGATTTTGATAAAACAAAAGTAAAGTTCGCTTTTTGTTTTCCTGACACATATGAGCTAGCAATGAGCTACTTGGGACTTCATATACTTTACTTTTTGATCAATCAAAACGAGGACTACTTATGCGAGAGAGCCTTTTTGCCTAATTATGATATGGAAAGAAAGATGAGGGAAGAGGGTTTAGAATTATTTTCACTTGAAAATAAAGAAGAGCTTAAGAATTTCGACGCAATAGGCTTTACTTTGCAATATGAACTAAGCTTTCCTAATATCCTTAGGATGCTTGACTTAGCTAATATTGAATATAAAAGCGCAGACAGAAAAGAAAGTGACCCCATCATAGTAGCGGGCGGACCATGTGCAGTAAACCCCGAGCCGATAGCTGAAATCATTGACGTCTTCCAAATAGGCGAAGGTGAAGAGATGATGCTAAGGTTTTTGGAGCTAGTAAAGATTAAAAAAGATAAAAATCAAACGAAAGATGAGTTCCTTGAAGCACTTGCTAAGGAAGATGGCTTTTACGTGCCAAAATTTTACAAGCCTCATTACAATGAAGACGGCACTGTAAAAAATTATGAAAAATTAAATCCAAACTGTAAAGATAGAGTTAAGAGAAATTACATCTCAAGCGTTGATAAGATGTTCCAAATCGATAGGATGATAGTTCCATACATCGATGTGGTTCATAAAAGAGCTGTAGTTGAGATATTTAGAGGCTGCACAAAGGGATGCAGATTCTGTCAAGCGGGCATGTTATACAGACCTATAAGAGAAAAGTCTGAAGAGAATATTAAAAACATTGCAAAGACTATGATAGATAATACTGGCTACGACGATGTTAGTTTATTTTCACTAAGTACTTGCGACTACACAAACCTTAGAGAAGTGGCTGGGGAGATGAAAGAGTACTTTGTTAAGAACAATGTAAGCGTCTCGCTGCCATCACTAAGACTTGATTCACCAAGTATAGACGTTTTAAAGGATCTTTCCGACGTAAGAAAGTCTTCACTAACATTCGCTCCAGAAGCAGGCAGCCAAAGGCTTAGAGATGTTATAAATAAAAACGTTACAGAAGAAAATTTAGTTGACGTAATGAATTATGTTTTTGGTGAGGGCTGGTCAAAGATTAAATTATATTTTATGATAGGCCTTCCTACAGAGACAGAAGAGGACGTTAAAGGTATTCAAGAGCTTGCTTATTTGGTTCGTGACCTATTCTTCAAGAGAGATAGGGAAGAGATTAAAGGTGATTTTAGACTTGTTGTGAGCACATCATGCTTTGTTCCTAAGCCGTTTACACCATTCCAATGGTTTAAGCAAGATAGCATTGATGAATTTTATGAAAAGATAGGCATACTTCGCTCGAGTATTAAGGATAAAAAGGTCGAGTACAACTACCACGATCCAGAGCTTAGCTACATCGAAGCAGTCTTAGCAAGAGGCGATAGAAAATTAGCTGACGCACTTATCTACGCTTATAAAGAAGAGTCAAAGGCCGAGAAACTTGATAATGAATTCATTTATGAAAACTATTTGAGTGCGTTTAAAGAATTTGACCTTGATCCAGACTTTTATGCAAGACGTGAAAGATCTTATGATGAGGTCTTGCCATGGGATATAATCGATGTAGGTGTAAGTAAAGAATTTTTGATTAGAGAGTATGAAAAGTCAATGAAGGCTGAAACTACTAAGGACTGTAGAATCTCATGCAACGCTTGCGGCATAGAGAACTGTGAAATGAGGGGTAAGCATGAAAATTTTGTGTAAATTTACAAAACTAGGCTACTTGAAATTCATATCGCACTTGGACCTTGTAGACCTATTCCAAAGGACACTCTTTCAAAACAAGGTTGATGTGAAATTCTCAGAAGGCTTCAACCCGCATCCAAGGATGTCTATTGCATATCCACTACCTTTGGGCATAGAATCGAATAGCGAGTACATGGAGATATATCTTAACTCAAAAATTGATTTAAAAGATTTTTTGATTAAGATGAACGAGAGACTTCCTCAGGGAATCAAGATTGCAGAAGCAAAGTACGATGACGACGAGTCCATATCCAATAAGGTAAAATCAGTTGTATACGCTTTTAAACTATTAAATACTTTTTACGATAAGAACAAAGATATAGACATAGCAAAAGAACTTGGCAAGGTCAACGCCATGGACATAGTTGAGATTGAAAGAAAGAGAAAAAAGGGTAAGAAGAGAATTTTTGTTAAAGAAAATGCAAAAGACTATCTCAATAGACTTGAGCTTAAGGATGAGGCCATATATGCTTATATCAAGATGAGCGAGCAAGGCTCTTTAAAGCCGGCACTTGTTTTTGATATACTTAATAACTACACAGACATAGTTATGGATGAGCTTGATATTGATCTTGAACGAATAGGTCTATATCAAGATGAAGAAGGACTTAAGGAAATATTTTTATAAGTATAAAAAATATCTATAAAAGACTTGTAAATTATAAAGATTAATGATATAATATGAAATACAGAGTAGAGGAAATGCGTTAGTGTTAAAAGATGGGATGTAGCTTTTAAACGAATGGCATTAAGCCGCGGTGTTTCTTCGCTTCCGCTGTATAAATATTATATTATTTAGAACAGCCTCTGGAATTTTATTTTAGGAGGATTTTTTTATGCAAAAAGGAAGGACTAATACTAAAAAATTAGTATTAAGTGCATTGTTCGTTACCTTAGCTCTTTTAATGTCAAGATTCTTGAAATTAAAATTAGCTCCAGGTTTATCACTATCGTTTGGTGGCTATCCGCTAATGTTCGGAGGTATGGTCCTTGGACCTTATTATGGCTTTATGATGGGGATTGTTACAGACGTTCTTAACTACGCTTTAGCACCAAGCTCTTTTGGTTTCAACGCTTTCTTTACTATCTCAGAAGGCTTACTAGGATGGTTCCCAGGCTTTATCTTGTGGAAGTTATCAAAGGGCGAAGGCTTTGCAGCTATGCAAAACGATAGAAAGCTTCAAAACAAAGTAATTATTTCAACAACTTTATTTAGAGCGATATTTTTAAATATCATCTTGAACACAGCTCTTTTATATCCTTACATGGGCAAGGGTGTTCTAGCACTACTACCAGCAAGAGCTACAAAGAATGCAATTGAAATATTCACAGTATATTTTGCTTTAACAGCTATGGTTGAAGCTTTAAGAGCAAGAAAAGTAAGTTTCGAAATGTAATTAAATCAATATAGACAAATGCCTCACTACATACCGATGAGGCATTAGTTTTGTGTAAACTAGAAGGGCAGAACATTTAAGTTCTGCCCTTAGTCTTATTTATCTTGTCTATCTTTTATAATTTTCTCAATAGCTTCGTTAATGACCTCTTCATTAGTCTTTCTGAAGTTACCATCGACAATGTAGATGTCATCTTTGAATCTAAATACAAGCGAGGATATGTGATGTTTGCTCGCGATGTAGGCTTCTACAAAGTCATCATCAAATTTATTGCCAAAGCTTAAGTATTCAATATCGCCTTGATTGTTAAAGATGTTTCTGTCTTTAATAACCTTGTAAATATAATCAAGTATGTGAGTCTTTTTGCCGTGATAGTGCTCACTAGTCATAATGAGCAGCTCGCCGACCTTATGTTTATCAGTAGTAAAGCTATAGTTCTTAGTGTATTCATCGATGAAAAAGTTTCTGCTTCTGTATTTGTTATTGTTGTAGTACTTGTTATTACTTATATTGCTATCGACTTGGAAGATCTCTTGATTAATAGCATTGTTTATAGGCATGTCAAGTAGTTTTGTTTGCAAGTTCGTTACCATAAACAAAGATATCGCTATAAATAGAAATCTTGGGAAGAACTTATCAAAAACCTTTTCAATCAATAGCTTATATATTAAAAATGTTAGTGCTGATCCGATTAGGAAGAAATATGAGGAGAATAGCTTGATTAGTGTAATATTACCAACTGAAAAGTTATATATATCTAAAGCCACATATGAAAGCGCCATAAGTATTAGTAGTGCGATTAGTGCTATCATCAAAACTCTACCGAAGTTAAAAGCCTTCTCGCTCGCAAATTTTTTACGCAAAGCTTTTGAGTAGAAGAAAATAATTCTTCTTAAGTACATAATTGAGAGCGTCAAGAAGATCAGTGGTATGAAGACAATAAACATAAACTGTTTTAAATTTATAAACTTGTCAATATTTGGCCAAAACAAAAACACGCTGCTCGCTAAAAATATCATGAAGAATGATATAAATACTGATATCGAGAAAAATCTTATGTTTGAGATGTTCTTCCAGCTTTTTTCATCAGCATCGCGAATCGCTTTTTTGCTCGCACTGTGATTTTCAAATATGTTTATGTCCTTAAAGCCGCAGACAAACTCAAAGCCTTCGCTCTCCATATCATAAAGGTGAGTGGAGAAGGCACCGAATTTGTTCTTTCTTGACTTTGTAAATGGATAGCTTTCACAAAAATACTCAAAATTATTAGCATCGACAGCTTTCTCCAAGCTAATCGATGCTTTTTTAATATCTTTAATCTTGTATCCTTCTTTTCTTAATTTATTTAGATGCACTTCAAGACCTTTGTAATCAATGTTTTGAAAGAGCATTAGCTCTTTTATTTCTGCTTTTTCTTGCATAAGTATTCACCCTTTTTATATAGTAGTATGCCGAATGGAACAAGTAGTATCGATATCCATTGTGATGTTGAGAAAAATAAGAAGTGTCCTCTTACGTCATCGTATCTTAAAAATTCAACTAAAAATCTTGCTATGCCGTATAAAATTATATACAGACCAGTTACTTTTCCTTTTTCTCTATCCTTCTTTGAGTAGATGAATAGAATGATAAATATGATTATATTGCCTAGTGCACTTAATAGCTGAACAGGGAAGAGTTTTATTCCACTAAGTCCAACGCTCTCCTTTGGGAAGATTACAGAAAGTTTGCTGTCGCATGGCATGCCATAGCAGCAGCCTGCCATAAAGCAGCCGATTCTACCAAAGGCATGTGCAAGTGGCACTTCTGGCGCTAGTGAGTCAACTATGTCTAGGTAGCTCATATTGTATTTTTTTGCGTAGAAGTATATCGCTATAAGCGCTCCTATGATACCTCCATAGAATACATAGCCGCCTGCTAATATATTCTTAAGCGTTGTAAGTGTATCAGTGGAATTCTTAAAGCTATCTACAACAAAATTAAAATCTGTTATTAGGTATAGTAGTTTTGCTCCGATGAAGCCGCCTATCATACCATAAACAATGGAGTAAAATATAGTTTCTTTATCACCTGGGTAATCTTTTTTTCTATACCAATAGACAAGGCTCGCTACAATTATGCCAAGCGCTATAAGTGAGCCGTAGCTAGCTAGTCTTATTCCGAATATAGTGTAAAATGGTTTCATACCTTCACCTAAAAGCGACCAGCGTAATTAAAAATTGAGCAGCCTACGCATGATAGACATGCTATACAAGCGATAGTTACTAATAATGTAGCAGCAAGACCTATAGTGTTAAGTATTATGCCTGTCTTAGCATAAGTTCTGTCACCGTTGTTTCTTGCATCGACACCCATAATCAAGCCAACTATAGCAAGTATACTTCCTATGAATGAAGCTTGTCCTAAGAATATACAAAATAGTGATATAATTCCTAGTACTAAGGATGTCATTCCTTTGTTAGTGGCATTACTATTGCCATTGTTGTAACTATTGTTTTTTGAGCCGTTATAATAATCATTCTTATTATAGCTGTAGTATTGGCCCTTAGCTCTTTTCTTTTCTTGTCTTTCTTTTATTTCATCTTCGCTTAAGACTTCTTGTTCTCTGAAGTCATTGTCTTCATAATTGTTTGTCATATTATCCCTCCTATGATGTATATACCCAATTTAAGAATATTATACATAAAAGAACAAAAAATTACAAGAAAATTGAATATTAAAATGACTAATTATATGGTATAATAAATATTAGAGGTGATTTTATGAGTTTTACGCATCTACATTTACATACTGAGTACTCTTTGCTTGATGGCTCAAACAAGATAAGTGAGCTAATTGACAGAGTTAAAGAGCTTGGCATGGACGCATGTGCCATAACTGACCATGGCAACATGTATGGCGTAATCAAATTTTATAAGGAAGCGAAGGCGAAGGGCATCAAGCCAATCATTGGCTGCGAGGTCTATGTTTGTGATGACAAACTTGTTAAAGACAAGGAAACGCCTTACTATCACTTAATACTTTTATGTGAGAACGAAAAAGGATACAAAAACCTTATAAAGATAGTTTCTGACGCCTCTATTAACGGTTACTATTACAAGCCAAGAACTGATTTTAAATACCTTTATGAGCACAGCGAAGGACTCATAGCCTTGTCAGCCTGCTTAGGCGGCGAAGTGCAAAAGATGATACTTGATCAAAACCTTGATGGAGCGAAGAAAGCGGCTCTTAGGTATAAGGATATATTTGGAGAAAATAATTTCTTCTTAGAGCTTCAAGACCACGGCATCAAGGAGCAAGCTTATGTGAATAATTATCTTATGGAGCTTTCTAAAGAGCTTGATATTGGTCTAGTCGCTACAAACGACTGCCATTACTTAAGGAAAGAAGATGCCAAGGTTCATGATGTGCTTTTATGTATACAAACTCTTTCAAAGATTGACGACGAGAACAGAATGCGTTTCCCAAGCGAAGAGTTTTATGTGAAGAGTCCTGAGGAGATGGCGAAGCTATTTGCATATGCGCCTGAGGCCATAAAAAATACTGAAATTATTAAAGATAGATGCAATATAGAAATTGAATTTCATCAAAAACATTTACCAAACTTTGAGATAGAAGAGGATATGACTCACGCTGAATACTTACACAAACTTTGTGAAGAGGGCTTAGTAAAGAGATATGGAAATGTAAGCGATGATATCAAGAACAGGATGGAGACTGAATTTAAGATTATTGACTCCATGGGTTATGTTGACTACTTTTTGGTAGTTAGAGACTTTATTATGTATGCTAAAGAAAATGGTATACCAGTTGGCCCAGGAAGAGGCTCGGCGGCAGGAAGTGTTGTTTCATACGCCTTAGGCATAGTTGATGTTGATCCATTAAAATACGATTTACTTTTTGAAAGATTTTTAAATCCTGAAAGGGTTTCCATGCCCGATATAGACGTAGACTTTGGTTACGAAAGAAGATCTGAAGTTATTGACTATGTTATTAGGAAATATGGAGAAGATAAAGTTAGCCAGATAATTACCTTCGGTACACTAGCTGCGAGAGCCGTTATTCGTGACGTTGCTAGAGCTTTAGATGTGCCGCTAAATAAGGCAGATGCACTTGCTAAGATGGTTCCAAGGGACCTAGATATCACCATCGACAAAGCATTAGAGAGAAATCCTGAATTTAAAAAAGCTTACGATGAAGATGAAGAAGCAAAGAAGATTATAGATATATCAAGACAATTAGAGGGCCTACCTAGAAATATAGGTACACATGCGGCCGGCATATTGATTACGGAAGAGACTATTACAAATCACTTGCCATTGGTTAAAAATAAAGAATCGATATCAACGCAATTCACAATGACGGAGCTTGAAGAGCTAGGCTTTTTAAAGATGGACTTCCTTGGACTAAGGAACTTAACTGTGATTCAAGACGCACTTGATATGATAGAGCAAAACTATAGAAAAAAAGTCGATTTTGACCATATGGAATGCGACGATAAAAACGTTATAGGCCTATTTACAGAGGCTGAGACCATAGGCATATTTCAATTTGAGTCGGTCGGTATGAGAAGGTTCTTAAAAGATTTAAGAGCACAAAAATTCGAAGACCTTATAGCCGCTAACTCATTATTCAGGCCGGGACCAATGCAATCGATACCAAAGTTTGTTGAGGCAAGGCACGATCCATCGAAGATCACATATCTTGATCCGCATCTTGAACCCATTTTGAAAGAGACATACGGCTGCATCGTATATCAGGAGCAGGTAATGAGGATATTTAGAAATCTCGCTGGATACTCACTTGGCGGTGCTGATATAGTTAGAAGAGCCATGAGTAAGAAGAAGATGAAGGTCTTGGAGCAAGAGAGAAAGAACTTTATCTACGGCAAGGATGATGGCGATGAAGTGATTATCAAAGGCGCTGTGAGAAACGGTATTAAAGAAGAGGTCGCAAACGAAATTTTTGACTATATGCTTGACTTTGCAAACTATGCCTTCAACAAATCTCACTCGGCGGCTTACTCAGTCGTTGCTTATAGAACTGCTTATCTTAAATATTACTATCCAAAAGAGTATATGGCGAGCCTACTTAGCTCAGTTATGGGCAATACAACAGATGTAATTAAGTATCTTGAAGAGTGTAAGAGACTTGGTATAGAAGTTTTAAGACCAGATATAAATAAATCATTTAGAAAGTTCACGACTGAAGGAGATGGAATCAGGTTTGGCCTTTCAGCTATTAAAAACGTTGGAACTAACGTAATTGACTCTATACTTAAGGCAAGAGGCGAGATCGATGGCTTTTCTTCCTTCGAAGACTTTTTAACAAAGACACATAGAGTTGATTCGACTGCTATGAACAAAAAGTCGGTTGAGTCCTTGATTATGGCGGGAGCACTTGATTCACTAGGCCTTAATAGAAGTCAAATGCTTGGTTCGTATGACTACATGCTAAAGAGCATACAAAAGGACGCGAAGAACAACGCTCAAGGACAGATGGGACTATTTGGTCTTGGCGAAGAGAGTTCTTCGAACGTTCAGTACAAGATACCAGAAGCGACAGAGCTATCGAAGTTCATGCTACTTGAAGGCGAAAAAGAGATGACGGGTATATATTTTTCTGGTCATCCACTTGAAGAGTTCACTGAAGAGCTTAGACAAAGTAGCGATTTTAGCTCAATTGAGATGAAAGAAAAAGTTCTTGATGAGACAGATGCAGATCTTAGGGACAATATGTTCATTTCATATGCGGGCATGGTCTCAGCTGTAACAAAGAAGGTTACTAAAAACAATCAAATGATGGCCTTTATTGAGCTTGAAGACCTTTATGATAGCATAAGAGTCGTGATTTTCCCAAGAGTTTACGAAAACTATAGAAATCTTATTAAAGAAGGGGAAAACATTGTTGTTAAGGGAAGACTGCAAATAAGTGCCAATGATGAGATCAATATCATTGCAGATAGAGTTAAGAGGCTTGAAAAGCGTAAGGAAACTCTATATATAAGGATAAAAAATGGCTTAGGCGAAGAAGATAAAAGAAAGATTTTAGATATATTAAAGAAATACAAGGGAGATAACCCTGTAGTTGTCTACTTTGAAGAGACAAACTCAAGTATCGAATCGAATGATAGCACAGCCATTGACATAGACAATGAAAAGCTATATGAAGATTTAAGAATATATTTAGATGAAGACGATATAGTTATTAAATAGGAGGAGCTATGAAGACTATTGCTATATTAACAAGTGGGGGCGACGCGCCAGGTATGAACGCCGTTATCAGATCTGTTGTAAGAACTGCTATATATAACGATTTAAAGGTTTTAGCGATAAAGGAAGGCTACAACGGATTGATTAAGGGAGACATCGAAACGATGACATTATCAAGCGTTGCTGACATTATTCACAGAGGCGGAACTATACTTAGAACTGCTAGAAGCGATGAATTTATGACGGAAGAAGGAATTAATCAAGCGCTGGAAGTGATAAAGAAGTTTAAAATAGATGCCATAGTGGTTCTTGGCGGCGACGGAACTTTAAGAGGAGCGAGGGAGCTAGCTAGAAGAGGCGTTAAAGTTATAGGCGTGCCATGCACTATAGATAACGACCTTGGCTACACTGACTACACTATCGGCTTTTTGACAGCGGTTGAGACAGCTGTTTCTGCTATAAGCAAGCTTAGAGATACATCTGAGTCACACGGTAGAGCCATAGTCCTTCAAGTCATGGGCAGAAACTGCGGCGATATTGCACTTTACTCGGGTATAGCTGGTGGAGCTGAATCGATAGTCATACCAGAAGTAGAATTAAATACGGATGCTATTATTAAAAAGATAAAAAACGGTAGAAAGAGGGGCAAAAAGCACCACATAATCGTTGCGGCTGAAGGGGCGCTTGATGCTTATGAATTGGCAAGAATTATTGAAGAGAAAGGTGCTATAGAGACGCGTGTAACTGTTCTTGGCTATGTTCAAAGAGGCGGCGTACCAACTGTTCAAGACAGGATACTAGCAAGTGATTTTGGATATGAAGCAGTAAATTTATTATTAAGTGGCAAATCAGGTTTAGCTTTAGGATATAGGAGCGGCAAGATTATAGAAGTAGATATAGACGAAGCACTTGAAACAAAGAAAGCTTTTGACAAAGATCAGCTTAAGATGGTGGATATATTATCGATATAGGAGAATTAAGATGAAAAAAACTAAGATAGTTTGTACAATTGGACCTAGTTCGGACTCATACGAAGTGCTAAAGGCGCTTGTAAACGAAGGAATGAATGTTGCTAGACTAAACTTTTCACACGGCACTCATCCAGAGCATAAAAAGAGGATAGACACTATAAAGAAGCTTAGGGATGATATTGATGAGCCTATAGCAATAATGCTTGATACAAAGGGACCTGAGATAAGGATAAAGACTTTCAAAGACGGCATGATTAGGATAGAGCAAGGACAAGACTTTACTCTCACAAGTGAAGATCTAGAAGGTGACGAGACAAAGGTCTCTGTCACATATAAGGACATTGCTAAGGATTTAAAAGCAGATGATAGAGTGCTTATTGACGATGGCCTTGTTGAGTTCACTGTAATATCAGTCGATGAGAAGAACGTTTATATGAAGGCTGTTAATAGCGGCGAGCTAAGCGATAGAAAAGGCGTTAATCTGCCATCGGTTAAAGTTAATTTACCAACGCTCACTGAAAAAGATATTGAAGACTTAATCTTTGGCATTGAAAATGATGTAGACTTCATTGCGGCCTCTTTTATTAGAAGCGCAAAAGATGTTTTAGAGATAAGAAAGATACTTGAGAGCAATGGTGGAGACGATATCAAAATCATTTCTAAGATAGAAAATTTAGAAGGCGTTCAAAATATTGACGAGATTATAGATGCATCCGACGGCATTATGGTTGCCAGAGGGGACATGGGTGTTGAACTTGATGAAGAGGACATACCATTAGTGCAAAAGGACATAATCAGAAAGTGCAATCTAAAAGGCAAATTCGTAATTACAGCGACTCAAATGCTTGACTCAATGATTAGAAACCCAAGACCAACCAGAGCAGAGGTGACTGATGTTGCCAACGCCATCTTAGATGGCTCGAGCGCAATAATGCTATCGGGCGAGACGGCAGCGGGCGCTTATCCAGTCAAGTCATGTGAGATGATGAGGAAAATTGCAGTAAAGATTGAGGACAGTCTTGATTATAAAATTGTTGTTGATAGCACAAACGATGAACACGAAATTAACATCACAAACTCCATCGCCAAAGCGACAAGAGAAGCGGCACTTGATTTGGATGCGAAAGTGATTATAGCCGCCACTACATCGGGGCTTACTGCGAGAAACATTTCAAAGTTCAAACCAAAGTCACCAATCATTGCTGCTACAACTAATGAAAAAGTCAGAAGGCAATTAGCGATTGAGTGGGGCGTCTACCCAATCAGAGCGACTCTTGCATCAAGCATAGATGATTTATTCTACGAATCTATAAATATATTAAAGAATATAAAATTTGTAAAGGAGGGAGAACTGGTTATTTTAACAGCGGGTATGCCGCTTGGAAAGGCTGGTTCAACAAACATTATGATGGTAAAGACAGTTGGCAAACTTTTATGCAAAGGCATGGGCATAGGCAAACATAAGATAAGTGCAAGAGCCTGTGTCGCTAAAAATGCTAAGGAATTAGAAGAAACTTTTTCAGATGGCGATATAATAGTAACTATAGGGGTATATAAAGATATGCTTCCATATATACAAAAGTCATCAGGCATAGTAACAGTTGAAGGCGGTCTAACTAGTCAAGGCGCTATAGTTGGCATTAATTACCATCTAGCAACAGTTGTTGGCGCTGGTGATGCTATGAACAGTATAAAAACTGGCGACATCATAAGCATCGATGCAACAACTGGAGAAATTTACGAAGGTAAAATTTTTGATGAAGAGGAAGTGATTTAATGGCTGATACAAGAAGCTCATGGCAAGAGTATTTCATGTCAATCGCTCACATGATAGCGAAGAGATCTACCTGCGACAGGGCCTATGTGGGCTGCTTACTCGTTAATAAGGACAACAGGATAGTCTCAAGCGGTTACAACGGCAGTATAAAAGGCAACCCGCACTGCTCAGAGATAGGCCACACAATGAGGGACGGTCACTGCATAGCGACTATACATGCAGAGATGAACGCGCTTTTATATTGTGCAAAAGAAGGCATTAAGGTAGATGGCTGTGTGTGCTACGTAACACACTTCCCGTGCTTAAACTGCACAAAAGCTTTGATTCAAGCAGGTATCAGTAAAATATATTATTCAAATGCATATAGGATAGACGATTATGCACTTGAATTACTTGATAAAAACCACATAGAACACATAAAATTAGATGTGGACATGGCGTAGTTAAATTTTTTAAAATAGGAGGTAAAGAAGATGTTAAAAGAATTCAAAGAATTTATTTCAAAGGGCAGTGTAATGGACCTAGCAGTAGGTGTTATCATAGGTGGAGCCTTCTCTAAGATAGTTAGCTCACTTGTAGATGACATAATCATGCCACTTATTGGACTATTACTTGGCGGAGCTGACATTAGCAATTATTTCATTACACTTGATGGCGGCAAATACGCCACACTTGCCGAAGCACAAGAAGCTGGTGCAGCTACTCTAAACTATGGATTGTTCTTAAACAGAATTATTGACTTTTTAATTATAGCTTTTGTATTATTTTTAATAATTAAAGCAATAAACAAAGCTAGAGCACTAACTAAGAAGCCTGAAGCAGAAGCAGCACCAACAACAAAAGAATGTCCATATTGTAAATCAACAATAGACATTAACGCAACAAGATGCCCTAACTGCACATCAGAACTTAAATAATTGGGGTGTATTATGACAATATTAAACAGAAGCGAAGTTGATAAGAATTTAACTTGGGATACATCGGCTATATTTAAATCAAAAGAAGAAGCTAGAAAAGAAGCAAATGATTTGTTAGAAGCATCTTTAAAGCTAAAAGAAAACTATGAAGGAAAATTAAATGATTTTGATACTATAGTCAAAGCTTTTAAAGAATACGAAGAGATAATTAAAAGATTCTCCTTAGTTATAGATTATGCATATCTAAACAAGGATGTCGACATGACAAACTCAGCTGAACTAGCCTTTTTCAATGAGCTACTAAATATGTATAACAAGCTAGATGAAAACACATTGTTCGTTGAGCTTGAGATAGCAAAGCTAGATATTCCAATGCTTGAAAAGCTTGAGAAGGTAGATGGCTTAAAAGTATATTTCCACAGCATTATTTTAAAGAAGAAAACTTATTTAAGCGATGCTGAAGAAAAAGTTATTCAAGCCTTTACACCATTGAGAATGGCGCCTGAACAATTGTATAACACAATTAAGTTACAAGACTTGACATTTGAACCATTTGAGGTCAATGGTAAGAAGTATAGTAACTCATATGCTTTATTTGAAGAAAAGTATGAGTATGATGAAGATAAGGACTTAAGAAGAGAGTCATTTAATCATTTCTATAAAGATCTATCTAAGACTGTCAATAGTACAGCGATGGCATTTAATTTGAATATGCAAAAAGATAAAATCATGTCAAAGCTTAGAGGCTACGATAGTGTAACAGATTATCTACTTGCTGAACAAGAAGTGCCTAGAGAAATCTATGAAAATCATCTAGATACTATAATGAAAGAGCTTTCACCAGTAATGAGAAAGTTTGCGAGAGTATTAAAAGATGGACTTGGCTTAGAAAAGATTAATTACTACGATTTAAAAGCAAATATAGATCCAGAATTTGATCCAGAAATAACACTTGATGGAGCTAAGGACTATATCTATAGTGCGTTAAACGTATTAGGCGATGAATATCTAGAGCAAATTAAGAAAGTCCTCGAAGGCAAAAACATTGACTACGTTGAAAACAAAGGTAAATACACTGGAGCATATTGCTCTACGCCAGCTGGCTTCCCATCATATATTCTTATGATATGGACAGGCAAGATGGACAGTGTATTTACTATGATACACGAACTTGGCCATGCAGGTAACTTTATGTTATCGCAAAAGTATCAATCATTCTTTGACTGTAACCCATCTATGTTCTATTCAGAATCACCATCTACAATGAATGAGATGATGCTTGCTAATTACTTGATGAAGAAGACCGAAGACCCTAGAATGCTTAGATGGATTTACTTCTCAATCATTGCCAAGACTTATTACCATAACTTTGTTACACATTTCTTAGAAGCTTATTTCCAAAGAAAAGCATATAACTTAGTTGATGAAGGACAAAATCTAGATGCAGATACATTAAACAGACTATATAAGGAAACACTAGAAGAGTTCTGGCAAGGTGAAGTAGAATTAAATGATGGCTGTGAAATGACTTGGATGAGACAACCTCATTACTACTCAGGTTTATACTCATACACATACTCAGCTGGTTTATCAATTGCAACAAACGTATCAAGAAAGATACTTGAAGACGATGAAGAAGCAGTAAGTAATTGGTTAAACGCAATTAAGCAAGGCGGTCTATATAACCCAGTAGAGTGGGCCAAACTATCAGGTGTTGACATCACTACTACTGATTCACTAAAGAACACAATTAGCTATATTTCATCAATAGTTGATAAAATTGAAGAATTAAGCAAAAATTTATAAAAAATTAACGAAAATACTTGACAATTAGAGTATTTTGTATTAAAATGTTTGTTAGTGTTTTAGAAAAGACCCGGAAACTTTTTTAAAAACAATGTTTTTTAAAGGAGGAAAAAAATGAGTTCATTTATGGCCAACGCTCAAAATATTGAGAGAAAATGGTTAGTTATAGACGCTGAAGGCAAAGTCCTAGGTAGACTAGCAAGCGAAGTTGCTAAGATCTTAAGAGGAAAACACAAAGCAACTTTTACACCACACGTAGATACAGGTGATTACGTTATCATCGTAAACGCTGATAAGGTAAAATTAACAGGAAAGAAATTATTACAAAAGAAACACTACTACCACACAGGATATCCTGGAGGACTTAGAGAAATCAGTTACCAAGATATGATGCAAAACAATCCTGAGATGGCAATCAGATTAGCTGTTAAAGGTATGCTTCCAAAGAACAGATTAGGAAGACAAATGTTTAGAAAATTAAAAGTATATTCTGGCCCAGAACACAATCACGAAGCACAAAAGCCAGAAAAGTATGAGTTTTAGAAAGGAGGACGAATAGATGGAAAAACTTATTCAAGGAACAGGCAGAAGAAAATCTTCAGTAGCAAGAGTAAGATTAGTGCCTGGAGATGGTAAATTTACTATCAACCATAGAGATATTGATCAATATTTAAAAGAAGAATTGTTAAAAAACATTGTTCGTGAACCTCTTAACTTAACTGATACACTTGGTAAATTTGATGTATACGTTTTAGTTAACGGTGGCGGATTTACAGGCCAAGCAGGAGCTATAAGACATGGCTTATCAAGAGCTTTACTTGAAGTTGATCCTGAATACAGATCAATCTTAAAGAAGGCTGGATTCTTAACTAGAGATCCACGTATGAAAGAAAGAAAGAAATACGGACTTAAGAAAGCTAGAAAGAGTTCACAATTCTCAAAGAGATAGTTTTATTACTATATATAGAAGTAAGACCTTGCAGATGCAAGGTCTTATTTTTGTGCAATTTTATATTTTATCTATTTTACTTAAGCCATTCTCACTTAGCTCATATATCTCATCAGCTACGTGATTAATAAAGTACCTATCGTGTGAAACAAAGAAGATTGCTCCACCAAAGTTTTTCATCTCATCACTTATAGCTGGCAATGACAAAGGTGAGATGTTCCTCGTCGGTTCATCCAAAACTAAAACATCGGGCTCCATAAGCTGCATCTTAGCAAAGAAGAGCTTTGCCTTTTGCCCGCCACTTAGTTCAGAAATTTTATTAATCACTTCATCTCTGGTAAACTTAAGAGATGCCAAATAAGTTCTTATTTTAGTTTCTTCTTCCTTAGTATAGTCCACTTTTAAATATTCAATAGCGTTATTATGAGTAATTAATTCATCTTCATAATTTTGAGGCATGTATGAAATGCGCAGGTCTTTACTAATATTATCCTTTATAATACTTAGTAGAGTAGTCTTGCCGGCGCCATTCTTTCCGACTATGGCAATTTTATTTTTGCCATATGACTCTAAATCAATATTATCGGCAAGTTTTTTATCAGCAACTTTTAATTTATCCAAATGTAGACTTAAAACACATTTACCATTCTCAATAAGTTTTTCCTTATTATAGTTAACAAAAATTTGTTCTTCAAAGTCTGGCATTTGCGTCATATTTTCTTTTTCCCACTCAATAAGTTTCTCGTGTGCTTTTACTTCGTGCATGGTCTTTTTAAGGTATCTACCTAATCTGTCATTCTTTTCTTTTCGCAAATCATGTTCAACGCTGTCGTGAACACGCCTCCAGCGCTCTTCCTTCTCTTCAATACGAGCCTTGTCATTTTTAGCTCTTTGCGCCTGAGTAAGAATTTGATCCTCTCTAAGCTTAATATAGCTATCGTAATCATTGCCGCTCACAGTGATACGAGATTTTGTCTTGTTTTGTATTAGCTCAAAGTGCATAATCTTAGTAGCGACATTTTGTATGAAGTAAGTATCGTGACTTGCAAAAATGATTTTGCCGTTAAAGTCTTTAAGAATTTTTTCAAGCACTTCCATCGATTTAAAGTCGATATCATTTGTTGGCTCATCAAGAACAAGTAGGGAAGGGCCCCTTGCAATTGCAAGAGAAATTAAAATTTTCATTCTCTCTCCGCCAGAGTAAGTCTCAAGCTTTCTTTCTAAATTGCTCACATCAACATTAAAAGCGTTTATTGCTTTATAAAAATCACTTATGTCGACAGCAAGTCCATCACTAGTGTATATAAGATCACTCAAGCTTTTATCAAGCACATCACTTGTAGCTATCTGTGGAACCATGGCTATGGATTCGTCACGGCTAATCTCGCCACTTATTTCTGCGTAGCTAAGAAAATCTTCCGCGTTTGTAATTGCTTTAAGCAGGGTAGACTTTCCATTGCCTTCTTCACCAATAAGAGCAAGCCTATCACCATCATTTATCGAAAATGTTAAATTGTCAATTATAGTTCTTCCATCTTTTTTTAGTCTGATTGTTAAATTTTTTATCTGCATAGCGTGCTCCTTTACTCTTTATTATACTAATTATACTACAATCACTCACTGAATACAATTATTTACAAATTAGTAAAAATAATAGCTATTTTATTAGTAAAAAAACGATTTATATGGTATAATAATAGTGATGGTTTGTCTATGAACTATAGTAAAGTATTTTTATAGGCATTACCACTTAAACGATAAATTGCAATATTGTTTTACTAAGGAGGCCTTATATTTTGTATTAATGCCATATAGGCATATTTTAAAATATTCCTTGTAAAAAGATTAGAAATATTGTATATTATAATTGTAGATTAAGGAGGATGAAAAATGGAAGGCAAAAAAACTGCTTTATACGATGAACATGTTAAACTAGGCGGCAAAATTGTTAATTATGCTGGATGGTTACTACCTGTTCAATACTCAGGATTAATCGAAGAACACAATGCAGTAAGACAAAAACTTGGTGTATTTGACGTATCTCATATGGGTGAAGTATGGGTTACAGGTAAGGATGCATTTGATTTTGTAAATCATCTAATTACTAATGACCTAACTGTTATTGAAGATGGTCAAGTACAATACAACATTATGTGTTACGAAGACGGTGGTGCAGTAGACGACTTACTTGTTTACAGATTTAATCAAGATAAGTTCTACCTTGTAATTAACGCTGCAAACGTTGAAAAAGACGTTGAATGGATTACAAAACAAGCTAAAAACTTTGATGTTAAGGTTGAAAACGTTTCTGATCAAACATCTCAAATAGCTGTTCAAGGACCTCTTGCTCAAAAAGCTGTACAAAAATTAACTGATGTCGATTTAGACACAATCAAATTCTTCCACTTTATTGATGGATTTGAATTAGCTGGTAAAAAAGTTTTAATCTCAAGAACTGGTTACACTGGCGAAGACGGATTTGAAATTTATACTGACAACGAATCCATAGTACATCTTTATAAAGAAGTAATGAAGGCTGGAGAAGAGTTTGGTATCGAACCATGCGGACTAGGATGTAGAGATACACTTAGATTTGAAGCAATGCTACCATTATACGGTCATGAAATATCACAAGATATTTCACCAGTAGAAGGCGGATTAAACTTCTTCGTAAAACTTAATCAAGAAGCTGACTTTATTGGTAAAGAAGCTCTTAAGAAGATTAAAGAAGAAAAGAAGAGAACACTTGTTGGCTTCGAAATGATTGATAAGCCTATACCAAGAGAAGGCTATGAAATTGAAAAAGATGGCAAGAAGATTGGCTATGTAACAACAGGATATCTTTCTCCAACACTTGGCAAAAAGATAGGTAACGCTCTAATCGATGCATCTTACAAGGAAATGGGTGCTGAATTTGATGTAATTATCAGAGGTAAGGCTCAAAAAGCTAAACAAATTAGCAGAAAATTCTTAAAAGACGTAAAATAATATTATAAAAATATAGGAGGAAATTATTATGGAAATTAAAAAAGGTTTACTTTACACAGAAGATCATGAATGGGTTAAAGTTGATGGAAACATCGCTACTATCGGTTTAGCAGACTATGCTCAACACAACTTAGGTGACATAGTTTACGTTGAACTTCCTGAAATCGATGACGAATTCGAAAAAGGCGACGCAGCAGCTTCAGTTGAATCAGTAAAAGCAGCTTCAGAAGTATTTACAGCAGCAAGCGGAAAGATAGTTGAAGTTAACGAAGAACTTGATGATGAACCAGCTCTAATCAACGAAGGACCTTACGATGCTTGGATATTCAAGATTGAAATGAGTGACCCATCAGAATTAGACGACTTAATGGACGACGAAAAATACGCTGAATTCGCTAAGGAGGACTAGTATGTATCCATATCTTAGTCAAACTCCCGAAAATATAAAAGAGATGCTTGACAAGATAGGTGTAAAGTCTGAAGAAGATTTATTTGACTGTATTCCTGAAAGTGTTAGATTTAAAGGTGAATTAAATTTACCTAAACACAAATCAGAACTAGAAGTTAGAAAGATTATGGGCGAACTTGCAGATATGAACTGCTCAACAAATAAGAAAGTTTGTTTCTTAGGAGCAGGTGCATATGACCATTATATCCCATCAGTAATTGGAGCTATCGCTTCAAGAAGTGAATTCTATACTTCATATACACCTTATCAACCAGAAGTATCTCAAGGAACTCTACAAATGATATTTGAGTTCCAAACAATGATGTCTAACTTAGTAGGTCTACCTATAACAAACGCTTCACTATATGATAATTCTAATGGTGTTGTTGAATCAGCTCTTATGTGCTGCAACACAACTCGTAAGAAACAAGTTATAGTATCAAAAGCGCTAAGCCCATCAGCTAGAATGGTTTTAGGCACATATACACACAGCCACAACATCGAAGTTGTTGAAGTAGACATTAAAGATGGCGCTACTGACTTAGATGATTTAAAGAATAAACTTAGTGATGACGCTGCATGTGTAATTATGCAAAGTCCTAACTTCTTCGGTGTTATCGAAGACATGAAGGCTGCTTGCGACTTAACTCATGAGTTAAAGAAGACTTACTTCATCGCTGACGTTGACACTAACTCACTAGGTATACTTCAAAGACCTGGCGACTACGGCGCAGATATCGTTGTTGGTGAAGCACAACCATTTGGTATACCACTATCTTATGGTGGACCATACCTTGGATTTATCTCATCAACTGATAAGTTCATGAGAAAATTACCAGGCAGAATCGCTGGTCAAACAGTTGATAAAGATGGTAATAGATCTTGGGTACTAACATTAACAGCCAGAGAACAACATATAAGAAGAGATAAAGCTACTTCAAACATTTGCTCAAACCAAGGATTAAACGTACTTTGCGCAACAATTTACATGGCACTTATGGGCAAGAAGGGCTTAAGAGAAGTTTCTGAGCAATGCGCTAAGAAGGCTCATTACCTACAAAAAGAAATCTGCAAATCAGGCAAATATAAATTATTGTTTGATAAACCATTCTACAAAGAATTTGTTATCACTAGCGACATAAGCATAGATAAGATAAACGAAGCACTTAATGCTAACGGTTTCATGAACGCATTTAACCTAACTTGGTTCTATGGCGATGAATACAAAAACACATTTATGCTTGCTGTTACTGAAAAGAGAACAAAAGAAGAAATGGATAAATTAGTTGAAGTATTGGAGGGTATTGAATGTTAGATAGATATGATAAAATAATATTTGAAATTTCAAGACCCGGTAGAACTGGATACAATTTACCAGATCTTGATGTAGAAGATACAAAGATTGACAGTTTAATTCCTTCTGATTATCTAAATAAAGAAGAATTAGACATGCCTGAGCTATCGGAAGTGGATGTAGTTAGACACTACACAAACCTTTCTATAAAGAACTACGGTCTTGACAATGGTATGTATCCACTAGGATCTTGTACAATGAAGTATAACCCTAAGATTAATGAAGAAATAGTTGGCTTAAGTGGTTTTAAAAATCTTCACCCATATCAAGGCGATGGATGCACACAAGGCGCTTTAAAATTAATGTATGATTTAGCTGAATCATTAGCTGAAATTTCAGGTATGGATGCAGCTACACTACAACCAGCAGCTGGTGCTCACGGAGAATTAACAGGTGTTCTTTTAATCAGAGCTTATCATGAAGCAAGAGGCGATATGAACAGAAACAAGATGATAATTCCTGACTCTGCTCACGGTACAAATCCTGCAACATGCTCTATGGGCGGTTTTACTCCTATAGAAATTAAATCTGATGAGAATGGCTTAGTTGATCTAGAAGCACTAGAAGCAGCTATGACAGAAGAAGTAGCTGGTTTAATGCTTACAAACCCTAACACATTAGGCTTATTTGATAAAAACATTGAAAAGATTGCTGAGATAGTTCATAAAAAAGGCGGTCTACTATATTACGACGGAGCTAATATGAACGCTGTTATGGGACACTCAAGACCTGGAGACATGGGCTTTGACGTAGTTCACTTTAACACTCATAAGACTTTCTCTACACCACACGGTGGAGGAGGACCAGGTGCAGGTCCAGTAGGATGTAAGAAGGAATTAATTCCATACTTACCTAAGCCAGTTATAGCTAAAAACGGTGATAAATACTTCCTTGACTATAACAGACCAGAAAGTATTGGTAAAGTAAAAGACTTCTACGGACACTTCGCTATCCTAGTAAGAGCTTACACATATATCTTAACAATGGGCTCAGATGGTTTAAGAAAAGCATCAACAAATGCTGTATTAAACGCAAACTATCTACTAAGCTTATTAAAAGAAAATTACAATGTGCCATATGATACAATTTGTATGCATGAATTTGTTTTAGGCGGACTTAAGAATGCTGATGCTGGCGTAACAACACTAGATGTAGCTAAGGGACTAATCGACAGAGGATTCCATCCACCAACAGTATACTTCCCATTAATTGTTCATGAAGCATTAATGATTGAACCAACTGAAACAGAAAGTAAAGAAACATTGGATGCATATGCAGCTGCTCTTAACGATATAGCTAAGGTAGCTAAAGAAAATCCAGAAGACTTACTAAATGCACCATTAACAACAAAGGTATGTAGACCAGATGAAACATTGGCAGCTAGAAAGCCAGTTTTAGTCTACACTAAAGAAGAACAATAGTAAGTAATATATGGGGGCACAAACAAGTGCCCCTAATACATAATTATTTTGTAGGAAGGTATAAAATGAACGCAAAATTAAAGTCTAATTTATTAATAGTTTTGGGAGCCTTTATGGTTGCCATAGCTGTTTATTTCTTTTTAACTCCAACTAATATGACTATAGGTGGAGCAACAGGCATAGCCATAGTCTTGTCATACTTATTAAATTTGCCAATGAGCTATGTTTTATTTGCAACGAACATAGTTTTGTTCGCACTAGGTTTTTTATTCATAGGTAATAAATTTGGTATAAAGACAGTACTTACATCACTTGGTATTTCGTTTATAATATTTATTTTAGAAAAAGTAATTCCACTAGATGGACCGATAGTTGATGACATGCTCTTACAAATGATCATTGCAGTTATAGTTTCTGCAGTAGGTATGGCCATCATACTTAATCAATATGCATCTATTGGCGGAACAGATATATTATCAAAGATCATAAATAAATTCACAGGGCTTGATTTAGGTAAGGGAGTACTTTTATGTGACCTAGTAATCACATTATTTGTAGGCATAGTATTTGGCTTAGAGATAGGACTTTATTCCTTGCTTGGAATAATAATGAACGGACTTATTATAGATTTTACTATAGATGGTTTAAACACATCTAAAAACATTATCATAAACACTGAAGATCCAGAGCTTGTTAAGAATTACATCGTTAAGGACCTTAATCACTCAGCTAACCTTTATAAAGCTGTTGGAGCTTATACTGGCGAAGAGCGTACGGTTATTATGACTGTTTGTTCAAGAAGGGATTACTTGCTTCTTAAGAGATTTATTCAAAAGAATGCACCTAATTCTTTCTTGGTTGTAATGAATGCTAGTGAAGTATATGGATTTAGATGGAGAAATATTTTAGACTTATAATTTACTTTTGGAGGTACTATGTTTGATTTTGATGAAATAATTGATAGAAGATCTTTATCAAGTGCTAAGTATGAACTTTCTCGTTTAGCAGGCAATGATGATTCAGTAATACCATTTACAATGGCAGATATGGATTTTAAAACAGCACCTGAGGTTAAAGCTGCTTGTCTTAAGAGAGCTGATAAAGATTTTTACAGCTATACTAAAGCAGGTGATGATGTATATGAGGCCATAATCAATTGGCAAAAGGATATGCATGAGCTTGATATCAAGAAAGAGTGGATAGTATTTACACCAGGTACTGTTCCTGGTCTTGATCTTCTTATTAGAAGTATAATAGAAGATGGCGAGAAGATCATTATACAGACACCGGTTTATCCACCATTCTTTAAGTTCTCTAACTTAAAGAATATGGAGATTCTTGAAAATAAACTAATTTTTGAAGATGACAAATACAAGATAGATTTTGAAGATTTAGAAGAAAAAGCTAAAGAAGCAAAAGCACTAGTCCTTTGCAATCCACACAATCCAGTTGGCAGAGTATGGACTAAGCCTGAGCTTGAAAAGATATCTGAAATTGCTTACAAACATAATCTATATATATTAAGCGACGAAATGCATCAAGATTTTACTTTTAATGGCAATTTTTATACACCTATAATGAGAGTGTTCAAAAATTATGAAAAAGTGGTTTCATTTATGGCGCCGTCAAAAACATTTAACATAGCTGGTCTAACGACTTCATATGCTATAATCCCTGATGATGATTTAAGAGCAAAGGTTAATGATGTAGCTAGTAAATCGCTTATGGGCGGAGTAAATCCATTTGGTTTATGTGCTCTTAAAGCTGCCTACAATGACAGCAGAGACTGGTATAAAGAGATGATAAAGTACTTAGAAGGCAATATAAACTATGTTTCAGAAGAATTTTCTAAGATAGATGGCATTAAATTTCAAAAGCCTGAAGGAACTTATTTAATCTGGGTAGATTTATCTGATTTAAATTGTGACCCAAAGAAAATGCATGAGATATTTATTAAGAACAAGATATTCTTATCAGACGGAACAACATTTGGTGATAAGTATTCTGTCAGAATTAATCTAGCTTATCCAAGAAAGATAATTGAGTTCTTAGTAGAACGTTTCAACAAATCGATTGAAGAGATAAAAGCATTAAGTTAATATAAAGAAAAATATAGAGAGCCTGAGCCCTCTATATTTTTTTGTATTCACTGGCTAAATTGTCTATATATTTAATTACTATATCTTTAATATTTTCCTCGATAAATGGATTTTTAAGACCACTAAGCTCTATACTTTTTAAGAAATCTTCTTTGCTGGCGTTCTCCATAAGCGTAGTCATCTTTTTTAAAGCATTTTCTCTGTCATCTGTAAAATTATTATAATAATCAAGGCCACTTAAAGCGCCTAAAGCGTAGTTAATTGATAGCATTGGCGTATTGAATAAGGTGTGGTAATTAAGCCACCACATGCCGACATCGAAAACATCTTGTTCTATTTTTAAAAAAGGAAAATACTCTGAGTGAAGCTTTCTAAAGATTTCATATCTTTCGTCTACATCAGTCTTTATATCTAGGTAGAGACTTTCTTCAAACTCATTTATCAAGCAGTAGAAGAGTATGTCATACAAAACTTTTATCTTATATGCAAGAGCATATTTTTTGTCATCTTTAGTAAATAGTTCATCGGCAAAGCTTAAGATAATGAAGGCAAAGGCAGTTGAGTATGCGCGAACTATATCGTCCTGCGGATTGGTATACTCAATAAGCTCGTTATAGGAACTCACGTAGTTAATCAAAGTGTAGCTAAGACAAGTGATAAAATTCGAAAAGTCTTTGTCGCTTCCTTTATAATTTGTAAAGATGTATGAGATATCATAGTTATGAAGGTATGAGGCGTAGGTCATATTGACCTTATTAGCTCTCGGTTCTAAGTCTAGACTGTTCTCGTCAAAGATCTTATTAATTATTTTTGAAAGGTATGGATTGTATCTCTCTAAATTTTTTGCTATAGTCTTTAATAATAGGTAAGGATCCTTTAATGGTATTGGATTGTATTCTTTGAAGTAGACTCTTAGGTCGTAGGTATATAAAGCATCTATGCCAAGTTTATCCTTTTGTATATCAGCAATTATGTGAGCGTTAGAAGCAAGATACTTCTTTATCGCGTTTCTAAAACTAACAATATCATTGTGGTCGTAATCAATTCTGCATCTGTCTTTGTCAGAGAAGTCAAGGTAGCCATCAAAGCCAAGCCTCTTAGCTATTTTATGCCTAATAACAACAAGGTCTCTGTACTTTTCTTCGTAATATCCCTTACACTCTGTGTTATTGTTATTCATAGCAATAATTAGCTTTCTTCTTTTTTCTCTATCAGCTAAGGAAATGTATTTAGATAAGTTTTTATTAGTAATTTTCTCACCATCGCAATAGATGGCTCTCGAATCTCTATAGTCAATAATTTCTTTTAATATTTTGTTCTCGTTAATATTTAAGCCAATAACATCTTTAGAGTATAGGTTTTGCATTATCTTTAGCTTATCAAAGAAGTATTTGCCCCATCTTTTCTTAAGCCTATCCAAGTCATCATCATCTAATAAAGTCTGAGCAAATTTAATACAGGCCTTATTAAACTCATCCTCATTAGCTTCAAAATATTTAAACTCATCACTAAAAAACTTGTTTGTAGTATCCTGTGTATATCTTATAAACACATACTCGTAGAAGCTATCGTAGCGCCTTTTGATTATGTCTACAGCTCTGATTATGCTGTTCTTCTCATCATAGCTTTTAGTTCTTGCTAGGCGAGTAGCGTAAAAATTAATAAGGTTTGCTTCGCTGATTATATCTATTCTTTTGTAATACTTTTCTATGTCTTCGAATTTCATTTTATTCATCCTTTATATTTATATAAATAATTATATATCATTATCAAAGCTTTTTCAATCAAATATGAATAATTAGAAAAATTTAAAAAAAGTAGTTGACAAGGCTTATCATATGTGATAGAATGTGAATGTTAAAAATATACCGCGGCAAATATATTTTTAGAGGTGTTTTAATGTCAAGTTTAAACGGACCAAGAGTAAGAACGGTCAGAAGATTAGGCTTAAATGTCTATGGATTAGCGAAAGCTAATAAGGGTATGAAAAAAGGAGCTGCACGTTCAGATAAGAAATTATCTAACTACGGACTTCAATTACTAGAAAAACAAAGATTAAGAGCTTACTACGGAGTGCCAGAAGTTCAATTAAAGAAGGCGTTCTTAAAAGCTAAGAAATCTAAGGACCAAACAGGTCACGCTCTTATCAAATTACTAGAAACAAGATTAGATGCATTTGTTCTTAGAGCAGGATTTGCTCAATCAATCAGACAAGCAAGACAAATGGTTGTTCACGGACACATCCTTGTTGATGGTAAGAGAGTAGATAAACCAGCTTATCAATTACAAGTTGGACAAAAGGTTAGCTTAAAAGAAAAATCAAGATCAAACGAAATGTTTAAGGAAAACTTCCAAACAGTTGTTGGAAACTCATATCCTTACATCGAAAAAGATATTGATAAATTTGAAGCTGTTCTAGCAAGATTACCAGAAAGAGAAGAAATTCCAATAGAAATCGAAGACGTTTACGTAGTAGAATATTATTCTCATTAATAAATTAGCTCTCAGTACATATGTGCTGAGAGCTTTTTCATGTATATACTTATTTTATTTTAATGGGATTTATCCGTCTTTTATTAGTATGTGAAAACTTTATCGTTTTCTGTAATTATTGCTTCGTGAGTATTTTCACCCATATCTTGATTGTACTTCTTCATCAAGTAGTTATAAAGGTCTTTCTTTGAATTAAACTTAAGTAATTGATATGGCTCTTGGAAGCTTAATTTTTCTAAGAAGTAAACTTTGCCTTGATCTTCATACATGAGTCCAGTGTGACCAATGAACAAAATGTTGCCGTCAATTTCATCGTTTGAGTTTAAGTAGACAGAAACTACTTTTACATCGTCATTTTTAAATTTAATACCTCTTTCATTAAACCCCTCAATGATTAAATCTTCATATTTTGCTTTTTCGTCATTAACGTTTATTGGAGCATAATAAGTAATGAATTTCTTTAATTCATCTTCATTAAGCAAGTTCTTGTCGCTTATTGCTTTTTTATCAAAATCCAAAACAGAAGATTTATCTTCAATTTCTTTAGCGACATCTAAGCTATTTTTAATAAGTGAAAATGTAGTTATTCTGCAGTTAACGTCTAAGGAATCAGGATTCTTCTCAGCAAATTTATCCATGCTATTATAATAAGCCACTTCATCATTATACTTAGTGAAGTCACTAGCTAGTTCATTTGCATCCGCACTTTTATTGTACTCATCAAGATTCTTAATGAATGCACTTACGTCTCCATCGTCAAGGCCCTTATCGCTAAGAGTCTTTTTTAATTCGTCCTTAGTCTCATCCTTTGTAAGATTAGTGTACATTATAGTGTTATCGTCCTTGTCACTTGGAGTTTGTGCGTCACTATCAACTGGCCCATCTGTCACATTGTTTGCATCATTAGTCTTAGGCGAGCAAGAGATAAGTAAGGCCGCCATTGACAATGCTAATAGAATTTTAAATATATTTTTCATATAACCACCTCAAGTAAAATTATAATTTACTGGGGAGCGCCTGTCAATTAGGTAAAGCTTACAAAATAGTAACAATTTCACCATAATTATATTGATGGAGATGTATAAACTCTTTATCTTGACATAAAATAAAGCATCGTTTATAATTGAAGTATATAAAAAGGAGGAATCGATATGAATTCAAAAGATTTAGCAATGGATTTAATTAATTTTATTGACGCAAGTCCATGTGCTTTTTTTGCTGTTAAGGCAATTGAAGAAGAACTTAATAAGAATGACTATAAAGAACTTAAAGAAGAGGACAAGTGGGACTTAAGCTTAGGCGGAAAGTACTTTGTAAAGAAGAACGACTCAGCCATCTTAGCTTTTGACATTCCAAAGACTAAGGAAGATCTTGCTTTTAAGATCATCGCATCTCACTCAGACAGCCCGTGCTTTAGAATAAAGCCAGCAGCTGATATATATCAAAACGGCTATCACAAGCTTAATACTGAGGTTTATGGCGGTGCCATCTTGCACACATGGTTTGACAGAGCTCTATCAATAGCTGGTAGAGTATATACAAAGAACGAAAAAGAGGCACTTCACCCTCAAATGCACCTTGTAAATATTGACAAGGACTTAATGAGCATAGTAAGTCTATGTATACATCAACACAGAGAAGTAAATAAGGGTTTTGAAATAAATGCACAAAAGGATACACTTCCAATACTTGAACTGATTAATGATACTATGGAAAAACTTAAATTGGAAGATATTTTAGCAAAAGAACTAAAAGTAGCTAGAGAAGATATCCTTGATTTTGATTTATTCTTATACGATAGAGAAGGTGGTAAGATACTTGGCTTAAATGACGAGTTTATGCAAATAGGTAGACTTGACAATTTAGCTATGGCTCATCTTTCATACAAGGCTTTATTAGCTAACGATGCTTCAGATGCCATCAATCTAATCTATGTTTCAGATAACGAAGAAGTTGGTTCTATGACTAAGCAAGGCGCAAACAGTCCATTCTTAAAGAATGTTATGAGAAGAGTAGTTTTAGCACTTGGCTTAGATGATGAAGAATTTTATAGAGCAAAGGCAAAATCATTTATGATATCATCTGACCTTGCTCACGCTTATCACCCTAACTATCCTGAAAAGTGTGATATAACTAATATGCCTAAGATGGGCGAGGGCGTTTGCATCAAGTATGCTGCAAATCAAAGCTACACATCAGATGCAGAGTCAGCTTCTGTATTTAAGCAATTTGCAGAAAAAGCTGGAGCAAAGGTACAAGCTTTCTTAAACAGATCAGACGTTCGTGGCGGCTCAACTATTGGCCCAATAAGCTCAACACAATTAGATATAAAATCAGTGGACATTGGTAACCCAATACTTGCTATGCACTCAGTTAGAGAGTTTGGCAGCGTTGAAGATCATTATAATTTGTATAAGATATTTACAGAGTTTTTTAAATAATGAAAAATAAAAAAACGAAAATTTTTTCCTTAGTTGTTATAGCAATATCCATTGTTGCTGTAATTTTAAGCGCTTATTTTATAGACGGACCTGAAAAAATACTTCAAACAGTTCGCCAAGCAAAGGCGCCTTACTTAGTACTAGCTGCCTTTTTAATGTTTTTATTCTGGTTCTTTGGATCTTTATCATTAAATTCTTTGTTAAAGGTTCTTGGAGCTGGATTAAGACCAGTTGATTCATTTAAAGTAACTATGACTGGAGCATTTTTTAATGCCATAACGCCGTCATCAACTGGTGGACAGCCAATGCAAGTTTTAAGGATGAAAGATTATGGCTTGGCTCCGGGATTATCATCTTCAGTTATAATACTACTGATTATTATCAATAATTTGGTTACACTAATACTAGCGATATTCTCAATGATATTTTCATATAAGAATTTAGGAGAAAAATTATTTAGCTCAGTATTGATGCTAGCAGGTGTATTTTTAAGCCTTATAGTGACTTTTGCAATTACATCTGTAATTATATTTCCAAATAAGAGCAAGAAATTCATGGTAAAAGTAGTAAGGTTTTTTAACAAGAAGAATCCTGATGAAAAAATTAAAAAATTTGAAAAGCAAATAGATTCTTTTTATGACTCTTTTAGAGTTTTCAAGTGCGAAGGCTTATACAAATTGCTTCCGTGTGCTTTTTTTGTAGCGCTACAAAACATATCACTATGGACAGTTCCTCACGTTGTTTTCTCAGCTTTTGGAGCTGTAACTACTAATGCGGTACTAAGTGTATGTGCTGCTTGTTTAGTAGCTCTTATATCTGGCTTTGTACCACTACCTGGGGCTGCCCTTGGAGCAGAGGGAGCCTTTGTAAGCATTTTTAAACCTTTATATACTAATATCTCATCAGTTGGGATAGTAGTAATCTTATGGAGGCTATTTACTTTTTATATGCCAATTATAGTTGGGGCATTTTTCTGTATTAATTTTAAAAAAGAAGTAGAAAAAGAGGTAGAAAAAAATGAATAATGATGAAAAAAAGTATGTGCCAAGCGTTGAAACAATCCTTAGAAGACACGTACAAAAGGTGCCAGAAGCTGTTTATAGATGCTCGGGCATAAATATAAAGGGTAAAAGAATAAAATCATTAGTTTTCTCAACAGACGTTGCCATCATTAGAAATACCAATGCAGATGGGGTTATAGCTGTTTATCCATTCACACCAGAGCTATCTATAACTAAGGCGATACTTGATGTATCACCAGGACCTGTTTTTGTTGGCGTTGGTGGTGGCTTAACTACTGGGCAAAGAAGTATACAGATAGCTTTTCAAGCAGAATTATATGGAGCCTTTGGTGTAGTGGTTAACGCTCCAATGAAGAACGAAGTAATTAAAGAGATGTCTGACTATATTGACATACCTGTCATAGCGTCCATTGCATCATACAACGACGATATTGAAGGCAAGATCAATGCTGGAGCAAGGATACTTAACATAGCTGGTGGCAAAGACACAGCAAATTTAATTAGACACGTAAGAAAGATTGTTGGAGATAAGTTTCCTATCATAGCTACAGGCGGCCATAGTGATGAACATATACTTGAGACAATAAACGCAGGAGCAAACTGTCTTTCATACACACCAAGAACATCACCAGAGATACTCGAAGACATTATGATTGCTTATAGAGACAAATAAAGTAATTCACCTCTAGCTTTAGAGGTGTTTTTCATGTGCCAATGATTTTATTAAATCGATTAAGACTGTTATATTGACTAGACTTATATTGAAAAAAATTATTGTTTATGATATAATTATCATGAAATTTTATGTAGAGGTATTAAATGAACAATTTAGGTAAAACAATAGAAGCAAAAGTAATTAATCACAAAGGTGATGAATATACTCTTGAAGACTTTGATAAAAACACTTATCATATTAAGTCTAATGAAAGGAATTACGACGTAGGAGATACTGTTAAAATTTTCAACTATCCAGTTGATAATGAGATTGTATCTACTTTTCGCATGCCATTTATAGAAGTGGGCGAGATTAGAGAGCTAAAGGTAGTCAGCAAGACAAGGATAGGCTACTTCTTAAACATGGGCCTCGATAAGGACGTCTTGCTACCATTTTCAGAGACAATTAGAGAGCCAAAACTTAATTCCATGGTTCTAGTCAAATTGTATATAGATAAGTCTGGTAGACTTGCGACAACTATGAAGATAAGAAAGACTTTAGAGAGATCTAGTGGTATTCACAAAGGTGACATTGTAGATGGTGTTATTTATAATATTTCAAGAGAATTTGGCTTGTTTGTTGCAGTTGACGACAAATATGAAGCCATGGTTCAAAAGAAGGATGTCTTTGAAGACTACGATCTAGGAGAGAGAATGAAGTTTAGGGTACAAGCTGTTCGCGACGACGGAAGGCTTATACTAAGTACTAAGCTTGAAAAGTCGGCTTATGACGAGCACAAGAGTGATTCACTAAAGGTTTATGAAATACTACTAAAGAATAAAGGAAAGATGAATTACGCAGATAAGAGCGATCCTGACGAGATTAGGAAGGTCTTTAACATGAGTAAGTCATCATTTAAAAGGGCAATCGCCATTTTGTACAGACAAAGAAAAATAATTATTAATGACGATTCCATCGAAATTAAGGAGGATTAATATGTCAGTAAAAATTAACACAGAAGTAATTGAGATGATGCTTTTCTTTTGGCAAAGCATTTCAGAGAGAGAAAAGGTTTCAGAAGACTACATTAGAAGCGTAGCAGAAAGAGATGAAATGAAATACACATTCTGCGAAGGTTTCAATGAAGAATCAGTTAGAAAAGTATTATCAGCTATATCAAATAATGAACTTTTAAGCGACGCTTCAAAAGAAGAAAAGAAATTCTGGAACAATAATATGTGGATGACAGAAGACTTAGGCGTTGTTAACATGATGGTTGAGCCAATCAAAAAGCTTAACCTAGACGGAATTGACGCAGATAAGACACTTATCTTTGTTCCAGGACATTTAGAAGAAAAATATATTGACGGAGACACTATAGTAGTGAACTTCTTCAAAATAAGCGTAGATATTTTCGGAGGAACAGGAGCAGTTACAGTTAACGGTAAGGATTTTAAAGACTATATCGTAGACTTAGTTAAAGCTAATTAATCTATTAAATACAGGAGGAAATATGGAAATATTAAAAGTAGAGCACTTATCTAACGCTTTTGACGGGAAAGAAATCTTAAAAGATGTAAACTTTTCTGTCAATTCTGGCGAAATCATTGGCTACATTGGACCTAATGGAGCTGGTAAATCAACAACTATAAAAATAATTATGGGTCTAAATAGAGATTACTACGGAGATGTTTCTGTATTTGGAAAGAATATTAAAGACTCCCTTGATTATAAGAAGAGGATAGGCTACGTGCCAGAAGCAAGTGAAGTTTATGAGAATTTAACTGCAAGAGAAAATATAGAGCTAAATGCAGCTCTATATGAAATTGATCTAGAAAGTGCTGTTAAAAGAGCTAAGACTATGCTTGAAGTGCTTGATATGAAAGATGCGATGGATTCACAAATATCATCATTTTCAAAAGGTATGAGGCAAAAGTACCTATTTGTCTTGTCACTATTACACGACCCAGACATAGTCTTTCTGGATGAGCCACTAAGCGGTATAGACGCAAACTCTGTACTCGTTATAAAAGAAATTCTTGCTACACTTAAGAATAAGGGCAAGACTATATTTTACTCATCACATATCTTAGAGGTAGTTGAAAAGTTATCTGACAAGATTATACTTTTACAAAATGGCAAAGTTATCTTAAACGATAGCATTGACAATATCAAAAAATCACTAAATAACAGCGAGGACAATGAAGAATCACTTGAAAATATATTTAATGAAGTAACTGGTTTTACTAATCATAAAGAATTAGCGGAAGAATTTGTTGCGGCTATGGGTGAGAGCGATGTTTAAATTATTCTCACTAAAAGTGCTTGACTTATTCAAGCCGCTTTTTAGAGGACTAAAAGTTGATTATGACAAGCTTAGAGCAATACTTAAGGCTAAGCTAATTATGGAGAATAGAAGGACATCTGCCTTTTCCAACAGCTTTTCGGGTCAAGAAAGCAAGAGCAAAGTAAGTGAATTCTTTCAAAACAATAGCTTTTTCAAGAAAGGCTACATATTATTTTTGATATATGGCTTAATTTTAGCTGGACTTTGCTATGGAGTTGATGATCTAAAAACAAGGTACACAGTTCTTTTTGCTGTAGGTATATTTTTATTCTTTGCAGGTATAGTTGTTGACTTTACTGAAGTCCTTATAGATACCAGAGACAGAGATATACTTCTTTATAAGCCTGTTGGCGAAAGAGAAGTAAACTTAGCAAGATTAATTTCACTAATTATATACATTGTAAAGCTAAGCTTAATTATGTTTGGACCGGCACTAATAATCACATTAGTTAAAAGGCCACAAGAGTTTTTAATACTACTTTTAGAAGTAATTATGCTTTCAATAAGCCTTGTAATGTTTGAATACATTTTTTATTATGTATTATTTAAATTATTTAAAAATCTTAATATAAAGTCTATCATAACAACAGTTCAAGTACTTATATTTGTTATTATTATGGTAGGATTTCAAATCATTACTAATGCTATTGACAAAGAAACAGCTTTAAGAGTATTTACAAGTGAGTCATTTAAATATTTATTTATACCAATGTGGTTTACAGGACCATTTGAATTACTTTATGGCAATTTTGATACTGTAAATATTATTTACACTGTTTTATTAATAGTACTATTCGTAGCCCTTATAGCTATAAACACAGCTATATCAAAGGATTTTGAAGAGATATTATCTAAGAAGGATAAAGTTATAATAAATAAAAAGTCAAGCTTTCTACAAAGACTTACAAATAAATTTTTTGCTAAGAACGATATGGAGAAGGCTGGGGTAAACATGGCCTTTTGGATGAAGGGATCTGATGAAAAACTAAAGTTTCAACTCGGATCTTTATCTCTTATGCTGATAGTTTATCCATTGATATTTTATTTTGCAATGTTTAAAAAGGGTAGCGACCCAATGGCTGAAACAGCTTTAAAAGATCATGCGAGGTTTGTGACTTTAATTAATTATATGTCAGCTATGATGGCTATGAGCATTTGGCAAATTTTAAATTATGCTACAAACTATAAAGCTTCAATAATACACTTGATTACAGGCAATCTAAGACTTAAAGAATATAGAAATGGCGTAAAAAAAGGAGGCTTATTTGCTTTTATATTTGTGCCAATACTCATAAATGCAATGATTATGTCATTATTTATCAGAAATGCTTGGCTTATTGATTACATTAATCCAATAATATTTATTATGCTCTCAGCAATAATAGCTTCAGATCTTATGCTTAAGAATATACCATTCTCAATGGATGTTACAAAAATTAAAAATGGTCAAAAAGGATATTTCTTGGCAGGAATGGCTGCTATGCTTATAACAGCTGTGCTTACAGGACTTAATGCTCTATTAATATTCTTAAATACACCATTTATATATTTATATTCATTACTTGGTTTAGGAGCGCTAATATATTTACTAAAGAAATAGGGGACGAGATGGCTTTAGATTTAGAAGAAAGAAAACAATTAATACTACATGGTGATATGAGAAAAGCGATTATTACGCTTGCAACACCAATAGTTTTGAATAATTTAATACAAACATTATACAATTTAGTAGATTCATTTTGGGTCAGCGGCATAGGAGAAACAAGTTTTGCAGCAACAGGTTTTGTTTGGCCAATACTATTTTTATTTATTTCGATAGGTATAGGACTTAGTATAGCTGCTACTGGAATTATATCTCAGCTTATAGGACGATCTGATTATGAAAAAGCAAAAGTATATAGAGAAAACTTATATATATTAACTTTTATACTATCTATCATAGTAGTTGTTTTAGGCATACTTTCATCTGGTTCAATAATTAGACTTATGGGCGCCAAGAGAGATTTATATACAGAGAGTAAAGACTATCTAGAAATTCTTTATTTAGGCTTTCCCTTTGTTTATTTATATTTTGCAACAAACTCAATATTTCAATCTTCTGGAGACACTAAGACGCCAACAATTATAAGCGGTATTTCCGCTGTGATAAACATGATTTGCGACCCTATATTCATATACGAAAAGGTTCCATATCTTGGCTTTAAAGGCTTTAATTTGGGAATCAAGGGAGCCGCTATAGCAACAGTTATTTCACAAGCCTTTATGGCTGTAGCGATTATAATCATAGCTAGTAAAAAAGGATTAATAGATCTTAATTTTTTAAGCTATAAATATGATAAAGAAGCTTCAAACAAAATTTTATCCATAGCACTGCCATCTTGTGTAGGTCAGTCAGGTGAGGCACTTGGCTTCATTATCTTAAATGTATTTGTCTTGTCATACGGGCAAGATACACTTACAGCTTTTGTTACTGTCAATAGAGTAACTTCAATCATATCGATGCCACCGGGAGGCATTGGTCAATCTATAGTGAGTATAGTTGGGCAAAATAAAGGTGTCAAGAACTATGATAGAGTTGAGCTGGCTTTTAGAAAGGCTTGTAATATGTCAAATATCGTTACAATATCGGGCGCGATAGTCGTTTGGATATTTAGAGACCAAGTACTAGGGATATTTTTAAAAGAAGCAAGCGAAAATGTAATGTTTTTGTCTAGACAGTTTTTGTTTTTTATACTGATAACAAATTTCTGCATGGGTCTATATAGTGTCTATCAAGGACTCTTCCAAGGCTCAGGCAAAACAGATATGGCTATGAAGATGCTTCTAGGCAGACTTTGGGCACTTAGAATACCTATGATTATAATATTTAAATACGTATTTATGATGGGACCAATAGCGATATGGCTTGCAATGAGTTTATCGAATTTATTTACAGCACTATATGGATACATATTATTTAAGAGCGGTAAATGGAAAGGAGAAATTATATAATGAATCAAGCAATAATTCTAGCAGCCGGAGAAGGCTCTAGAATGAAATCATCATTGATTAAGGTTTTGCATAAGATTAATGGAAAAGTAATGCTAAAGTATGTTTTGGATGCATGCAAAGGAGCTGGCTTTGACAAGAGTTACTTAATCGTTGGTAATAACAAAGATAAGGTTATGGAGGAGTTTTCTTCAGATACTAGCATTTCGTTCATTGAGCAAAAGATGGGCCCAGGCGAGCCTTATGGTACAGGCTATGCTGCCTCACTTGCTAAAGAGCATGTAAATGCTGGGGACAATGTACTAGTTATTTTTGGAGACACGCCACTAGTTGATGAAGAAGTACTAAAAGATTTTCTTAAATATCACGAGGATAATGATAACAATATGACTATATTAAGCGCTGTCCTTGATGACTGCGAAGGCTATGGAAGGATTGTTAGAGATGCTGATAAGAATCTTACTAAGATAGTTGAGCAAAAAGATGCGAGTGATGATGAGCTTAATATAAATGAAGTTAACTCAGGCATATATTGCTTCAAAGGCGAAGACTTTTTAGACGCTATCAATAATCTTAAGAATGATAATGTGAAGAAAGAATATTACTTAACTGATGCTGTTTCATATCTACTAAGCAAAGGCAAAAAGGTAAATGCATATATAAGTGATGATCAAAATATTGCTTTAGGTGTTAATAATCAATTAGATTTATCTAAAATTGAAGAGATTGTAAGAAAGAAAATAATTACAAAGTGGATGCTCGAAGGCGTTTACTTCAAGAATCCATCCAATGTATATATAGAAGAAAATGTAAAAATTGGCAGGGATGTAGAGATATATCCAGACGTTATACTTGAAGGTGACACTACTATTGAGGACAATGTAAAGATATATGGCTATACTAGGATAGTTAATTCACATATAGCTAAAGATGTTACGATAGAGAGCTCCTTAATCGAAGACTCATTTATAGGAGAAAGAACAAAGGTCGGACCAAACGCACATCTTAGACCAAATTCAAAAATTGGTAAAGATTGTAAAGTCGGTAACTTTGTTGAAATAAAAAATGCAAGCTTAGGTGATGGCACTAAAGCTGGGCACTTAGCTTATGTAGGCGATGCAGATGTTGGACGCAATGTCAATATCGGCTGCGGCGTAATATTTGCAAACTACGATGGCAAGGATAAATTTAGATCAAAGGTTGAGGATAACGCTTTTATAGGTAGCAACTCTAATCTAGTTGCACCAGTTGAAATAGGTGAGAATGCTTATGTCGCTGCCGGATCTACTATAATTACAAAAGTTATGAAAGACTCTTTATCTATAGCTAGAGCTAGACAAGTTGATAAGATAGATTGGGTAAAAAATAAAAAAAATATGGAGGAAGAAAAATGAATTCATTTCTAGGACAACTAAAAGTATTAACAGGAAACGCTAACAGACAATTAGCAAAAGACGTATGTAAGCACTTAGGCGCAGAACTTATTGATTCTGAAGTAACTCATTTCTCTGATGGAGAGATAGCTGTAAACATCAAAGAAACAGTTAGAGGCGCTGACGTATTTATCGTTCAACCAACTCATGAGCCAGTTAACGATAATCTAATGGAGCTTTTAATCATGATTGACGCATGTAAGAGAGCTTCAGCAGGTAGAATCAACGCAGTTATTCCATACTATGGATACGCTAGACAAGACAGAAAGACTAAACCAAGAGAACCAATTACAGCAAAGCTTGTTGCTAATCTAATCGAAAAAGCTGGAGCAGACAGAGCAGTTCTTATGGACCTTCATGCAGGACAAATCCAAGGCTACTTTGATATACCAGTAGACCATCTATCAGCAATAAAGCACTTAGCAGAATACTTCAAGACATTAAATCTAGAAGATGTAGTAGTTGTATCACCAGACCTTGGTGGAGTTACTCGTGCAAGAAATTTTGCTAATGAATTAGACGCACCTATCGCCATAATCGAAAAGAGAAGACCAAAGCCAAACGTATCTGAAGTTATGAACGTTATAGGCGATGTTGAAGGCAAAACTTGTATTTTAGTTGACGATATCATAGATACAGCTGGAACTATTTGCCATGCAGCTGAATATTTAACTGAAAAAGGCGGAGCAAAGAAAGTTTATGGCTGTGCAACTCACGGTGTATTATCTGGACCAGCTATTGAAAGACTTATCACAAGCAAGCTTGAAGAGTTTGTAATTACAGATACAATTCCTCTAAACATTGGCAATGTAACTGATAAAATCAAAGTTGTAAGCATAGCTGATCAACTAGCTAAGGCAATCGAAAGAATTCATAACAACGAATCAATTAGTTCAATATTTGATTAATGAAACTCATAGTAGGACTAGGCAATCCTGGAGATCGCTTTGACGGAACTAGACACAATGCCGGCTTTGAGACTATAGATATATTAGCGGACGAACTGAATGTAAAGCTTAATAACGCTAAGTTTCATGCACAATTTGGCTATACTAATTATAATGGCGATAAACTATATTTAATGAAGCCAATGACTTATATGAACGAAAGTGGCATAGCTATAAGAGAGTTTATGGCATATTACAAACTTGATATCAAAGACCTTATAGTTATAGTTGATGATATCGATATTAGTTTTGCTACGATTAGAATAAAAAAGTCAGGAAGCGCTGGCACACATAACGGTTTAAAGTCTATCGTTTATCAGCTTAACGACGATAAATTCACTAGAGTAAAGCTGGGTGTTGGCAATAAGCCGGAACATTTTGATCTAGCGGATTTTGTTCTGTCTAGATACTCTAAAGAAGAAAAAGTAGATATAGAAAAAACATATAAAAACGCAGCTAAAGCGTGCCTTTCTATACTTGATAAAGGCGAAGATTATGCGATGAATATGTACAACGGAAAATAGGTGGAACATGGATATTTTACAAAAAGGTTTATTAGCTTTTCAATACAAAGATATAGTAAATGACGTCAAAGACGGCGTAAGTCCTATATTTATTAACGGTCTTGTAGAAGAAGCTATAGGTCTTAGCGTTAAAACTATCCAAGATGAAACAGATACTAGCTCAATAATAATTACTTATGATGAAGCAAGAGCTAGAAGAATTTATGAGGATTTAAAAAATTCTCATGCCAATGTATATTATTTAAAAAAGAGAGAGATGCTTTTTTACAATGTAAGCGACTCCTCTTTAGAAACTGAATATTCAAGGATACAGACACTTATGTCTGTACTTAAGGACAAAAACTCTATCTTGATAATGGATGTGAAGACTCTCGACGAAGAGCTTATTAGTCAAGATATCTATAAGAGTCTAAGTTTTAGCTTAAAGACCAATCAAGTCGTTGATATAGACGGCTTAATTACTTCTTTAACTGAGCTTGGTTATAAAAGAGCAAGTATTGCCTCTAATAAAGGTGAATTTGCTCTTAGAGGCTCTATTGTGGATATCTTTGACTCGATATCTGAAATGCCATTTAGGATAGAGTTTTTTGCTGATGAAATTGATTCTATAAGAATATTTGATAAGGATACGCAAAAGACCATTGCTACGACTGAAGAGATTACAATTAATCCTGCAAGAGAAATTTTAATTCTTGATGAGTACAAAAAAAGCATTATTGACAATTTAAAGAAAGACTTTGACAAGACAAAAGAGACGAACAAGAGCTCGTACTCCTTAATGAATGAAAAGTTTAAAGAGTATTTTGAGATGCTTAGGGAAGACAGCTTTGATAAGAACAGGTCTTTACTATTAAGATACATACCTGATAATTACAAATGTAGCATCTTTGATTATTTTGATGAGAACACTTATATATATTTAGATGAGAGCAAAAGGCTTGAAGATGAATATAATAAGTATATAAATTTTCATGCTCAAGAGATGGAGTCACTATATAAAAACGGTGAGATACTTCTTAAAGAGTTTAATGCCATCATGTCTTATACTGATGTCTTAGCTAGAATTAAGAAGAATAAACTAGCTCTGATCTCAAATATTTTATTAAACACAAAGGATTTTAATCCGAAAGCCATTTACAATTTGCATTTAAATTCTGTAACGAAGTACAATTCGAAGTACGAGGCACTGCTTGATGATTTAAGGCACTATAAGCTAAGAGGCTACAAGATTGTTTTATCGATTAAGGATATTGAAAGATACGATAGAATTTACTCGCTTTTTAAGGATAACGACCTAGCTTTCATTCAAGAGAATGAGATTGAGGATAAACTTTTATCATCTCAGCTATTATTAAGGAATGACTCATCGACGAGAGGCTTTGTCTTTAGCGAGAATAAATTTATAGTTTTATCTGAAAATGATGTATACGGTTCTCAAAAGGAAAAGATTAGAAAGAAGAAATCATCTAAGAAGCTTGATATATCAGATATATCAGAAGGGACATACATAGTTCACGAGGACCACGGCATAGGTATATATAAGGGCATAGTTAAGCTAGAAGTGCTTGGCACGAAGAAAGACTTCTTATATATACAATATAAAGGTGAGGATAAGCTTTATGTGCCTATCGCTCAGATGGATAGGATACAGAAGTTTTCTGATAAGGACAGCAAAGATGTTAAGATAAATAAACTATCTACAAATGACTGGATAAAGCAAAAGTTTAAGTCAAAGAAAGCTATTGAGAGGATGGCGGAGGACTTAGTCGAGCTATATGCAATAAGAGAAGAAAAAGAAGGCTATGCTTTTTCAAAAGATACAGCTTGGCAAAGAGAGTTCGAAGAGTCGTTCCCATATGAAGAGACAAAAGGACAGCTTGAGGCCATAATTGATATAAAGAGGGATATGGAATCAAATAAGCCGATGGATAGACTTTTATGCGGTGACGTTGGTTTTGGTAAGACAGAGGTTGCTCTTAGAGCCGCTTTTAAAGCCATCATGGACGGTAAGCAAGTAGCTTTCTTGTGCCCGACAACTATACTTTGTCAGCAGCACTACGAAACAATAATCGAAAGATTTAATAAATATCCAATACGTTCAGCTATGATGTCACGCTTTAGAACAAGCAAAGAACAAAAGCAAACAGCTGAACAGCTTCAAACGCATAGCATTGACATAGTTGTTGGAACGCATAGATTATTGTCAGATGATGTTAAATTTAAAGATCTTGGTCTATTGATTATAGATGAAGAGCAAAGATTTGGCGTTAGAGACAAAGAAAAGATAAAGAAGCTTAAAGAGAACGTTGACGTGCTATCACTTTCAGCAACACCTATACCTAGGACCATGCACATGGCCTTATCAGGCATTAGGAGTATGTCTGTCATAGAAGAGGCTCCACAAGATAGGTACCCGATACAAACATACGTTTTGGAATACAACAAAAGCCTTGTTAGAGACGCTATACTTAAAGAGATGGATAGAGATGGCCAAGTATTTTTTGTCTTTAACAATGTCGAAAAGATTGAGTACATGTATAATGAATTACAAAATTTAGTGCCCGAAGCAAGAATCGCCATTGGCCACGGACAGATGACTGAGGCAAAGCTTGAAAAAGTAATGATAGATTTTATGTATCATAAGTATGACGTTTTGCTATCGACAACCATAATCGAAACGGGTCTTGATATACCTAATGCAAATACCATCATTGTATATAACTCAGAAAATATGGGTCTAAGCCAGCTTTATCAACTGCGCGGCAGAGTAGGTAGAATGAACAGAATTGCCTACGGCTACTTTACTTACAGAGAAAATAAAGTGCTTACAGAAACGCAAGAGGCAAGACTAAAGGCGATTAAAGAGTTTATCGAGCTTGGTAGTGGATACAAAATTGCTATGCGTGATTTGCAGATAAGAGGCGCAGGTAACCTATTAGGCACATCGCAACATGGCCACATCGCTGCCATTGGCTACGACTTATATATTAAGTATCTAAACCTTGCCATAAAGAAGCTTAGAGGCTACGAAGTGAAAGAGGATATCGATACAAGAGTCGACATAAACGTAGACGCTTATATACCGGATGACTTTGCACCGGATGAATATGTTAAGATGGATTTATATAAGAAGATAGCTGCTGTTGAAAATGAAGAAATGAAGAGCGAACTTATAGACGAAATTGTCGATAGATTTGCTGACATACCTAAGCCGATAGTAAACTTAATCGATATTAGTGAGATTAGATCCATGGCGAAAGAGTTTTCAATCACGTCCATTAACGAAGTGAGTGGCGACTTTAGGATAGAGTTTTTAAACGAGAAGGTCATAAATCCCGAGTGGATAGCTGATATTTATAAGAAGTATAAGAACAGACTTTATATAAATAAGAGATATATGAACGTTATAAGAATCTCTATTGAGGGAGAAAACAAGCTAAAGCTTATAAAAGATATATTAATTTTGCTTAAAATGAGCAAATAGATAAAAAAAGCTTGAAAAAATATTCAAAAGGTTATATAATAATTTTATGAGTAAAATTTAAGGGGAGATATAATGAAGAAAAAATTTAAAATTGTTTTGCTTGCATTAACGATTCTTACAATGATTTTTGCAGTTTCTTGCAAGAAGGCAGATGAAAGTGCAGTAGCAACAGTTAATGGTAAGGCAATATCAGAAAAAGAGTTCACTGAAAACTATAAAGTATATGAACTTATGTATAAGCAACAACTTGGTGAAGAAGCGCTAAAGAAAACTGATAAAGATGGTGTTTCATTCAAAGATAAGCTTAAAGAAAATATACTTGAAAAGCTTATAGTTGATGAACTAATTAATCAAGAAATTGATAACAAAAAGATCGCTATCACTGATGAAGAATTAAATAATTTATATGAACAAACTATCAAGAATATGGGCGGACAAGAACAATATGAAGAGTTCTTGAAGCAACAAAATATCACTGATGACTTCATTAAAGATAGTAATAAAAAAGATTATAAGCAACAAAAGCTTGAAGAAGCCTTCTATAAGGACAATAAAGTTACTGAAGAAGAAATTAAAGACTTCTACGATGCTAATAAAGAAAGACTTATTAAGTATAGCTTAAGTCAAATCATGGCAGATAATGAAGAAGATGCTAAGAAGCTTTATGATAAGCTTGAAGCTGGTGAAGATTTTGCTGAACTAGCTAAAAACGAATCGAGCGATACTTACTCAGCTGCTAACGGTGGCAATATGGGTGAAGTACAAGCGTCTACTATGCCTAAAGAGTTTTTAAACGCAGTAAGCACTACTGAAATTGGATCTTACTCTAAAGTATTTAAGAGTGATATGGGTTATCATATAGTGAAAGTTGATGATAAGAAAGATCAATTAGAAGATTTAAGAACTGAAATCGAACAAACACTTAAGAGTCAAAAATTCATTGAATACATGAAAGATCTTAGAGCAAATGCAGACGTTAAGAAGATGGATTTACCTGAAATTAAAGATGAAGATGTAAAGACTAAAGAAGAAGACAAAGACGCTGATACAAAAGAAGACAGCAAAGACACTGAAACAAATGATGACAGTGAAGCTGAAGACAAGTCAGATAATAAATAAGTAATAAATTTTAAGGAGGATATTATGGCTGAATACAAATTAAAAGCAGAAAAGCGTGAAGCTGTAGGAAAAAATAAAGTTGATAAAATTAGACAAAACGAACAATTACCAGCAGCAGTATTTCAAAAAGGAAAAGAAACTGAAAACATCACTATTGATGATCTAGAATTTCAAATGTTATATCAAAAAGCAGGTATGACAAGCGTTATCGATCTTGACATCGATGGAGCAGTAAGACCAGCTATCATTAAAGAAATTCAAAGACATCCATTCAAAAATCAAATCTATCATGTTGGTTTCCAAGGAATTAACATGGACGAAAAGATTAAAATTGAAGTTCCAGTTGAATTAATTAACAGAGATGAAATCAGAAAGCAACCATCTGTATTAAATCAACAACTTGATACTATCGAAGTTTTAGTATTACCAAGCAATATTCCTGATAGTTTCTCAATTGACGTTCAAAATATGGATTATGATGACTCATTCACAGTTAAGGATCTAGTAGGAGACAACGAAGATGTTGAAGTACTTATAGATCTTGATGAAGTTGTATGTTCATTATCAATGCCAAGAGAAGAAAAAGAAGAGGAAGAAGTAGAAGAAACTTCAGCAGCTGATGTACCTGTAGTAGGTAAAGAAGAAAAAGAAGAAGCTGACAACGAATAATATTAATTATTATATGGCCTTGCCGCTCATTATGAGTAGCAAGGCTTTTTATTTTGCCTAAAAGCGATCTATAAAATTCTTTATTGAGTAAAATCATTTTACGCGATTCACATTTAAGAAAAAACTACTTAATTTGTATAAGATTATTAAGAATATTTAAAATAATAATCGCTTACTCCTTGACTTATAAGTGCCTTTATTTTATAATAAATATGTATGCAAAGGGAGAGTAATATGATTAAAAAACCTAAGTTTAGAGTAGATATAATACTTGTCTTATCAATACTAGCGCTGCTTGCCTTTGGAACCATCATGGTGTATTCAACTACACTATCATTTTCAAAGCCAGTGCAAAACGGTCTAATGAAGACACACTTTTTGTCTTTAACATTAGGCATAGTCATTATGTTTGCTTTAATGCTAATTGATTATAATATTTGGGGCAAATTATACTTAATAATATACGCTGGCTGCATCTTATTATTGATTGCAACACTTATCTTCGGTAAGACTGTTAATAATGCCAAGAGCTGGATAGAGATTGGCTCAAGATTTTCATTTCAGCCATCGGAGTTTGTTAAGGTAGGCTTAATAATATCACTAGCAAAATACATAGAAAACAATATTGAAAATATCAATAATCCATTTGTTTTATTAAAGATACTTGCTTTTGCTTTTCTACCAGTTGTATTAATATTATTACAACCAGACGTAGGAACAGCAATAGTTTATGTGTTTTTTATATTCATCATGCTATTTTCACAAGGGATATCTTTAAAGTATGTTGCGTACGCCATAGGCTTAGGAGTATTATCGATACCTGCTCTTTGGTTTTCTATGAACCAATATCAAAAGAACAGAATTTATGACTTCTTGGATCCTACAAGAGACGCGATGGGCTCAGGTAGACAAGTTATTCAAGGAAAGATTGCTCTAGGCTCAGGAAAATTATTTGGAAGAGGCCTATTCAAAGGAACGCAAAATATGTATAAGTACGTTCCAGAGAAGCATACCGACTCAATCTTTGCTATAGTTGGCGAAGAAACAGGCTTTGTGGGCGGAGCTATAATGATTTTCCTATACTATAGCATGCTAAGAAGAATGATTATTATTGCTAAAAATTCTGATAATGTTTTTGGCTCAGCCATGGTATCGGGATTTTTAGGAATGTTTTTCTTTCATATAGTTCAAAACATAGGCATGATACTTGGGATACTGCCAGTTACAGGTATACCGCTACCTTTCATAAGTTATGCGGGAACCTTCCAGCTAACGAGTCTAGCTTGTATAGGTCTAGTTCTATCTGTTAATTACAACAGAGGAGCTACAAGATTTACTGACGATAGCTTTGAACTACTAAAATGATTATCAAGCACACCGATGTTGAAAAATTAATTAAGAAATATGGCGTAGACGCCTTTAGAATTACTGACGCAGAACGGCTTGAAGCTATTGGAGTGGCGGCAAATGAATTTACAAAATTCAGTGAGGAAGAGAGGCTAAATCCAAAAGATCTTTTTCCTAATGCAAAGAGCATAATAGTTTTTGGACTGAGCTATAATTATAAAAAAGCCAAGAAAAAAGATGGTACTTATTTGCTTTCAAGATCTTCGTATGGTTATGACTATCATAAAGTGCTTACGGATAAGCTTAAAGCTATTGATAGAGAGCTCTTTATTGATGCAGAATCAGAGAGTCACGTCTTTGTAGATACTGGTCCACTAGTAGAAAGACTACTTGCACAAAAGTCAGGCCTAGGATTTTTAGGCAAAAACACATGTATTATCAATCCGAACTTAGGTTCTTTTATCTTTATTGGGTATATAATAAGTAGTGAGCCTAGTGATTATTATGATGAAAGCTTAAAAATTGATTGCGGCTCATGTGATATTTGCGAAAGAGCCTGTCCAAACGAAGCCTTGTGTGACTATAAGATGCAGATGTCTAAGTGCTTATCATACATCACTCAAAAGAAGGACGAGCTAAACGATTTTGAAAAGAAGAATATAAAGACTTACATATATGGCTGCGACATTTGTCAAGAAGTATGTCCATACAATAAAGATGCAAAAAAAGTATTTCATGAAGAGTTCCACGAGTCAGATGACTATGGACTTGTTTATAAAGAAGATTTTAAATTAAGCAATAGAGAATTTAAAGAAAAATACAAAGCTATGGCCGCTTTATGGCGTGGCAAGAAAATACTTGAAAGAAATGCAAATATTATAGATATAAATAAGAATGATTTATTTAATGAAAGGAAGGGTATTATGTCAAATGTACACGAATTAGGATTTTTAAAAGACAAAATCCAAGAGTTAAAGGATCAAGGAGTTTATAGAAAATTACCTATACTAAGCTCACCTGATGACGCTGAAATTATTTTAAATGGTAAAAAGGTAATTAACCTATCTTCAAACAACTACTTAGGTTTTGCTAATAACCCTAGAATCAAAAAAGCTTCTATCGAAATGGTAGAAAAATACGGAGCAGGTTCAGGAGCTGTTAGAACTATAGTTGGTAACATGGATATCCATGAAGAACTTGAAAAAGTTTTAGCGCAGTTTAAAAGAGAAGAGAGAGCCTTCATCTATCAATCAGGATTTAACTGCAACGCCGGTACTATCCAAGCGGTAACTGAAAAAGGCGACTTAATCATCTCTGATGAGTTAAACCACGCTTCAATCATCGATGGATCAAGACTTTCTAAAGCAGATAGAGCTATATTTAAGCACTCTGATATGGATAGTTTGGAAGACGTTTTAAAAGAAAAGAGAAAGAACTATAGAAACGTACTTATTATAACTGACGGTGTATTCTCAATGGATGGAGATATAGCTAAACTTCCTGACATTGTTGATTTAGCTGAAAAGTATGAATGTATGACATATGTTGATGACGCTCATGGATCTGGCGTACTTGGCGAAAATGGTAGAGGTACAGTTGACCACTTCAATTTACACGGAAGAGTTGACTTCTCAATTGGTACTTTATCAAAAGCTATAGGCTGTATAGGTGGCTATGTAGCAGGTTCTGAAACAATGTACGAATGGTTAATCCATAGAGCAAGACCAGTATTATTCTCAACAAGTTTAACACCAGCATCAGTTGGTGCTATAACAGAAGCTATCAAGATGCTTATGGAAAGCAGCGAATATACTGATAAACTTTGGGATAACGCTAAATACTTTAAGGAAAAATTAGGCAAACTTGGCTTCAACACTGGCCACAGCGAAACACCTATCACTCCAGTAATTATTGGCGAAGAAGCTAAAGCTATGGAATTCTCAAGAAAACTACTTGAAAACGGAGTATTCGTTTCAGCTATAGTATTTCCAACAGTACCAAGAGGAACAGGTAGAGTAAGATGTATGGTTACCGCAGGACATACTAAAGAACAACTTGACGAAGCATGCAGAATATTTGAAAAAGTTGGAAAGGAAATGAACATTTTACAATAATGTTCGTTACAAATATGCTTATCAGCATAACTATATATGATGCTTTGAGCTTAAAAGACAAACGCATGGTTGTTAAATCAATCGTTGAAAGGATTAAGTCAAGGTTTAATGTATCTGTTTGTGAAGCTTCGGACAATGATAAGTGGCAGATAAGTGATTTAGGCTTTTCCTTCGTTTCAAATGAAAGTAAATATAACGAGAAAACTATCGAGAAGATTATTAACTTTATTGACAATGACGATAGAGTTGAAATTACAAATATAGATAAAGAGATGTATAGTTATGAGAAAAGTATTAAATAAAAAAGAAGTAAATACAGTTTTGGACATACTGCGTCAGGATTATCCTGACGCAGGTCCTGAGCTGCACTTTAGAAATGAATTTGAGCTTTTGATAGCAACGATATTATCAGCTCAAACTACAGATAAGCAAGTCAATAAGGTTACTGATGTGATGTTTAAGATTATGCCAGAGCCTGTAGATTACATAGAAAGACCGCTTTCTGAAATAGAGGACATGGTCAAATCCATAGGCTTTTTCAGAAACAAGGCAAAAAATATACAAAAGACTTGCGATATATTAGTACATAAATACGATAGCCAAGTGCCAAGCACATTTGAAGAGCTAATTGAATTACCAGGGGTCGGTAGAAAGACTGCAAATGTTGTCTTAGCTAATGCTTTTGGTGAACAGAGGATAGCTGTTGATACTCATGTTTTTAGAGTGTCAAACAGAATCGGTTTAGTAAATGAAGACAATGTCTTAGATACCGAAAAGGCGCTTATGAAAAAGCTGCCAAAGGACACTTGGTCACTAGCACATCACCTCTTAATCTTTCATGGAAGAAGAGTGTGCAAGGCGCAAAGACCACTATGTGAACTTTGTAATTTAAGTGATATTTGTTTATATAGAAAGGGAATTGATAAATGAAAAAAGGATTAGCAATATTTATAGTACTAATATTGATTTTAGGCGGAGGGTACTTTGGCTACACAAAGTATGCTGAAGGAAAAAGAATTGAAGCTATGGAAGAAGCTCTTAAAGGAGACGATATTTATACGGGTATTACTATAGATGGTATAGACGTTGGAGGCTTATCTAAAGAAGAAGCTAAGGATAAGATACTTACCGCAAAAGCTGATGAGTTAGAAGGTAAAAATATCAATATTAATGTAGAAGATAAGAATTATACATTTGAGCTAAAAAATTTAGATCATAAGATGGACATAGATAAGGCCATAAGCGAAGCTTACGAATATGCTAGAGAAGGCGAACTAGAAGAGAGATACAGTAAGTTAGAGGCTCTTAAAGAAAATCCATTAAACGTAGTCATAGATAAAGAGATTGATTACTCACATGTAGATGATTTTGTAGCTAAAATTGCAAGTGAAATCGATACAGAAGCGGTAAACGCAGAATTTAGCGTAAACAACGGCAAAATTACATCTACTGAGAGTAAAGATGGTAAAAAATTAGATAGAGAAAAACTTAAAAAAGATATCTTAGATGCTATTAACAATAGCACTGAAACAATTACAGCAATTGTAGAAACTATTGAACCAGAAAAGAAACATTCTGACCTTGAAAGAATAAACGGACTTATAGGTTCATTCACAACAGATATAAGCACTAGCTCAAACGAAAGAAAGACAAACATCAGAGTATCATCAAACTCTGTTTCTAAAAAATTATTGCTTCCTGGAGAATCTTTTAACTTTAATAATGCCATAGGAGATATAACAGCAGCTAATGGATATAAAAATGCACATGTTTTAAAGGGAGGAGAGTATGAAAATGGTTTAGGAGGAGGCATGTGCCAAACTTCAACTACGCTTTATAATGCACTTGTTAGATCGGGAGTTAAAATACTTGAAAGACACCCTCACTCAAGAGCTGCAAACTATGTGCCAAAAGGACAAGACTGCGCAGTTTGGAAAGGATCTAAAAATCTAAGATTTCAAAATTCTTATGATTTTCCTATATATATAGACTCAAGCGTTACAAATAACAAAGTAACATTTTATGTTTATGGTGATAAAACAAAGAAAGATTACGATATAAGTTTTAAATCAGAGATAGTTGAAGTAATAAAGTCAGAAACTATCGAGAAAGAAGATCCAAGCCTAAAACCTGGCGAAAGAGTCGTTGATGTAAAAGGATACGATGGTTACAGAGTAGTAACAAACAAGATTGTTACAAAAGATGGAAAAGTTATTTCAAATAAACAATTTACAAAAAATTATTATCCAAAGAGAGACACTATAGTTAGAGTTTCTACTGAAACTGCTGGAGAAGAAAATCCTAGTGGAGATGCTTCAAATAGTGACGATGCGGTGATGCTGCCATGATAGATATAAAAGTACTTGCCTTTGATATGGATGGAACTTTACTAAATAGCGAGAAAATGGTAAGCAGAGGTACTTTGCTAGAGCTTGAAAGATTAAATGAAAACGGCGTTGAGATAGTTCTATCAAGCGGTAGACTTCATAAGTCAATCGAAGCATATGCAAAGATACTGCCATTTAAAACATCTATAGTAGCGACAAATGGCAGCGTTGTTACTGACAGTGAAGGCAGAAGAGTCTATGAGAAACCGATCGACACAGATGCATTTATAAAAGTAGTGAATCTGCTTTATGACTACAAGATGAATTTCCATTTTTATGGCGTAAATGAGTTCTACAGACTTAAAGGAACTACATCCTTAAACACTTACTCAAGAGTTCCTAAAAATATTAAAGATACTATTGACATAATTGAATACAATAACATAGGAGAGCTTAGAGATTCATGTGAAAGTAATTCTTATTTTAAGGTTTTATTAGTAGAAGATGATGAAAGTTATCTTGAAGAAATAAGAGCCGAGCTAAAGAAGATAGATTGTGTTAAAATATCGAGCTCTTGGTCTAATAATATTGAGATTGTTCCAGATGGGGTAAATAAAGCTAAATCACTTAAGTATTTATGCAAGAATTTAGGTTTAAGTTTAGATAATTTGATGTCATTTGGAGACAATAATAACGATATAGAGATGATTGAAGAATCGAAAGTCGGCGTTGCTATGAGTAATGCAACAAACGAATTAAAGCAAAAAGCTGATTTCATAACTGATTACGATAATGATCACGACGGAATTATGAAATTTTTGAAACAATATTTTTAGGAGGAGCTCATGGCAATAAACATAGTATTACATGAACCAGAGATACCTCACAATACTGGGGCCATAGCGAGAACTTGTGTGCTCACTAATTCTAGACTTCACTTAATTAAACCTTTCGGTTTTGATTTAAGTGATAAACACCTTAAAAGAGCGGGCTTAGACTATTGGAAGTATCTGGATCTTACAATCTACGAAAACCTGGATGATTTTTTTGAAAAGAATAAAGATGCAAACTTTTATTTAGCAACAACAAAGACTAAAAACATTTATTCTGATGTTAAATTTAAAGATGGCGACTTTATATTTTTTGGAAAAGAAACAGCAGGCTTGCCAGAGGACTTAATTAATAAATACAGTGAAAGAGCAATAAGGATACCAATGATTAAAGATTTAAAAAGATCATTAAACCTAGCCAACTCTTGTACAGTAATTTTATACGAAGCTCTTAGGCAATTAGATTTTATGGAACTTATATAGGTGATTTTATGGATTATGCATTAGGACTTATGGGCGGCCTAGGTTTATTCCTATACGGAATGAGTCTTATGGGGGACGGACTTCAAAAGGCGGCAGGAAGCAAATTAAAAAATATAATTGGAGCATTAACTAAAAACACCTTTATGGGTATATTAGTTGGTACAGTAGTAACTATGATTATACAAAGCTCATCAGCAACTACGGTTATGGTTGTCGGTTTTGTAAACGCTGGTTTAATGAACCTATATCAAGCGGTTGGAATAATCTTCGGAGCAAACATAGGTACAACAATTACTGGTCAGATGCTTGCTTTGAATATATCTAGATATGCACCTATAGCTATATTTGTTGGCGTACTGCTATTCATGCTTGGTAAAAAGAAAAAAATTAAGAGCTATGCAGAAATTATTTTAGGTATAGGCATACTTTTCTTTGGTATGGCAGCAATGGGAGAAGCAATGAGGCCATTAGGAGAAAGTACTGTATATGCAAATTTGATGACAAAACTTACCAATCCTTGGCTAGGAATGTTAGTCGGTATTGTTATGACAACTATACTACAGTCATCATCAGCTGCTCAAGCGATTATACTAGCTTTAGCATCGCAAAATATTATTAATATGCACATAGCCTTTCCAATATTATTTGGTCAAAACATAGGCACAACAACCACAGCACTTATTTCGAGTATTGGAGCTAGCAGAACAGCTAAACAAGCAGCTTTTATTCATTTTATTTTTAATGTCTTCGGCTCATTACTATTTATGCTTTTATTAAAGAACCCTATTGAAGCTTATGTTGTTAATAACTTTAGTCAAACAACAACACAAATCGCCATGGCACATACTTTCTTCAACGTTATTAACGTTTTATGGATGATGCCATTTGCGAAAGTACTTGTTAAATTAGCTCAAAAGATAATACCAGAAGGTGATGATAAAGCTGATAAGCACGCAATACATCTAGACTATCGTATACTTACTACACCAGCTTTAGCAATAGAAACAGTTATGGACGAATTAACAAGAATGAACGATTTAGTTCTTCAAAATATTGATGATTCAAGAGATTTATTGATTAACAAAAAGAACGAACTAATGGACGTTATTTACGATAGAGAAGAGCTTATTAATAGTCTGCAAAAAGAAATTATAGATTACTTAGTAAAGGTATCAACGTCAGGACTTTCTAAAGAACAGCACGAGACTGTCGACGATTTATTCTTTATTGTAAATGATATAGAGAGAGCTGGAGACCATGTTAAGAATATTACTCAGTTAAGCGAAGAAAAAACTAACATGGATATACATTTTACACAAGAAGGCAAGAACGAATTAAATGAAATGTATGATTTAACATATAAAGTATTTACTATGACTATGGATGCTTATAGATCTATGTCAGAGGATAAAGCATATGACATAGTTAATACTGAAAAAGAAATAGATATTTGCGAAGAAGCATTTAGAGAAAAGCATTTTAGAAGACTGATGACAAACGAATGTGAAGAAGAGCAAGGCATCATCTTCCTAGATACAATATCAAATTTAGAAAGAATAGGCGACCACGCAGATAATATTGCAGGATATATATTAAAACATTTTGAATGATTAAGTCATTTTCTTCATAAATTGTTTTAATTCAGATATAAAAAATTAAAATATAGAAATGCTTGTAAAATTATACTAATTGTGGTATAATGTAATTAGTAAAGAACTGGACGACAGATGCGGGAGAGAACATATGTCACCGAAGGGTAAAGAATTTAAGCTCACTACTTAAATTCAAAAGTCTCAGGTAAAAGAACCGCATTTTGACAGTACTCTGGAAAGCTTATAGCACCGATGGAGCAATCTTGTTTAAGAGAATCTCACAGGTTATAGACAGAGAACAAGAGTGGCTTGTTTTCTGTTTTTTATTTTACAGATAAATTTGTTAATAAACAATATGTAGTATAAGGAGGTATATCATTAATGTATGATGTAATTATTATTGGAGGGGGCCCTGCAGGACTAGCAGCTGGCTTATACGCTTCAAGAGCAAGACTTAAAACTCTTATCCTAGAAAAGGAAAAAGCTGGTGGACAAATAGTTATAACTGACGAGGTTGCTAACTATCCTGGTTCTGTTGAAGAAGCTTCAGGTCCAAGCCTAATTAAGAGAATGAAAGATCAAGTAGACAGCTTTGGAGCTGAATTCGTTTTAGATACTGTTGAAAAACTAGAACTAAACGATAAAGTTAAAAAAGTTGTTTGCAAAGACAAAACTTATGAAGGCAAGACTGTTATAGTTGCTACAGGCGCTACACCAAGAAAGATTGGTTGCCCAGGCGAAGTTGAATTTACAGGCAGAGGCGTAAGCTACTGCGCAACTTGCGATGCTAACTTCTTTGAAGACATGGAAGTTTATGTAGTAGGTGGTGGAGACTCAGCTTTCGAAGAAGCTATGTACTTATCTAAATTTGCTAGAAAGGTTACACTTGTTTACAGAAAAGGCAAAGAAGAAGCACGTGCAGCTGAAAGTATTAAAGAAAAGGCATACAAGAATCCAAAACTTGACTACATCTGGAACGCTAATGTTGTAGAAGTAAAAGGTGACGGAATCTTAACAAGCATAGTTCTTGAAGATACTAAGACAAAAGAACAACGCGAAATATTTGCTGACGAAAACGACGGAACATTTGGTCTATTCGTATTCGTAGGATATATTCCGAAGAACGATATTGTTGAAGGCATCCTAGATATGGAAGGCGGCTATATCGTTACTGATGAAAACATGCACACAAATATCCCTGGAGTATTTGCAGCTGGAGACAACAGAAAGAAAGAATTAAGACAAGTTGTTACAGCAACTGCAGATGGAGCTATAGCAGCTACACAAGCTGAAAAGTATATTAACGAAAACTTTGCAGACTAATAGTCTAAGTATATAAAGTAAAGAAATTTTAAGGAGGAATCGTAATGTTAGAAGTAACAAAAGACAATTTTGAACAAGAAGTTAAACAAGCAGAAGGCTATGTATTAGTGGATTTCTGGGGTCCTACATGTGAACCTTGCAAGGCTTTAATGCCACACATCCACGCAATGGAAGAAGAATTTACAAACGTTAAATTCACTTCATTTGATATTTCAAAGGGTAGAAGATTAGCAATTGGCGAAAAAGTTATGGGCTTACCAGTAATTGCTATTTACAAAGACGGTTCTCAAGTAGACTCAAGAGTTAAAGAAGACGCTACTAAAGAATCAGTTAGAGAAATGTTAGAAAAATATAACTAAAGTTTATTTACTATTTTATAGTTAAATATATTCAAATTTTAAGGGAGGTGAGATTATGCGTCTAGAAATAGGCAACGTGCTTATTAAAGATGTTCAATTCGGCCAAGAGACAAAGGTAGAAAATGGAGTTCTATATGTAAATAAAGAAGACATTATCAATCTTTGCAAGGAAGATGAACACATTAAATCCGTAGACGTAGAAATCGCTAGACCGGGAGAAAGTGTTAGAATCACACCGGTTAAAGATGTTGTTGAACCAAGAGTTAAAGTTGAAGGACCTGGTGGAGTATTCCCTGGAATTCTTTCAAAAGTTGACGTAGTTGGTTCAGGTAAAACAAACGTTCTTAAAGGTTGTGCAGTAATGACAACAGGTAAAATTGTTGGTTTCCAAGAAGGTATTGTCGACATGACAGGACCAGGTGCTCAATATACACCATTTTCAAAAACTAACAACATTGTAGTTATTGCTGAACCAATTGATGGTTTGAAGCAACACGAACATGAAAAAGCTCTAAGATATTGTGGATTCAAGACTGCAGCTTACTTAGCTGAAGCAGCAAGAAACTTGACTCCAGATGAAACAGAAGTTTATGAAACACTACCTTTAATGGAAGGTGCTGAAAAGTTCAAAGGACTTCCAAGAGTTGCATATGTTCAAATGCTACAATCACAAGGACTTCTACATGACACATACGTTTATGGTGTCGATGCAAAGCAAATAGTTCCTACAATTTTATACCCAACTGAAGTTTTTGATGGAGCTATAATTAGTGGTAACTGCGTATCATCATGCGATAAGAACCCATCTTATGTACACATGAACAACCCAGTTGTTAAGGAATTGTACAAAGAACACGGTAAAACTATCAACTTTGTTGGTATGATTATCACTAACGAAAACGTTTATCTTGCAGATAAGGAAAGAAGCTCAAACTGGACTGCTAAACTAACTAGATATCTAGATCTTGATGGAGCTGTTGTTTCACAAGAAGGTTTTGGTAACCCAGATACAGACTTAATCATGAACTGCAAGAAGATCGAAGGTCAAGGCGTTAAGACTGTAATAATTACAGATGAATACGCTGGTAGAGACGGTGCTTCTCAATCGTTAGCAGACGCTGATAAGGCTGCAGATGCAGTTGTAACTGGCGGTAACGCTAACCAAGTTATTGATCTACCTAAGATGGACAAAGTTATTGGTCACCCTGAATTTATCGATACGATCGCAGGTGGATTTGATGGCTCATTAAAAGAAGACGGATCAGTAACAGTTGAAATCCAAGCTATAACAGGAGCTACTTCTGAAGTAGGTTTTGGATATTTAACAGCAAGAGGCAAATAATTAATAAAAAAATAAAAATAGGAAAGGAGAGTTTTTGAATGTCAATATTTAATGAAAATTCAAAAGTTGTTATAATTGGCGACAGAGACGGTATTCCTGGTCCTGCTATGGAAGAGTGTATAAAGACAACACCTGCAGAAGTTGTATTCTCAGCTACTGAATGTTTTGTCTGAACTGCCGCAGGCGCTATGGACCTAGAAAACCAAAACAGAGTAAAAGAAGCCGTAGATAAATACGGTGCAGAAAACATTATAGTTTTACTTGGTGGAGGAGAATCTGAAACAGCAGGCTTAGCAGCTGAAACTGTTACAGCAGGTGACCCTACATGGGCTGGTCCTTTAGCCGGAGTCTCGTTGGGACTTAAGGTATACCATGCATTAGACCCTGAATTTAAGGAAAGTGTTGATGCAGACGTTTATGACGAACAAATAGGCATGATGGAAATGGTATTAGACGTAGATGCTATTACTAGCGAAATCAAGGCTATCAGAGATGAGTACACTCAATATTAATAGTGCCCAAAAATTTTAGTAAAAGGGGGGAAATATGATGAGTAAATTAAGAGTAGTTCATTATATTAACCAATTCTTTGCCGGTGTTGGTGGAGAAGAAAAAGCTGATATAAAACCTTACGTTGAAGAAAAGGTTATGGGTCCTGGTATGGCTTTAACTGGCCAATTTAAAGGAGAAGCTGAAATTGTTGCGACTATAGTATGTGGTGACTCATATTTCGGAGAAAACATTGAAGAAGCAAAAGCAGCTATACTTGAAATGGTTAAAAAATATGAACCTGATCTATTCATCGCAGGACCTGCATTTAACGCAGGAAGATACGGTGTAGCTTGCGCTACAATAACTGACGCAGTACAATCTGAACTTGGCATTCCTGCAGTAACTGGTATGTATGTTGAAAACCCAGGTGCTGATATGTTCAAGAAATCAGTATATATTATAAGTACAAAGAACAGTGCGGCTGGCATGGTTGACGCTGTTAAGAAGATGGCTCCATTAGCTCTTAAATTAGCTAAGAATGAAGAAATCGGTACTCCAGCAGAAGAAGGATACATCGAAAGAGGAGTAAGATACAATTTATTCGCAGAAGAAAGAGGAGCAAGAAGAGCTGTTAACATGATGCTTAAGAAGTTAAATGGTGAGGAATATGTTACAGAATATCCAATGCCTAACTTCGATAGAGTTGATCCAAATCCAGCTATTAAAGATATGGCTCACGCAACTATCGCTTTAGTAACATCTGGTGGTACTTGTCCTAAGGGCAATCCTGATCACATAGAAGCATCATCAGCTTCCAAATATGGAAGATATGATATTACAGGATTAGATGCATTCACAAGTGAAAATGCTGAAACAGCTCACGGTGGATACGACCCTGTATATGCTAACGAAGATCCTAACAGAGTTTTACCTCTTGACATCATGAGAGAATTTGAAAAAGAAGGTAAAATAGGAAAATTATATAATGCATATTTCACAACAGTTGGTAACGGTACTGCCGTTGCAAATGCTAAGAAATTTGCTGAAGAATTCTCAAAAGAATTAGTTGAAAACCATGTTGATGGAGTTATATTAACTAGTACCTGAGGTACTTGTACACGTTGCGGTGCAACAATGGTAAAAGAAATCGAACGTGCAGGAATCCCTGTAGTTCACATGTGTACAGTAGTTCCAATTTCATTAACAGTTGGTGCTAACAGAATAGTTCCAACAATAGCTATTCCACATCCACTTGGAGATCCAAAACTTGACCACAAGGAAGAAGTTTCTCTAAGAAGAAAGCTAGTTGAAAAAGCATTACATGCTTTAGAAACTGAAGTTGATGGACAAACTGTTTTCGATAAATAATTATTTTAGATAATTATATTCGCCCTTTCAATTAAGGGCGAAGTACATAATTAGTTTATGTCATAGTTATGCTATGTTATAGATAATTCATAATAAAAAAATATTACGGAGGTGTATGGATGAATTATTCAGTATTAAAGGGTGCGGCTTATGTATTATTGCAAGCACCTGATATGGTAATCCACAATGGAACTACTCAAACAACAGAAAGAACTCTACATCCAGATTCAGAGTATCTAAAGGCAGTTCCAAAACATTTAAGAAGTTTTGAAGACTGCGTTAATTATTTACCTAATCAAATTTATATAGGTAATGAAGTTCCTGAAAAGTTAAGAGAAGTGCCTGAACCATGGCATGAGCATTTATTAGAAGGTGCTGATAGACATGGCAAAAAGGGTGAAATTCTTCCGCAATCAGAACTTATCGGTATGATGAAAGTTGCTGACGTATTTGAATTAGTATTTTTAACTAAAGAATTTACTGAACAAGTAAAAAAAGAATTTGAAGAACATCCACTAATAAAAGAAGATCTAATAAAAAGATTAGGTGAAGGAACTGAATTAGCAGAAATTGAAGGTTTAATCAAAGATCACGGAGCTGAAGCAATCATGAATGAAGACAAAGTTGTTGGTTGTGTAAAGAGAGCTCATGATGTTGACCAAAACTTATCAGCTCACGTAATGTTTGAAAACTTAGTAGTTAAAGCATCAGGTATATTTGCTGCTTTAAACTGTATAGAAAAGAACCATATTGATCCTGAATCAATTGAATATGTAATTGAATGTTCAGAAGAAGCATGCGGTGATATGAACCAAAGAGGTGGCGGTAACTTTGCTAAATCTATAGCAGAATTAACTGGTTTAGTTAACGCATCAGGTTCAGACGTAAGAGGTTTCTGTGCTGCACCAACTCACTCTTTAATTTCTGCTTCGTCATTAGTACAAGCAGGTACATTTAAGAATGTTATGGTAGTTGCAGGTGGTTCTAGTGCTAAACTTGGCATGAACGGAAGAGACCATGTTAAGAAAAAAATGCCAATAATCGAAGACTGTGTTGCAGGATTTGCATTTGTTGTCTCTCAAAACGATGGAGAACATCCAATAATCAGAACTGATATAGTTGGTAGACACACAGTTGGCACTGGTTCATCACCACAAGCAGTTATCACTTCTTTAGTTACAAATCCACTAACAAAAGCTGGATTAAAAATCATAGATGTAGATAAATATTCAGTAGAAATGCAAAATCCAGATATAACAAGACCAGCTGGAGCAGGTGACGTTCCTGAAGCTAACTTTAAGATGATAGGAGCTTTAGCTGTAAAGAATGGCGAAATCGAAAGAACTGCACTTCCTGATTTTATCGTTGAACATGGTATGAAAGGTTGGGCTCCAACTCAAGGCCATATACCTTCAGGAGCACCTTATCTTGGATTTGTTATAGATGATATCAAGAGCGGAGCAGTAAAAAGAGCTATGATTGTTGGTAAGGGAAGCTTATTCTTAGGTAGAATGACAAACCTATTCGACGGTGTTTCTATAGTAATCGAAAAGAACCCAGGAAAGGTTAGCGAAGAAGGCGCAGCATCTGAAGAAACTATCAAGAAATATGTAGCAGATGCAATGAGAGATTTCGCTAAATCATTCACAGAAGAAAATTAGAGGTGACGATATGTCAGACAACATTAAGAAAATGATTGGACAAGTTTTTAATGACATCGCTGATGGCTTAGAAACTGGTTCATTCGGTAAAAAAGTACGTGTTGGCTTAACAAGTTTTGGTAGTGAACACGGTACTGAAAACTTAGTTAAAGCTGCAGAACTTGCTCAATCTAGAGATTCTTCAATCGAAGTTGTCCTTATCGGTCCTAAAGCAGAAACTGAATTAACTCAATATGAAGTTTCTGATGAAGATCAAGGCTACAAGAAGATGGAAGAATTGCTAGACGCTGGAGAGATAGATGCATGCGTTACTATGCATTATAATTTCCCAATCGGAGTATCTACTGTAGGTAGAGCTGTTACTCCTGGATATGGTAAAGAAATGCTTATAGCAACAACAACAGGAACATCTTCTGCACACAGAGTAGAAGCAATGGTTCTTAATGGTATCTATGGTTTAATCGTAGCTAAAGCATTAGGTAATCAAGATCCAAGTCTTGGTATACTAAATGTTGACGGAGCAAGACAAGTTGAAAGAGCTTTTAAACAATTAAACGAAAATGGATTTAATATAAAATTTGCTGAGTCACACAGAGCAGACGGTGGAGATGTAATGAGAGGGAACGACTTATTACAAGCTTCATGCGACGTTGTAGTTAATGACTCACTTACAGGTAACATCCTTATGAAGATGTTCTCTTCATTCACAACTGGTGGCTCATACGAAGCAGCTGGCTTTGGTTATGGACCTGGTATTGGTGAAGACTTCGATAGAACTATACTTATAGTATCTAGAGCATCTGGTGTTCCTGTTGTAGCAAATGCACTAACATATGCTGCAAGCCTAGTTAAAGGTAATTTACACAAAGTAGCAAAGTCTACTTTTGAAGCAGCTAATGCAGCTGGTTTAAAAGATGTTTTAGCATCATTAAATAAAGCTAACGAAAAGAAAGATGATGGTCCAAAGGGAGCAGTAGCAGCTCCAGCAAAGGAAGTTGTTGAAGAAGCTATCGCTGGTATCGACATACTAGAACTTGAAGATTCAGTTCAAGCACTTTGGAAAGAAGGCATCTATGCTGAAAGCGGTATGGGTTGTACAGGACCAGTTATCATGGTTAGCACAAAGAACCTAGATAAAGCTAAAGAAGTTTTAGCAAAAGCTGGATATATAACAAGCGATGCAAATTGCTAATTAAAAATGAGGCGCAAGCCTCATTTTTTTATGCAAAAATTCGTTTAAACACAGCTATATAGAAATATAGAAATTAAGAAATTAAAAAGATTAATCAATACAATCTAAATATTACTATTAAAAAATTAAGATAAAGCATATGAAAATTACTTATTTAGTGATATAATATATGTGGTGATACTATGGAAAGAAATAAACAATACTTTAAAGAATATATTATGGATTTGCGTTCCATTATCGAGATATCTAGTTTTTCTTTGATGGTACTTAATCTAATCTTGTTACCAATATCAAAGGTGCATAGACTGGATATAGCACTAAGCATATCATTAATCTTTTATTATCTAATTATAAGACCAAGAATCAAGGATACACAAACATTCTATGTCTTTAGGATTATTGCGAGTAATGCAACAAGAAGGGCTTTTTTACACTTTTTAATAGTGCGTGTGATAATAAAGAGTGACCTTGAGATGTATACAAATCACTACTTCATCAAGTACACTATCATCATGATGATTATATTTATCATGTATTTAATTATACTGGCTTATATTAGTAGTAAGAAGTTTGCTAAGAAAGAAAAGTTTTTTAAAAACTTCAAGTATAATGATAAATTATTTATTGAGAACTATACATTAGAGAACTTTGAAAACTTTAAATACTATACAAATTTAAGTGCACTTTACTCAGACGACAATACCGATAGTGAATTGCTTGATGCTAGACATGAGTATCTTAAGGCTTCACTTGCAGATGAAGAGGAAGATGAAGAATTAGAAAAGATAAGAAAAGAGATTTTAAAAAAATTAGATGAAGCATATAAGTTTGTAAAATTTGAAAAAAAGTAAAAAAAGTTCTTGACTTTTAAATTTATTAGTAGTATGATTATAAGGATAAAAAAATATAGGGAGGATATTATGCTTAAAGGAAGAAATTATATTGATCCGGAAGATCTAAGCCTAGAGGAGCTTGATGAGCTATTTGCACTAGGTAAAGAAATTGTTGAAAACGAAAAGGATTTTATACACGTATGTGATGGTAAAATCCTAGCTACTCTATTCTATGAGCCCAGCACCAGAACCAGATTTTCATTTGAAGCCGCTATGTTGAGATTAGGCGGAAATGTTATTGGTTTCTCGGAGCCGGGCTCTAGTTCTGTAGCAAAGGGAGAAACACTTGCTGATACACTAAGAACAGTTAGCTGCTACTCAGACATTATCGCAATGAGACACCCAAAAGAAGGTGCTCCACAATATGGTCACAACGCATGTACAGTACCACTAATTAACGCAGGTGACGGTGGACATCAACATCCTACACAAACACTTACAGACCTGTTTACAATACTAAGCGCTAAAGGCAAATTTGACGGCATGACTATAGGTCTATGCGGCGACTTAAAGTTCGGTAGAACAGTTCACTCACTAATCAAAGCAATGTCAAGATATAGCAATAACAAATTTGTTCTTATTTCACCAGATGAACTAAGAGTTCCAAAATACTTAAAAGAACAAGTTCTTGATAAAAAGTCAATTCCATATACAGAAGTTGAAAGACTTGAAGATGTAATCGACGATCTTGATGTATTATACATGACACGTGTACAAAAAGAAAGATTCTTCAACGAAGCTGACTATGTAAGATTAAAAGACAGCTACGTTCTAGACCTTGAAAAGCTTAAGAACGCTAAAAAAGACCTAGCAATACTTCATCCACTACCAAGAGTTAACGAAATAGCTGTAGATGTAGACGACGATCCAAGAGCTTGGTATTTTAGACAAGTTAAGAACGGTATGTATATAAGAATGGCACTGATAGCAAAATTATTGGGGGTTAAATAATGTTAAGTATAAATAGTATTTCAAAAGGTATAGTTATAGACCATATACAAGCTGGACATGGTATACAAATATTTGAATATCTAAATCTTAGAGAAGCTGACTACACTGTAGCATTAATCATGAACGCACACAGTGAAAAGATGGGCAGCAAAGACATGATTAAGATTGAAAATGAAATAGACTTAGATTTATCTGCGCTAGGTTTTATCGATCCAAACATCACTGTGAACGTAATAAAAGATGAAAAGATTGAAAGAAAGATAAATCTTACTCTTCCAGAAGTTGTAGAAGGCGTTATAAAATGCAAGAATCCTCGCTGTATAACATCTGTTGAAAGAAATATTCCGCACAAATTTGTCTTAGTTGATAGAGAAAAAGGCAAATACAAATGTGCTTACTGTGATCATGTTTACGGCGAATAATATGATTATAGATAGATTATTTGAAGAAGTTCAAAAATTTGGTCCAATCTGTGTCGGTTTAGACACAGATTTGTCCTATATTCCAGAGCATTTAAATAGTATAGAAAGCATCGCAGATAGAGTTTTTAAATTCAACAAGGACATAATCGATGCAAGCTATGATTTAGTAGCTGTATATAAGCTTCAAATTGCTTACTATGAAGCTTTGGGCGTAGAAGGACTAGTAGCATACAAAAAGACTTTAGAATACCTTAGAGAGAAGAATAAGCTAAGCATAGGTGATATCAAAAGATCTGATATTGCAAAGACAGCAGAAATGTATGCAAAAGCACACTTTGAAGGCGATTTCGAAGCTGACTTCATAACTCTTTCACCATTTATGGGTTATGACAGTATAAAACCTTATTTACAATATTTGAAAAGCGGAGAAAAAGGAATATTTGTTCTATTAAGAACATCAAATCCTGGTGCTTTAGACATAGAATACCTTGAAAGTAAAGGCGAAACATTGTATAATATAATTGGTGACAATCTAAGTAAGATTGCAGATAAATACATCGGTGACTATGGCTACTCATCTCTAGGCTTCGTTGTTGGTGATAACATCATGGACAGTGGCGAACAAGATGAGATAAGAAAGAGATTTCCTAGGGAATTTTTCTTGGTTCCAGGCTATGGCGCTCAAGGCGGAAAGGCTGCAACTGTAAGAAAATTACTTACAGAGCTTAACGGAGGCATTGTAAACTCATCAAGAGGTATAATAACAAGCCATATGAAGCACATGGAAGATGCCGATTATAAGTCTGAAAATTATTTAAAATACATTAGAGAAGCTGTTATAAATATGAAGGAGGATATCTGTGGCTAGAAATGCATACAAAGAGGGTACGATATTAGAAAACAATCACATTATTGACAATATCTACGTTTTAAAAGTAAGTGGACCATTCGAAGGCGCACCGGGACAATTTTATATGATTAAATCGTGGCAAGGAACAGACCCTCTTCTAGCTAGGCCTATAAGCATCTACGATATAGATGAGGAGGGCAATATCTATCTTTTAGTAACAAATGTTGGTAGAGGAACAGATATAATGATGAAGCTTAAAAAAGGCGATAAATTATATTTACTTGGACCACTAGGAAACAAGTTCCCATTACCTAATAAAGACGAAAAAGTGGCTTTAGTTGGCGGCTCTGTTGGTATAGCGCCTCTTAAGTACCTTGCTAGATCTATACAAGATATCACTAAGAATATAGATTATTATGCAGGTTTTAGAGATAATCCATACTTAATCGAAGATTTTGAAGAATATGTTGAAAATACATATATTTCAACAGAAAGTGGCAAAGTCGGCTACAAAGGCTATATCATAGATATTTTAGAATCTGAGAAATACGATAAGATATACACTTGCGGACCATTCCCAATGATGAAAGCCTTATTACTAAAGGCTCATAATAGAAATAAAGTACTTGTAAGCATGGAGTCAAGGATGGCTTGTGGCGTAGGTACATGCAGAGGCTGCAGTATAAAGACTAAAGTTGGCATGAGACGCGTTTGTAAAGACGGACCAATATTTGGAGGAGGTGTGTTTTTAATTGACTGATTTAAGAGTAAAGATAGCTGATATTGAATTTAAAAACCCACTAATCGCTGCGAGCGGAACCTACGGCTTTGGTAAAGAATACGAGGAGTACTACGATATCTCAAAGATAGGTGGTGTCTCAACTAAGGGTCTTACACTAAATCCAAAAGACGGTAACGAAGGCATAAGATTATTCGAAACTCCAAGCGGTCTTATGAATTCTATAGGTCTTGAAAACCCTGGTATACAAGCTTTTATCGATAATGAACTAGACTTTTTACTATCAAAGGACCTTATTACACTTGTTAATATTGGCGGCAATAACATAGAAGATTACCTAGAGGCAGTTAGATTAATATCTAAAACAGAAGCTCAAATGATAGAGCTTAATATTTCATGCCCAAATGTTAAAAGTGGCGGCATGGCCTTTGGTATAAAGACTTGCGTTGCAAAAGATGTTGTTAAAAAAGTAAGAGACATAACAGATAAACCACTTATAGTTAAGCTATCACCAAATGCTAACGACATAGTGGAAATGGCAAAGGCATGCGAAGAAGTCGGTGCAGATGCGCTAAGTCTTGTTAACACATTTAACGCCATGGCCATAGACATAGACAGACGCAAAACTATATTTAACAATAAAACTGCAGGTCTATCAGGCCCTGCAATCAAGCCTATTGCCTTAAGAATGACATATGAAGTAGCAAAGGCAGTTAATATACCAGTTATTGGCATGGGCGGCATACAAAACTATAGAGACGTAATCGAATTTATCATGGCTGGTGCAAGTGCTGTACAAGTTGGCACTATGAACTTTACAGAGCCTATGATTATGGCAAATATTGCTGAAGACTTAGAAAAATATATGAATGATAATAAGATAGAAAGTTTTGAAGAGATTAGAGGAATAATTTAATGAGTATAGGTGTAGATATACTTGAAATATCTAGAATTAGAAAATTAATGGAAAATGAAAAGTTTTTGAATCGCTTCTTTAGTGATGCAGAGATAAGCTATATAGAATCATCAGCTAAGGCTGATGAAACTTGTGCTGGAATTTTTGCAGCTAAAGAAGCTATTATTAAGGCTTTAAATGGCAATTTAGCTAGACTACAATATAAAGACATCTCTATAGAGAGAAAAAATGATGTACCATTTGCTTATGTAAATGGTATAAATTTTTTTGTCTCAATCTCGCATGATGGTGACTACGCTATAAGCATTGCAAGTACTGATGAAACGCTTAGCAAAATCACTATTGAAGATGAATTTAAGGTGTTTAGAAAAAGAGATGACTTTACTCATAAAGGTGACTATGGTAAACTTGCTATATTTGCTGGATCTCTCTCGATGACTGGAGCGCCTTACTTTGCTTCGCTTGCTGCGATGAGGACGGGCTGCGGCTTATCTTATCTATACGTAGATAAAAATATACAAGATATACTCAGCGTGAAGCTGCCTGAAACTATAATTAGATGCAATGACAATTATGATTTAGCTGATATGGACGCTGTGCTTTTTGGACCAGCTTGGTCATTTTTTGAGAATAGAGATAAAATTTACAAAGACATAATCGCTTCAAATAAAAAGCTTGTGATTGATGCAGATGGTCTTCATTATTTAAAAAAGTATGGAGATAAACTAGGATACAGGGCTATAATCACGCCGCATTTTGCTGAACTTGCAAGACTTATAGATGTTGACATAAAAAAAATTATAGAAGAGCCTAAAAAATATGCGCGCCTTGCTAGTGAAAAGTTTGAAGTCGTAGTTGTTTTAAAGGGTCACAATACTATTGTCATGGATAAAGACAATGAATACATAAATCACACAGGAAACCCTGGTATGGCGACAGCTGGCTCAGGCGATGTGCTTTCTGGAATTATTGCTTCGCTTCTTGTTCAAGGCTTCACGGTCTTTGATGCAGCGAAATACGGAGTATATTTGCACGGCTTAGCAGGGGATCTTGCAAAAGAAAAATACACAGAATATTCATTAATAGCGAGCGATATCATTGAGTTTATACCGAAAGCTATTAAGATGATGGAGGTAAAATAAATGAAGGGCAATAGAGCCGCTTGGCTTGAAATTAATTTAAATAATCTTGAGTACAATATCAATTCTATTAAAAAGGCTATAAGTCCTCAAACGAAGATTATGCCTGTTATTAAGGCTGATGCATATGGCCATGGAGCTGTAGCTCTTGCAAAATTTATGGAAGGCCTAGGTATTGATAGATTTGTAGTATCTGTTGCGAGCGAGGCAATGGAACTTAGAAAAGCTGGTATTGAAGAGGATGTACTTATGCTTAATTACTTAGAGGATAATTATTTAGAAGAAGTAGTTAAGTATAATTTAACGAGCGCTATATTTAGCTATGATAAGGCTAAAAAGCTTAGTGAAGAAGCTGTAAGACAAAATAAGATTGCCAAGATACACATTGTTCTTGACACAGGTATGTCTAGAATTGGTTTTCAAGCAGATGAAGTCCATAGAACAAAGTCTGTAGAAGAAATTTTAAAGATTGCAAGCCTTAAAAATATCGATATAGAAGGCATATTTACTCACTTTGCTAATGCTGATATCAAAGATAAAACTTTAACTCATAAGCAATATGACAATTATCAAAAAACCGTTTCTATGCTCGAAGAGGCTGGACTTAATATAAGGATTAAACACGTTTCTAACTCAGCATCTATCATGGATCTAAAGGATTTAAACCTTGACTATGTTAGAGCGGGCATCATCCTTTACGGCTACTATCCATCTGACGAAGTTATAAAAGAGAATTTACCATTAAAAAAATTGATGCAATTAAAAGCTTGTATATCAAATGTTAAAGAGATAGAAGCAGGTGAGGGCGTTAGCTATACATTCTCCTTTATTGCTGATAAAAAGACTAAGGTCGCGACTATACCTATAGGATACGCAGATGGCGTAAGAAGACTTTTACAAAACAAACTAAAAGTTCTTTATAAGGACAAGCTATTGAACAACATCGGAAACATTTGCATGGATCAATTTATGGTCGACGCAACAGGGACTGATGCAAAGATTGCTGATGTGGTAACTATAATCGGTGATGGCACTAACAAGGCCATGACTTATGATGACCTTGCTAAGATTGAAGGCACTATTAACTACGAAGTTCTAACTGATATGAAGGATAGAATTTCTAGAAAGTATTTTTACGATGGAGAAGAAATAAGCTCTCACAACTACAAAGATATATAGCTTAAACCCGTAAAGTTATTGACTTATAAGCGATTTTAACTTATAATATAATTGTCTTACTTATCAGAAAGGATGTGAGAATATGATTAAAAGAGGTGATATTATATATGCAGATTTATCACCTGTCATAGGCTCTGAACAAGGCGGTGTGAGGCCAGTTATTGTCGTGCAAAACGATGTCGGCAACAAGTATTCACCGACCATCATTGTTGCGGCAATTACAAGCCAACTGAATAAATCTAAACTACCGACCCATATAGAGATAGATGGACCGGAATTTGGCTTGCCTAAGGATAGTGTAATTTTGCTTGAACAGATCAGAACTATTGATAAGAAAAGATTAAGAGAAAAGATAGGCAGTGTAACTGATAAGCTTATGGCAAAGGTTGACGAGGGACTAAAGATAAGTTTAGCATTGACTAAATAATTTTTACATATAGAAAATTTAGGAGGAAATAATGAATATTAAAAGCATTTCCGTATTAGGATTAGGATATATTGGCTTACCAACAGCCACAATACTAAGTGATCATTTCAAGGTTTTTGGATATGATCCAGTTAAGGAAAAAATCGAAAAGATTAAGAATGGAACTTTAGAGATAGATGAGCCAGGACTTAAAGAAGTTCTAGACAAAGCTCTTGAAGAAGGAAGGATAGAAGTTTCAGATAGGATTCATGAAGCCGATATGTATATAATATGCGTAGGAACACCATTTAATGATGACAAGAGCTGCGACTTAAAGTACATTAAGGATGCTTGTCACGACATATTAAAAGTTATTAAAAAAGGTGATACTGTTGTTCTTGAATCAACATCGCCACCACGCACAACTGAAGATGTGGTCAAGCCTATACTTGAAAAGTCTGGCTTAAAAGTTTCAGAAGACATATATTTAGCTCATAGTCCTGAAAGAGTTATTCCAGGAAATATTTTATATGAGCTAAAGAACAACCATAGAGTAGTAGGTGGAGTAGATGCAAAATCTGCCGAAATAGTTAGAGATGTGTATAAAACTTTTGTTGATGCAGAAGTATTTACAACAGACGCAACAACAGCTGAAGTATGTAAGCTATTAGAAAACACATTCAGAGACGTCAACATAGCTCTTGCAAATGAAATGCTTAAGATTTGTGACACACTTGGAGTCAATGTGTGGGAACTAATTGAATTAGCTAATAAACACCCAAGAGTAAATGTTCATACACCAGGACCAGGTGTTGGAGGACACTGCATATCCGTAGACCCATGGTTCTTAGTAACAGCAGATAAGGAAAATTCCAAGTTAATTCATCAAGCTAGAGATATAAATGACTCTATGCCTAAGTTTACTGCGGATAAGATAAGGAAAATAGTTGATAAAGGCTCTAAGATAGCTATACTTGGTTCTTCATTTAAGCCAAATATAGATGACTTTAGAGAAAGCCCAATAACTCATCTTATTGCTTTATTGAAAGATGATTACAATGTAGCTGTTTACGATCCATTTAAGAATGATCAAATTCTTGAATTTAATGAACTTTATGATGACATACGCGCAGTAGTTACAGGCGCAGATTTATTGGTTTTAGGAGTAAATCATGGACAATTCTGTTTCCTTGACTACAAAGAAATAAAGAAAATTATGAATAAAAAGAATATTTTTGACACAAGAAACTATGTTGATAGAGAAAAAGTAGAAGCTTTAGGCTTTAATTATTATTTATTAGGTAGTGGGGAATTTGAGTAGGATATTATTTATTGCAAATCAATTCCCGCCAATAGGTGGAAGCGGTGTGCAAAGAAGTTTAAAGTTTGTAAAATACCTATCAAGGCTTGGCAATGAAGTTTTAGTTGTGTCGAAAGACGCTAGTAAGGATTTAAAAGACGATAGCTTATTAAAAGATGTTCCAGAAAATGTCAAAGTTATTAGACTTAAGGCCCATGATATTAATAACAGCGGTCTATTTAAAAAAGTCTATGCTAAGTTTTTTGCTCTTCCTGATGCAGAAGTTTTTTGGTATAAATTTAATAAAAAAGAGATAGAAAAGATAGCTCTAGAATTCAATCCAGATGTGATATATACTACAAGTTACCCATATTCGGCTCATCTATTTGGCTTATACTTAAAAGAAAAGTTTCCGAAGATGAAGTGGATAGTTGACTATAGAGATGAGTGGACAAATAATCCATTCCATTTGGATAGCTTTTCATCAAGAATGAAGATGAAAGCATCTAAAAAGACTGAGCTTGAAATAAATTCTAAGTGCGATTACTTTATTACAAACACTAGATTTATGCTCGATAACTTTATAGCAGACTTACCTGAGCTTAAGGGCAAGTCCACATATATACCGAACGGTTACGACGAAGAAGACTTTTTAGGCATATATCCTAAAGAAGAAAGCGATAAATTTACTTTTATTCACACAGGTGCTCTATATGGCAGAAGGAATTTGCATGAATTTTTATCAGCCTTAAAAGAGCTTGTAGATGAAGGTAAAATCGATAAGAATGAGATTAGGATAAATATTGCAGGCAATGTAAAAGAATCTCAAATAGAAGAGTATAAAAAAACATATAATTTTGAAAAAGAAATTAATTATCTATCTTATCTAGCTCATGAAGAGTCAATAAGAAAGCTACTTGAAGCGGATGTGCTATTGCTTCTTATTGGTAAGGGCAAAGGCTCTGAGAACTTCTACACAGGAAAAGTTTTTGAGTATCTAAGAGCATATAAAAACATTTTAGCTATAGTTCCTAAGCATGGAGCAGCAGGAGAGCTTATAGAAGAGACAAAGACTGGCCTTGTTGCAGAACCTGGAGAGACTATAGAGATTAAAAACGCTATAATGAGGCTATACGAAAACTATAAGAACGAGAATAATTATTATGGCGATAAAGAGCTAATAAAAAAATATTCAAGACAAGCACAAGCTGAAGAGCTAAACAATATTATAAATAAAATTTTGGAGGAATAAATGAAGAAGAAATTTAAGATTAATATTTTCGATATATTTATTATATTAATCTTCTTAGTGCTAATATTTTTACTTGTCAATAGAAAAAATATTAAGTCAAACATAGGTAAAGAAGAAAAAAGAACAGTTATCATCACCGCAGAAGCTAAAGATGACATTACAAGAGACGCTATCAAGGATTTGAAGCCGGGAGATAAGCTATTTGCGCAAGAAACATTTCAAGACGGCGAAATAATAAGCGTTGATATACAAGCTAAAAAGAATGAACTAGTAAAGACTAACGGTGAGATCGTTGTAGTTGACGATGCAGAATTTGTTAACCCTATACTTAAGATTAAGGCTAATGTCAACTATACTGGTCCTTACATGTCTTTAGGAGGACAAGAGATAAAAGCAGGCGTTGATATGTACGTTAAGACTAAGGATCACGCATATCTTGGCTATATAACAAATGTGGAGGAAGTAGATGAAAATAATAGATAATAAATTAAGATTATTTGGTAAAGTAAGTCTATTAGATATAATAGCTGTATTGATTGTAATAGCCTTAGTTTTCTTTGCTTCGCTAAAACTAATGAGAAAAGATGTTGCCGACATAACTTTAGGCAAAACAACTGAAAAGTATGAGGCGACACTATATTTATATGAAGATAAAGGCAATACAGATTGTATAAGAGTAGGCGACCAACTAGGCGAAATGAAAAATCACTTCGACATCTTCGTTAAAGATATTAAAAGAGAAGACTTCTATGTAAATACAGTTGATGACAATGGTGAGGTAAAAAAAGTAATTGATCCACTTAAGGAAAAGACTATAGTTACTATAGAAGGCGATTTTTCACATGTAAACAACTCGCTTAAGTTTGGCAAGCAAGAGCTAAGACTTGGCTCAACAATATTCTTAGAGTCTGACAATTATAGACTTAGTGCGCTTATAGCTGATAGGAAGAAAGTTGATTAAGATGGAAAAACTATTTAAAGAGAGCCTTTTTTATAGAATATACATCTATATACTGTCTCTACTTAGATCAAGCTTTCTATTTGACTATACAAAACCGCAATATAAACTAAGAACTTACAATGATAGTTTAAAAGGCAGTCATCTATACAAATTATTAGCTAAACTAGATGAAAAGATGTCTAGATTTTATAAAAAGTTAAATAAGGTATACAAAGAAAGCTTTATCCGTGACATAGTCGATAAATTTAATACTGCATTTCATGAGTCAATCATTTACAAGGGCTTTATTAAGCTTACTGGTGTAAACTACTTTGGCTTTATTTTTGTTTTAGTAATTGTAGCATATATATTTACTGACTATATAATCAGAAGGATACCTGGACTTAGCTCGTTTGCAAACTACTGGGATGAATTTTACTTTTTATTCATGGTTTTTTATATAGCAATGAGAAGGATGAACTCAAATGGAAGCATTAGATATAATTTCACTCCATTTGGCTTTGTGCTAGCTGTATACTTCATTCTAGGTGTAATACATGTGCTTGTAGTACAACCGAACACTAAGATAGCTATAGAAGGCTTTAGAGCTATGTTCCAACACATTCTATGGTACTACATCTTTGTACAATTTTTAACAAATGAAAATATTGTCAAGACAAGTTCAAAGTTTATAATGCACGGCGGATTTTTACTCGGTTTACACGCCTTATATCAATTCATATTCAAAGTCAAAATGCCAGGCAACTGGATTGACTCAAGCGAATCAATAAAGGTAAGAGCCTTTTCAATAGTAGGCTCGCCTAATATACTTGGCGTACTATTTGTACTAATAATACCACTTGCAATAGCTTTATTTTTAATTGAAAAGAATAAAAAATCAAAAGCCATATATTTTATTGAAGTCATGGTTATGCTCTTAGGATTACTATTAACATACTCAAGAGGCGCGTGGATTGCCTTTGCACTAGCCATCTTCGTCTTTATACTATTTACAAATGTGCGTGTACTTACGCCATTCGTAATACTCGGCTCTTTGTTTATAGTTTCAGGCAACTCACTATCAACAAGATTATTATACATGCTAACACCAGAATACATGTTTAAATCAGCTAGTGGAGGCAGGATATATAGATGGACAATTGGCTTAAAAGTTTGGTCAAAGCATAAGTTTTGGGGCGTTGGCCTTGGTAGATATGGCGGAGCAGTTGCTTTAAATAACGATTTATCGCCATTTTACTTAGATAACTACTACTTAAAAACACTTGTCGAAACAGGCTACTATGGTATATGTGCAATAGGTTTTATGATACTTGGATTTTTAATATCTACATTAAAAGTAGTTTTTACACAAAAGAACTTAGATAATAAGATACTAGCATGCGGACTATTTTGCGGCGCTTTAGGCGTCTTAATTCAAAACTCTGTTGAAAACATATTTGAGTTCCCAGCTATGATCATATATTTTGTTATGTATGCAGCACTTATCATGGGACTAAGAAATAAAGGAATTGATTATGAAAGTACTTCATCTAATTAGTGGCGGAGACACTGGCGGAGCAAAGACACACATCATAAATCTGCTATGCGGTTTAAAAGACAAAGTAGAAGTAAAATTAGTTTGCTTTATCTATGGACCTTTTGCTGAAGACTTAAAAAAGCACGGTATAGACGTAGAGGTCATTGAACAAAGAAGCAGATTTGATTTTTCTGTCGTTAATAAGCTCAAGGACCTTATTGAGAGTGAAAATTATGAGATAGTTCATTCACATGGAGCAAGAGCTAACCTTATAAGCTACTTTTTGAAGAAGAAAGTCAATGCTAAGTTTATAACTACAGTTCACAGCGATTATTTATTAGACTTTAAAGATAATTTTTATAAGAATATAGTTTTTACCAATCTTAACAAGTTTGCCTTAAAAAGATTTGACAATTACATAGCAGTTTCTGATAGTTTTAAGGATATGCTTGTAAGTAGAGGCTTTGATAAGAATAAAATATTTACTATATATAATGGTATATTTTTAGAAGATAGAGATATTAAGGACAAAGAAAGCTATTTAAAAGAAAAAAATATTGCTTATAAGGATAAGTTCATAGTCGGTATCTTAGCTAGACTAGATAAGGTTAAAGACCACGAGACATTTTTAAGAGCGGCAAGAGAAGTAATTGATAAAGATAAATCAGTCATATTCTTAATTGCGGGAGACGGTCAAGATAAGGAGCACTTATTGAGCCTAAGTAAAGAGCTAGCTTTAGAAGATAATGTTTATTTCTTAGGCAACGAAGAGCATCCATACGATTTTCTTAACGCGATAGATATAAATGTCTTATGCAGTTTGAGTGAGTCATTCCCATACGTTATCATGGAGGGAGGCTCATTAAAGAAGGCGACCATTGCATCTAAAGTTGGTGGTATACCAAAGATCATACTTGACGGAGAGACAGGAAAATTATTCGAAAAACAAGATTACAAGGCCTTAGCAGCGCACATACTTGATTTAAAAAATAATGCTGATGAGCGAAAAAAGCTTGGCGAAAATCTTTATAATAGAATAATTGATAATTTCACTCACATCAAGATGGCTGAGAAACATGTAGATATTTACAAGAAGATAGTCTCAAAGAAAATAATTATGTCGGGCTACTTCGGCTTTTCAAACTCGGGGGATGATGCTATACTTAAATCAATTATAGAATCATTTAAGTCATTGGATCCTTATCTAAATATTAAAGTTCTATCAAAAGATCCAGACTTAACTGAGAGGGAATATGGCGTAGCTGCCGTTGATAGATTTAAATTCTTTGATGTAAGAAAAAGTTTAAAGGCAGCTGATATGCTTATAAGTGGTGGCGGAAGTTTACTTCAAGACAAGACAAGTTCAAGATCAATTTGGTACTACTTGTTAATTATGAAGCTCGCTAAGCGCTACAAGAAAAAAGTTTTTGTCTACTCCAATGGTGTTGGGCCTATAAATAAGAGATTTAATAGAAATATCACACGAAGAGTACTTAATAAAGTTGACTATATTACGCTTAGAGACAAGGACTCGTATGATTTTATAAAGTCCATCGGCGTTAACAATCCAAATATAAAAGTCTTATCAGATCCAGTCTTTAATTTAAAAGAGGCTAGCGATGAAAGTGTTCACAAGAAATTTGATATAAATGAGGATACAGTTTTGGTCTCAATTAGATCGTGGATGGATGACGAAAAGCTTATAGCTGAGCTAAGTAAGTTTTTAAACTACCTTATTGATGAGGGCAAAAACATCGTCTTTATGCCTATGCAAACACCTAGAGATACGACTATCTCAGAAAAAATTGCGGCAAATTTAAAATCAAGTAAGATTATCAATGAAAAGTATCCAGTTGAGATACTCATGAGTCTTATGAAGAACGCTGACTTTATCGTGGCCATGAGGCTTCATGCTATGATATACGCAATACATCAAAACGTGCCATTCATTGGTCTTTCTTATGATCCAAAGACAGAGACACTGCTAAAAGACTTTGATGAGAGCATAAACATCGACGTTGACGCAATTAATTATGATGATTTACTAAAAGCGTATAAGTACATTAAAGAGAATAGAGAAGCTTTTATCTCTAATTTAAGTACTATTAATGAAGAGAATAAGAAAAAGGCGATAGAGGCAAGTAAGCTTGCACTAAAACTTTTAGAGGATGATGCTAATGGACATTAAAATATTAGGTGTTAGAATAAATAATATTGACATGGATGAGACCATGAACAAGATAGATGGTTTTTTTGATAGTGATGAACTAAATTATATATATACGCCAAATCCAGAAATAGTTATGAGAGCAGGAAGAGATGAGGAGTTTAAGAAAATTATTAACTCAGCCTCACTAAACTTATGTGACGGAATTGGATTAATAATTGCATCAAAACTAAAAAAGAAGCCACTTAAATCAAGAGTAACCGGCTACGATACATCAATTAAGATCTTAGAGCTAATGAATGAGAAATGCCTCTCACTATTCTTATTAGGAGCTAAGCCTGGCATAGCTGAAAAAGCTATTGAAAGAATCAATCATGATTATCCAAACATCGTCATAGCAGGCTACAACAACGGATATTTCAATGGTAGCCACAACGGTCACGCTTCATGTTACGAAGAAGAGGCTTTAATACAAAAGATAAATGATTCAAAGGCAGACGCCATCTTCGTAGGTATGGGCGCTGGCTACCAAGAAAAATTTATCTATTATAATAAAGATAAATTAAAAACCAAACTAGCTATTGCTAATGGCGGCGTCATAGATGTACTGGCAGGCAATGTCAAGATAGCACCAGCTTTTATAAGAAAAATAGGGATGGAGTGGCTATATAGGTTAATCAAAGAGCCAAAACGATTTAAACGACAATTAGATATACCAAAATTTTTAATTAAGATAATATTTACAAAAAACGCAGTAGAGTATATAGATAAAGAATAATAGGAGGTTAATATGGACGTTAAACAAAAGGTGATAAACACAATTAGAGTTCTATCAGCTGAAGCGATAGAGAAGGCAAATTCAGGCCACCCTGGCTTGCCACTAGGAGCAGCGCCAGCAGCATTTACATTATTTAATGAGCACTTAAAACACAATCCAAAGAATCCTGATTGGATAAACAGAGACAGATTTATCTTATCTGCAGGACATGGATCTATGCTTTTATACTCACTACTTAATTTATATGGCTATGGCTTAAAGATCGAAGACTTAGAAAATTTCAGACAATTTGACTCACTTACACCAGGTCACCCTGAGTACATGCACACAAAAGGCGTTGAAGCAAGCACTGGACCACTTGGCCAAGGTATTGCTATGGGTGTTGGTATGGCGATTGCTGAAAGGCATTTAGCAGCATTATTTAATAAAGATGATAACAAGCTTATTGACCACATGACCTATATACTTTGCGGCGATGGCTGTCTTCAAGAAGGTATCTCAAACGAAGCATCATCCTTAGCAGGAACACTTAAGTTAAATAAATTAGTTGTTTTATATGACTCAAACAACATTACCATAGAAGGAGATACAGAAGTAGCTTTCACTGAAAATGTCAGAGCAAGATATGAAGCACTTGGCTGGAATACTTTATTAGTTGAAGATGGTAATGATATCGAGGCCATATCAAAGGCTATAGCTGAAGCAAAGAAGAGCACTGATAAGCCAACACTAATCGAAATCAAGACTAAGATAGGTTTTGGCGCAACTGGCAAGGAAGGTACTGCAGGCGCTCACGGCGCACCGCTTGGAGCTGAATCACTTGCAGCACTTAGAAAGAATCTTACTTATGAAGAAGAAGGCTTTAATGTGAGTCAAGACGTTCTTGATTACATGAAAGAAAAGTGCGAAGAGCTTGATAAATATGATGAAGAATGGCACAAGCAATTAGAAGCTTATAAAGCTAAGTATAAAGCTGATTATGACAAGCTTATGAGTTTCTATGACGGAGAAGTAAGTGAAGAAGTATTAAAGGCTTGTACTGATATAGAGCTTAAAGACGACGCGTCAAGAGCTTCATCTGGAAAAGTTCTTAACAAAGTAAGCCATGTATTAGAAAATATAATAGGCGGTTCAGCAGACTTAGGTCCATCAAACAAATCAGTAATGAATGATGAAAAGTACTTCTCAAGCGAATGTCCAGAAGGAAGAAACATTCACTTTGGTGTTAGGGAACATGCAATGGCAGCTATTTGCAATGGTATTTTATTACACGGTGGTCTAAGATCATATGCGGCAACATTCTTAGTCTTCTCAGACTATATGAAGCCATCAATAAGACTAGCATCACTAATGAATTTACCAGCTATATATATATTAACTCACGACAGCATAGGCGTTGGCGAAGACGGACCAACACATCAACCTATAGAGCACTTAGCTATGCTTAGAAGTATACCAAACATCAACGTAATTAGACCTGCTGACTCAAGAGAAGTAATTTACGCTTGGCAAAGCGCACTCATGAGCAAAGAAACACCAACATGCTTGATACTTTCAAGACAAGGACTAAAACTTCTTGACAATTCATCTGAAGAAGCTTTAAAGGGCGCATACATTGTTCATAAAGAAGCAAAGGATGCAATCGACGCTATAATCATAGCTACAGGATCAGAAGTAGCTTTGTCAATAGAAGCAGCTAAGGATTTAGAAGCAAAAGGCAAATCGATAAGAGTTGTTAGTATGCCATCACAAGAGATATTCTTAAGACAAGATAAAGAATACATCGAAAAGATACTTCCATCAAATGTTAAGAGAAGAGTATCAGTTGAAGCACTTTCAACAATGCCTTGGGGCAAGTTTGTCGGCTTAGAAGGTACTGCAATAGGTATCGATAGATTCGGTTCATCTGCGCCAGGAAAAGTATTATTCGAAAAATACGGAATTACTAAAGAACACGTTGAAGAAGAAGTAAGTAAACTTATAGAAAAATAGTTAAAATTATAAAACCCTCTTTACTCATTAGAAGTAGAGAGGGTATTTTTATGCGTAAAAACAATTAATAATTTATAGAAAGTACTTGACTTTTCTTATGAAATATGATATATTCGAGTTGAAAATATTAAGATAAATGAAAATGAAATAGGAGGTATAATATGGATTTATCAAATGGTGAATTACAAGTTATGGAGCTTCTATGGCAAGGAGATGTTTTAGATGAGAACGGAGAAATACAAGCTTTAGAATTGTCCAAAATTTTAAAAGAAAAATATGGAATTAGTAAAACTTCTGCTTATACATTCATCGGCAGATTAATAGAAAAGGGAGTCTTGGATAGGCGTTATCCAAAATATACGATTAGTATTATTATGTCGCGTGAAGAAACTTTACTTAGTAAGCAAAAAGAAGCATTTCAAAAATTGTTTAAAGGATCTCTTGTAAATATGTGTAAAACATTTTTAAGCACAGAAAAAGTTTCAGAAGAAGAACTTGAAGAAATGAAAAACTTATTAGAAAATTTTGAGGTAGAGGATAGTAAAGGTGATAGTAGACATATATAATGAATATGCTTTGCTAAAAAGTTTTAAAAGTTTCTTGCTAATAATATTAATTTTACTCGTAAGAAAATATTTAAACAAAAATGCTTTTAAATCAGCAAGTATTATTTTATGGGCATTCTTATTTATATACTTAATATGTCCATATCAAATTTTAATCAGAATTGAAGAATTTAACTCCAATAAGGTATTTAATTTTATATTATACATCTTAAGTTATATTGACTCAGTTATAAGATTAATGTCACAGAAGGCAAGTTATGTATTATATCCAATTAATCGTTATATAGTAACAGTGATTATTTTGTGCTATGTTCTATATAAATATATAAAATTTAATTATAAATTGCAACAATAAGTTAGCCACCCAGACATCATATAGACTAAATGTATAGTATAGCTTAAAAGTATTTATTTTTATTAAACTAGATACTTTTAAGCTGTTTTATTTCCTTTATGAACTCTTCTTTTGCAGTTTTGTAATTAAAGATTTTTCTTGGCAAATTATTCATCCACTCGTTTATTCTGTATATTTTTTCTTTTGATACTTCTTCTATTGATGTGCCTTTTTGTATAAATCTTCGTATTAATTTATGTTGACATTCACTAGTTCCTCTTTCCCATGATGTATATGGATGACAAAAATATATATCTACATATTCTGCTAATTCTGATAAGCTTGAAAATTCTGAACCATTATCTGATGTTATACTTTTAAATATTTCTTTGTTTAACTGCGCATTATCTTTTAAGAATTTAAGTCCAATGTCTACTGCATCGGGTGTTTTTCCATGTATTTTTATCAGCTTTTCATATCTTGTTTTTCTTTCTACTAATGTAAGTAGTACTGGATCTGTCTTTTTCTTTTTACCTATAACTGTATCTATTTCCCAGTGGCCGAATTCTTCTCTTGTTTGTATTTTATCTGGTCTTTCTTCTATGGATATGCCAAGCTTTTTCTTGTTTTGTCTTGTTCTTCTTGTGCTATTTTTGTTTTTTCTCTTTACTTTTTCTAGTAGATCTATATTTTTTGTTTTCATTAGTGACTTATTTATCCAGTTGTAGAGGCTTTTTGTTGATGGTATTTCTGATGATGGAAAGAGTCTATTTGCTTTTGCGTATCCAACACATACATCTGGAGACCATTTATCTTTTAACATTTTATTGTCTGCCCATTTAAGAAATTCGACTATATCTATATATTTTGGTCTTCTTCCGCAAGAAGATCTATTGTTTATATATACCTCATAATTAGTTAAGGCAAAGTATTTTTCATCGTAGTAAGTATATGTTTTGTTATTACTTTTTATTATTCTCTTTTGCTTTACTGTGCCTTTCTTTATTGCGTTGTTTATTGTCTGCGGGGCTCTATTTAGCCTTCTTGCTATCTCTCTGTTGCTATGTCCATCTATTTTCCATGCCTGTATTAATGACATTTCATGTAGTGATAGATGTGAATTTTTCTTGCGTTCTGTAAATTCTATGGTATAATTTATATGAGTCATGTGTACCTCCGTATAGTTGTTTTTTTGTTTGTTACTAATACTATACCATATGTACACATGATTTTTTTATTTGGTGGCTAAGTTAATTATACAATCTTCCTATAAAATTTAATAAAATTATGAAGGACTCAAAAATAATACATGAAAATAAGTGCATAGATTATATAAAGTCTTTTAAATTAAGAAGGACAGTCAGTATTTATATAAATAATAATTTAAAAACACCAGTGACATATGGCTTATTTAAACCTAAAATAATTCTCCAGTCATATATACTAGATGATGAAGAGTTATTAAAGTATGTTATGATGCATGAGCTGACACATATAAAAAAATTTCATATCTTATTTAATCATATAGTAAATATTGTAGCTTGTGTATTCTGGTGTAATCCACTACTTATTGTAAGTTTGAAATATCTAGAGCAAGATATCGAAATCTTTACAGACAAAGAGGTCATTTCAAGATTGGGAGATACTTTAGAATCAAGAAAAGGCTACTGTAAGTCAATGTTTCAACTTATGAGCAATTCAGTAAAAAGAGATGAAGTAACTTTAAAATTGAATCCAAATTTAGAAAGGATGATTATAATGAAAAATTACAAAAAAACAATACTAGGCTCATTTATATTCGCTTTAACATTTCTTTTTAGCATACCAGTTTTTGCTAGTGTAGTTAAATTAGAGAAAGATAGGATAGAAGTTATTGGAACAGAAGTAGAGTTTCAAAGTGTTGACAATTCTGATGGAAGAATTCATATTATAAGTGAAGAAGAATATAGTAAACTAAAATTAAATGACATATATACAGCACAATTAAAATCTGTAAATGTAAATAATAATTTAAGACTTGGAAAATTAGAATATACTAATTATTTATTTGATAACTCAAACTGGGGAGGAACAAATTATAACGGATTTACTATTAAATTGTCTGGACTAAACTGCAATGGTGGAATTAAATACACTATCATTATTATAGAAAGTAATAAAGTGGTATATGAAAAAGAATTTAATGATAACGTTATAATTAAAATGAAGACTTTAGAGGATTGCAAATATGAGGTGTTAATTAGTAACAAGTCAACTAATTCTTTGACTGGAAGAATTAGCATAAAATCATATACAAGGTAATAACCTTGAACCTATATGGTAAGCCATTAATTACTTATAATTATTATGCTAACTAAAATTTTAAGTAATTAATATAATTGTATATAAAAGAGAACAAGTAGGTGTTAAAATTTAATTTACTTATATATTAGTATATAAACATTTAATTTTGTTCGTTATTAAAAAAGGAGGATTATTATGAACAAAAAGTTAAGATTAGTAACAATATTATCATTGGTTCTTGTAATGATATTTACAACCGTACAAGCAATTAGTGCTGACGAAATCGAAAGAAGAGAAGAAATTGATTTTTCTCCAATCGTGAATCAAATAATCAATGATTATGAAGACCTATATAAGTTAGAAAATTTTGAGTTTGAAACATTTTCATTCAAGTATAATAATGAAGATTATACTGGTATTAATGTGTATGTCGATATGACTTTAATTAAACATCCTAAAGATTTTGAATACTTTAAAGGTCTTAAAGATGGCGTTGAAAAACTTGATAATATAGAAAAGATGGAAATAGAAAAAGACATTAATGCACGTTTAGAAGAGATTGAAAAAGAATGCTATGGAGTAAGAGATCGTTCTACTTTTACTTATGCTGTTAAAACATCTGATTTATCTAATAAATATACAGTTAAATACAGCATGAACCCATTGGATAAGTTCTATTATAGAGTAGATGCAGATGAAGTAACACTTTATAGTGCGAACAATCTTGTTAAGCCTAATACTGAAAAAGACTATAATAATGGGCTAATGGAAACTAAAAATATGCTAGAAAAATTACAAGTACAAAAAATTAAATCTATATCTAGAAGGAGAACGTACTACGACAGGATAGCTGCAAGAAACTGGGCATTAGACAATGCATATTCAGAGCAAGAATTTCCTTCTAGCGAAGTTAATGGATCAGATTGTGCTAATTTTGTATCAAAAGCTTTAAATGAAGGAGGAATACCTGAAGATAGAAGTGGCGATTGGTATAGAGCAAGTCATTGGGGTGGATGGCCTGGAATTAATTGGTTTAGAACAGGTCATAATAATAACGGAGGAGTTGTTCCTTATATGGTTGATAACGGATATTTCTATAGAGAAAGAGATGAATCGAGTATAAGTGCTGGTTGCATTATGAATTGGTTAGATACATCTCATGTAGCTCTAGTAACATATGGGGATTCTGTTACTATAAAATATACTGAGCATGGTAGAAGAGCATCAAGAAATACTGTTTACAGACCAGATTCTATAAATGTTTCATTCTACAATTACTATTAATAATGCGCGTGGTAAATATGAACAAGAAAAAAATATTATTATTAACAACATTATTAATTTTTACACTTTCATTATTTGCTTGCAATAAAGATGTATCAAATAATGAAAAGGGTGATTCTAAGGAAAGCGTAGTTAAAACTTACAAATTTTTAAAAGTAAATGAAACAGAGATAGAAGCACAAGAAGTTATACTTTTAAATTACTTCTTAGAAGAAGATAAAAAGGAACTAGAAAGGTTAGAAATACCTGAAGATGAATATCCAGGTGGTTTTTATTATAAGGAATTAGATAATAAGGATATGCTAAAAGTTGATGAAAATACAAAAATAACGATTATTGATAACGCAGAGAAATATTCAAAGGATATTGGTGAAGACAGGAAATATACTTTTGAAAGTTTTAAGGATTTTGCTTCCTTATTTAAAACAAACGAGGATTTAGCAAATAGAATTTATATTGCTGAAACAAAAGATGGTAAAGTAATAAAAGCAGAGGAAAAACTTACAAATTAGTTTTTGCTCAAATATGATCGGAAAACATTTTAAAGGCGATTAGAATTATTTCTAGTCGCCTTTTATATTTATTCTTTAGGAAGATTGTATAATTAACTTAGCCACCAAATAAAAAAATCATGTGTACATATGGTATAGTATTAGTAACAAACAAAAAAACAACTATACGGAGGTACACATGACTCATATAAATTATACCATAGAATTTACAGAACGCAAGAAAAATTCACATCTATCACTACATGAAATGTCATTAATACAGGCATGGAAAATAGATGGACATAGCAACAGAGAGATAGCAAGAAGGCTAAATAGAGCCCCGCAGACAATAAACAACGCAATAAAGAAAGGCACAGTAAAGCAAAAGAGAATAATAAAAAGTAATAACAAAACATATACTTACTACGATGAAAAATACTTTGCCTTAACTAATTATGAGGTATATATAAACAATAGATCTTCTTGCGGAAGAAGACCAAAATATATAGATATAGTCGAATTTCTTAAATGGGCAGACAATAAAATGTTAAAAGATAAATGGTCTCCAGATGTATGTGTTGGATACGCAAAAGCAAATAGACTCTTTCCATCATCAGAAATACCATCAACAAAAAGCCTCTACAACTGGATAAATAAGTCACTAATGAAAACAAAAAATATAGATCTACTAGAAAAAGTAAAGAGAAAAAACAAAAATAGCACAAGAAGAACAAGACAAAACAAGAAAAAGCTTGGCATATCCATAGAAGAAAGACCAGATAAAATACAAACAAGAGAAGAATTCGGCCACTGGGAAATAGATACAGTTATAGGTAAAAAGAAAAAGACAGATCCAGTACTACTTACATTAGTAGAAAGAAAAACAAGATATGAAAAGCTGATAAAAATACATGGAAAAACACCCGATGCAGTAGACATTGGACTTAAATTCTTAAAAGATAATGCGCAGTTAAACAAAGAAATATTTAAAAGTATAACATCAGATAATGGTTCAGAATTTTCAAGCTTATCAGAATTAGCAGAATATGTAGATATATATTTTTGTCATCCATATACATCATGGGAAAGAGGAACTAGTGAATGTCAACATAAATTAATACGAAGATTTATACAAAAAGGCACATCAATAGAAGAAGTATCAAAAGAAAAAATATACAGAATAAACGAGTGGATGAATAATTTGCCAAGAAAAATCTTTAATTACAAAACTGCAAAAGAAGAGTTCATAAAGGAAATAAAACAGCTTAAAAGTATCTAGTTTAATAAAAATAAATACTTTTAAGCTATACTATACATTTAGTCTATATGATGTCTGGGTGGCTAACTTATTGTTGCAATTTATATATTTATTCTTTATTATTCTTCTGAAAAATTATCGAAGTAGCCTTTTATATAGACAACAGGAGTTCCTTTATCGCCGCTACCGCTTGTTAGATCACATAAGGAGCCTATAAGGTCTGTTAATTGTCTTGGTGTTGTTCCTTGTGACTCCATCGAGCCAACCAGATTACTGTCTTTATTGTGAATCTTTTCCTTAATTGCTTCTTCTAGCTCTTCTCCTTTTAATTCTGCAAAGCTATTGTCAGCGATGTACTTAAGTTTTATTTCGTTTGGCGTACCTTTTAAGCCATCTGTAAAAGCAGGGGAGACAACTGGGTCAGCTAGTTCCCATATCTTACCAACTGGATCTTTGAAAGCACCATCACCATAAACAAGGACTTCAATTTTTTTGCCAGTCTTTTCTAGAATTTTATCTTGAATAGCGTAAACGATTTTTTCGCAATCTCTTGGGAATAGTTTTATCTTGTTTTCTGTAGATTTGTTTGAGCCAAGTAGACCATATTTTTCGTTAAAGCCTGAACCGTCAATGGATGTATCAAGTATTTCAGATAGACAGAATATCTTTTCTGCGCCTGCTTTTTTAAGCTTTTCTTTAGTTCTGACGCGAGTGTGTATACTGCATACTAAGATGTTTTTAGTGTATTTCAGTACATTTCTTTCGTTATTGCCAAATAGCATAACTGCTTCAGCACCTGCTTCTTCAATTATTTCCTTGTAGTATTCAATATAGTCAACATTAGTAAATATGTGTTTTGTATTTGGAAAGCATTTCTTGAATTCTTTTTCTTCAACTATCTCACCATAAGGATTGATGTCAAAGTTATCTAGTTCATCTGGGTCGCATAGGTGGTTACCAACTTCGTCATGAGGGTAGCTAAATAAGACATATACTTTTTTGAAAGCTTTAGCAATACCTTTTAAGCAAATTGCAAATCTGTTTCTACTCATGATAGGATGTATTAAGGCAACCTCATCGCAGTTAAATTTGTTTTTTACGTCATGAGTTATGTCATCAACTGTTGCAAAGTTATTCATAGACTTAGCAACTATCGATTCAGTTAAGCCAACGACGTCTCTGTCATTAATTTTAAAATTACCGGCTTCGCTTGCTTTTAATATAGTGTCAACAGTGATGTCAACAATATCATCGCCAGCTTTTATTATAGGGCATCTCAAGCCCATTACATTTGTACCAATATATCTTTTCATCTTGATCTCCTTTGGAAATTTCTTATTTTTCTATCTGTTATAAGGACAGGAACTTTCATATCGTACCTGCTAATAATAACTCTATATACATATAGCTCCTCAAAATTGATAGCGACAATCTTAGTTCTCTTATCAAGTGAGGCTAAGAATCTGTCGTAATAACCGCCGCCGTAGCCCATCCTGAAGCCTCTGTGGTCAAAGGCAACACCGGGAACTATGACTAGGTCAAGTTTATTTCTATCAAAATTTTCTTTCTTCTCTGGTTCTAGTATACCATAAGTAGATGGTTTTAGTTCATCAAAATTTGTAATTTCTTGTAAAAAAAGACTTCTGTCTTCTTTGATTGATATAGGTAATATGATTCTCTTGCCATTAGCAAGTGAAGTCTTGATAAAATCGTGAGTATTAACCTCGGTATCAAAGCTAGCAAAGGCCATGATATTAGTAGCGTTCTTATACTCGTGAGTTGCCATCAGCTTATCGATTATTATCTTTGACTTATTAAGTCTATCTTCTTCGGAGATATTTTTTCTTGTCTCTAAGAGCTGAGATCTTAGTGTTTTCTTGTTCAAAGAAATTCCCCCTTTATTTTTTAAGCATTTTGTATTATAATATATATGTATATTCTACCACAAAACGATTATAAATGACAAGAGGTGTTATATTTTTGATTAGATTAGAAAACGTAAGTAAAAAATATGGCGAAGTTCTTGCTCTTAATGATATAAACATACACATCAAACCGGGTGAGTTTGTATTTTTGATAGGACCATCTGGGGCAGGCAAGTCAACTTTGACAAAATTAATATTGAAAGAAATTAGGCCCACGAGCGGCAAGATATATTTGAACAATGAAGACATAACTGATGTTAGTAACAGAAAGATTCCATATATCAGAAGGTATATAGGAGTTGTTTTTCAAGACTTTAGACTTTTACCTAACAAGACTGTTTATGAAAACGTTGCTTTTGCTATGGAGATTATCGGCAAGAAGCCTAGAGAGATTAGAAGAAGTGTGCCTATTATACTAAGCATGGTTGGTCTAAGTGATAAGGCAAAGTCTTATCCCCATCAACTTTCAGGAGGCGAGTGCCAAAGGACTGCTATTGCCAGAGCTTTAGTAAATAAGCCAGATGTTATCATTGCGGACGAGCCAACAGGTAACCTCGACTCAGATACTGCATGGGAAATAATGAACCTATTGCAAGATATCAACAATAGAGGCACAACCATAGTCATGGCAACGCATGCGAAGAACATCGTTGACGAGATGAAAAAGAGAGTAATCACTTTAAACCACGGTAATGTTATAAGTGATGTTTATGAAGGTGGGTACTACTGTGAAATTTAGAGAGATAATAAATATAATTAAAGATGGATTTAAAGGGATAGCAAGGCACTTCAACATGGCCTTAGCAGCAATAGTATCGATACTTTCGGTTTTGTTAATACTTTCAACTGTATTGATTATAGTTTTAAGTGTTAATAAAGTTGTTGGTGACACTAAAGAAAAGATAAATGAAGTAAAGGTCTTTTTACTAGATGGCGTTGATGATGATGGCATTAAGGACATGGAGGAAAAGATCAAGGATATAGATGAAGTTAAAGAAGTTAAATTTATCTCCAAAGATGAAGGCCTAGAAAGCATGTTTGAACAATGGGAAAATAAGAGCTACTTACTTGAAGAATACAAGGAAGATAATCCACTACCAAATGCGTTCAAGATTCATGTTAATGATATAGAAAAGATAAATGATGTTGCTGGAGAGATCAAGATGATGCCAGGCGTTGAAGATGTAAGGTATTTATCTGATGAAGTAATACATTTACTAAAAATATCTAAGTATATGCAGATAGGCGGTTTTGGTTTAATCATAGCTTTAATATTCATCTCAATATTTTTAATATCAAATACTATAAGATTATCCATAAGCTCAAGAAAGAAAGAAATTGAGATTATGAAGTATGTTGGAGCAACTAACGGCTACATCACTGGCCCATATGTATTCGAGGGTATAATGATAGGCCTAATTGCAGCGCTTATCGCAATACTATGTGTAAAATTTGGCTACTCATATGTATACGATTATCTAGCTGGATCAAAAAATGGAATGCTTAGTGATGCCTTAGTTAGCCCAGAGAATATTATTACAGACTTTAGTATTATATTTGTGACATTAGGAGTTGGAATTGGTATGCTTGGTAGCATCAGTTCACTTAAGAAGTTATTGAAGGTATAGGTGATTATTTGTTTAATAAGAAGAGATTGATAATTGTTTTATTAATATTAGCCTTAAGTTTTCAAACTGTGTTTGCTGCAGGAAAGCTAAAAAACAAGAAGAAAAATGTTGACAAGAAGATAAAGGACACTAAAACTGAGATAAACACGAAACAAAAAGAATCTACAAACGTTTATAACAATATAGTTAAGTATGGAAATAGTATTTCATCTTTAAACTCGAGTATAGATAGTCTGAACAACGCTATTAAAAATACTGATAATAAGATAGCTCAAAAGACTATTGAGCTTGATGATGCTCAAAAAAGACTAAAAGAAAATGATGCTTTGTTTAGAAAGAGACTAAGAAGTATGTATATGAATAGTGATGATAATTATGTTACAGTACTTCTTTCATCTAAATCTTTGGATGATTATCTTTCCAAGAAAAACATGGTTCAAAAGATGGCCAAGAGAGATCAAGATCTCATCGCAAGCATTGAAGGCGAAGTTGATAACATTGTTAAGATAAAATCTTCACTAGAAAGCTTAAAGAACACTCAAGTTGAGAACAAAAACAAACTAGCTAGTCAAAAAGATGAAGTATCCAAGTTAAAATCAGAACAAGAAAAACAATTTTCAATATTAAAAAATGATATAGAAAAGGCAAAAAAGAGTCTGGCAAAACTCGAGCAAGACTCTAAGAATCTTGGTGCGCAAATACTTAAGCTTCAATCGAACACTCAAAAGTTTGTAGGCGGTAAGCTTGGCTGGCCACTACCTGGTCATACTAGAATTAGTTCAGGCTATGGATATAGAAATCATCCTATATTTAAGATAAAAAGATTACACACCGGTATTGACATACCTGCTCCAACAGGTACAAATATCGTTGCAGCAGCAGATGGCACAGTAATTTTCTCTGGCAAATATGCTGGCTATGGCAACCTAATACTAGTTGACCATGGAGGAAAGATAGTTACTGGCTACGGACACTGCTCGAGATTATTAAAGAGTAAGGGAGCGAAAGTTAAAAAAGGTCAAGCAATAGCCAAAGTTGGATCAACTGGCTTCTCAACTGCTCCGCACTTACATTTTGAAGTAAGAAAGAACGGTAATTTCACAAACCCAATAAATTGGCTTAGATAACGGAGGATAAAATGAAATTAAAGAAAGTATTAATAACTATATTGGTCCTAGCTTTATTCTTTACTAGTAATCTTATTTCGTACAATATAGGCAATTCAAAGAGCAAAGGTGTTGATTCGACAATCATTGCCAAAAAAGAGGATAACGAAAAGACGGATAAAAAACTTGATGACGAATATGTTTTAGAGAGAATAAATGAAGTTAAGAGTATGATTGACAAAAATTACTATAAGAAGGCTGATGATTACGACGTTCTTATGGGCATGCTTAAAGGCGCTGTAAGTAGTTTAAACGATCCATACTCATACTACATGACTGAAGATGAATATAAAAAGTTTAATGAAGAGACTGACGGCGAGTTCGCTGGCCTTGGTATATACGTAAGTGGGTCAATTGATGACAACTTAATAACTATAGTTTCACCAATGAAGGGCACACCAGCTGATAGAGCGGGCTTAAAGACTGATGATAAGATCATAAAGATTAACGGAGAAGACTTTACTGCTGATAAGATGGATGACGCTGTAAAGATTATGAGAGGTAAGCCTGGTGAAAAGGTTAAAATAACTATATTAAGAAGAGATAAAAATGGTAAAGCACAGTTCTTAGACTTTGATATTGTTAGAGAAATAATTAAAGTGCAAACTGTTTCATCAAAGCTTTTAAAAGATAATATTGGCTATATAAGCATATCAGGTTTTGATACACCAACATATAATGACTTCGATAAGCAATATAAAGAGCTTAAGAAGCAAGGTATGACTAAGCTAATACTAGATTTAAGAAACAATCCAGGTGGACTCTTAACAACATCAACACAAGTAGTTAATACTTTTCTTGATGGCGGCTTAATCATGTACACACTTGATAAGCAAAACAATAAAGAAACGATAAACGCTACTAAAGGCGCAGACGATATCAAGATAGTTGTTCTTGTCAACAAGGGATCTGCATCAGCTTCAGAAATAGTTGCTGGCGCGCTTAAAGATAGAAAGAGAGCAACTATAGTTGGTACACAAACCTTTGGTAAGGGCATAGTACAAACTGTATATAATATGCCAGATGGAGAAGGCCTAAAACTTACAACGAGCGCTTATTATACACCTAGCGGAGTTAATATACATGGCAAGGGCATAGCACCAGATGTAAAAGTAGAATTAAATGAAGAAGTAAAAACTATATCTATAGATAATCTTGACAAAGACAATCAAATACAAAAAGCTATAGAAATATTAAATAAATAGGAGAATTAAAATGGCAAAAGATTTTGAATACGAAATACTAGAACAATTAGGAGAATTTTCTAACAATGGAAGAGGTATGGTTAAAGAGGTAAACGTTATTTCATGGAACGGTGCCGATGGCAAAGTTGACATTAGAAACTGGAGAGAAGACCACAGCAGGATGGGTAAGGGCATATCCCTAACACATGCTGAAGCTAGAAAGTTAAGAGATTTATTAAACGATATAGACTTAGGTTCGGATGATGAATCTAATGAAGACGAAGAAATATAATTTATTTAGATGAGAAAAAATATATCTTTATTACTTATATTTATCTCGATACTTGCACTAAGCGCTTGCACTAATGGACCACTATTCATCAAGGATAGTGATAAGCGCTATGGTTTTGACGACCTTGACGCTCCTATAAATGAAGGAGAAGAGATTGAATTAAGTGAAAATAAAGAAATTCCTTTTGTGCTTAGAAAGATTAATTATTTAAAGGATCTTGAAGTGCAAAATGATAGAGTAGAAATTGACAAAAACGATAGTTCATTATTAAGCATGGTTATTAAGCCATGCTTAACTGACGATATAGAGCTTTCGTCTCTAGTATACAAGAACGGAAAGTTTCATATATTACTTAATTCTAAGAAAGACTCGAACAATGTTTGCACGCCATATATAAGTATTAAGCTGCTTAATAAACTTCCTGATGATATAGAAGCGGATGATTTTGTTATTGACAAAAGTGGTATTAAGAATATCGATATAAAGTACACTAAGGACAATGCAATCAACTATGTTAAGCAAAAATATAAGCTTATTGCGAACTTACCTGATTCAGCTGAATTAATTTATACAGACAGGTCCATTTGGCAGATTAAATATAAATTTGTTTATGAAAAGGATGATCATGAGCACCCTATAAAAAATTTAAAAATAAATTTTGATGCGAATGAGGGTAAAGTTCTTTCACTTGATGAAGAAATTATTTCAAAGTTTATTGACAATGGTAATGTCTTTAAGCTTAATACAGATAAAGCTATATACTATAATAAAAAAGACGATGAACTTAACAATATTTATATCTATGATATAGCTAGCAGACGCTCTAAGAAGATATTGTCTTTTAGTGGCGATATTAAGTCTATATACAAGAAGAATGAAAATGATGACATAATTATCAACTTTAAAGACAAGTCATCGGCTTTAAGCAGTGCTATTTACAATGAAGCAAGAGATGAAATAAAGTTTATAGATTATAAAGATGATTTAAACATAATTGACGCAAATTTTAAGAGCGATGATTCACTACTTGCAATAAGTAAAGGCGAGGCTAATATGACTACTCTATACGAAGTGGATATAAATGACGATAGCTATATAGACTTATTCAGTGCTGAGGATAATATAATAAGAGCCTCTTATATCAACGGCTTCTATGTATACTTATCAAAGTATGATATTAATCAAATGCTATATATCACGAGAGACTTTGAAGATTATGACTTCATTGATGAAGTAGAAAACTATTATTATGCTGATGATAACTCCTTTGTATATAGAAGCGATAATAAGATTGAAGGCACGAGTCTTTATATTTACAACTTAAGTGAAAGATTTTACAAGATGATAATTAAGGGCGATTACTCTTACATCAAAAAGATAGATGAAGAATATGTTTTAGCAAAAAAAGATATAAATCTTGAGTCATATGATTTATTATTATGCAAATTGGATAATAATCTTAAAGAGGAAGTTCTTTTTGAAAATGTAGATAACTTAAGTTTATATTTGACTAATGATTTAAAGAAGCTATATAAAAGTACAAAGGTTATTGATAAGAATTATACGAAGAACATTATTTATGAGATAGATATTAGTAAAGGTGATGCATAGTGAAATTCAAATTAAAGTCTGATTATATTCCTACAGGAGATCAACCAAAGGCAATAGAATCACTATCTGAAGGAATTAATAAAGGCTATAGGGATCAAGTTTTGCTAGGCGTAACAGGCTCTGGTAAAACTTTTACTATGGCAAATATAATTAAAGAGACACAAAGACCAGCATTAGTCATCGCACACAACAAGACTCTTGCGTATCAGTTATATAGCGAGTTTAAGGAGTTCTTTCCAGAAAATTCTGTTGAGTTCTTTATAAGTTACTACGACTACTATCAACCAGAGGCTTATGTAGCTGCAACTGACACATACATCGCTAAGGACAGTCAGATCAATGATGATATAGATGAGCTAAGGCACTCGGCTACAGCAGCTTTATTTGAAAGAAAAGATGTAATCATTGTTGCCTCTGTTTCTTGTATATATGGACTAGGTGACCCTATTGATTATGAAAAGCTGATGGTATCACTTAGACCTGAGATGCAAATCTCAAGAGATGATGTAATTAAAAAATTAATTAGCATACAATATGTCAGAAATGATATAAACTTCATCAGAGGCACATTTAGAGTTAGGGGAGATATACTAGACATATTCCCAGCATCTGAAAAGACAAATGCATTTAGAATTGAATTCTTTGGAGATGAGATTGATAAGATACTTGAAATTGATTCATTGACTGGCGAAGTCATTGGCACTAGAGTGCATGTATCCATCTTCCCGGCGTCTCACTATGCGACAACTGATGACAAAGTTAAAAAAGCTATTGAAAGCATTAAGCTTGAGCTCGATGATAGGCTTAAGTGGCTACACGAGCAAGGCAAACTAGTTGAGGAACAAAGACTTAAAGAGAGAACTAATTATGATTTGGAGATGCTTAATGAGATAGGTTTTTGCTCGGGTATAGAAAACTATTCTAGGCACTTATCACAAAGACTGCCAGGATCAAGACCATATACCTTGATAGACTACTTTCCAAAGGACTTTATAACCTTTATAGATGAGTCACATGTAAGCGTACCGCAAATCAGAGCGATGTACGAGGGCGATAGGTCTAGAAAGACATCGCTTGTGGACTATGGATTTAGACTACCAAGCGCTCTTGACAATAGGCCCTTGAAATTCGCTGAGTTTGAAGCTATGATGAATCAAGTTATATATGTGAGCGCGACACCTGCTCACTATGAGCTAGAACGCTCTAAAAATACTGTAGAGCAAGTTATTAGGCCAACTGGTCTACTAGACCCAGTGATTGAAGTAAGACCTACTAAGGGTCAAATAGATGACTTGATTAAGGAAATTAGAATCAGATCTAAAAAAGACGAAAGAGTCTTAATCACAACGCTTACTAAGAAGATGGCTGAGGACTTAACTAAGTATCTTGATCAATTAGGTATCAATGTTACTTATATGCACTCAGATGTCACAGCAATAGACAGAATGCAGATTATAAAGGATTTAAGAGAGAAAAAGTTTGACTGCTTGGTCGGAATAAATCTTCTAAGAGAAGGACTTGACTTACCAGAAGTTTCTTTAGTAGCAATACTAGATGCAGATAAAGAAGGTTTTTTACGTAGTGAAACATCTTTGGTTCAAACAGCTGGTAGAACAGCTAGAAACTCTAATGGACTAGTTATTATGTACGCAGATACTATAACTAAATCTATGGAGAGCGCTATTAATGAAACAGCTAGAAGAAGAAAGATACAGATTAAGTACAATGAAGACAATAATATAACGCCTATGACTATTAAAAAATCCATTAGAGATGTTATTGAAGTAACTAAGGCGATGGATGAGGGCGAAAAGTACACTTATAGCGCAAAGGGCGTTCAAGATAAGATTAAGAAACTTACGACAAAGATGAATAAGGCGGCAAAGGATTTAAACTTCGAAGAAGCTGCTAAATATAGAGATATGATAGAAGAATTGAAGAAGGAGGAATTATTCATTGGAGAATAAAATAGTTATTAGAGGTGCCAATGAAAATAATTTAAAAAACTTAGATATAGATATACCTAGAAATAAATTTGTGGTTATAACAGGACTATCAGGTTCGGGGAAGTCTTCACTTGCTTTTGACACAATATATGCTGAAGGTCAAAGAAGGTATGTGGAGAGCCTTTCGAGCTATGCTAGAATGTTCTTAGGAAACACTACTAAGCCAAATGTTGAGTTTATTAGCGGCCTAAGTCCATCTATATCCATAGACCAAAAGACTACAAGCAATAACCCGAGATCAACAGTAGGAACAGTTACAGAAGTTTATGATTATCTAAGACTTTTATATGCAAGAATTGGCCAAATCTATTGCCCAAGCTGTGGTAAGAAGATTACATCACAAACCATTGATCAGATAGCTGATATAATCATGAGCCACGAAGAAGGACAAAAGATTTATGTCTTAGCACCTATTGTTAGAGGACAAAAGGGGCAACATAAAAAAGTTATTGAGCAAATTCAAAAAGACGGCTTTGTTAGATATATATTAGATGGCGAAATGCATGATATTACAGATAAAGTAGATATAGACAAGAACAAGAAACACGATATTGACATCGTTATCGATAGGCTTGTGATTAAAGATGGTATATTATCAAGACTAACTGGCTCACTTGAGACTGCAGTTCATTATTCGAATGGACTTGTTAAGATAAATTATTTAGACTTATATGAGAAATCTTATTCAACAAAATATGCCTGTATTGATTGCGGTATATCATTTGATGAGCTATCTACAAGATTGTTTTCATTCAACAGTCCTTTTGGTATGTGTGAAAGATGTAACGGACTAGGCTACTTTAGAAGCATTGACAGGGATTTAGTTATACCTGACTATTCACTTTCACTTGAAGAAGGAGTCATAGAGCCATTTAAAAATTCAAAGAAGGGCACTTATTATTATAAGATATTTAAATTTATATTAGATAAATATGACTTTAAAGAAGACCAGCCATTCTCAGAGGCACCTAAGAAAATGATAGATGATTTACTTAATGGTACTGACTACAATGTAAGGTTTAAGTACAATTCATTATTCACAAAAACATCTAGAGAATTTAATAAGAAGTGGCCGGGTATACTCTCTGTAATGATGGACAGGCTTACAAGCTCTATGTCCCAAGCGGTTAGAGATAACACTGAAGAGTATGTTGAAGAGATTGAATGCCCTGAGTGTCATGGTGCAAGACTAAAAAAGGAAGCACTTGCTGTTAGGGTAGGCGATTTAAATATTTATGAATTTACTCAGTTAAGTATAAAAGACGAACTTGATTATATAAATAATTTAAAGCTAAATAAAACGGAAGAAAAGATTGCTGAACAAATCTTGATTGAGATAAAGAAGAGATTATCATTCTTGATAACTGTAGGACTTGATTACTTAAATCTATCCAGAATGGCGAAGACGCTATCTGGTGGTGAAGCTCAAAGAATTAGGCTTGCTACACAGATAGGCTCTGCTCTAGTGGGCGTTATATACGTTTTAGACGAACCATCCATAGGTTTACATCAAAGAGACAATTTAAAGTTAATACAAGCGCTTAAGGAGCTAACAGATGCAGGCAACACCTTACTTGTAGTAGAACATGACGAAGAGATTATGCACCATTGCGACGAGATCATAGATATTGGTCCTGGAGCGGGTATACATGGTGGACATCTTGTTGTTCAAGGCAATATCAATAAAGTTATGAAATGTAAAAAATCCATCACAGGCGACTATTTATCTGGAAGAAAGAAAATTCCTCTTAAGGATGAGTATAGAAAGACTGATAAAGATAATGTTTTGAGGGTCATAGGAGCAAGCGAAAACAATCTTAAAAACATAGACGTAGAAGTGCCTCTAAGTGAATTTGTAACAGTAACGGGTGTTTCTGGTTCAGGAAAGTCAACTTTAGTTAATGAAATTATTTATAAATCACTAGCACAAAAGATTAATAAATCAAAATATAAACCTGGTAAGAGAAAAGCTGTTGAAGGCATTGAAAATATTGACAAGGTAGTAGTAATTGATCAAAGCCCAATAGGTAGAACGCCTAGATCAAATCCAGCGACATACACTGGCACATTTGATCTAATCAGAGATGTCTTTGCTATGACGCAAGAGGCTAAGATGAGAGGCTATCAAAAAGGAAGATTCTCTTTCAATGTTAAAGGCGGTCGCTGCGAAGCATGTAAGGGTGATGGTATATTAAAGGTTGAAATGCATTTCTTGCCAGATGTATATGTACCATGTGAGGTATGTAAAGGAAAGAGATACAATAGAGAGACGCTTGAAGTTAAGTTTAAGGACAAAACTATTGCCGATGTACTTGACATGACAGTTGAGGAAGGACTAAAGTTTTTTGAAAATCAACCGCGTATAGCAAGAAAACTACAAACGCTTTATGATGTAGGTCTTGGATATATAAAGATTGGTCAAAGCTCAACAGAGCTATCGGGTGGCGAGGCACAAAGAGTTAAGCTTGCAACAGAACTTTCTAAAAAGTCAACTGGAAGAACCATATATATACTTGATGAGCCAACTACTGGACTTCATTCGCATGACGTTGCAAAGCTTATAAAGGTACTAAACACACTTGTTGATCAAAACAACTCAGTCTTAGTCATAGAACACAATCTTGATGTTATTAAACAATCAGACTACATCATAGACCTTGGTCCAGAAGGCGGAGACATGGGCGGAACCATAGTTGCCACAGGAACACCTATAGAAGTAGCTAAGAACAAAAAATCATATACAGGAAAGTTTTTGAGAGAAATATTTGAAAAGGAAGGAAAGCTTTAATTGATTAAAAGCATGACATTTCGGGTATATTTTATATACGGAGGTAAATATGAAAAGGAGCTTTCTTAAAAAATTTATAATATTATTTATAGTTCAAATACTTTTCCTACAAGGCTTTACTGCAAAAGCAATCTCAAAGCCTGATTATGGATTTGTACTTGATAATGCAAATATTATCTCTCAAGATACTATTGATCATATCAATGAAATGAATTTTAAAATGAAAGACTATGGAAGTCAAGTTGCTGTACTAACAATTAATGACTTAGGCGGCACGGATATAGAATCATTTTCTAATAAAGTATTTAGAGATTGGGGCATAGGGGATAAGAAAAAGAACAACGGAGTACTTTTATTAGTAAGCCTTAATGATAGACAGGTAAGGTTTGAAGTAGGTTATGGGCTTGAAGGCGCAATAAATGATGCTAAAGCAGGAAGAATAATAAGAAATGTAATAAAACCAAATTTTCAAGCAGAAGATTATGATAAAGGTATTAGAGATGCGTTCGATAGCGTAATTTATTACATCGGAGAAGAGTACAATGTAAAGTTTGAAGAAATAGACGTAAATGAATTAGGACTTGAAAATGATTTATCTATAAGCCCAGTAATGATAATATTATTAATATTTTTATTTATTATGATTACATCTAGGCTTAATAGATCAAGATATATCTACGGCAGAAGAGGAAGAATGTATAGACGTAGACGTAGAAATATATTTTTCGATGACGATGATCCATTCGGTGGCTTTTTCGGAGGCTCTGGTGGTTCAGGCGGATTTGGTGGCTTCGGCGGATCAGGTGGCGGCAGCTTTGGCGGCGGTTCATCTGGAGGCGGCGGAGCATCAGGATCTTGGTAAATAAATTTTAAATAAAGGAGATAAAGAAATGGAAGAAAAAAGACAAAGAAGAGGTAGGTTTTCACCACTTTTAATTATACTAGTAATAGTAATTGCATTAGGTGCATTAGTAGCATCTAAGTACAACGGCCTAGTTAACAGACAAGAGAACGTTAATAAGACATGGGCAGAAGTTCAAACTCAATATCAAAGAAGAGCAGACCTAATACCAAACTTAGTTGAAACAGTAAAGGGTTATGCTAAACATGAAGAAGAAACACTTGAAAATATTGCTAAACTTAGAAGCGGTTATACTGAAGCAAAAACACCTGAAGACTATGAAGAGCTTGATACAGAACTAGCTAAAAATATTAACATAGTTGTAGAAAACTATCCAGATTTAAAAGCTAATGAAAACTTCTTAAGTTTACAAGATGAATTAGCAGGAACTGAAAACAGGATAGCAGTTGCAAGACGTGACTTTAATAACGAAGCAACTGAATTCAATAAATCAGTTAGGACATTCCCTAACAATATCTTTGCATCGATTCTTGGCTTTGATAAATTTGAAACATTTAAAGCTCAAGACGGAGCAGAGAACGCACCAAGCGTTGATTTTGGTAAATAATATAATTAAAAGTCAAACTTTGATTTTGTTTGACTTTTTCTTGTGTAATTAAGTAAAATATTTATTTACTTATAATGATATTAGTGATATAATAACAACATAAGTAATTTTAAGGAGTGAATTAAGTGAAAGTTAATTTTGACAAAAAAGAAAAAAATAAAGTTTACTTCAATGTAGACGTGGATTGGAAGGATTTTGAGCCTAAGATAGACGAAGCTTATAAGAAGATTAGATCAAAATTTAGTATTCCTGGATTTAGAAAAGGTAAAGTACCTAAGATGATTATTGAACAAAACTATGGCGTTCAAGTATTTTATGATGAAGCTATAAACATCATGCTTCAAGAAATCTATCCAAAGGCTTTAGAAGAATTAGATTTAAAAGTTGTTGACCAACCAGATGTTGACGTTAAAGACTTTAAAGAAAATGAAAATATTAACTTTACATTTGAAGTAGAAGTAGTTCCTGAGTTTGAATTACCAAACTTTGAAGAAATAGAAGTTAAAGATATTAAAGAAGAATTCGATAAAGAAGTTGTTACTAACGAAATTGAAAGATTAAGAAACGAAAATGCTAGATACACTATCATTGAAGATAGAAAAACTAAAAAAGGTGATATAGTTAAGCTTGACTTTAAAGGTTATGTAGATAATGAAGCATTCCAAGGCGGAGAAGCAAAAGATTATGAACTAGAAATTGGTTCTAATTCATTTATACCAGGCTTTGAAGATCAATTAGTAGATAGAGCTATAGGCGAAGAATTTGATGTAAATGTTAAATTCCCTGAAGAATATCATGCAGAAGATCTAAAAGGAAAAGACGCTAAATTTATCTGCACTATAAATGAAATTAAAGTTAAAGAATTACCTGAACTTGATGATAACTTTGCATCAGATGTTTCAGAATTCGATACATTAAAAGAATTTAAAGCAGATTTAAGAAAGAAATTAAAAGCTCAATTCAATGAAATGATTGACGCTCAAAGAGAAAACAAAGTACTTGATAAAGTTATTGAAGAAACAAAATTTGATGTTCCAAATAGAATGATTGAAGACGAAGTAGAAAACGAATTAAGAAACTTCCAATATAGACTACAAGCTCAAGGCTTAAACTATGAAGATTACAAGAAGTATACTGGAAATACAGACGAAGAAATCAAGGAAACATTCAAAGAACCTGCGGAAAAAAGAGTTAAACTTGGTTTAATTCTTGAAAAATATGCTAAAGAAAATAAATTAAAAGCTACAAAGAGAGATTATGACAAAGAACTTGATAAATTAGCTGAAATGTATAAAGCAGAAGATAAAGAAGAATTTAAAAAATCAATGAGTGAAGGATCTCTAGAATTCTTAGACAGAGGCATACTTAACTCAAAAGCAATTGACGATATAAAGAAAAAAGTAAAATATATTTAATGGGGTGATAAAATGGCATTAATTCCTATGGTTGTAGAACAAAGTTCCAGAGGAGAAAGGTCATATGATATCTACTCAAGGCTTTTAAAAGAAAGAATTATTTTCTTGTCAGGTGAAATAAACAATGAGATGGCTGACTTAATTGTAGCTCAATTGTTATTTCTAGAAGCAGAAGATCCTGATAAAGATATACAAATCTATATAAATTCACCAGGAGGCTCAGTATCAGCTGGCTTTGCTATATATGATACAATGCAATATATAAAACCTGATGTTTCAACTATATGCGTTGGCTTAGCTGCATCCATGGGTGCCTTCCTATTAGCAGCAGGTACTAAAGGAAAGAGATATGCTTTACCAAACGCTGACATCATGATACATCAACCACTTGGTGGAACTCAAGGACAAGCTGAAGACATTCGTATTCAAGCAGAAAAGATTCTTGAAATTAGAAAGAGAATAAATAAGATACTGTCAGAAAAAACTGGACAAGATATTGAGATAATCAATAGAGATACTGACAGAGACTACTACTTAAATGCAGAAGAAGCAGTTAAGTACGGTCTAATAGATAAAGTTATGGAGAAACATTAATAAATGTCTAAATATGATGAAATAAGATGTTCCTTTTGTGGCAAAACTCAAAATGAAGTAAAAAGATTGATATCTGGGCCAAATGTATACATCTGTGATGAATGTATTAACGTTTGTATGGATATATTAGAAGAAGATCAATTACTAAACGAAGAAAATTATGGCTTCGAAGATATGGTTTTACCAACACCAATGGAGATAAAGAAGTCCTTAGATGATTATGTCATTGGACAAGATGACGCTAAGAAGACATTATCCGTTGCTGTATATAACCATTATAAGAGAATCACAAAGGATACAATTGATAAAGATGTAGAAATAAAGAAAAGTAATATACTTTTACTCGGTCCAACAGGAAGCGGTAAAACACTTCTTGCTGAGACTCTAGCAAGGATACTTAACGTTCCATTTGCAATATGTGATGCAACTACTCTTACTGAGGCAGGCTACGTTGGTGAAGATGTTGAAAACATCATTCTTAAGCTTATCCAAAATGCGAACTACGATGTAGATAGAGCTGAAAGAGGCATAATTTACGTTGATGAGATAGATAAGATTGCTAAGAAGAGTGAAAACGTTTCTATCACTAGAGATGTTAGCGGTGAAGGTGTTCAACAAGCTCTTTTAAAAATCTTAGAGGGAACTATAGCTAACGTGCCACCACAAGGCGGAAGAAAGCATCCACAAGAGGAGTTTATTCAAGTTGATACAAGCAATATACTTTTCATAGTTGGTGGAGCCTTCCAAGGTCTTGACGACATCATTGCAAAGAGAACTAATAAAAAGTCTTACGGCTTTGGATCAGAAATTTTCGATAAATCTAAACAAAAGTCAGAAGCTTTAAAGCATGTTGAGAGCGAAGATTTAATGAAGTTTGGCTTGATACCAGAACTAATCGGCAGACTTCCAGTTACAGTAACACTTAACGAGCTTAAGGAAGATGATTTAGTCAAGATACTAACAGAGCCAAAGAACGCACTTATTAAGCAATACCAAGAGCTTATTAGGATGGATGGCGCAGAGCTTGAGTTTACTGATGATGCAGTTAGAAGGATAGCTCAAAAAGCTATAGAAATGAAGACTGGAGCTAGAGGACTAAGAAGTATTATTGAAAAAGTAATGCTTGACATAATGTATGAACTTCCATCTAAGAAGTACGATGGAACATTAAAGATAGATAGTTCTGTTATTGATGGAAAGAAGAAGCTTACTTATCATAGTGACGATAAGGATAAAGAAGAAAAAATCGTTTCATAGATTAAGCAGATTGCTTATTTAGAAGCTCAATAAGGCCGGACAAATATGTTTCGGCCTTTTATTAAAGGAGAAAGATATGGATAATTATGAAGAAATAATCGATAATTTTTCATTTGATGATGACTATGGTGAAGATGGCATTAAAGTGCCTATCGTTTCAATTCAAGATTTGAATCTTGTTAGTAATAACTTTTACAGTATCAATCTAGATAATGAAGACTTGGTTACTTCTATAGCGAAGGCATCTAAGACTAATGGTATCTTTGCTGTTTTTCAATTAAAAACAAATAGAAAGTCTATATCAAGCGCAAAATCAGTTCACGAGATAGGTATACTTGCTGAGATTGAATCCATAGTTCCTAATAATAAGTACATGAAGATGAACTTTAGAACTCTATCTAAGGTTTATTTGACTAATGTTTTTAAGAACGATGGCATTGTTTATGGTGATCTTATAAAATTAAATGACGAGAACGACTATTCATTTGACAATCCTGAGAATATTACATACTCTGAGGTAGTTAAGAGTTCACTCGATAAGTTAAATGCACTTATTATGGAGAGTCAATCAAGTAAGGATAGGATAGCTCCAAGTACTGTTGACTACGATGTATTTTTGGATAGTATATTCTCAAGGCTTGATATTGATAAAAAAATTACTCAAGATTATAATAACGCGCTTGACAAGAAGGAAAGAACTAAGATAGTTATTGATACTATCAATAAATCCATAGTTACAATTGAGGTTTTACAAACACTTCAAGATAAAACAAAAGATGCCATGGACAAAAATCAAAGAGACTACATCCTTCATGAACAGTTAAAGATTATAAAAAATGAACTTAATGCAGATAAATCTGGAGCTAAAAATATTTTTGATGCATATAGAAGTGACATTAAAAAATTAAAGGCTCCAAAAGAAGTAGAGGAGAAGGCTTTTAAGGAGATAGAGAAGCTTGAGCAAACGCCAGTTACATCACCTGATTATCCTTCTACACTTCAATATATCGAGTTAATTAAGGACCTTCCTTGGAATACTAGAACTAAGGATACAAAGGATTTAAAGTTAGCTAAGGAGATACTTGATAGGGATCATTACGGCTTAAAAGATGTTAAGGATAGGATACTTGAATACCTTGCTATACTTAATAATAAGAAAGCTATAAAAGGCTCCATCATATGCTTTGTTGGACCTCCGGGGGTCGGTAAGACATCTATCGCTAACTCCATAGCCAATGCTACGAACAGAAATTTTGTTAGGATGTCACTAGGCGGTATCAAGGACGAAGCTGATATTAGAGGTCATATGAGGACTTATGTTGGATCTATGCCTGGAAGAATTATTTCCTTGATGAAGAAAGCTAAGTCAAAAAACCCAGTATTTTTATTTGACGAGATAGATAAGATAGGACAAGATTTTAGAGGAGACCCATCAAGTGCACTACTAGAAGTGCTTGACAGCTCTCAAAATAGTGACTTTACAGACAGATACTTAGAGCTTCCATATGATTTGTCAGAAGTTTTATTTATAACTACTGCAAACTCGCTAGATACAATACCAGAAGCGCTTTTAGATAGGCTTGAAATTATAAGGATAGAGGGCTACACTGACGAAGAAAAACTTAATATAGCAAAGAAGTATCTTGTACCAAAGTCTTTAGAAAATGCTGGTTTAAGTAAGGACGCAATAAAATTCGATGATGAGGCTCTTTATAGACTCATTGATAATTACACAAGAGAGTCGGGTGTAAGAGAGCTTGAAAGAAAGATACAATCAATAATTAGAAAGCTAGTTTATAAAAAATATATGGATGATGATCTAGAAAAAAAAGTTGATGTAAAAACTGTTGATAAATTATTAGAAGGACCTATTTTTGAATACAACTTAGTTGATAAAGAGGACAGCGTTGGTAAGGCTGTAGGCCTTGCATGGACAAGGGTAGGTGGCGATACCATAAACGTTGAAGCTCAATTGATGCCTGGTGATGGCAAACTTAATATAACTGGTAATCTTGGTAAAGTTATGCAAGAGTCTTGTCAATTAGCGATAAGCTACTTAAAGGCAAACTACGAGTACTTTAATATTGACAAGAAGAAGTTCAAAGATTACGACATACATGTTCACGTACCAGAAGGCGCTATACCAAAAGACGGTCCAAGTGCTGGTATAACCATAACAACGGCGATACTATCAGCTTTGACAGATCAAAAGATTAACAGATACTTTGCTATGACTGGAGAAATTACTTTATTAGGCAATGTTCTTGCCATAGGCGGTCTTAAAGAGAAGGCGCTTGCTGCTAAGAGAATGAAGATTAGGGATTTAATTCTTCCTATGGAAAATAAGAAAGATTTTGAAAAGCTTCCAAAAAATATTAAAGAAAGTCTTAATGTACACTACGTTAATAACTTTAAAGAGCTTAGCAAAATTATTTTCATAGATGGTGATAAAGATGCTTAAGATTAATGAACCCTTCTTAGAGAGGATGGCAGTTGATGAGAAGAGCTACCCAAAAGATGGACTTAAGGAGATAGTCTTAGTTGGTAGAAGTAATGTTGGTAAGAGCTCATTTATAAATGCACTTACTAACAGAAAGAAACTTGCTTATACATCGTCTTCACCTGGAAAGACTAGAACTATTAACTTTTATAATATGGATAATAAGTTTAGAATAGTTGACCTTCCTGGCTATGGATATGCAAAAATATCCATGAAGGAAAGAGAGAAGTGGAAGAAGATTATAGAAGAGTACCTTGTAAAGTCTCAAAACATTGCTCTTATCTGTCAAATAATTGATATTAGGCATGAGCCAACAAAGCTAGACTTAATGATGTATGATTACATTCGATCAACTGGAACGGATTATCTCATCATAGCTAATAAGCTAGATAAGTTAAAATCATCACAAATACTAAAACAAGTAAGCATAATAAATAAATCACTTCACGACTTAGATAAGGATTTACTAATACCATTTTCATCGCAAGACAAAAGAGGAGTTAAAGAAGTACTAAATAAGTTTGAAGAGATAATTTAATAAGAACAAGAAAGGCGCTTATATCAATATTGATAAGAGCGCCTTTAAATATATAGTAAAATGAAAAAGCCGAAGTGATTCGGCTTTTAATTTACTTAGTTACATTTTAGAAAACATGTCCTTACCAACACCACAAACTGGGCAAACCCAATCATCAGGGATGTCTTCAAAAGCTGTTCCTGGAGCTATACCTCCGTCTGGATCACCTATTTCAGGATCATAAACATAACCGCATGCATCGCATTCATATTTGTCCATAATGCAACCTCCTTCCTTTCGATTTATTTATACCCAAAACAGATAATTTGTAACAATTTGCGTAATAATTTTTTATCACGGGTATAAATAGATTAGTAGAGGAAGGATATAATGTATAAATTTTATGGAACAGTATCTTCAAATATTGAAAGTGTCGAGATATTTGTAGATAGAATAGTAGAAAATCTATATGAATATTTGCCTAATGAGATGATATTTAATATTAGGCTTGTTCTTAATGAGCTTATGCTTAATTCCGCATCACATGGCAACCAATATAGCAAGGATAAAAAAGTTAAGCTATACATATCTATATGCAATGAGTCAATAAAACTTAGAGTTGAAGATGAGGGGGTCGGCACTCTTAGCATATGCTCGAATAATGCTGTCTGTGACCTTGGTGGAAGGGGATTAAAGATAGTTGAAGCCTTGACAGATAGCGTTGCTAGATTGGAACATGGTATAAAATGCACTATTTTTTCAAGCTTTATTGATGATAGAGAGTAAAATACTTGTAATTATTATAAAAAAGTATTATAATAAAAGGTAGTGTTTAGGAGGAATAATATGTTAAGAGAAGATTTAAGAAATATAGCAATAATAGCGCACGTTGACCATGGTAAGACAACCTTAGTCGATCAAATGCTTAGACAATCAGGAACTTTCAGAGAAAACCAAGTTGTTCAAGACAGGGTTATGGACTCTGGAGACCTTGAAAAAGAACGTGGTATTACTATACTTTCAAAGAATACAGCCGTTATACACAACGGTAAAAAGATTAATATCATTGATACGCCCGGCCATGCTGACTTCGGTGGTGAAGTAGAGAGAGTTCTAAAGATGGTTAATGGTGTAGTTTTGGTCGTAGATGCCTTTGAAGGGCCTATGCCACAAACAAAATTCGTATTGAAGAAAGCTTTCGATTTAAACCTACCAGTTATTGTATGTATAAATAAGATTGATAGACCAGAAGTAAGACCAGTTCAAGTAGTTGACGAAGTTCTAGACTTATTCATAGAACTAGGTGCTGAAGATGAAGCACTAGAAGCTCCATTTATCTTTGCATCTGCTAAAAAAGGCTACGCATCAAATCAAGCAACTATCGAAAAAGATAATATGGACGACTTATTTGACGCCATCGTCGAGCATATACCAGCTCCTGAATCAAACGAAGACGAGCCGCTACAATTACTTATATCAACAATTGACTACAATGACTATGTTGGTAGAATTGGTATAGGCAAGATTGAAAGAGGTACTATAAAGAATGGCCAAGAAGCTGTCTTAGTTAATAAGCTTCATCCAGAAATGCAAAGAAAAGTTAAGATAGGTAAACTTTATGAATTCATTGGTCTTGACAAAGTTGAGACAAATGAACAAAAGGGCGGGGCGATAGTTGCCGTTACAGGTATTGAAGACATATCCATAGGTGATACTATAGCTGATTCTGAATGCCCAGAAGCACTAGACTTCGTTAAGATATCTGAACCAACCATATCTATGAACTTCATTGTTAATGACTCACCATTTGCAGGAAGAGAAGGTAAATTTGTAACATCTAGACAAATAAGAACAAGACTAGAAAAGGAATTACAATCAAATGTATCATTGAGAGTTGAAGAAACTGATTCAACTGACGCATTTAAGGTTTCAGGTAGAGGTGAGCTTCACTTATCAGTTTTAGTTGAAACAATGAGAAGGGAAGACTATGAACTTCAATTATCAAAACCACAAGTACTATTCAAAACTGATGAGAATGGCAAGAAGCTTGAACCTATGGAAAAGGTTACAGTAGACGTTTCTGAGCAATTTGTTGGAGCGGTTATAGATAAATTATCAAGAAGAAAAGCTGAATTACAAGAGATGAAAGAAAACTCAGCTGGATACTCAAGACTAGTGTTTAAGATGCCTGCAAGAGGCTTAATTGGATACAGAGGCGAGTTTATGACTGATACACACGGAGAAGGTATTATAAACTCGAGCTTCTTAGGTTATGAACCATATAAAGGCGATATACCTACAAGAACTACCGGCTCACTAATTGCCTTTGAAACAGGTGTTGCATCAAGCTATGGATTAAATATCGCTCAAGGCAGAGGTATATTATTCATAGGGCCACAAACTGAAGTTTATGAAGGCATGGTTGTTGGAGAAAATCCAAAGGGTCTTGATATAGAAGTTAACGTTACTAAGAAGAAACAAATGACTAATACAAGAGCAGCGGGCTCTGATGATGCTATCAGACTTAGCCCACCAAGAGTATTATCGCTTGAGGAAGCACTTGAATTTATTGAAGACGATGAGCTAATAGAAGTGACACCAAAATCTATTAGAATAAGAAAGAAAATATTGGATACAAACAAGAGATATAAATCAAAAAATACTAAGAAATAGGAGATAATGCGATGGATGTCTCATTACAAGTTTTAATTGGTTATTTATTAAACTTGCTATTAGGCCTATTTATAGTTTTTAAAGAAAGAAAGAATATAAAGTCAACATGGCTATGGTTAATGATACTACTTTATTTGCCATTTGTTGGCTTTATACTTTATATGTTCTTTGGACTTAATTACAGAAAGAGAAAAACTTTTGATGAAAAGATGATGCTAGATGAGCAAGAGAAAAGACTTATTGAGCATCAAAAAAAGTATATAGCTCTAAGTAATTCAGATAGCTTAAATGCAGATCAAAAAGATTTAATAAATTTATGCTTATCAACAAGCGATTCCGCTTTTACCGATTATAACGACATTAAATTTTACTTTGATGGAAAAGATAAGTTTAAGGACTTATTTGAGGACATCAAGAATGCAAAAGAATACATCTATGTAGAGTACTACATCTTTAAAACAGATGAACTAGGAAGGGAGCTTATAAGCCTTCTTAATCAAAAGTTAAAAGAAGGGGTAGAGGTAAGGATACTTGTCGACGCAGTTGGCTCTAGAAGCATCAGAAAAAGACACTTTATAGAGTTTAAAAGATTAGGTGGCGAAGTAGACTCGTTCTTCCCATTATTTTTCTCTAAATTTACTACAAGATTCAACTATAGAAATCATAGAAAGATAGTTGTTATTGATGGTAAAATTGCATATAGCGGCGGTTTTAATGTTGGTAATGAGTATATTAACAATGATAAAAAATTTGGATTTTGGAGAGATACTCATTTTAGATTAGAAGGGGACATAGTTGAAGAGTACCTAAGAAGATTTAACTTTGACTATAGATTTGCTACTAAGATTAAAACAAAAGGTGAATTTTATAAAGATCATGACATTAAGACTTTAAGCAGAATGCAGCTAGTAACATCAGGACCAGACTCTATGTATGAAAGTATAAAGAATGTCTATTTAAAAATGATTAGCACGGCTAAAACAAGGCTATGGATACAAAGTCCGTACTTTGTTCCTGATGAATCTATATTTGAAGCAGTTAGGATAGCTGCTTTATCAGGTGTTGATGTTAGAATTATGATACCAGATAAACCAGATCACTTCTTCGTATATTGGGCAACACAAAGCTATGTGGGACAGCTGCTTGAAGACGGGGTTAAGGTTTATGAGTATGGAAAAGGCTTTTTACACGCTAAACAAGTTGTTAAAGATGATGATATATGCACGGTAGGAACAGCTAACTTTGATATTAGAAGTTTCTCATTAAACTTTGAAGCGAATTTGATTTTTTATGATAAAGATACAAATGCATTATTAAGTGAACAATTTTTGAGGGATATGGAAGAGTCGAAAGAGCTTACTCTTGATAGATACAATCAAAGATCAAGAGTTGCCAAGATTAAAGAGTCAATAACTAGATTGTTTTCACCAATGCTATAATAAATATATACTGTATAAGGCTAAATACGATGTTTAGTCTTATTTTTTCGCATTGATATGGAAGTGCTATAAAAAATATCTATATTAATCATACTAAAAACTTGCTAATAAATCAAAAATGTGTTATAATAACTTTAAGCGTGATGCTTAAAACCAATAAAATTTAATAGGAGGTGTTTTAAGTTTGGATAAGTTTTTAACAGGCGAAGTACTGATTACAGCTTTAATTGCTATAGTTCTAGGTTTTATCATAGGATATATAATTAGAAAGATTCTAGGCGAAAAGAAGATTAAAAGTGCTGAAATTGAATCAAGTAGAATTATCGAAGACGCAAAGAACAAAGCAAGTCAAGAAGCTAAAGAGAAGATACTATCTGCCCAAGAAGAAATTCACAAACTAAGAAATGACCTCGACAAAGAAGCAAAAGAAAAAGAAATCGAACTGAAAAAATCGGAAAAAAGATTGATCAACAAAGAAGAAAATCTTGACAAGAGAACACAATCTTACGAAAAGAAGGAAGAACAACTTAAGAATAAGATGAACTCTTTAAGTAAGAAAGAAGAAGAAGTTGAACAATTAATTGAAGAAAGAAGAAAAGAAATTGAGCGCGTTTCCAAAATGAGTACCCAAGAAGCAAAAGACATCATCTTGGATGAAGTTAAAAAGGAAATGACTCATGAGTGTGCTACTTATATCAGACAAGCTACATATGAAGCTAAAGAAGAAGCACAAAAGAATGCTAGAGAAATCATAGCTGACGCTATTCAAAAGAATGCATCTGACTATGTAACTGAAGTTAGTGTTAATGTTGTTAACCTACCAAATGACGAGATGAAGGGAAGAATCATCGGTAGAGAAGGTAGAAATATAAGAACACTAGAAACTTTAACCGGAGTAGATCTAATCATAGACGATACACCGGAAGCAGTAGTATTATCAAGTTTTGACCCAATTAGAAGAGAGATTTGCAAAATTGCTTTAGAAAAACTTATAGCTGACGGAAGAATTCATCCAGCTAGGATTGAAGAGATGGTCAACAAAGCTAAGGTCGAGGTAGAGACAGTTATAAAAGAAGAAGGTGAAAGAGCCGTTATCGAAGCCGGCGTACGTAACTTACATCCTGAGCTAGTAAAACTATTAGGTAGACTTAAATTTAGAACAAGCTATGGTCAAAATGTCCTAGAGCACTCTATAGAGGTAGCTAAACTATCAGCAACTATAGCTGAAGAGCTAGGCGCAGACATAAGGCTTGCTAGAAGAGGAGGTTTACTACACGATATAGGTAAATCCATTGACCAACAAATGGAAGGAAGCCATATCGAGATAGGTGTAAATACTTGCAAGAGATATAAGGAGAATAAAGAAGTTCTAAACATCATCGCATCACACCATGGTGACGAAGAGCCAACAACAGTTGAGGCTGTTATCGTTCAAGCTGCAGACGCAATATCTGCTGCAAGACCAGGCGCTAGAAGAGAAACATTAGAATCGTACATCAAGAGGCTAGAAACACTAGAGGGTATAGCTAACTCATTTGAAGGTATAGAAAAGTCATTTGCTATACAAGCTGGTAGAGAAATCAGAATAATGGTTAAACCTGAAGTTATAGATGAAGATAAAATGCTTTTAATGAGTCGCGATATTGCTAAGCAAATTGAAGAAAATTTGGAATATCCAGGACAAATAAAAGTTACTGTCATTAGAGAAACAAGAAGTACTGATTATGCAAAATAGTATTTAAATAAAATGTGTAGATAAAAAGTCTACACATTTTTTATTTGTTTATGATATTAAATACACAAATTATAATGGAAGATTGTATAATTAACTTAGCCACCAAATAAAAAAATCATGTGTACATATGGTATAGTATTAGTAACAAACAAAAAAACAACTATACGGAGGTACACATGACTCATATAAATTATACCATAGAATTTACAGAACGCAAGAAAAATTCACATCTATCACTACATGAAATGTCATTAATACAGGCATGGAAAATAGATGGACATAGCAACAGAGAGATAGCAAGAAGGCTAAATAGAGCCCCGCAGACAATAAACAACGCAATAAAGAAAGGCACAGTAAAGCAAAAGAGAATAATAAAAAGTAATAACAAAACATATACTTACTACGATGAAAAATACTTTGCCTTAACTAATTATGAGGTATATATAAACAATAGATCTTCTTGCGGAAGAAGACCAAAATATATAGATATAGTCGAATTTCTTAAATGGGCAGACAATAAAATGTTAAAAGATAAATGGTCTCCAGATGTATGTGTTGGATACGCAAAAGCAAATAGACTCTTTCCATCATCAGAAATACCATCAACAAAAAGCCTCTACAACTGGATAAATAAGTCACTAATGAAAACAAAAAATATAGATCTACTAGAAAAAGTAAAGAGAAAAAACAAAAATAGCACAAGAAGAACAAGACAAAACAAGAAAAAGCTTGGCATATCCATAGAAGAAAGACCAGATAAAATACAAACAAGAGAAGAATTCGGCCACTGGGAAATAGATACAGTTATAGGTAAAAAGAAAAAGACAGATCCAGTACTACTTACATTAGTAGAAAGAAAAACAAGATATGAAAAGCTGATAAAAATACATGGAAAAACACCCGATGCAGTAGACATTGGACTTAAATTCTTAAAAGATAATGCGCAGTTAAACAAAGAAATATTTAAAAGTATAACATCAGATAATGGTTCAGAATTTTCAAGCTTATCAGAATTAGCAGAATATGTAGATATATATTTTTGTCATCCATATACATCATGGGAAAGAGGAACTAGTGAATGTCAACATAAATTAATACGAAGATTTATACAAAAAGGCACATCAATAGAAGAAGTATCAAAAGAAAAAATATACAGAATAAACGAGTGGATGAATAATTTGCCAAGAAAAATCTTTAATTACAAAACTGCAAAAGAAGAGTTCATAAAGGAAATAAAACAGCTTAAAAGTATCTAGTTTAATAAAAATAAATACTTTTAAGCTATACTATACATTTAGTCTATATGATGTCTGGGTGGCTAACTTATTGTTGCAATTTATACACAAATTATAATTAGAATTAGTATTATTATTAGTATAAAGATTGGAGCTAATTTAAATTAAATAAATATAAGTATTATTTAAAAAGCTTTGACATTTATATAAAAGGGTGGTATAATAGATTTAGATAAAATGTCGCTAAATATAAATTTAGTGACATAAACACATAATATCGAAAGGGGCTTCAAATATATGGCAATTACACAAAAAAACGATCCTAACTACATAAAAGACTTTTTAGGATATTTAAAATCAGTTAAGGGTTTGTCTCCTAATACTATTCAAAGTTATTATTATGACTTAAAATCCTTCCTTAACTTTGTCGCTATTCGTTTAGAAATTTTAGATGAAAACGATGAATATTATTATACAGCTGTTACTATTGATGACATTAAAAAGCTTCAAATTAATGACCTATATGCTTTCATATCCTACGCTGATGAAGATCTTGATAACACTAACTATGGTAAATATAGAAAAGCTGCTGTAGTTCATGCTCTATACGCTTACCTAATGAAGGTTAATCTAATCGATAATAACGTTGCTAATGAGTTAGAAATGCCTAAGATTGATCAGCGTCTACCAATATACTTAAGTCTTAATCAATGCGAAATGCTATTAAATACCATTATGAAGAATGAAAATAACGAAATGCGTAATCGTGACTATGCTATAATTATGCTGTTTTTAAACTGTGGTCTACGTATATCTGAGCTTACTAGCCTTAATTTAGACTCTATTAATGAGGATAGATACATCAATGTTGTTGGTAAAGGCAATAAAGAAAGACAAATATATTTAAATGATGCTACCTTTAGTGCAATAAAGGACTATATAGAAGTAAGACCGAAAGATGTTAAAGAAAGTGACAAACACGCCCTGTTCATCTCTCAAAAGAAGGTTCGTATGTCAAATCGCGCTGTTCAGTACATGTTTGATAAGTATCTACTTGAGGCTGGTCTTGACAAAAATAAGTTTACAGTCCATAAATTAAGACATACTGCCGCTACCCTTATGTATAAATATGGCTCAGTAGATATAAGGTCTTTGCAAGAGATACTTGGTCACACATCAGTTGCTACAACACAGATATATACCCATCTTGATAATAGCACTCTTAAAAAATCAATTGAAAATAATCCACTAGCTAATAGAAAAAAGTATTAGATTCGCTCTAATACTTTTATTTTGCTTATATTTTATTATAATGATATCTTCCCTGCGTCTATAAGGTTTTGTAAGGCTATCATTAAGCCAAGTTTACCTTGTTCTAAGGACATAGATCCTTGGAAATATGCTATATACGGCTCTCTTATGGGACCATCAGCTGAAATCTCTATGGATGAACCGTCTATAAAGCTGCCTGATGCCATGATTATCTTGTTTTCATAGCCTGGCATGTCCCAAGGCTCTGGCGTTAAGAATGAGTCAACGCAAGCTGCCTTTTGGATCGATTTACAGAACTTTATAAGTATATCTGGGTCTTTGAACTTTATTGCACAAACAATATCTGATTTATGCTCGTTATATTCAGGTGTGCACTCAAAGCCAAGCTTTGTAAATACATATGAGAACAAGCTTTGAGTCTTTAAAGCTTCACATACTACTCGTGGCGACATGTATAAGCCTTGAAGTGTTGTTCTAAGCGTGCCATAAGATAAGCCTAGCTCTTTACCAAGGCCTGGTGCATATAAACGGTCTGCAGCTAGCTCTATAAGATCTTTTCTGCCTACTAAGTAACCGCCACCTAAACTTATACCAGCACCAAGATTTTTAAGCAGTGATCCAGCTATGATATCAGCGCCGATATCTGTTGGCTCAATACTATCAGTAAATTCTCCATAGCAATTGTCATACATTATAACAATATCTGGATGCTTCTCTTTAAACTTAAGCATATCATCTTTTATTGCGTGAAGATTGATTGCCTTTCTAAATTCGTAGCCAATTGACCTTTGCACGACTATAGCTTTGGTATTTTTTGTGATTTTCGCTTCTAAGGCATCAAAATCGATCGTAGCGCCTTTTAGCTCCACTTGGCTATACATTATACCTTTTTTCATTAATGAGTCCCTTAAATCGCCAATTAAGCCTATACTTTTTTGTATAGTGTCATAAGGAGTGCCAGTTACGTATATAAATTCATCTCCATGGTCAAGAATTGAGGAAAGCATTATATATATAGCATGAGTACCAGAAACTATAGAAGTTCTTACTAAAGCATCTTCTGCATTGAAGATGTCTTTGAAAATTTCTTCAATTTTGTCTCTACCGATATCTCCATAACCATAACCAGTAGCATAGTAAAAGTCTGATGCAGCTAAGTTATTTTTTTGCATAGCATGTATAACTTTTATTTGATTGATCTCTTTATTTTTTTCATACTCTTTGTATGTTTCGCTTAATTCATCACTTGCGTCATTAACTAAATTTATGACAGCATCTGATAAATCGTATTTTTTGTAAATATTATTCATTCTTCCACCTTTTCATTATGTCATTATATATTGTATTAATTGTTTGCTCTATATCTTCAAAGTTCATATCAATGAAATTTGCTTCACTTTCACGTCTAAACCATGTCAATTGTCTTTTTGCATAGTTCCTAGACTTTTGCTTAATCAGCTCAATAGCTCTTTCATAAGTAATTTCTCCTTGCAGATAACTTATAAGCTCTTTATATCCAATAGCGAGGAGAGCTCTATTTGAAGCAACTTCCTCACTACTCATATCCTTTATAATGTCTTTAACTTCATCTAAGAGACCAGCTGCAAACATCTTGTCAACTCTTTTATTGATTCTATCATATAAAAGCCCTCTATCTGTTTGAAGTATATAGATTAGCTTATCATATTCGTCATTGTATTCTCTGAAGTTTTTGTTTTCTTCGCTGTATTTATTGCCACTCTTGTATATAACCTCTAAAGCTCTAATTATCCTGAAAGTATCATTCACACTAAGCTTTTCAGCATATTCTGGATCAAGCTCTTTTAATTTATTATATAAATGCTCCTTGCCATATAGTTCTGCTTCTTTATTAAGCTTTTCTCTAAGCTCTTTATCTTCAGCTTCACTACTAAAGTCTAGCTTATATAATAAGGAATTGATATATAGACCCGTTCCACCTATGATTATAGGGATTGTGCCGCGCTCATTCATATCACTAATTAGCTTTTTTGCCTTCTTTTGATAATCGTAGACAGAGAAATTATCATGAATGCTGACTTCGTCTATCATATGATGCTTAATACCAGACATCTCTTCGTCAGTGACTTTTGCAGTCCCAATGCTCATTTCTTTATATATCTGCATTGAATCAGATGAGATTATCTCAGCATTTCCAAGCTTTTTAGCGAGCTCAACAGCGACCTTTGATTTTCCAATACCAGTTGGTCCTGATATAACTATAATTTTTTCTTTCATCATTGTATCCTATAGAACATCTTTTCAATCATATTCTTCTTAAGTATAATCATGCTTGGCCTGCCATGAGGACAAGTAGTTGGATACTTACACTTCTTAAGGTCTTCGATAAGTTTATCTATCTCAATATTAGATATCTTGTCTCCAGCCTTAATAGCATTTTTACAAGCGTATTTCATGATCTTTTCTACTTTATAGTCATAGATATTCGTCTTTTCTTCATCAAGTATACCAATTATATCTTTAATTAAGTCTAAGCTGTAATTACCGCCAAATATTATAGGTATACTTCTTACTACAACATTATGATCAGGATATATATCTATAGTAAAACCAAATTTATTAAGTAAATCCATGTTTTCTTTTATAGTTTCTTCCTCATTAACTGTTAGCTTTATAGGGCTTAGGCCTTCTATATATTGAGAATTTACTTTAGAATTCTTAAATTTTTCAGAAAACTCTTCGTAAAGAATCCTTTCATGCGCCGCATGTTGATCTATCATAACAACAAAGTCGTTATTGTAATCATAAAGCAGTATGAAGGTATTGAATAAAACGCCTTCTATCTTATAAGCATCAAGTATATTAATATCATCCATGACTATTCTGTTTTTATCATCTTCCGTTCTTTCGTCAAATATTAATATCTCTTCATATTCTTGTGAAGACTTTTTAATATCTTTATTTCTATTTTGTAATAAATTTATTTCATTTGTGAACTCGTCATCATCAAAGACTGGTATATCTGCATTATTTTGATCTATATCAATACGTTCGTTATTTATAAATTCATCATCATATTCAGTATCATTAGATTTAGCATAAACTGCCTTATCTTGGGCCCTCGTATCATCTTCATAAGTAATTCTTACTGCAGCATCACTAGCTTCTTCATCTTTTTCAACTATATTAAGCTTAGTCTCCTCTTCCCTCTCATCTTTTTTATCGGAAAAAGCTATCTTAAGCTCAACATCGCTATTGATGACGCGCTTTAGATTAGAGTTAAGTAAAATAAGTAGTTCATCCATGTCTTGTATCTTAACCTCAGTTTTAGCTGGATGTATGTTCACGTCAAGCATGCTAGGATCTATATCTATAAACAAGAAGAATACAGGGAATCTATTTAAAGGTATAGTAGATTTATAAGCTTCATTAATTACCTTGTTTATAGCGTCATTTTTAACGGTTCTATTATTTATATAAAGAAGCTGATTTTTCTTGTTGCTTCTATATAGAAGATTATTCGATATATAGCCTCTAATCTTAAACTTATCGCTTTCTATATTAACTTCCTTCATATTTATGGCTGTATCATAACCATAAAGGCTGTTGATCCTTTCGTATAAGCTTTGATCACTAAATAAGTCAAAAATAAGCTTATCATTATTCATATACTTAAAGCCTATACTAGGATTTGCTATAGCAAGCCTATAAAGAAGATCATTTATAAGATTTGACTCATAAGTATCTTTTTTTAGAAATTTCTTTCTTGCAGGAATATTATAAAAGATATCTTCGACTATTATGGATGTACCTTTATTAGTGGAAATATTTTCTATCCTTTTATTGCCATTAAAAAAGCTGATTTTAGATCCAATCTCTTCATCTTCGGTCTTACTTATAAGTGTAACATTGCTTATAGCTTTGATGCTTGCCAATGCCTCGCCTCTGAAACCCATAGTGTGTATCCTATATAAGTCATCAACATTCTCGATTTTGCTCGTAGAGTGCTTAATAAAGGCGAGATTAACGTCTTCTCTGTTTATTCCGCTGCCATTGTCAGAAATTGATATCTTTCTTTTTCCGCCATCATATATCTTGATAATGATATTTGTAGCGCCTGCATCTATTGAATTTTCTACAAGTTCTTTGACAACTGATACCGGTCTCTCAATAACCTCGCCTGCAGCTATCTTTTCAACTGTTTCTTTTGATAGTACTTTTATCATCTAATCACCTAATTTTTTTGCTCTTTCAATTATCTTATTTAGCTCGTTTAGAGCATCCATTGGGGTCATTGCATTTATGTCTATATTTTTGATTGAATCTACATAAGATCTGTACTTGTATTCATCTAAGCTAATGTTAGTCGTTTCTTTCTCTTTTTTTCTAACGCTAAGGTCCTGGTATTCAAGCCTATCCATCATCTCTTGTGCGCTTGATATAACCTCATCATTAATGCCGCTAAGCTTTGCTACATATATGCCGTAGCTCTTGTCTTGCGCTTCGTTTTTAATCTTTCTCAAGAATATAAGATCTTCACCATCATCTAATATATCCATAGATATTTGCTCAACATTTTTAAACTTTTCAGTTAAATGAGGTATCTCGTGATAGTGCGTACTGAATATGGTCTTAGCCTTAATCTTCTTTGATATATACTCAAGTATTGCAAAGGCTATGGATAAGCCATCGTTAGTGCTAGTTCCTCTGCCTACTTCGTCTAAAACAATGAAGCTATCTTTTGTCGCAAACTTTAGTATCTCATTTACTTCTTTCATCTCAACCATAAATGTCGAATTGCCTCTAGATATATCATCTGATGCGCCTATCCTAGTAAATATCCTATCTACTATAGGTAATTTTGCCTCGTTTGCTGGAACGAAGGAGCCTATTTGATTTAAGTATAAGGATATAGCTATCTGTCTCATATAAGTCGATTTACCGCTCATATTTGGCCCTGTGATGACTTTTATATACTTATTGCTATCAAAGTATACATCGTTCTCAATAAAGGCAGTATCTTTGAGATTTTTCTCAATAACTGGATGTCTTGAATTTTTTAATACAAGATCTTCATCGCTTATACTTGCCCTTACATATTTATTCTTTCTAGCAATATATGCAAGATTAACTATAAAGTCAAGATATGCAATCTTTTCGCTTAAGTTCTTTATCCTAGATAAGCTATCTAATAATTTATTTTTGATATCATTAAATAGCTCTCTCTCAAGTGATTCAAATCTATCTTTTGCTGTAAGTATCTCTGTTTCAAGAGCTTTAAGCTCTTCTGTTACGAACCTTTCACTATTAACAAGAGTAGCTCTTTTCATAAAATAGTCAGGAACCATATTTAAGTTAGATTTAGTAACCTCATAGAAATAACCAAGTATCTTATTATATTTTATCTTTAAATTTTTAATCTTTGTATTTTTTCTGTCCTTATCCTCAAGTAGTAGTATCTCTTTTAAAGAATCATTTTGTAGGCTTCTGTATTTATCAAGCTCCTCGTTGTAATTAAGCTTAATTATATATTCACTTTCCATTGAATCTATCGCTAGATCAATTAGCTTAACTAAGTCATCTAAGTCATAAAACTTGAAATTCTCTTTAATATTTTCATCTTTTATAATAGCTACAGCATTTTCAGCGTAGATAATATAGTCCTTAAGCCTTAGCATATCCTGCTTTGTAACTGTAATCTCATTGATTCTGTTGGAAATTCTGTCTATGTCACGAATATTCTTAAGATAGTTTCGTATGCCTGTCATTTCTATCTCATTTTTATAAAAATATTCGACTAAATCAAGTCTATCGTTTATATCACTAGCGTTGACAAGCGGCTTTAGCATAGCATTTTTAAGGTATCTTAAGCCCATAGCTGTCTTTGTATCATTAAGTATATCAAATAATGTTTTTGATTTAGTATTATAAGATGAGTCTATCTCTAGATTTAGCCTAGTTTGATCATCTAAGACCATTGTCTTTACATTATCATTGATATTTTCAAACTTAAAGTGCTTCAAATCATTCTTTTGAGTGTATTCAAGATAATTTATAAGATAATAGATAGCAATAGCTTTTCTATATTCATTTTTCTTGAGGCTTATATTATGGCTATCTTTTAAAATTGCTATGATATCATCAAGATTTTTTTCTACTCTATAAGTCTTTACATAGTCAAGAGATTTTTTATTTAGATACGTAATAAGGTCTTCTATATCTTTATAGTCATCATTAATAAAGACTTCGGCAACATTGTACTTAAATATGCTGTCAACGACATCATATATACTGCCCTTAAGAATGTAGTCATGAGCATCAATATCGCCTGTCAGGTAGTCGCACTTGACGATTGATGCACCAATATCGTCTATATATAGGTAGATGATATACTTATTTAGCTCTTCTTCGCTTGATGTTGTTCCTGGCGTAACTATCTTTACTATGTCTCTTTTAACAAGGCCTTGAGCTAGTCTTGGGTCTTCTACTTGATCGACAATTATAACTTTTTTATTATTTTGACCAAGCTTATTGATGTAGACGTCAACAGCTTTAGCAGGCACGCCGCACATAGGCGCTCTTTCATCTAGACCGCAGTCGCGTCCTGTTAAGACTAAGTCAAGTATCTCACTTGCTTCAACTGCATCATCGAAAAACATTTCAAAGAAGTCGCCAATCCTATACATGACTATAGCATCTTGATTCTTTTCTTTAAGTTCTACATACTCCTTCATCATAGGAGATAATTTATCTTTATCAATCTTCAACTTTCTCACCATTCATAGAAAATGATTTAACATCATTTATTATTACTTTAATAATATTGCCAATGTCTTCTTCATTTGCTTTAAAGTTTACTAATTTAAACTCTTCGGATCTACCTGAGTAGAAATTTTCATCTTTTTGAGATTTTCCTTCTACTAATACATTTAGTGTTTTACCTAGGTACATCTTGTTCTTTTCTAAGCTAATATCGTTTTGAACCTCGATTAGTTTTTGTAGTCTTGCGTTTTTAATATCATCAGGAATTTGATTTTCCATCTTAGCAGCAAGAGTACCTGGTCTTATTGAATATATAAAGGTAAAGGCTTGATCGTAGCCAACAGTTTTAACTAGATCAATAGTATCTTCAAAATCCCTATCACTTTCGTCTGGAAAACCTACTATGATGTCTGTAGATAAGGCAATATCACGTTTTAAGGATTTAATAAGCTCTATCTTTTCTAGATAATCTTCTCTAGTGTATTTTCTATTCATAAGCTTAAGTATTCTATTTGAGCCAGATTGCACTGGTATATGCAAGAATGGCATAAGTTTATCTATCTCATCAAAGGCATATATAAGCTCTTTAGATATATCCTTAGGATGAGACGTCATAAACCTGATTCTTTCAAGGCCATCTATATCAGCAATCTTATAGATAAGATCAGTAAATAAAATTTTGGGATCTAAGGTTTTTCCGTATGAGTTAACATTTTGACCAAGAAGCGTCACTTCTTTTACGCCGCCATCAACAAGGTGCTTAATCTCGGCTATTATATCCTTAGCCTCTCTTGATACTTCCCTGCCTCTAGTGTATGGTACAATGCAATATGTACAAAAATTATCGCAGCCATACATAATATTGACATAAGACTTGAAATTATATCTTCTATTTTGGCCAATCTTTTCTCTTGTCTTTAGATTGATTTGATCAATATTGATAACTTGTTTTTTTGTAGATAGATGTTCTTCAAGCAAATCTTCTAAAATGGCAATGGAATTAGTTCCAAATATGATGTCTACGTGTTTGAATTTTTCTTCTAGAAATTCTCTTGAAGAGTCAATCTCCATAACACAGCCGCAAACCATAATGATCTTTTTTAAATTATTTGCTTCCATTAGATGCTTTAAATCACCTAAGTTGCCTAATAGTTTATTCTCTGCATTTTGCCTTACAGCGCATGTATTGAATATAACTATGTCAGATTCAATCATATCATCTGTCTCTACAAAGCCTAGATTTGATAGTATCCAGCTTATAGACTCGCTGTCACGCTCGTTCATCTGACAGCCATAGGTTTTAATCATAAAGCTTGGTGATTTTTTATATTTACTTTGATAATCATCGATATATTTTTTTATACTATTCAATATATGTCTTACTCCTAACTAATTAAAGGCACGCCTAGGCGTGCCTTTAAAAATCAATTATTATTGTTCTTCTGATTCAGAATTTTCTATTGCATTTTTAAATAACGCACCCATATCTTCTGATAAGTCATCATTTTGTACAGGTAATTCTTTTACTTCAGCTTCCTTTATTTCTTTTTCTTCAACTTCAGGTTTTTCTTCTTCATGAACTTCTTCAGCTGCTGGAGCTTCTTCTTCGTATTCTTGTTCTTCTTCTTCTTCTTCTTCTACTGGTTCTTCAAGTCTTCTCTTAGATACACTAACCTTCTTGTCTTCATGAATTTCAGTAATCATAACTTCGAAGCGATCGCCAACTTTTAATACGTCCTTTGGATCATTAACTCTCTTATGAGAAATTTGTGAAACGTGTAGTAAAGCATCTACGCCTTCCATAATTCTAACGAAAGCGCCGTATGATTCAATATTAACAACTTCTACTTCAACAACATCGCCTTCGTGGTATTTTTCTGTAAATACTGTCCATGGTTCAGGTACTGTTTGTTTTAATCCAAGTGAAATTCTATTTCTTTCTTTATCTACTGATAAAACTTTAACTTCGATTTCTTCACCTTGTTTTAAAACTTCCTTAGGATTTCTAATTCTTCCCCATGTAAGGTCTGTGATGTGAACTAAGCCATCGATTCCGCCTAGGTCAATGAAAGCACCATAATCAACGATTCTAGCTACTATACCTTTGACTATTTCTCCTTCTTTGATGTTTTCCCAAGCTTCTTCTCTCTTCTTATCAAGCTCTTTCTTTTCAACAGCTTTTCTAGAGAATACTAATCTTCTTTTATTTATATCAACGTCGATAATTACAACGTCTAGATTTTGTCCAACAAATTCTTCAAGGTTTTCTTTATATCTAACTGATACTAATGAAGCTGGTATAAATCCTTGGATTCCGTTGTAGTTAACAATCAAGCCACCTTTAGTGACAGATTTAACTTTTACAGAAACTACTTCGTCTCTTTCCTTAACTTCTTCAATCTTTTCCCAAACTTCCATTTCTTTCAACTTCTTAGTTGATAGAACTACGTTACCTTCTCCATCGTCAATCTTAACTACATAAACTTTGATTTTATCGCCTTGTTTATATAGATCCTTTGGATTAACATCTTCTTCAGCTAGGTCTTCTTTTTTGATTATACCGTCGCTTCTAAAGTTGATGTTAACACTAACATCGTTGTCAGTTACATAAAGAACTTCACCTTCAATGATTTCGCCTCTTGATATTCTCTTGAAAGAATCATCAATAGCTTTAATCATTTCATCTTTTTTTGTTTCTTTAGCATCCTCCTTTTTCATTGTTTCATCGTGGTTTAAATTTTCCATTACTTTAATTGCCTCCTTAATTATATCATCAGGCACCGAAGCACCTGCTGTAATACCAATATTATAATCTGGTTTTATTAAACTCATGTCCAGCTCATGAATATTTTCAAGTAAATATGTTTTAGGATTAATAGTTTTCGAAATCTCATACAATTTTTTAGTATTTGAACTGAAATTTGATCCAAAGACTAAAACCATATCTACTTTATTTGCAAGCTCCCTAACAGCCTTCTGTCTGTTTTCAGTAGCGTTGCATATAGTGTTAAATACAAGTACATCCTCATTATGCTCTTCTAAGCACTTTGACATCTTATCAAATTTATCATGAATGAATGTTGATTGTGCAAAGAATGCAATATGATTTAAGCCAATAATTTCTTTAGCTTCATCTAAATCCTTAATGATGATTGCTTCTGTTTTAGAATGAGAAACTATAGCTTTTACTTCTGGATGTTCTTTATCACACGCTATAATAACATTATAACCTATATTTGAATATTTTTCCACTAATTCGTGAATATTTTTTACTTTTATACAAGTTGTATCGCAAATATTTTTATGATTATCCTCTAGGAGCTTAGTATTTTCAATGGTTTCACCATGCGCGCGTATGATTATATTATTTGAAAATATTTTTTTATAATCATCAATTTTTTTTAGCCCACGTCTAGTAAAATCATCGATAACTGTTTGATTGTGAATTAAGTCACCAACTATCTCCGCTTCTTTATTTTCTTTTAAAAAATCATTTGCTTTTTTTACGGCCAATCTAACCCCAGAACAAAAGCCGTAGTATTTTGCTAAATATATCTTCATTATAACGATGCTATCCTATCCATTAAGTTTTCGGAGAAATCTCCTTCTAGCTTCTCAAATTCGTCTACATCAATTATTTCACCAAAAGTCATTTTAACTTTAGAAAAAATTTTGTAGCTCGATTCAATATGGCAAGGGACGATGTTCGTGCCAGTTCTCTTTGCAATTAAGTGTATTCCATCCTTTGCCTTTGCTGTTCCATCTACATTTCTAGTGCCTTCTGGAAAGAAAATCAAATTATTGCCATTCTTAAGTGTTCTCATAACATCTTTTATGGCTTTAATATCAGCTTTTTCCCTATCTACTTTTATAGCGTTAGATTTATTAAGTATAAACCTTGTAAATGGGTTTTCGTAAAGTTCTTTTTTTGCAAAGAAAGCTATATTTGTACCTAAATTCATTGCTACAAATATAGGGTCCCAGTTTGATCTATGGTTTCCTGCGACTATAAAATTTGTATCTTGTTTTAAATTTTCCTTGCCTTTTATATCAAATCTGAATAATATTCTGCAAATTATTATTCCAACAAATCTAATGACTTTATACATTATTTATCTCCATTTATATAAGAAAGCATAAGCTCAACTGTTTCTTCGATGTTCTTATCATCTGTGTTAACTTCGATAGCATCACTTGCTTTTACTAGTGGATCTACTTCTCTATGTGAGTCGTAGTCATCTCTACGGATAAGATCCTTTTTGATATCATCAAAATTAACTTCTAAACCTTTTTCCAAGTATTCTTTGTATCTTCTTTTAGCTCTCACATCAGCTGAAGCTGTTAAGAAGAACTTGTAGTCGGCATCCTTTAATACAACGGTTCCTATATCACGGCCATCCATGATTACAGATGATTTAGAAGCTATCTCTCTTTGCAAGCTTACTAGTCTTTTTCTTACATCTCTATATTGACAAACATAGGAAACATTTTTATCGATACGCTCGTTTCTTATCTTGTCATCAACACAAAGCCCATCTAGGAAGATATGGTTTTCAAAATAATCTATCTTAGTCTTTTCAGCTAAGGCCACAACATCTTCTTCGGCTTTAGGATCAATATTATTGTTTAAAACCTTTAGTGTTAGTGCCCTATACATTGAACCAGTATCTACGTAATTAATCTTAAGTTTTTCTGCTAATAGCTTAGCTATTGTGCTTTTGCCAGCACTTGTTGGACCGTCTATAGCCACTTTTATATTATTACTCATATATTTATCCTTTCTTAGAGTTTGCGTTTTTCCTATATATACATCTTTTTTATCTAGATCTTTATTATAAAATACGCTTAGTCTTATAACGCCTTGCATTTGTCCTTCGACAAGCATTTCGTTTAAGCATATCAAAGCTGTATCATTTAGGCCAATATATCTAGCTGCAAGAGCTGGATATGCCTTGTCTAAGTCTTGAGTTACAGTAAATAAAACGCATTTAATCTCTTTTTTATCTAAATTATTTACGTTTATTATCTCTTCTAATAAAATTTTGCTTTGATTAATTATTGAACTTGCCGTATTTTGAGCATCTACTGCTCCTCTAATTACTACCACAACATCACCTACTCAATGCTTATTGCTGCTTGATAAGCTGTTGAAAATGCTATTTGTAAATTATATCCACCAGTTAAGGCGTTTATATCTAAAACTTCACCAACTATATATAGCTTATTTACTAATTTTGACTCCATAGTCTTAGGATCAATTTCTTTTACATTAACTCCGCCTGCAGTGATTATCGCTTCATCTATATCTCTTAATGAGTCGTACTTAAGATTGAAGTGTTTAAGATTATTAATAATGGCAGCTCTTTCAAGTTTTGTAATATCACATGCTTTTTTATAATAATCTAAGTCAATATTCTTTAGAAATATATTTATTAATTTTTTAGGAAGAAGCTTCTCTAGGACCTTGCCAATGGATTTAAGATGTTCTTCTTCAAATAGCATTAGAAGCTTATTATCGAGCTGTTCTTCACTTAGTGCAGGTTTTAAATCTAAATAGATAGTATAATCTTCATCATCTTTCATATATGAGGATGCGCTCAGTATTATTGGGCCAGATATACCAAAGTGAGTAAAGAGCATCTCTCCAAATTCAGTAAAGATAGTCTTTTTCTTTTGATTTATGACTTTTACCACAACATTTCTTAGTGATAATCCCATAAGCTCAAGCCTATCCTCTTTACTTAAACTTGTGTTCATTGCAACAAGTGAGGCCTTTATCGGCTTTATGCAGTGTCCAAACTTTTGCGCAAGTTTATAGCCATCACCATTAGAACCAGTTACTTTATAGCTCATACCACCACAAGCTATTACAAGGTTTTTTGCATAATCTACTCCAGAATTGGATACTATTTTAAATAAATCTTCATGTTTTTCTAGATTTTTAACTGTGCATTCATTTTTAAAATTTATATTCAAGTCCTTTATAAGCTTCTTAAACAATTCAATTATTTCCATGGCGTCATCCGATTGAGGGAATACTCTATTGCCTCTTTCAACTTTAGTTTTTATGCCATTGTCATTAAAAAATTTAATAAGATCATTAGCCGAATAATTATTTAATGAGCTATACATAAATTTTTCGTTGTGTACAATATTTTTAAGTATATTGTCATTGTCAGAGTAATTACAAATATTGCATCTGCCCTTGCCAGTTATTCTTAGCTTTCTTCCAGGGTATTTATTTTTATCATATAATATTACGCTTTTGCCGCGTTTAGCACAGTGAACAGCAGTAAAAAGACCTGCAGCTCCTGCACCAACTACAGCTACATCATATACTTTATTCATTATTTATCTTCATAAGGATCAAAATCGTATATGTCGTATGACTTATAAATCCTTTCCATTTCTGTTAAATAATCTTGTGTTGAATCTAAATTTTTAAAGCTTAGTCCTGCTATGATTATATTTATTAAAGATAGTGGTGCAACAAATGAATCAATAAATAGAATTATATCGTTTTTAGCAATTAAAACTAAGTCGCTGTTCTTAGCGATGGTAGTGTTTGTATTGTCTGTAAGTGATATAACTTTGCTTCCCTTTGATTTAGCGTATTTTAATATACTTACTGACTTTTTAGAGTATCTTGGATAGCTTATACAGAAGAATGTATCTTCTTCATTCATGTGTAGCATGCTCTCAAAAACAATATCATCGTCAGAATTTATTATAATAGCATCTTTGCCCATTAATTTTAAATAAAAGCAAAAGTAGTTTGCTAAAAATGAAGAGGTTCTTAAGCCTAGTACAAATATTTTTCTACTATTGTTTAAAATATCTATGCCTTCGTACAGCTTTTCTTTGTCAAGATCGTTTTTTAACCTCTTTACGTCGTGAGCATCAGTTGCTAAACATGATTCAACTAGCTCATCCATAGTTGATATCTCTCTAAGCTTAATTCTGTCTATATTTGATAGACTTATCTTGGCTAGCTCGTGTATATCATCTTTTAATTCTTTATATCCATCATAACCAAGTAATGTTGCGAATCTTACTACTGTTGACTCACTTAAACCAAGTTCCATAGCAAGTTTTTGAGCTGTTTGGAAGGTCGATTTGTGAAAATTGTTGAGAATATAGTCAGCAATTAACCTTTGACCCTTACTAAATTGCTTTTTGTTTTGTTCAATTCTATAAATTAGATTTTTCTCCATCATCTTCACTCCTCTTCTCTAAAATATATGTTTTACATGGTTTATTCTTTTGGTTAATAAACTCTAATTTGATAACATTAAATATTTTTTGATCTAAACTTTTTAAATATTCATAAATTTTACTATCTTCCAGACTGCCTTCTTCGTGGCCAGGATATGTAGTTATCATAACGATTGCACCATAGTTAAGTTTTTTTAATAGCTTTTCTATTGAGCTCATAGTAGTATATAATCTTGTTACTAGCTTTTTATCAGCTCCAGGTAAATAGCCTAGGTTATATATAGCAAAATCAATATTTTCTTCTATATCTGATAAATCATCGTGGCTTTTATTTAGATAGATACAATTTTTATACGCATAAGACTCCAAGAGAGATTTTGTGTTTTCTATTGCCTTCTTTTGTATATCATAAAGATATAGCTTTTCATAATTTGGCGCGTTTTGCAAAATTCTTAAGCTGTCGTGCCCGTTACCGCAAGTCATGTCAACAAGAATCTTCTTATCTTTAAGAAAAGTTTTTAATAAGTAATCAATAAAATGATTCGTGTTATCTAAGAATTTATATTTCATCTAAATGATTCAACTTCTTCCTTTGATAGTCTTCTGAATTCTCCTACCTTTAGTACGCCTAATTCTAGAGTGCCTATCTTAACTCTTTTAAGCATTAGGACCTTATATCCTAAGACTTTAAACATATTTCTGACTTGATGGTTTCTTCCTTCGCATATTGATATAGATACTAAGGAACTGTCATCATATACATTTAGCACTTTTACTATGCTTGGAGCTGTCTTAACTCCGTCTAGATAGACGCCGTTTCTTAATTTATTAAGATCGTTCTTATTAGGAGCCTTATCTAGTTTAGCAATATATTCTTTATATATTTCATTTTTTGGATGCATAATGCCATTGGACCATTGGCCATCATTTGTTAAAAGCAACAAGCCAGTAGTGTTTGCGTCTAGCCTACCCACTGGATAAATCCTCTTTTTAATCTTGTAATCATATAAATCCGATATAATGTTCTTAGCATATTTATCTTTTAGTGTTGTTACGTAGCCTAGTGGCTTGTTGAGTGCAATGTATATCTTTTTATCTTTATCTACATTAATTACTTCGCCATTTAATTTAACTACGTCAATCTCTGGATCAACGAAGAATGGCATTTTCTCAACTACTATATTATTTACTGTTACTCTCTTTTTTTCAATAAGTTCGTCTGCCCTTCTGCGAGATACTTCTGCATTTTCTGCAACAAACTTATTCAGTCTCACTTTCTCCATTGTCTTGCCTTTCTATATTTATATCCATGTTTATATCTGGAAGCTCTGATAAATCCTCTATGCCAAAGTTTCTTAAAAAGATATCACTTGTCCCATAAAGTATTGGTTTACCAGGCGTATCAAGCCTACCTACTTCTTCTATCAAGCCTCTGTCAAGCAAAGTATTAACAGGACCATCCGACTTTACAGATCTTATCTTTTCTATTTGAATCTTAGTAACTGGCTGTTTGTAAGCAATTATTGATAGTGTTTCAATAGATGCATTGCTTAGATTATTTTTCGGCTTTTCACTCAGCAGTTTTTTTACGTAATCAAAGTATATATCTCTACTTATAAGCTGATAAGAGCTATTCATTCTAATGATTTTTAATCCATCATTTGATGAATCCATTTCATTTCTAAGATCTTCTATAGCTCTTTCAATTTCTTCAATATCTACTTCGCATATATCGCTAATAGTTTTGATATCGAGAGGGTCTCCCCATGCAAATAGCAATGCTTTTATAATTTGCTTTATATCATTCATGATTATCACCCAAGTATGTAAAATCTATATCTGAGAATGTTGCTTCTTGTTCGTAGCTAATAACTTTGTTTTGTATAAGCTCTAAAACGCTTATAAATAGCGTGATTACATAAGCTACGTCCACTATTTCAGGAATAAACTCACTTAGTTTTACTTTTTTATTTTTCTTAAATTTTTTAACTATATCATTTGTCATCTTTTTGACACTATATTTTTCTCTACGTATACTGCTAGATTCTTCTTTGATAATTGTTCTCTTATTAGTCAAAAGTGATACAAGTACTTTAGATAGATTGTTCAGGTCAAAGTTAAGGTCAAGAGCATCATCTTTTTCATCAATCTCATCCATTGGCTTAAAAACAAAGTTATTCGACTCTTCATACATTGTGTTTAAGTACAAAGATACATCTTTAAATATCTTGTATTCAAGAATATTTTTACTAAGTTCTAGACGTGGATCTTCCTCAATATTATCCTTTTCTACTGGTATAAGCATCTTTGATTTTATCTCCAGCAATCTTGATGCCATAACTAAAAAGTCACTACTCATTTCGACATCTATCTCTTGAGAAGTATTAATATAGTCAAGAAATTTTTCTGTTATTTCATTGATGGGTATATCGAATATATCCATCTTGTCCTTATCTATGAGTTCTAATAGTACATCAAAAGGACCTTTGTAGCTGCTTATTTCAACGTTATACATCAGACTATCTTTCCTATCATATTAATCATAAAATTAACCATTGGTATAAGTATTTTATCAAGATTATCAGTCATTATCAGTAATAAGAGTAGTATATAGCCATATTTTTCGTACTTTATTAGATAATACTCATACTTTGGTGGTAGAAATGAAAACAACAGCTTTGATCCATCTAGTGGTGGAATAGGAATAAGGTTAAATACGCCTAAAACAATATTGAACCAGAATATATTCATAAATATCTCAAATACAAAGTCACTTAGTCTTATATGTTTCATAATAATTACTGAAATTATTGCCAAGATAAAGTTAGTTAATACACCAGCAATAGAGACGAAGAAAGTACCTTTTTTTCTGTCTCTAAAGTTATTTGGGTTTATCATAACTGGTTTTGCCCAACCGAATTTGAAGAAAATCAAACAAATAGTTCCGATTGGATCAAGATGATGAAGTGGATTTAATGATAATCTACCATCATTTTTTGCTGTTTCATCACCGCAAAGGTATGCTGCGTATCCGTGTGCCATCTCATGAGGTATTATTGCAACAAGCACAGCTATTGTTCTTATAATAATATCTTGTAAATTAATATCGCCAAACATTATCTAATCACCTCTAAAATGTGCTTTTCTTTTATAGCTTTGTCGCCATAGACGACGCTAGCTTTTAAATTAGCTAATTGTTCAGAACTTAGTTCCTTATTTGATCTTATTGTAAATAATAAGTCGCTTTTATCAATCTTATCGCCAATACATTTTTCATTTATCAAGCCAACTGTGTAATCAATTTTGTCTTCTTTCTTTAATCTACCTGCGCCTAATTCATTGAGTGTCTTTGCGATATCTTTAAGCTTATACGAATTTAAATAGCCACTAGTATCTGCCAAAATCTCAGTCTCATATCTAGCCTTATCAAATTTATTAATATCTTCAATATATGATATATCTCCACCTTGATTGTGAACAAATTTTAAAAACAATTCAAAGGCTTTTCCATTATCTAAAACTCTTTTTATCTTATCTTTTACTTCATTATAATCTACATCTTCAAGGTTTAGTAGAAGTTCATAAACAATATGATTTATCTCATCATATATATCATCATAAGCTTTAAAATTACCTTTTAAAAAGTCGACTACTTCTATAATCTCTAGATTATTTCCAGCTCTCTTACCAAGAGGTTTGTTCATTGAGCTTATTATACAAGTAGTTTTTCTATTGAATGCTTTGGATACATTAAGCATAGCGTCACAGAGCTCTTTTGCCTTATCAAAGCTTTCCATAAAGGCACCGGTACCACACTTAACATCTATAAGCAAGGAATCATTTCTAAAGCTAAATTTTTTACTAAGTATAGATGAGGCTATAAGAGGAATTGAATCGACACTTGCACAAACATCTCTTAGTGCATATAAAATCCTATCTGCCTTTGCAATATTTTCTGATTGGCTTACTATGAAGAAGCCTAAATCATTAGCTGTTTTTTCTATCCACTCATCGCTTTGATCTACCTTAAATCCAGGAATTGATTCTAATTTATCAAGAGTGCCGCCTGTAAAACCAAGACTTCTGCCGCTCATCTTTAAAAATTTATATCCCATAGACGCAAGTATTGGACCAAGTATTAAGCTTATCTTGTCACCTACTCCACCAGTTGAGTGTTTGTCAAGGATTGTCGAGTCTACTCCTTCGAAATCAATATATTCACCGTTATCAATTATTGCTTTTGTTAAGTAATAAGTTTCTTCGTCGTTAAGTCCATTTAAAAATATTGCCATAAGTAAACTTGATGTTTGATAATCAGCTATAGATTCGTCTAGAATACCTTTTATAAAGAAATCAATTTCATTCTTATTTAATAATTTTTTATCTCTCTTTTTCTCAATGATGTTAATTATGTTCATTTTTACTCTTTATATAATCGTATGCATAATTAATTGCAATGATTGAGCTTGCGTTTTGAACTTCACCATACAATACTTTTTTTCTAAGCTCTTCAATTTCGATTTCTTCTACTTCTAAAAATTCGCCGTCATCAAGATTTTGTTCTGTTTTAGCTAAGTCTTCAGCTAAAAACAAATCTATCTTTTCGTCAGAATATCCTGGTGATGTATAGAACTCCATAATGTATTTTGGATTCTCGCAGAAGTATCCTGTTTCTTCTTCAAGCTCTCTACTTGCAGCTTGTACTGGAGTTTCTTGTACCTCAACTAAGCCAGCTGGTACCTCTAACAAAGTTTTTTCAACAGCTTTTCTAAATTGTCTAACCATTAAAAGCTTTGTGCCCTTTATTGCAATGATGACCACAGCAGGTTTATGCTCTACTATCTCTCTCTTTGAATACTTTTTATTAGGCATTTCAATAGTATCAATACGTAAACTTAATATTTTACCTTGATAAATCTTTTCACTTTTTAATGTTTTTTCTACTTCAATATGTTCCATTCTAGTCCTCACTTTTTAATAATTCTTTTGCATTTTTTATTGCTATATCACTTATCTTACCTGAGCTTAGTAGCCTTGCTAGTTCAATCACTCTTCCGTCGTAATCTAGTTTTTTAACGTGACTTATAGTTGCCTCGCTATCGCTAGCTTTTTCTACTAAGTAGTGTTCCTCAGCTTTAGCTAATATCTGTGGTAAGTGTGATATTGATATTATTTGATATTTATCTTTTAATTCTCTAAGTTTATTCGCAAGGCAGCTAGCAGTGTAGCCGCTAAGCCCTGCGTCTATCTCGTCAAAGATGATTGTGTCAATATTGTCAAAATCAGCGCCTAAATTTTTAATTGCAAGCATTAGTCTTGACATTTCACCGCCAGAAATGATTTCGCTTATGGGTTTAACTGATTGACCTTTATTTGCGCTCATTAAGATTTCAACGTCATCATAGCCATAATCTTTCATAGTTTTCTTTGCTTCGACCGAAATCTCGACTTGAATATTGCTCATATTTAAAGTTCTTAACTCATCTTCAAGCATTTTTGCAATCTTTTTAGCAAGAGCTTTTCTTTTGAGACTTAAATCACTCGCTTTTTCATCATAAGATTTTTTATCTTCTATGAGTGACTTTTCTAATGCTGCTTTTTCTAGCTCTATATTTCTTATTTCATTTAGCTTATTATCTAAGTCTTCTCTATATGCGTTTATTTCAGCAATACTATTGCCATACTTATACTTAATTTTATTTATTTCATCTAGCCTCTTACTTAATTCATATAGCCGCTCTTGATCGTAGTCAATAGAGTCTGAAAAGTATTTTATTTCTTCATTTATATCCTTAATAAGCTCTTGATAGTCCATAAGTTTTTCATACCAAGACTCAGCGTCTTTTGAATACTCTTTTAAGTCATCAACTAAATTACTCGCGTCGGATAAGATTGAATCTACGCTGTAATTATCACTATCTCTAAGCATTTGATTTATATTATATGCAGTCTTTTTGATATCTTCGCTCGAGTTTAGTCTTTTTATCTCAGTCTCTAGATCTTCATCTTCTCCATCTAAAATTTCAGCTTCGTCTATTTCATTTTTTTGAAATTCTATAAAATCTATTTGATTGTCGATATCTTTTTGATTATTAGGAAGCTCTTTTAAACGCTTATTGCTTTTTTCTATCTTTAAATATAATTCATTTATTTCTTTGAGCAAGGTCTTGTAAGCATTATCACCAAAATAATCAAGTATATTTATGTGCTCATTTTTGTCAAGCAGTGTAAATTGTTCTTTTTGTCCTAATATATCAATACTTAAAGCACTTATTTCGCTTAAATCTTTTAGACTTACGCTTATATCGTTGATGTAGTTTTCACTAGGCTTATCTCTATATATAATTCTCTTTAAAATAAGTGGACTCTTAATTTTAGCGTTTAAAATAGAATTTATTTTGTCTAGTTTTTTATTATCTATATCAATATGAGCTTCTATGCTTGATGAAGCATAGCCGTCTCTTATTTGATTTTTACTAGCTTTTGCGCCTAGAACTACAGCTAAGGCATCTACTATGATGGATTTACCACTACCCGTTTCTCCAGAAATAGCTGAGAATCCATCGTTGAAATCAAGATTTAATGAATCAATTATAGCAAAATCTTTTATATATAATTTACTAAGCATTTGTTCACCTACTTAAAGATTCTTTAACCAATCTTCTTATATCGATATTACTGTGATTATCATCTCTTGTAAATAGAGCGAGATACTCAATATTTCCTTCTCCTCCCTCTATAGGCGACTTGCATATATCATTTAAATATATACCTTTCTCCCTGAAAGATAGAATCACATTATTTATTGCGTTTATATGTAATTTGGCATCATTAAATATACCGTTTTTTCTCTTTATCTTACCTGACTCAAACTGAGGTTTAATTAAGACTATAAGCTTTGTATCTTCTTTCACAAGTATATTAAAAGCATCCGTTAATAATGTGAGTGAAATAAAGCTAAGATCAGATGTCACTATGTCAAAGTTTTCATTAAAAGTTTCCTTAGTAACGCCTCTAGCATCAAAAGATTCATATGAAATAACTTTTTCATTATTCTTTAATGATGGATGCAGCTGATCTTTTCCAACGTCAAGTGCATAGACTAAACGCGCTCCACGCTTTACTAAAACGTCTGTAAAGCCTCCTGTTGACGCGCCTATATCAATACATGTCTTATCATTTATATCGAGTTTAAAAGCCTCTATAGCCTTAATTAGCTTTAGAGCACCTCTAGATACATATCTTGTTATGTCGTTATCTGAGTAAATATCTATGTCGTCTTCTTCTTTGACATCATAGCTTGGATATAGTAAAGCTTTTCCGTTAACTAAAACAAAACCAGCTAAAACTAATTTCTTAGCCTTAGTTCTGCTATCAATATTTTTAAATTCACTTATATATTTATCTAATCTCATACTATTTATTCTTCTTAAATATGTTTTTAAATTTTAAAATAATTTTTGATAGAGCAAAAATAATATCTCGATACTTTAACATTGCTACAGACTTGCCTAATGATTTGCCTCCAACAGTTGCAGCAGCAACAGATGCAGTTATTAAAGTCCCTAAGATGGCGACATTAACATTATCAAAATGCAAAGCTATCTTTGTCAAAAGCGTCGCACCTAATGCACCTGAGATAATGCCCGCCATATCTCCAATTACATCATTGCAAAAACTTGATACTTTATCGGCGTTTTTAATTAGTCCTATGGCGATTTTACCTTCTTCAATATTATTTGATGCCATAGCATGAAATAGTTTTTCTTCAGCTGTTGTAACGCTTACCCCAATAATATCAAACAATATACCTATCATCATTACAAGTAAAAGAAGTATAACTCCAACTAAAATTCCAACATCTTCTAATAATATATCAATTATAGAAGAAAGTATTATAGACATAGCAAAAGTAAAGATGGTAATAGATAGCGTCCATTTTAAATCACTTTTACCAGCTTTATGTTTTTTATCTTTATTTATTTTATCAATGCTTTTATCTTTATACTTTTTTTTAAAATCTGAAATTTCTTACACCCCTTATAATTAATCGGAATTACATTGTTATTATACCATAAACAAAGCTTATATACAACAAAAAAAGCTGATAGTAATCTATCAGCTTAGTGGAAACTAAAAAAGTAAATATTACGGCTTAGGTCCAGTTGGTTTTCCCTTACTAAGGCTATATGTCACCAATCATAGCGGTTTCCCATTAATTTAGTAATTATATTGTCGCCAAATATAATACTGGATTGCCACTTAGTCCGCACTGTAATCCCTTTTTAGTCATCTTACGATTTAGTCTAGAAGTTTTCCCAAACAGTATTTTATATCCTTAGCCTCTTTTGCAATTTAGGTTTCGATAACTTTTCTTATTGATCTTTGGCCACAAGTTCAATAAAAAGACCTTATCATCCGCACTAGATCACTCAAGGCAAGCTACACTATTTAAAAAAATAGGTCTACATAAGATAAATCTCACGCCTCCGCGACAGCAGGGTCAACGCCTACATGCCGTTGTAGATCGCCCCATCTGCCTTACTCTCAAAGAATGCCCATGACTGGGCGTCACAAGCACAAATCAAGAACTTCATCGATACGCTCTTTGGCGGATTTTTAGCCCCGCCTTCATGATATAGAATACTGACTAGAATACTACACCACTATGATAATTATACTATAATTGATGTATTTTGTCAATTAAAATAAGCTTATCTGATTGGTATCATGCATGTCTTTAAAAAAATTAATTGATTTTAAATATGCGATTACCGTAGCATTTACTTGAGTCCTCTTTTGGAAGTCCTCAATGGAGTTAAACTCTTTAATCTCTCTCTCCCTTATAATGTTATTAGCAGGGTCTTTTCCAAGTCCAGCTATAACTGTGAATGGCGGAATAATTTCCCTATCGATAACAGTAAACTTTGTAGCTAGTGATCTATCTAGATCAATTGGTGCTATCTTTATATTTCTTAGCTCCATCTCTTTAACTACTTCAGCTAATGACAATAGGTCCTCATCTTTTTTCTTTGGATGAGGATTTTGGGTAATCTCTCTTACTAAGGAATCTAAATTTTCAAGTCTATGGACAAGAGCATCATAATCAAAGTCATTTATCTTTTGTGTAAAGTATGTTGCATAAAATGCTTGTGGGTAGTATACCTTATACCAAGCAAGTCTATAGCTCATCATAACATAGGCCGCAGCGTGCGCCTTTGGGAATAGATAAGATATCTTATGACAGCTGTCAAGATACCACTCAGGAAGTGGATACTTTTTAATCTCATCCTCATAATTTATAATTATAGTTTCATTGTCAACTATTTTCTTTTGTATTAATGGTTTTCCTTTTCTAACGAACTCCATAATTTTAAATGCAGTAGACTTATCCATGCCGGCATCAATCAATTGGTTCATAATGTCGTCTCTTGTTGAAATAACTTCAGACATCGGCACGTTCATTTCATTAACTAGTTTTTCAGCGTTACTGTTCCACACGTTTGTACCATGTGAAAGACCACTTATTCTTACTAAGTCTGAGAATGTTTTTGGCTTGGTATCTTTAAGCATGCCTCTAACGAAGTTTGTACCAAATTCAGGTATGGCAATAGTGCCAACGCCAAACTTTAAATCATCGCTATTAATACCTAGGGATTCTGTTGATGAGAAAAGTGATAATACTTTTTCATCGTCAAAAGGTATATCTTCAATTTTGGTATTAGTTAAGTCTTCAAGATTTTTGATTATGTTTGGAACATCATGACCAAGTAGGTCAAGTTTTAGTATCTTACCGCTTATCGAGTGGTAATCAAAATGAGTTGTTATTATATCAGTTCTCATATCATCAGCAGGTTTTTGTACTGGAGTAAAGTCTAGTATGCTCTTATTTTTAGGCACTACCATTACCCCACCAGCATGTTGACCTGTAGTTCTCTTAGAACCTTTTATTCTCTTGCTTAAGAACATTGCGTGTAGATATGAAATGCTTTTATTTTTCTTTTCAAGATAGTCTAAGATACAAGCGGCAGCAGTCTTATCAGCTAGTGTACCAATAGTTCCTGCTCTAAAGACAAAGTTTTCGCCAAATATCTTTTCAGTATTTTTATGAGCTGTAAGTTGATAGTCGCCAGCAAAGTTTAGATCTATATCTGGCTCTTTATCACCGTTAAAGCCTAGGAAAACCTCGAATGGTATCTTTTGTCCATCCCTATTCATCTCATGTGAACATACAGGACAGTTTTTACGAGGAAGGTCAAAACCCGAATCATATTTCGGATCATCAATAAATTCACTGTGTTTACAATTTGGACATACATAATGAGGTATAAGTGGATTTACTTCAGTTATATCACTCATTGTTGCCGCAAATGATGAACCAACAGAGCCTCTTGAGCCGACTACGTAGCCATCAGCATTTGATTGCAAAATAAGTTTTCTTGCTATGATGTATAAAACAGCATAACCGTTGCCAATTATTGAATCAAGCTCCTTATCAAGTCTCTTCTTGACAATCTCTGGAAGAGGGTCTCCATATATGCTCGTTGCTTTATTATAACAGCAGTCCCTTAAGTCTTTATCAGAATTTTCTATAAATGGCGGAAAGGTATCCTTAGGAATTGGTCTGAAATTTTCAAATTTTTCAGCAAAAGCAAGAGTATTATCAATAACAATTTCCTTAGCTTCTTCTGCGCTTAAATATGGAAAATTCTTTAAAAGTTCTTTAGTAGTTTTAAAATAATGATCGGTATTATTACACTCTTTTCTGCTTCCCACAAAGTTTTTTCTATTAAAAACTAAAACGGATCTATATACACTGTCGCTTTGATCTATATAGTATACATCGCCATTAGCAAGGACAGGTATATCAAGTTCTTTTGCATTATCATATACTCTTCTATTGATGTTTTTAATAGCGTTCATTTCATGAAGACTTTCATCTTCGATCAAGTATAGATATTGATCTATTGGCTGAAGTTCGATAAAGTCAAAATACTTCATCATTTCTTTTAATTTATCGTTTTCTTCGCATCTAATACAAGCGTTATATATAGGGCCATTATAAGTGCCGCTTCCGATTAAAAGGCCATCTCTGTTCGCATCTATTTGACTCTTATATACTATTGGCTGTCTATTATAATTATCTATATGTGATAGCGAAATTAGTCTATATAGGTTTTTTAAACCAACTAGATTTGTAGCAAATATTGATATTTTATAAACATTGTAATAGTTATTTGACTTTATTTTCGAGAAAGCTTCAAGATCGTTACAGCCTTGCTCTTTTAATAAATCTAAGAGCTTTAAGAAGACAAAGCCAGTTGCTGTAGCATCATCAATGGCTCTGTGATGATTTTCTAGAGTTATGTTGAATAAAGATGTTAATGTGTCAAGTTTATGCTTTTTTAAATCTGGTAGTAAGTATCTCGATAGCTCAAGTGTATCAATATATTCAAAATCAAATTTAACGCCCTTTCTGTGCATGGAACTTTTAATAAATGAAATATCGAACTCAGCGTTGTGAGCTACAAGAACTGAGTCTTTACAAAATTCCATAAACTTTTCTAGTAGATCATCGAAAGATGGACAGCCTGCTACGGTTGCATCATCAATTGTTGTTAACTCAGTTATTCTATATGGTATATGAAAGCCTGGATCAGTGAATTCAGAGAAATTATCTATGACCTTACCATCTTGTATCTTTACAGCACCCATTTCAATAATTCTGTCGTCAATAGCTGAAAATCCAGTTGTTTCCACGTCAAAAACGACAAAGGTATTCTTATTATCTCCTTTGTAATTATTAACTAGTGATTTTGTATCGTCAAATAGATTTGCTTCAACACCATATAGAGGCTTAATACCTGTTTCTATAGCTGCATCCATGATTTCTGGATAGCTTTGTACAACATATTTGTCCATAAAACCAATGGATTCGTAGCCTCTCTTTTTAGCTTCTTTAAAGTATTCTTTTGCTGATATGAAACCTTCTTGGCTTGACATTTTTGTGTGAAGACCAATCTCTACTCTTTTAATATCTTCTTCAGCTTCATCTAATTTTTCTTCATTAATAATTTCATAGCTATATATCTTTATGCTCATTATATTTTGGAAGAGATTAACATTGCCGCAAAGGTATAGCTTAACGCCATTATCTATATCATAGTCATAGTCATATTGACCTTCTTTATTCTTTCTAATGAATTTACTAACTCTTATAGCCTCTTCACCATCATCAACGGCAAACTTAAGTAAAGCGTATTCATCTCTATCAACAAATTCATACTCAAACACTTCTCCTTGTATAGTAATAAAGTCCATATCTGAGCTAATGTCTTTTATTTTAATGCATTTGTTCTTATCAATTTCCTTTTTCTTTCTGAAGAATGATTTCTTTCCGCTCGCTTCAGCGCTTGGCTCGCTCTTTTTCTTTTCTTCTTTAACAATTTTAAAGTTTTCACTTATTTGTTCGGCATTGCTCTTTAATTGATCAATAAATTCTTCCTTATTTATAATAATCTCTTTGCATTTAGTTTTTATAGTTTTACCCTCAAAGCTTGAGCATAAAGATCTCATCAATTCTAAATATGGATTTGCATTGAAACTATCAAGCAAAAGCTGATTATCAAGTGTAAATGTATATACATTATCACAGTCTTCGCAGTTAAATGATTTATCATCAATATCAGTAAACTCACTTCTTATCAAATCAAAATATACATTGCATTTTGTATATGCTACTGCATTAATATTTACATTTGATAAAGAGAATTTTAAAAAAGTAGACTTAATTACTTCGTCTACTTTTTGGCTTAGACTTTGATCTTTCAAATTATAATAATAAGTTATTTTAAGTGTCTTATCCTTAAGCACAGGACTTTCAAAAAATATCTTATCTTCATTTGAAAGAAAGTCTATATCAATATTCAGTTCTTCAGGTTTAAATAATTTTATCATTACTTCACATTCTTTCGATTTCTTTTAAGAGTTCTTCAACTACTTCACTTCTATCAAGCTTTTTTATAACCTTACCCTTTTTAAATAGATAAGCAAATTCTTTGCTCATGCTTATACCTATATCAGCGCTTTTAGCTTCACCAGGTCCATTAACCGGGCAGCCCATTACAGCTACCGTTATATCTTTTTTAATATTATTAAGTAGTGGCTCTAGTTCTTCAACAATAGGTATGATATTTATCTTAGTTCTAGCACATGTAGGACACGAAACAAGGTTTACTGAGTCTCTACGTATGCCCAAAGCGCTCAGAATCTTCTTAGCGGCTATAACTTCCTCAAGTGGATCAGATGTTAGCGATACGCGAATAGTGTCGCCTATACCATCTTTAAGAAGCGTTCCTATGGCAATAGATGATTTAACTATACCAACGGATGGTGAGCCTGCTTCTGTTAGTCCTAGATGAAGTGGATAGTCACATAGACTTGAGAACAATCTATTTGCATCTATGCATGTATTTACATCTGATGACTTTATAGAAACTTTTATATTATAAAAATCAAGTTTATTAAGCATCTCTACTTGTTCAAGAGCTCCGTATACTAAGGAATTCTCATTAAGACCCTTGTATTTATCAAGTATTTTTTTAGAAATAGATCCAGAATTTGCTCCTACTCTTATAGGCAGATTCTTATCTTTGCATATTTCGACTATTTCTCTAAGCTCGGCCTCTGAATTAAGATTGCCAGGATTTATTCTTATGCAATCGTAGCCCTCTCTTGCCGCCATTAGCGCAAGTTTATAATCAAATTGTATATCAGCGATGACTGGAACATGAATTTTTTTCTTTATTTCATTTATAGCTTTAGCGTCTTCTTCGTCGTTCACGGCCATCCTTATTATGTCTAGTCCATGATTTTCCATGTCAATAACTTGTTTAACAGTCGCTTCAATATCTTTAGTATCAGTATTTGTCATTGATTGTATTGTTATAGGCGCATCGCCACCTATGGCAACTCCACCAACAATTATTTTCTTTGTTTTCTTTCTAATTATCATTTAATCAATCCTTTGATATCATTATACGTTACAAATAAGAATAAAAGCATTAGAAGTGAAAATCCAATGATGTTCACAATATATTCCACTTTTTTATTTGGTTTTATGCCAGTTATCATTTCAAATAGAATAAACACAGCCTTTCCCCCATCTAAAGCTGGAAATGGTAATAGATTAAAGAAGGCAAGGTTTATACTAATTAAACCAAGTAAGAACATAACTGAACTAAATCCGACTTTAGCTGCACTCGATATGGTCTTAATGATAACAACTGGTCCTGAAACTTCATTCTTTTTTACTTTACCTTTAAATGCTCTTCCTAAAAATTCAAACATAGATCTGTATGCGTATCTACAGGTATTTATACTCTCTTTAAATGAGCCTAAAAAATCATAACTTACTTTAGGCATTATGCCAAGTTTTTTATACTCAATAACTTGACCATCGTCTTCAATTGTAGCCAGTTCAGGTTTAACTTCTATGTCTATAAGTTCGCCGTCTCTTTTTACTCTAAGAGTATCACTTTCATTGTTTGAATTAATAATCATATTTCTTAATTCTAAGAATAGTAGTGGCTTTTTACCATTATATGAAATTATTTCGTCATTTTCTTGTATACCGGCTATATATGCAGGTGAATTTGCTTCGATTTTATCAATTCTCAAATCTGTATATCCACTTTGCATATTAACAATCAAAAAAGCCAATATAGCCAAAACTATATTCATAAAAGCACCTGCTAGTATAACCACAAGTCTCTTATATGCTTTTGCATTGTCAAAACTTCTTTCGTCAGAGCTGTCCTCGTCCTCACCTTCCATAGCGCAGTAGCCACCAAGCGGGAAGGCTCTAAGTGAGTAAAGGGTCTCACCTTTTTGCTTTTTGAATATTGCTGGGCCCATACCCACGGCAAATTCATTAACCTTGATGCCAGCCCACTTAGCCACAATAAAGTGACCAAATTCATGAATTGTTACTAAAACTAAAAATACTAAAATTGCTACTATTATACTCATTTATAAATTGCTCCTTAAAAAAAACATATTAGTACGAACGGACATACGAGTAAAACACTATCAAATCTATCCATAATGCCTCCATGTCCTGGGAATATGTAACCGTAATCCTTAATATTATAATATCTTTTAAGCTTTGAAAATATTAAATCGCCAAATTGCGCAACAACAGGCGCTAAAATTAAACCTATATAGTAATAAGGATTTAAATTTAGATTAAAGTATCTTGTATAAAAATATGTAATCGCTACAGTTGCGATGTATGAGCCAACCGAGCCTTCTATAGTTTTATTAGGACTTATCCTTTCGATAAGTTTATGCCTTCCAAAAAGCGAGCCAAAAACATAAGCAAATACATCACTTGATATGGCGATTAAAAATATTAGTATGAGTTTATCCCTATCAATAAAGTTGTAGAAGATCGAGAACGGAAATATTATAAAATATGTTGTAAATATCAAACTTACAAAAGTTCTTGATGAAAACTTTTCGTCCACAACACTTATGATTGAAAATATTATACTCATCATCATAAATATGTATTCATTTGGAAATGTGTTTGTATAAGTATTAATATAAACTAAAATATTAAGTAAGATAGCTAGAGCATAAGAAAAATTCTTTCTTGTATCTGCCATCATGTGTAAGACTTCATATGAAGCAATAGAGGCGCATAAGAACATACCAAATCTATAGATATGGTTCATGTCATAAATTATTAATATAAGTAGTAATAAAACCACTACTGATGTAGCTAGTCTTTTAAAAAAACTCTTCATTATATTCCTCCATATCTTCTATGTCTAAGAGCAAAGTTCTCTATAGCTTCTGCAAAATCTTCTTTATGAAAGTCGGGCCATAGTTTTTGAGTAAAGTAAAGTTCACTGTATGCAGATTGCATAAGCAAAAAGTTTGATAACCTTTCTTCCCCACTAGTTCTGATTATTAAATCAGGATCTGGTATAGATGGATTGTAGAAGTACTCCTTTAAATCCTCATAAGATTTAATTTCCTTATTATCTTTTTTAGCAAGATTAATAGCCCTAATTATTTCATCTCTCGAGCCATAGTTTAAGCAGATGTTTAGAACAAGGCCAGTATTTTTAGATGTTCTCTCAATTGCTCCATCTATAACCTTCTTTGAGTCAGAATATATTTCATCCAAATCTCCAGATACAACGATCTTAACATTGTTCTTATCAAGTTCATCAATTTGGCTGTTAATATATATAATTATAAGCTTCATTAAAAACGACACTTCTTCCTTAGGTCTCTTCCAATTTTCTTTAGAAAATGCATATAGAGTAAGATATTTTATGCCTGTATCTGAGGCGTACCTTACATTCTCTATAACCCTATTCATACCTTCTTTGTGACCATAAGTTCTAGGCATATTTCTCTTCTTTGCCCATCTACCATTGCCATCCATAATTATTGCTACATGATTTAAAATCATAACTATCTCCTTGTAAATAACCCCCCTATAAAGAGGGGGGTTAATATTTTACACTTCCATTAATTCTGCTTGTTTAGCTTTTATAATCTCATCAATCTTATCAGTGTATTTATCAGTTAATTTTTGAGCATCGTCTTCAAAAGTCTTTCTATCGTCTTCACTGATATCTCCATCTTTTTCAGCCTTCTTAATAGCATCCATAAGGTCTCTTCTAAGATTTCTTATAATAATCTTAGTATCTTCACCTTTTTTAGAAACTATCTTAGTTAGTTCTTTACGTCTGTCCTCAGTTAATTGAGGGAATGGTAAACGAATAAGCTTGCCATCGTTTGACGGTGTTATACCAATGTCTGATTTTTGAATTTCTTTTTCTATTTCTGGTATTGTTGATGCATCATATGGTTGAATAACTAGTAGTCTTGCTTCAGGTGCTGAAACGTTTGCAAGTTGTTGCAGTGGAGTCATTACACCATAATAGCTAACCATAATTTTATCAAGTAGCGCTGGGTTAGCTCTGCCAGCCCTTACTGAGTTAAGATCTTCTTTAAAAACTTCTATTGTTTTATTCATCTTTGGTTCATATTCTTGACTAAATCTATCAGGCATATTAATCCTCCTTTACAATAGTTCCTATCCTTTCACCTTCAACAACTCTGACTATGTTATCAGGGTCATCTATACCAAATACTACTAGCGGTATATTGTTATCCATACATAAAGATGTTGCTGTTGCATCCATTATCTTTAAATTCTTGCTAAGTATGTCAAGATAAGATAATTTATCAAACTTTTTAGCATCTTTATTTATCTTTGGATCGCTGTCGTAGATACCGTCTACACCCTTCTTTGCTAATAGTATAGCCTCTGCATTGATTTCAGCAGCTCTGAGTGCAGCAGTTGTATCTGTTGAAAAGTAAGGATTACCAGTTCCTGCAGCAAATATAACAACCATCTTCTTTTCAAGTTGTCTAATTGCCCTTCTTCTTATATATGGTTCTGCTACAGCTCTCATTTCGATAGATGTTTGTACTCTTGTAAGTACATCCATCTTTTCTAAAGCATCTTGAAGTGCAAGTGCATTCATAACAGTGCCAAGCATGCCAATATAATCTGATGTTGCTCTTTGTATATTAAGTGAGTCTCTTCCTCTCCAGAAGTTACCGCCACCAACAACTATACCTACTTCAACACCCATTTCAGTTATAGTCTTTACTCTTTTAGCGATTGACTTGATAACCTCGTTATCGATGCCAGTCTTTTCGCTACCAGCTAAAGCTTCACCACTTAATTTTAAGACGATCCTCTTATAAGCCATATATTAGTTGCCCATTTGCTTTGCTACTTCAGCAGCAAAATCTTCTTCTCTCTTTTCTAAGCCTTCGCCAACTTCGTATCTAACGAAACGTCTAATCTTGATGTTTTCACCAATCTTAGCAATTTTATCTTTTAATAAATCATTTACAGTTATGCTTGGGTCCTTGATGAATGGTTGGTCTAATAAGCATACTCTTTCATAGAATTTATGCATTCTACCTTCAACCATCTTTTCTGCTATGTTTTGAGGTTTTCCTTCGTTTAGAGCTTGTTGAATAAGAACTTCTTTTTCTTTATCAATAGCTTCTTGAGGAACATCTTCTTCGCATAGGTATTCTGGGTTTGATGCAGCTACTTGCATAGCTATATCTTTAACAAAATCTTTGAATTCATCTGTCTTAGCAACGAAGTCAGTTTCTGAGTTAACTTCTACTAAAACACCGATTCTTCCTGAGTGAATATAAGAAGCAACTAAGCCTTCTGATGCAATTCTAGAAGCTTTCTTTTCAGCTGATGCTAGTCCTTTTTCTCTTAAAAGATCTATAGCCTTATCGATGTCACCATCAGTTTCAACTAAAACCTTTTTGCAGTCCATCATGCCTGCGCCAGTTTTTTCTCTTAATTCCTTAATTAATTGTGCACTTATAGCCATATTTACCTCCTAGTTTTCTTCGTTATTTATTTCTTCTTTTTCTTCTGTTTTTTCTTCAGAACGTTCTTGTTTACCTTGTTTTCCTTCGATAACAGCGTTAGCTAAAGTTTCAGTGATTAACTTAACCGCTCTGATAGCGTCGTCGTTACCAGGTATAGCTATATCAACTTCATCTGGATCGCAGTTAGTATCAACTAAACCAATAACAGGTATACCAAGTATTCTTGCTTCGTTTATAGCTATCTTTTCTTTCTTAGGGTCTACAACAAAGATTAATTGTGGCATTCCGCCCATTTCCTTAATACCATCAAGGTATTTAGATAATTTTTCTTTTTCTGCTCTGATTGTAGCAACTTCTTTCTTAGGTAAAACACTTAAAGAACCGTCTTCTTCCATCTTATTGTATTCTTCAAGTTTTTTGATTCTACCCTTAATTGTGTTGTAGTTAGTAAGCATACCGCCTAACCATCTTTGGTTAACGTAGTACATTTCACATCTTTTAGCTTCTGATTCGATAGCTTCTTGAGCTTGTTTCTTAGTTCCTACGAATAGAACCTTTCCGCCTTCTTCAACAACATCTTTAACCAATTTGTAAGCTTCTTCAACTTGATCAACTGTTTTTTGTAGGTCGATGATATAGATTCCGTTTCTTTCTGTGAAAATAAATCTAGCCATCTTAGGGTTCCATCTTCTAGTTTGGTGTCCGAAGTGAACACCTGCTTCTAATAAGTCTTTCATTGCAATTACTGCCATGTCTTTCTACCTCCAAGTTTTTTTCTTTACACTTCATTCACCTGCCGCCTTAACTAATGTTTAGCACCTGAGGCGTACATCGTGAAGTGTGCATATTTTTACTAATCAATTATAACATATAAGTTGATAAAATACAAGCATTTTCTATTTATAAAATTATTTTTATCTTTATCTTCTTGAATATGTTTTTCTTATGCTAATGTCATTAATAAAAATGGATGCAGAGCTAATATATAGCCTTGCATCCAATCGTTACTAATCAAATATTATTTTTCAAGTTTAATCATATATCCATTCGCTTGTACGTATGAATTGAACTTCTTGTTAATAGCGTTCATATAGTATAGCTCATTTAATCTTTCTTGGTCTTTTAATAAGACAGGCCTATTGCCTAGCATCTTTGTCGGAATGTACTTAACTTTGATTTCTTCATCAGCGCTTGGATCTATCTCTAACTGAACTATAGCTGCCTTATCTGCCCTGCCTCCCATATTTGGGAAGATAAAGTTTCCTAAGCTGTAAAAAATTATACCATGCTTATAATATTCTGTCGCTTGCATTAAATGAGGATGCGTACCAACGACAACATCAACTCCCGCATCAATTAGTTTATGTGCTGCATTGATATAATCCTTTTCGTTTTTATGATTACTTAAGCCTTGCCAATGTATCGATAGAATTAGATAATCAACTTGCGACTTAATCTCTTTAATATATGCTAGTCTTTTGTCAACCTCATATGGGTACATACTTACCTGACCAGCCCTTTTGTCTGTAGCAAGCCATGTTCTGCTAGGCACAACTGCATTGAAGGCTAAAAAGCCTATCTTTTTGTTTTTAACTTCAATTATCTTTGCGGAAATTGCCTCATCTATCTTTCTTCCACCGCCAACGTATTGTATACCAGCTGTGTCAAGTAAATTCATCGTATCAATAAAACCTTCTTGGCCATAGTCAAGTGCATGATTATTGGCAAGATTGACTAAGTCTATGGATGAATTAGCTAGCTCCGCAGCTGTATTAGAATTTGATGCGAAGTTATATTCTTTTTTTATATTTGCTGGCTTCTTACAATCTGTAATGGCAGTTTCTAAATTTATAAAGCTCATATCATCATTTTGGAATATTTCCCTAACATTCTCCATTGGGTAAGTCACGCCAAATTGATTAACTTTATTCTTTACATAAGTTGAATATAATACATCACCTGCTAGTGATATAGTTATCTTCTCATCTACTAGAATCAAATTTTCATCGCTTACTACCACATCTTCAACATCTTCTGCATCTTCAGCGAATGCACTATTGCAGATTAGCATAGATAAAAGTAATGCCAATACTATAGCAGCTTTAAATTTTTTATTCATTTAATCACCCTTTTTACATATTATAATGATTATATAATATAAGAAGAAAATATTCAAGCTTTCTATTAATAAATAAAAGGAGATATGCTCATACATACCTCCTAGTAATGAATAATATTAAAGATTAATTTTAAGAGCTATATCTTGATTGGCAACGATGTCTTTTGTCTCGCTCTTATTAAGTGATTTAACTGCATCCATATTTGTTATGACTATAGGTGTAGTAGCCTCTTTGCCTTGTGACTTGATATAGTCTATGTCAAACTCGATAAGCTTTTGGCCTTTCTTAACATGGTCACCTTCATTAACAAAGCCTTTGAAGCCCTCGCCATTAAGCTCAACTGTGTCCATGCCGATGTGAACAAGTAGTTCCACATCTTTTGCCTTTAAGCCAATTGCGTGAAGCGTATGAAATAATTGAACTACTTCACAATCGCATGGTGCATATAGAACGCCTTCTTTTGGTTCTATAGCAATGCCATCGCCAAGTATCTTTTGTGAAAAGACTTGGTCTTTAACTTCTGTTATGTCTATAAGCTTACCTGTGATTGGCGCATATAAATCAAGTTCTTTTTTCTTTGAAAATAGTCCCATATTACACCTCATAAATTGCGTCTAATATGGATCCGTCTCTATATTCACTATAGCCAATAATTCTATCTTTCTTCTTGATGTCATTAGGTTCACCCATAAAGTTATCTGCAATTGCCTTTAGCTCTTGTATTGTCATAACGTTTAGGCCGCTTGCTTTGAATTTTTCAATTAAATCTTGTCTTAATGGGTTAACTGAAATGCCTCTTTCAGTAACAAGCACGTCTATAGTTGTTCCAGGTGTAGCGATTACATCAACTCTGTTTTTAATAACTGGTAGTCTTGATGAAAATAGTTTTGAAACGATAATTGACATCTTTGCTCCAGCTGCTGTATCTTGGTGACCGCCCGAGCCTCCCATTAGCATACCGTCTGCTCCTGTAATAACGTTAACGTTAAAATCAAGGTCAATTTCAGTTGCGCCCAGGATAACTACATCAAGGTTATCAACTACTGCAGATACTTCTGGATTACCATATTCAGAGCCGCTCATTCTTAAATGATTAGCGTTCTTCTTAATGGATTCGATTGCTTTTAAGTCAAAGCATTGTACATCGTATAATGAAGTGAACAAACCTTCTTCGAGCATATCTGTTAAATAACCAGTAATACCGCCACTTGCAAATGAGCCCTTGATATTTTCTTTAATCATGTAGTCTCTTAAAAAGTCGGTAACTGCAAGTGAAATTCCACCTGCGCCACTTTGGTAACTAAAACCATCTTTTAGTAGACCTGATGCCTTCATTACTTTTAATGTATCCTTAGCAATCTTAAGTCCAACTGGGTCTTTAGTAACTTTTGTTGTACCGGATACTATACCGTTCTTATCACCAATGCTATCTACCTTTAAGATATAGTCAACATAGTCTTCAGTAATGTCGCTTGGGTAGTTAGGATAAGCAACAATAGTATCTGTTATAGCAATTTTCTTTTTGGCGTAGATAGCGTCTGCTATTGCATAACCCATTGAGCCGCATGATGCTTCCCCATTAACACCAGAGATGTTTCCCATAGGGTCGCATGATGGAGCTGCGATGAAAGCGTAGTCAATGACAACATCTTCATCAATTATACTTCTAGCTCTTCCTCCATGTGATTGCATTAGTATTTTGCCCTTTAATTTACCTTTTGAAATAGCTTTTGCTAAATCACCTGATATATATGATGTGATTATATTTGTTATAGTGCCATCTTCAAGCAAAGGAATAAGTTCTTTGTGAACTGGGAATAGTGATGAAGCCACAAGCGTTATGTCTTTTATGCCTCTTCTTTGAAGTTCAAGCATCATCATGTTTAACACAGCATCACCATTTCTTAAATGATGGTGCGATGAAACTGTTATACCGTCCTTTAAATCAAGCTTATCAAATAAATCTTTGATGCTTTCATAAACTTTGCTTGGCTTTGCTTCTTTTTTAGGATAATCTTTCTTATCTAATATTTTAATATCATCATTATAAAAGCTCATCATATTCCTCCTTATAATTGCCAGACATCTTTAATGTATTTGTTGCTCTTAGTATGATAGGTCTGTCAACCATCTTACCATCAAGTGAGAATGCGCCAAGACCTTTTTCTTTAGCCTCTTTAAGAGCTTCCATAACTCTGATTGCATGATCGATATCTTCCTTGCTTGGTGAGAAAATTTCATTAACATGATCAACATGTCTTGGAGATATTAAAGCTTTACCAGTCATACCCATAGCCTTAGCTTTCTTAGTATCCATAACTAAGCCTTCGATATCGTCTGTATCTGTCCAAGGTGTATCTATAGCTTGTAGACCTAAAGATTTAGCACATGAAACAATTCTCATTCTTGAGTATTTTATTTCATCTGATTCTTTAGTTCTCTTTGCGCCTAAATCAAGTGTTAAGTCTTCTGCACCTAGTAAAACGCCTTTTACTCTCTTTGATTTAGCAAGTATATTTCTTGCATCTTCAACGCCTTGAGAAGTTTCAATTAAGCAGAATATATCGTATTTTTGATTATTATCATCTAAGTACTTAGAAAGTGCTCCTACTGATTCTTGAGATGCTTTTGCAAGCATGATACCATCGAAGTTTAGATCTTTAAGAGCATCTAAGTCTTTGTAGAAGTAATCAGTATCAAGAGGATTAACTCTTACATATATATCTGATCCTTCTTTTTCTTCGGACTTAAATGTTTTTAGATATTCTTTAACAAGTCCTCTTGCCGCATCCTTTTCTGGTAATGATACCGCATCTTCTAAGTCTATAATTATAGCGTCTGCACCTAGTATATCAGACGATTGTAACATGCCTGGATTGTTTCCTGGCATAAATAACATTGTTCTATAGTTCATTTTGACTCCTTTCGATTGCAGTTCTCATTCTTGCTCTGATAGTAAAGTCTAAAGCGCCCTTATCTTCAATTACAATATTTGCCTTAGTAACGCCTTCTTCATCAAGAACTTCATTTATTGCCTTCAAAATCTTATCACCATATTGTTCCTTAACTACTGAATTTAGTGTGATATCTAATTTATCTGAAGGCTCTATCATAATCATTAGATCATTTGATTCAAGCGAGCCCGCTTTAGCAGCTTTACTTATTACTCGTTCTTTTCTTTCCATTCCAAATACTCCTTCTTACCTTCTATATATAGATCTTTGCCTGTAGAGTCAACTATAACAGTTGCTGGGAATTTTTCTACAGTTATCTCTCTTAAAGCTTCAGCTCCTAAATCTTCATAAGCAATTATCTTTGCAGTTTTAATTCTATCAGCTATGATAGCAGCAGCTCCGCCTATAGCGGCAAAGTAGCAAGCACCGCATTCTTTTATTTTATCTTTAACATTGTCATCTCTTTTGCCTTTGCCTATCATACCCATAACACCTGCGTCCATCATTTGTGGCGCATATGGGTCCATTCTATAGCTTGTAGTAGGTCCAGCTGAACCTATAACTCTACCTGGTTTTGCAGGCGAAGGACCTACATAGTAGATACAAGCTCCCTTTGGGTCAAATGGTAGTTCTTTTCCTTCATTAAGAAGATCTACTAATCTTTTGTGAGCAGCGTCTCTTGCAGTATATATAGTGCCTGTAATTAATACGTTATCTCCTGCTTTTAAATCCTTAAGCGTTTCTCTTGTAAATGGTGTTTTAATTTCTATAGCCATAGTAATATCCCCCTTTATAATGAAATAACTTTATGTCTAGCAGCGTGACATTGGATGTTAACAGCTACTGGTAGACCAGCTATGTGTGTTGGATGAGTTTCTATAAATACTCCTAATGCTGTTGTCTTGCCACCAAAACCTTGAGGTCCTATGCCTAGTTCGTTTATCTTTTCTAGCAATTCTTTTTCTAAATCTGCATAGAATGGATCTTTGTTATAATCATTAACATCTCTCATAAGTGATTTCTTTGCCATGATACATGATTTTTCAAAGTCTCCGCCGATACCTACACCTACTATGATAGGTGGACATGGGTTTGGTCCTGCAGCTTCAACTGATTCTAATATAAATTTCTTAACGCCTTCAAGTCCATCTGCAGGTTTAAGCATTTTTTGCTTAGACATATTTTCTGAGCCAAATCCCTTTGCTGCGAAAGATATTTCAAATACATCTCCTTCAACTAATTCATAGTGAATGATAGCTGGAGTGTTATCTTTTGTATTAACTCTATTTATAGGGTCCTTAACAACTGATTTTCTTAAGTAACCTTCTGTATATGCTTCTCTAACAGCTTCATTTATAGCGTCACTTATAGATCCATCTACATGAACATCTTGACCAATCTTAACAAAACAGATAACCATACCAGTATCTTGGCACATTGGAACGCTATCTCTCTCAGCTAGATTGTCATTATCTATAATTGTTGTGATAGTTTCTTTAGCTAGTGGCCACTTTTCTTTATCTCTTAGTTCAACAAGTCTATCCATTACATCTTTTGGAAGAACTGAAGCTATATCCAAAAGACCTTCTTTTAATTTTTTAGTGATATCACTACTTTTTACTTCTCTCAAAATTATAACCCCCTATGTATATTATGAAAGTAGCAATAAAATATTGCTACTTTCAATAAAAAATATTATCTGTTATTAACTAGTGCAACTACTCTGTTCATTTCGTTATTAACGATCATGATACCTTCGTCAACACCCATACCTGGTTTAGCTAATTGTTGGTCAGCTCCTGTAGCCATAGAAATATTTACTAAAACTTCTGCAGATCTGTTAGTTTCGTTGCAAGTACCACCGCAGTAAGCTCCTACGTGGTGATCTTTACAATACTTAACAGCTTCAATAGTGTTATTGATACCGCCTAAGTCTGGAGTCTTGATTTGAATCATGTGTCCAGCACCGTTATCTACGAAGTAAACAACATCTTCGTAAGTGTTACACCATTCGTCAGCAACTAATTCTACGTGAATGTTTTCTTCATCAAGCTTCTTAGTTAAGTCTCTAAGAACTTCCATTTGTCTAGTTCTTTCGCCCATATCCATAGGTCCTTCAATTCTAAGCTTGAATGGTTTAGCAGCTTCTTCAAGAGTCTTTAGGTATTCAGCCATCTTATCTACGTCGTTGTTGAATGCATCGCCTATAGTTCCATATACGTCGATGTGGAAGATTGGGCTATATGATTCATTGTGTCTGTGTTCGATAATTCTGTTTCTTAACCAAACAACATAGTCTCTTAAAAGTTCACCGTTTTTACCAGTTTTTTCTTCAACGTTGTTGAATAGACCGTGTGGTAAAACGTCAGCTTCTTTTATAATCATCTTATCAGCGTTAAGGTATCTGTCATCACCTGATTGAGCAAATATAGGTACTCTATTAATTTCTACGCCTGTATTATATTCTTTCTTAACTACTTCAGCCATAGTTACTTTGTTTGTCTTAGCAACTGCATCAAGTATTGCTTGAGTGATACCATATCTAATTGCTGTATGAAGTCTCTTGCCATCTACTTGCATGTGGTCGAATTCTTCAGCCATTTCCTTGAATGTAGTTATTTCTCTACCTTCTAGTTTAGGTGCAATGTTTTTATTGATAAATTCAATAAAATCTTCAGCTAAGAAAAGTGGGTCTCTTCCACCTGCTCCTGAGTATTGAACAGCTGAGCAGTCACCGTGAGCAACTTGTCCGTCTTCAAGAACAAGCATGACTGAGATTGATTCTCCTGATTGTCTTATAGCTTTAAATCCAGGAGTAACTGGATCTCCTAAGTAGAACATACCATCATGTTTTGCTCCTAATTTGATAGCCTTTTGGTCATCAAAGTAAAAACCTGTTTTACCTGCTGAGCAGATAACTTTTTTAATTTTCATAATCAAGTCTCCTTTTTATATATTAATTATTTTTTGGTCTACCAATTAATTTACCGAAGCCAACTGCAAATATGTCGTCAGTTGTCATGTCAAAGCTTACTGGACGTCCTTCGAATTTTGCTCTTTCTTCAAGTTTTGCTTTATTGATGTCTAGTATATCTTTTGTGAATGGTAAGTTTCCTGTAAATAAATATCTAACAGCACCGTTATTGTCTCTTGCTGGCATCATCTTGCCTGCATTGTACTTAGATGGTGCAAATGGTACGTCCATAACGCCTTGTGCAAAGCCTTCAACAGTACCTACCGCTAAATCGCCCTTACCTAATTCAAATAATTTATCAACTATACATTTTGTTTCAGCTTTAATTAATTCAATTTCAGCTCTTAATTCTTTACCTTCTGGAAGTAATTGTCCTTCAGTCATGTTTAGAACCATCTTAGTAGCTCTGATACCTTCAGCATTTGCTTCCTTAGTAGGAATACCTATAGCTTCATGAGGTGTCTTAACAATAACTTTTGTAGCTCCCGCTAATGAGCCAGTTGCTGCACCCCAAGAGATAACGCCAAATGCCTTAGCTTCGTCTTGAGGGAAACCACCCATCCATTGGTGGAATACAGTAGTTATTAAAACATCGTTGTAGCCATATTTCTTTAAATATTCATTTACTTGTTCTTCAAGTGATCTAATAGCTGCAACGTCTTGAATTAAGTTACCGCATTGGCCATAACCAACTGTAATGTTCTTTACACCTTGTTCAGCAGCTAAAAGTGCTTCTACTATAGCAACAGCGTTTGATGTTGATGGTGGGCAAAGTGTACCAGTTAGTGGCCCAAATGGTTCTCTGTTTATATGAACGCCATTTTCTTCATAGAAACCAACTAATCTGTCACAATATTGCCAATCATGTAAGCATCTGTCTATTGGTACTGATTTTGCATATGGAACGTTATAGCTTATAGCACCACCTTCGTTTGATGTGAAGCCACCTGCGTGAATGATTTCAGCAAGTAATCTTGAGTCTGGTGTGCCGTGTCTTGCTTGAAGTGGTTTAGATACAGCATTATAAACCATTCTACAGCCTTTAACACCATGGTTAACAGCTGGGAATCCATTTAATAATGATCTGCCTTCTTTCATTGATTCTTTGATACCAACTTCACATTCGTCGTATCTATTTTGTCTTGTATATGAGTCAATTGTTGATGGAAGTAAGTCTGCTCCGCCTTGATCTGTTAAGAACGTTAATAGTTCTATGTGTTTATCAATAAGCGCAACACCAGCTCTTGGTTGTGCTAATGTCTTACCTTCTCTTTTTGCTTTTGCCATAACTTCGGCAAAGTTCTTTTCTGCAGGTATTTTCTTTAAAAAGTCAATTGCTTCTTGTGAATCAACTTCAGCTCCTGTGGGCCATTGTTTAAGAACTTTCTCACGCTCAGCGAAAAATTCTTCATCAGTCCATCTTTTATTTTCTACTTTCATAGCTTCCCCCTATATAACTATATATTTCTTCATCATTCTAACTGCCATGTTCTTATCGACCATTGTTAGTAAACCCATAGCAGATAGAATATAATTTTTATCTACTGAAAATTCAGGATATCTTGGCTTTAATGAGTTTAAATCTTCACTATCATAAAGCCCAGCTTTTAATATTTCTTGTGGGTGTTCTGAATTAACCAGTATACCTCCAGTACCTATCATAAGATTAAGTTCAGTTAAGTCCTTACCTATCTGTTGATACATTGTTCCTAGAGGTGAATAAACAGCTTCTACATAGCCGCAATGTCTTTTCATTGATATATCTACACAAATCTTTGCCATCATTTCATCGAATTTTATTTCTTTTTCATCGGTGAAAACTAAATCAGTGTGATCGTATCTTCTTTTGAATTCTTCTTCTACATCATAATCACTGATATCTAAGTACTTCTTAATCATCCTCATTCCAGCCGCTTCATATATACTTTCGGCTGAGTATCTCATACCTAAGTCGCCTTCAACAGTTCTCTTAGAAATAGGTTCTTCCAAGCCTCTGTAAATTACTCCAGGTTTAGATGGTGCGCCATCAGCTATTGAGTGAATATCTGTTGTTGCTCCGCCTATATCAACCACAACTAAGTCACCAACGCCATCTTCATCAGGTGTTCCTAAGCTAAGTGCTTCGGCCGCTTTTAAAACAGCTTGTGGTGTAGGCATTAGTATGCCTGAGATATCATCTTCTATATGAGTCATGCCTTTAGCTTTTGTGATTCTTTCCATAAAAATGTCTCTGATTGTTTCTCTTGCAGGATTAACATTGATTTCATTAAGTTTAGGCATAACATTTTCAGTAAGTCTGTACTCAATCTTATCTTTAAATACTTTTTCAATATCGTCGTAGCTGCTCTTGTTACCCGCAACTACAACTGGCTTTGTAATACCAAAGTCAGCAATTAATTGAGCATTATGCAAAATTACTTCAGTGTTGCCTCCGTCAGTTCCACCTGCAAGAAGAATCATATCAGCATTCGAATCTCTAAGCTCTTCAATCTCATGATTGTTCATCTTATATGAATATGTCTTAATAACTCTAGCTCCTGCTCCTAAGGCTGCTCTCTTAGCTGCTTCTGCAGTTAAATCAGGTACTAGGCCTATGGCAGCTATCTTCAAGCCACCTGCTGCAGAAGAACAAGCTAGCTTCTTAACTATATCAAGTTCTCCATCGACTTTTGACATAAGCTCCTTATAAGCATTGTGATATCCGTTTGCTACATCTGTTTCAACAGTTGTGTAGCTCTTTGCTGTAGCAATAATTTCTTCTTTTTCGATATCTATTAGAGTTAATTTTGTAAATGTGCTTCCAAAATCAATAAAAAGATATGCTTTCATCTAATCAATTCCCAAGTCTTTTTTCATGTCTGCAATTGTTACGTCAGGACTTGTTCCTGGTGGATAAACCCTGTTAAAGCCCATAGCTTTAAATCTAGGTTCAACTTCTTCCCACTTTTGTTTACCAACAACGATGTTGCCTCCAACATATAGCGGAATGTCTTTAAGACCAGCTTCATCGCACGCTTCTCTCATGCCTTTACAGTCAATTTCTCCTTGACCATATAGTGATGATACACAGATAAGGTCAGCGTTAGTTTCAACAGCTGCGTTGATGAAGTCTTCTTGAGGTGATAAAACACCTATGTTAACTACGTTGAATCCAGCATTTGTAAAAGCATGGTCCAATATAGTTAATCCAACTGCGTGACAATCTGATCCGATTACCCCTAGGACGATTGTCTTACCATTTTTTTCTTTCATAGTACTCCTCCTATTTGAATTATATACTCATTTTACCACATGTCTGAATAATTTTAAAGAGCAAATAATGATTTTTTATGTGTAAAAACAAGCAATGAATAAAATTAATGTTAATTTTCAAAATATGTCATATATGTCATAAATATTGATGCATTTTTAACATTTTTGCAATTTATATTTTTTTACTTGCAAATAAGAATTGTTAAATTTTTGTCATAATTATCTAAAAGATTTTATTATCCTCTTAAGATAGTCTTCATCAGCTAAATAATATGTTCCCTCATCTTCATTTGGGTTTGTGCCAAAATATAATTTATCGTTTGCAAGAGTCGATTTATCTATACATACTTTATTAGATGATATATGGAGCTGATCAACGAGTAGATTGTTTTTAATAAAATCTACGTTATTCTCCCTCACTCCTCCAGTGATAAATTCAAGCTTGTCATGATACTTTTCATAAAGCGAATTAATTATCTTATATGTATCTGTAATCTTGTTGTCTCCGCCTTTAGTTAATACACGTTTAAAGCCAAGGTCTATAAGCTTTTTGCAATTGCCATCAAGATCTGGATCTATATCAAAGGCTCTGTGAAAAACGTTATCCATGCCTTCGCAGTACTTAAGTAAGTATTCATTAGCCTTCATATTAATGCTTCCATCATCATTTAAAGAGCCAAAGACAAAGCCTTTTACACCAAGCTCTTTGAGAGCAATGATATCTTCTTTCATAACATCTAAATCATATTCAGAATAAGAAAAACCTGCTTGTCTGGGTCTTATCATAGCGACGAAGGGTATGTCAAGTTCATTAAGTACTTTCTTGCACAAGCCATATGACGGCGTTATTCCACCAAGTACTGTCGATGCAATAAGTTCAACTCTATCTGCCCCTGCTCTTTGAGCTATAAGAGTTGATTCGAATGAATCAGTGCAAATTTCTAAAGTATATTTCATAAAAATTCCTCCAATGTGATTTCAGTACTTTTATTATATCATAAATTGACTTATAATACTTAAAATATTGATTATTACTTAGAAATATAGTATAATATCCAAAAGGGGAAGTAATATTTTTAAAGGTGAGGTAAATGGAAAAAAATTATTTAGAATTCACGGCAAAGGACAAAACTAAAATAAAATATTTAGAATGGAAAGCTGAAGACCCCAAACTTTGTGTGGAAATAGTCCATGGCATGCACGATCACGCTATGAGATACGATGAGTTTGCTAGATTCTTGCAAGATAATGGCATATCGTCATATGCGCTTGACCTTAGAGGCCACGGTATGACTGCTGAAGATAAGGATCACTTAGGTATCGTACCTAAAAACAATGCTTGGATGAAGATGGTTGATGACATCGATATGCTAAATTCAATTATTAGAAAAGAAAATCCAGGTAAAAAAGTCGTTTTGCTAGGCCACTCTATGGGCTCAATACTTGCTAGAACATATGCTTATAAGTATGGCGACCACATTGATAAAATGTTTTTACTATCAAGCGTTAAGTGCCCTATCTTCTTAAATCAATTATTTAAGGTATTCTTAAAAGTAGTTATTTCAAAGGAAGGCTACGACGCGAAGAATGAATCGCTTAATCAAAAATCCTTCGACTTCATGAGTAAAAACGTTCAAGAAGATATGCTAACATCAGATCCAGAGGAAAGAGCCAAGTTCTTGCAAGATGAATTGTGTATCTTTGAATACAGTAACGGCTTCTTCCAAATGCTTATACATGGCGTCGATAAAGCAACTAGAAGAGAAAATTTAAAATATATACCAAAAGACTTACCTATATATTTATTTTCAGGTAAAAAAGATCCTCTATCAAACTTCGAGTTAGGCATTAAACAAATATACGGCCTATTAAGAAGCGTTGGTATAGAAGATCTAGAACTTATAGAGTATGACAATTTAAAACATGAACTACTTCATGATATTGAAAAGGAAAAAGTGTTTCAGGACATATTAAAAGCTCTTCTTGCTTAAGAAGAGCTTTTGCTTTATCTATTCCATTTCGTCTATATCCACTAATAGCATCGCGAAGTCATCTCTTTGATCGCCAAAGGAGTATTGAAGCACTGCTATGTCTATAGCTTTAAGTAGTTTATTTGGCTTACTTAGTATTGTTGTTATAAGTCTATCCATACCAAATTCTTCGCCATGAGCGTTTTTACTCTCGACTATACCATCTGTATATAAAAACAATTTATCGCCTGCCCTGAGTGCAGTTTTCTTTACTTCATATTCATTTCCTAAGTCTATACTCATTATAGGTCTGCCTTTTGCCTCTAAAACAGATATCTTATTATCATTAAATATTATTGGCATCGAGTTGTGACCAGCATTTGCGTAAACAAATTCTTCTTTGTCTGCGTAATAAACCCCGTAGAAAATAGTTATATATCTGTCACTTTGTAAATTAAGTTCCAAAAACTTATCACTTATATGCTTAAGAGCAATTTCAGGCTTGTAATTATTCTTATTTAAATTTCTAACAGTTTGTCTAATAAACATAGTTAGCATAGAAGCTGCTATACCATGGCCTGCAACGTCAGCGATGTATATTACATAAGTATCCTTCTCTATCTCAAATATATCAAACATATCGCCAGATAGCGTTTCAGTCGCTTCATATAGGTAGTCTATATCAATATTTTTATACTTAGTTTTTACTGGAAGAATGCTCTTTTGTATTCTTTTAGTTATTTCCATATCATGAAAAACATTTTCATTGCTTTGAATAAGTTGAAGTTCTAGAACCCTCTCTCTTGTAACATCTCTAAAAACTTCAACTATGGCGATGGGATTCATCTTCTCATCATATATTGGTGAGCACTTCACTTGGTAGTAGTTGTCACCAATGTTTAATTCCTTTTGTATAATCTCATTCTTTTCAATTGCGCTAGTTGTTTCACTCGTATCAAGCTTTAAAAAATCATCTAAATCATCAGTATTAGTACCAGTTGGGTCGTAGCCTATCGCATCTTTTAGAGCTTGGTTAGCATAAAGTATCTTGCCTTTTATATTAACCACCTTAACCCAATCTGCCATGGCATCCAAAACTTCGACGGAGAGTATTTTATCTAATATTTCATCTTTTCTTTCCATACTTAAATATCCTCCCCTATTTCTCAGGCTTCTTGCCATAAAATTGATAGTAATACGTCTTTAAACTTCCGTTGTAAAGCTTTCTGTTCTTGTCAGCCTTTCTAGAAAAGTCTCTTTCTATATCTTCATATGAAGTCAAAACATATATCGACCATGTATCTAAATTTTTTATCTTTTTACCAAAATCACTGTATAAACTCCTTAGATTATCTTCCTCGAGACGCTTACCATATGGCGGATTTGTAATCATTACTCCGTAGTTATTCTTGATATCTACATCTCTAAAATCTTTTACAAAAAACCTTATATCATCACTTAGGCCAAGATTTTCAAGATTATGTTTCGCTATGGCAATGGATTTGTGTGATATATCACTCGCGTCGATGTACACCTTTGATTTGTAATCAATCTTTTCCATCGCTTCCATCCTTGCCTTTTTATATAAATCACTGTTTAAAAATTTAAAATTCATGCTATCAAAGTCTCTATCTAGTCCAGGAGCAATATTTCTAGCAATTAATAGAGCTTCTATAGGTATAGTACCTGAACCACAGAAAGGATCAAAGAAAGGTCTATCCTTATTGTAAAACGAAAGTTTTACAAGTGCCGCTGCCATAGTCTCCTTTAAAGGAGCAGCGCCTTGTTTGTCCCTATAGCCTCTCTTGTGAAGGCTGTCTCCTGAAGTATCAAGCGTGATACTTGCAATGTCATTTAAGAGAGATATCTCAAGTCTGTGTCTATGCGATGACTTTGTGAATCTACTTATATCATGCTTCATTTGTAGTTTCTTTATTATAGCCTTCTCAGTAATCCTTTGGCAGTCAGATATTGAGAATAGCTTTGATTTGTGCGAACGTCCCTCAACTATAAAATTAGAGTCTTCATCTAAAATATCATTCCATGGAAGTTCATATATGCCATCAAAAAGCTCTTCAAAGCTCTCTGCCTTGAAGCTCTTTAAGTTTATTAGTACTCTGTCAGCGCATCTAAGATTAATATTTGCCCTTGCTATGTCTATGGCATCGCCATTGAAATAAATGTGACCGTTATCAGTTTTTGTAACTTCTAAACCTAAATCATTTAATTCTCTTTTAACTATTGCTTCTAAGCCAAAAGAACTTGTTGCAATTAATTCATACATACTATCACTTCCATAACAATTATAACATATATTAGCTTATTAAACAATGAATATATTAATAAATATTTTCGTATAAATGTGTATTAAAAATCATCTTTGGGTATAGATTAACTACAAGGGGGTTGATAAAAATGAAATTATCAGAATTAGTTAAAAGCGCAGATTGGAAGAGCGAAAAGCACGTTCCAGTTATACACGTATCAAAAGAAGCAGACGATTTAAAGGTTTGCGTTAGTGTTGGAGATGAAATTGCTCATCCAAACACTCTTGAACACCACATAGCATGGATGAAGTTATTCTTCGTGCCTGAAGGAAAAGAAATTCCTGTTGAAGTAGCTAGCTATGTAGCATCAGCTCATGGCGAATCAGATTTATTCACTGAACCATCAATGAGCGTTAAGCTAAAAGCTAATGCTAAGGGTACTCTACTTGCATTAAGCTACTGCAATATCCATGGTTTATGGGAAAACTCAGAAGAAATATAATTTAAGCTTATAAGGATGGGACAAGTGCCCATCCTTTTTCATGCTTATAGATTGACAAATTATTTAGAAATATGTTATAATCAAGGCAGTTTAAAGGAGTGATTTTATGAACGTTTTTGACGTGTTAAAAGAAAGAGGTTACATAGATAACTGCAATTATGAAGATGAATTAAGAAATTTATTAAATAATGAAAAAATTACATTCTACACTGGTTATGATGCAACAGCAAACTCATTAACTATAGGTCACTACATTACGCTTATGGTTATGAAACACTTGCAAGCAGCTGGACACAGAGCTATCTGCCTTACTGGTGGAGCAACAACTATGATTGGTGACCCATCTGGTAAGCAAGATATGAGAAAGCTTCTTACTGAAGAAACTATTAACGAAAATGCTAGAATCTTTGTTGAGCAATTATCAAGATTTATTGATTTTTCTGATGGCAAAGCATTGCACGTTGACAATAAAGAGTGGCTTCGTGATCTTAGATACCTTGATTTCATGAGAGATATAGGTGTTAACTTTAACGTTTCTAAGATGCTTGCTTACGATTGCTATAAGAATAGAATTTCTTCTGGACTAACATTCTTTGAAATGGGTTATATGTTAATGCAAGCTTATGACTTCTTAGAGCTATATAGAAAATATGGCTGCGTTCTTCAAGTTGGTGGATCGGACCAATGGGCTAACATGCTTGAAGGAACTGAGCTTATAAACAAACTTGAAGGTAAACAAGCCTACGTTATGACTCTTAAGCTATTAACAAATGCTGATGGCGTTAAGATGGGTAAAACTGTTTCAGGTGCCGTTTGGCTTGACAGAGAAAAAACTACTCCTTATGAACTTTTCCAATACTTCAGAAATGTTGATGACAGAGATGTTATAAAATTCTTAAAGCTTCTAACTATGCTTCCTATGGAAGAAATAAACGAATTAGCAAAGCTTAAAGACAACGAAATTAACAAAGCAAAAGAAATACTTGCTTATGAAATCACTAAGGATGTTCATAGCAAAGAAGATGCTGACAAAGCACTAGAAGCAAGCCGTGCCCTATTCAGTGGCAATGCCGATTCAGAAAATATTCCAAGTACTACTATGGATAAAAAGCTATTTGAGGACGGTATTGGTCTACTAAACTTACTAAAAGAACTTAATTTAACTAAATCAAACTCAGAAGCAAGACAACTTATTTCACAAGGGGGCATACTTCTTAATGGCGAAAAAGAAAGCGATGCATCTAAAGTAATTACACTTGATGACTTTAAAGATGGAGAACTTTTAATTAAGAAAGGTAAAAAAGTATTTCATAAAGTTATTTATTAGTTAATATCAATATAAAAACAGGGAGCTTCGGCCCCCCTGTTTTCATCTGTAAGCTAATTTTATTTTATTAAAGTTTATTATTTTGCTCCTAAAGATTCCATAAGTTTACTATAGATTTCACTATCGTGATAAGTTCCTTCATATAGTTCTGCGGTTGCGCCTAGTGCATATATAGGAACTGGAACAGCTGTGTGAGCAAATGTTGACCAGCCTATACCAGCTTTATTGTCAATTATATGAGTTAGTGTAGCGCTAAATGGATCATATCCGCCATATAAAAGGTTTGTTTCTATAGATTTAGTTCTCTTGTCTTTTTCTTTCATTGATTCAGCAAAAGCTGCTTTCAATTTGCCAAGTTCATAATCATTTAATACGAATAATTCATCTTCCTTCTTAGTGTTTTTATCTTTAACTATTAGTCCAAATGATTCCTTTACTAATTTTAGTGCATCTTCAAACTTAAGATTCTTGTTGTTTTTCTTTAATTCTTCAAATTTCTTATCAAATTCAACATAGCTTAATTTTTGCTTGTCAAATATTTCAAAGTGTGTGTCGTATCCTGTTCCTTGATAGCCAAGGCTTAGTCCGCCTGTTTCATGGTCAGCAGTAACAAGGATTAGTGTTTCATCTGGATGTTTTTTATAAAATTCTATAGCTTCTTGAACTGCATCATCAAGTGCTAACACTTCATGTATAGATGAGAAAGCATCGTTAGCATGGCAAGCCCAGTCAACTTTACCAGCTTCAGCCATGATGAAGAAGCCCTTTTCATTGTCTAGTACTTCGATAGCTTTTCTAACTGTATCTCTTAAAGTCATATCACCCTTCTTTTGATCAAGTGTATATGGCATAGATCCAGAATCTTGTATTCTTTCAGTAACAGCAAATACTTTACCAGTATTTTTGTTAATCTTTTCAAAATCCTTTTTAGTTTCAGTTACTGTGTAGCCATTGGCTCTTAAAATATCATAAAGATCTTTTTCTTTTTTATTCTTATCGTCACCAGTTCTGTGTTCAAGTGAGCCACCTGCGAAGTAATCAAAACCACTTGTAGCCATTTGTTTACCTATTTCGTAGTATTGTTTTCTAGATGTAACATTAGCATAGAAAGCTGCTGGTGTTGCGTGATTTAATGTAACAGTTGATATAATACCTATCTTTTTGCCTTGAGCTTTCATCTTTTCAGCAACAGTATTAACGTTCTTTTGAAGATCACTTGTCTTACCTATTACTCCAGATTGAGTTTTATTGCCTGAGCTAATAGCTGTAGCCGTTGAAGCTGAGTCTGGGCAGAAGCTTGTAGAGTCTTCAGTGTTAACAAGACCAACTGTTGGGAACTTATAAAACTCTAATGGTTTTATCTCTACTTTATCCTTGTTTCCAGTGTAGATTTGAGCAGCGTTAACTTGAGCGGCTCCCATACCATCACCTATAAACAAGAAGACATACTTAGCCTTTTTGGCATTTTTGCTTTCAGCATAGCTTGTTTCGCTTAAAAATGAAAAACTAGATACGAATATAGCTAGTGCTAAAACTAATACAAAGAATTTAAAATTTTTTTTCATAAAATTCTCCCCTTTCTTTGTATTGATTATAGTTCTAATATGTTAAAAATAAGTATAAATGATGTAAACTTTTTGTAAAAAAACAAAAGTGTATAAAATTAATACACTTTTTCTTGTTAATATTAAATTATAAATTGCAACAATAAGTTAGCCACCCAGACATCATATAGACTAAATGTATAGTATAGCTTAAAAGTATTTATTTTTATTAAACTAGATACTTTTAAGCTGTTTTATTTCCTTTATGAACTCTTCTTTTGCAGTTTTGTAATTAAAGATTTTTCTTGGCAAATTATTCATCCACTCGTTTATTCTGTATATTTTTTCTTTTGATACTTCTTCTATTGATGTGCCTTTTTGTATAAATCTTCGTATTAATTTATGTTGACATTCACTAGTTCCTCTTTCCCATGATGTATATGGATGACAAAAATATATATCTACATATTCTGCTAATTCTGATAAGCTTGAAAATTCTGAACCATTATCTGATGTTATACTTTTAAATATTTCTTTGTTTAACTGCGCATTATCTTTTAAGAATTTAAGTCCAATGTCTACTGCATCGGGTGTTTTTCCATGTATTTTTATCAGCTTTTCATATCTTGTTTTTCTTTCTACTAATGTAAGTAGTACTGGATCTGTCTTTTTCTTTTTACCTATAACTGTATCTATTTCCCAGTGGCCGAATTCTTCTCTTGTTTGTATTTTATCTGGTCTTTCTTCTATGGATATGCCAAGCTTTTTCTTGTTTTGTCTTGTTCTTCTTGTGCTATTTTTGTTTTTTCTCTTTACTTTTTCTAGTAGATCTATATTTTTTGTTTTCATTAGTGACTTATTTATCCAGTTGTAGAGGCTTTTTGTTGATGGTATTTCTGATGATGGAAAGAGTCTATTTGCTTTTGCGTATCCAACACATACATCTGGAGACCATTTATCTTTTAACATTTTATTGTCTGCCCATTTAAGAAATTCGACTATATCTATATATTTTGGTCTTCTTCCGCAAGAAGATCTATTGTTTATATATACCTCATAATTAGTTAAGGCAAAGTATTTTTCATCGTAGTAAGTATATGTTTTGTTATTACTTTTTATTATTCTCTTTTGCTTTACTGTGCCTTTCTTTATTGCGTTGTTTATTGTCTGCGGGGCTCTATTTAGCCTTCTTGCTATCTCTCTGTTGCTATGTCCATCTATTTTCCATGCCTGTATTAATGACATTTCATGTAGTGATAGATGTGAATTTTTCTTGCGTTCTGTAAATTCTATGGTATAATTTATATGAGTCATGTGTACCTCCGTATAGTTGTTTTTTTGTTTGTTACTAATACTATACCATATGTACACATGATTTTTTTATTTGGTGGCTAAGTTAATTATACAATCTTCCGTTAATATTAAATTATAATTTATATACTTTTATTATAAATGCTAAGCTTTTTATTTTGTAAATATCTTATTATAGCTACTGTTCCTCTCCAAGTTAATATTCCTAATGTAGCAAAAACAATTGCAAATAAAATACCAACAATTAAAGCAGATATTCCTTTCAATTCATAATAAACAAAAATAAATTTAATCTTATCTAAAAAAGATATATTAATAAATCCTTTTAATAATCCCATTATACCAGCTACAAAACAAAGAATTCCTGATAAGAACAAGCCAATAGCTAGTGTGAAAAGCGTTGGTATAACAGCTAGCCAAATTAATGAAGAGTATGAAAAAAATAATATATATTTACATAGTGTTTTAATAGATAATTTATTAGTTTTAACGAAAGTATCATCAATATAATTACCAGCTAAATCTTTTGCTGAAGGCATTTTAGCAAGAATCTCTTCACTTGATTGACCAGAGATTAACCTTTCATAAAATGAACTTTTTAACTCAGATAAAATATCTGTTTTCTCACTTACAGGCAAATATCTTAAGTATCTATCAACATGAGTTAAATACTTTTCTAAATCATTACTTATTTCTACATCTTTCATGTCAATATCACTCCTTTTCTCTTCATCTTTCATATCAATATCACTCCTTTTCTATATCGTTAATATTCTCAATAAGTTTACACCAGTCACACTTAAGTTTATCCAAATATAAAGTTCCAGATTTTGTTATTCTATAGTATTTTCTTGGAGGTGTACCTTCTTCTATGTTTTGCCAATACGATTCAAGATAGCCATTTTTCATAAGTCTTCTAAGAAGTGGATAAATTGTACTCTCATTAGTATTAAGCATTGTATACTTGTTTAAAGTTTGAATTAAATCATAACCGTATCTATCACATTTATTAATTAATAACAAAACAGCATATTCTAAGGTACCTCTTTTTATTTGTGAAATCCAATCTGTATTCATTTTATTCTCCTTTCATATATACATTGCTTATCTATATACATTGTACCACATAGTATATTTAATGTCAATATATTTATACAAAAAACCTCTCTACTTAATTTAGTAAAGAGGTTTAATAATATTTATTTAATAATTTTATTCAGTTAATTTTAAGAACTCATCAATTTCTTTCTTTATAGTTTCTAGTGATGCGTCAAAGAATTCTTCTTTAGTAACGTCTATGCCAACTGATTTGCAGCAATCCTTAATGCTCATCTTGCCTGTGTTTCTTAGAAGTGTATCATATTTATCTATGAAGGCGTCTCCTTCTTTCTTATATATACTATATAAGCCTCTTGCGAATAATAATCCAAAGCAATATGGGAAGTTATAATAACCAAGGCCGCTACTGTAGTAGTGAGACTTGCATATCCACATACCCTTATTAAGCATTTCTGGATCTAGTCCGTCTTTAAAAGCTTCTTTTTGTGCATTCATCATGATTTCATCGAAGTCATCTGCATCAAGCGCACCATTTTTTCTTCTTCTAAATACTTCATCTTCAAATAAGAATCTTGAGTAGATATCAACAACTGTTTGAGCTGCGCCTGAAATAATATTTTCAAGTATAAATATCTTTTCATCATCATTTTTAGCATCTTTAAGTGCTGCGTTATATGTTATTGTCTCAGCAAATATGGATGCAGTCTCTGCTATAGGCATAGTGTAGTCTTGATTGATAGGCTCTTCATCAAATATTATTCTTCCATGATAAGCATGACCAAGTTCATGAGCAAAGGTAATCATCGAGTCAAAAGTGCCGCCGAAGTTTGCTAAAACTCTTGATTCTTTTATTGCTGAGCAACTTGAACAAAATGCGCCGCCAACTTTTCCTTCTCTAGGCTCTGTATCTAGCCAATTGTTTTCAAAGGCATGTTTAGAAAAATCACCTAATTTATCTGAGAACGAATAGTATTGCTTAATAACAAAGTCTTTTGCTTCATCAAATGTATAAGTGATACATCCCTTGCCTACTGGCGCGAATGTTTCGTAGTAAGGAAGCTTATCATAGCCAAGTAATTTTGCTTTTCTATTGAAGTACTTAACAAAATCTGGTAAATACTTTCTAACTGATGACCACATCGCATCAAGTATCTCTTTATCAAATCTTGAATCGATAAGTGTTTTTTCAAGTGGACTTTCGTAGCCTCTTAACTCGCATTCATTAATAACTTCGCCCTTGATTGAGCTTAGTGACATTGCTACTGAATCTCTGATCTTTTCATAACATTCTTCTTCAGCTACAAAACTCTTTTTTCTAAGCTCTTTATCGTCTTCATATTGTAAGTTTCTTATAGCTGGTAGATTTATTTCTTTTACTTCTCCATTTGGGAATTCCACTTTGCTAGTTACTTTACTTGTTAAATTAGAGTGAAGTCTGTTCCACTCGTATGAACCTGTTTCTTTTATACGAGCAACTGCTATCTCTACGTCATCACTTAATGAGTGTTTAGCTTGTTCACAGCCTTCATTCAAAATAAATTTATATTCTTTAAGAGTATCATCTTCATCTATTATCTTATTGATATCATCTATACTCTTTAAAAATTTTGTGTAGACAACATTTAGCTCAGTAAACTCTCTACCTATAGCTATAAGCTTTGATTTTTCTGTTAGTGCCTCTTTATTGTTAACGTTTTCACTTAAGTTTAGTGAAACATAACCATATAGTCTTGCAGCATAGTTTTCTATAAGATTGGCTTTGTCTACATATTGAAGTAAAACTTTTTTCTTGTCGTCAAAGTTATCTGTGATAAATGCTTTTAAATCTTTTACTTCTTTTAATATATTGTCATAGTCTTCTTTATATTTAGGATCTGTAAATGATTTATAGTACGCCGATAAATCCCACTTCATAATATTCCTCCTCTTTCAAAAAGAGGGTAGCAAATTGCTACCTTCTTTTAATAATTTTTATTTCCAACATTGATTCTGTTGATTGCCTTCTTAAGCGCAAGCTCTGCTTTGAATGTGTCTGTACCCTTGTCTTCAAGTCTCTTGCTTGCTCTTTCCTTAGCTCTCTGGGCTCTGTTGATGTCTATCTCTTCTTCCCATTCGCAAGCGTCTGAGACTACGGTTATATTATTGTTTCTTACGTCAATATAACCGCCAGCGCAAGCAGCAATCTTTCTTTCATCTCCATCCTTAATAACAAGTCTACCAATATCCAGTATTGTTACCAGTGGAGAGTGATTAAGAAGTATTCCTACGTCCCCTTCAATTGTTCTAGCGACAAGCATGTCAATCTCGCCTTCGAAAAACAATTTATCAGGTGTAACAACCTTAAGATATAATCTATTCATTATCTTGCCTCATACTCTCAGCTTTTTTAACAGCATCATCTATAGTACCAACGAATAAGAATGCTGATTCAGGTAAATCATCATGTTTACCATCAAGTATTTCTTCAAAGCCTCTGATAGTTTCAGCTATAGGAACGTATTGACCTTCTATACCTGTAAATTGTTCAGCAACTGAGAACGGTTGTGATAAGAACCTTTGTATTCTTCTTGCTCTAGCAACAGTTATCTTGTCATCTTCAGATAATTCATCCATACCAAGTATAGCGATGATATCTTGAAGTTCTTTGTATCTTTGTAGTATCTCTTGTACACGTCTAGCAACTTCATAGTGTTTTTCTCCAACTACTTGTGGATCAAGTATTCTTGATGTTGAATCAAGTGGGTCTACAGCTGGATATATACCTAGTTCTGAGATTGAACGCGAAAGAACTGTTGTCGCGTCAAGATGGGTAAATGTTGTTGCTGGTGCAGGGTCTGTTAAGTCGTCGGCAGGTACGTAAACAGCTTGTACTGATGTGATTGAGCCGTTCTTTGTAGATGTGATTCTTTCTTGTAATTGACCCATCTCTGTAGCTAGTGTTGGTTGATAACCTACTGCAGATGGCATTCTACCAAGAAGTGCAGATACTTCCGAACCCGCTTGAGTAAATCTGAATATATTATCAATGAAAAGTAATACGTCTTGATGCTTTTCATCTCTAAAGTATTCAGCCATAGTTAAACCTGTTAGAGCAACTCTCATTCTTGCTCCTGGCGGTTCATTCATTTGACCAAATACTAAGGCAGTCTTGTTAATAACACCAGACTCTTTCATTTCGTAGTAAAGGTCATTACCTTCTCTTGTTCTTTCTCCAACGCCTGCAAAAACTGAAAGTCCACCATGTTCCTTAGCGATATTGTTGATTAACTCTTGTATAAGAACAGTCTTACCAACACCGGCACCACCGAATAGACCTATCTTACCTCCTCTAGCATATGGAGCTATAAGGTCGATAACTTTGATACCAGTTTCAAAGATTTCTCTTGATGTAACTTGTTCATCATAAGTAGGTGCTTGTCTGTGTATTGGATCGTATCTATCATACTTAGCCTTAGGATCTTCATCAATGTTTTCACCTAAAACATTAAATAGTCTACCTAAAGTTTTATCGCCAACAGGCACCTTTATTGGGCTTCCTGTATCTAAAGCTTCAGCGCCTCTAACTAGTCCGTCAGTAGATGACATTGATATACATCTAACTATATCGTCACCTATATGTTGACTTACTTCAGCTATAAGCGGCTTGCCATTTAAATCAATTTTAATCGCGTTAAGAAGGTTTGGTAGAGAATTTTGTTTAAATCTTATATCAAGAACCGGTCCAATTATTTGTACAACTTTACCAATGTTTTGATTTTCCATAATTTCACCCCTTCTAATTTAATGCATTTGCACCTGAGACTATCTCAGTAATTTCTTGTGTAATTTGAGCTTGTCTTGCTCTGTTGAATCTAAGAGACAAACTCTCAAGCATATCGTTAGCATTATCAGTAGCATTCTTCATAGAGTTTCTTCTTGATGCTTGTTCTGAAGCTGCCGACTCAATCATAGCTCCAAATATAGTTATGGATATATAATCCTTAACTAATCTGTTTAATACTTCTTCAGCAGATGGTTCATACTCAATAAGTCTGTTCTCCATATTGCCTTCCTTTTCTATAGATTCGGCTGGTAATAGCTTAACCATACTAGGCACTAAGCTTAGTACAGTAGAGAAATGAGTATAAACTAATAGAACTTCATCAATTTCTTTTTTTCTGTATAAATCATAACAGATGCTACCTATCTTAGCAGCATTATTATATGAAGGTTCTTCTGAAATATATGAAAATTCTTCTACTATGCCATCGTATCTTCTTTTAAAGTACTCTCTTGCTTCAACACCGACAAGTATAAACTTTGTTCCTACTTTGTCATCAATATATGATTCAGCTTTTCTTATAACGTTAATGTTATAACCACCAGCTAAACCTCTATCAGATGTTAAAACAATTATGAGTCTGTTCCTAACTTCTCTTCTTTCAAGTAAATCATACTTAACACCCTTAGTGTTTGCTAGTATTTCTCTTATACTTGATTCAACAGTGTTATAATATGGCCTTGTAAGTTCAAGTTGTTTTCTTGATTTACGAAGTTTAGAAGTAGATACTAATTCCATAGCTCTAGTAATTTGCTTTATATTAGATACACTTTTTATTCTTCTTTTAATTTCTTTACTTTGTTCAGCCATAATAAACCTCTAGTTAAAAGTCTTTTTAAATTCTTCTATCTTTAGTTTTAGCTCTTCTTTTATTTCATCAGTTAATTCTTTTTTCTCTAAAATCTTCTTAGCAGTTTCGCTAGAAGTATTTTCCATGTACTCTAGAAAATCATTTTCAAAAGCCTTAACTCTGTCTACAGGAATATCATCAAGATATCTGTTAGTAACAGCAAATAAAATCATAACCTCTTCTTCGACTTTTAAAGGTTTATATTGTGCTTGTTTAAGTATTTCCATGATTCTTTGACCATGATTTAGCTTGTCAGCAGTGTCCTTGTCAAGCTCAGAACCGAATTGAGCAAATGCCAATAATTCTCTGTATTGAGCAAGTTCAAGTTTAATACCGCTTGAAACTTTCTTCATAGCCTTGATTTGTGCAGCTCCACCAACACGAGATACCGATAAACCTGCGTTTACTGCTGGTCTTTGTCCTGAGAAGAACAATTGTCCTTCAAGGAAGATTTGTCCGTCAGTGATAGATATAACATTAGTTGGTATATAAGCAGAAATATCTCCAGCTTGTGTTTCTATGATAGGAAGAGCTGTTATTGAGCCTCCACCTAATTTATCAGATAATTTTGCGGATCTTTCAAGTAGTCTTGAATGTAGATAGAAAACGTCTCCTGGGTACGCTTCACGTCCTGGTGGTCTTCTAAGTAGCAATGACATTGAACGATAAGCAACGGCGTGCTTTGATAAGTCATCGTAGATGATAAGTACGTCTTTACCTGCATACATAAACTCTTCAGCCATAGCAGTTCCTGCATATGGAGCAATGTATTGTAGTGGTGCTAATTCACTTGCTGATGAACTTACTACTATAGTGTAGTCCATCGCACCATGTTCTTCTAGTACATTAACTAATTGAGCTACAGTTGAGTTCTTTTGACCAATAGCAACATATATACATATTACGTCTTGATCCTTTTGATTTATTATTGTATCTATGGCGATGGCAGTCTTACCTGTTTGTCTATCGCCTATAATTAACTCTCTTTGTCCTCTACCTATAGGGATGATGGAGTCAATAGTTTTGATACCAGTTTGTAACGGTTCAGATACAGACTTTCTGTCGATGATACCTGGCGCATTAGCTTCGATAGGTCTATACTTTTTGCTTTCAATTTTGCCTTTTCCATCGATAGCTTGTCCTAGTGAATTAACTACTCTACCAATAAGCGCTTCGCCTACTGGAACTTCAACGATTCTACCAGTTCTTTTAACTGGATCTCCTTCTTTTAAGTTCTTATCACTACCTAAAAGTACACAACCAATATTATCTTGTTCAAGGTTTAGTGCCATAGCGTAAACGCCACCAGGTAGTTCAAGTAATTCACCAGCCATAGCATTATCAAGTCCGTAAACTCTAGCTATACCGTCTCCAACTTCAATAATAGATCCAACTTCAACCGTATCTAATTTTTTGTCATAATTTTTTATTAATTCTTTTATAACTGAGCTAATTTCTTCTGGTTTTAACCCCATTTAGATACTCACCTCACTATTATTTATTAATTCTTTTCTTAATTCGTTCAATTGACCTTTTAGTGTTGAGTCGATAAGCTTGTCACCGATCTTAACAATTGAGCCACCTATTATAGAATCATCTAAAACATTTTTTAGCTTTACATGAGACTTTAAAGATGCAGTCAATTTTTCTTCATATTTTTTTATTTCTTCATCGCTAAGACTGTTTTTAGTAATTATAGTTCCATTCAAAATATTGTTATCTATATCATACACATTGTTAAATTCATCGATTATAGACGATATCATGTCAAATCTCTTAGCATCAATTAAAACATATAAAAAATTCATAGTTAAAGTAGATAGATTTTTTTCATAAATATCTTTTACAATATCTTTTTTATCATTATTTGATAACAATGGATGCTTAAATACTTCCATCAGTCTAGGGTTTGAATCAATACTTTCCTTTACTAAGTTTAGCTCTTCATAAACTAATTTAAGACAATCATCTTCTTTAGATGCTTCGAACATAGATTTTGCATATAAAGTAGTAGCTAATTCTTCCATTGTCCACTACCTACTTCTTCTATAGACTTTTCTATGATTTCTTTGTCTTTCTTCGTGCTAATATTTTCACCAATTAGTTTTTCAGCAGCTAAGATGGCAATATTAACCATATCGCCTTTCATTTCGTCCATTGCCATTGACTTTTTATTAGCAAGTTCTTTATCAGCTTTTTCCATAATTTTTCTAGACTCTTCTTTAGCATCATTAACAGACTTATTAACGATATCGTCAGCTCTCTTTTTAGCTTGATCAACTATATCGTTTGCTTCCTTTTTAGCTTCTTTTAACTTAAGCTCATAGTCTCTTAATGCTACTTGAGATTTCAAATTATTTTTCTCGCTATCTTCAATGTTCTTCATTACATAGTCTTGTCTTTTCTTTAGTAAATCTTTTATAGGATAGTATAAAAATTTACGCAAAATAAAATACAATACGAGAGTGGCTGTAAGCTGAACAAGCATATTGACTAAATTAAAGTCAACGCTTACATTTAAGCCTTCCATACTAAACTATACTAAAGGTTTAACTAAGATAAGAATTAGGGCAATAACTAGTGAATAAATACCTGTTGTTTCGGCAACAGCTTGTCCTAAAATCATTGTTTGGATGATATCACCTTTAGCTTCTGGTTGTCTACCTACTGCTTCAGCTCCTTTACTAGCTGCAATACCTTGACCAATACCAGGGCCTAAACCTGCTATCATTGCTATACCAGCTCCTAAAGCTGACATACCTAAAATAAAATCGTGACCTGAAATTCCTTGCATTTAAAATTTCTCCTTTCAAATTTAATTTTCTTCTTGTCCCATACCCATTGCAATGTAAATCATTGTTATCATTGCGAATATGAAAGTTTGCAGTACACCTGAGAATACATCGAAGTAGATGTGAAACCATGGTGCTACTATTGGTGTAAGTAAATTACTTACGAAACCTAGCGCAGCATATACAAGTGCCATGATTAATGAACCACTGACTATGTTACCAAATAAACGGAATGATAGTGATACTGGAAGCGCAATATCACCGATAATGTTTATTGGGAATAGTATAAAGATTGGTTCAAAATAACCTTTTATGGAATCTTTTAAGCCATTAACTTTTATCTTGTTATAATGAATCAAAACAAAAGTAATTAGCGCTAATGTGAGTGTAACATTAAGATCTGATGTTGGCGGTTTAAAGCCAAATAGTCCCATCAGATTCGCTGTCAATAAAAACATCATCAAGCTAAGAATGTAAGGTGCAAAGCCTTCTCTGTTCTTTCCCATAGTTTGTTCGATTAGTGAATCAATTGATGTAACTAAGGTTTCCAGAACACTAACAAGGCCACTTGGTCTAGCTTTGTAATCTGTCTTTTTAATTTTGCCATAACAAATAAAGATAAAAATTACTAATGCTAAGACAACTATCACCGAATTGATAACGCTTGGTGTTAGTGAATATACATTCTTACCTATCTGAAAGCTTATCGACAATTCCATCTTATTACCCCCTTTTCATATATTCAAATCTACTGATTTGCAAAATTATTTACCTATGCCAAACAATTCAACTATAAGAATTGAAAATTTGATCATAGTAAAGCCTATTGCTGTCGTATAAAAATCGAAATTAGGATTCTTATATGCCGCATAGAGTATTATACCATATAATAAGAGTCTTAGATAATAATTATTTGTAGTAAACCTCTTACTAGCTTTTGCATCTTTCTCCACTGCCTTTATTGCATTTTTGTACATAAGCCTGAAGAATAGCACACTTATGAGTGTTCCTAAGTACAAACCTAAGAGTAAATCCTTTCTGAAACCAAAAAAAATTACAATAATAAGGCTTGAAACTATAGCTAAAATTATAGCAACTCTTATATATTTAAACGTAAAATCTTTATCTTTTTTCATCTTTATCTTTTTCTTGATCTTTATTATCTTTTTGTTTTACATAGTATTTAATGCTTCTATAGAAATTATAAAAGCCTGCTAACACTCCTATGACTATGAAAATTATAGAAAAAGTACCATCTGTCTTAAATAATTTGTCAAGTCCATAGCCAACAAGGTATGAAATAACAATGCTTGATACTATGTCTATGCCGATTTGACCAACTAAGGCTAAAGGTTTTAGTTTTTCTATCATATTATCACCTTATTCATATGCTTTTAAAGCTCCAACCATATCTGTAGTCTTTAACTTTTTATGAACTATAATCATAACCATGAAGATAAATACATATGTTAAAGCTGCAGAAATAACATAGTTATACCACATAATGTGCGATACTAGTTGAATGTTCATAGGCGTAATATATTCAAGAATTAAATTATTTAATCCAATACCGCCTAAGAAGCCCAAAAGTATTCCCAGTGTTGATAAAAGTATCGTTTCTCTATATACATAGCTTGTTAGTTCGCGCGGATAAAAACCAAGAACTTTTAGTGTAGCTATCTCTCTAATTCTTTCAGATATATTAACACTATTTAAATTATATAATACTACAAAGGCTAGAGTCGCTGATACAAACAATATAAGTATTATAACATATGTTAAGTTTGATAACCAGTCTTTAGCTATGTTTATAGTTTTGAATACATTAAACACATACATTACACTGTCAATTTTTGAAATATCTTTTGTGAAATTGTCTTTGACTTTAACGTCATTACTGTTTAATTTAATTATATCTGAATTATAATCATAATCTTTCTTGAATACTTCTTCATAATAAGTCTTTGAAACATAGGCATAATGTCCTAAGTAGTTTTCATTTATAGCCCTTACTTTCATTTTGAAGTAATTATTATATGAATCTCTTAGTTCTATCTCATCGCCTACGTTTTTACCTAAAGAGTCTAATAGCTTTTTATTAACAATAACTCCATCGTCTGGGATTATCATTTCACCATTGTTATTTAAGTGAACATACTCAGAAAACTTTTCGTTGTCATCAATAGCCATAAGTATAACGTTTTGATCTGGTATATCAACGGTATCTGCTATTAAATTCTCTGTTCTTATAGACATTTTGTTTTTAATTTCTTCATTATTATTTACAAAATCGTCATAATCTTTCAATTTATTCTTAGAAAAATCTTTATCATAATTTACAATTACGTCATAATCAAATATTTTTCCATATTGTCTATCAATTACTTGAGCTACTGATCCTTTTAATGCAAAACCGAAGAATAAAAGGCTCATGCAACCCGCAACTCCTAGCAAGGTCATAAACATTCTTGACTTATATCTAAATGTATTTCTAAATGTTACTTTGTATAGGAAGCTTAATCTCTTCCATATAAATGGTATTTTCTCTAAGAATATCTTTGATCCTGCCTTCGGTGCCCTAGGTCTCATAAGTTCGCTAGAGTTATGTTTCAAATGCTTTGATAAAACTATGCTTACTGGAACCACTATTGAAAAGTACGAGATAAATGCACTGATTAGTGGGAAAGTCACATTAAAATATGCTATTGGCTTTTTAAGTGTAAATGATGCTGAATATGTTTTAAATACCATATTTGTTAATATGCTTTGTCCTAGTGCTATGCCTATGAATACTCCTAATGTTGTCGCTACAAAGCCATAGAATAAATACTTCTTATATATATCAAAGTTATTGTAACCAAGTGCTTTGAAGGTACCAATTTGAGTTCTTCTTTCTTCTGCCATACGCATAAGTGCAGTTAGTGCAACAATTGAAGCGATTAAGAAGAAAAATGCTGGAAAGACTAAGGCTAGTATATCCATTCTATAACCTGAGTCGTAGAACAATTGTAGACCTTCGATATTTTCTCTATCTAAGATATTAAATGTTGGTCTCTTCATGTTTTTAAGGACTCTTTTTGCTTCATCTAGGTCGCTCTTGGCGTCCTTTATCTTTTTATCTGCCTTTATCTTTTCTGAATCATATTTTTCGATTCCGTCATCATATTCTTTTTGTCCATCAGAAATTTTCTTATTAGCATCATTAAGTTCTCTAAGTCCAGAAGCCTTCTTGTCCTCAAACTCTTTAAGACCGGTGTTGTACTTTTCTAAGCCGTCGTTATATTTATCAAAGCCTTCGTTAAGCTTAATCATGCCTTCATCGTATTTAGCTTTGTTTTCAATATAAGTTATTTCTAGCTTATCAATATTTTCTTTTAATTCATCTAATTGCGCTTTTGCCTTATCTAGCTCTTCTTTGCCTTTTTTGAACTCTTCAGCTTTATCTGCTGGTATACTTGCTTCTGGAATTCCAGCCATAGCCTCTACAGCTTTGTCAAATTCTTCCTTTTTAGCAGTATACTCAATCATAGAGCTTTCATAAGTATCTTTTAGTTCATCTAATTTAGTCTTTAATTCATCTATTTGGACTTTAGCATCATCTAGATTGCTTTTGTTTTCATCTAGTGTGATTTTGCTATCTTCTAATTCTTTTTTACTGTCAGCAAGCTTTTTCTCAGCTTCACTTATTGAGTCATTGTATTTCTTTTGACCGTCTTTATAAGATTTATTAGCCTCATCTAATTTTTTCTTTGCATCATCAAGCTCTTTTTTAGCGTCAGCAAGCTTTTTCTCAGCATCTGTTATCTTGTCATCAGCATCATCAATTTCTTCTCTAATATCGGCTTTTATGCTCTCGAATTTTTCTATAGATCTCTCATTAAAAGCTGCTATTAAATCTCTTCTGTTTTCTCCGACTATATTTTTATATTCTTTATCTGTTGTCTTTAATCCATCTGTCCCATCAATAATAATTCTTGCTTTGCTCTCATCAGTATCATTAAAAGCATCTTTAAGAACATATGCAAAAGAATCATAATCTCCTAAGCCCTTCTTGCTAGTGCCTTTCATTACTGTAGACATATTCTCAGGAGAAATAACTTTACCAACTACTTTGAATTTGTAATTCTTAAGTATCTTCTTGTTCTCAAACTCAAATTTGGATTTTTTACTATCAAATTCTATAGTATCTCCAATATTAAAAGAATGTTTTATAGGGTATGCATCGACAAGTATCTCATCGTTCTTCTCTGGTAACCTGCCCTCAACAAGTTTAGGCATAGAAATTCTCTCAGGAAGTGACTCAAGATTAATTATTGTTTCGCTTCCCTTCTCAAGAACGTCCTCACTATAGACATACTCTATGTTTTTAATATCTACTACAGATTTAATAATTTCTTTATCTTTATCCTCTAATGAAAATTGTGAGTTTAGATAAATATCCGCAAGATTTGACTCATCAATAAAAGTATCTGCTGTTTTTCTCATAAGAGGACCCACAGACTTTAGGCCAGTGTAGACAAATACTCCTAACGTGATTAAAAGAACTATAGAAATGAATCTGCCTGGAGAATTTTTAATTTCTCTAAATATATCTTTCCATAAAGCAGTTTTTTTCATAAAATCACTACCATTCTATCTCATCTATAGATTGAATATTATCATTAACAAAGACGTTTCTAACCTTTGAGTCGTTAATCTCTATAACTCTATTAGCTATTGGGGCGATGGCTTTGTTGTGAGTAATAATAACTACCGTATTACCGTCCTCCAAGCTCCTGCTTTGCAATAGCTTAAGTATCTTCTTACCTGTATGATAATCCAATGCTCCTGTTGGTTCATCACATAACAATAGTTTTGGATTTTTTGCTATGGCTCTCGCTATAGCAACTCTTTGTTGCTCGCCACCAGAAATTTGTGATGGGAAGTTATTTGCTCTGTCTTCAAGACCTACATCTATTAGAACTTGCATTGGATCAATTGCGTCCTTAACTATTTGGCTAGCTAATTCAACATTTTCAAGGCAAGTTAAGTTTTGAACTAGATTATAGAATTGAAATACAAAGCCTATATCGTATCTTCTGTAAGTGGTAAGTTCTTTTTCATTGTATTTTTGTATGTCTTTGCCATCGATAATTATCTCACCTTCATCAGCTGTATCCATGCCTCCAATAATATTTAATAGAGTTGATTTACCAGCTCCGGATGGACCAACTATGACAACCAATTCACCTTTATTAAATGAAAAATTGATATCGTTATTAGCAACTATAGTGCTGTCACCCATTTGATATCTTTTATACATATGTTTTACTTCTACAAACATTTTCTCACCACTACCTTAAATAATTACTTTGAAAGCGCCTCATCAATAGCCTTGGCAGCTCTTTTACCCGCTCCCATGGCTTCAATAACTGTTGCACTTCCAGTTACTACGTCTCCACCAGCATATATATAGTCACGTGAAGTTTTTTCTTCTTCATTAACAATTATGCCGCCCTTTTCATTAAATTTGATTCCAGTACTTGTTTCTTTTATAAGTGGATTTGGTCTTGTGCCTAGTGCCATGATTACAACGTCAGCTTCTATCTCAAATTCTGAGCCTTCAATCATAACTGGTCTTTGTCTACCAGATGCATCAGCTTCGCCAAGCTCCATCTTTACACATTTTACTTTATTAACATCGCCGTTTTCATCAGCTAAAATTTCTACTGGATTTGACAAGAACATAAAATTGATGCCTTCTTCTTTTGCATTTTCAATCTCTTCTCTACGAGCAGGCATGTCCTTATCTTCTCTTCTGTAAACAACTGTTACATTCGATCCAAAACGTCTTGCTGTTCTAGCAGCGTCCATTGCAACGTTTCCTGCACCTACTACAACTGTGTTAACACCTACTCTTATAGGTGTAGCAGTATCTTCTAGATATGCTTTCATTAAGTTTGTTCTTGTTAAATATTCATTTGCTGAGAAAACACCGTTGTAATTTTCGCCTGGAATGTTCATAAATACAGGAAGTCCAGCTCCTGTGCCAATAAATACAGCATCGTATTCATCCATAAGCTCATCAACCGTAACTGTTCTGCCAACAATTGTGTTTAGCTTAATCTTAACTCCTAATGACTTAATATTTTCAATTTCTTTCTTTACAACTTCGTCCTTTGGTAGTCTAAACTCAGGTATTCCGTATGTTAATACTCCACCCGCTTCATGAAGTGATTCAAGCATAGTAACATCGTACCCAAGCTTTGCTAAATCTGCTGAGCAAGTGATTCCAGAAGGTCCACTTCCTACTACAGCTACCTTTTTCCCATTATTTTCAGCGTTCTTAGTAAGTCTTATGCCGTGCTTTAATGCGTAATCACCAGCATATCTCTCTAATTTACCTATAGCAATAGCTTCGCCTTTCTTGCCTAAAACACAAGTCATTTCGCATTGATCTTCTTGTGGGCAAACTCTTCCGCAAACTGCTGGTAATGTTGTATAATTAAATAAAACTTCAGCAGCTTCCTTTGGCTTATTATCAGCAAGTTTTTGAATAAATGAAGGTATATTAATATTTACTGGACACATCTTCACACATTGAGGATTTTTACATTGAAGACATCTTTTTGCTTCTAAAATGCATTCTTCTTCTGTGTATCCATAACAAACTTCATCAAAATTATTGATTCTTTCATTAGGATCTTGATATTTTATTTCAGTTCTTTTAAATCTATCCATTATCTCAATCCTCCTATTAAGTTACAGAAGTGTTTACCTTCTTTTTCTATCTTAGAATATTGTCTTGACCTTCTTAAGGCTTCGTTCCAGTCAATTAAGTGACCGTCAAATTCAGGTCCATCAACACAGGCAAAAACAGTTTTTCCGTCAACAGTTAATCTGCATGCACCGCACATACCGCTACCATCTACCATGATGGTGTTCATTGAAACTATAGTTTTTATATTGTGTTCTTTTGTTTTTAAACAAGCGAACTTCATCATTATCATAGGTCCAACAACTATCGCATAAGTATATTTTTTGCCTTTATTTGAAATTAAATCTTCTAAACAATCAGTTATAAGACCGCTAAAACCATATGAGCCGTCATCTGTTGCTACATAAACGTTCTTAGCAACCTTTTTCATCTCATCTTCAAGTATAATTAACTCCTTGTTTCTTGCAGCGATTATAACGTCAACATCAACGCCATGATCGTGCATCCACTTAACTTGTGGATAAACAGCTGCAGTTCCTAAACCACCTGCTAGGAATATAATTGATTCTTTTTTTAATTCTTCTAATGGAATATTGATAAAATCACTTGGTCTGCCAAGTGGACCAGAAACATCCTTTAAAGTGTCGCCTACATTAAGCTCACCAAGCTTTTGTGTAGTCGAGCCAATTTTTTGAACAGCTATCATAACTGTTCCTTCTTCAGGATTGCTATCGCATATTGTAAGAGGTAGCCTTTCTGACTTTTCGTCGATTATAATAATTAAAAATTGTCCAGGTTCTGCTTTTCTAGCAATGTCTGGAGCTTTTATGTACATAAGAAATGTATTTAAAGCAATATCTTTTTTCTCTGTAATTTCGTACACTTTAAAAACCTCCTAAAAAAATAAATAAAATTACTCAAATATATCTATATAATATCATAAAACAATTAAATTTTCAATATTTATAAGCAAATAGGCCCATGTTTATGAGCCTAATTATCTTATTAATTTACTTCTTATTTTTACTTCTTAAAAATCTATTCTTTTTGAAGTTTAAGAATAGGATAAATATCAAGATCAATACTTCAACAGCCATCAGCACTTGTACGAAGAGCTTATTTTGTTCAAATGTTCCGCCAAAGACCCTAAAGTACGTTAATAGTAGTGGTATCATAAGTATTAGAGCTAATATAAGCTTGTTCTCCATCTGTCTTTTGTAATAATAAAGATTGTCATCTTCGCCTAATATCTCCTCTATGCTCTCTCCTACTTTTGGTTTCATAAGTACATAGATGTGTGTTGCAAATAAACTTGCCTTGTAGCTAATGTCTTGTGAGTTACTATCAAATGTAGCCGCCATAAACGAGAACAAAGAAATTTGAGAAGCGCTTATAGGATATTGAAAAATCTCAATATCCTTTTTTCTAGCATAGGTTAAAAACGACTTAACGTCCTTTTCAGGTCCTTTGAAGTAATATACCTTGTACTCATATTTAGATTCAGTTTTATCAAAATAAAAGTATGAGCCTCTTAAATTGTTCAGCTTATAATTTTCTTCTCCTACTTTATTTAGCCATTTCTCCAAAGAATAAATAGGATCTAAAAACTTTTTATATTTTTTCACTAAATAACACCCTTTTGATTATTATTATCTATCGCCATTTCCAGTACTATAAAGGCAAAGCCAAAGACTATGGCTGGTATTACCCAGGCAAAACCTTCTGATCCTAGTGGGATTCTATCTAAAAAGCTTCTTATATTTTTAAAATCGCCAATATTAGCAACAGTATCTAACAAGCTTGCCATAAATGCTCCAAGTGTAGCTCCTTTATATATAGCTTTGTATTTTATTTTACTATCAAATATATTTAATAAAATGATTACAATAGCAACTGGATATAAGACTGAAAGTATTGGTCCTGAGAATGTTATTATTGAGTCAACTCCGTTTGTTGCGATTATTCCGCTAAATAAACAAGTGAATATAACTATAGACTTGTATGTTAATTTGCCATGTGTAAGATCTGAGAAGAACTCTCCAGCTGTTGCTGTAAGGCCTATAGATGTTGTTAAGCAAGCTAAAGCTACTGTTAAAGCTAAAGCTGCTGTTCCATATTGACCCATAATCTTATTTACCATGAAAATTAAGTTAGCTACTCTATTTGGGCTTTCTGGATCAATAGTGAAATAAGCACTGCCAGTTCCGCCGATGTAAACTAGTCCGCCATAAACAAAAGCTAAACAAAAGGCTGCTATGATGCCAGATATAACTGTCATTCTAAACATGTCTTTTTGACTAGTATAGCCTCTTTTCTTAACACTGTTAATTACAATAGTCGCCATAATTATTGAGCCTATGGCATCCATTGTTTGATAACCTTCTTTAAAGCCTTTAACAAAATTTTGTGTACTTCCTGTATTTTTTGGTACACCTATTGGCTTAACTATTGAAGAAATAATAATTGTAAATAGTATAACTAATAGTATTGGTGTAAGTATCGAACCTATCTTGTCAACAACTTTTGATTGATTTAATGTAAAAAATAATGTCAATCCAAAAAAGATTATAGATACTAGTATCGGGCTAACATTACCAAATAGTGGTTGAACAGCTATCTCATATGTAGTGGCGCATGTCCTAGGTATCGCTAATAAAGGTCCTATGCATATCATAATTAATGAGCCAAATAAAATTGAGAAAGTTTTATTTACTTTGCCTGCAACATCTTCAAGTCTTCCTCCTGCCTTTGCCGATGCTACAACTCCAAGTATTGGTAGTCCTATGCCTGTCATCATAAAGCCAATCATTGCTTTGAACCATTGATCTCCTGCTATGGCTCCTAATGTCGGCGGGAAAATTAAGTTTCCTGCACCTAAGAACATCGCAAATAATGCAAAGCCTACTACCATTGTGTCGATGATTTGTTTTCTTTTCACTTCCATCCCTCCATTACCATAGACATTATACTATATCCCCGAGCTAAAGTAAATATATTTTTAAGATTTTGTAACGTTTTAAAGTATTATTAGCAGCACTGTTAGGTGCATTTAAATAGCAGTGATAAAGCAGCGATGATGAAGAATGATTTATCTATCTTGATATAAGCATCAAATGTAAGTTTAAGCAAAAAAATAACTCACAGCCTGAGCCATGAGTTATTCTATACTTTATTTAATTGATTTTACATCATTGGCATTCCGCCAGGCATGCCACCTGCCATAGGTGCATCGTCCTTAGGAATGTCTGCTACTGCTGCTTCAGTAGTTAGTATCATTGATGCTACTGATGCTGCATTTTGAAGTGCTGATCTAGTTACCTTAGTTGGATCAACAATACCCGACTTAATCATGTCAACGTATTTGTTGTTAAGTGCGTCAAAACCAATGCCAGGTTTTTCGTTCATAACATTTTCAACAACAACTGATCCTTCTAGACCTGCGTTTTCTGCGATTTGTCTAACTGGTTCTTGTAGTGCTCTTAAGATTATCTTAACACCTGTCTTTTCGTCGCCTTCAAAGTCATCTACTATAGCTTCTAGCGCCTTGATTGAGTCTGCAAGTACAGTTCCACCTCCTGGTACTATACCTTCTTCAACTGCTGCTCTTGTAGCCGATAGAGCGTCTTCTATTCTTAATTTTCTTTCCTTTAATTCAATTTCACTAGCTGCACCAACTTGAACAACTGCTACGCCGCCAGTTAATTTAGCTAATCTTTCTTGAAGTTTTTCTCTGTCGAAGTCTGAGTCTGATGCTTCGTATTGAGTCTTGATTTGTTTTACTCTTGCTTCGATTTCATCTCTTTCTCCTGCTCCGTTAACGATAACTGTAGTTTCTTTGTCAACTTTAACTTTTTGAGCAGTTCCTAGCATATCTATAGTAGCTTCTTTTAAGTCATATCCAAGTTCTTCAGAAATAACCTTAGCTCCAGTTAATATAGCTATATCTTGTAACATTTCTTTTCTTCTGTCGCCAAAGCCTGGTGCCTTAACTGCAACGCAGTTGAATGTACCTCTAAGTTTGTTAACAACAAGTGTTGCCATAGCATCGCCTTCAATATCTTCAGCGATTATTAATAATGGTTTTGATTGTTTAACAATTTCTTCTAGTACAGGAAGAATTTCTTGTATATTTGTTATCTTCTTATCAGTTATTAAGATGTAAGGATTGTCAAGTTCAGCTACCATCTTGTCTGTATCTGTTACCATGTAGCTTGAAACGTATCCTCTATCAAATTGCATACCTTCAACTACTTCAAGTGTAGTACCCATAGATTTTGATTCTTCAACAGTAATAACGCCGTCATTACCAACTCTATCCATAGCATCTGCAATTAGCTTACCTATTTCTTTATCTCCAGCTGATATTGAAGCAACTTGAGCTATAGCATCTGATGATTCAACTTTTCTTGAATATGATTTGATGCTTTCAACAGTTTTATCAACTGCTTTTCTAATACCGCTTTGTAGAATCATTGGATTTGCGCCAGCTGCAATATTCTTAAGACCTTCTCTTATTATTGCTTGAGCAAGAAGTGTTGCTGTTGTTGTACCGTCACCAGCGATATCATTTGTCTTAGTAGCAACTTCTTTTAATAATTGTGCTCCCATGTTTTCAAATTTATCTTCTAATTCTATTTCCTTAGCGATAGTAACGCCGTCATTAGTGATTAGTGGTGAGCCAAATGATTTATCAAGTACAACGTTTCTTCCTTTTGGTCCAAGTGTTACTTTTACAGTATCAGCAAGTATGTTGATACCTTCTTCCATTTTATGTCTTGCATCTGCATTGAATTTAATTTCTTTTGCCATATAATTACCTCCTAGTCTTCAACTACTGCAACGATGTCAGCGAATTTTAATACAGTGTATTCTACGCCGTCAATCTTTGCGCTTGTTCCTGCATATGTTGAGAATATAACCTTATCTCCTACTTTTACTTCTTTCGCCTTCTTTTCATCATTAGCGATGTCAGATCCTATTGCTATAACTTCAGCCATAACAGGAGCTTCTTTTGAAGCGCTTGGTAGCACTATGCCTGATTTAGTTTTTTCTTCTGCTTCTAATTTCTTAATAACTATCCTATCGGATACTGGTCTTAAATTCATAATCTATTCCTCCTTATAATATTGTTAATATTTTCTTGTTAGCACTCGTCTCTATTGAGTGCTAACAATTATATTGTAGTAAATATACCTCAAATATACAAGATAATATAATCGTATTTATTCATATTTATCATTATTATTTATTTATTATCTTGCTCATCCTCTTCTTTTTTCATCTTTTTATAATTTTCTCTCATGTAGTAAAAAAGATATTGCTGTGCATAGCCAGATAAATCGCCAAATCTTCTCATGCCATCCTCTTGTATAAGCTTCTTATTTCTCTCTTCTCCACCGTAGTATAGCTCTTCCATAACTCTCTTAACCCAAACATCGACTGGGAATGAATCAGTTCTACCTAGTCCAAAGAGTAATATGCATTGAAAGACTTTCTCGCCTATACCAGGCACTTCTAATAAAGTTTTTCTAATATCGTCTACGCTTCTTTCTTTAAGCTCTTCAAAATTTATTATACCCTCTTGAACCATTTTTGAAGCAATAACTATCCTTTCAGATCTAAAGCCAGCTCTTGCATACTCCTTTATGTCCTCAGGCTTTGCATTAGACAGAGCCGCTGGACTCGGAAAAGCATAGTACTCTTCTTCATCAAATGGATTATTTAGCTTCTTTCCGTACATTTGAGATAGTTTCTTAATTGTATTCTTAATGTTCTTAATTTGATTATTGGCACTTATAATAAAGGAAATATATGTCTCGAATGGATCCTGTTTAAGTATCCTCATTCCGCCGCCAAAGTCAATAGCTTTTCTAATAACTTCATCATTAGCTGATAGCGTCTTCTTAATTGCATCGTAATCTGTATTTAAGTCAAAATAATTTAAGATGTCCTTTTCATCTTTAAAGTCACCCGCTATCTCTATAGCATCATCTATGGCACGTGCCTCTAAGACCATGTCCCTAAATATAAATCTATATGTTTCTTCATCTAGCTTTTTCCATCTGAATGCTTGGCCACACTCAAATATATGAGAAGGGACAAAGCTAGTCTGTCCCTTTAATATTATCTTATTCATTACTCTTTGTCTTTTTGTCCTCTCTTAATGCTTTAAACGCTTGTTTAAGCGTCATTCTGTTTCCGTATTGCAGTGTTCCTAGTCTATAGATATCGCATGCAAGCTTATATATGAAGTATGCTGATACCACCAATATAGCAAAGGATGCAGCTATCTCTATGATAGAAATATTTAACATACCAGCTCTTATAAACATAACGAATGGAGATGTTAATGGAAAGTATGATAAGAATGTAACTAAACTAGATTCCGATCCAGTAGTTAATGCAAATATAGCTCCAAAATAAGCAAGCACAATCAAAAGTGTTGCTGATGATATTGATTGACTTACTTCTTCTATCTTATTAACTAGTGCTCCAAGTGTTGCAAATATGAACAGATATAAGAAGAAACCTGCTATCATAAACAAGATGAATGTTATAACTAATTGTATAGGTGCACTTGTTATGCTAAATATGTCTGACCAATACTCTTTATTAAATAAGTATCCTACAGCAAAGCCTATAAACAAGAATGATACTTGAATAACCGCACTTAGTACTGTCGCTAATACTTTACTTAGTATCAAGTATTTAGGCTTAGTTGATGTTATAAGCAGCTCCATAGTCCTGTCATTCTTTTCTTTAGCTACTGATGTTGCAGTAATTTGGCCATAAGTTAGTATAATCATATATAGCAAGAATAACAAGAAATATATGATAAAATAGTTTTGCTTTGAGTCTTTTCCTAAAACTATTTCATTTACTTGGTACTTATTTTCTTCTAAAGTTTTGATTTTTGTATAATCAATTCCTTCTGATTCAATAAGTTTTTTGTATCTGTATTCATTTAAATTTCCATCTAAGCTATCGCCCATATCAGTAAGTTTAGAGTTTAAAACGAATTTTTGAATTGAATCTACATCAATTATTGCTCCTCTATCCAGCTCTTTACTTAGTACATCATCTTTAAGTTTTTCTTCGTCAGTATATAAATGAACTTCATAATTAGATAAAAATGATTTTAATTCGCTTTTGTCAATACTCTCATCATTTATAATTACACCTAGCTTTTGTGTTTTGTTAAATTCATCTGTGATAGACTTAAATAAATTTCCTTGTATAAGTCTTGGTACAAAAGCCCCTAATAAAGCTAGAACGAAAAATACTACTGTAGTTATCTTATAAGACTTAGTCTTTATAAGCTGTTTAAACTCAAATGATGTTATTAAACCAACTTTATTCTTCATCCTTATCACCTACCGCTTCTATGAATATCTCTTCTAGACTTGGTTCATACTTTGCTATGGCTCTAAAATTGTCCTTGCTTATAGCAAACTTAGCTAGTTCATCAGCTTTATCACTTGTTCTAACGATGATGTCATTATCTTTGATGCTAACATTATCTTGTCCAGCTAAATCAAATATATCTTGTAAATAGTTTACAGCATCGTTGTAGAAGCTTATTCTTAGCTTGCCCTCGCCCATATTTTTCTTAATTTCTTTAAGATTACCAGTTAAAACATTTTTGCCATCTTTAATAAGAGCAATATTGTCACAGAAATTTTCTACGTGGCTCATTTGATGAGATGAGAATATAAGCAAAGGACCGCTCGCAACAGCTTCTTTGATTAAATCAATAAGTATTTGAGAGTTAACTGGGTCAAGACCAGAGAATGGTTCATCAAGAATAATGATGTCAGGCTTATTAATAAATGTCTGAATGATTTGTATCTTTTGTTGATTACCCTTTGATAGAGTATCAAGATTTTTAGCCTTGTATTCACTAAGCTTAACCTTTTCAAGTAGCTCTATAGCATTGTTATGGCTTTCTTTTTTATCAAGCCCTTTAATCCTACCAAAGTAAATTAACTGATCAAGTATAGCGCTCTTAGCGTACATGCCCCTCTCTTCAGGCAAATATCCTAGCTTAATCTCTTTTCTGTCGATTGGCGCGCCGTCAATCAGTATCTTGCCGCTGTCAGCTTTAAAAACGTCCATAAGTATCCTTATAGTAGTCGTTTTGCCAGCTCCATTCCTTCCTAAGAAAGCAGTTGAACTACCAGAACTAGTCTCTAGATTAATTCCGTGTAAAACTTCTTTTCCAGCGAAGGATTTTTTAATGTCGATTAATTCTAACTTCATTATTTACTCTCCTTTCTAGGTCTTCCCCTCTTTTTTGACTCTCTATACCTTCCTAATTCCTTATCATAAACAATATCTTTCGCCCTATTGACATAATCGTCACTTGTAAAAGTACCATCGTTTTTACATTTAAGTAAATAGTTTAGCGTGAATAAGCTCTCAGATAAAGGCACGTTCTCAACTATAATGTCCTTATCTAAATCAAGTACAGTCGGAGCAAAATTCCATATCGCCTTTATACCAATCTTTTCATAAGTTCTTGCAACGTCTCTAGCGCTATTACTAGTAACAGCTATGACACCTATATCAATAGTATTGTTCTTGGCAAAGTCCTCAAGCTCCGATATGTTTCTAACTTTGATACCATTAAAGCTAAGACCTATCATATTGGGATTGCTATCAAATAGCCCAATAAACTTAAATCCGCTCGATTCAAACTCACGCGATTGTATTATTGCTTGACCAATATTCCCAACGCCAGTCAAAATTAAATTCTTTTTATAATCAAGACCAAGAACGCCTTTGAGGTCCATGTATATGGTCTCAACATTATATCCATAACCTTGTCTACCCTCAGCGCCAAAAGTATTTAGATCGACCCTGATCTGAGAGGCAGTAAACTTAGTGTAAGACGATAGCTCACTTGAAGAGACCCTATGAACGCCCCTTGCGTATAGGTCTTCAAAAATCACATAGTATATGGGTAATCTTTTAATTGCGTTTATTGTAATATCACGAGCCATATCTCCACACCTTTCATTATTAAAGCAATTATAGTATAACATATAGCGAATTTCTTAGCAATAATTTTTTTACATAAGCGGATCTATGTAACCAAGCTCTATAGCTTTATTAAATGCTTGTATAGCGTTATTTACTCCCAGTTTTGAATATATGTTAGATATGTGATTATATAAAGTTCTTTCGCTGATAAATAATTTATTTGCTATATCTTTTTTATTACTGCCTTTAACTAATTCTTTCAAAACAATTTTTTCGCTATTAGTTAATAAAGGCTTATCATTGATTTCAACAATTTTATTATTCCCTTTATAAATTCTAGCTAGTCTTTCAATCAATTCATCAATTTCAATTGATTTATTAATAAAATCTCTAACACCTAATTTATAAGCAGTTTCCCTATAGTTTTTTAAATCATAAGATGTTAGTATTGCGATATTAATATCAGGATAAATTTCAAGCAAATCTTTTATTAAATCAAGACCAGTTTTTTCTGATTTTAAATTTATATCCAAAAGTACTATATCATAATTTTTTATTTGTAAATACTTGAATAAATCGTCTATTGTTGATACATAGTCACAAAGCTCAATTTCATCATGTTCTTCAAGAAGCAATTTTATTGATGCTCCAAATAGTTTATGATCATCTAATAATATTATCTTCATCACTTACCTCCAGAATTACTTTTGTTTTCAATATATCCTTATTTAATTCATAATCAAGACTACCAGAGTTCATATCAATTAAAAACTTTAGTAAAAGCAGTCCTCTTTTTGAGTCATTAATCCGTTTAAAATCTTCATCATTAGAGCCATCGCTTTCAATTTCAATAATAATGTTTTTTTCTTCTCTATATAAATTGTAATTTAAAAAGCTTGCTTTTGAATGCTTGTAAATATTGTTAATAAGTTCCTTTGAAACTACTGATATAAGTTTAATTAGTTTTACATCACTATCACTTAAGAAGTTTTCATCAATATTTAGATCAATATTTAAACTTTTATTATATAATGACGAAACATTGTCAATTATTGATCTTATTGATGTATTTATATCTGCTCTTTCAAAAAGATTAGCTTGATAAAGTTTCATTATCTGTCTTAATTTAGACTCTAGATTCGATAAAACTTTTTTCGCATACTCTACATCAGGATTTTTAAGTGATAGATAATTTCTACTTGCATAAATATCTTGTATTATCTCATCATGAATTACTCTAGCAAAATTATCTCTTTCCTCGCTCATATATTCTGCTAAATAATATAATCTATAAGTTTTTTCATAGCTAAGTTCTTTTTCTTTGATAAAAATAAGGAAAAAGCTTTCTATGAGAAGCATAATTATATGCATGAAGACATTTATTACAAATGAATTTATATCAAATAAATATATCATCAATAAAGATAAGACAGCTAAAAGAATTGTAAACACTTGTGCTGAAGCTTTAGATATAGGCAAGATGTTTATATCTTTAGCGTTATCTATGAGTAAATATCTTTTAGCATAAATAAATGAAGATACAAGACTAAGTATTATAAAAATGTATTTATAAGAGATATTTTTTTGTAAACTAAATGCTATAGGTACTAAAGATAATAAATAAAATATAATTGTATGTTTTTTATCAATATTTTTGTTAGAAAGCTCAGTATAAATAAATATATATATTGGAAGATTGTATAATTAACTTAGCCACCAAATAAAAAAATCATGTGTACATATGGTATAGTATTAGTAACAAACAAAAAAACAACTATACGGAGGTACACATGACTCATATAAATTATACCATAGAATTTACAGAACGCAAGAAAAATTCACATCTATCACTACATGAAATGTCATTAATACAGGCATGGAAAATAGATGGACATAGCAACAGAGAGATAGCAAGAAGGCTAAATAGAGCCCCGCAGACAATAAACAACGCAATAAAGAAAGGCACAGTAAAGCAAAAGAGAATAATAAAAAGTAATAACAAAACATATACTTACTACGATGAAAAATACTTTGCCTTAACTAATTATGAGGTATATATAAACAATAGATCTTCTTGCGGAAGAAGACCAAAATATATAGATATAGTCGAATTTCTTAAATGGGCAGACAATAAAATGTTAAAAGATAAATGGTCTCCAGATGTATGTGTTGGATACGCAAAAGCAAATAGACTCTTTCCATCATCAGAAATACCATCAACAAAAAGCCTCTACAACTGGATAAATAAGTCACTAATGAAAACAAAAAATATAGATCTACTAGAAAAAGTAAAGAGAAAAAACAAAAATAGCACAAGAAGAACAAGACAAAACAAGAAAAAGCTTGGCATATCCATAGAAGAAAGACCAGATAAAATACAAACAAGAGAAGAATTCGGCCACTGGGAAATAGATACAGTTATAGGTAAAAAGAAAAAGACAGATCCAGTACTACTTACATTAGTAGAAAGAAAAACAAGATATGAAAAGCTGATAAAAATACATGGAAAAACACCCGATGCAGTAGACATTGGACTTAAATTCTTAAAAGATAATGCGCAGTTAAACAAAGAAATATTTAAAAGTATAACATCAGATAATGGTTCAGAATTTTCAAGCTTATCAGAATTAGCAGAATATGTAGATATATATTTTTGTCATCCATATACATCATGGGAAAGAGGAACTAGTGAATGTCAACATAAATTAATACGAAGATTTATACAAAAAGGCACATCAATAGAAGAAGTATCAAAAGAAAAAATATACAGAATAAACGAGTGGATGAATAATTTGCCAAGAAAAATCTTTAATTACAAAACTGCAAAAGAAGAGTTCATAAAGGAAATAAAACAGCTTAAAAGTATCTAGTTTAATAAAAATAAATACTTTTAAGCTATACTATACATTTAGTCTATATGATGTCTGGGTGGCTAACTTATTGTTGCAATTTATAAAATATATATATTGTAAAAATCAATAGAACTGATACTAAGTTTATTACAGGAGCATCATTTATGCTTAAATTTAATTTATATAATATTCCCCAATATAGTATGACCGCTAAATGCCCTAATATAATTTTTAATAATTTTTTATACATAATTTAATAATAAGTAGTAACTATCCTTTCATTTTTTGTATTTATACCCAATAATATTAGAAAAACAATGAGTATTAAAGCTTTTATTATAAAATATAGCGCTAAAACATTCGTAAATATATAAGTTATATAAGAGACACTTAAAATAATTATATGCAAAACAGCGAAATTTATCTGCAATCTATTTATCTTGTTCATATTTGTAATAAAAAGTATTGTATATATAATAAGTAAAGTATATATTAAACTTGTTATGAGCATATTAAAAATTAAATAAATTGATAAACTCATTGTATACATACTTAAAACTATTGAAGGTGCTAATATTATAAGTGTTGAAAAATATAATGATGCTATATAATTTATAATGATTTTATTCTTAGAAACACCATTAGCTAAGATAAACTCTATTCTTTTACTGATCTTATCATTTACAATCGTTGACTTTGCAAGCTCAAGTGCAAATATTATAAATAGCATAACTAAGCTATCACTTTTTAATATCTGCATAATTATCTCATTATTTATTGTGCTCTGTCCTACTAAAACAGGTATTAGAGTAAATATAAATGCCATAAGCGCCATTAGAAGTGCATTCTTATCAAGATTTTTTTCTATATCGTTTTTTATTAAGTCTAAGACCATGTGCCCTCCTTATCTATAACAGCTTCATTACTTAATTTTTTGTATTTAATTATTGAAAAAGATGCAAATATTATTAATAATACAATGTTTATCCCTAATAATACATATACTAAGTTTACATTATGCTTATCTATAAACTCTATGATATGCTTTGAAAAAGAAGCTACTAAATAAATTAATAAACTTGAAACAAAGAATACTAAATTTTTAAAAAACTTAAAATTCTTTTGATATAAGCTTATTATATTAAATAAAAGCACTTCAAAATACAACATTATAACTAAACTAATATATACTGCAAATATTAGTTTAAAATCAATTTTAAAATCATATATTAAATAAGTCATGAAGAATAAAACGAATGATGGAATTGAAGAAATCACCCACATTTCTTTAGTATATGATTTTATTATATCTTTTATATCAAATCCAGATGCAAGTATGAACTCAATACGTTTATTTAATTTATCTTTAGCTGTTAAATTAACGACCATAGCGTTCGAGCCAATTATTGTAAAGCCTAGTATAAATACATATAGCATCAATAATATATAATAATCACCACGAGATGCGAATACATTTTTGTATAATAAAAAATTAAATACAATAGCTATTAATAATGTTAAAACAATATTTAAGCGCACATCAGTATCTTTTAACAAATATTTTCTACAAGCTTTATTTATATTTAAATTATCATTCATTTTCTTCCCTCCTCAATAAATAATTCTTCAAGGCTTTCTCCCTTGATATCATCTATGTTTTTTGTAAACAAAATTTTTCCATCTTTTATCATAGTAACATTATCAGCTACTTTTTCTATCTCTGCTAAATCGTGGCTTGTTATTACTATAGTCTTGCCTTTATCCTTTAGTATTTTTATTAAGTCTCTTATTTGTACTCTAGATATAGGATCTACACCGCTAGTCGCTTCATCTAAGAAAACTATATCTCGATTCATAAGAACTATAATTAAAAGAGAAAGTTTTCTTTTCATTCCTTTTGAATAAGTTGATACTTTTCTATCTAAATCATCTGTAATTCCTAATAAGTCGCTGTACTTTTTATATACATTACTTGCATATCCAAAATACAAGCCATAGATATTAATATTTTCTAAACCTGTTTTATCTTCATATAAGTAATCATTTTCAAGAAGCATTGCATGGTCGCCATTAACCAGAACACTACCTTTGTCCTCTTTGTATAAACCCGTTAATATCCTTAGTAAAGATGTTTTACCAGAACCGTTTGGTCCTACAATCGCATGAACGGTATTGGCTTCAATATCTAATGAAAAATCATTATAAAGTTTTTTCTTCTTAAAATTTTTGCTCATATTTTTTACTTCAATAATATTCATAATAAACCTCCTGTGTATTATTTGTAATTTGATTATATATTGACTAAAATTGAAATTCATGAGTAAAAACTGCAATTTTATCTTATTTTCATCTAATAAAATATGTTATAATATAATCGAGGTGTTTTTATGACTGTACTAGCATGTAATAATATAAAAAAAGTTTTTATAGACAAGTTAATTTTTGAAAACGTTTCTATTAATATAAATGAAGGCGAAAAAGTTGCCATAGTTGGTATGAATGGTACTGGTAAGTCAACTTTACTTAATATTTTATCTGGCATGCTTAATTATGATGAAGGCGATATATTTATTTCTAAAGATACTAAAATCGCCTACCTTGAGCAAAATACAACGATCAGAAGTTCTTTAAGTGTTTATGATGAGATGAAGAAGTCCATGAAGCACTTGACTGATCTTGAAGAGGAGCTTAGGAATTTTGAAGATATCATTGCCAAGGATCCTAGTCAAGAGAACTTGGATAGATATGCCTTTTTACTTGAAGACTTCGAAAAGAAAGGCGGATATACATATGATGCTGAGATAAAAAAGGTTTTGACTGGGCTTGGTTTTGGCGAAGAACAGTTTAGCCAGGCTTTTAACTCTCTTAGCGGCGGACAAAAGTCTAAACTAATGCTTGCCAAAGCACTTATACAAGAGTCTGATATACTTTTCTTGGATGAGCCGACCAACCATCTTGACATTGACTCAATGGAATTCCTTCAGGAATACATCAATTCGTTTAATAAGACTGTTGTTATGGTCAGTCACGATAGATATTTTCTAAATGCTACATGTAATAAGGTTATTCTTATAAAGGATCACACAACTCATGAGTACAATATGGGCTACGAGCAATATATCAAGCAAAGAAAGATAAATGAAGCGATTCAAGAGAAGGCTTATATTAATCAGCAAAAAGAAATTGAAAGGCAAAAAGAAATTATCAGAAGATATAGGTCTTACGCTACTGAAAAAAGCATTATTAAGGCAAAGTCTCGTGAGAAGATGCTTGCTAAGATTGAGCTCTTAAGTGATGTCAATGATGACAGCGAGATTAATTTCAAGTTTAGGATGAAGGTCGAGTCAGGTAACGATGTCTTAGCTGTTGAAAATATCAATAAAAGCTTTGGTGATTTTAAATTATTAAATGATATAAACTTTAACATATATAAGCGTGAACATGTTGGCATCATCGGTGCTAACGGTATTGGTAAATCAACTCTATTTAAAATTATTCTTGGTGAAGAAAGTCATGACTGTGGTGAAATACGCTTTGGAACTAATGTCAATGTCGGCTACTTCGATCAAGAGCTAGAAAAGCTTGACGTGAATAAATCCATTGCCGAAGAGATATGGGACAGCTTCCCTCGCCTTACTTACTTTGAGCTAAGAAAGGCTCTTGCAAAGTTTTTATTTATTGATGACGATATCTACAAAATGATTGATGAGCTATCGGGTGGAGAAAAAGCTAGAGTTTCTCTATGTAAAATAATGCTTTCTGATGTAAACTTCCTTGTCCTAGACGAACCTACAAATCACTTGGACATCGAGTCAAAAGAAGTTTTGGAAGAGGCTCTTAATTCATACGAAGGAACTCTGCTTGTAATTAGCCACGATAGATATTTTCTAAATAAAGTTGTAAATAAAATACTTGAGCTTAAAGCCGATGGTATTCATGAATTTTTAGGTAACTATGATTATTATCTTGAAAAGAAAAAGCGTATGCGTGAAGAAGAAGCTTTCTTAGAAGAGCCTGAAGAAATTACAAAGACGCAAGCAAAGCTTAATAAAAAGCGAGAGAGAGAAGAAAAAGAAAGATTAAAAAAGGAAAAACAAGCAAAGGATGCTCTTGAAAAAGAAATTTCAGAGCTTGAAAAACATAAGGATAAGATTCATAATGAGCTCGCAAATCCAGATATATACGATGACATAGACAGGGTTAACGATTTGAACTTTAAACTTACTGAGATTGATGAGAAGCTTGATGCTTTATATGAAGAGCTTATTTATATGGAGGATTAAGATGTTTGAACTGAAAAATGTAAAATTCAAAGATATTATTAACATAGAGCATCTGTCTATTGGTGATAGTGGCCTTACTATGATTATGGGGCCAAGTGGCAGCGGTAAATCTACTCTTCTAAAGATGCTTGATAACCTTATAAGCCCTGATAACGGCGATATTTTATACAAAGGCGACAATATTAAGTCATTCAAAGCGCATGAATTAAGAAGAAAAGTTATTATGCAGTCTCAATTCCCCGCTATCTTCGAAGGCAATGTGAGAGACAATTTAAATATAGCTAGAAAATTCAGTGATATAGACACTCTTGATGATGCGAAACTAAAAGAACTGCTTGATATAGTTTTGCTTGATAAAGATCTTAATGATAATCCAAAGGACTTCTCTGGCGGAGAAAAGACTAGACTATCGATAGCGAGGGTCTTGGCAATGGATGCTGAAGTCTATCTATTTGACGAGCCAACATCCTCACTTGATGAAGAGACCGAATACAAGCTTATAAGTAATGTGATTAAGTACTTAAAAGAAAGAGATAAGAAGATAATTATGGTATCGCACTCAGAAAAACTATTCTCCCTAGCTGATCAAGTGATTAGCATAAAGAATAAGATAGCGACAATTAAAGAGGCCTAGTATGTTAACTGAAATTTCAATATTACAGCTAGCCCTATCTTTTGCATTTATCATAGTACTTTTAGTAATTTCTAAGATAAAGGGTTTATCAAATCAAGGACTAATTATAGTCGCTTCTCTTAGAATGACAATTCAATTGATTATAACAGGCTATTTACTAAAATACATTTTAAAGAGCGATAGTCCGTGGATAACAGTTTTGATACTTATAATTATGGAAGCGTTTGCAATATTTAATGTCTACAAAAGAAGCAAGGTTAAATCTATCAAGCTTAAAGAGCTTATAGCAATATGCTTTATAGGATCGAGTTTAGTGTCAATATTCTACTACATCATAGTCGTTGTAGGCGTTAGACCATGGTACGACCCAAGGTACTTCATAACTATCTCAGGAATGCTTATTGGTAATACAATGACGGGCATGAGTCTTGCTATTAACTCTTATAAAAATTCTCTCAATGATCAAAGAGATACGATTGAGTCGGCACTTATGCTTGGCGCAAAACCTAAGGATGCTGTGTTAAGAATATCGAGAGAAGCATTTGGCTCCGCCATACTACCGACACTTAACTCAATGCTCGGCATGGGCATAGTGCTTTTGCCTGGTATGATGACAGGTCAAATACTATCAGGAACTGACCCAATGTCTGCTATACTATATCAAATAACGATCATGATAGCCATAGTCGGAACTGTCGGTATCACTACAAGCATATTTACATCGCTTGCGTACAAAGCTTTCTTTAATGATAGAGAGCAAATACTATTCTAATAGAAAAGTCAATATAAAAAACAAACTCTACTAAAAATACTAGTAGAGTTTATTTATATACGAATCTATTACTGACTCTTTCTTCTTTTCGCTAAAAACGTTCTTCTCTCTCAAAATGTCTACAAGCCACAAAGCTTTCGAATGGAAGATTGCTTCATTATAATCACTTAAGACTATCTCATAAAGCTTGCCATTTAAGAACTTTGAATTTGTTTTAACGTAGTACGCATCAACATTCTCAAAGTCAACCAGCCTTAGTATGCTTATAGTCGTTAAATCTTTTTGATGATACAAACTTAGCCCAGTGTTTTTGTACTCAACAAAATACTTTCTGTGCTTGTTTGTATTTTTTATCTCATTTGCAAGCATCAGATAGTACTTAGCAAGCGAATTATAGTATTGGTAGTTAAACATGCCCTTTTCAAATGAATCAATCTTAATAAAAGGTTTGATGTTTAGACTAGTAATAAAATTGAAATTCTCTTGAAGAAACTCCTTCTTCGTCAAGTCACCATTGTTGAACTGTATGATCAAAGAATGTCTCTTCTCGAAAAATACCTCAAAAAGATTCTTCCTCTTTACATAAAGCATTAAATACCACTTTCTAATTATTTGACTTCTTCTACATAACTCCTTAAGTCACTGTCTACTTCATCAGCTACGTAGTCAACGTTGATAAGTATGTCTACATCATGCTTTTCAGAAATTTCATCTAAATTCTTTACTAAGCATTTTAAATCTTCTTTCTTAATATCGATAATCTTATAAACACTGTCGATATAAATTTTTTCTAGGTCGAAGTCCATAGATAGCATTCCAAGCAAGAAGCCATAGAACTTTTCAATAGAATTTACACTGTAGTCGCTTAAGTTAATAAGTCTAACGTTAGTGTCTAGAGAAAATATGTGTTCGTCCTCAACATCTAAGAACGTAATGTTGCCGTTACCTGACTTAATGTCATCGTTAGCACCATTGATTAACCACTTAGTCTTTCCTGCACCTTTTGCTCCTAAGATTAATTTAACCATAAAAATCATCCTCCTTAAAATATTTACCTTGGTAATTTGATTTTCTTTTCATTTGTTCTAATATGGAATCTTTTATTCTCCACCAAGATTCGCCCCAGTTGCAATGAATCGTTCCCTCTTCATCGGACCTTCCAACCAATCTTTGTATAATTATATCATCTTTTATATGAGTTAAGAAAATTTCTACTCTATCTACATAGTCTTCTCTGTTTAAGAGTTTAAACTCATGAGCTTTATACATCTGGGCTATCTTAGTTCCTTCCATGATATATAAACTATGTAGTTTAACTTCATCCATCTTTGTCATGTTAATGAGCCTAGCGTCATTATATATGTCATCTATGCTATCCCACGGCAAATCAAGTATCAAGTGAGCTGCCTTTCTTATGCCGTACTTTGATAATGTTTCACACGCATCTATATAGTCCTTAGTATTGTGACAGCGGTTTAATATCTTAAGCGTCTCATCATTTGAGCTCTGTAAGCCAAGTTCAACAGTTATCTCAAGATTATACTCATCTTTTACATCCTTCAATAACTTCATGTAATCATCAAAGATTAAATCAGGCCTTGTCGATATGTTAATCCCAACAACGTCTTCCTGTATTGCGTTCATTATATTTTCCTTAAACTGATCTAGTGGCATATAAGTATTAGAAAAGTTTTGAAAATAAGCTATGAACTTAGTAGCCTTATGGTTCTTCGTGATATTTATCTTGTTTTGTTCAATCTGCTCTTTGACAGATAGTTTGTTAGATAAATTCTCAAAGCTGCCTCCCTCTGCTGTGCAAAAGATGCAGCCGCCATAAGCCTTTGAGCCGTCTCTATTGGGACAAGTTATGTTTAGACTGATAGGAAGCTTATAAACCTTAGTGTGAAATTTATTTCTTAAGTACTCTGAGTAGACTCTATAGAGTTTTTTCTCTTCCTCAAAGCTTATAATATTACTCATCTACCTCGTTTTTATTATAAAATTCTTCCATAAGTTCGTCTATGATTGCGTCATCTACGACTTCTAGTTCAACATCGACACCATTTTCATGCTCGATGTACTTATAAGGATAAACGTACTCTTCTTCCTCTTCTACGTCTAGTGGGAATAAGAAGATGTAGTCGTCTCCTTTGTAATTAAATAGATCAAGTACAGCGCATTCAAGCTCTGTTCCATCATCTAAAGTGATGATCATTGTGTCTTCACAGTCACAATCATCATGTTCGTGATCATGTCCGCAGCCGCAGTCTTCGTCGTGGCAGCAGCAATCGTGTTCATCAATGAAATCTTTATCTTTACTCATCTGTTTCTCCTCTTTCTAAAATTTGTTCGGAAAAGTCCTCAAAATTAGATATATTAACTAATTCGAGGCTTATATTTTTATTAATTTCGTTAATATTTTCATCAGTTATAAATGAAAGTTCAGGTTTTTTCTTGAACTCGTAGCTTATTTGATCAAGGTAGTAGTTAATTAAAAACTCTTTCTCTTCCTTTGACATATCCTTATTTCTAATACTTAGAGCAACTGATTCGTAGAACTTATATCTTAAAAATATTATGAAGCCCTCGAAGTCTTCAACATTAGTACCCTTTTCAATAATAAATATTATCCTAAAGAATAAATTCCACTTAAAATCAGTATTTATAAGTTTTAGTATTTCGTCACCTAAGCTTTGAGTGAAAGTATCGTTAAACACAGGCTTTCTCTCAAACTCTATATAGTTTGTTATAGGACCAAGATTTTCCTGTATATCTGATAATCTTCCTACTAAATCAACAAACTCTTGTGATGTATCCTTAGCAGATTTTCTTTGAGCCTTCATAAATAAGTACTCACTAATCATGTCGCAGGAGTCCTTGTAGTCTATAATGTAACCTAAGTCGCTCTTAACCTTTGATTTAAATATATCGTGTATAGTCTTTGATACAAGCTTAACAAGTTGCTTCTTCTTATTAACCTGTATCGTTGAGTCAGACCTATTAAGATGGTTATAAACACTCATAAGCTGCCTATCAACCATAGTTAAATTATCCTTAATAGTTGCCATGATGTCTATAAAGAAATCTTCTGTAAGAACATAGTTGTAGTTCTTATATAGGACTTTGTGGTCTATGTCTCCCCAGAATACATTGACAAGTGACTTTATTTGAAGCTCAAAGTGTATCTTCTTGCCGTCATCATCAACATACTTGCCGTCTATCTTGTAGATCTCAAAACCATTCTTTTGTAATTGTGGCTGCTCTTCAGATAGCTTTAGATATATCTTTTTATTGATATGGCTTGAGTAATAACCTCTGTCCTCTTTATAATTGAATAAGTTTAATAAGTCTCTATAAATTTTCTTTTCGTCATCAATGAACCTACATTCAATTCTAACACCTATGATATCTGAGATGTTCTCCATAAGATTCTCTGGCGTCTTGTACTCAGTATATAAATTGTTTCTAAGTATCTTCTCTCTAAGTGAAGTAGCTTCCTTCACTCTGCCTCTTGCGGCTAGAAAATGATCCTTAGCACAGAAAGTATTAGTAAAGAAATTTTCTAGAATTTCCATTACTTCTTCTAATTTATCGTTATTTTCTTCAAGTAAATCTATAGTGTCATCTATAAAATCAAATAATTCAAGCCTCATCAGCTCTCATATCCTTTCATTAAACAAATATTTCTGGTTTGTATTTATCCTTTAAGCTGTCAATTACTGCCTTAAATGCGTTCATTTGTTTAATTTGCATAACATGAGCACGCACTTCATCTTTAACTTCGTCAAATGATCTAGCTTTTGCATCATTAATCTCATTTAACTTGATTATATGGTAGCCAAATTGAGTCTTAACTGGCTCAGAAATTTCTCCAAGACTCATTGAGAATACCTTGTCGTCAAATTCCTTAACCATTTGTCCTCTGTGGAATGTACCTAAGTCTCCACCATTAGCCTTAGATGGGCATGCAGAGTGTTCTTGAGCAAGGCTAGCAAAGTCCTCACCATTATCAATTTTAGCCTTGATATCCTTTGCTTTATCTTCACTATCAACTAAGATGTGGCTAGCAGATCTTGATTCAGGTTCAGAAAATTCATCCTTAAATTCATTATAATAGTTTTTAAGTTCTTCATCTGTCGCTTCTTCACATTCAAGAGCCTTTTTAAAAGCCATATTAGTTAAGATGTTTTCTTTAGCCTTTTCCATCTCAGCTTTATATTCTTCACTCTCGTCTAGTTTTTCATCGATAGCATTATTATATAACATCGCTTGATTAACCATCTCTTCAACTAATTTTTTAACTCCGTCCTTTGATTGGAACTGCATAGTTAGTTGTGGTCCAAGCATATTTGCAAAGTTTACAACGTCTTCTTTTTTAATTTCTTTGCCGCATACTTTAGCGACTACTTCCTTATTTATTTCCAAAATATCCTCCTTAAAATTTAATCTTTCACATATTTATATTATCATATAAATTATTATTTTGCAAGACTATTTTTAATCTTCAAAATGTGTTATAATACTTATGAGAGGTGATTTTATGAAATATTTACTAGGTGGAGAGAACGAAAAAGCATATTTGAACTCTAAGATGCTAAATAGACACGGCATCATAGCTGGAGCGACTGGTACTGGTAAGACTGTTACTTTAAAAGTAATTAGTGAGATGCTTAATAACGATGGTATCAACACATTCATTACCGATGTTAAAGGCGACATTATGAGTCTAGCTGAGAATGGCGAGAGAAATGATAAGATCGACGAAAGACTTAATAAGCTTGGTATAGATGACTACCAAGTTGATAGCTTCCCTGTTGAAATTTTTGATATATATAAAAGAGGTGTTCCGCTAAGAGCATCTGTTACTGATATAGGTCCAGTTTTACTATCTAAGATGCTTGGACTGAATGATGTACAAAGCGGCGTCATCGATGTTATGTATAAAATTGCCGACGAGAACGGTCTAAAACTTATTGATTTTAAAGATTTAAAGATTATGCTTAAGTATATGGCGGACTTCTCTAGTGATATTTCAAGTAAATATGGCAATGTAGCTAAGCAAAGTATAAATGCTATACAAAGAACTCTTATTAGATTTGAAAATGAAGGTGCGATTGACTTCTTCGGCGAACCATCTTTCGATGTAGATGATTTATTAGTGAAAAATGGTGAAAAAGGCACAGCAAACATACTTAACTGTACAGAGCTCTACCTTAACTCAAAGATGTATCAATCAGTTGTAATCTATCTACTTAGTCAGATATTTACTAGTCTTGATGAAGTTGGTGACCTTGATAAACCTAAACTAGTATTATTCTTAGATGAGGCTCACTTAATTTTTAAAGACTTGAATAAAAAGATGCTTGAAAACATCGTTACTATTATCAAGCTTATCAGGTCTAAGGGTGTTGGCATCTTCTTTGTTACGCAAAACCCTAAGGATATACCTGAAGAAGTTTTAAGCCAGCTATCTAACAGGATCGAACATGCTTTAAGAGCCTACACTCCTAATGAAATTAAGAATGTTAAATATGCTGCAGATAGTTTTAGAAAAAATCCAAACTTCGACAGTGAAAAAGCTATACTTAATCTAAAAACTGGTGAAGCCTTGGTCTCAACGCTTAATGAAGATGGCGAGCCATCCATAGCTGAGATAACTCTTATAAGGCCACCTATGTCAAAGATTGGTATGATAGATGAAGCTGTGTTTAATGACATTATTAATAGTTCAGATTTTAACTCTAAGTACAAAGAGCCAATTGACAGAGAATCAGCATACGAGATACTTAGTGAAAGATACATCCAAATCAATAAAGAAATGGAAGCAGAAAAAGCAGAAAAAGATGCACAAAAAGAATACAGAACAAAACAAAATCAAAAGAAGAGAAATGAAAGTACTGCCGATAAAATGTTAAAGAGAGTCTTCAGTGCCTTTACTTATCAAATAGGTAGAACCGTTGCAAGAGACATAATGAATACGATTAAAAGAAAAAAATAATTTATAAATCAATGGCCAGAGCATTTGCTCTGGCCTTTTACTTGCAAAAAAAGACTAGAGCATCTGCCCTAGTCTTAGTTAATTTATATTCTTTCAACAAATATCTTTACAGTCTTACCATTTAAGTCTGTTTCTTCTACATCAAGTTCTTTGTATTCAATGCTATCTGCAACTGTTTCTTTTAGTATAAAGTCTTTGAACTTTTCAAAGATAGCTTTCAAATCATCATTTGCATCAACATAGATCTTTATCTTGTCTAGTACATCAAAGTCATTTTGCTTTCTAAGTTGTTGTACCTTTGATATAAACTCTCTTAAGTAGCCTTCATCAAGAAGTTCACCTGTTAACTTAGTATCAAGTATGATAAAGACACCATTTTCCATTTCAACATTAAAGCCTTCTTTGGACTCAATTCTTACATCTACATAATCTTTTTTGATTTTAGTCGCTTCGCCATTAAGCTCAACTGTTTGATCAGCGTGGTCAAGCTTGTCCACAAAGTCTATGCTATCAACATTTAATAGATATTTAGTGAAGTCCTTAATCTTTGATCCAAGTATTGAGCCAGCAACTTTGAAGTTCGGCTTCAAGTTGAAGTTCATGTACTTTTTCAAATCATCTTCGTAGTAAACGTGCTTAACATTAAGCTCTTCCTTGATTAAGTCAGTTAAGTCCTCTAAGTCTTCCCTATACTTACCGTCGATAACTATCTCGTTAAGAGGTATTCTTACCTTGATCTTAGCGTTTTCTCTTGATGATCTACCAAGTTTAACAAGTGTACGAACTAGATCCATCTTGTAAATAAGTTTTTCATCGACTAGGTCTTTATTAGCCTTTGGATAATAGTCTATGTGAACTGATTCTAAATCGCCAAGTCTTTGATAGAATTCTTCTGCTGTATATGGAGCAAATGGAGCTATGACCTTAGATACTCCAAGAAGTATTTCGTAGGTTGTTTGTAAAACTGCCTTCTTGTCATCATCAAGCTCTGTAGCCCAGAATCTTCTTCTTGAACGTCTGATATACCAGTTTGATATATCTTCAACAACAAAGTCTTGTATCATTCTAACTACATTTGTTAGCTCAAACTTATCCATCTCTTCTTCGATATTTAGAAGAAGTTTGTTATATTTAGCAAGTATCCACTTGTCTATATCGCTTCTCTTTTCATATGGCACGTCTAATGTCTTTGGATCAATGCCATCAGTTTGTAAATACATGTAGAAGAAGTTATATACATTTCTAAGTGTGTTAAAGAATTTTGAGCTAATATCTTTTAGACCATCTACATCGACTTTCTTAGTAGTCCAAGCTGGTGATACGTATAATAGATACCATCTTACAGCATCTGCACCATATTCATCAAATAGCTCGAATGGGTCTATGGTATTGCCCCTGCTTTTACTCATCTTTTTGCCGTACTTATCAAGTACTAAGTTGTTTACAAGAACGTTTTTATATGGAGCCTTGCCAGTCATATATGTTGATATAGCAAGTAAGCTGTAGAACCAGCCTCTTGTTTGGTCTATACCTTCACAGATGAAGTCTGCTGGGAACTTGTGGTCAAAGTCATCAGTATGCTCGAATGGATAGTGCCATTGGCTAAATGGCATTGCGCCTGAGTCAAACCAAACGTCGATTACATCCTTTTCTCTAGTCATCTTGCCATGACAGTGTGGACACTCTAGATGAACGTCGTCAACATATGGTCTGTGCAATTCGATATTTTCATCTATATCTTCAATAGCTTTTTCCTTAAGCTCTTTTCTTGAGCCAACGCTTTCCATGTGACCGCAGTCTTCGCACTTCCAAATTGGTAGTGGTGTTCCCCAGTATCTTGATCTAGATAGAGCCCAATCCTTTAGGTTATCTAACCAGAAACCAAATCTCTTTTCACCAACATAGTCTGGATACCAATTAACAGTATTGTTATTTTCAACAATTTTATCTTTAAACTTAGTTACTTCTATATACCAAGATGGTTTTGCATAATAAAGAAGTGGTGTGTGGCATCTCCAGCAATGTGGATAGTTGTGCTCAATCTTTTGTTTTCTGTATAATTTATTTTCTTTCTTTAATTCATCAATGATTAATGGGTCAGCATCCATAACCCACATGCCATTCCAAGGAGTATCTGTGAACTTACCTTCTTCATCAACTGGATTAAGAACTGGTAAATCATATCTTCTAGATGTGTTATAGTCGTCTTCACCAAAAGCTGGTGCTGTGTGAACTATACCAGTACCATCTTCCATAGTAACGTAATCAGCCTCTGTTATGAAGAAGGCTTTTTTATCGCATGGTAAATATGGTAATAATTGTTCGTACTCTCCACCAACTAGGTCTGAGCCTTTCATCTCAGCTATTATTTCATAATTTTCTGCATCTTTTTCAAGTGCTTGTTTGAAAAGTGCCTTAGCTAAGTAAAGTATCTCGCCATTTTCTTTGTGTTTTATCTTTATATAATCAAAATCTTTATTAACTGTTAAGCTTACGTTTGAAGGAAGTGTCCATGGTGTTGTTGTCCATGCAAGATAGTACTCGTTATCAGTACCTTTCTTTTTGAACTTGACATAAGCTGATTCAGTTTTAATCATCTCATAGCCTTGAGCTACTTCATGTGAAGCAAGTCCTGTACCGCATCTTGGGCAATAAGGCATAATCTTGTGACCTTCATAAATTAGTCCATCCTTAAACATCTTATCAAGTATATGCCAAGTAGATTCGATGTAGTCATTATCAAGAGTTATATATGGATTGTCAAGATCGATTAGATAAGCCATCTTTTCAGTCATCTGTCTCCATAGTGACTCATACTTAAATACTGACTCTTTACATTTTTCATTAAACTCTTTTACGCCATACTTTTCTATATCTTGTTTATTATGAAGTCCTAATTGTTTTTCAGTTTCAATTTCAACAGGTAGTCCGTGTGTATCCCAACCGGCTTTTCTGTTTACGTAGTAGCCTTGCATAACCTTATATCTGCAGACAGAGTCCTTTAGTGTTCTACCACTTACGTGATGTATACCAGGCTTGCCATTAGCAGTTGGTGGGCCTTCGAAGAAAACATATCTATTGTCCTTATCTCTTTTATCGTTTGTTAATTTAAGTAGATCGATACTCTTCCAATATTCAGATATTTGATGTTCTCTATCGGCTACGCGATCATTTGATAAAGCTTTTAAGTCCATAATTACCTCCTTGAAGCTTCGTACTTTGCTTCTATTTCTTTTCTAAGTTTATATACAAGCGTCTCACTATCAAGTTCTACGCTATTATAATCAATATTTTCGCCCTTTTTAATGTCTCTACTAAGGACTGCGCCTTCGTTTATGACGGATATAGGCACTAAATTCTTTTCTCTTGACTTTTCAAAGTCTATGCACTTGCCATAAAAAGTGTAGCCTCCGATGTAATCAAGCTTCTCGCCTTTCTTCATGTCCTTCTTAGCAATAGCAACTACATCTGAGTATGGTATTTCAGATATAGGTTTTATAGCTTCGAGCTTGTCGAAATGTGCCTTTAATACTGTATTTATAGTCTCTATGCTGGTCAAATGGTAAGGTCTGTATAAAACATAATTTGGACCTTCGCCCATCTTTAGAAATCTCATTAAGTGATCAATCTTCTTCAAGTCGCTCTTAACTATGACAAAGACGCCTGGCGCTATGCCATTGACATAATCAACTATGCCGTATGAATTAAGCACGCCGCCTTCTGATTTAAGACAAAGTTTCTTGTCGAGCGATTTGATATCGGATTTGATTCCGTGTCCGCCATCGACATCCACTCTAAATCCAGTCGCATTACTCATAGTAGCCATCTCGACCATGGTCTTAGTGCCATCTACAAAGCTTGCTAGCATCTCTTTTTTAATTCCCTTTTCTTTGGCAGATTCACTTACTGTGTCTGGATTAGCTTCTAAATCGACTACATTGTTCTTTCCTTTGCCAATGGCTAAAACATCAAAGCCCATTATTTTAGCTTCATTGTAAAGCTCAAGAACTGTTCCTGGCTCGTCTCCATCTATGCCTGTATATATAAGTCCTTTTTCTTCAGCTATCTTTGAAAACACTGTTCCAACGCAGACATCGCTCTCTAGATTGAATGTAATTACGTTTTTGCCATTCATTAAAGCGTTGTAACTGATTTCAGTGCCGACAATTGGCTCACCTGTCGCATCTATTACATAATCAATGTGCTCTGATTTGTATAAAAGCTCTTTGTCCTCACATATATAATACTTATTTAAATCACTAATTTCGTCAGCGCTAGTGATTTTAATAATATCTTCTCTAGCAATACCCGCTGCAAGATAAGCATCAATCGCATCTTCAATATGTCTTGAAGATATTAATAAGGGATTTAAAACCCCGCTTTGTATATATTGACTTACCAGCGCCTTACCCATAAAGCCGGCTCCTAGTAAGGAAACATTTATCTTTTTACCTTTTTCTTTATATTCATAAAATTTCTTTTGATAATTTATCAAGCCTTCCACCTCGATCTTATATCGTCATATGCCGCCATGGCAGATAACCACGCAAAGCTTAGATTGTAGCCTCCACATGGGCCGTCTATGTCAATTACCTCCCCGATGAAGTATAGTCCATGAACTTTCTTTGACTCCATAGTCTTATTATTTATCTCTTTACTAGCTACTCCACCAAGGCTTATCTGGCCAATGCCATAGCCTTTATTTTTTATAATATCTAATTCAAAATCTTTTAATATTTTTATTATTTTATGTAAATCATTATCGCTTAAATCCTTAGCAAGCATTTCTTTAGCAAGGCCAAGTCTATCTATCACAGGAATTATAAGCCTTTTGTGTATAAGACCAATAAAAAATTCATCCAGACTCTTGTGCCCTAAATCTTTTCTTCTTTCGCTTAATAAAGCAAACATTTCTTCTTCAGTAAAAGTATAAAAAAAGTCTATGCTAAATTTATAAGCACTTTCCTTGCCCTTAATGTATCTAGATAATTGAAAGACTGTTGGCCCCGATAAACCATATTTTGTAAATAAAACATCATCTACATCATCTTTAATAATCTTACCTGCTTTTTTTAAACTTAGTTTTGCTTTTACTCTAAATCCATCTAAGTGCTTTAAGTACTTATAATCACACTCGTATGGTACTAGTGCTGGCTTTGTATCAATTACAAATATACCAAGCTCTTTTATTTGCTTAAATAGATTGGCGTCTGAACCAAATTTCGGCATAGCAGCGCCGCCACAAGCTATAACTAAGCTCTTGCTCTTGTAAATATTTGCGTTTTGATCCTTAAGTATAAAGATATCACCATCTTTATGAAAGCTTTTTACAAAGACATCAGTTTTTATATCTATATTATTTCTATCATTTTCATATCTAAGTACGTCAAGGACGCTTGATGCTTGTAATGACATAGGATAGACTCTATCATCCTCCATATATGGATATATGCCCATGGCTTTGAACTTTTCTAAAATTACCTCATAGCCATATTTCTCAATCATATATGAAGTAAAGTTCTTATCGTTATAAAGGTTTTCATTAAGCTTAGTGTTAGTATAGTTGCACCTGCCATTGCCAGTAGTAAGGAGCTTTTTGCCGACTCTATCGTTCCGCTCAAGCATAAGTATATTTAATTTATCCTTATTAAGAGCCCCAAAAAATAGTGCTGCTGCACCTGCTCCTATGACTATAGCATCATATGTCAATTCTATCCACCACTTCTTTTAATATCTTTCCAAAACCCTCATGAAAAACAAGTTTTGCATATCTATCGTAAGATGTTTTATCCTTATTTATAATTACTAAATTGTCTGAATTAAAGTATCTAATTAGTCCCGCTGCTGGATATACCTTTAGTGATGTCCCAGCAACTAAAAGCAAATCAGCCATAGATATTTCATTTATAGCTTCAGACATAACATTATTGTCTAGTGCCTCTCCGTATAAAACAACATCCGGCTTAATCAATGCGCCGCACTCATCACAAGTACAAGCACCTTTTGAGTGCTTGATATACATTGCGTCAAACTCTTTATGGCACTTAGTACAATAAGATCTGTTAATATTGCCGTGAAGCTCAATAACTTTCTTGCTGCCAGCGTCTTGATGTAGATTATCTATGTTTTGAGTGATAACTGCTTTTAATATACCCATCTCTTCAAGTCTTGCAAGCGCCTTATGTCCTTCGTTTGGCTTAACATTTTCGTAAATAACTTTATCTCTACAAAAGTCAAAGAATATATCCGGATGCGCATGATAAAATAAATTGCTCAAAACTACTTCTGGTTCATATCCTTCATAAAGCCTGTCATTGTAAAGGCCACCTGCTCCTCTAAAGTCAGGTATACCGCTCTCAGTCGAAACACCTGCACCTCCAAAGAAAACCATATGCTTTGATTTTTTTACTTCTTGGACCAAAAGATCAATATCAAGCATCCTTCTTCACTCCATTAAGAATAGCATTTAATAAAATACCAACTATAGCTGCTAAGCTTAGTCCGTTAAGACTGATACTTTCAGTTATAGGAAGCTCTATAGTAAAGCCGAACAGCTCTTTAAATAAACCGCCTGAAAATCCTATGAAAAGAATTGCTGCCATAACTATGATATTTTTTATATTTAATTTAACATGATTATCTCTAATGTTTCTAAAACCAATAAAGCCTATCATTGAGAATAGCATAATTGATATGCCACCCATAACTGCTTGTGGTATAGTTCTTAAGAAACCTCCAAGCTTGCCAACAAAGCCTAGGATGATGGCAAAGACTGCTGCAAGTCTTAGTATTGATGGATCGTAGTTCTTTGTAATAGCTAAAACTCCTGTATTTTCGCCATAAGTAGTGTTAGCTGGTCCACCTATAAGTGAAGCAAATACTGTTGCTAAACCATCGCCAAGTAAAGTTCTGTTAAGACCTGGATCTTCTACAAAGTTTTGTCCAACTACTGCTCCATTAGTAGTGATATCGCCTAAGTGTTCCATAAATACAGCAAATATTATTGGAACAATGATTATAATGGCTTCAATATTAAACAGTGGCAAAGTAAAGTTTGGCACCGCAAAATATTGAGCATTATTAATTTGTGTAAAGTCAACAAGATTTAAAGCAACTGATAGTATATAGCCAAATATTACTGCAACGAGTATAGATATTTGCTTTAAGAAACCTTTAACTAAATATGGCCAAGCTACAGCAACTGCAAGTGTAAGTCCAGCTACTATATATGATGTCTTCGCCATATTAAACGCTGTTGGCAATAGATTGAAGCCTATAACTATAATCATAGGTCCAATTACTTGTGGTGGTAGTATCTTTTGTATTTTTTCTATGCCTATGCCTCTAATGAAGAACGAAAATAATACATAGACTAAACCTGCTACCAGCATACCGCCTTGAGCGTATCTAAGATCGCCATATTGCTCAGCTACTTGCACTATAACTGGTATAAATGCAAATGATGAACCCAAAAATACTGGCACTTTTTTCTTTGTGCAATAGTGGAATATAAGTGTACCACAGCCAGCACTGAAAAGTGCTACAGAAGGATCAAGTCCTGTAAGTATAGGAACTAAAACTGTAGCCCCAAACATAGCAATCAAGTGTTGCAAAGCTAAAATCGATTTCTTAATACTAAGAGATGCTTTCATCTTATGCCTCCAATTCTTTTAATTTTTCTGCTTGTTCGTGAGTTAGTAGAGCGTCTATCATCTCATCTAAATCCCCGTTCAAAAAGTCTTCCAATCTATATAAAGTTAAATTGATTCTATGATCAGTTACTCTTCCTTGTGGGAAATTATATGTTCTAATTCTTTCAGATCTGTCTCCTGAACCTACTTGGCCCTTTTTAAGCTTAGCTAGTTCATCATTTTGTTCTTGTAGCATCTTGTCATATAGTCTTGATTTAAGAACCTTCATTGCTTTTTCTTTGTTCTTTAATTGTGATTTTTCGTCTTGGCAAGTAACTACAAGTCCTGTAGGAACGTGAGTGATTCTAACAGCAGAGTCAGTTGTGTTAACGCATTGTCCGCCGTGACCACTAGCTCTATAAACGTCTATCTTTAAATCGTTTTCATTGATTTCTATCTCAACGTCATCAGCTTCAGGCATAACAGCAACAGTAGCTGCTGATGTGTGTATACGACCGGAGGCTTCTGTTTCAGGAACTCTTTGAACTCTGTGAACGCCTGATTCGTGTTTTAGTCTTGAGTAAGCGCCTTTACCATTTATCATAAAGATAACTTCCTTAAAGCCGCCTATACCAGTTTCGTTCGTACTCATGACTTCAGTTTTGTAGCCTCTCTTGTCAGCGTACATAGAATACATTCTAAATAAGTCTCCAGCAAATAGTGCAGCTTCTTCGCCGCCTATACCGCCTCTAATTTCTACGATAACGTTCCTATCGTCATTAGGGTCCTTTGGTATAAGCATAATTTTAAGGTCTTCTTCGGCCTTAGCAATATTTTCTTGTAAATTCTTTAAATCTTCCTTAGCAAGTTCCCTCATCTCATCATCAAGGTTCTCGCCAAGCATCTCTTCAGTATCCTTAAGTTCATTTAAATAACCTTGATACTCTTTATATCTATCAACTATTGGCTTTAAGTCAGAGTATTCCTTCATTGTCTTTTGATACTCTTTCATGTCCTTCAAAAGATCTGGATCCATGACTTTTTCGCCAAGTTCTTTATACTTGTCTTCAATAAAATTTAATTTTTCTAACATTTTCTCATCTCCTAAATGCAGGCAGAAACAAATCTATCAAAGCCTTCAAGGTCTTTGTAGATTTTAATATCTTTATAATTATTCTTTTCTAATATATCTTTTACAATATTTCCTTGATTGTATCCAATCTCGAAAAATACCATGCGTTTAATCTTTTCTCTAGCCTGTTTAATGATTTTCTCGTAGTATTCATAGCCCAAAGTTCCGCCTACTAAGGCAAGCTTTGGCTCCTTAAATATATCCTCTTCCAAGCCCATATATTCTTCACTAGATATATATGGTGGGTTCGATATTAGTATATCATAAGTTCCACTAATATTCTCAAATAAATCAGATAAAATGAAATTTATAGATAAATTGTTTAATTCAGAATTTTCCTTAGCTAAATTAAGTGCATCTTCAGAAATATCCGAGCAAGTAACATCAACTTTTGTATTTTCTTCTTTAATAGCAAGAGCTATAGCTCCAGTTCCCGTACACATGTCTAATACACTGTCATTTGGTTTTATAAAGCCATTAACAATGTCAATTAATTCCTCTGTACAAAACCTAGGTATCAACGCTCTTTCATCAGTTTTTAGAACAATGTTTCTAAAATACTTCTTGCCTATGATGTAAGCCATGGGCGTGTCATTTAACCTCCTATTAAGAAGCGCAAAAAACTCTTCTTCATTAATATCAAAATCTTTGTTCAAGCTTAAAAACAGCTTATCCTTGCCCGTTATATGCTCTAGAAGTATATATATCTCGCCCATTGGATTAAGTATATTTTTTCCCGATGCTTCAATATCAGCTAAAGCTTTTCTTATAATATCTTTAACTACCAAGCGTCTAAACCTTCTTCACTAGGTATTACTTCTTTAACCGCCGCTATCGCTACTTCAACCATATCGTCATCAGGCTCTTTGACAGTAGCAATCTTTTGTAACCATAGTCCTGGTTTAGCAACAGCCCTACAAAAGCCCACGTTATCGTACTTGCCTATGAGTCTATTGATCTCGTATGATATAGCAGCTACTAGTGGCAGAGCTATAATTCTTGAGACTACTCTCATTACTGGAGATGGCCATCCAAAGAATGACAGCACTACTATTGATACAAGCATAACCATAAACAAAAAGCTTGTTCCGCATCTTGGATGGTACTTGCTCATCTTTTGTACATTTTCAACAGTAAGATCAAGGCCATTCTCATAAGCGAAGATAGTTTTGTGCTCAGCGCCGTGGTACATGAATACTCTCTTTAAATCCTTTTGATTCGATATTAAACTTATATATACTAAAAATATAGATATCCTTATCAAGCCTTCAACAAAGTTTAGTAAGAATATATTATTGATTTTATCCTTTAAGAAGTTAGCTATGAATGTTGGAATTACAACAAAAAGTGCTATAGCTATAAAAAAAGAAAAAACAAAAGTAAAAATATTAAACAAAGTATCCTTAAATTTACTAGTTTCTTTTTTATCCTCTTCATCGTCATAAAAAGAGGCAGAATAATAGAGAGCTTTAGTGCCTTCAGACATTGAGTCCACAAGCTTAGATATACCTCTTATGAATGGTATCTTAAAGATGAGCTTATTATTTTTCTTGCTATCATCTTTTACACTTACCTCTATCTTGCCATCAGGTTTTCTAACGGCAATAGAAGTCTTCTCTGGTCCCTTCATAAGTATACCTTCGATTAAAGCTTGTCCACCTATACTTGTTTTAAAATTCTTTTTCATTTTTTTCACCTATATAATGAAAAATTAGCAGAAAAAAGTCTGCTAATTTTCGTCTTTTTTGTATCTCTTCTTGAATTTCTCTACACGGCCACCACGTTCAGTAAACTTTTGTTTACCTGTAAAGAATGGGTGACATTCAGAGCAAACTTCTACTTTTAACTCGTCTCTTGTTGATCCTGTAACGAATGTGTTGCCACATGCGCATGTAACAGTTACTTCTTTAAATTCTGGATGTATGTCCTTTTTCATTTTTTTCACCTCTCTTATCACATTAACCATTAGATTATATCATATAAGTATCAATATTTCAAGTATTTTTTATAAATTTTTTATAAATTTTCTTTCAATACATATTGTATATTACTTCATATCTATTTACTAAGACCAGCATCTCTCATCACTGCTTTTATAATTCTTTGATTTTCTAAATAGCCTGTCTTGTCCTCTTCACTCTCTTGAACAATTATATCTGGCACTGTTTGATCTAATTCGTTTATAGAACCAGACTCAGTTACACCCATTACATTTGAGAATCTCATAACAAAGGCCGTATTAGGAAGGTCTACTTGCATTGGGTCAAAGCCAATACCGTCACCACCTGTTCTGCTTCCTACCAAGGTAGCCAATTTAGTTTCTTTGCAAAATGAGGCAAGCATCTCAGCCGAAGAATAAACTCCATTATCTACTAAAAGATATATCTTTCCTTTGAAGTGAATAGAGTCTTCACTTGGCCCTATTATACTACCACCAACTAAATAGCCATCAAAATCTTTAAGAATATCTTTCACATCAATACTAAATGAAGACTTATCTAAAAATGTTTTTAAGTCATTATTAAAATGCATTTGTTCAAATATTTTTTTATATAATTCTCCTGATTTAATAAAAAGATAATCTTTTGTTTCGTATTTTTTATCTATTATTTTAGGAAGTAAAAAATCAGCCCAATATCTGCTGTCACCACCGCCATTGCCTCTTATATCGATTATTAAGAAAGGATAATCTTTTATTTCATTCAGATAATTAATAACAATGTCTCTATCTTGATTGATGTATTCCATACCTATAAGTGAGCTAATTCTGATATAAGCAAGTTTATCTTTAATTATATTCTCAGTCATAAGATTTTTAGAATAAGTCTTATTTACTTCATCGTCCTTCTTTATATTTGCATCGACATATTTCTTTACTGTTTCGTTATTAATATTGTATCTTCTTCGAACATTGTCTTTCTCATACATTTTAGCAATATCATGTCTCCAAGCATTCTTTGGCGTAGGATAATAATTGACATACATAAACATTGCATAATCTTCTGGCATTAAATGAGTATGTCTATTGTGAAGTTCGTCTAAAACAGAAGTCATTCTACTAAAGAAGTCTGCATCATTTTTTGATTCTGCAATATATGCTTCATACTTCTCTTTATTATTTAGCCAATCAACACCATATAATTTTTTATTAACTTCAAAAAATGGATAATGCTCTTTCAAGGTATTGTATGCGAAATTAAAATCTTCTATGTAATCCTCTTTACTTAAATTAAATTCTTTATGCTCCAAGTCTTTTAAATTAATTGCCCTTATGTCATTAGTCTTAGTGTTAATATAGTTATTATAAGAAAAAATTGATACTATTAATAATAGCATTATAAGACAAAATGATATGATAGCATTCTTCTTCATGATTTATAGCCCCCTCATTGCAAATTTATATCTATAAATATTGGCTGTATAATATCTATTGGGGAGTAAAACCTCAATAGATATTTTTTTGATAAAATTACAAAAAAAAGTTGCACTTGCACACATTTTATCCTATACTTAAAATACCACTACAACATAGGAGGTGTGTACAAGTGCAAGAATATAATACCATAAATTTGCTAGCTTGTAAAGATGTAGTTGTTAACAATTTTAAAGAAGGTGAAAATGTAGTAGTTATAGAAGCACAGACAAAAAAGTTAAAAAGCTGCCCATACTGTGGTTCTAAACATATCTGGGTTCATGATCACAGAACTCAAAAGATAAAAGATACACAGATGCATGGTAAAAAATGCATAATAAACCTAAGAAAAACTAGGTACAACTGTAAGTGCTGCGGGAAAAGAATTGATAGCAAAACAGAACTAGTAGCAAAGAAAATGACCATGACAAAAAGACTAGTAGCATCCATAGCTAGAGAGTTTAGAGAACTTTACTCAATAAAGTCAATATCAAGAAGATACTCAGTAAGCACATCAACAGTTACAAGAGTCCTATCTTACCTATCAGTAGAGAGAAAAAGTCTTCCAAAAGTACTTTTAATAGACGAGTTTAAAGGCGACAGCGGTTCATACAAGTATCAATGCTCACTTCTAGATGGCATAACACATGAAATCATAGACATAGTTAAAAGTAGGCAAGAAAATATTTTGTTTGAATACTTTAAAAACATACCAAAAGAAGAAAGAGAAAATGTAAAGATATTTGTTAGCGATATGTCAAAAACATTTAAAAACGTTAAAAACGCATACTTTAAAAACGCAGTACACATAGCAGACAAATATCACTTCGTAAGACAAGTCTCTTGGAGCTTAGAAAACGTAAGAAAGAGAATACAAAAAGATACATCAGCAGAAATGAGAATATACCTAAAAAGAAGTAAAAGCATACTTACAAAACCAATGCCAAAACTTAATGATGATCAAAAGCGAGAAGCAGCTCTAATGCTAGAGATAAGCGAAGAGCTAAGACTAGCATATGGCTTAAAAGAATCCTTCTATCAAGAAGTTCTAGTGCAGAAAAACAAAGAACAAGCACAATACAAGGTAAACGCATGGATAGACATATGTAAAAAATCAAAACTTAAAGAGTTTAAATCATGTATAACAGCCTTTACAAACTGGTCTGATGAAATTACAAACTCATTTGACTACAAACATTCAAATGGAGCACTAGAAGGAAAACATACAAAGATAAAGACACTAAAAAGAAACAGCTTTGGTATGAGAAACTTCGAGAGGTTCAGAAAAAGAATAATGCTTTTAGACTAAAATATATATATAAAACATCATAAAAACCTAATAAGCCTATATAGGTTTATTAGTCATGCAAAAATTACATAAATTTGTGTTATTTTAAGTATATAAATTAAAAACGTGCAAATGTTAGTTTTAACATAAAAAGAGAGACTTAAATCAATAAGTCTCCCCAATATTTGACATAGAGCCTAAATATTATATCACATACAGATTAATAATCAACTTAAAAAAATAAAAAAAACATACTGATTTAAAATCAATATGTTTTAGATATATATTATTTAATTAATTCTAATGAGTACTTTGTTGTTTCATAATTAAGCTTTGCTTGAAGTGCCTTCATCTTCTTTAAATTTTCTTCAAGTATCTCTTTTGCTTCTTCAAGTGAATGAAACTTAAGTATATTGTTGCCATCTATCTCTTTATTTTCTTTCAAATCATCTAAATCGTCATTAATTTGAAAGCTCATTGCAAATAGTCTTGAGAAGATTAATACGTTTTTCATTGTCTCTTCATCTTTGTCTGCTAATATGCACGGAACAAGAAAAGCTATATTAAAAAGTCTTCCTGTCTTATTAAGTATCATCGCCTTGTATTCATCATAAGTATATTCGCCTGTCTCGCCACTTTCCATGCGAATATCTTCTGACTGGCCAAGTATCATGCCTTTAATGCCTGATGATCTATACATATAGCTCATTGCTTTTAATATGTTTTTATTATCATTATCTCTAAGTTTGTGAGCTAAATACTCCATTGATAAGTTCAAAAGTGCATCACCGCACAAAATTGCGTTTGCTTCGCCAAATTTCTTGTGAACTGTGAATTTGCCGCGTCTATACTCATCGTTATCCATAGCTGGCAAATCATCATGAACTAAGGAGTAATTGTGTATTAGCTCAAGTGCGACTGCAAAGGCATTAATTAACTTCTTATCGAGCTCTAGCTCATTTCCAAGGCTATATAGTATAAAGGGTCTAAGTCTCTTGCCTGCATCGTATGAAGCGTATTCTATGGCCTCTGAGATGACGTCATCATTAAGGTAAGGCTTTAGCTCCATAGGAAGCCTCTTGTCAAAGGCCTCTTTAAATGTATTAATATTCATCATCGTCATAGTCCAGTTCGTCGTCACGTGCTTCGCCAAAGTCTTTGAATGAGTCTATAGTTTCAAAGTCATTGTCTTCAACGTCATAATCAATCTCTTTTGATAGATTTAAGTCGTCTATCTCAATCTTTTTAATTTTCATCTTAGCTTCGCTTAATTTTTTATTCAATTCTTTGTAAAGTTTAACCGCTTTTTCGAATTCATCTATGCTTTCATCCAAACTTAGCTCTTGACTTTGTAGTTTTTCAAGAATATCGTCTAAGTTATCTAATGTTTTTTCATAATTTAATGTCATTATTTACCTCCAACACATGAGCTTTAATACTGCTATTGTACGATTTAATAAATATATCCGAGTCTACTTTTATATCATTAGCATCTTTTATGGTTTTATTATCTAAATCACATACTAAGAAGTAACCTCTTCTTAAAGTCTTGTAAATATCGTTTATTGTAAGCCTTAGCTTAAACTTTTGCAAATCCTCTGTCATAGCGCTCAGCTTATTGTTCATAGCTTGATTAATATTAACAATTCTCTTGTCAATGGTGTTGTTCGCTTCGTCTATCCTTTTACTTACGGATGAATAAATTAGTCTTGAAGCAAGCATATCGACTTTTTTCTCCTTCGCATAAATGTACTTATCCATCTCTTTTTTAATTAATATCATAAGATTATTTGTCTTTGAATAAAAATTATCAATTAGGGTTTTAGTGTTTAAGCTATTAATCAAATCTCTTTTGTTCTTTAAATTGGCTTCTTCACTTGAAATATAGTGATTCATTAAAAAACTTATCTGTATTATGCTTTGATCAAGCATATCAGGTAGTTCATAATAGTACTTGGATATAATTTCAGCCGCCTCAGATGGCGTTGCGCATCTCTTATCTGCTACAAGATCAGCTATAAAGCTATCTATCTGGTGACCAACAGCTGTCATAACAGGAATCTTTGATGCAAATATCTTTCTCGCCATGCTCTCATCGTTAAAAACAGCTAGTTCTTCGTAACTGCCGCCGCCTCTTGCAATAAGAATGAGATCAACATCGTTCTTTTGATTGAAGTAATCCAGTCCACTGTTAATATTAGCTACAGCCATATCCCCTTGAACGAAGGAGTCATATAAAATTATGTCAATCATATTTGTCCTTCGTCTAAGCACCTTTACTATATCTCTAAAGCCGGCACTTGTTGATGAAGCGATTAAGCCAAGTCTTCTAGGGTACTTTGGTATTTCTTGTTTAAATTCTTCGTCAAAAAGGCCTTCCTTTTCAAGCTTTTCAAGCGTTTTTCTAAACTCTCTCTTAAGCTTACCTATACCAAGCTCTTCCACATAATCAACATTGATCTGGTAAGTGCTGTTTTGGTCGTAAGTAGATATCTTTCCTTTGATAAAGACCTTCATGCCATTCTCAAGCGTGATCTCTTCTTCATTCTTATAACAATAGAAGGCGCACTTAATCTTGGAGCTCTCATCCTTAATCAAAAAATATAAATGGCCCGAATTGTTTTTCTTATAATCAGCAACTTCCCCTTCAACGTATATCTCTTGCAAAAGAAAATCGCTGTCCAGAACGTCCTTTATGTAGTCGTTAAGAGCCGTTACCGTGAATTTATTCATGGTAATAGTTCCTTACGTAATCACCAAGTATAGCGTTAATAAATTTGTATGAGTTATCGTCTGAGAAGTTCTTTGCAATTTCTACTATATCGTTGATAATAATTTGATAAGCAATTTCTTCTTCTATATATATTTCAAAGATGGCAAGTCTTAGTAGTGCTCTGTCAATGTATGATAGTCTTTCAAGCTTAGCATCTTTAAACGCTTTTTTAAGTTCTGTATCAATTAGATCGACATTCTCAATAAATTTCTCAAGTCTATTACTAAGCTTCATTTTATTCTCATCACTTATCTCAAGCGCTTCAAAATACCCATCTAAATCACTTACTGAAGTATATTTATTTAGGTCAATTTGATATATTGCATTCATTAAATTTAATCTAGTCTTGTCGTATGACATATTATCCCTCACTTAGAAGGCAGCTGTGTGCCTAAGTTTTTATTAAAAAAACTCCAGCGCAATTACTGGAGTTTAATCAAATTATTTATTAGCCTTTTGTATTTCTTTAACGCCCTTTACATGAACATTAACTTGCAAAACATGTATGTCAGTCATCTCTTCAACAGCCGATTTTACACTTGATTGAATATCGTATCCAACCTTGTCAATCTTTGCACCATATTCGATGTCAACATATATGTCTATTATACAACCTTCTTCACTGCTTTCAATTTTAATTGGTTTATTAAAATTCTTTACTCCTAATAAATCAGTAATGTTCGATCCAATACCTGCTGATAACGAGCAAACATGTTCTACTTCACATGTTGCATTGCTAGCAATAGTTGCTATAACATCATCAGATATAGTAATCTTTCCAATATTGTTATTTTCCATATCTTACTCTATTTAGAGTCTTCCTCCTCATCTTCATCTTCTTCTGGATATTCGAAGTAATCATCATCATAATCAAAGTCGTAATCATCATCGAAATCGTAGTCGTAGTCGTCATCATCATAATCTTCGTAGTCATCGCCATAAACATCATCTTCTAAGTAAGAAAGATCTTCGTCAACTTCGAAGATGTAGTCTTCTAAGTCTTCGATAGCTACTTCGTTATCACAAACAACTTCAGCCATTTCATCAAGAATGTCGATGATTTCATTTAAAATCTTTTCTTCTTTACTTTCTTCCTTCAAGCCTAAGCCTTCTGCAAGTCCCTTTAAATAAGAAACTCTCTTTGATAGTTCGTACATTTTTCTACCTCCTTAAACTCTAGATAAATATTCTCCACTTCTTGTGTCTATTTTAATTCTATCACCAATATTAACAAATAGTGGTACATTTAATGTAAATCCTGTTTCAACTGTAGCTGGTTTAGTAGCTCCAGTAGTAGTATTTCCCTTAACACCAGGTTCTGTTTGAGTAACTTCTAGTTCAACAAAGTTAGGTGCTTGTACTGAAAATGCTTTGCCTTTGTAGAATCTTATAACTGCTGTATCATTTTCTCTTAAGAATTGAATAGCTTCGCTAACTTCGTCCTTATTTAATGGAAGTTGCTCATATGTTTCGTTGTCCATAAAGTAGTAAAGTGCATCATCATTGTAAAGATATTGCATTTCTTTTGTTTCCAATTGTGCGTCATTGAACTTTTCAGTTGGGTTGAATGTTAATTCCTTTGTTGCGCCGCTTAATACGCTTCTGATAGTTGCTCTAACAAAAGCAGCTCCCTTTCCTGGCTTAACATGTTGAAAGTCCAATACTTGATAAACGTCTCCATCCCATTCGAATGTAGCGCCATTTCTAAAATCACTTGCCGATAACATATATTTCCTCCTAAATTCTAATCTCTAAGACTATTATATCAGTTAATTTGTAATTTAACAAGTATTTTTTTAATAATATCGATATTTTTATAAATAAATATTATCTTTAATAGTTTGACCTAGTCACCTTTATTATTCCTTTGAATATTTTGCACCTTCTATACATCATATTAAGCGATTTTGAATAGTCAAGATTAGATCTCTTATCTATATCAATAAGAGCTCCCATTATATCGCTATCGCCCTCAACGCTTAGACTGCCATCAATAATTAAAAGACCTCTAAACTTAAAATTTGCTTTTATATTTACATCGCCATCTATAATCATTATACCCGAGCCGTTAATGTTCGCGTTTAGATCTTCATCGTCAGCTGTGATTTTGACTATGGCATTGCCATTGCCATAATCAAAGTTTCTTGCATCGATGTCCTCAATATCAATAAAGTAATTATTGATTTCGCTCGTGCTAAAGTTTTGCACTTCATTATCTTGAATGATTTCTTCGCAAAAATCTTTTTTCTCTTTAGTGCTAGGATTGTCTTTGAAAAATATTCTGTTTAGTAATGAATATTTTGTACTTTTAGATATTTTCTTTTTATTAGAAAATTTTTCTTCGTAATAAACATTAATAGCCTTCTTTGCCGTTGGATCATTTAGTGAGACTATCGCTTTTTGATTTTCAAAAACTGAGTAATCTTTACCAATGATATCATATATGTCGCCACCATTTAAGTAAGTCTCTTGTATATCCTTAGTAATTATATTGTGTAGCGATTCTTCATTATAAGCATATTGCTTCATCTTTGACCTATTGAGATACATCATTCTTTCAACGCTTACGTATTCAAAGAGATATATTAAGAGAGCCGTTAGTAAAAATATTACAGATAAAACTACTAAACTTGCACTGCCCTTCTTCATTCTATCACCTCGAGATACTTTGTACTAAATAACTTTTTATAGTCTTTGCCACCTACTTTGATTTGCATGCTTACAAAGCCGTCCTCAGCATTATAAGCAAAGGAAAGGTCTTCAAGTCCTGATAAAAAGTATGTTACGCCAATAGACTTAGCACCTGCAACTCTCTTTATTCTATCGCCGTCCATATAATAGTCAGATGATTTAAGTTCTCTCGAGCCTTTCTTTTCAAAATGGATAGAGTCAGCCTTAACACTCACTGCGTTATATAGAGTAAAATCATTTTCAATGAATGAAAAGAATAAATTGATGTCATCTTCTTTCTCTAAGCTTTCTTCATATCTTTTAGAAAAACTAGTAAAGTTTTTAAGTAATGAGCTTGCTTGGAACAAAACTATTGACAAGAGAAATAGAGCGATAATTAGCTCAATTAAAGACTCTGCTTTTTTATTTGATGATCTGATATTCTTCATATGTATTTCCTTCTTCATCAATTATATATAGTGTAAATGTATATAAATCTCCAGTATATGCTTCTTTAACGAGATTAAATTTACATTCTTCGCCTAAATTATCTTTTATCTTATCTGATATAGCATAGACATCGTTTGTTTCATCTGATCTAAGAATTTCCATAGCATTACTTGCAAAGGCATCAGCTTTTCTAAGTTTCTTTGTATCTGCCTCGAGCGACATAAAATTCTTCAAAAAAATAGACAGAAAAAGTATGAAGCAAGAAAGTATAGCAAAGGAAACTACAATATCCATCATTGTAAGTGCTTTTTTATACTTCTTCATACCTAACCTGTCCTCCAACTGCTGCTATAATCACATTATATTTCTTTTTACTCTTGTTTGAAAGTAATATCATATTATATGAGCCCTTAAAAGATTTTGTGCCGCCTTCACTAGTGAATTGAAAACTTTCACTCGATTCAAACTTAAGATGCTCTAGCTTATAAACTTTCTTCATATCATTGATATTTGAGACAAGAATCTCATCACCATCAAGAACTACTTCAACATCAACCATCTGCATGATAGCGCTAAGTCTAGCCTTTTTTATTATTTGAACAACATTTTTGACCTCAGCTCTCTCGCTATAATTACTGAGCTCTCTATACGCAAGTATAAACATAGATATAATTATAGCTGCCACGCATAAAGAAATGACTGTATCGATGTATGTAAATCCTTTTTTATTCATAATCAATCTCACCTATAGATAAATAAAAAGCCATATCCTTATCTCTTATAAATTCGATAGACTCTATCCTTGCCCCTTTAAACTCGTTGCCAATATAGAAGTACTTAAAATCAGATGCACCCTCTAAATCAATTACTGCTTCTTTCCCATCTTTAATGATTTTTAATTTTGCCTCACTGCAGCCAGTAAAATCGATACTTAAATATTCTTTCTTTATCAAAATATCATTCTTAGGCACTATAATAATATTTTTATTATTATTATCATCATTGCAAAAGACTATGCTCTTCTCATCTTGATAATACACGCTTCCCGCCTTTGCTTCCCACGTGTCCAGCATATGATTACTTATTTCACTTTCTAATACTATGGCCTCTTCATTACCATCTTCATCTTCTTCACCAAATTCATCTAAGATATCAAAAGGGTCTTCTTCATCAAAATCACTATAGCTAATAAAGCTATTAGTCGTAGACATTATGACCTTGTTAATGATTTCATCTTTGCTAATGGCCTTAGTGTCACTATCGTGTTTTGCAATATCAATCTTTTTTGCCTTCTTTAGCTGTGTGTCGTTCTTATCTTTGGCAAGAGTAAATCTCTTTTTTACTTCGCTATCCGCATAATTTGGCTCCTCGCTATTTATAGGTAGAAAAAGATTAGCTAGAATAAGTAAAATTATGATTAGCCCTTTATTTATATACTTTCTCATCTTATAAACCTCAGTACAAGTATTACAATTAAAGCTAGTATAATGATATCTAGAGCTATGTTTATTATAAGTGATATGTTCACCTTATTTGTATATTTTTTAGAGGCTATCTCAAATAAATCTTTTAAGTATAAAATATTATTTACTTCTTCAAATTCTTTTGTCTTAAGTAAGAGAAGAACCTTACCATCTGTGTTATTAGCTTGATTCAAAATATAGTTATTAAGCTGATCCTTGTCAAGACTGTAAAGATTGATATCAAAGTTTGATTTTTCATATGAAGAAGTGATTGCGTCATACTTATACAGCGCTTCGTCTGTAATGATTTTCATAATTTTTTCTTCTTTTAAGTTTAAGGATAAAAGATTAATTGTATCTAGGCTAGCTAAATAAAAATCTAAATCACTATCATAATCGTTTAGCTTTATAATGAGAGTATCTTTATTTAAGTATTTATTGTCTCTAAACTTTTTAAATAAGTACTTAAGGCTAGCACTTTTATCACTATCATCATAAGTAATTTGCTCAACAATGCTAGTTTTTTTATTGTTTAAAAACACATAGGATGAATCGATGTACATAATGTTCTTCATAAGACCTTCCCCTTAAATAAATCAAAGAGCATCAAGATAAAAAATGCAAAGCTTATATATGGAACTAGTCTAACTCCACTATCCTTTTTCTTACGCCAATAGTTTTTAGCTAGATTTACAAGTATTGCGCTTAGAGTTGATATTATTATTAATATCAAAAATTTTTCAAAATCAAATATCATAAATAGCAAAATATATAGGTCAACGTCACCATCGCCAATGTAATCTATGTACTTAGTCTTTAAAATGTGCGAAAGAAATAAAGCTAGGTATATAAGGCATATCTTAATATAAGATACTTCTTCTAATATAGCTATAGCTGAGATAATTATTATTAAAAAGTAAAAATAAAAACTATTGTACTCGGCTTCTTTTATGTCTTTGTACGAGATGAATAAAAGAAGAAGTGACAGAAGTATATAAAAGGCTATAAGCATTATGAATTAAATTAATGACCAGTTCCGGTCTCGTTCTTCTTCTTAGCTTCTACCTTGTCTGGGCTAACTGTTATAACACCTTGATCGTCATGAGTCACAGTATAAATCCTGCTTGTATTACCGTCTCCAGCAGGTATTGATGAAGGAACTGTAACTTTACTCTTTAAATATCCTTGAGCGTATAATTCATCTGATGTTACATCAGGATCGTCCGGAAAATCAGTAAAGTATAATAAAGCAACTGAACTGATTTGATCAACATTGGCGTTGTGAGCAGTTCTTTCAGCGCTAGTCTTAATCGCTTTGTACGCAGGTATAGCAACAGCTATAAGTATAGCAACTATCGCTATAGAGATAATTATCTCTACAAAAGTAAAACCTTTTTTCTTCTTAAAGTTCTTCATAATATTTCCTCCTCCTATGAAATAATACTAGTCATCGAGTCATACATCGGCTTAAATACCATTACAAGTATTAGCATAATCACTAGTCCCATGATTATGGTCATAAGTGGCTCGATAGAATTTACAAACTTATCTAGTCTTCTCTTTAAATCTCTCTTGTATAGTGAGAGAACGTTTTCAATAATTTCAACTAAGTGCTCTGATTCATATCCTGTTATAAGTATGGTCTTGACATCATCTAAAAATATATAGCTAGAGTCAAGAACGTTTTGCAGGGTCTCTCCTTCATTTAGCATCTTAGTCATTCTTTCGAACTCTTTTCTTAAGTATACCAAATCAAAATTTTTTGCAAAGAAATCAAAAATCTCATTAACTTTGCTGCCTGATCTAAGCATGCTAAGCATATAATACAAAATTCTGTAATTTACTCTATACTTATATAAACCGTTCTTCGATTCGAGTAAATATCTTTGCTTGATATAAAGGTAAGCGTCGTTCTTATTTAGTATAGCGAAAACTATAATTATTATAAATATAGCCGCGATATAATATATGTAATGATTTTTAATAGAATTGCTAACGACTAGAAGTATTCTTAAGCTATCAGGCATTAAGTTCATGTCGTTATCAAATAAATAAGAAAATTGCGGCACTAAGAAGACTATAATCATAATTATAAAAGCAAGTAAAGTCAACATTAAAAATTTTGGCTTAATCATGATGTTGTTTATAGTGTTTTTATACTCTTCTTTTTCATAAAGATTTTCACTAATCTCAAGTATTTGCTCTGACAAGTCTTTTGAGTTTTTGCTTGACTTTATATGCTCTGACTTTTCAGCTATCCTAAGACTTAATAAGGATAAATTGTCAAGTATATCAAGCTTTGCCAATATATCTGATAAAGTAAAGCCGTGTTCTATAAGCTCCTTGATTAGTAAATAATAATTCTTAAGTGGATCGCTAAGAGCTGATGAGTTGTTATACATTTGCTCTAAAATTTGTGGCAGGTTATTATTTATCTTTAGATTAAAGGCGATGATTCTAAAGAAGTTAGCAATATGCTTTTTGCTTACACTATTGATCTTAAGCGCTCTATAGATTTTTGCTGGCCTAAAGTATTGGACGTGCATAAAGTCAATATCTTTTTCTTTAGTTAATTTAAAAGCTTCGTAAATGTTTTTAGCTCTTAAGCTTTTTGTCCTTCCATCTTCAAAAGTGATTTCAAATTTCATTGATATCGCCCTCTTTGAACTCATCATAAGTCTTATCGTCTATAAACTTATGCTCAAGTAGATAATTTATAGAATCTTCAAAGCTAACGTAGTCAGTGAATTTCTTCATCTCATTATAAATCTCACTTGTAAGCTTTGTATTGTTCTTTAATAAAAGGTCTCTGATCTTGTCATTGATAAGCATTATTTCAAAGACAGCAATTCTACCGTAGTACACGCTGTCACTTGTATCATCAGTAAAATCAATATCATCATACGATGACTTTAAACGTTTTACAAGACGTTGATTGACTATAGCATTTAATGAGGTAAATAAATACGAAGCCTCTACATCCATCTCCAAAAGTCTGTTGATGCTAGTTACGGGGCTCATACTATGTAGAGTCGTAATAATCTTGTGACCAGTTAGAGAAGCTCTTACAGCTATCTGTGCAGATTCTTCGTCTCTTATTTCACCTATGGCTATGACATCAGGGTCCTGTCTAAGTATGGCCCTAAGTGTATTTGCAAATGTTATGTCCTTGTAATCATGTATTTCAATTTGATCAATATCGTTAACTCTGTACTCAACAGGATCCTCAACGCTAACTATGCTTAGACGCTCCTTGTCTAAGTTGTTAAGCATAGTATACATAGTTGAGTTCTTGCCTGAGCCTGTTGGTCCAGTGATTATAGTCATTTGATATTTATATTTAACTATCTTTTTAAATAGTTCTTTTGCCTTGTCTGACAAACCTATATTGTCAATGGTAAACATCTCTTTATTGTTTAAAATTCTTATACAGATTTTCTCTCCATAAATAGCCTCGATAAAGGAAACCCTTAGGTCAACATCGCCGTGACTAAATCTTCCGTCTTGTGGAGCAAATTTAATCGCAGTATCACAATCGGACTTAATCTTGATTATATTGACAATGTTTTGATAAGAGCTTTTATTAATCTTTTTAAAAAACACAAGTTCGCCATCAATTCTAAGCCTAATCAATATATACTTACTATAAGGTTCAAAGTGTATATCGCTAGCTCTATTATCAATGGCGTAGTCTATGGTATTTTTAATAAATTCTTCAGCTTTACTGCTTTGTATCTCTACTATGCCTTTATCATCATATAGAGAAGATAATCTATTCATTGGCCTTCCTTCTTATCATATAATTGTATTCAACCTTCTTATAATATGCTAGATAAGCTTCCTTCATAGGTGTATTTATATTGTCGACCTCGTTCATGTCCTCATCGTAGATCTCGTTTATGGTGAATTTGTCATAAAACTTTGGTCCAAATATCTCTACTTCGTCGCCTATAGAGAACTTATTTCTCTCTTGCACCTTCATTAGCTTTTTGTCTTCATCATAGTCAAGAACTTTCGCAACGAAATCATATAGTCTGATATATGAAGAATTGTCATAAGTTAATGAGGCTTCCTTCACATCGCCAAAGAAAAAGGCTGTAGTAAAGTCTCTATGACTAACTTTTTCTATCTCTTCTAGATAAATATTATTGTCTCTATTGTAATTATATTTTTCAATATCTTCATAATAATCATCTATAGCTCTTCTGTATTGGTTAATGACTGTCGCTACATAATATTCAGACTTTACTCTACCTTCGATTTTGAATGAATCAACTCCTGCTTCAATAAGCTCAGGAATGTAGTTAATCATGCAAAGGTCTTTTGAGTTCATGATGTATGAGCCATTTTCATCCTCTGTTATTTGGAAGTACTCACCAGGTCTTTTCTCTTCCATAAGATAGTATTTGTATCTACATGGATGTGCGCAGTCGCCCATATTAGCGCTTCTGCCTGTCATGTAGTTTGATAAAAGGCATCTACCTGAGTAGCTCATGCACATTGCTCCATGAACAAAGGTCTCAATCATTATACTGTCTTTAACTTCATCTTTTATTTCTATTATTTCATTTAAGCTTAATTCTCTAGCCAAGATAACTCTATCTGCCCCAAGGCTTTTCCAAAACTCTACTGTAGCAGTATTTGTGATATTAGCTTGAGTGCTTATATGAATCTCTTTGCTTGGTGCAAGTCTTTTTACCTTTTGAAATATGCCAGGGTCTGAAACTATAAATGCGTCTACACCTGCTTCATCTAAGCTTTGTATATACTCATCAACACCTTCTAGATCCTTGTTATGTGAAATAACATTAAGTGTTAAGTAAACTTTTTTATCTAAATCATGAGCAAGCTTCGTTGCTTCCCTTATATCATCTAGGCTAAAATTTTTAGAAGCAGTTCTTAAACCTAGCTTGTCTCCAGCTAAGTAAACAGCATCAGCTCCATATTGTATCGCAGTTTTAAACTTTTCTAAGTCTCCTGCTGGTGCTAGTAATTCAACTTTTTTCATCTTACTCCTTCCTTAAAAGCAATAAGCCGTCGTGAACAGTGAGTAGACTCGCTGTAAATCTCTTATCGCTTTTAACATCTTCTATAAATTTTTTTAAATTTTTTATTATTGTTCTATATCTTTTATTGTCTTCGTCTTTAGCTACATAGCCTCTGAATAAGATATTGTCAATAACTATGATGGCATTCTCACTTGTTAAATCGTATACTAAGTTTAAGTACTCTTCATACTGTGATTTGTTAGCATCAATGAAGCAAAAATCAAATTTCTCTTCTCTATCCATCTTTTTTAATACGCTTATAGCGTCGTCATTGACAGCTTTTATCTTATTATCTTTATCATATTCTTTAAGATTATTTTCTAGTATCTTAAATGTGTCTTCATCTTTTTCAATAGTAAATATATTAGCTCCAGAAGCATTTTGCATAAGCAAAGATGAATAGCCTATAGCCGAGCCTATCTCTAATATATTCTTAGGCTTAATCGTTTTTAGTAAAAACTCTAAAAATCTAGCCACATCCTGTGAGACTATAGGAACTCTATTTTCTTCAGCATAGCAGACTAAATCTTTAAACTTTTCTCTCTCAGAAGAAAAATCTTCTACATAGCTAAAAACATCTTCATCAATAAACTGACTAATCATTATTACTCTTGTAATCCTTTTTATCATCTAAGAACTTATTATAATCAGAAGAAAAATTATGTGCACCGTCCGAACCAGGTTTAACTACAAAGTATAAGTAGTCAACATCAGCTGGGTGAAGGCTCGCAACGATTGACGCTTCGCCAGGATTGCATATAGGTGCAGGGGGCAAACCATCATGTGTGTATGTGTTATATGGCGAATCAACCTTTAAATCTTCATTACTTAAGTTAGGCTTTCTCTCGCCAAGTGCGTATTGAATTGTGGCGCATGATTGAAGCCTAATATTCTTATCGATTCTATTTAAGAAAACTTTTGCAATGATAGGTCTTTCTTCTTCAAGTTTAGCCTCTCTCTCAACTATAGAAGCTAAAGTGATAAGCTTATTTAAGTCATCAACTTCCCCACTAATCTTGCTATAAATATTGTTAAAAGCATTAAGCATCATAGTGATGATCTCTTTGCTGCTTGAACCCATGGCAATATCATAAGTTGCTGGGAACAAAAAGCCTTCTAATGTATCATTATTAATACTTGATAAAAATTCATATTTTTCTTTGTATTCATCTACATTTTTGCATTCATTTAAAAACTCTTCACTAGATACTAAGCCCTTTTCCTCAAGTCTTTGTGCTATACGTGTAAGCTCAAAACCTTCTGGTATGGTAACTTTAACAGTTTCGCCCTTCGGAGCTTCTTCTGCTTCGCCAGCAATTACATTAGCAATTTCTAGCAAAGTCATAGATTTTTTCACCTTGAATGTACCGCTCTTAATGTGCTTTTCAAGGTCATTTTCCTTTAGCACTTCTTTAAAAGCAGTACCATTCCTAATGATTTTCATCTCATAAAGCTCTCTAGCTACATAAGACGCACCGCTACCTTCAGGTATTTCTATAGTGTATTCAGTATCATCATTTGGGTCATAAGGCTTATACATGCCTGATATGCATGAATTAACCTTCCATATAATTGCAAGAACTATAAGTATTAGTATAGTTATTGTAATTATTCTTCTTTTTTTCATTAAATCACCTTTTTTAATCTTTTATCGTAAATATAATAAATTAATGATCCAAATACTACAACACTTATTGCTTCTCCACCCATGATTCCTAAAACTGTTGTAAAATATGGTATACCAGAGAAATATGACACCCATATTGATACTAAGAAACCATTTAAAATAATTGGTGGTAACATAGCTAAGTATTTAGATTTTGCTTTTCTAGTTAAATATGCTGCAAGTAATGTAACTAAACTTCCGCATATAATATCTATCATGCCATAGCCCGACATAAATGATAAAAAAATGTTTGAGACTAAACATCCTACGAATAGTCCAGGTACTGCAGCTGCCTCCATTAGTGGAAGAACTGTAAGTCCTTCTGCTAGTCTTAATTGTATTGGTCCAAATGTCAATTGTTGGAATGGTAATACTGTCTGTAATAGTATTAGTATTGTGTATAGTGTGGCGATTACTGCCGCTTTTGTTATTGTTATTGTTTTTGTACTTGTTTTTGCTTTCATTTCATTGCTCCCTTGTTGAAAATTTATGTAAATGAGTAAACCTATAAGCCGTGTTCTGTATTAGATGGTTATCTATCTAGTTTTAGTGTTACCACTAAAATCAAGCAACTTACCTTACAGGAGGTTACGAGCAGCAACCTTTGATCCTTGTTTGTTTTGCTCCGAATGGGGTTTACATGTCACCTTTAGTCGCCTAAAAGTAGGTAGTCTCTTACACTGCCTTTCCACCCTTACCAATATGGCGGTTTATTTCTGTTGCACTATCCTTGAAGTCACCTTCACTGGACGTTATCCAGCATTCTGCTCTACGGAGCACGGACTTTCCTCATGCCTAAGCACGCAACCATCTGGTTTACTCATTACAAATTTAATTATACTACAAAATCTATAAAATTTCTATAATATTTCAATATTATCAGTAAAAGAAGAGAAATTTTTTATGATTTCTGCGTCTTCAAAATCTTTCTTGATAAGTTCTTCCATGATATTAACGAAAGCACTTTCGCTACTGTTATGGTCTTGCATAATTAAGTTGATTTTCGCGTTTCTTAGTGCTTGTACATCGTGGTAGCCTAGGTCTGATGTTATAAGAGTATCGGGTCTTTTCTCAAGAACATTGTCTAAAAAATCTTTTCCACTACCATTTAATATTATTACTCTTGTATTCTTATCGTTATTTTTATAAACTTGAATGTACTTTGCCATGTTTATGGCTTTTATTCTATTAGCTAAACTCATTATATCCATATCATAAAGCTCGCCCGCTATGCCATAGCCCAAGCCATCGTCTACTTTGATGGCAAAGTCTGTATTGACTAAGCCTAATTTATTTTCATAAAATTTATAAAAACCTGCTCTTTGTATATCAAAGGAAGTGTGCGCACTGTAGTATACTATGTCATGCTTAATCATATACTTGATGAGCTTTGAGCTCGCGCTCATGTCAATCTCTTTTATGCCATTAAAAATTAAAGGATGATGCGTTATGACCATATCCACATCATCCAGTTCATTAATATTATCATATAATAGATCAACGCTTAAATAAATTTTATTAATATCTTCTTTATCTGCATCTATAATCAATCCTGAATTGTCCCAAGGCTCTGCGTGCTCCTTTGGGAAGATGCTTTCAATTGCACTAATAATTTTATCTTTTTTCATTGATCTTCTCCATGTAATGTAAAATTTTATTTAATTCTTCTTCTAGTTCATTATACTTACTCAAGTTCTTTTCTTTATTGATCTTTTGAAGTATAGACTTTATATTTTTAATCTCATTGTCATAGTAAGTATTTAAGTAAGAAATATCATTTCTATCAAAGTTTACAGGAAATTTATAGTCAGCTACATTGGTCTTTTTATTTCTTATCTCGTAAAGCCTGTAGTATTTCTCTTTCTCTATGAAGAGGCGTTCTTTTTCTATAAAGAAATCATTCTCCATGAAATACTTTCTTATGTTTGAGCCTTCGCCCATAGCTTGCAGGATGATATGCTTAAAAGATCTTACTTTATCAATGCTCTCATTTAGTATACTTATTATAGTCTCTTCACCAATGCCAGCAATTAAAAGTGTGTCATAAGTGCTTGTGTCAATGCCTAGGAGTCCGTCGCTCACAATGAATTTAACTTTGGCCATGTACTTTTCTCCTGAAAGAAGCAGCTTTGCCTTTTCAAGTGATTTTTCACTAATATCGCTCTCTATAACTTTGACTATGGTATTTGAGTCTAAAAGCATCTTAGCGATGTAGCCGTGATCACAGCCAACATCGACTAAGGATGATCCTTCTTTAACTGATTTTGCTATCTCAGTAAGTCTAAAAGAATAATTCATTATAGTTCAAGGAAGTCTCTAAGCTTTTTAGATCTGCTTGGATGTTTAAGCTTTCTTAGTGCCTTTGCCTCAATTTGTCTTATTCTTTCTCTTGTAACGTCAAAGGCTTGTCCAACTTCTTCAAGCGTTCTTGTCCTGCCATCGTCAAGGCCAAATCTTAATGCTAGAACTTTTCTTTCTCTATCTGTTAGTGTATCTAAAACTGAAATCAATTGCTCTCTAAGCATAGTGTTTGTAGCTGCATCAGATGGTGAAAGTATTTCTTCATCTGGAATAAAGTCCCCTAAGTGTGAATCTTCTTCTTCGCCTATAGGTGTTTCAAGCGAAACTGGCTCTTGAGCTATCTTTTGAACTTCTCTTACCTTTTCTACATCCATGTTCATAAGCTCTGCAACTTCTTCTGGAAGTGGGTCTCTACCGAGTTCTTGGACTAGTTGTCTTTGTGCTCTAACAAGTTTATTTATAGTTTCTACCATGTGAACTGGTATTCTAATTGTTCTTGCTTGGTCTGCAATTGCTCTAGTGATGGCTTGTCTAATCCACCATGTAGCGTAAGTACTAAACTTAAATCCTTTTTTATGTTCGAATTTGTCAACAGCCTTTATTAGGCCCATGTTGCCCTCTTGTATAAGATCTAAAAATTGCATACCTCTACCCACATATCTTTTGGCAATACTTACTACTAGTCTAAGGTTTGCTTCAGCTAGTTGATCCTTAGCTTGCTGATCTCCTGATTCAATCCTCTTAGCTAGTTCTACCTCTTCTTCATATGTTAATAGTGGTATACGTCCTATCTCTTTAAGATACATTCTAACAGGGTCATCAGTTATAACAACCTTGTTCTTTCCTTTTTCTCTAATAGCTTCAAGTTTATCTTCTTTGCTTAATTCTTCTTCAAAAGATCTTAATTCATCTAAATCAATATCTTCGTCTTCATCATCAGAAACAATATCAAGATCCTTTTCTAAATCTATCTCCTCTTCATCTGAGTTTTTTGAGTCGACAATAGTAATTTGCACAGCATCTAAAGCGTCGTAGAAAGATAGAATCTCGTCTTCACTAAGATCATATTTGTCCAAGCCATCTTCAATATCTCTATATTCGATAAAGCCCTTTTGTCTGCTAGCATCAATTAGATTATACATAGATTGTCTTTTTTCTTCACTGACTTCTTCTTCTATTATCTTTATTGCCTCTTCATTTAAATTATCTTCTTGAATATTATTCGTCTTAGCATTCTTTTCTTTCTTCATAAGAACACTTCCCTTCATCATTCATTATCTTTTTGCTTTTTAATTAATTTTAAAAGCTCCATCACGTCACTTTTGCCATCATTAATCTGGCTCAATAAATCGCTTACGTAATCCTTTGATTTTAGCTTCTCTCTTTTTTCTAATAATTCTTCGAGATTCATGTAAGTAGATTCTTCCGATTTCTTTCTAATACTATCAATCTCTAAAAGCGCATTTTCTTTATCGGCTAAATCAAAGTCATCAAGCTCTATCTCGCCATTGCCCTCGTATTTGGACTTAAGTAGTGGCATATTAACTTTAAACACTTTACTGTAATTATCTATAGAAATTTCCTTATTAATATATTTAAAATATTTAATATCTGCAAGAGCATATATTAAAAGATTCTCATCGATAATTTCTATATCTAACTTTTTAATTCTTGGTACCTCTGGTACAGTGTATTTTTCTTTATAATTGTTAACGTACTTTGTTTTTGAAACTTGATTTGTTAATAGTCTATTGTCTATAGAGTAGACCCTTGAAATGTAGTCTATGTAAATCTCTCTTTCAATCTTATCGTTTATCTTTGATAATAAATCTGATAGTTCATTGATAAGCTGAAGAAGGCTTTCAGGATCGTTAACGTCATAAAGCTCCATAAGCTCTGAAACTTCGTACTCTACAGAATTTTTTGCTTCGTTTATCTTTGCTGTAAAGCCAGCAAGACCATACTTCTTAATATAATCATCTGGATCAAGACCCTCAGGTAGTTCAACTACATTTGCCTTAGCGTCTATTGACCTAAGTATATCAATCGCCTTGTGTGTTGCGTTTTTACCTGCCTTATCACCATCGTAGCAGATATAAATCTTCTTCGCATTTCTCTTAAGTAGATTAGCTTGGTTTATGGTAAAGGCAGTGCCAAGATTGGCAACAGCGTAATTAACGCCCGCTTGATAAAGACTCATTACATCAATGTTTCCTTCTACCAATAGTATTTTATCTCTATCAGCTTCTTTTTTATATATATTGTAGCCAAATAATAATTCTCTCTTCTTAAAAACGATATTTTCGCTAGTGTTTAAGTACTTAGGCATACTATTATCCAAACTTCTTGCGCTAAAACCGAGAACGTGGTTATGTGAGTCCACTATAGGAAAAACTAGTCTGTTTCTAAAAGTGTCGTATGAACTATCTTTTCCTTCTTTTCTCTTCGCAAGGCCTGCTCTAATTATGAAGTTTTCGTCATAACCCTTGCTTAGTAAATAGTCTTTAAGCGCTGTCCACTCGTTTGGTGCGTAGCCTAATTGATATTTTAATACAGTGTCTTTATCTAACTTCCTCTTCATCAAATAATCAATAGCAATCTTTGACTTTAGTATTTGATTTTGGAAGAAGTCAAGAGCTGTTTTATTGATATCATAAAATTTCTCTATGAGATCATTTTCAGTTTTTTTTTTGCCGTTGCTTCTTGAAGCGTAATATTTGCCCTATCTGCAAGGTACTCAACTGCTTCTTGGAAAGAGTAGTTTTTATACTTTTCTATAAAAGTAATAACGTCGCCCGCTTCACCGCAGCCAAAGCACTTGTAGTAACCGTCCTTGCTATTAACGTGGAAGGAAGGAGTCTTTTCTTTATGAAATGGGCACAGGCCAGTATAAGATGTGCCTTTTTTCTCAAGTTTAATATTTTCTCCAATCACATCTTCAATATTATTAAATTCTTTAATTTTATCAATGACTGCTGCATTAATTACTTTCATAGTATAACCTCATTTTTCCACGTTTGTGGTACATATATCTTGTTAAATTCGTTTATTGCATATATATCAGACATACCCGCGATATAGTCACATATTTGTTGATTAAGACTTGCATCTATCTCTTTAATATTCTCAGGTAATTTTTCAGGATGCTCCACATAATAATCATATAACATTGATATTATGTTTTTCGCCTTATCATGTTCTTTGGTAGTTATTGGATTAAAGTAAACTTCCTTAAACATGAAAGTTCTTAAAGCCTCCATTGCTTCGCCAATCTCCTTCGACATGGCTATGTGATTTTGTCCGTAGCTTTCATTTAATATGTCTGTGATTAAGGTATTTATTCTCTTTGAGTGAGAATCTCCTAATATTTCTATCAAATCTTTTGGTATATCCTTTTCTGATAATATACCCGCTCTGATGGCATCGTCTATATCGTGATTGATATAAGCAATTCTATCTGCAAACTTTACTAACTTTCCTTCAAGAGTAAAGGCTTCATTTTGTCCGCTATGATTAAGTATACCATCTCTTACCTCTTCAGATAAGTTTAGACCGAAGCGACCATTTCTCTTTTCAAGTACATCAACAACTCTTATACTTTGTTTGTAGTGCTTGAATCCACCAAAGTCCTTACATTTTTCATTTAATGCGCTCTCACCAGCGTGACCAAATGGTGTGTGTCCTAAGTCGTGACCTAAGGATATAGCCTCAACCAAATCTTCGTTTAGTCTTAAGGCTCTAGCTATGGTTCTAGCTATCTGGCTTACTTCTAGTGTATGAGTAAGTCTAGTTCTAAAGTGGTCACCTTGTGGTGCTAAGAAGACTTGCGTCTTATGTTTAAGCCTTCTAAACGCTTTTGAGTGAAGTATTCTGTCTCTATCTCTTTGAAAGTCAGTTCTTATAGTGCACTTTTCTTCTTCAATCTTTCTTCCCTTTGTATCTGAGCATCTGCAAGCGTATTCAGACAGGTAGGAATTTTGAAATACTTCATAATTTTCTCTAAAATTAGTCATTCATCTCACCAAAATCTCTATTTAAACTATCAATTATTATCGATGCGGTTTCTTCTATAGCTTTATTTGTAACATCAATTACTTGGCAGCCAATCTTGCCCATTATTTCTTTAGAATATAAAAGCTCTTCGTTGATTCTGTCGGTACAAGCGTAGTTGCCTATGTCTTCTATACCTAAGGATCTCATCCTTTCAATTCTGATTTCGTTTATCTTTCTATCAGATGCGATGAGACCAAATATCCTTCTCTTATCCTTTTCAAAAAGAAATTCGCTCGGCTCTATCTCTGGAAGTAGTGGTACGTTAGCTACTTTGTAATTTTTATTTGCTAAATACATAGAAAGCGGTGTCTTAGACGTTCTTGATATACCTAACAAAACAACATCCGCTAAGATAATTCCTCTCGGATCCTTACCGTCATCATACTTAACAGCAAATTCTATTGCAGAGACTTTATCGAAGTACTCTTGATCGAGCCTTCTAATTAATCCTGCTTCTCTAATAGGTGCTTGATGCAATACTGATTCGATGGAGTCCAAAACTTTGCTCATTACATTAACTGTAGGTATATTGTATTTTTTACCTAAGCTTTCAATGTATTGGGCATGTTCTTCAAGCACTGTAGTAAATATAACTACAGATGGAACAAGCTTTGCCTTTTCAAAGACATTGAAGATCTTGTCCTTACTATCGACATATGGAAACCTTTTAATCTCATAAGCATCTGGCGAGAATTGCTTGATACATGATCTAGCAATCTTACCAGCTGTTTCACCTATTGAGTCTGAAATTACAAATATAGTTATATCGTTCAATTAAATCTCCTCTATTTCTTTAAAATCTAATACGGAGTTAAATTCAGCAAGAATTAGTGATATAAGTGAAAGTCTGTTATTCTTTATAAGCTTGTTATCAACTAAAACCATAGTTGTGTCTAAGAACTTATCTATACTGTCTTTATAAGTAGCAAGTACTTTTATCGCATCAACTATATCCATGTCTTGGATGTTTTCATCTTTTGCTTTTAATTCAGTATATAGATTAAATAATTCTCTTTCGCTTTCTTCCATGATATCTTGATTAGGCTCAACTTTTTCGAATTCTTTGCCCTTAGATATTTGATATATTCTTCTAAAAGCAGCTACTGCATCCTCAAAATCTTCGCTATCTTTAATGCCGTCTAACTTAGATAGAATTTGTTTTATGCTTAGTAAATTTAAATCTTTATGCTTGTTAATAACCGCTCTGATTAAGTTTGCATCGTATTTACTGTCTTGTAATATACCTACAAATCTTGTTTCTATATAGTCTAGCACAGTCTTTTTAACTTCATCGTAATCAAACTTTAGTTCATTTATTTTAACATAATTATATAATGTTTCTTCTACAAGCGAATCGATAGATATGTCTAAAGACTTTTCTAATACTATATTAATGATACCCAAACTTGCTCTTCTTATACCAAATGGGTCTTGTGAGCCACTTGGTTTTGTACCAATTGCGAATAGTCCTGATATAGTATCAAGTTTATCTGCCATTGCAAGTACAACGCCTGCTGTAGTTGTTGGAAGTGAGTCTTGAGCAAATCTTGGTAGATAGTGTTCGTAAATTGCTTCTTGAACGCCTATAGGCTCGCCTGATAGATTGGCATAGATCTTGCCCATAACGCCTTGTAGCTCAGTAAATTCAACAACAAGCTTAGTAGCAAGGTCTGCTTTAGAAAGATAGGCTGCTCTCTTAGTAGTTTCTAGCGTTTCATCTCCCACGTTTAAGTCATCACATATCTTTTCTGCTAGTTTAATATTTCTTAATGTTTTATCATATAGTGTTCCTAACTTATCTTGGAAGACTATAGTTTTTAAATCATTAACATATTCTTCAAGATCTTTCTTTCTGTCTTCATTGAAGAAGAATTTTGCGTCTTCAAGTCTAGCAGCAAGTACTTTTTCATTACCTTGTCTAACTATATCTAGATATTTATCGTCACCATTTCTAATAGTAATGAAGTGATTCATAAGTCTGTTCTTTGAATCAACTACTGGGAAGTATCTTAAGTGGTCCTTCATAGGTGTTATTACTACTTCATCAGGTAGTTCTAAGTATTGATCCTTGATTGTTCCAAGTAGTGGCGTAGGATACTCAACTAAATTAGTAACTTGATCTATGATAGCCTCATCATCTTGTAAGCTTCCGCCAACAGACTTAGCTAGTCTTTCTGATTCAAGTCTAATCTTTGCTTTTCTCTCTTCATTGTCAACGATTACATGATTATCTTCCATAAGCTTCATATAATCATGAGCATTAGGTATATCTATATCCTTTTTAGATAAAAATCTGTGACCATTAGTCAGATTAGAAACTCTTATATTTTCTAAATTAAATTTAACTACTTTGTCATTATAAAGAGATACTATCCATCTGATAGGTCTAGCAAATCTAAGATCTCTTCCGCCCCACTTCATTGATTTAGGGAAAACTATCTTTCTAATAATGCTTTCTGCATTAGCTTCAATAAGTTCAGTAAAGCTTAGGCTCTTGTGTTCAACAGAAGCAAAAACATATTCTGTTCCGCCCATGTCTTTATAAAAGATATCGTCAAGGCTTAAGCCCTTTGACTTTAAAAAGCCTTGAAGAGCCTTACTTGGATTGCCATCTTGGTCAAAGCTTATTGTCTTTGATGGTCCCTTTATCTCTTCTTTTTCTATGCTTTCGTTTTCAATAATATTGTCAACTATAGTAGTGATTCTTCTAGGCGTTGTATATACGTTCACTTCGAAGTCTTCGTATGAGTTTTCACTTAATAATTTTTCAAAAGCATTTTTAAATTGTTCTATAGCTAATTTTGAGTAGCTAGCAGGTAATTCTTCCATACCTACTTCTAATAAGTATCTATTTGCCATCGTTAAAACCTACCTTCTTAGTAAAAGGAAATCCCATCTCTTCCCTTTGTTCTACATATTTACTTGCGATAAGCTTAGCTAAGCTCCTTACCTTAAGTATATAGTTTGCTCTTTGTGAAACGGATATAGCTCCTAGCGCATCTAATACGTTAAATGTGTGTGAGCACTTAAGTACATAGTCATAAGCTGGAAGTATTAGTCCTTCCTCGATAACCCTCTTGCACTCAGACTCATATCTTTCAAACATCTCTTGAAGTAAGTCTTTGTCAGCTAGTTCAAAGCTGTATACAGAGTGTTCGTACTCAGCCTTTTTAAATATGTCTCCATAAGTAAAGTGCTCGTTCCATTGTATATCGTAAACATTGTCAACGTCTTGTAAATACATAGCTATTCTTTCAAGTCCGTAAGTTAATTCAGAGGATTCTAAATCTAGATTAAGTCCACCAACTTGTTGGAAATATGTGAATTGAGTTATTTCCATACCGTCAAGCCAAACTTCCCATCCTAAGCCCCAAGCTCCTAGTGTAGGCGATTCCCAATTGTCTTCAACAAATCTTATATCGTGCTTCAATGGGTCTATGCCTATAGCTTTTAAGCTGTCTAGGTATAGGTCTTGTACATCATATGGCGATGGTTTTAATATTACTTGTAATTGATGGTGTTGATAAACTCTGTTTGGGTTCTCACCATATCTTGCGTCTGCTGGTCTTCTAGATGGCTCTACGTAAACAACCCTCCATGGTTCAGGTCCAAGCGACCTAAGAAAAGTATGTGGATTCATAGTTCCAGCGCCTTTTTCAACGTCATAAGGCTCCATGACTAAGCAGCCTTTGTCCTTCCAATAGTTTAGTAGATTCATCATTAAATCTTGAAAATACATTTTGTCCTCCTCAATATTTGACTTTAAGAGTCTTAAATTCATCTTTATCAAATATATATAAAATATAATTTATAAATAATCTTTTTAAATTTGCTATAGATTTATCTTCGCAGTCTATAGCAATTAAATCCGTAAATTTGCTGTTCAATAAGTGCTTAACAAAGCTAAGTTCTCTTATCGTTATGGTCTTGTTCGAGTAAGCTTTGTCTCTCGGAATAATCACGCCATCTTCATAATTAAAACTGTAGCTATTAAGCCCATCCTTTATTTGTATCCTAGGGAAATAGCCTAGTATGTATATAAGTTTCAAAATAAAGGCTAGTATTATTAGCTCTGCTTTTTCTGGATATATGTCCATAATGTTTAGCATAGTTAGTATCATGCTGTAGATGTACTCGTCGCCTTCTTGTGTATTAAGCAAGGTTACAAGCAGCTCTGATAAAAAGGCAAAATCATGTAGCTTTTTCATATCTGTATCTAAAAGCTTTGGTGCATATAAAACTTTTGAGTCATTCACCATGAATATCTCTTTATATTGCGATAGAGTAAATTCTGATTCAGTAAATACAAAAGAGCTCCTCGCAACATTATCTCTTAAATCATATGCGCTTCTTACGTAAGCCTTGATACGTCCTAATTCTACTGTATATATCTCAAGTATCTTACCGTTCTTCTGATCACTTTTGCTTGCAATTACTATGCCTCTAAACTTTTCGGATTTACTTGTATCCAAAGAATTTCACCTTGTCTTCGTTCTTTCTCCAGTTTTTGGCAACCTTTACATTTAGGCTAAGATTAATATCCGTGTCAAGCATTTCCTTTATATCCTTTTTAGCGGCAAGTCTAATCTTTTTAATCATAGAAGCGTCCTTGCCAATGACTATGCCCTTGTGACTTTCTCTTTCGCAGTATATAATTGCTTCAATATTTACCTTGTCATCAAGTTCTTCGTATTTAATAATTTCAACGTTGATGCCGTGAGGTATTTCTTCAGATAAGTACAACAGGCACTTTTGTCTAATCACCTCTGAGACTATAAACTTCATCGGCTTATCAGTTAAATACTCGCCGTCGTAGTACATTGGTCCAGGTTTTAATGTGTTTTTAATCTCATCTAATAATTTATCTAAGTTCTCGTCATTAGCAGCGCTTATTGGCACAGTAATAGCTTTAAGATTTCTCGAGTTAATCTCAGCGATGATTTCATCTAAGTATGATTCCTCTTTATCAATCTTGTTTATAGCGATAACTACATCTTTATTTGAGCTCGTAACTATATCCATAAGTTCTTTTTCTCCGGCCTTAAATGGCACAGAGCCATCTATAATATATAGTACCATGTCAGCATCTTCAATAGCTGATCTCATGGCCTTATCCATGTAGTCTCCTAGTTTATTTCTAGCGATTTGATAGCCAGGTGTATCCATGAAGATGATTTGTGCATCATCATCTGTATATATAAAATTGATTATATCCCTTGTTGTTTGCGGTTTATCAGAGATTATTGATATATTAAACTTAAGAAGTTTATTCAGTAGCGTTGATTTGCCAGCGTTTGGCCTACCTACAACAGCTACATAGCCTGATTTGAATTCCATCGTCTCACCTCTATTTATCATCTAATGAAAAAGATGCTGGTAACAGATCTTTTATATTATACACTTTGTAATCGCCCGTGTTCCTCGCAACAATTATCTTAGCATCCTTTGTAAACTCACTAATAAATTGTCTACACGCTCCACACGGGAACGGATATGAATCTGGATTAACTATTGCAATCTTATTTATCTTTCTTGAATCGCCATTCGTAATGGCATTTGCTATAGCGCTTTGCTCAGCACAAATTGTTAAGCCATAAGATGCATTCTCAATATTTACGCCATTATAAACACTGCCGTCGTCCATTTCAACGGCTGCAGCAACTTTATATTTAGAATAAACTGAGTATGATCTATCTAAAACGCTTAAGGCTGATTCAACTAGTTCTTTATATTCCATGTCATCCCTCGAATCTTTATTATACAATAAATTAGTGATAAATTCAATATTTAACGCTTGATTTTAAGCTCATCAAGTATTTCTCTTTGTCTTTCTTCCATAATGACTCTGTCTTCGTCCTCAATGTGGTCGTAGCCAAGTAAGTGCAGTATGCTGTGAGTGAAGAGAAACAAGATTTCTCTTTCAAGGCTGTGACCATATTCCTTTGCTTGCTCCTGGGCTGCTTCATATGAGATAACTACATCACCTAAGAGAGTCTCATCAGATGAAAAATCTTCTATAAGAGGAAAAGATAAAACGTCAGTCACTTTATCAATATTTCTATACTCTCTATTTAAATCCTTTATCTCGTCCTTCGATACATAAGTAAGACCCACCTCGTAGTGATCTTCAAGACCTTCCATCTTTAAAGCAAGTGAAGCGATCCTCTTCATAGTATCTTCGTAAGAAGCCCCTATCGGATAATTGTTTTCGTTATTTATCACTATGTCCATCTTTTTCTTCTCTCTCTTTACTTTCTTTATCAAGCTTTTTGCTCTCATATGCATTATATGCTTCGATAATTCTTTGTACAAGTATATTTCTAACAACGTCAGTTTGAGTAAGTTCGATAAAGCTAATGCCATTTATATTTCTTAAGATATGGCTAGCAGCAATTAGACCTGACTTCTTTCCCTTAGGTAAATCCCTTTGTGTGATGTCGCCAGTCACTATAACCTTAGAGTTAAAGCCCATCCTTGTTAAAAACATCTTCATTTGCTCTTCAGTAGTATTTTGCGCTTCATCAAGAATTATGAAAGCCTTATCCAAAGTTCTTCCTCTCATATAGGCAAGTGGAGCGACTTCGATAAGTCCTCTTTCGGCGTTCTTTTCATATTGCTCCTTGCCCATAATTTCATATAAGGCGTCATAAACTGGCCTTAAATATGGGTCAACCTTTTCCTTTAGGTCGCCTGGCAAGAAACCAAGGTTTTCGCCTGCTTCCACAGCTGGTCTAGTTAATATAATCTTAGATACTTCTTTATTTTTGAAAGCATTAACCGCCATGGCGATGGCAAGATAAGTCTTACCAGTACCTGCAGGTCCTATACCAAAGGTAATACCTGACTTTCTAATCATATCAACATATCTTTTTTGGCCAATAGTCTTTGGTCTGATGGTTTTGCCCTCGCTAGTAATTGCAACTACATCCTTCTGTATATCATATAATTGATGTTCTTTGGATTTTTTCACTAGATTGATGGAGTAGTATATGTCCTCTTTACTAAGTGATTTTTGTGTGTCGATAAGACTTGACAAGGCTTTTATAAGTCTCTCAGTCATAACCTCTTTCTCTTCATCACCTGAAGCTATCACAATCTTATCAGATTTGATATCAAGCTTCACGTCTAGTTCTTTTTCAATTATTTTGATATTTGTATCTAAATTACCAGCCAATGCTTCTTGCTTATTGCTGTCAAAATTAAGTTCTCTACTCATTAATCCTCCTTAAGGTAAGTGGTTTGTCTAAAATTTCTTTTATTACTATAGATCTAGCTAAATTTTCTTTTGTAAAAATAATACCATCGATCTCTTCAGACTCAATTTCATTATACGCGTTATTTTGAGCTGCAATTACTTCATTATTTTCTTCTCTAAGCTTTTCCTCTTTTTCTGCTTTATAATCACGAAGCCTATCTTTAATATCTCTAGAAAGGTATTCATCAAGCTTTTTGCTTTTTTCTGAGAAATAATCATTGGCTCTTTCTTTGTAATCATCCCTGATTGCTTCATCATAATGCTTTTCTAAATTACCTATCTTTTTTACCTTTTCACGTTTTTGCTTCTCTCTATCATTTGCTTTATTAGCATTTCCCATCGTTCTAGTGTAAATTTCATCAAGCTTTTTATCTAAAATATCTCTTTGCTTTTTCTTCTTATTAGCCTCATTTACAGTAGTGACGATAGATGATATTAGCATAAATAAAAACGCTAATACAAATAATCCATCCATATTATCCTACTTATCTAGCTTTTGTGTATCGGATATGGACTTTCTCATATCAGTATCTGAGTTGATATTATTCATCTTGTAATAATCCATAACTCCTAAGTTGCCGTTCTTTAGCGCTTCAGCTATAGCTAGAGGAACTTCTCTTTCAGCTTCAACAACTTTTGACTTCATCTTTTGAACTTCAGCCTTCATTTCTTGTTCGCTAGCAACGGCCATGGCACGTCTTTCTTCTGCCTTAGCTTGAGCTATCTTCTTATCAGCGTCTGCTTGATCCATAAGTAGTTTAGCTCCGATGTTTCTACCAACGTCGATATCAGCTATGTCTATAGAAAGTATTTCAAATGCTGTTCCTGAGTCAAGACCCTTTTTAAGAACTGTCTTTGAAATGCTATCAGGATTTTCAAGCACGGCCTTATGTGTATCCGCACTACCAACTGTAGTTACAATACCTTCACCAACTCTTGCGATGATAGTTTCTTCACCAGCACCACCGACTAATCTCTCAATATTTGCTCTAACAGTTACTCTTGCTTTTACAACGACTTCGATACCGTTCATAGCAACCGCGGATATGGAAGGAGTCTCGATAACCTTAGGGTTTACGCTTACTTGAACAGCTTCAAGTACATTACGACCAGCTAGGTCAATAGCTGCTGCTCTAGTAAAGTCTAGTGGTATATCAGCTCTTTGTGCTGCGATAAGTGCGTCAACAAGTGTATCTACATTACCACCAGCTAGGTAGTGAGCTTCTAGTTCGTTAACCTTTATATCAAGTCCGGCCTTTGTAGCCTTAATCATTGGATTGATAATCTTGCTTGGAGCAACTCTTCTAAGTCTCATACCTGTAAGTGTAGCCATGCTAACCTTAACTCCTGAGAAGAATGCTGTTATCCATAAACCTATTGGAACGAACGAAAAGAACATACTTAAGACTATAATCCCAAGTATTACAAAAATTAATTTCCCTGATAATAATGCATTAATAAAACCTGCTAAAAACATTTTACTTAACCTCCCTGTCAACTATTAGATATCTTCCTTTAACTGCTATAACCTTTAGATCAAGACCATTGTCTAGGTAGCCATCGTAGCTTATAGCGTTATATTTGACTCCATCAATCAAAACAAAACCTGTGGGTCCTAAAGAGCTGATTGATTTCGCCTTACTTCCTACGAGCTTTTCTAGCTCATTTACTTCTTCTTTATTCTCTTTTAAATTTGATTCGGTGCTTAAAACAAGATGAGTTAATCCCTTAAATGAGTAACCCTTACTAAGCATGTACTTAAGGAAAGCTATATTGCAATTTATCAATATAAATACAGTCATTAAGCCATATCTATAGTCAGTAAAAGCTAAAACTACAGATGTGAAATATGCTAGTAAGCCAAGTACACCTGTTATAGTGAAGCCCGGTATAAATATTTCCAAAACTACAAAAATACATGCAAATATGAATAATCCTAATGGATAAAAATTATTTGTTTGACATACTATTCTAGATCCAAACAAAAGAAAATGTGTTAAGAAAAATAAACTTATGTAAGCACTTTGCTTCTTCTTTATTAAAGCAAGACTTAAAAAGAGCGTGCCTATGATTACTAATAAAAATGCCGCTATATCGGTCAATAAAAAAACATCTGTATTTGCCACTAAAAATATATTTTGCATTAAATCACCACCTAAGTATATTTACCCAAAACACTCATCTTTAATCAAAAAAATCAAGGCTGACCACTATGACCAGCCTTTGCTTTTTATAAATCTTCTGATTTTTCTACGTTCTTAATCTCTTTTCTAGATGCCTTGTCTCTGAATGCCCACTTAGCTATCTCCATATTGCATCCTGGATTTATTTCGATTACATAAACATCTTCTTTAATTTGAACAATCTTACCTAAGATACCACCAATAGTTACGATTTGATCACCTATCTTAAGTGAGTCTCTTAGTTCTTGTAACTTTTGTGCTTGTTTCTTTTGTGGTCTGATTAAAAAGAAGTATGCGAATGCACCAAATAATACAAATGGAATTATCATGCTAAGTAATGATCCGCTTGCGTTTGCTTGTTGAGCTCCTGCTAAAAAATTTAATGTCATCATATAACCTCCCTATATTGTTAATACTATTATACACTATATTACTTTAAATATCCATATTTTTTATAAAATTCGTGTTTATACTCTAAGAAATAATCTCCTAAAATTGATTCTCTAATATTCTTCATCATCTTTAGTAAGAAAGTTAAATTATGAATAGTAGCTAATCTATAAGCAAGTATCTCGTCAACATTGAAAAGATGTCTTAAATAAGCTCTTGAGTAATGACTACAAGTGTAGCAGTCACACTCAGGGTCTGGCTTAGTGAAGTCTTCCTTGTACTTAGCGTTCTTTATTACAAGTCTACCGTGTGAAGTCATAAGCGTTCCATTTCTCGAGATTCTTGTTGGCAGAACGCAGTCCGCCATATCTATACCTCTTTCAACTGATTCAAATAAGTATAATGGCGTACCAACGCCCATATTGTATCTCGGCTTATCCTCAGGCATAAAATCAGTTACATGGTCCAATACTTCATTCATCAAATCAACTGGTTCACCTACTGAAAGGCCGCCAACAGCATAACCAGGCAAGTCAATAGAGCAAATTTCTTTCGCATGCTCTTCACGAAGGTCCTTGTAAAGACCTCCTTGAATAATGCCGAATAGATTTTGATTCTCTCTATCGGTCCAAGCGTCCTTACATCTTTCAAGCCACCTAGTCGTTCTGTGCATCGAGTTTATAATGTATTCTCTAGATGCAGGATAAGGAGCGCACTCGTCAAATGCCATCATGATGTCGCTACCAAGCTTTGTTTGTATCTCAATCGATTTCTCAGGAGATATGAATAGCTTTGAGCCATCTATATGTGAACGAAACTCAACTCCTTCTTCACTTATCTTTCTCATGCCACCCAAGCTAAAAACTTGAAATCCGCCGCTATCTGTTAATATAGGCTTATCCCAGTTCATAAACTTGTGAAGTCCACCTGCTTTGTGAACTATGTCTTCGCCAGGTCTTAAATGCAAGTGATATGTGTTCGAAAGAATGATTTGAGCGCCTAAGTCCTTAAGCTCATCAGGCGTCATGGTCTTAACCGTTGCTCTCGTTCCCACCGGCATGAAGATAGGCGTCTCAACAACGCCATGCTTTAGCTTCATTAGACCAGCTCTTGCTTTAGTTTTACTATCTGTTTTAATTAATTCAAATTCCATATTATCTATCCAATATAAACATTGCATCGCCAAAGCTGAAAAATCTGTATCTTTCTTTAACAGCTTCCGCATATGCGTTAAGTATCATCTCTTTTGAAGCAAAGGCGCTTACTAGCATAATTAGCGTTGACTCAGGTAAGTGGAAGTTCGTGATTAGTGCATCAACTGCCTTATATTCAAAGCCAGGATATATGAATATATCAGTCCATCCGTGACTAGCCTTGATCTCGCCCTTTGCAGCTATCGTTTCAAGCGTTCTAACTGTAGTAGTTCCAACAGCTATAACTCTTCTGCCTTCTTTTTTTGCTTTGTTTATGGTCTCGCTCGCCTCTTCAGAAAGGTTATAAAACTCACTGTGCATCTTATGTTTCTCAACATCTGTTACTTTCACAGGTCTAAAAGTGCCAAGACCAACATGAAGTGTTAGATAAACTATCTTCACGCCCTTATCTTCTAGCTCTTTTAATAGCTCTTTAGTAAAGTGTAGGCCCGCTGTTGGTGCGGCTGCTGAACCAAGGTTCTTAGCGTAAACAGTTTGGTATCTGTCCTTGTCTTCAAGTCTTTCCTTGATATATGGTGGAAGAGGCATCTCGCCAAGTTCATTTAATATCTCAAGAAAAATTCCATCGTATTTAAATTTTATATATCTAACGCCGTCGTCATCAATATCAACAACTTCAGCTCTTAAAAGACCGTGACCAAATTCAATTTCACTGCCTATCTTCATCTTCTTGCCCGGCTTAACAAGAGTCTTCCAAGTGTCTTCTTCTGTTTGTGAAATTAGAAGAACTTCTATCTTTTCTTCTTTTCCAGGCCTATTGCCAAAGAGTCTTGCAGGTATTACCTTGCTATCGTTTGCAACTAGCACGTCTCCTTCATGAAGAAGGTTTATTATGTCATGAAAAATCATGTGTTCGACCTTGCCAGTTTTTCTGTCCAAGACCATAAGTCTTGATTCATCTCTTTTGTCTATGGGGTGCTGTGCAATTAGCTCCTCAGGTAGATCATAGTAAAAATCTTTAGTTTCCATTACTTATTTCAGCTCCGTCATAGTAGAATTTTAGTATTTCATCATATTTTAGTCCGGCCTTAGCCATGTTGTTTGCGCCCCATTGGCTTAGTCCAACACCGTGGCCCCAGCCGTGACCAGCTATCTTAATTTTTGCATCAGCGCTTATAACTGGGCTTGGACTAGCTTTTTCACTAGCTTCACTACTTATAAATACAGCAACGCCATCTTCAAATAAAACAGTTACTTCGCCATCACTATCGTTCTCTGGCGCTTGCGTAGCAGTGCTTACTCCGCTCGCCTCAATTGTATACATACTGCTCTTAAATTTATTCGCGCCTATGGCGTTCTTAAATTTATTGTTATTGACAAGCACTTCTTTAGCGCCGTCCATTATAGCAACTGTCTTAACTCTCTTGCTATTATTATTTTCTTTTACATAAATTTGATTAATCGAATTTACATTAATGCCTTGCTTTTTAAGTCCGTTAATTAAGTCATTTGCATTAATTTCAAAATTCCAATTATAATTTGGCTCATTTATTGAATATTTATCTTCTTTTGAGATTAAATACTTATACTTAGCGCCCCAAACATCGTTAGCGTCTGCTGTATAGCCACCATTGGATGATGAATAAGTCGCGTTAACAACCTTGCCTTCAGACAATAAGATTTGTCCTCTAGTTTCATCGACCGCTTTTCTCACATTGTCTCTTTCAGCGTCAAAACCGCCATAAACTTGGCTAGATACGGTATCATATAAATCAAATGATTTATCCTTATTTCTTGTAACGCTACAAACCGCATAAGATCTAGCCGCTACTGCTTGTGTCTTAAGTGCTTCGTATGAGAAAGTGCTTGGCATCTCTCTAGGAACGACGCCATAAAGGTACTCTTCAAGGCCGACATTGTTAATAGCAGCCAATTGCTTGTCAACTGTATCAAATGTTAAGTAGCCTCTGTATCTTTTATTATTTATCTTGATAGGACTCGAACTAGGAGATTGAATCTTCATAGACTTGTTTGTTGCCATGCTTGATAGAAAAACTCCTTGAGCATCATATATATCATAGTTTTGGCCATTTAATTTAAGAACGATACTCTTTTCAAAGCTTTGAAATAGGCTTAAATTAGAGTACATATCTCTCACTTCAAAACCATCGTCACTGTATAGTTTTAATTCGTTCATGTTTTGCGCGCTTATACCAAGCTTTACATCAACATTACTTATATGCTCATATCCAGTCTCTGCTTTAGCAATGTTTATAGAAAATGCTAGCAAAAATATTGTCAATATAATTAATATTTTATTCTTCATAGTTTTCTCCTTCGTTATACTTGTAGCCCATGTGATCATAAGCTAGTTTGGTTGCTACTCTGCCTCTTGGCGTTCTTGCGATAAAGCCAAGCTGAATTAGATATGGCTCGTAAACATCTTCTATCGTAGTTCTCTCTTCATTCGATGATGCTGCAAGCGTATCTAAGCCGACTGGCCTGCCACCATAAGTATTTATCATAACATCAAGTATCTTTCTGTCAGTTTTGTCAAGGCCATAGTGGTCTATTTCTAATATATCTAGGCCTTTTTTAGCAATTTTGCCACTTATAGAACCATCTTCAAGCACTAAAGAGTAGTCTCTAACCCTCTTCAGTAGCCTATTAGCAATTCTAGGCGTGCCTCTTGATCTTCTAGCTATCTCTCTTGCGCCTGCCTCATCAATTTCTACATCCAAGATGCCGGCAGATCTCGTAACTATCTCGCAAAGTGAGTCTTCATCATAAAGGTCTAGATTTAGTATAACACCAAATCTATCTCTTAATGGTGAAGATAATAGTCCCGCTCTAGTAGTCGCGCCTATTAGCGTAAATCTTGAAAGGTCTATCCTAACCGACCTTGCCGATGGGCCCTTGCCTATGATTAAGTCTAGAGAATAGTCCTCCATCGCTGGATAAAGTATTTCTTCTACAGAACGTGATATTCTATGTATCTCGTCAATAAATAATACATCGTCATCTTTTAAATTCGTTAGTACTGATGCCAAATCGCCCGGTCTTTCAATCGCAGGACCTGAGGTTATCTTGATATTAACACCCATCTCATTTGCGATGATGTTCGCAAGTGTAGTTTTGCCAAGTCCTGGTGGTCCATATAAAAGAACGTGGTCAAGTGGCTCGCCTCTCATCTTTGCAGCATTAACAAAGATTTTTAGCTTTTCTTTAACGCTATCTTGACCAATGTAGTCATTAAACCACTTTGGTCTGAGTGAATTGTCAAAATTTTCTTCGCCTGACCTCAAATCAGTTGTTATTAATCTATCTTCTTCCACTTAAACACCTACTTTGAAAGCCTTTTCAATAGCTCTTTAATTAAATCTTCTACTTCCATAGTCTCGTCTAAACCTTTGGCAACGCTAGTAATTTCGTATTTGTTGTAACCAAGTGAAGTAAGCGCTTCTATAGCTTCGTTTAGGTTGCTGCCAACACTTACAACATTTGCAAGGTCTTCAAATTCGCTTCCCTTGCTAACTTTGTCTTTAAGCTCAAGAATGATTCTTTGAGCAGTTTTCTTACCTATGCCAGGCGCCTTCATCAAGGCTTTTTCATCATTTGTGACAATGGCCTTTTGTAGATCAACTACCTTTTGTTCAGACAAAATACCTATGGCAGTCTTTGGTCCAACGCCATTAACCGTTGTAATCAGATTAAAAAAGTCGACTTCGTATCTATTGGCAAAGCCATATAGACTCATGTCATCTTCCCTAACTACTAAATTCATATAAATTTTTACTTCGCCGTCGTAGATATCGCTCTCCATAGTTTCTTTCGATGTAAAAACTTTGTAAGCAATATTATTTACTAATAAAACTATGTAGTCCTTCTTCTTATCTACAACCTCACCTATCATATATTCAAACATATTTACCTCAATAAAAATTGATCTTTAAAATTAATACTTGCGCTATGAGTTAGAGCAACTGCTAAAGCGTCAGCAACGTCGTCAGGCTTTGGCACCTTTTCTAAGTGAAGAAAAGTCTTAACCATCTCTTGCATCTGCTTTTTCTCAGCCCTACCATAACCAGTAACAGCTTGTTTAATTTGAAGTGGAGTGTACTCATATGTAGCAAGATTCTTGTGCTTTAAGCAAAGAAGCGTAACTCCTCTCGCTTCAGCAACTTGTATAACTGTTTTTTGATTTTTAAAATAAAAAAGTTCTTCGATAGCTGCTTCGTCTGGATCATACTTGTCAATTATAGCTCCAAGCTCAAAGTAAATCTTCTCAAGTCTTTTATCTAGGCTAAGGTCCTTGTGCGTCGTGATTGCGTCGTAGAACACATCGCGAGCCTTATTGCCGTCATAATCAATGATGCCCACACCTACTATAGCGATGCCTGGGTCTATACCTAAAATTCTCATTTTGCCTCCTACTCCTCCATTATAATTTATATTATACTACAAAAGAGGCATAAGTTCAAGCACTTGATGCGTTTTTATATTGCGCCCATCTTGATAAAGACGAAAATCGTTTCTCACGAGCTTAAGTTAATAAAAAAGCTTAGAAAGAGAGGTCCAACTAAGCAATTAAAAAAGCCACCTAATAAGGCGGCTTCAATGATTTTAAGGCTCTATGTCAAATATTGGGGAGACTTATTGATTTAAGTCTCTCTTTTTATGTTAAAACTAACATTTGCACGTTTTTAATTTATATACTTAAAATAACACAAATTTATGTAATTTTTGCATGACTAATAAACCTATATAGGCTTATTAGGTTTTTATGATGTTTTATATATATATTTTAGTCTAAAAGCATTATTCTTTTTCTGAACCTCTCGAAGTTTCTCATACCAAAGCTGTTTCTTTTTAGTGTCTTTATCTTTGTATGTTTTCCTTCTAGTGCTCCATTTGAATGTTTGTAGTCAAATGAGTTTGTAATTTCATCAGACCAGTTTGTAAAGGCTGTTATACATGATTTAAACTCTTTAAGTTTTGATTTTTTACATATGTCTATCCATGCGTTTACCTTGTATTGTGCTTGTTCTTTGTTTTTCTGCACTAGAACTTCTTGATAGAAGGATTCTTTTAAGCCATATGCTAGTCTTAGCTCTTCGCTTATCTCTAGCATTAGAGCTGCTTCTCGCTTTTGATCATCATTAAGTTTTGGCATTGGTTTTGTAAGTATGCTTTTACTTCTTTTTAGGTATATTCTCATTTCTGCTGATGTATCTTTTTGTATTCTCTTTCTTACGTTTTCTAAGCTCCAAGAGACTTGTCTTACGAAGTGATATTTGTCTGCTATGTGTACTGCGTTTTTAAAGTATGCGTTTTTAACGTTTTTAAATGTTTTTGACATATCGCTAACAAATATCTTTACATTTTCTCTTTCTTCTTTTGGTATGTTTTTAAAGTATTCAAACAAAATATTTTCTTGCCTACTTTTAACTATGTCTATGATTTCATGTGTTATGCCATCTAGAAGTGAGCATTGATACTTGTATGAACCGCTGTCGCCTTTAAACTCGTCTATTAAAAGTACTTTTGGAAGACTTTTTCTCTCTACTGATAGGTAAGATAGGACTCTTGTAACTGTTGATGTGCTTACTGAGTATCTTCTTGATATTGACTTTATTGAGTAAAGTTCTCTAAACTCTCTAGCTATGGATGCTACTAGTCTTTTTGTCATGGTCATTTTCTTTGCTACTAGTTCTGTTTTGCTATCAATTCTTTTCCCGCAGCACTTACAGTTGTACCTAGTTTTTCTTAGGTTTATTATGCATTTTTTACCATGCATCTGTGTATCTTTTATCTTTTGAGTTCTGTGATCATGAACCCAGATATGTTTAGAACCACAGTATGGGCAGCTTTTTAACTTTTTTGTCTGTGCTTCTATAACTACTACATTTTCACCTTCTTTAAAATTGTTAACAACTACATCTTTACAAGCTAGCAAATTTATGGTATTATATTCTTGCACTTGTACACACCTCCTATGTTGTAGTGGTATTTTAAGTATAGGATAAAATGTGTGCAAGTGCAACTTTTTTTTGTAATTTTATCAAAAAAATATCTATTGAGGTTTTACTCCCCAATAGATATTATACAGCCGATTTTAATTTATTTTACCATTCACCAACTCTTAAGCCAGCTTCAGATAATACTTTAGTGATGTTTGTATCATCTTCAACTTCAACTCTTAAGATTACTTTAAGTAGTCCCATAACCTTAGCACTTGTTACAACCATGCTTAAGATATTGATTTTTTGATCTCTTATAATTCCAGCAAGTCTTGAGATTTGTCCTGGCATATCAAATATGTGAACAACTATTCTCTTGCCTTTGTTAATGCCGAATACTTCACTGAAAGCATCAAATATAGCCTTGTGTGTTAGTATACCAGCAAAATTATCTTGCTCATCAAAAACAGCTAAAAATGGTATAGATAGCTTTCCAAGCGCATATGATGCTTGCTCGATATTTGATGTGATAGATATCTTTTCGTACCTTTGTTCATTAAAATCAGAAACTAATTTTTGTAAAAACTTATCTTTGTCTGTGCAAGACCATTCATAATAAGTTCTAAATATTGTTTCTTTGTGTAAAATACCGATTAGCTTGTCACCATCAACAACTGGTAAACTCAAAAAGTCTCCTTCTTCAAACTTTTTGATAGCTTCAGCTATAGTTTCGCTTGATTTTACTGTTGTAAGTTTTTCCTTAGGAATCATATAGTTCCTTACGTACATAATACTACCCCCTATCTGTATCTTTTTAAAACTCTTTCATTTAATCCGTTCCAATATGCATCTGTATACAAATTGGTACATGTATTTAAAATAAATTTAAATGTTTCTTTATAAATTATCTTTAAATCTTCTTTAGGAATCATTATGCTTGCAGGATTGATACCATCTCTGTCAAGCTCTAATTGCCTATCTACATATTTGTTCAAGGAATAAGTTTTGTCTTTAATCACTTTGTTTGAGAATTCATAGACAGTAGCTAGAACTTTTCCTCTCTTTTTCTCTTCTTTTATTAATTCACTTCTTAGTCTCTTCTTAAAATTCCTTACGTCTCTGTTTACGTTCTTGAATTGAAACAAATACTTTTTATTTGCCAAATCGCTGCTCTTGTAAAATTTAAGCGCTTCTTTTTCTAAAGCGTTTGCTAACTTAGCGTTGTTGAAGCCTTGGATATATCCATCTAGGTAGATGTAGAGCTCCAATCTATTGATGTCTTCGTGTATTTGCAAGGACAATGATCTGGATACGCAGTGAGCATCTGATCTGTAGGCTATGGCTTTTGCAATTTTATTCCTTAGTATACCCATTGAAATATACTTTGGAAATATATTTTGCACTCCCATGTTAATATCGTAGAAGCTCATTAAGGACTTAAGCGAATCTATGTCACCTCTATAAAGAAAATTGCGTTTTAATCCAACACAGATATGAGATTTAGAAATCTCAACTTGCATTTTCTTACCTCCATTAATCTTATTTCAATTATACTACATTTTCGAGTGAAAATATATTAAGAAAAAATAATTAAGTTATGTCGAAAATTTAACAATTAACATAGGCTTGATGTGTACTTGATTAAAAACTTTTTATTTTCTTCTACTCATTTAATAAATTTTGATATTCTTCAAAAAATTTATAATTATTAAGGCTTATATAAATTTTTTCTATAGTAGAGTCATTATTTTGAAGATATGACTTTATTGCGCTAATAGCAATCTTGCTCGCTTCTTTAATGTCCGTAGCAAAGGCTCCGCATGAAATTGCTGGTATGGCTATCGTCTTGATCTTGTATTCATCAGCAAGACTTAGTAAATTAAGGTAAGTCTTTTCTAAAAGCTGATACTTTTTCTTATTTGAGTCCATAGGGCCAACTACATGTATGATGTAATCATTTTTAAGTTTGTGCGCCCGTGTAATTTTGGCTCCGCTTGTGTATGTGCCAGCAAGCTTCACTGTGTCATCTAGAAGCTCTTCGCCATCGTTTTGGTGTATCAGTCCATCTAGTCCGCCACCTCCTAATAAGGAGTTGTTCGCGGGATTCACTATGCATTCTACATCTAAATCAAATATATCTTTATAAATGGCTTGTACTTCGCAAGAATTAATTATCATACAAGCTTAACTAGTTCAACTACTGTTTTAAAAGCCTTTTCCATTGATTGTATAGAAACGTACTCATACCTTCCGTGGTAGTTCATACCGCCTGTGAAGATGTTTGGACAAGGAAGACCCATAAATGAAAGTCTTGCGCCATCTGTTCCGCCTCTAACTTGTGTAACCATTGGCTCAACGCCTGCGTTTACCATAGCTTTTTTAGCTAGTTCAACTATTTCTAGTCTTGGCTCTATCTTTTCATACATATTGTAATAAGAGTCTTTAATGTCTAGTTCCATTGCTTCATTATATTTGTAGTTAATGTAGTCTTGAGCGTCTTTCATTAAGCACTTCTTTGATGCAAAGCCTTCTTTAGTGAAGTCTCTGATGATGTAGTGCATTTGTGTTTCTTCTACTGTGCCTTTTATATTTGTTAGTAGTATAAAGCCTTCGTAGCCTTCTGTATACTCTGGTCTTTCGTTAACTGGTAGCATAGCGTTATATTCCATCGCTACTAATTGTGAATTTATCATCTTGTTCTTTGCTGAACCTGGATGAACGTTTCTACCCTTTATAGTAATCTTAGCAGATGCTGCATTGAAGTTTTCATACTCTATCTCTCCAAGTGGTCCGCCGTCAATAGTGAAGGCATAATCTGCACCAAATTTCTTAACGTCAAACAAATCTGCACCTCTACCAATTTCTTCGTCTGGTGTAAAAGCAATTCTAATCTTGCCGTGCTTTATATCTGGATTTTTGATGAAGTATTCCATAGCTGTAACTATTTCAGCAACGCCTGCCTTATCGTCAGCGCCTAATAATGTAGTTCCATCAGTTACTATTAGGTCGTCTCCTACGTAATCATTTAGCTCTGGGAAGTCATTTGGACTTAGAATAATGTTTTCTTCTTCATTAAGAACTATGTCCTTGCCATCGTATTTTTCAACGATTCTTGGCTTAACATTCTCCCCGCTCATATCAGGTGAAGTATCCATGTGCGCTATAAGGCCTAGTACGTCCTTCTCTTCATCTGTATTTGCTGGAAGTGTGGCATATAGATAAGCGTGCTCATCAAGCTCAACATCTTCCAAACCTAATTCAATAAGTTCATCTCTTAATTTCTTTGCAAATTCCATAATCTTCGGACTGCTTGGGCAATTTGGAGACTCCTCGTCTGATTTAGTATCAATCTTTGCGTATTTAATAAAACGATCTACTAAGATATCTTTCATAAAATCACTCCTTTATTGATTCTTACCCATTTAAGCAAAAAAATAACAAGCAAAACGCCTGTTATTGTATATTTCAAATATTATTATTTGTACTTTTCTTCTAGTTCAAGAAGTGCCTTCTTTATATCATTACCATCCGAATAATTATAATAACCAGCTTCATTCATCATAACGACTCTGTGGCAAGGTATAATTATAACTATAGTGTTGCCTCTGCATGTTGCGCCAACGCCACGCGAATATGTTTTCTTGCCAAGCTTAAGTGCAATGTCTCCATATGTACATCTTTCTCCATAGCCTATGTTTTTGATCTCTTTCAAAGCTCTCTCTTGGAACTCTTTTGCCTTCACTCTTATAGGTATGTCGAAGTCTTTTCTCTCGCCTTTAAAGTACTCATCAAGCTGTTTAACTGTTCTATCTATAATTTCGTTCTTCTCTTTTTTGCTACCATATATGCCTTGATGGCCAAAACGTAAATATACGAGCGCATCCTCTTCGGCAGCTGCAGTCATCTCGCCAAGAGGTGTTTCAAAATGATGTATGTAATATGTTTTATTTTTATCAAAATAGTTCGTGATCATCTAATCATCTCCCGAGTACAATTATATTACATTATATATGCCCTGTCAATATCTAATAATTAAAACTAGATAAATTTATTAATTTTATTTACAAAAGTAAATAGTATCTTAATAAGACCTAGCTACTTGAGTCGAAATATACTTATAGACATAAAATAAGGCGAGTATTAACCCGCCTTATCGTAAATTATTATTCTTAATTATTTATTTTTTCTCTTGATGCTTGCTTGAGCTGCTGCTAGTCTTGCGATTGGTACTCTATATGGTGAGCAGCTTACGTAGTCAAGTCCGATTGCGTCGCAGAACTCGATTGATCTAGGATCTCCACCGTGTTCACCGCATATTCCTACGTGTATATCAGGTCTTGTTTGTCTACCAAGCTTAGTACCCATGTCAAGTAGTTTGCCAACGCCTTCTGTATCTAATGAGTCGAATGGACTTCTTTCGTAGATACCATGATCAAGGTATGCGTTAACAAACTTACCATAGTCGTCTCTTGAGTAGCCCCAAGTCATTTGAGTCATATCGTTTGTACCAAAGCTGAAGAATTCTGCTTCTTTTGCGATTTCATCAGCAAGTAGTGCTGCTCTTGGCACTTCAACCATAGTACCGATTTCGTAATCAAGCTTCTTGTTCTTTTCTTCGAATACTTTATTTATTTCTTCTACTAATTCTTCTTTAACAAATACAAGTTCTTTTAACTCGCCTATTAATGGAATCATAATCATAGGTTTGATATCTTTTTTGATTTCTTCGCTTACGTTTATAGCTGCTTCTATAATAGCTCTAACTTGCATTCTATAAATTTCTGGCCATGTTACACATAGTCTACATCCTCTGTGACCAAGCATTGGGTTAAACTCTTTCATATCTTCGATTCTGTCTTCAATGACTTGAGTTGTAATACCCATATCTTTAGCTAGGCTTTCGATATCTTCATCAGTCTTTGGAAGGAACTCATGTAGAGGTGGGTCAAGTAATCTTATTACTACGCCTTTATCTTCCATGACCTTGAATATGCCTTCAAAGTCGCCTCTTTGATAAGGAAGAAGTTTTTCAAGTGCTTTTTCTCTTTCTTCAAGTGTTTTAGAAAGTATCATCTTTCTAACTTGGAAGATTCTCTTGTCATCGAAGAACATGTGTTCTGTTCTGCAAAGACCTATGCCTTGCGCACCAAAATCAAGCGCTTGCTTTGCATCTCTTGGGTTATCTGCATTTGCTTTTACTTCTAGAGTTCTAAATTCATCAGCCCATTCCATAAACTTAGCAAAATTACCGCTTAGTTCAGGAGTAACCTTTTTGATTTCTCCTAGGTATACATAACCTGTTGAACCGTCTATAGAGATAGTGTCTCCTTCTTTGATTTCGCCGCCATTGTATCTTATAACTTTATCATCTTCATCAACTCTTAGTTCAGAGCAGCCTGCAACACAGCACTTACCCATACCTCTAGCAACTACAGCAGCGTGTGATGTCATACCGCCTCTAGCTGTTAGTATGCCTTCTGCATAAGCCATACCATCAATATCTTCTGGAGATGTTTCTTCTCTTACTAAGATAGTCTTAACGTTATTATTATGATATTCAACAACCTTATCCGGTGAGAACACTACAACGCCTGATGCAGCACCTGGTGAAGCTGGAAGGCCTTTTGTAATTTCTGTTTTACTTAAAACGTCTTTTTCTTCGAATGTTGGGTGAAGAATTTGATCAATTGATTTTGGTTCAATTCTTAAGATTGCTTCTTCTTTGCTTATTAAACCTTCATTCACTTGATCAACAGCTATATTTATAGCTGCCTTTGTAGTTCTCTTACCATTTCTACATTGAAGCATAAAAAGTTTGCCATTTTCAACTGTAAATTCAATGTCTTGCATATCTTTATAGTGTTTTTCTAGCTTTTCAACAGTTTCTTTGAACTCTTTATAAACTCTTGGCAATTCATTTTCAAGTCTAGCAATAGGTTCTGGTGTTCTAACGCCTGCAACAACGTCTTCGCCTTGAGCATCGATTAAAAATTCACCGAATAAAACGTTTTCACCTGTAGCTGGGTTTCTTGTGAAAGCAACACCAGTACCAGAGTTCATGCCCATGTTACCAAATACCATCTCTTGAACGTTAACAGCTGTGCCAAGTGTATCAGAAATTTCATTAAGCTTTCTGTATGTCTTAGCTCTTGGTGTGTTCCAAGACATGAATACAGCTTTAACTGCGTTAAATAATTGAACGTTTGGATCTTGTGGGAAGTCTTCTCCAATGTATTTTTTGTAAATTGTCTTATATTCTTTTACAATTTCTTTTAAGTCGTCAGTATCTAAATCGATATCTGCTTCGATATTTCTTTTTTCTTTTTGTTTATTTAATATTTTTTCAAATTCAGCTTTTGGGATACCCATGGCAACATCTGAAAACATTTGAATAAATCTTCTGTAACTGTCATAGGCAAATCTTTCGTTATTAGTCTTCTTTGCAAGTCCTTCAACTGTCACATCGTTTAAACCAAGATTTAATATAGTATCCATCATGCCTGGCATTGATATCTTCGCTCCACTTCTTACTGAGAATAGTAGCGGATTTTCTTTGTCTGAAAAGCCCTTATTAGTGATCTTTTCAACATTTGCAATACCATTTCTAATTTCTTCCTTTAAATCTTGCCATAGTTCTTCATTTTCTTCGTAAAACCTGTTGCACGCTTCAGTTGTAATTGTAAATCCGTTAGGTACTGGTAGGCCTAAATTAGTCATTTCAGCTAAGTTAGCTCCCTTGCCTCCTAACAAATCTCTCATATCTTTATTGCCTTCTTTAAAGCTATAAACATACTTTTCCATCTGTATCCTCCTATTGCTTATTTAATTTTGAAGATATCTAACTATAGTGCTAGATACTTCTTCTATAGATTTTCCATACATAGATATAACAAATATGCCTAATTTACTATAGATCTCACGAGCGTATTCATTTTCATAAAATACTCTCTCAAGCGATGAGTAATTAGATACACCTGTTATGCCTAGGTCTTTGTCTCTTTCCTTCCTTATCTTGGATAAATACTCCTCATCTTGTATTAGGCCAATCATTTTTGACTTGTCTAAGTCCTTAATCACATCAAATTGGTCGACCTCTGGTACAAGTGGTATATTTATCGCGTTTAATCCTAAAGACGCAAGATAATAACAAAGAGGTGTCTTACCTGACCTCGATGGTCCTAAGATAATAACATCTGCACTTGATATATTGTCAAATGTTTTGCCGTCATCATTGTCAATTGCATAAGCAAAAGATTTATTTACATCCATAGAAAATCACCACCTAAATTATACCACAACGAAAAGTATTATTCAATAATTTACAATATATTAATACTTTTATTAATCTTTCTTAAAAAAATTCTACGCCCGCCTTGAATAAGTTTTGTATTTCAATATCAGCAACGTTCTTAAATGTATCTGTTTCAACTCTTTCTGAGTGAGCCATCTTGCCAAGTATCTTTCCATCTGGTGATAGCATTGACTCGATGTCAAAGTTTGATCCATTCGGGTTGTCTATATATTCAAAAGCTAATTGAGCGTTATCGCTAAGTTTTTCGTAAAGATCCTTGTTGATTAATAATCTTCCTTCGCCATGTGAGATAGGTACTCTATAAGTCTTGTCCTTATCGATGTATTTAAGCCATGGTGATGATGTTGTTAGAGCCTTAGTCTTAACGATTCTTGCAATGTGTCTAGATATGTTGTTATATGTTAATGTTGGATCGTCTTCATCAATGTCTTTAATCTTGCCATATGGTAGTAGTCCAGTCTTGATTAATGCTTGGAAGCCGTTACAAATACCTAGTATCAAGCCATCATTTTCTTCAAGAAGATACTCTACAGCTTCTTTTACCTTTGGATTTCTTAATACATTAGCAATGAATTTACCTGATCCGTCTGGTTCGTCAGATAATGAGAAGCCGCCTGGAATAAATAAAATTTGACTTTCTTTAATCTTATTTGCTAAATCATCGATTGACTTGTCAATGTGTTCGTTATCTAAGTTATTGAATACAAATACATCAACCTTAGCCCCTTCTTTTTCAAAAGCATATTTTGAATCAAATTCAGAGTTTGTTCCTGGGAATACTGGTATTATAACCTTAACTTCATCAACTGGCTTCTTTGATTTAGCTCTGAATTCTTTTTCAGTAAATTTATTTTTACTCTTAGCTACTCTTTTTTCTTCGCCAAATATTTCTAGTAATGGTTTTTCATAAGCTTCTTTATATTCTTCAAGGTCTAAACGTCTACCATTGATAATGATGCTTGCGTCTGTATTAGTTGTACCAAGGTATTCAATGCCTGGAAGGTCTTCAGTGTATTCAACGATATATGAACCATATAACTCTTTGAACATGATGTCAGCGTCCATGTTGATGTTAAAGCCGATATCGTTACCAAAGGCCATCTTCATAAGAAGAGGAAGAGTTGTATCTCTATTGATTGCAATTGCACTTCTAACTTTCTTTCTTGAGATTAAGCTAACAAGCTCAACACTGTTCTTCTTAAATTCATTTAAATCAAGTGTGTTGTCATCGTTAATAGTTGTTCTTATTAAACCAAGCTTCATATTGCCCTTAAGTTCAGGTGTTACGACGTCTTCTATGTTCATAGATGTTACTGCAAACGAAATCAATGTTGGTGGTACGTTTAAATCATTAAATGTTCCGCTCATTGAGTCCTTTCCACCAATTGATGGGATTTGTAAATCGTTACAGATCTTAAATGCGCCAAGCAATGCCTCGAATGGTTTTGACCACTTATATGGGTCGTCGTTTAATTTTTCAAAGTACTCTTGGAATGTTAATCTTGCTTTGAATGGGCTTGCTCCATGTGAAGCAATTTTCGAAAGTGATTCAACTACTGCATAGTAAGCTCCGAAGAATGGGCTCTTTTCTGATAGATATGGATCAAAGCCATATGTCATAATGCTCGCTGTTGATGATTCTCCTTGAGTTGTTGGTATTCTTGCTATCATAGCTTGTTCTGGTGATAATTGGTTCTTGCCGCCTAATGGTTGAACGATGCTGCCTCTACCAACTGATGAGTCGAATCTTTCTATAAGTGATTTTTTAGAAGCGACATTGATGTCTTCTAGTCTCTTCTTTAGTTCTACTGTAAAATCATCTGCCAAATCTTCGTTAAATAGTTCTACTTCTTCTGGCTTAAAGATAACATCTTGTTTTCTTGGCGCGCCAGTTGAGTTTAAGAACTCTCTCTTTAAATTACATACTTCTATGTCATTATACATCATGATAAGTCTTTCAGAATCAGTAACTTCGGCAACTATTGTTGCTTCAAGATTTTCAGAATTTGCATATTCTTTAAACTTTTCATAATTTTCTTTAGCAATGACTACAGCCATTCTCTCTTGTGATTCTGATATAGCTATCTCCATAGGGCTTAGTCCTTGATACTTTAGTGGCACCTTGTCTAAGTGTATTAATAATGAATCTGCTAATTCACCTATAGCAACGCTGACTCCGCCTGCGCCAAAGTCATTACATCTCTTTATCATTTTAGCTAATTCAGGTATTCTAAATAGCCTTTGTATCTTTCTCTCTGTTGGTGCATTGCCCTTTTGTACTTCAGCAGCTGAGTCTTCAACTGATTTGTCTGTTTGTATCTTAGAGCTTCCTGTTGCTCCTCCAATGCCGTCTCTACCAGTCTTTCCACCAAGTAAAATGATTATATCGCCATTAGCAGGTACGCCTCTATATACATTTTCCATAGGTGCTGCAGCAATAACTGCACCTACTTCCATCCTCTTTGCTTTGTATCCTGGATGGTAAACTTCGTCAACATAGCCTGTTGCTAAGCCTATTTGATTACCGTATGAAGAGTATCCTCTAGCTGCGTCTAAAACTATCTTTCTTTGAGGAAGCTTTCCTTCAAGTGTATCGTCAATAGCTTCTCTAGGGTCTGATGCTCCTGTTATTCTCATAGCTTGGTAAACATAGCTTCTTCCTGATAGCGGGTCTCTTATAGCTCCGCCAAGACATGTTTGAGCGCCACCGAATGGTTCTATCTCAGTTGGGTGATTGTGTGTTTCATTCTTAAACATTAGTAGGTAGTCTCTAAGTCTTCCGTCTACGCTAACCTTAATCTTAACCGAGCAAGCGTTTATCTCTTCACTTACTTCTAAATCGCTAAGTTTACCTAAGCTTCTTAGCTTCTTAGTAACTATTGTAGCTAGGTCCATAAGTGTAAGATCTTTCTTCGAGAATTGTTTTCTCGCCTTTAAGTATTCATTAAGTGTATTTCTAATTACTTCGATGAATTCACTTTCGCCTTCGAAATTAATATTTGTTAATTGTGTATTAAATGTAGTGTGTCTGCAGTGGTCTGACCAATATGTGTCGATTAACTTAAGCTCTGTTTGACTTGGATCTCTATCTTCTTTTATAAAGTAGTCTTGGAAAACTTTTAAGTCTTCTTTAGACATAGCAAGTGCTTCCTTATCGTGAAAGTCCTTTAGTCCTTCGTCATCAAGTTTAATAAAGCCGTCATAAACTATAGACTCGATCTTAGTGTCAACACTTTCCTTAAGTGTTGTTGGTATACCAATCAATACGCCTTCTGCTTGGTCAACTGTATTTATAAGATGTTTTTTAATCTTTTTAATATCTTCTTCGCTTACATCGCCTTTAATCTCATATACTTTTTCACATCTTGCTAAAACTTCATCCTTGCCAAGAGTAACCTTAATTGTATCCTTCAAGCCTTGTTCCCTTTGATCAAATTGGCCCTTTTTGTATCTAACAACAAAGGCATTCTTCAAATTCTTTTCCATTTCTAAAGCATTGTCCGCTAAATAAATATTATCTACCGGTTTTTCGCATAAAATGGTATTCGATATCTTATTAATTTCTTCATCAGAAAGTAATTCAATATCGTATCTGTTATAAACTTTGATTGAGTCGATATTTATCTTAAGAAATTCTTTAATCTCTTGTGTTAAACCGTTTGACTCCGCATCAAATTCATCTTTTTTACAAACATAAACTCTCTTAACCACTGGACCAATATCCCTCCTATAATGCATTTTATCAAATGAAATCTTTTGGATCTCATCATAAACTTTCTTATATGCTTCTTCAAATGTATCGGCTTTAGAAAGTATATTTAATACCCTGCCGCCATTAGTAAGTAGCTTTGCGCCATCAGCCTTAACGCCTGCGTAATTAATTTTAACGCCTTCTGATAATTTATCCAAGCCTTTTATTTCATAGCCTTTGTCATACTTTGCTGGATAGCCACCAGATGCTAATACAACGTTAACTATCTTTTTATCATTTACTTCTAATTTATAATCATCAAGCTTTGCTTCGCTTGTCTTGATAAGCGCATCCAATAAAGATGAGTCAATTCTTTCTAAGATAACTTCAGTTTCAGGATCGCCGAACCTAGTGTTAAACTCTAAAACTTTTATTCCGTCTGAGTTTATCATAAGTCCTGCGAATAAAATCCCTCTATAGTCAATGCCTTCAGCTTCAAGACCTTTTATGAATGGCTTTACAAGCTCTTCCTCTATGTCCTTTAAATATGGTAGTGCCATAAGGTTTGGTGAGTATGAGCCCATGCCGCCTGTATTTTCACCAGTTTCGCCTTCAAAAACCTTTTTATGGTCCTTAGCACTTGGTAGCATTATATACTCTCCATTTGATATAAGCACGTGAACAGATGTCTCAAAGCCATCGATATATTCTTCGACTATGATCTTATCATCACCAAATTTTTTATCTAAGAGTAGTTCATTAAGCGCTTCATCTATTCCTTTCTCACTTGAAGCTATGATGACGCCCTTGCCTTGAGCAAGTCCATCATACTTAAGTACTACTTTATTTACCTTTGATGCATTAAGTAAGTCACAAGCGTATCTCTTTGCTTCGTCAATGCTATCAGTCTCAAGGTACTTAGCTGTATCTATATGATACTTCTCCATGAACTTCTTTGAAAATGCTTTGCTCTTCTCAAATATTGCTGCTTCTTTCTTTGGTCCGAAGATCTTAAGTCCCTCTGCCTCGAACTTATCGACAATGCCATAGCATAGCGGGTCTTCTGGTCCAACTATAGTGTAGTCAATAGCATTATCCTCAGCATAAGCAATTAACTTATCAAAATCCATAACTTTTATGTCAATATTTTTGAATTCGCTCTCAGTCTTGCCATTACCAGGTGCAAAGACAATCTCTACTGAGCTGTCTTGTTCTTTAATTTTTGAAGCGATAGCGTACTCACGACCGCCACTACCTATAATTAATATCTTCATAGCTAACTCCTTATATTTGTACAAAGCCAACTTTTTTCATTACTTTTCTTAGAGTCTTATTAGCAAGGTATCTCGCTTTATCTCTACCTTCTGCCATAAGCTTTTCTAGTCCCTCTTTATCTTGAATAACTTCATTAAAATTATATTGAAAGTCTTTTAAATCTTCATATATGATATCTGCTAAATCTTCTTTGAACTCTTTATATCCAAGTGAATCATACTTCTTTACTATATCTTCAGGACTGATGCCTGTAAATGAACAGTATATATTTATAAGATTATATAAACCAGCTCTATTTGGGTCATAAGCAAAGTTTGGCTCGCTATCTGTAACAGCCCTTCTAATCTTTGAGTAAATTCTGTCTTTGCTGTCCATGATATAGATGAAGCTGTTTTGATCTTCGTCTGACTTACTCATCTTTTTACTTGGATCTTGTAGTGACATGATTCTCTTGCCTGTCTTGGCAATGTACGCTTCAGGCACTTTAAATGTATCTGAGTACTTGCTGTTAAATCTTATTGCTAAGTCTCTTGCTAACTCCATGTGCTGAGTTTGATCTTCGCCTACTGGTACTAAATCTGTTTGATATAAAAGTATGTCACCAGCCATTAGTACTGGATATGTTAATAGACCTGCGTTACAGTTTTCTGGAGACTTTTTGGACTTGTCTTTATACTGAGTCATTCTATTAAGCTGACCAATATAGGCAATTGTATCAAGTATCCAGCCAAGCATAGCGTGTTCAGGTACATGTGATTGAACGAATAAAACGCTTTTTTCTGGATCAACACCACTCACTAACATCATCGCAAATATCTCATAGGTCTTCTTCCTTAATTCCTTTGGTACCTTTGGTACTGTGATGCTATGAAGGTCAGCAACTGCATATAAACAATTGTAATCATCTTGTAGTTTAGCTAAATTCTTTAAAGCTCCTAGGTAATTACCTATGGTTAAATCACCTGAGGGCTGTATAGCGCTAAAAGCTGTTTTTTTATCCATTGTATATCTCCTTTATTACTTACTAAATATCGCCACTAAATGTGTCTCCGTCTTGAATTGTGCCTTTTTCAAAGCCTTTCTTGAACCACTCCATCCTTTGTTCACTCGTGCCGTGTGTAAAGCTATCTGGAACTACTCTTCCTTGATACTTTTCTTGAAGTGTATCGTCTCCGATCTTTGATGCGGCATTCATTGCTTCTTCAAAGTCTCCTTCTTCTAAGATGTCTCTATCTTGTATGTGCTTTGCGAATACTCCTGCGAAGTAGTCTGCTTGTAATTCAAGCATAACAGAGTATTTATTATATTCTTTTTCAGATACCTTTCCTTGTAATGAATGAACTTTATCTAAGATACCTAATTGTTTTTGTACGTGATGACCAACTTCATGAGCTAATACATAGGCCATGGCAAAATCACCCTTTGCTCCAAACTCATTCTTAAGCTGATCAAAGAAAGACAAATCTATATAGATGTCCTTATCCACTGAACAATAGAAAGGACCCATTTGTTCTGATGCAAAGCCGCAGCCAGAATTTATGCTGCCTGTAAATAGATTTAATTGTGGTTCTTCGTATTTTAAGCCATTCTCTTCAAATATTTCATGCCAAACATCTTCAGTGTCCTTTAAGACGACCGAGATAAATTGTTTGTACTCCTCTTCTCTTTCACTTGTAATTGGTGTGCCTTGGCCGTTTTGTATGCCTGCGCCAGGACCGCTTGGTCCGCCTACTAGGCCTCTACCAAAAACTAAGTATAGTACTAAAAGCAGTATCATGCCTCCAGTTCCCATCTTGAAGCCGCCAAAGTTTGGCATGCCGCCTCCGCCTGATTGACCTCTTCTATCATTTACGTTTGACGATCCTTCTCTACCTCTCCACTTCATTTCATCATCCCCTAAATATTTTTAATAATTTCTTCGACTTTACTTACTACTAAGTCTTCATCAACGCCTTTAATATTTTTATTTTCCATAATTATCTTACCGTTGATTATAGTTGTATCAACTTCACTTCCGTTCATTGAGTAAACCATAGCGCTAATCAAATTATTTTGTGGTTTTAAATTTGTATTATCTAAATCAATTAGAATTAAATCTGCTAGTGATCCTTCGCTTATATTTACATCTTCATCAAATATATATTTATATGGATTAATAGTCGCGAGCTTAAGTACTTCTCCCGCACTCATCACCTTTGGATCAAGTGAACGAGCCTTAGCAGCAAGTGATACTGCTCTCATCTCAGTAAACATGTTTTGCATATTATTTGAACTAGCTCCGTCAGTACCTATAGATAGCTTATCACCGCGCACAAACATATTCTTTATATCTGCTATGCCGCTTGCTAGCTTCATATTTGATGATACATTTAAACTTACTAGTGCATTGCTTTTTGCTATGATGTCCATATCTTCTTCAGATAGATGAACGCAGTGAGCAAGTATTGTCTTTTGATCAAACATGCCGAGCTCCTTAAATATTTTTATTGGGCTCTTCTTATACTCTTTATATGAGTTATTTACTTCAGTTAAAGTTTCATTCGCATGTGTATGAATGATTAAGTCTAGTTCTTTCGCTAGGTCTATGCAGCTCTTTAAGTAATCAAGTCCAGTTGTGTATATAGCGTGAGGCGCAATAGCTAGCCTTAGCAAACCATCCTTTTGATGGTATTTTTCATACATATCACGTATATTTGCTTCTCTCTCTTTATTAAAAGCATCATTTGTCATGCCTCTAGCAATAAGGCCTCTCATACCCACTTCACTAGCTGCGTCAAAAACCCTTTCACAGAACATATACATATCATTAAAGGCTGTTGTACCAGTCTTAACTAGCTCTATAAATGTCAATAGACTTGCCCAATAAATATCTTCAGCTGTAAGTTTTGACTCAAGGGGCCAAATTTTGTTTTGTAGCCAATCCATTAGCTCCATATCATCAGCGTAGTTCCTAAATACGCTCATGGCTACGTGGTTATGCGTGTTAAATAGGCCTGGCATAAGTAATTTATCACTACCGTCAATAGTATAGGCACCAGCTTCGTCAATCTTATCAGCAATTCTTTTTACTCTATTGCCATCAATTAACACATCACATGGGCCATTAATGATTGATTTATCTACGTCAATATACTTAACATTTTTAATTAATATCATCTTAACCTCCTATAGATACGTGAAATTCTCTTTTGTATAAACAACTAGTGGCACTATGACTAGGCATGCTGTGATGCTTAGTAGTGATGCTACTAGATTAACTTTTATGATTCTACCTATATTGTATATATTTGCTGCATTTGCAATTAAAAGTGCAATTATATAGCTAAACATCTTCGATATAAGTATTGAGACAAAAAGCGAGAATATATATGATATATTAAACTTCTTGTGGCTTATGTAGCCTATAGCAAAGCCAAATACTACTTCAATTGCTAGCATAAGCGTTCTTATATCTGCGTTTAAGCTCTTTCTATATAATAAGTTTAGTATAAATATCAAAATTACGCTTGGTATAGAAAATTTTATATCTAGTGTAAATACAGCTATGTAAGTAAATAGCAGTATTGCTAAGTACTCATTAAAGCCTTTGTCTAGCTTTATTAAAGCAAAGTTCATCGCTAGGCTCAAAGCTATCAGTATAAAAGCTAAAATTATATCTATAGCATTATCTTTAATAAATTTCATTATGATCTTTCCTTAGTTCATTTATATTTTTCGTTGTAATATTTTTTCTTTCGATATTAAATTCTTTTATCAGCTCTTCAAGTTTTTCATCATTCTTTACTTCAATTTCAAGATAAGGCACATCAAAAGTTTCTTTGTCATATTCATCAAAATCAAAGCGAGCGTCCTTATATAGATATGAATCTCTCTCCTTATAATCCACTTTTTCAGGAATAATTCCAAGCATTTCGAAAATTTCTAGTATTGCATCCTTATCTTTAACTTCACTCGTAATCTCTTTTGAGTTACGTAGCCCGCCGCTGTCCTTTCCTCTTATCTTATATGTCAAGTAAAAAGTTTTCCTATCATCTTTATCCACTTCTCTAAGTCTTAATAGAGATTTTAATAAATTTGTCTTAGCGTCTATATCGCATTTCAATATATAATTCACTTGCTTCTCTTCACCTAAGTGCTCTGCTCCCTTTGATAGAAGCTCCTCTTTAAGCGCGTCTAAGTCAAGATTAAAAACTTTTACTTCTTTTTCTCTCTCTATCATTATTTTATAACAAGACTTGCTAATTTTTCATCTATGATTACAGTAACATCTGGATGTAAATTTAATAGTGATACTGGTACCTTAGATGATATCTTTTTAGAATTTAATAAATAATCTATTGCAAAGCTCTTTTGAGTGCCGCTTGCAATTAAAACAATTTTTTTCGCTTTAAATATAGAGCCAACCCCCATAGTGATAGCAAATTTTGGCACGTCATCTATATCATCAAAGAATCTTGAGTTAGCGACCCTTGTTGACTCAGATAGCTCTTGCACATATGTTAGCGAGCTTAAATCGTCGCCTGGCTCGTTAAAACCTATGTGGCCGTTTTTGCCAACGCCTAGCACTTGTAAATCAATCTCATAATGAGAAAGACTTTCTTCGTACTCCTTAGCCGCTTTTTCTAAGTCAGCTCCCTCAGCGTGTGGTATATGTGTATTTCTCTTATCTATGTTAATATGATTAAATAAATTCTCATTCATAAAGTAATAATAACTTGCTGGATGGTCCTTACTTAAACCAACGTATTCATCAAGGTTAAATGTAATTACATCCTTAAAATCAATAGCGCCATCATTATTAGCCTTGATAAGCTCTTTATACATGCCAATAGGGCTTGATCCTGTTGCCAAACCTAATACACTGTCATGCTTTTCTTGAATTTGTTTAATAAATATTTGAGCTGCTTCCTTGCTCATCTCGTCATAATCTTTGCAAACTATAACCTTCATACTAACACCTCTCTATTAATTTAAGTTTAAAATTTAAGTAATCGCTTGAGACTAATGAATAATCTATGCCATCAATCAAGCCTTCTCTTCTAAATCTATGGCCAGCTGCGTGCAAGTGACCATAAACACATTTGTATACACCATGCTCTTTCATAAGCTCATGGAATTGATTAGCTTTTAAGTCCATGTTAAATGGCGGGTAGTGAAGCATAACTATAATCTTCTTATCCTTATCAGCCTTTTCAAGTGATAATGATAGTCTAATTAGCTCTCGAGCCGTTATCTTCTTGTCATTTTCTTCGTCATACTTGTCATTGTCCTCTTGCATCCAGCCTCTTGTTGCGCAGATAGCGTAGTCCTTATACGTGTATGAGTCATTTTGCATGAAGTAAATGGATTTAAAGCCAAAGCCATTCATCTTGGATATGCTTGTCCACCAATAATCATGATTGCCCTTGCTAATAAGTTTCTTGCCTGGCAATTCGTCTATAAATTTTAAATCGTCTATAGCTTCACTAAACCTCATCGCCCAGGATATATCACCAGGCAACAAGACCAAATCGTCGTCCTTAACCTTCTCTAGCCAGCTCGTCTTAATCTTCTTGTCGTGATCTTGCCAGTTACCTCCAAAGACGCCCATAGGTTTTAAGTCTGTCGAATCTAAATGTAAATCGCCTATAGCATAAATCATTTTTTCACCTCTATAACTGTATATAATTATAACACAGATTAAGCTCTGAGAGAACACTTTTTTCGACTTTACTGCTCGTAAATAATAATACTTGCTTTTCTTTTGCTAAGAAAGTAAATACTTTTAGTGCAGCTGCCATACGCTCTTCGTCAAAAAAGGCAAGGTTCTCGTCAAAGACAAGTGCTAAATCGATATCCAAGACTTCTACTAGTGCAAGCCTTAAACTAAGGTAGGACATTGATAAGACCTGCCTACTAAGCTTTTCCTCCTCATATACAAGGCTAGTTCGTTTGTCTCTTAGCATTATGGTAAAGCTTTCATCAAGCAAGAAGAAATTATATTTATTATCAGAAAACATTTCTAAGTATTTATTTGCCGCGGCAATAATCTTCGGCATATAGCTAGTATTGATCTCAGTAATAAGGCTAGAAATGATTTCGCTAGCAGCGCTTAAAGCCTTTCTCCTTCTTTCCAGCTCCGCAAATCTTGCATCGAGTGCGTCGCGTCTTAAGCCAAGTTCGTATGCCCTCTCCATAAGTCTGTCGTTATAATTAAGTTTTGTCTCAAGTGAATTTAGCTCTAAATCGATTTTAGTGATTTCATCATCAGCCATGCTTATGGAGTAGCCCTTGTACTTATCATAGGCCGCCTCATCTGTTTTTGCTAAATAATCAAGGACCTTCTCTTCACTAAGCTCATCAAAGTTCTTTTCGCTGTATGTCTTTAAAAACTCGTCAAAGCTATGCAAATAGTTTTGGCTCATCTCGCTCGACCTCTCATTATTGTATTCACTAATGAAGTCTTCGTCACTTGCTATATTATATTTATCTAGGATGGCATTTTTATCAGCTATAAGCTTTTTACTAGCTTCATCACTCGTCTTAGGCTTAGTAAAAATGAATGTTATAGCGAAAACTATAGCCGCAGCACAAGCGCTATATAAAGCAATTTTACTTGTCTTGACAAAATAATAAATCAAGGCAAAAATGCTAAGCAAAGCAAAAATGTACGATATGTTTCTTAAGCTACGTCTTCTAGCCTCACTAGAGTTTTTCGTTTCAAGTCTATTTTTTATATCATTAAAGGCTTCGTAGTCATCACTAGTAATATTCTTATTCTTATTTAAAAAATCCTTCTTCTTTTCTTTTAGCTCTTCTATCTTTAATAAATTTTCCTTTTTATAATATTCTTTCGCCTTATTGTACTCTGCTAAAAAGTCTTTCTTCTTTAAAATCAAATTTTCTTTATTTTTATTTAGCTCGTCTTTTTTATTAAGCATGGACATTGTGTCTTCAAGCGATGCTTCTAGCCCAGATATATCCCTATCTAGACTTGCTATCTCTTTCTTAAGACTGTATAGCTCCTTGGTCTTAGCATTCTCTGTTCCAATCATTGCAATTTCATAATCAATACTGTTCTTCGCTTCACTTAAATTATATTCGCCCTCATCATTTGTCTTAAGCTTTAGTAAAAGCTCTTTAATATCGTCAAAGTCATCAAAGTATATGTCTTTTGATTGGCTTATGTAGGTGCTCGCATTAAAGACATTGCGTGAAAGGCCTAAAATAATCTCGCCTATTGATTTATTACTTATAGAGTTTTCTCTCTTAATCTCGTCAGTGATGTCAAGACCATTTTTGCTGACAAAGTAAGTATCATTTAAAAAATCTCTGTATATTTCATAAGTAAAGCCATTATTTTCGAAAGACATCCTGCCACTATACTCATTTTTGTTTATAGGCTTGTAGCTGAGATAGTCCTTTATCTTGATCTTTCTCTTAGTATTCGCCTTGTTCACGCCAAAGAGCATAAAAGAGATAAAGGCATGTATAGTAGACTTGCCGCTCTCATTAAGCCCATAGATAAGGTTGAATGAGTCGTCAAAGTCAAGGTGATAATTATTAAATTTCCCAAAATTAATTAAATCGAGGCTTTTAATCTTCATAGTAGTGCTCCCTACTTTGCATTGCCTTAAGCGCGATATTTATCGCATCTTGTCTTATTTCATCTGGATAGCCTTCTGCCTTTGCAAGTATTTTTTCATAAATATCAGTTGAGATACTTAAACTTTCTTCTAAATTATTAATTACTTCTAAGTAATAAAATTTATCTTTAACTAGGCTAATGATTCTATTGATATTTAAATCCTTATTAATGCTTCCTTTTAAGATGATTCTATAGAAATTCTCATCCTTATCATTAAGCTTTTCAAATTTATTAATTATATCTTCGAATTCATCATCTTCGTTTATTGCTAGCTCTTTAATAATAAATTCTCTTAGAGCAAATGGCATAAATTTTACGCTGCCACTAAGTGTATCGACCTCATAAAAACCATGTTCGGCAAGCTCACCAAAGTCAAGCGGCTCAAGTGAGCCAGGATAGTAGGCATTCTCAGCCACTTTCCCATGCTTATGTATATGACCTAAGGCGATGTAGTCAAAGCCGGATGCTAAAAGAGGCTCTATATCAATCTTGTACTTGCCATCAGCTAGGTCGCCATGAAGGCTTGCGATATTGAATCTATCTTTATCAAGATTTGCTTTTTGGTGAGCAAAGCCATTCTCAATGCTATTGAGCCACGAAGCGCCGTATATTGATACGTTATCAGCTATATCCATGCGTTCAAGGCTATTTGTCTTAAATACGTGAAGATTTTCTGTGAAATTATTAAATAGATAATCATCTGTATAATAATCATGATTACCGCATGAAAGAACGATGTTTCCATAGTAGCTATCGATGATGCTCATCATGTGCTTAGTCTCTGTATATGTAAGCGCATCTCTTTCAAATAGGTCGCCGCTAAGTACAATCAAATCAATTTTATTCTCATTGGCATAATTAATAAGCCTTTCAAACGTTATGAAAAGCTCATTTTTTCTATCCTCAGACCTTGCGCCAAGCGATTTACTTTTATATTTAAAGCCTAGGTGCAGGTCTGCTGCGTGAATAAATTTATTAATAAACATAGCTATACCTAATTAAATCACTTTCAGACATAATCTTTTTTATAAGTGAAAAATCAAAATTCTCGCTGTCTTTTTTATTAAAGATGGAAAAGCTACTTGCTATCTTAAGCGAAGTCTCTAGATCGTACTTCCTCTCAAAGCCTATAGCAAGGCCAAGAAGCGCCATGTTCTTGTCGATCTTTATATAAGGCTTCTTCTCGTAATCAAATAAGTAGTAGCAATCCTTTGTAAATATAATCAAATTGTCATTAAATTTAATAAGAATAATTCTGTCCTTGTCGATGGCCATAAACTTAACGACGCTAATTATGTCATCAAGAGTACTTAGTCTAAGATTAAGTATGTCGCTTAAGTCTTTATAATCCATGGACATGGCGAAGACGTTTGAGTCGATACATAGTTTCATCGTGCTCTTTGAGGCAGATACGAAAAGCTTCTTCATGTATCTATTGGAAACATCTATAAGTCCTTGATAAAAGTCCGGACTAATATTGTTGTCAAATTCCTCCATAAGTAGTGTGACTCTTGTGTCGTAGACGATGTCATCAAATTTATCAACAAAGTTAAGTTCATCGTCTCTAGTGATGCGAGGAGCGTTCTCGATGATTCTCGTAGTTCTTGTATTTTCTCTAATATCAATCACGGCTCTCGGCTCATCCTTAATAGTAATTAAGTAGTAATCAGCTAGGTAGCTCTCTAGGTAGTTTCTATACTTCATAGCTGTATAGCCACCTGCGTATGAAAGAACTTTGTAATCTTCTTTTAAGCTGTGAAAGATTTCACTTGCAAGAAAGTTTGAACCATAGAACGAATCATTAAGTATCTCAGCTGAGTTCTTAGATGCAAGGTAAAGCTTGTCTAAGCCCAAGGCTTTATATCTAATCAAATCAGTGTTTAATAATAAAATCATCTCTCTGCCTCCTCTTCTATTTATATTATACAACATATTCGAAAATATTTCTTCATAAATTGTAAAAAAAGCTTTATTTATACTATTATTTAGTATATAATATATCAGAGGTGATTAATTTGTCAAAAAAATTATTCTCTTTTTTATTGCTCGTCTCTATACTATTGACAAGTATCAATGTATATGCGAGTGAAGTGACAAATCAAGAGGAAGATCCTAATCAAACGGCTAGCTTTGCTTTTAATTATGATCTTGCAATTAAAAATGTTAATATAGTCAACCCAGCGAGGAACGAAATTTTATATAAGTATAACATCGCCATCAGCGGTGGCAAGATTAAACAGATCACCAAGGGCGATGTCAAGGCCAATAGAGTGATAGATGGCGAAGGAGCTATGCTGCTTAGAGAGTTTATCGACATGGACAGCACCAATGTTTCCAGGGAGATTGACTTACTTAAAACTGCTGACGGTATTGGTAAGAGCGTTAGAACTACAACTGCCGATATTGATGCTTGGTCCAAGAGCGTTGAGAGCTCCTTATCAACTATTGACTACTTATCGATTACGGACTCTGAAAGTATTAAAAACGCTGTAATTAAAGAAAATGAGATGAAGTATGACGACGCGGCCATTAAGCAAATAGTTGAGGCTATATTAAAGGAGAAGGAAGCAAAATCTGCTGGCGTTAAAATTTCAATCGAAGAAGCAAATGACCTTAACCTTCTTATCAATACAATCAAAGCGATTGACGACGATAACTTTGTCTACTATATCAAGCTAAGTAAGCTTAAGCATGAGAACATCATTCAAACGATAAATCAAATTTCTGATATTATCAAAGACAGCAATAATAACTTTGTCTTATGCGATATGAATGACTTTGGTGGTCCAGATAAGATCAATGCTATAAATTCTTTGATTGACAAGCATAACGAAGAGAACGAGAATCTTTACTACACATTTAACCCGTTCAAATACATTGTTCTGACAAACTTTAAGGACAATATTGATATTGTTAAAAAATATAATAACAACACGTCAAAGCTTCAGCTTGCGAGCTCAAATAACTTCTACCAAATTCATCAGCACAAAGACATAATCAATACTAAGGAAGATGTTATTATTCATGATGCGCTCAATGACACGGATATAAGCATAATGATAAGGTCAAAGTACTCGCTTATAGCAAGCAACCCAAATCTTGCAAATACATCGACAAGGCTCTACCCTGTCAATGTAAATTCATTTTTAGAATACATTAGACTGGCAAATGGCTTAGGCATAGACAGTATAGAGATTGCGAGAAAGCTAACGTATCTGCCATACAAGGTACTTAATTTGGATAGATATATGAACGCATCTACCATTGAAGTGGGTCAAAACGCTTCGTTCTTAACTATCAATTCGAAAAACATCGGCATCAACTCAAATATTCAGAACGTTAAGCCAAGCTTGGGCGTAAAATATCTTGTTCATAATGGCATAGTTACCTTTAACCATAATCAATACAATCAAAATGGAGCTAGATCCTTTATTATTAATAATCTAGAAAGAAATGACGATGTTAAGAAATTTGATATCACTTATGAAACAGAAGTCTCAAAAAGCACTGCTCTTGAGCACGCCTACATCATTGATGGCATTAAGTATATAAGCTTAGAAGAACTAATAGAGCCACTAAACCTTGTTTATAATAATGAAGCTAACGGCAAGTATACTATAGGCAATCTTATCAACGTCGAGCTTGGTACTAGTGATGCAAGCCTAGGCGCCGAAAAAGTTCATCTTACAAAGGAAGTAATTACTTATAACGACTCGCTTATAATTCCACTAGAAGATTTAAGTAAATTGTTTCAAAACTATTTTAAATGTGAAGTAAGTGAAGATCACATAAGCATAAAGTCAAGCAATAACTCAAAGATGCTTGACACAAATGATTCAGTCGAAAAGAAAGAAAGCACACCGCTGATAATAAAATCAAGCTACATAATCATGTCATATATATTTTCAGCCTTGGTTGTAGCCTTCTTATTAAATACATTAAAGAAGAAAAAGAGGAGAAAAAATGGAAAACTATAATTTAAAATCTATTTTAGGACCGATAATGATAGGCCCATCAAGCTCACACACTGCAGGAGCTGCAAGACTTGGAAGGATAGCAATGAAGCTAGCACCAAAGGGTTTCAACAAAGTATCTTTTTACTTACACGGCTCTTTTAGAGAAACATACATGGGTCACGGCACTGATAAAGCGCTACTAGCTGGGGTTATGGACTTCTTCCCTGACAGCGAAGAGATCAAAAACTCATTTGAAATTGCTGATGAAAGAGGACTTGAGTACGAATTTATCAAATCAGACCTTGGCTACGTTCATCCAAATACTGTTAAGATGGTCTTTCACTACGATGATCAAGAAGATTTCTACGTTCAAGGCAGCTCTATAGGCGGAGGCAGTATACTTATAAAAGATATCAATGGCGCTGACGTTGAATTCTCTGGCGAAAAACCTACTTTAGTAGCTAAGTACATTGATAAGAAAGGAATACTATCAAGAATAACTGCAACATTTGCAATATCTGGCATGAATATCGCCGATATGCATGTAGACAGAACTGGTAAAGTCGCTACACTTATATGCGAGCTTGACTCTGACTTTGATGATGCAACTATTAAAGACATTGGAAGGATAGATGACTTCTTATTCGTTAAGTATTTAAACCCTGTTAAGGAGGATAACTAATATGTATACAAGTGCAAAAAGCATGATGGATGCATGCAAAGAACAAAATAAAACTATATATGAATTGCAATTACAAGAAGAGATGGAAGCAGGCGAATTAAGTAAAGATGATGTTTATGATTACTTAAGAAAAACTTATGAGATCATGAAAAAATCAGCTACAGCTGGTCTTGATACACCTATCATGTCAATGAGCGGTATGACTGGTGAAAACGCTTACAAAGTTAATGAATATGCTAAGAACGGAAATCCTGTATCAGGAGCCTTAATCACTAAGGCAATGGCAAGAGCACTTTCTACATCAGAAGTAAATGCTTCTATGGGTAGGATAGTTGCTGCACCTACAGCAGGAGCCTCAGGTATACTTCCTGCAACGCTTGTTACTATGCAAGATGAATTTGATTACAGCGATGAAGAAATATTCAACGCATTACTTACTGCTTCAGCAGTTGGCGAAATAATTGCAGTTAACGCAACTATATCAGGCGCTGAAGGCGGATGTCAAGCAGAGTGCGGTGCTGCCGCTGCGATGGCTGCCGCAGCCATCATAGAGCTTAGAGGTGGAAGTATAAACGATATATTCACTGCAGCAAGCTTTGCTCTTAAGAACATCATGGGACTTATATGCGACCCAGTTTGTGGTCTTGTCGAGTACCCCTGCAATCTAAGAAATGCATCGGGCGTTGTTAACGCAATCATATCAGCAGACTTAACACTAGCTGGCGTTGAGGCACTAATACCATTCGACGAAACAGTCGGAGCTATGGGTAATGTTGGTAAGGAATTACCAGTTTCATTAAAAGAAACAGCTATAGGCGGTATAGCTGGAACAGAAACAGCACAAAGATTATACGAAGAATTTTTAGATAAATAGTTTTGTGGATATAAGATGAGCTCTCACTAGTGGGAGCTCTTTTGTATTGTATGTACGTATATAATTTTATTTTAGTTTTTAAAGATTAACTAAGTAAAATTTATCTTGCAATTTTGTAAAAAGTATGTTAATATATATTGGTAAGCCGAAGTGATGGAATTGGCAGACGTACAGGACTCAAAATCCTGCGGTAGCAATACCGTGCGGGTTCGACCCCCGCCTTCGGCACCATATAAGTCATTATAAAAGCAAGTAGTTTAACGCTACTTGCTTTTTTTCTATACAGAAGAAATAAATAAGGCTCCAATCAAGGAGCCTCACTTATATTAGTCTTCAATACCTAATTTTTTGAATATTAACTTATAACCGTCAGCACCATAGTTAAGTGATCTGTTGATTCTTGATATAGTTGCTGTTGAAGCGCCTGTTGCTACTTCGATTTCGTTGTAAGTTTTGTTTTCCTTAAGTTGTTTTGCTACTTCAAGTCTTTGAGCTATTGCTTGAATTTCTTTGATAGTACAGATGTCTTCAAAGAATCTGTAGCATTCTTCCATTGTTTCTAGCGATAAGATTGCTTCGAAGAAGCCATCAGTTTGTTCGCTTTTTAATTTTGAACTGTAAGCCATTTCCATTCCTCCCTATATATTTCTTTTTAGAATAATCCTACTATCTCACCTGATGGTAGTATGTCGATCTTGTCTGCTGCTGGTACCTTTGGTAAGCCTGGCATAGTCATTATGCTGCCAGTAAGTGCTATCAAGAAGCCAGCACCGTTTGATACTTTTACTTCTCTTACTACTATGTGGAAGCCTTCAGGTCTTGCAAGTAAGTCTGGGTTGTCTGATAATGAATATTGTGTCTTAGCAACGCAGATAGGCATCTTGTCTAAACCTAATTTTTCAAGGTTCTTGATGTTCTTAGTTGCTGGTACAGTAAATTCTACTCCATCAGCTCCGTATACTTCTTTAGCGATGATTTCTAGTTTTTCTTTGATTGATAGATTTACATCGTATAATGGTTTAAAGTTAGCTTTGTCTTCGTCGCAAACTTTAACTACTTTCTTAGCAAGTTCAAGTGCGCCGTCGCCACCCTCTGTAAATACTTCAGTTAATGCGCATTCAACACCCATTGCAGCAAGTTTTTCTTCCATGAACTTAATTTCATTTTCAGTATCACTTGGGAATCTGTTGATTGCTACAACTGGTGGTAAACCAAATTTCTTGATGTTTTCTATGTGTTTTTCAAGGTTTGCAAATCCTTTTTCAAGTGCTTGTAAATCTTCTTTATCGTAGTCTTCCTTATTAGCTCCACCGTGATGTTTTAGAGCTCTGATTGTTGCAACGATAACTGCTGCTGATGGTTTTAGTTCGCCAAATCTACATTTGATATCTAGGAACTTTTCTGCACCAAGGTCAGCACCGAAACCTGCTTCAGTAACTGTGTAATCAGCTAGTTTCATACCAAGCTTAGTTGCCATGATTGAGTTACATCCGTGAGCGATATTAGCAAATGGTCCGCCGTGGATAAGTGCTGGAGTATTTTCAAGTGTTTGAACAAGGTTTGGCATGATAGCATCTTTCATTAATAATGTTACTGCGCCTTGTGCGTTTATGTCCTTAACGTAAACTGGTGATCCGTCACGTCTATAAGCAATTATAACTCTTGATACTCTTTCTTTGAAGTTTTCAAGACTAGTTGATAGACATAGTATAGCCATGATTTCTGAAGCTACTGTTATGTCGAAACCGTCTTCTCTAGGGTAACCATTAGGTTTTCCACCTAGACCAACTATTACGTTTCTTAAAGCTCTGTCGTTTAAGTCAACACATCTCTTCCAAACAACTCTTCTAGCGTCTATGCCTTGTTCATTTCCTTGGTGGATGTGGTTATCAAGCATAGCTGAGATTAAGTTATTTGCGGATGTTATTGCGTGGAAGTCTCCTGTGAAGTGTAAGTTGATATCAGCCATAGGAACTACTTGTGCATAGCCGCCGCCTGCTGCTCCACCCTTAACTCCAAATGATGGTCCTAATGATGGTTCTCTTAGAGCTGAGATAGCTTTTTTGCCTAATTTATTTAAAGCCATAGATAAACCGATGTTAACAGTTGTCTTACCTTCACCTGCTGGTGTTGGGTTGATAGCTGTAACTAAAATAAGTTTACCATCTTTTTTATCTTTTAGCTTGTCAAAAACTCTTAGGTCTACCTTAGCTTTGTAGTGGCCATATTGTATTAAGTCCTCATCATCAATATTTAAATGTTCTGCAATTTCTGTTATGTCTTTCATTTTTGCTTCTTGAGCAATTTGTACGTCTGTTTTCATTTGTACCTCCCTTTATAAACCATATATGAAACGTAGATTTAATTTTATACTCTACAGTATATATATACCACATTTAATAGTTTAATAAACTAATTTATACAATAAATATATATCTTAATACAAATAGTATTGAAAGCACCCACATAAGTGGAGAAACTTCTTTTGTTTTGCCAGCAACTGTTTTTAATAAAGTGTAGCTGATCATACCGAAGAAGATACCTTCAGCAATGCTATATGCAAATGGCATCATAGCGATAGTTAAGAATGCTGGGATTGCTTCTGTATAATCTCTAAAGTCTATGTCCATGATAGGTTCCATCATAAACATACCAACTGTGATAAGTGCTGGTGCTGTTGCTGCTGCTGGTACTAGTGTAAATATTGGTGCGATGAATAATGCTAGTAAGAACATAACTGCTGTTGTTAATGATGTTAATCCAGTTCTTCCGCCTTCTGCTACACCTGCTGATGATTCAACAAACGTTGTTACTGTTGAAGTGCCTAGCATTGATCCAACTACTGTACCTACTGAGTCAGCGAAGAAAGCCTTGCTAACTCTAGGAAGTTTACCATCTTTATCAAGCATATTTGATTTTGATGCAACACCTGCTAGTGTACCAACTGTATCGAACATATCTACGAATAAGAATGTTAGTACTGCCATAAACATTTGTGTAGTGAATATTTGAGAGAAATCAAATTTAAATGCTATTGGTTCAACTGATGGTGGTAGTGAGAATATTTTGAATCCTTCTGGTATTGTTGTTATACCCATAGGGATGCCTATGATTGTTGTAATTATGATTCCTAATAATAATGCGCCTTTAACTTTTCTAATTACTAGTATAAATGTTATTACTAAACCGATAAGTGCTAGTAGCGCTGTGCCTTCTGTGATATTTCCAAGTCCTAGAATTGTTCCTTCAGGATGAACTATAATGCCTGATCCTGATAGACCTATTAATGCTATAAATAAACCTATACCTACTGAAACTGCTTTCTTTAATGTTAATGGTATAGCATCGAAAATTACTTCTCTTCCCTTAAATAATGATAGAGCGATAAATATAATACCTTCTATCAATACTGCAGTTAGAGCGAATTCCCAAGAAAGTCCTTGATTAGCTACTACTGTATAAGCAAAGTATGCGTTTAAGCCCATGCCTGGTGCTAAGGCAAATGGATATTTAGCGTATAATGCCATGATTAATGTAGCGATTGCAGCTGATAGTGCTGTTGCTGTAAATACTGCGTTTTGATCCATGCCTGTTGAGCTTAAAATAATAGGGTTTACTACTAGGATGTATGCCATAGTCATAAATGTAGTAATACCGGCAATTATCTCAGTTCTTGTGTTAGTGCCATGTTTTTTTAGTTCAAAAAACTTCTCCATTTCTTTTACCTCCTAATGTCTAAAATGTCTCATATGAGTGAATATCATTGCTATATTGTGTTCGTTGCAGCACTTTATAACGTCTTCATCAGCTACTGATCCGCCTGGTTGGATGATGGCTGTAACGCCTTGTTTAGCAAGTAATTCAACTGAGTCTGTGAATGGGAAGAAAGCGTCTGATGCAAGCACTGCTCCTTTTGCTTTGTCTCCTGCCATCTTAACTGATCTTTCTACTGTGAAGAATCTATTTACGCTGCCTAGACCTATGCCGACTGTAGCTGAGTCTTTTGCAAGTAGTGTTGCGTTTGACTTGCAGTTCTTAACTACTTTCCAGCCAAATTTAAGGTCTTCTATTTCTTTTTCTGTTGGTTTTCTATCTGTAACGCATTCAAAGTCTTCAAAAAGTTCTGTGTCTCTATCTTGAAGTATCATTCCAGATAAAACTTTTTTCATATCTTTTGAAGTATATTCGTTATTAGTAATATTGTCTATTGTTAATATTCTTCTGTTTTTCTTCTTATCTGTTAGTATCTTAAAAGCTTCTTCTGAATATGATGGAGCCATGATTACTTCTAGGAATATGTTTCTCATCTCTTCAGCTGTTTCTGCATCTATCTCTCTATTGGATGCAATGATGCCGCCAAAGATTGATTGATCATCGCAGTCGCGAGCCTTTCTAAATGCTTCTGCTATAGTATCTGCTGAACCAACGCCACATGGGTTAGTGTGCTTAACTGCAACTATAGTTGGTCTTTCAGTAAACATCTTTAATGTTTCAAGGGCGCCATTGGCATCGTTAATATTGTTAAATGATAATTCCTTGCCATGTAATTGCTTAGCGGATACTAAAGAGCCTTCTTCAACTTTTGATTCCTTATAGAAAGCCGCATTTTGATGAGGGTTTTCACCATATCTAAGTGAGCTAATCTTCTTATAGCCCTTTGTATAGTACTCAGGAAATTCAATTTCTTGTTTTTTGTTGAAGTATTCAGCAATTAGTGAATCGTAATAAGCTGTGTAGTTAAATACCTTTCCAGCTAGATACTCTCTTGTCTTAAGAGATGTTTCTTTATTTTCTTTAAGCTCTTTAAGTACTAAATCAAAATCACTTGGGTCCATGATAACAGTCACAAACTTATAGTTTTTAGCAGCCGCTCTAATCATAGATGGTCCGCCTATATCTATCTTTTCGATAATCTCTTCATGTGTTTTACTTGGATCATTAACATATTCTTCGAATGGATATAGATTGTTAACTATGATGTCGATGTCTGATATATCCATCTTTTTGATAAATTCTTTATCTTCTTCAAGATCTCTTCTATAAAGAATACCACAGTGGATATATGGGTTAAGCGTCTTTACCCTGCCATCTAAACATTCTGGAAAATTTGTCACTTCAGTAACTTCTTCTACTTTTAAGCCAGCGTCTATGAGCTTTTTATATGTTCCACCAGTTGAAATTATTCCGTAGCCTAGATTTTCTAGTTCTTTTGCAAATTCAACTATGCCTGTTTTGTCATAAACACTAATCAATGCTTTTTTCATCAATTTTGCCTCCTATAATTTTATCTATCGCTTCAATCAAAATTTTGTGCTCTATCTCATTTAAAATCTTCTTCTGCAAAGATTCTGCCGTTTCGTCTTCATCCAGCTTGATTTTTCTTTGTATAATTATCTTGCCTGTATCAGTACCTTCATCAACGAAGTGCACAGTCGCGCCAGAGTATTCGTCCCCAGATTTTATAACGCTCTCGTGAACCTTCATACCCCAAAAACCATCGCCGCAATGCTTTGGTATTAGTGAAGGATGTATGTTGATGATTTTGCCTCTATACTCTTCTATAAATTCATGCGATAGAATCTTTAAGTATCCTGCAAGTACGATTAAATCTGGCTCGTACTTATCTAAAACTTCCACTATAGCGTGATTAAATTCATCGCTATCAGCATATTTTTTAATACTAAAGTAGTAGGACTCAATACCATTGTCCTTGGCTCTTTCTAATGCATAGGCTGCTTTTCTATCACTTATAAGGCAAACTATCTCAGCATCAAGCCTCTTTTCATTAACTGCATCGATTATGGCTTGAAAATTAGTGCCAGAACCAGATGCTAGAACGGCTATTTTAAATTTAGACATATCTTTTCCTTAGTTTCTTTTTCTTCTATATGTCCTAAGATTACATAGTCTTCGCCGTGCTTCTTAAGAAGCTCTTCAGTTTTTGCTAAATCGTCTTTAGATACTGCAAATACCATGCCTATACCCATGTTGAATGTGCCGAACATCTCTTCAATGTGTACGTCTGCCCAATTCATTAGATACTTAAATATAGCTGGTATTTCATAATCTTTTAGATCTATAACAGCTGTGTAGCCGTCTTTAATCATTCTAGGAATGTTTTCATAGAAGCCGCCGCCTGTGATATGTGAAATCGCCTTAACATCTACATGTTCGATGATATCCATCATTGGATCATAATAAATTCTTGTTGGTGTAAGTAAAACATTTAGTAAAGTATCGTCAAGTCCCTCGTACTTTTTGTTTACATCAACTTTATCATTATCAAAAATAATTTTTCTTACTAGCGAAAAACCATTCGAGTGAACACCGCTTGATCTTAGACCGATGATAACGTCACCGTCTTCAATCTTTGAGCCGTCAATAATCTTGTCTTCATTAACTACGCCAACAGCAAAACCTGCTATATCGTACTCGCCTTCTGCGTAGAAGCCTGGCATCTCAGCTGTTTCTCCGCCTATAAGCGCAGCATGGCTCATCTTGCATCCCTCAGCAACACCTGATACTATCTCAGCCATCTTTTCAGGGATAAGCTTTGATGAAGCGATGTAGTCTAGAAAAAATAATGGCTCAGCGCCTTGGCAAATGATGTCGTTGACACACATTGCCACAGCATCTATACCGATGGTGTCGTGCTTATCTAGGATAAATGCTAGCTTAAGCTTAGTTCCTACGCCATCTGTACCGCTTACTAATACTGGTTTATCGTACTTATTTAAGTCTAATTTAAATAAACCGGAAAAGTTTCCTATATCGTTTAAAACTCCGTCTCTGTTTGTAGATTTGATTAGGTTTTTGATAAGTTTTACCTCTTCATAACCCTTAGTCTTATCTACACCAGCGTCTTTATATGTTAATCCCATAGCTCTACCTACTTATTAAGCTCTGCATCGATCTTAACGATGTCATCTCTCATTTGTACCTTGTAGTCTTCAAGTTTCTTAGCAAGTTCATCGTATTTGATAGCTAAGATTTGTACAGCTAGTATTGCAGCATTTTCAGCACCATTAACAGCAACTGTAGCTACTGGAACGCCCTTAGGCATTTGAACTATTGAAAGAAGTGAATCAAGTCCATCCATTAAAGAGCTCTTTACCGGAACTCCTATAACTGGTAGAGTACTAAGTCCTGCTATGACTCCTCCTAAGTGTGCAGCCTTACCTGCAAATGTTATGATTGCCTCAATACCATTGACTTTTGCGTTTTTAGCAAAGTCAAATGCTACTTCTGGTGTTCTGTGAGCTGAGATAACTCTTGTCTCATACTCTACCCCAAAATCATCAAGTACTTTTTTTGATTTTTCAACAACCTCTTTATCAGAGATGCTGCCCATTACTAATGCAACTTTCATATAATAACACTCCTTTAATTAAAATATTTTAAATATTCCTCATTTATATAAAATTTTAGGTCCTCGCTTCTAACGTAGTGAGATCCTATATTGGAACTGCCCACCTCATCCTTGTAGTAATACAAGATTATGGAATTATCCACGATGTAATAATTTTTGATATTATTTCTAATGCTATTCTTTTCTTCTTCAGTCTTAGTTAAATCCTCAAGTATCGTCTCTCTAACATTTTGTTCTTTCTTGATTAAGTCTTCGAAGCTAATCTCTTCAGCGCTATTAAAATTGAAGGTCTTAGTATAGAATTTGCTCGAAGTACTATCATCATTGTAGACGTTATTGATGTAGAAACATAATGATACCAAGCTATCATCCGATCTAGCAATATCGTATGTGAAATACATTTTCTTAAGCTTAGCATCGTTCTTTGCCTTTTCAACTTGCTCGTCAACAAATTTCTTGATTTGCTCGTTAATATTATTTCTATAAGCTCTTTTAACGTCTTCAGTACTGAAAAATACTGGATAAGCAAGACTATACTTCGCTTCGTTCACTATACCAGTCTTTATGCCATCTATGGCGTTTCTTATATATATAGTGTCAGCGACAATAAATGTATCGTAGTCAAGCAGATAGTATAGGACGTCTATAGGTAGATACATCTTCATATCTATAAGCATAGGTGCATAGTCAAGCTCAATTCTGTTCTTATTTGATGTTGTATAGATCTTCGAACCAAGCTTTACCTTTATGTTCTTGATACCTTTTTTGAAGTAGCAAGACTTGTCCTCGCCGTTCCAATAGATGTCGAAGTTTAGCTTTGTAAATACCTCTCTAGCCGGTATGAATAAAGCCTTTGCTAAGTCTTTCTTGCCTTCTACTTCTAGAACTTTATCTTCTAAATCTGAGTTAACAAGGCCTGATATTTTATTTATTTTTGATTCTTCAATGTTTTTTGCATAAGAAGTAAAACTCATCAAAAACATTAGAGCAGATAAAAGTATTAATAAAAGCTTTTTCATCATACCACCTCTAAATTATTATACCACAAAAGACAAGCTACATTCAAGTAGTACTTTAACAAATGTAAAAAATCCCTATACATATGCGTATAGGGATAGATTTATTTTATCAAAGTTTTCAATTCGTCTATGCTTATAGATAGATTTTCTTTGCTCTTAAGGTCTCTTACTGATAATTTCTTGTTATCTAGCTCCTCTTGTCCTAGGAAGATGATGTAGTCAAAGCTATAGCTTTCGGCAAAATCAAATATCTTCTTCATCTTCATCTTGGAGTAAAGTACTTCAGAATTAACACCTAGACTATGTAATTCATTCAACACGCTTATGGCGTAGCTCATATCTATATCAAGTGGAGCGACTAAGAATGATTTTTCTTCGCTATCAAATTTAGGAAGTATATTCTTTTCACTCAATTGGAAGAATAGTCTAGTTAGACCGATGGATATACCAACGCCAGGAAGCTCACTCTTTGAGTAGAACTGAGTAAGATTTTCGTAGCTACCGCCGCCAGCGACGCTACCAAGCTCCTTGTAGTCATCAAGAACAGTTTCAATAACAGTTGATGTGTAGTAATCAAGTCCTCTTTGTAATTTAAGAGTGAATTTGTAATTATTTTCATCCACTTTAAATAACTTGATGTTCTCTAAAACTTCTTTCATCTCAGCAAGACCTTTTAAGAAAGTTTCGTTATCTATACCAAGTCCTTCCAAGTACTTAATAGTTTCTTCATTACTGCCTTCAAACTCAATAAGAGCAATAATCTCTTTTACAGCATCAGCCTTTATACCTTGATTAAGAAGCAGCTCTTCAAGGCTTTCTCTACCTATCTTGTCGTACTTATCTAGCGCACGAACAGCCTCTACAGTATCTTCAACGCCTTGGCTCTTTAAGAAGCCATTCATAATATTTCTATTGTTAATCATGATAGTGAATCTATCAAAACCAAACTTTTTAAATATTATGCTGATTATCTTAACAAGCTCTGCATCGTAGAACTTCGAAAGCTTTTCATCACCTATGATGTCGCAGTCACATTGGTAAAACTCTCTGTATCTACCCTTTTGGTTCCTCTCGCCTCTATAAACCTTGGCAATTTGATACCTCTTGAACGGAAACTTAAGCTCGTGCTCGTGCATGCTCACGTATCTTGCAAGAGGCACAGTCAAGTCAAAGCGTAAAGACGTATCAGTCGAAGTATTTGCAATATTGTAAATTTGCTTTTCAGTTTCTCCGCCGCCTTTAGCAAGAAGTATCTCAGTCTTCTCCAAAGCAGGCGTATCTATAGGTAAAAAAGAGAATAGTTCATAAGTTTCTCTAATTATATCCTTCATCTTATTAAAAATCAATTGCTCATGAGGTAAAAGTTCCATAGTACCCGGCAATATCGATGGTTTTACTAGCATATTAATCCTCCATTATCATCAAAGTTCCTACATCAAATATATCATATTCCGTTAAATAAATCAATTCTTTATTTATTTCTCGTACAAATTCTTCAAGGCGACACCTATTTGCCTCGTCCTTAATAAGACCCGTTAAAAATATCTTATCACGTGCATAGCCACTCGCTCCGCCTATAAAGCCATAGTCATAGTCCTTGATCTTTACAAAACCTTTTTCTAGTAAAATACTTTTATGACCAAGCCCATTAATAATTTTTTGCAAATATTTGTCGTCTGTCACAAAATATTCACTTCCTATGTCAATCACAGAGCATTTCACATAGCCTTGAGATGAGTTTATGGTCTTGCCATCATCAAAACGATCCATTATAGCATCAGCACAAGCATCCTTCTTGCAAATCAAGTGCACGCCCACACGCAGCGCATTGAACTTCACATCACCTGGATACTTTTCAAGAGGATTTTCATTTGCATTAATCACATTTATCTTAGTAGCCTTAAAAATCTCATTATAATACTCAAAAGACTCGCGGCTTGCAATCAAAGTCTCTTCATCAAGTTTAAAAAGCGACATGTCAGGATGAGTCGCGACCGCCCCTTTCAAAATTTTGCTCTCAAACGATGGAAAAGCCTTTATATTAAATTCACTAAGCTTATCACGAAGAATATCGTAGTAAGCCTTGTCGACTATAGCAATCATTCATATCACCTGAGTTAATTATATCACAAAAAGCATTTTAGGCGCAAAAAAAGAGCCAGATATCAATCTAGCTCTTTAAACAAAATCTTATTTTAAAACGTTTCTTCTTAGAGTAACGAACTTCATAGCTGCATCCCATAAGATGTCCTTGCCGTCTTGAAGTCCTAAAGCTCTTGCAACATTCGCTACAGGAAGCATAGTTCTGTTGTTTTTAATCATAGGTTTAACATCACTTACAAATGTCTTTCCATTAACTATTATATTGTTTGTATCAACAGGGATTTGAACGATGTTTTCCTTATCAACAAGATATACGGTTCTTGTATTTGCATCCCATGTTACCATAAAGCCTAAAGCTTCAGCAACGTAACGTATTGGAAGCATAGTTCTTGCTTGATAAATGAATGGAGCTATGTCCATCCTAACTTGGCTTACAACACCATTTACTGATTTTTGCATAATACTGTCATTAATAAATAGTATTGCTTCAAGCTTATCATACTCATTAACTTCTACAGGTTTTTCTTCTTTACTATCTTCTCTATCGTCTCTATCATCATCAATTCTACGAGGTCTACGTCTTTCGTATGAATATCTTGACACATAAATTTCTTCAAATCTAGCGTATATATACATATCCTCATTAATGAAAGCTTTATTACCATATAGATAAGGTGACCATCCAGCAAACTCGTATCCGCTGTAAGGTATAGCTTCTGGAGCAAGTCTTGCTAAGTCCTCAATTCTATATCCTCTGTTCTTTTCAATACGTACAGTATCGCTGTATCCAATATATCCTCTGTATGGATTATCTGATATGAATCTGATTATCCAATAATCTCTAGCTTCTTGGTCTGGATCTTGAGGCTTTGGTGGATTTGGTGTATTTCCTTTTGCTTTAAATATAGCTTTTACAGTTAAGTTTTTATCAATATTAGTGTTTAAAGCTGTATCCCACTTGACAAATTCAAAGCCTGGTTTTGCTTTTACTGCTGGAGCTTTTAAATCAGATAATTTTTTATTTTCTGTCATCGGGATATAGAAAGTGTTAGCTGCATCTACAGTTCCTTTATTTGTATCTTCTGATACAAATGTTACTGTCCAGTATTCATTTGGATTTGGTACTGTTGTTCCTGGAGCATTTGGATCAACTGGTCCAATTATCTTTGGATCTGTTGGTGTTGGTGGATTTTCTTTTGCCTTTACTGTTAAAGCATTTGTTTCTGCTGGTGGTAAATTGTCTTTTGTTATTATAATTTTCTTTCCATCATCAGAAACTGCTAAAGTTGTATTATTTGATGGTTTTACTGTTAAATCATATTCTGTAAATTTATCAAAAGCTACATCTTTTTCTAAGTCTTGATTATCTGTTAATGTTACTACTAATTCAGATAGATTTAGCTTATCGCCTTCACTATAATCTAGTTTTGGTTGTGTTTTAACTGCAATTTTTATTACATTTTGAGAATCAAATACTTTTGGATTTACTGTTAATGCATCAGTTTCTTCACTTCCATTACCTTTTGTTATTGTTACTTTCTTACCATTTTCTGATAATGTTAATTCTTTACCATTTGTTGGCTCTGTAGTTATGCCATTTTCATCAAAATCTTCAAATGATACTTCTTTTATTTTACCTTTAATGTCAGTTAATTTTACTTTTAATCCAGCTAAATTTAATTTTTCTCCTTCTGTGTAAATTAAATTTGAAGGTTGTTCTAAAACTTCAATTTTTTCTACGTTATTTAGATCAAAATCTTTACTATTAACAGTCAATGCTTTTGTTTCTGCACTTAAATTGCCTTTTGTTATTTTAACTGTTTTTCCATTATGATCAGCAACTGTTAAAGCTGTTTCATTTGCTGGTGTTGCTACTAAGTCATATGTTTCAAAATTTGCAAATAGAACTTCTTTTGTTGTTCCTTGATTATCAGTTAAAGTTACTACTAATCCTGTTAAGACAAGATTATCTCCTTCAGTATAAATTATTTTATCTGGTTCTTTTGTAACTTTTATGCTTTCTACACGATCTGGATCAAAAACTCTTGCATTAACTGTTAGATTTTCTGTTTTTGCTGGTTCTAGATTGCCTTTTGTTAATGCAACTGGTCTTCCATTGTGAGCAACTACTGTTAACGCTGTTCCATTTGCTGGTGTTGCTTTAATTTGATAAGTGTCAAAATCTTTAAATGCAACATCTTTAATTTTGCCAAAATCATCTGTTAACGTTACTTCTAAGCCAGTTAAATCTAAGTTTTGTCCTTCAGTGTATTCTAATTTTATTGGTTGTTCCTTAACAGTTATACTCTTTACATGATCAGGATCGAAGGCTTTTTTTTCTACTTTTAATGTATTAGTTGCATCAGTTGCATTTCCTTTTTTAACTATAATAGCTGTTGCGTTTTTATCTAATGTTAAAGCCATATTATCTGCTGGATCTGTTGTGATTTGATAATCGTCAAAATCTGCTAAAGCTACATCTTTTTCTTTTCCAAAATTATCAATTAAAGTCACTTCTAAACCTGCTAAGTTAAGTTTATCCCCTTCTGTGTATTCTAATTTCACAGGTTGAGTTTTAACTTTTAGCTTAACTACATTATTAGGATTAAATTTTCTTTCGTTTACTGTTAACTTATTTGTTTCCGCATTTAAACTCTCTAATTTTATTTTAATTGGTTGTTCGTTATGTTCAGTTCTTACAAGTTCAGTTTTATCAGCAATATTAGTTCTTATGTTGTAATATTGGAATTTAAAAAAAGGTACAACTATTTTATTTCCTTCATCATCTTCTAATTGAACTTCTAGCTTAGATAGGTCTAGCTTATCTCCCTCTGTATAAATTAAGTCCGGGTCTTTTAATACTATCATTTTATTATAATGAATTATATTGATTTTAACGCCTAGTTTTTTTTCATTATTGCCAGTATCATATTCATATTCAATATATTTTGCATTTGCTTTTAATTTAAAACTATCAGTTTCTACGCTCTTAATATTTGATTTACTAGTAACCTTAGTAAAATCAATTCCTTCTGGCAAATCACTAGCTTTAATGTACTCAGCGCCTGGCGCTAGTGTAACAGTATAGTTTTGCAAATAACCAGTAAATTTATTTAACTTAGTATTTTTAGATAAATCTAAAGAAGTTAATTGGTTTTCAGAGCAATTTAAATCATCAATTTCTAAGTTATTGCTTAAATCTAATTTTTTCAGATTATTTACTTGACACTCAAGATAAGTAAGTTTTGGACTTGTACTTAAGTCTAGTTCAGTAAGTTGATTCCTATCACAATCAAGTCTTGTAAGTTCATTATTCTCTGCAAGTTTTAATTCTGTAAGTCCGCAAAAGAAACAATCTAATTTTGTAAGTTTCTTATTACTGCTCAAATCCAACTTTCCAAGCGACGAGTTTTGTTGGCAATTTAACTCGCTAAGATCCAAATTGCTGCTTAAATCAGGATTTTTAATGCCATTTAATTTGAAATTTAATATTCTTAGCTTTGTATTATTTTTTAAATCTAAACTTTCTAAATTGTTATTTTCACAAATTAGTTCAATTAGATTGATATTTTTACTTAAATTAATATCTTTAACTCTATTATTTGTAAATTCTAATTTTTCAAGTGCTACATTATTTTCCAAGTTTAATGTTTCAATTCTATTATTTTTACAAATAAGTGTTTTAAGCTTTTTGTTTTTGCTTAAATCTAATGTATTTCTTAGATTATTTTGTGAACAGTCTAAATAAATAAGTTCTGTATTTTCACTTAAATTTAACTCTTCCATATCATTATCAAAACAAATTAGTGTTTGCAAGTTAGGAAAATATTTTAGTCCTGCCAAATTATCATATTGAGTATCGTTATAGTCTGTACGTCCTACTTTAATCTCTGTAACAGCTTCACGTTCTGCTTTACTTAGTGATCCACTGCCGTCTTTATCAATGTTATCTTTTATATAATCTCTAAATTTTGCATCTGGAAAATTACCAACTTCTATTGCTAAATCTTCTTCCCCTTCTGCATATACAACTCCCATTCCAAGTGGAAGGTTTGTGAAAAACATGATTAAGGCTAAGACTAAGCCTAAAATTTTTGTCTTTTTCATTTTCATAGATTTCATATCCTTTCTTTATATATATTTTTTATTTCCTTTATATATATATATGTATATATTTTTAAAAGTTTCGCTATATGCGTCTTGATAAACTCAATCCTCCTTCACAACTAAATTTACATACATCTAAACTTTTCATAAAATATATGATTAAAGAATTATTAAAAGCAAATATTCTACTCTGATAAAATAATATATTGCTTTTATTAAATTATAGAATATTTTTGTCCAATTGTCAAGGATTTTTATTTATGAAATTTCTTTTGTAATGTAGCTATATGCTCATTTGTAACATTGGCTATCAAAAAAAAAAAGACATTCTCTGTCTCTTTCTGATAATATTCTTATAAGTATTGAAATATATTTTTATTAATTTGAATTTCGCATATCATTAAAGACAAATTGATCTTAGTGTTAAATGGTTTTTGTATTCATATCTTTTAAGGCAAAACAATATACGCTCGAAATGATTTTACATCTGCATCTGTCATTACAATCGATGTGTCTTTGAAATGATTTAGGCGCAAAAAAAGAAGCGTGCTTCAAACACGCTTCAAGTTTGTGGAGGCGGCAACCAGATTTGAACTGGTGGTCAAGGTTTTGCAGACCTGTGCCTTACCACTTGGCTATGCCGCCAAAAAAATGGAGCGGAAAACGAGATTCGAACTCGCGACCCTCGCCTTGGCAAGGCGATGCTCTACCACTGAGCCATTTCCGCACATGGTGCCCAGAGCCGGGATCGAACCAGCCACACGTAGATTTTCAGTCTACTGCTCTACCGACTGAGCTATCTGGGCACACTAGTCAGTTCATACTGACTAGTCTATGATACTATAAATTGATTTAATTGTCAAGGCTTTTTTTATATTTATTTAATATTTTAAAAATATTATACTGCTAAATTTTTTATCATGCCTAGTGACATAAGTAGAGGCAATCCTGCCATGATGATCCATACTACTATGTTAAAGGCTAGTGGCAGGTATGAGAACTTTGCTGGCGCTTCTACGTCCAAAGTGCAGTCCGTCTCTTCTGTCACTTCTTTTGTCTTCATCTTTGATAAAACTCTATATAGTACAAAGATTATGACTATAGCTATGAGCACCATAAAGACGCCTTGTAATAAGCCTATATTTAAGTCTGCTTCACCTAGCGTAATCATCTTCATATCGTTTACTGCGCCCTCGGCAATATCCTTTTGGAATATGCTAAGTATAACTGAGCAAGTGTTAAATGTGAAGTGGCCAAGCATTGACGAGTAAAGCGAATTTGTTTTTTCGTTTAAAACTGAAAATACATAGCCTAATATGAATGGTGCTACTATGTTGAATGGATTCACATGCATTAGCATAAATAGTAGTGCTGTGTAAAAGTATGTGAATTTTCTTCCCTTTGCTCTCTTAGCTGGTGCGCTTAGTAGGCCTCTTACGAAGAATTCTTCGCAAATGGCTGGAAGCACCCCTATAATCAAAACGCTGTATATGCTCATTAGTCCGCCTGATTTGACATTGATTTGAGGCACTCTTACCTCACCAAATAGGCTATAGAACTTGATTAAAAGTGTCGAGCTTATACCAACTAGTGGATAAACTAAAAGTGTTAGTAGAACTGATATAAGCGCTTCTTTTCCAGTGATTTTATTTAGTCTAAAGTATCTTTTGAAATTAACTTTCTTTTGCTTTACATAAACTAAGACTGGAACTAAGAGTATCAGCACTTCGCCTGCGAATAAACCTAGGTAAAGGTCTACTGTTTGAAGCATTGAGCCTAGAAAGATGTATGCAATAAAAAGCAGTGTGTAAAGCCACGAAGCTTTGTTTATATCTATACCAGTTTTGTTTAATCTATTTTCTTTATACATATCCCACCTACTTTAACTCTTCTAATCTTGTTAGTGTCTTATCTAATAGCTCCTTATAATTATCTAGCTTTTCTCTTTCTTTGTCAACAACATCCTTTGGTGCCTTGCTAACAAATTTTTCATTTGAAAGCTTCTTTTCAAGTCTTTCAACTTCAAAATCTAACTTTTCTTTTTCTTCCATAAGTCTTTGTTTTTCTTTTTCGAAATCTATTAACTCATTTAATGGGAAGAATAGTTCTGCATTTGTCATCATTATCGATGTGAAATCTTTATTGATGGCGTCTTTATTGTCAAGTATAGTGATTTTGTCTATATGCTCAAGGTCTTTGAAGTAGTTAGCGCTGTCAGTATATAGCTTTCCTGCTGCTTCATCGTTTGGATAAACTAGCATTGAGAAGTGCTTTGATGGCTCAATGTTCATGTCTGTCTTCATCTTTCTTATAGCCTTGATAGCACTCTTAATTAATTCTAAATCATTAAGCTCTTCTTCATAATACTTTATATCCTTTGGCCAATCGCTGATGATTAGTGGAGTCTTTCTATTTGGTAGGTAGCTCCAAATCTCTTCTGTGATAAATGGCATAAATGGGTGAAGTATCTTTAAAATATTTTCCAAGATATATAAAATAACGTTTTGCGCGTTAATATTCTCTCTATCGTATAATCTTGTCTTAACAAGTTCTATATACCAGTCACAAAAGTCTTCCCAAATGAAGTCTTGTACCTTAGCAGCTGCTATACCTATCTCGTATTTATCAAGGTTATTGTTGATTTCGTCTACAACAGTTTTTAGTCTTGAGATGATCCACTTGTCTTCTCTTTCTAATTTGTCGTAGTCGATACTATAATCATCTCTATCATCAAGGTTCATAAGAACAAATCTTGATGCGTTCCACAATTTATTGGCAAAATTCCTTTGTGGTTCAACTTTTTTAACGCTATACTTAATGTCATTACCAGGAGCGTTGTTAGTGATAAGTGAGTATCTTAGTGCATCGGCGCCATATTCACTAATAACTTGTAGTGGATCAATGCCGTTGCCAAGTGACTTACTCATCTTTCTGCCTTCTACGTCTCTGATAAGGCCTGTTAATAAAACGTCTTTGAATGGTACTTCGCCTGTTTGTTCAAGGGATGAGAATATCATTCTACTTACCCAGAAGAAAATTATGTCATAGCCTGTTACTAGTAAGTCTGTCGGGAAGAATCTCTTGTAATCATCTGAGTCTGTGTCTGGCCAGCCAAGTGTTGAGAACGGCCAAAGAGCTGATGAGAACCATGTATCAAGTGTGTCTTCATCTTGTCTTAGATGAGTAGATCCGCACTTATCGCACTTTTCTGGTTTTTCCTTGCTAACGATGTATTCACCGCAGTCTTCGCAGTAATAAACAGGAATTCTGTGTCCCCACCAAAGTTGACGTGATATACACCAGTCTCTGATGTTTTCAAGCCAATTTTCATATATCTTTCCAAATCTTTCTGGAATGATGTTTACTTTATTTTCTCTATATGCTTCAAGGGCTTTTTTAGCCATATCTTCCATCTTAACGAACCATTGAAGTGAAGCTAGTGGCTCGATGATAGTATTGCATCTTTCGCAGTGACCAACAGAGTTTTCGTGTTTCTCTACCTTTACTAATAGGCCTTGTTCATCAAGATCCTTTATGATTCTCTCTCTTGCTTCGTATCTGTCAAGTCCCTTGTAAGCGTAAGCATTTTCATTCATCTTAGCATCTTCGTCTATGACGATAAGTTGCCCAAGATCGTGTCTAGTACCTACTTCGAAGTCGTTAGGGTCGTGTGATGGCGTAATCTTAACGCAGCCAGTACCGAAGGATGAATCAACGTATTCATCGGCGATAACTGGTATTTGTCTATCTGTTAGAGGCAAGTCAAGTGTTTTGCCAACTAAGTCAGTATATCTTTCATCGTCTGGATTAACAGCTACTGCTAAGTCGCCTAAAAGTGTTTCAGGTCTAGTTGTTGCAATAGTTACAAAGCCAGTCTTGTCTGAGTATGGGTACTTTATGTACCACATCTTTCCCTCTTGTGGCTCGTGAATAACTTCTGTATCGGATATAGCTGTGTGACAGTGTGGGCACCAGTTAACTATCCTCATGCCTCTATAAATATTATCTTTCTTGTATAATCTTTCAAATACTTCGTAAACAGCCTTAGTTAAGTGCTCGTCAAGTGTAAAGCTATCACGTGACCAATCGCATGATGAACCAAGCTTCTTTAGCTGCTCTTTGATGTTGCCGCCGTACTTGTGAGTCCAGTCCCAAGCTTCTTCTAGGAACTCTTCCCTTGTTAAGTCGCTCTTCTTAACGCCTTCTTCTCTAAGCTTTTCAACAACTTTTGCTTCTGTTGAAATGGACGCGTGGTCAGTTCCAGGTAGCCAAAGTGCGTTGTAGCCTTGCATTCTCTTGTATCTGATAACAATATCTTGTATAGTATCATTAAGCGCGTGACCAAGGTGAAGCTTACCTGTTACATTTGGTGGCGGCATGATGATGGTAAAAGACTCTTTACTATCGTCAGTACTTGGCTTAAAATACTCATTGTCCATCCAAAATTTATAAATATTATCTTCAAATTCTGCTGGATTATATGATTTCTCTAAATTTTTCATAATTCCTCCTGAGTAAAGTTTATATTATACCTCCATGATTACTGGAAGTATCATAGGATTTCTTTTCATAGTTTGATATATATACTTCTTCAAACTGTCTCTGATAGCATTTTTAATGCTTGACCAGTCTTTAATGTTTCTTCTTTGGCAATCTTCTATGGCTAAAACAACTTTTTTCTTTGCTTCTTCCATAAGATCATCAGCTTCTCTAACATAGACAAAGCCTCTGGATATAATGTCTGGTCCAGCTATAGTTGAGCCGTCTTCTTTACTTAATGTCAATACGACTATGATCAAACCGTCTTCAGATAAGTGCTTTCTATCTCTTAAAACAATATTACCAACGTCGCCAACACCAAGTCCATCGACCAAGACATTGCCTGAAATTACTTCATCAACGATTTCAGCCTTTCTCTTATCAAGTTCAAGAACTTCACCGTTATTCATGATGAAGATATTCTTAGGGTTCATGCCCATGCTCTCAGCGAGTTGTGCATGTAACTTAAGATGTCTTTGTTCGCCATGAACTGGTATGAAATATCTTGGCTTAAGTAGTGAATGTATTAGCTTAAGCTCTTCTTGACAAGCGTGACCTGAAACGTGTATTTCACCAAGTGATTCGTATATAACTTTTGCATCAAGCTCTATAAGCTTGTTAATTACCTTTGATACAGCGTTTTCATTGCCCGGTATCGGATGAGCTGAAAGTATAATTAAGTCATTTGGTGTAAGCTGAATTTTTCTGTGCTCATTGTAGGCAATCCTTGTAAGTGCACTCATTGGCTCGCCTTGTGAACCAGTTGTTATGATACAAATCTCGCTGTCATCATACTTGCTCATCTTATTTATATCAATTATACTTGAGTCTTTAACTCTTAAGTAGCCTAAATCCTTAGCGACTTTAACGTTATTTATCATGGACCTGCCTGATAAAACTATTTTTCTGCCGTGTTTTTCAGCCGCTTCTATAATTTGCTGAATTCTTTGCATATTTGATGCAAATGTCGCAACTATGATTCTATTCTCAGTATATTCGTGGAAAATAGTTCTAAATGTCTCTCCGACTACTCTTTCACTTAGAGTGTAGCCTTTTCTTTCAACGTTTGTACTCTCTGCCAATAGACAAAGCACGCCTTTATCGCCTAGCTCAGCGAACCTGTTTAAATCGTTCACCCCACCCATAATTGGCGTAAAGTCAATTTTAAAGTCACCTGTGTGAACTATAACGCCTGCAGGTGTGTGAAATGCTAGTGCTGCTGAATCAGGAATACTATGGCATTGTCTAATGAATTCGACAACAATTTTCCCTAATCTAACCTTATCGTTAAAGTTTACCACATGCATTTTAGGCTTTAAGTTGTGTTCCTTTAACTTATTTTCTAAGAGTCCTAAAGTTAGTCTAGTACCGTAAATAGGTACATTTATCTTCTTTAAGACGTATGGTATAGCTCCTATGTGGTCCTCGTGACCATGCGTTAGGACTATACCTTTAATTCTCTCCTTATTTTTTTCTAAATATGTGATATCTGGAATTACGATATCCACGCCCAGCATCTCGTCCTCTGGAAATGTCATACCGCAATCGCATATAACTATATCTTCATCACATTCAATAAGAGTAATATTCTTTCCGATCTCATTCAGACCACCCAGCGGGATGATCCTTAGTTTGTTACTCTTTAACATCGTCTCCTCCTTTTATTTATTTGTTTTATCTAATTCTTCATAGGCTTCTTGAGCTTCTCTTAGCTCCTCATCGTCTAAGCCTGTGAATACTAAATTCCCTTCATTATCTTCACTATACTTCATTATATAGTAATCTTCGTCTTCTTCGCTTTCATACATTACTACATACTTGTCAGTATCAATCTCAAATGTAGCTTCGACGATAAGTTCTATCTCATTACCATCATCGTCATGAAGCAGTATTTTATTCTCCATTTTTTCCCCTTTGCATATCTAAATATGTTCTTAAAATATAGTTTGCCGCGATTGAGTCAACATACTTTTTTCTGTTTTCTCTACGCACATTCGTATCAATTAAAACTCTTGTCGCACTTACTGTTGTCAGTCTCTCATCAACATAGACTACTTCTATGTCATCAAGATTTTTCTTCATAAAATCCATGTACTTCTTTGCTTTTTTTGCTTGTGGTCCAAGGCTTCCATCCATGTTCTTAGGTAGACCAACGACCAAAGTCTTTACGCCGTACTGATCAATAATTTCTTTTAACTTGTCTCTATCTTCTAATTTTGAAGTTCTAAATATAGTGTTTAGCGTTGTGACTATAATTTGCAATTCGTCTGAAATTGCAAGCCCTACCGTTTTATCGCCAACATCTAAAGCTAAAATTCTTTCCATAATTTCACCTAAAAATAATAGGGGTTATAAGCCCCTATTAATCATTTCAAATAATCAACGAGTATTGCCTCCAAAAGCTCATCTCTTTCCATTTGTATTATCATCGATCTCGCATCATTGTAGCTTGTTATATATGTTGGATCTCCTGATAAAATGTAGCCTATGATTTGGTTGATGGGGTTGTATCCCTTAGCTTCTAGAGCTTCACAAACCTTATTTAATATTTCTTTTGGTGATTGAACTGTTTCCTTTTGAATATTAAATTTCATTGTCTCATCAAATTTCTTATCCATGCTATCACCTCTAAATATAGTATATCATAAAAAACTTATGTCTTCAATAATAATTTATTTCTTATTATAGTTAGCCTAAAATCTCTTTAAGTTTTTCTTCTGCTTTTATTTCAAAATCTTTAAGCTTATCTGAGTTGCCGCCGCCTGCTTGAGCCATGTCATCTCTTCCACCGCCCTTAGCATCTAGTAGCGGAGCAATGTTTTTCATCAAGATATTTGCTGTAACTACCTTGCTTACAACATCTTTTGTAAGTGTTATGATGAATGAAGTCTTTCCACCTATGTCCGCAGCTACCATAACTATACCAGACTTAACTTTGTCTTTTAGCTTATCTCCTGCTTGTCTTAACTCATTCATATTATCAGCTTCAATCACGCTGATTATATAGTTAACGCCGTTAATATTTTTAACTTCGCTGTCAAGATTTTTAAGCTCAGCATTTTGTATTTTGTTCTTTAAGTCTTTTATTTCTTTTTCTCTATCTTTTAAGTCGCTAATTGTTTGTTCAGCCTTATTGATAAGGTCTTCTTTGTTAGTTTTGAATGTTTCACTAAGCTTATCTAGTTCGGCTTCATTATCATTTAGATATTTATAAGTATTTCTGCCTGTTAGAGCTTCGATTCTTCTAACGCCTGCAGCTATACCAGTTTCTTGAACTATCTTGAATAGTCCTACTTCTGAAGTGTTCTTAACGTGAGTACCACCGCATAGCTCCATTGAGAAGTCGCCAACTTTAACTACTCTTACTAAGTCTCCGTATTTATCTTCAAATAGACCTGTTGCACCCATCTTTTTAGATTCTTCTAAGCTAACTACAGATGTATTTACGTCTATAGCATCGAAAATGCTTTCATTAACAATGTTTTCAACTTGTTTAATTTCATCAGCTGTCATTGCTTGGAAGTGAGTAAAGTCAAATCTAAGTCTAGTTGGACTAACTAAGGAACCTGCTTGATTAACGTGAGTGCCTAGAACCATCTTTAGTGCCTTGTGAAGTAAGTGAGTTGCTGTGTGGTTCTTGCGCGTATCTTGTCTAAGCTTGTAGTCAATCTCAGCATCTAGCTTGTCGCCAGTTTTTAATTCGCCTGATTCTACTTCAACTTCATGAAGCACAAGACCTGTCTTAGTCTTCTTTGTGTCAATTGCCCTTAGAGTTGCGCTGTCATTTTTAAGTGTGCCGACGTCACCAACTTGTCCACCTGATTGACCATAGAATGGTGTTTTATCAAGTATAACTATGGCTTTGTCGCCTTCCTTGATTGAATCGACTAAGTTTTTATCTACAACTATGGCATTTACCTTGGCATCTTCATTCACATTGTGTTCGTAGCCAATAAATTCATTCTTATAATTTTCGTAGATATCTAGGTTTAAGTCGCTGTTCCAGCCAGAGTCTTCAACGTGAGCATTTTCCTTTGCTCTAAGCTTTTGTTCTTGCATGTTCTTGTTAAACTCGTCCTCATCAACACTAATATTGTTTTCTTCAAGTATTTCCTTAGTTATATCAAATGGGAAACCATAAGTATCATATAGAATGAAGGCTTTTTCACCTGAAAGACTCTTCTTGCCTTCTTTTTTAAGCTCGTCAATATATGAGTTTAAGATGTTCATACCTTGATTGATAGTTTCTTCAAACTTAGCTTCTTCAGCACTTATAATCTTGATTATAGTTTCTCTATTTTGAGCTAGTTCTGTATAGTGATATGACCAGCCATCTATAACTTTTTCAACTAAGTCAGCTAAGAATGGTCTGTCTATGCCAAGAAGCTTACCGTGTCTAATCGCACGTCTGATAATTTTTCTAAGTACATAACCCCTTGACTCGTTTGATGGTATTATGCCATCTGAAACCATAAATGTCATGCTTCTTACATGGTCAGCGATTATTCTTATAGATATATCATCTTTTTCATTTTCTTTATATTTTTTATTTGAAAGTTTTTCAATCTCTTCAATTATGCTTCTGATTTCTTTTATGTCAAAGATTGAGTGAACGCCTTGCATAACGCACGCCATTCTTTCAAGACCCATACCTGTATCGATGTTTGGATGGCTTAGTGGCTCGTACTCATCCTTTGACTTTCTGTCAAATTGAGTGAATACAAGGTTCCAAACTTCGATTAGTCTTTCATTTTCTACGCCGTCATTAAAGTCCTTTAAAGTACCGTAGCCTTCTCCTCTATCGTAGAAAATCTCAGTACATGGACCCGATGGACCAGTTTCAAGCTCCCAGAAGTTATCTTCTTTACCAAGTCTTACTAATCTCTTAGGATCTTGACCTTCCTTAACCCATAGATCAAAGGCTTCATCGTCATCCTTAAATACTGTGATCCATAACTTTTCAGGCTCTATTTCAAACTTTTCAGTAAGTAAAGTCCACGCCCAATGAATTGCCTCTTTCTTAAAGTAATCTCCAAAAGAAAAGTTTCCTAGCATTTCAAAAAAAGTTCCGTGTCTATCAGTTTTACCAACGTTGTCAATATCGCCTGTTCTGATACACTTTTGACAAGTAGTCATTCTCTTAGATGGAGCACTTAACTCGCCTGTAAAGAACTTCTTAAGTGGTGCCATACCAGCACCTATTAATAATAATGATTTATCATCCTTAGGTATTAGCGAAAAACTTTTTTCAGCTAAATGACCTTGATTTTTAAAAAAATTTAAATATTCATCTCTTATTTCATTCATTGATAAATGTTTCATTTATACACCTCTAATAATTTTTATTTACAACATATTCATTATACACCGTTTTGATAACAAGTGCAATAGGTACCGCAAGTATCATACCTAAAAATCCAAATAGCGCCGCTCCTAGTATAAGTAGGAACAAAACTACTATTGGATGGAAGCCCGTTTCTTTTGATAATATCTTCGGACCCACGATATTGTTTTCAACCCATTGAATTAATATATATAGAATGAAGATCCAAAGCGCTTTGATTGGGCTGTCTATAAAAGCAAAGACAAAGGCTGGTATTAGTCCCATAAGCGGTCCTACATATGGCACTATATCCGCAACGCATGTAATTATACCTATAACAAAGGAGAATTCTACTCCCAAGGCTAGAAGCATAATAAATGTTGCAAAACCTACGAATACCGCCATCTTAATCTTGCCTATGATGTACTTAGTCATATCATTATGAATATTTGAGAATAGCCTTATTAACCTTTCTTTTCTCGCTTCTGGTATCATGGCTTTTAACTTTTCCTTAATTTTGTCCTTATCTTTCAAAAAGTAAAAAGCAAATATTGGTGTCAAGACAAGTGAAAATACAAAGCTCATTACATTCTTTGCAGAATTAACAAGTAAATTTCCCGCATTAGCTGTCTGTTTTTTGTATATTTTCGAGATATTATCAATTATAAGTTCGTTATCAAGATTTATTCCTTTGAAAAGTTCATATTGATTAAAGAAATCATTGATAGATTCAAGTGTTTGCTTGTAATACTCAGGAAATTTAATTATAAGATTTTTAATATCAGAAATAGTCTTAGGAAAGACAGTAAAGCCTAAGATTAAAAATATAAGAATAACTATTAAAAAAACAGTCAAAATCGCAAGAGTATCCGATATCTTAAGTCTCTTACGCACACTTTTAACCATAGGGTTTAAAAAGTACGCAAGCATAGCAGCAATAAGTATAGATAAGGTTAAAGTCCTTACCATAAGAAAACTTTTGTATATGTATATGAAAAATAATACAGCCAAAACAGTAAGTATAAATTTAATTATAACTATTTTTGAAAATATTAATTTTTCCGAATCTTGTAGATGTTTATTACCAATATTTACAAGGTAATATATACCTAGTGCAAGTATAATTATTTTTAAACCAAGGAGGATGCCATTTAGAGCTCCTCCTTGTAAAAATAAATTAACAATATTTCTATCGATGATATCTGTTAATAATATATTCATTTTTAGTCTAGTTCCATGTGTTCATGATCATGTAGATCATCTTTTGGTGGTTCGTAATTTTCAAGACCTTTTACCTTATGGCCAGACTTTTGTTGATAGTCATAAAGAGCTGCCTTGATAGCTTCTTCAGCAAGTACTGAGCAGTGCATCTTGATTGGTGGTAGTCCGTCTAAGTTTTCAGCTACTTCCTTATTTGATAAATTTATAGCGTCGTTTATGGACTTACCTTTGATAAGTTCTGTAGCCATAGATGATGACGCAATAGCAGTACCACAGCCGTAAGTCTTAAACTTAACGTCTGTAATTATATCGTTTTCATCTATCTTTAGGTACATCCTCATGATGTCGCCGCATTTTGCGTTACCAACTTCGCCAACACCGCTTGGATTTTCCATCTCTCCTACATTTCTTGGATGCATAAAGTGATCCATAACTTTTTCAGAATATAACATTATATTTCTCCTTTCGCAATTGCCTCATCATATAGAGGTGACATTTGTCTTAATCTTTCAATAATCTTTACTAGGCTATCTACAACGTAGTCTACATCTTCATCTGTAATCTCTTCTGAGAATGTTAGTCTTAAAGATCCATGAGCAATTTCGTGTGGTAAGCCTATTGCAAGTAATACATGTGATGGATCAAGTGAGCCAGATGCACATGCAGAACCAGTTGATCCAGCTATTCCCATAGCGTCAAGCATTAGTAGAAGCGCTTCGCCTTCAACGTACTTGAAGCAGAATGAAGCATTTCCTGGTAGTCTTCTTTCTGGATCTTTACTACCGTTATATAGTGTATATGGAATTTTTTCCATAATTTCTTTAACTAGTCTATCTCTTTTATCTCTTAAATGAGAGTTATGCTTATCAAAATTGTCATATAATAATTCTATAGCTTTAGCAAGACCGATAATTTCAGCAGTATTTTCAGTTCCTGCTCTTCTCTTTCTTTCTTGTCCACCGCCATGAATTAAGTTGTCAATATTCACGCCTTTTCTAATGTATAAAGCGCCTATACCCTTTGGTCCGTATAGCTTATGGCCCGATAAACTCATCATGTCTATGCCAAAATCTTCTACGTCTATCCTAACGTTACCAACTGCTTGAACAGCGTCTGTATGGAATAGTGCGTTGTGTTTGTGAGCTATAGCAGCTGCTTCTTTAATCGGCTGTATAGTTCCTATCTCATTATTAGCAAACATTATACTAACTAAGATAGTATCGTCTCTCATGGCATTTTCAAGTTCATTAAGGTCAATAAAACCATCTTCATCAACGCTTAAATATGTTACCTCAAAACCTTCCTTTTCAAGGAACTTGCATGTATTAAGTATAGCCGGATGCTCAATCGCAGTCGTAATTATGTGTTTACCCTTGTCCTCGTACTTAAATGCACATCCCTTTAAAGCCCAGTTGTCTGATTCTGAGCCACAGCTTGTAAAATATATCTCATCTGCCTTGCAGTTAAAGTATGATGCTATCTTCTCCCTTGCTTCTACCACATCTTTTTTCACTTCAGTTGCTAGCGAATAAAGACTTGATGCATTGTAATACTTTTCATCAAAGTATGGTAGCATCGCATCTATAACTTCTTTTCTAACCTTTGTTGTTGCAGCGTTATCCAAATAAATAAAGCCCATCATAATCCCCCTTTATATATAATCATAAAAAGATAAAATATCCCTATTTTATCTAATATGTAATATGTATGTGATAATAAAATTATCTATGTAATATGATTGGCTTCTAATATGTATATGTTTGTATTCAATTGTATTTATATTATAATATATCTACTAGCTTTTGTCAAGTCCATGCAAATGATTTTCTCTAGTATTAATATTTATTATACTTAAATCACATATAATAATATATTTATATCTAGCATCTTGCTATATTCGTTCTAAGCCAAGTACGATGAGCGTGTTTCATTCATCATATATATACATTATACCCAAACTACTCCATTTGCAAAACAAAAAGCAGAATGATTTCTCACTCTGCTTCGTATAATAATATTGATTAAACTATTTTAATTTTTCTCTAAGCTTTTCAAGCATGTCTTTACTCATTGCATCAAGATCGTATTTAGGCTTCCAGCCCCACTCTTCTCTTGCGCAGCTATCGTCTAATGAGTTTGGCCATGAATCTGCAATTGCTTGTCTAACTGGGTCAACATTGTATGTCATAGTAAAGTCTGGCATAAATTTTTGAATTGACTTCTTAATTTCTTCTGGTTCAAAGCTCATTGCAGCGATGTTGAATGCATTTCTGTGTATTAGTTTTGATCCGTCTGCTTCGATAAGTTCAAGAACTGCATCAAGTGCATCTGGCATATACATCATGTCCATGTATGTACCTTCTTTGATGAAGCATTCGTATGAGCCTTTCTTAATTGCGTCATAGTAGATATGAACTGCGTAGTCTGTTGTTCCTCCACCTGGAAGTGTATCATATGAGATGATACCAGGGAATCTAACTCCTCTTGTATCAACGCCAAATCTTAAGTGATAGTAGTCGCAAAGGTTTTCTCCAGCTACTTTAGTTACACCGTACATAGATGTTGGTCTTTGTAATGTTGTTTGAGGTGTTTTATCCTTTGGTGTTTCTGGTCCAAAACAAGCGATTGAGCTTGGCGTAAATACTTGGCATTCATTTTCTCTAGCAACTTCCAATACATTGTATAAGCCGCCCATGTTGATTTGCCAGCACTTTTGTGGTACCTTTTCACCAACTGCTGATAGAAGTGCTGCTAAGTGAACTATAGTGTTTACTTGATATTTATCTGCAACTTCTTTAATTCTCTTTCCATCTGTAACGTCAATTAATTCGAATGGACCTGCGTCAATGATGTCTTTTCTTTCAGGTAATTCTCTAACGTCTGATACAACAACATTGTCGTCGCCGTATTCTTTTCTAAATCTCTTTACAAGTTCAGAACCAATTTGTCCTAAAGCTCCAGTAACTAATACTTTTCTCATTTCTTCCTCCTATTTGTATGCAATTGCTTCTATTTCAATAAGCCCATTCTTTGGTAGAGTTGATACCTCTACGCAAGATCTTGCAGGTTTATGACTTGAGAAGTATTTTTCGTAAACGCCATTAACTTTTGAAAAATCTTTCATATCTTTTACAAAGATAGTTGTCTTAACTACGTCTTCTAATGTGAAGCCAGCTTCATTTAGAATTGCCTCTACATTTTTAATTGATTGTTCAGTAGCCTTTTCAATATCATCAGAAATTAACTCTCCTGTTTCAGGATTGATAGGTAGTTGACCTGATGTGAAACAAAATCTTTCAAAAGCTATTGCTTGTGAATATGGTCCTACAGCACCTGGTGCTTTTTTAGTGTCTACAGTTTTTAGACTCATTCTTATTCCTCACTTTCTATTTCTAAGTTTTTCCATAATCTTTCAAGATTATAGTATTCTCTATCGTCGCTTAAGAATATGTGAACGATTACGTCTTCATAATCCATGATTATCCAATTGCTTGTTGCTTTGCCTTCAACACGTCTTGGCAATACGCCTTGTACGGCAAGTTTTTCATCAACCTCATCCATGATTGACTCAGCTTGTGATTTATTATTGGCTGAACAGATTACAAAATAATCAGCAATAGAGCTTCTATCTCCTATAAATAAACTATTTATGTCAAAGCCCTTCTTCGCTTCAATTGCATTTTGAATTATTTCTAACTTTTCTTTAATTTCCAAAAATTATTCTCCTTTCAACTCCAATAATAATGAATTTCTTGTTTTTAATGACTGTGGGTGAACGTATAAGCCTTCTTCAAGTAAATAGCACAGGTTGTAATTCACTGCTTCATACGCTGCCTTTGTAAGGCCTTCGTACTTAAACTCTCTAAGCTTTTCAGCCATGGAATATGTTCTTAAAGGCTCTGCAAAATCTGCATAAAACACAATCTTCTCTAAATCACTCATATTTTCTCTACCAAGTGCGTGATTTTTTATAGCTAAAAGCACTTCTTCATCCTCTATGCCATACTCATCTCTTGCTATATAGTAGCCGAGTAAAGCATGAAGCACTTTTATAGTGTGATTTAAGTCACCATCAATTATTATATCAAATTCTTTTGCCTTTTGCAATATCTTATCTGTATCTTTATATTTTGCACAGTCGTGTAAAAGTCCTGCAACCCTTGCTTTTTCTTCATCTACGCCGTAATATTTTGCAAGCTCTACTGAAAAATTCATAACTGATAAAGAGTGCTCATACCTTGACGCCTTTACTCCGCTTTTTAGTTTTTCTTTAAACTTTTCAATATCATACATATAGCTTCTCATCCCTTATAAATTTTTCTACATCATCCCTGACAAGGTACTTGATCGACTTGCCGCTCTTTATCATCTCTCGTATCATGCTTGATGATATCTCAATTCTTTTATTATCTAAAACTTTTATATCGGCGCCGTACTTTTCTTTGTACTCAGCTATCTTTATGGCGATGGCCTCGTCTTCTTCATCTCTTTTAAGTACAAGAACTTTATATTTTTTAAGTATCTCGTCTATCTTGTACCACCAATCAAGATTCATAAGGCTATCTGAGCCTATAAGTATGGTGATATAGTCTTCACTAAGCTTTGAAATCTTTTCAAGTATCAAGTAAAGCCTTCCTTCCAAATTATATCTCTTTTCTATGCTTGAGTAGGCAAATTTATCATTGTCCTTTATCGCCATCTTTAGCATTTTAAGTCTTGTATCAAAATCAAGTGTATCCTTATAATATGGATTCATAGTCGGAATAAAGACTACCTTATCAAAGCCCTCTTCATTGATGCAGTGCTCAGCCAATATCAAGTGCCCATTGTGAATGGGATTAAATGTTCCGCCAAAAATAAGTATCTTATTTTTCATCTTGCAAAAGTCTCGGTCTCTTCAATGACTCTCTATAAATTACAAATATCGAGCCAATTTGTTGAACGAACTCACAGTTAAGCTCTTCCATAAGAAAGGCTTGCGCTTCTTTTACATCTTCTGACGAATTATTTAAAACTCTAATCTTAACAATTTCATTCTTTTCTAAATAATCATCAATTTGATTAATAAATTCAGCCGAGATGCCTTCCTTGCCTATTTGAAATGTAGCTTTTAAATTTTGTGCGATTGATTTTAACTTTGCTCTTTCTTTTCCTGTCATAATATCACCTATCTATAATAATCAAACTCGAAGCCGCATACATCGACTGTATCTGAGTCTTCTAGTCCAAGCTCTCTAAGCTCGTCCATGATGCCTTCATTTTCAAGGAATCTTTGGAAATATCTTAGTGAGTCTATATTGTCAGCATAAACGCCTGCTAAAACGTTCTCAACCTTAGTTCCTTCTACGAAATAAATGCCATTTGATTTATATACATGAACAGGAATGTCTGTATCCTCTTTGATGTATACTTCGTCATCGAATGTTTCGTTAACATTTCTTGGCATATCCTCGATGATGTCATATAGCTTATACTTAAGCATCTCAACGCCTTCAAGCGTTGCACTACTTGTAATAACGCTATCGTAGCCCATCTCTTTAAAATCGTTTTGAAGCTTTTCTAGCTCTTCTTTTTCATAAACTAAATCTGCCTTATTTAATACGACTAATTGCTTTTTATCTTTTAACTTTTCATTATAAGAAAATAATTCTTCGTTTATCTTTTTAAAATCTTCAATCGGGTTTTCTCTCTCTGATCTTGATGCATCAACAACGTGAGCAAGTACATTGGTCCTTTCTATATGCTTTAAGAAGCTATGACCAAGTCCAAGACCTTCGTGTGCCCCTTCTATAAGCCCTGGTATATCAGCCGCAACAAAGCTGTTATTGTCCTTAGTTGTAACTACGCCAAGGTTTGGCTCAAGTGTTGTGAAGTGATAGTTAGCAATTTTTGGTTTTGCTCTTGATATCACCGATAAAAGCGATGATTTACCTACGTTTGGGTAGCCTATGAAGCCAACGTCTGCTATAAGCTTTAACTCAAGTATTACTTTTATCTCTTCACCTTTTTTACCAGGCTCTGCAAATGTTGGTGCCTGTCTTACAGAGTTTTTGAACTTTGCATTGCCTCTTCCACCACGGCCGCCTTTGGCTATGATGACTTCGTCGCCATCATTTTTTAAGTCCATAATAAGTCCCTTTGAATTATACTCCTTAACAAGTGTTCCAACTGGAACTTTAAGGACTAAGTCCTCACCATCTTTACCATATTGCAATTTATTTTTGCCGTTTTCACCATTATCAGCTTTAAATATTCTCTTATGTTTAAAATCTATTAGCGTTCTCATATTTGAGTCAGCTCTTAAAATGATGGATGCACCCTTACCTCCATCGCCGCCATAAGGTCCTCCAGCAGGTTCAAACTTTTCTCTTCTCCAGCCAACCATGCCGTCTCCGCCCTTACCAGCTTTTAATTCTAATACTACCATGTCTAACACATTATCACCACCTTAATAAAAAAGGAACCGTGTACCGGTTCCTTAAAACTATGCTAAAACTTCTTTTGGATATACACTTACTTGTTTTCTTTTCTTGTCTTTTCTTTCGAATTTAACAACGCCATCAATCATAGCAAAAAGTGTATCGTCTTTTCCTCTACCGACATTATTACCGGGATGAATCTTTGTTCCTCTTTGTCTTACAAGAATGTTACCTGATAGAACGAATTGTCCGTCTCCACGCTTTGTTCCAAGCATTTTTGGCTTACTGTCTCTACCGTTTTTTGAAGAACCAAGTCCCTTTTTAGAGGAGAATAATTGTAAATTAATTTTTAACATTTCTTTACCTCCTTCACATATAAAGCCACTTTATCGGAGTGTTCCTTATATATATTTTTAACGCTTAGTAATAAAGACTTTAATAGTATCTGACTTATGTAGTCCTTTTCAGAATCATCTGTCCTATACTTAAAACTTAATTTAACCTCGTCTTTATCATCATCTTCATAAATTTCTACGAAGTACTCTTCGTTTTCATTTAATCCTGCTATTTCTTCTAAAGAATTGACTGTTGATATAGAAAGAGCTGAGAGACTTGCGCAAACTATGCCATCTTCATGAGCGTAATTTGCATGCCCATCAAATTCAAATCCTAGTATCTTGTCATCCTTTTTGAAAAAACTTACTGTAGTCATAACTAAGCTTCGATCTTAGTTACTTCTAATCTTGTAAATGGTTGTCTATGACCTTTTTTCTTTCTTTCGTTCTTTTTAGGTTTGTATTTGAATACAACAATCTTTTTAGATTTACCTTGTTTCAAAACTTTGCAAGTAACCTTAGCACCATCTACATAAGGTTTACCTACTTTATTATCCCCATCATTAGAGACGAAAAGTACAGTGTCTAAGCTAATTTCGTCGCCTTCGTTAGCTTCTAACTTTTCTACGTGGATTACATCGTTTTCTTTAACCATGTATTGCTTTCCACCTGTTTCTACAATTGCGTACAAGTCTAATACCTCCTCTAACTTAGTCTCGCCATCATTGGTGATCAACTTAAAACCAATTCTGAGCGGTTTACCTAACTATTATATCAGAAATGATGAAAATGTCAAGCTTTTTTTAAATAATATTTGATATTTTAGCTTTTTTTCTTATCAATCACTTCTTCGAAGCCACAATTTGGACAAGTAATGATATTTTCTTTGCTCTTTCTCTTGATTGTTCTGTACTTGCCACACTTAGGACATGGCTTTGAATAAACCTCATCAAAGGTAGCGAAGTCACAGTTTGGATAGTTAGAGCAGCCGTAAAAAATTCTGCCTATCTTTGACTTCTTCTTAATTATATCGTGACCGCACTTAGGGCACATAGCTCCTGTCTTTTCAACGATTGGCTCAGTATACTTACACTCAGGGAAGCCCGAGCAGCCAAGGAACTTGCCATATCTTGATCTCTTAACAAGCATAGGCTTTCCGCATAGCTTGCATTTAACGTCACTTACTTCATCTTTAAGCTCATAATCTTTTGCTTCTTTCTCGGCTCTTTCTACGTCCTTAATAAAGTCTTCGTAAAAGTCCGCTATTACATCCTTCCACTCGACTTTGCCGACAGCGATATCATCAAGTTTGCTCTCTAGATAAGCCGTGAACTTCGCATCGACTATGGAGTTAAAGTTCTCTTCCATAAGCTTAGTAACTGATATACCAAGCTCTGTCGGTATAAACATCTTCTTTTCTATCTCTATATAATTACGATTGATCAGTGTCGATATAGTTGGCGAGTAAGTACTTGGCCTGCCTATGCCAAGCTCTTCAAGTGCCTTAATCAAAGTCGCTTCTGTATAGTAGCTCTTAGGCTGAGTGAATTTCTTTTCGCCTTCTATCTTTTCTAAATCAACTTTATCTTTTGCCTTAAGCTTGACATCTTTCTTCTCATCAAACTTTTCATAAGAAGATACTTTTAAGAAACCATCAAACTTTAAGCTCTTGTAGTTTGATCTAAATATATATTTACCAGACGCAAAATCTATTGTCAATGTATCAAACTTAGCGCTCGCCATTTGTGTCATTAAAAATCTTTGCCAAATTAATCTATAAAGCTTAAGCTCGTCTTGCGACAAGTACTTTGATATTTGACTTGGATTTATGTTTATATTAACTGGTCTAATCGCTTCGTGCGCGTCTTGAGCGTTCTTTGACTTCTTTTGCGCGTAATTATTCTTCTTGTGATATTCCTTGCCATATTGACTAAGAATATAGCTTTGAGCAGCGCTACAAGCTTCATCAGAAAGCCTTGTTGAGTCGGTTCTCATGTAGGTGATGAGACCCGTTTGAGAGCCCCTGCCAATGTTAATACCTTCGTATAAGCTTTGAGCCACTTTCATAGTCTTTGATGAGGAGAAATTTAATATCCTTGATGCATCTTGTTGAAGGGTACTTGTTGTATATGGCGGACTTGGCATTCTTGATGAAACAGATTTTTTAACGCTTTCGCAAATGTGCTCAGCTGCCTTTATCTCTTTTACTATGGCATTCTTCTCTTTTACGTTATGAACATCAAGTTTATTCACTTTGCCCTTGCCATCGCTTGTTCCGACGAACTTTGCTTCGTACTCTTCACTTCCATGCTTATATAAAGCCTTTAAGTTCCAGTACTCTTCAGGAACAAAGGCATCTATCTCTCTTTTTCTGTCAACAATAAGTTTAAGCGCACTTGATTGTACCCTACCTGCTGATAGACCAGATCTGATCTTCTTCCATAGTATTGGGCTTATCTTGTAACCAACTATCCTATCAAGCACTCTTCTTGCTTGCTGAGCGTCAACTAAGTCCATATCAATGCCGCGCGGCTCACCTATAGCCTTAGTTACAGCATTTTTAGTTATTTCATGAAACTCAATTCTGTCAAGCTCCTTTGGATCTATATCTAAAATATAAGCTAGGTGAAAGCTAATTGCCTCACCCTCTCTATCGGGGTCGGTTGCGAGATAAACTCTATCAGCTTTTTTAGCTAAATCCTTAAGCTCATTGATAATAGGTCCTTTTCCTCTTATATTAATATATTCTGGTTCAAAATTATTTTCTACATCAATCGCAAACCTACTCTTTGGCAGGTCTCTTAAATGTCCCTTCGAAGCGACTATCTTATAAGTCTTTGGCAAAAACTTCGATATGGTCTTAGCCTTCGTTGGGGACTCAACTATAATTAAATCCATCTTTCATCACCTTCTGTTCGCATAGTATGTTCTTTGTCCTTGACTCGTTATTACTCCTTTTAGCTCAAGTATTGTTAATAGAGCCGATAAGGAGGCGCTGTCAAGGCCCGCTTTTGCGAGTATTATCTCATAATTTACATCGCCATTTTTTATTATATCATAAACTTTTCTTTCGTCATCACTTAAATCTAAATTTTCTTCTGCCATAGCTATGGAATTGTCCACCAGACTACTAGTTTCGATCAGGTCATCGATATTTGTGTATATGCCTGCTCCATCCCTAATGAGCGTGTTGCAGCCCTCGCTATTGGCCGAGAAGATGTTGCCTGGAACGGCGTAGACGTCTCTTCCTTGCTCAAGCGCAAGTCTTGCTGTAATTAGTGAGCCGCTCCTCTTTTGCGCCTCAACAACTATAACTAATTTTGATAAGGCACTTATTATTCTATTTCTCACAGGAAAATTATATCTTAGCGGCTGCTCCCCAAGAGGAAACTCTGATATAACTGCTCCGTGATCCGCTATCTCTGCGTAAAGTCTTTCGTTGCGCCTTGGGTATATCTGATCAATACCATTACCAATAACGGCTATGGTTCTATTATCATTTTCAAGAGCTGTTTGATGCGCGATTGAGTCAATGCCAAGCGCAAGACCTGATATAATGCAGATCTTCTTCATAGATAAATCTCGAGCAATCTCCTTGCACGCGAGCTGGCCATAGCTTGTGGACTTTCTCGCACCAACTATGGCAACAGAGTTTTCATCATCATCAATAATCTTTCCCTTGTAGAACAATAAATATGGTGGATCATCTATAAAAAACAATCTGCTTGGAAAATCTTCATCAAGAAAAGTCATGAAATCTGCGTCTATATTGTCAAGCTTTTCCTTAATTTTATATACGATTGCCTCTTTATCATCATTTACAATCTTATTTATAATTGCATCAGGAAATAGATTTAGCTTTTTTAATGAAGCTCTATCCATATTCATGATATCATTTAGCTCGATATTTAAATCAAATAAGCTAAATACAGCAGCTCTTTCAGCGAAGATGCTGTTTAAATACAAAAGTATATCTCTAGTATCCATCTTATCTCCAGTATTTCTTATCTAGTGTTCTGTATTGAATTGCTTCAAGTACGTGCTTTTCTAAAACTAAGTCACTGTCAGCTAAATCGGCGATAGTTCTCGCAAGTTTAAGTATCTTGTTATAGCTTCTTGCACTAAAATTAAATTTTTTGAAAGCAAATTCCATAATCTCTTGAGCCTTGTCATCAAGTTTGACATATTTCTTAATCATTTTGTTTGTAAGCTCTGAGTTTGAGATGATTCCTTCTTTTTTATATCTTTCAAGCTGTCTCTTTCTTGCCCTATTGACCCTTTCACGAATAGTTTCAGACGATTCGCACTCAGTCTTTGAGCTTAATTCATCGTACTTAACCGGCTTTACCTCGATATGTATGTCGATTCTATCTAATAATGGGCTTGAGATTTTACCTAAGTACCTGTCGATTTGACTTTGAGTGCAAGTGCATTGGTGAGTCTCGTCGCCAAAGTAGCCACATGGACATGGATTCATAGACGCTACAAACATAAACTTGGATGGATACTTTAAAGTTGCGTTAACACGTGAAACTGTTACTTCGCCATCTTCAATTGGCTGTCTTAATACTTCCAAAACTTTTCTAGGAAATTCTGGCAACTCGTCCAAGAACAAGACTCCGTGATGCGCAAGTGACACTTCGCCTGGCTTTGGTATTCTTCCTCCACCTATCAAGGCGACATCTGATGATGTATGATGAGGCGATCTGAATGGTCTTCTCTTTACTAGGCCTTCGTCCTTTAATAAGCCTGAAATACTATATATCTTTGTAATCTCTATCGCTTCTTCAAAAGTAAGATCAGGTAGTATTGTAGCAAGCCTTCTTGCGGCCATGGTCTTGCCTGAGCCTGGTGGGCCTATGATGAGCATGTTATGTCCACCAGCGGCAGCTATCTCCATAGCTCTCTTAAGGCCTTCTTGACCCTTCATATCAGAGAAGTCCACGCTGTCATCAACTGTGTTTATAATCTCTTCTTCCTCATTTTTATATGGCTCTATCGCAATTTGTCCATTAAGATAATCAACTACTTCCCTTAAGTTTTTTACAGGAATTATCTCTATATCTTCAACTATAGCACACTCTTTTTTGTTCGCATCAGGAACTATGCATTTCTTTACATTAAGGTCGCGCATCGATATAAGCATAGGTAGTGCGCCTTGAACAGAGTTAACTGTACCATCAAGAGCGAGTTCACCTATGATTACCATATCACCAGTATCTTGATTGTCAATATCACCATTGGCAAGCAAAATGCCCACGGCGATGGCAAGGTCCATCTGAGAGCCTTCCTTCTTTTCATTGGCTGGCGCTAAATTGATGGTTATCCTCTTGATTGGAAACTCTATATCCGAGTTCTTTACAGCTGTTCTAACTCTTTCCTTAGACTCTTTTATCGCAGTATCAGCAAGTCCAACGATATTAAATTGTGGTAAGCCACTTGATAAGTCGCTCTCAACGTTAATTATCCTTGCGTTCAAACCTTGTAAAACACAAGTATTTACTTTAGAATACATCTTTAATCTCCTATCCAAAATGCGTTTTTAATATGCTTAATCTTATTCGTAGAAAAATTCACTTCAATCACATCAAATCTTGGCTGATAGTTTAAGTTTTGATGCTCGTACAGATAGTACTCAGCCGTTTTGATTATCTTCTTTTGCTTAGATTTGGTAACAGCCTCCATGGGCCTACCGTAGTCCATCTTGTTTCTGGCTTTGACTTCAACAAAAATTAAGTACTCATCGTCTCTAGCTATGATGTCAATCTCGCCATCTCTTACCTGATAGTTTTGGTCAAGTATGAAGTAGCCTTCGTTTTGAAGGTATTCCTTAGCTTCTTCTTCGCCAAATCTTCCCTTTTTTCTATTGTCTTTTCTATTAAAATTATTTTGCATCGTCATTACCCAAAAGCTTTCTCAAAAAAGTTTTTCTATGTAGCGGCGTAGGTCCATACTTTAATATAGCCTCTCTATGCTTTTTAGTACCGTAACCTTTGTTGTTCTCAAGGTCATAGTATGGATACTTCCCTGCTAAATAAGTAATATCAGCGTCTCTAAGTACCTTTGCAACTATACTTGCCGCAGCTATAGTAAATACAGTAGCATCGCCATGAACAATGGCTCTTTGCTCTACATCTACATCAATCTTTTCCGCGTCAATCAAGATTATATCAGGTCTTAGCTTATTGTTCATATCGTCATGAAAGTCTTCTACTGCCCTTTGCATAGCTAGATGAGTTGCTTCTTTAATGTTTATTTCGTCGATCTCCTCAGGACTCGCCTTGCCAATTCCTATGCCGATAGCGTTTTTAACTAGCTCTTTAAAAATCTTTTCTCTCTTCTTTTGGCTTAGCTTTTTCGAATCGTTTACCTCTTCCATAAAGAAGTCCTTTTCAAAAGCTATAGCACAGGCAAGTACATCTCCGAAAAAGGGTCCTCTACCTACCTCGTCTATGCCGACTATAATCTTGTGGCCTTCATCAAAAAGTTTATCTTCATAATCTTTATTCATCTAGCGGCTCCTCAAGTGAAATTCTGCCTAAAAGTCCATTCCTAAACTCGTCTACAAGTATATTTATAGCCTTATATACATCAAGCTCATTTCCTTTAAGTATAAAACCTCTGTTCTTTGCTATCTCTTCAAGAATTTCAAGCTCTGTAGCATCTTCATTAACCTTGTATCTCGCATTAAGCGCACCGCTATAATTAGTCTTAAGGAATTTAATTAGAGCGATGGCGATGTCGTCTTTGTTAAGTATATCATCTTTGATTGAGCCGATGAAGGCAAGGTTCATACCTATCTCTTGACTCTCAAACTTTGGCCACAAAACGCCTGGTGTATCAAGAAGCATAAAGTCATTATCGACCTTAATCCATTGGTTCTTCTTAGTTACACCTGGTTTGTTGCCTGTCTTAAGGCTCTTTTTATTGTTCATTAAGTTAATAAAAGTAGACTTGCCAACATTTGGTATGCCGACAACCATGGCCTTGATAGGTCCGAAGTGCTCTCTTTGTTTGTGCTCTTTGTGATACTTGTCGACCTCTTTGCGCGATAAGTCAATAATCTTTTTCACGTTCGATTTGTCTTTCGCGTTGAACTCAATGCACTTTGCATCCTTGTAATGAGCTATCCATTTCTTGTTGACTATCTCATCTGCTAAGTCCGCTTTATTTAATAATATGATCTTGGCTTTATTAGCCGTTATTTCTTTGATTATGGGGTTCGTGCTCGACATAGGTGCTCTCGCATCTATTAGCTCGATAACTATATCGACTAACTTTGACATTTCAATTAAAGACTCTCTCGTCTTCTTCATATGTCCAGGGTACCAATTTATATTCATAGCATACACCTTCCTAACTATCTTCTATATTATCACAAAAGACAGTCAATGTAAATAAATATCGCAAAGAAAAAAGACACTCTCTCAATAGAATGTCTTTACATCAATTAAAACGATTGTTTTTCTCTAACTTTAGCAGCTTTACCTACTCTGTCTCTTAAGTAGTAAAGTTTAGCTCTTCTAACTCTACCTTTTCTAACAAGAACGATCTTGTCGATTCTTGGAGAGTGAAGTAAGAATGTTCTTTCAACACCAATACCATATGACAATCTTCTTACTGTAAATGTTTCTTTAGCTCCGCCGTTTTGTCTCTTAATTACAGTACCTTCGTACACTTGGATTCTTTCACGTGTACCTTCTACAACTTTATAGTGAACTTGAACAGTGTCACCTACATGAAATTGAGGAATGTTGTCTTTTAATTGTTGTGCTTCAAGCATCTTAATATAGTCCATCTTAGTCCTCCTTCTTTAGTTTATTTAATATTTCTCTCAAATTTTTCATTTCCTTTTTATCTAGCTTAGCAAAATCAAGTAAGTCTATCCTGTTTTTAACAGTTGCCTTGAATGACTCAATGAGTCTAAAGTCATCGACATCTTGATGGTTTCCACTAAGCAAAACTTCTGGAACCTTATCCCCATCCAGATCATATGGTCTGGTGTACTGAGGATACTCTAAAAAATTTGACATGTGAGTTTCGTCTGAATACGAATCTTCTTTTATTACTGAATCAACTAACCTCGATACGGTATCTATGATTACCATAGCGGGTAGTTCTCCACCGGTCAATACATAATCCCCGATAGATAGCTCTTCATCGACATAGTTTTGGATGATTCTCTCATCTAAGCCTTCATAATGCCCACAAAGAATTGTTATCTCGTCAAGTTTTGCATACTCTTTAGCCAAGTCTTGATTGAATAATTTGCCCTTCGGTGAAAGATAGATAAGCTTTTTTGGCTTAATATCTTCTAGGCAGTCCTTAAGAACATCCGCTCTTAAAAGCATGCCGCTTCCGCCACCATAGGGGTAGTCATCAACTTTATTGTGCTTGTCCTTAGAGTAGTCTCTAAAATTAATAAGATTGATCTCTATAAGCTCATTATCTATAGCCCTTTTGATTATACTAAAATCAGTAAGAGCCGTAAACATCTCTGGGAACAGCGTTAAGACGTTAAATTTTATCATAAGATACCTTCTATGAGTTTGACTTTTATCTTTCTATGCTTCAAGTCAAGTTCTTTGATAAAGGCTTTAACAAAAGGAATAAGTGCTTCCTTGCCGTCATGATCCACAACAAGCACGTGATTTGCGCTCGTCTCCATGACATCTTTAACAGTGCCAATAAATTCGTCAGCTTCACTAAAAACTTCCATGGCTATAAGCTCATGTATATAGTACTCACCCTCTTCTAGTGAAGGCATCTGAGCCTTATCAATAAAAACATCCTTATCAATAAGCCTTTTGACATCATCTATATAATCAAAGCCTTTTAACTTAAGTACAATAAATTTTGAAGCTATCTTTTGACTTATAATCTCAAGCTCTTCACCATCGATATAGATTTCATTATACTCTTTGAAACCATTTAAATCATCTGTGTACGGAAAGATTTTTACCTCTCCATTTAAGCCATGCGCTGAGACAATCTTTGCTATCTTTATAAGGTCCAAGATTTATTCCTTTATTTCTAAATTAATTCTTCTTGAATCTTTAAGAGTAGCTCCGGCTATAAGTCTGATTGCTTTAACAACCTTACCGCCTTTACCGATAACTCTGCCTATATCGTCTGGATTTACGTATAGATCAATGTTGATCTCGTTTACTGATTCATTAACTGTAACTTTAACATCATCTTTGTTATCAACAATAGATTTTGCTAAAAATTCAACTAATTCTTTCATATTAACCCCCACATCCTAAGCTTCTACAGCTTCTGTTTCTTCTGTTGCTTCAGCTTTCTTAGCAGTCTTTGCTGTTATATCATATCCTTGAGATTTGAATAATCTTTGAACTGTTTCACTTGCCTTAGCTCCGTTTGCTATCCATTGTTCAGCCTTTTCTTGATCGAATTTTATTGTCTTTGGCTCAGTTAATGGGTCATAATAACCAAGTTGTTCAATAAACTTGCCATCTCTAGCTCTTCTTGAATCAGCTACAACAATTCTGTAAAATGGATTCTTTTTTGATCCCATTCTTTTTAAACGAATTTTTACCACAATCTCACCTCCTTAAAATTTATATATTAAATGGAAAATTGAAATTTCCTTTTCTTTTCATAGACTTCTCCATCTTGCCGAAGCGCTTCATCATCTTCTTAGTATCTTCGAATTGCTTTAAAAGCTTGTTAACATCATTTGTTGTTGTTCCGCTTCCTTCTGCAATCCTCTTCTTTCTTGAAGCATTGATTATGTTTGGACTTACTCTCTCTTTCATAGTCATACTTCTGATGATGGCTTCGACTCTGCCTATATCTTTGTCACTTATATTTATGCCCTTTAAGGCTTTTGAATTCATTCCTGGTATCATCTGCATTAGATTTTCTATAGGTCCTAAGTTTCTCATCTGAGCGATTTGATCTAAGAAATCATCAAGGGTAAATGTTTCTTCCCTTAATTTTTTCTCAAGCTCCATTGCCTTCTTTTGGTCAATATTGCTTTGCGCCTTCTCAATAAGAGTAAGCACGTCGCCCATACCAAGTATCTTAGAAACTATTCTGTCTGGATGAAACTCTTCAAGCTCATCCATCTTTTCGCCCATACCAACGTATTTAATCGGTTTGTCAGTTACGGCTCTAATTGAAAGTGCCGCACCGCCTCTAGCATCACCGTCTAGCTTTGTTAATATTACTCCTGTTATGCCAAGCGCATCATCAAAGGCTTTTGCCACGTTTACTGCGTCTTGTCCAGTCATTGAGTCAAGTACAAGAAGTATTTCTGATGGCTCTAGATTTTCTTTTAAGCCTTTTAGCTCATCCATCAGTACTTCGTCTATGTGTAAACGACCCGCTGTATCGACAATAACTACGTCGTTACCATTCTTCTTAGCGTGCTCTATAGCGCTCTTAGCTATGTCAATAGGCTTTATCTTATCGCCCATAGAAAATACTGGCACGTCAATTGACTTTCCAACAACTTCTAGCTGTTTAATGGCTGCTGGTCTATAGACGTCGCAAGCAACTAATAGTGGTCTTCTGCCTTTCTTTCTGAGGTTTATAGCAAGTTTACCTGTAGTAGTTGTCTTACCTGCACCTTGAAGACCGCACATCAAGATGATGCTTGGGTTCTTGCTAAGGTTTAGTCCCTCTTTAGTCTTGCCCATAAGATTAATTAATTCTTCATTAACAATCTTAATAACTTGTTGACCAGGAGTTAAACTCTCCATAACTTCAGTGCCTATGGCTCTTTCTTTTAATGTATTTATAAAATTCTTAACTACCTTATAATTAACATCCGCTTCAAGAAGAGCTAGCTTTACTTCTCTAAGTGCCGCATCGACATCCTTTTCACTAAGTCTGCCCTTGCCTCTTAAGCCGTCTAATGTTTTTTGTAGTTTTTCTGATAAGCTCTCAAATATCATTATTGCTCCTTTTAGATCTCGTTTATAATCTCTTCAGCTTCTTTAATCTTTTCTCTTATATCTTCTATATCCTTACTGCCACTAGCCTGATCAAGTAAGTCAAGCGCTTTAGTCTTGGCCTCTTTCTTCTTATCAAACTTCTCTATAAGCTTAAGTGCTGCCTCATAAGACTTTAACTTGTCTATAGCTCTTTTAATGTTAAGGCTCACCGCTTGTCTTGATATTGAAAGAAGCTCAGCTGTCTCAGTAAGTGAATAGTCTTCGTTGTAATAGTAATCAACCGACTTTGACTCACTCTCTGTTAATAGGCTTCCATAGAAGTCCAAGAGTCTTCCGATATATATATAATCATCTAGTACTTTCATTTTATCTTTTTCCTTATAAAACTCGCGTCGTTCTTAGTGTTATCACATAAAAAACTGTCAAGCTATTTACTTGACAGTTAATATAATACTATATAGATTGACTTTTGTCAATACTTTTTTTAAAATTATTTAAATATTTTTAAAATAATGCTTCAACGAAGTCATCGACGTTAAAGGCTTGAAGGTCTTCTATCTTTTCACCGACACCTATAATCTTAACTGGCAAATGTAATTCGCTCTCAAGTGCAATGATGACGCCGCCCTTAGCAGTGCCGTCAAGTTTAGTAACGCAAACGCCTGTTATGTCGCTCGTCTCCTTAAAGGACTTCGCTTGTATGATGGCGTTTTGACCAGTAGTCGCATCAAGAACCAATAAATTTTCTTTAACTGCATTAGGAAATTCTCTATCGATAACTCTTTTAATCTTGTTAAGCTCATTCATTAAGTTTTGTTTGTTATGAAGCCTACCCGCTGTGTCGCAGATAAGTATATCAGTCTTTCTTGCCTTAGCTGCCATGATGGCATCAAAGACAACGCTTGCTGGGTCAGCTGATTCTTCATGAGCGATGATGTCAACGTTTGCTCTATTAGCCCATTCTTTAAGCTGTTCAATGGCAGCCGCTCTAAATGTATCGGCAGCAGCAATCAAAACGCTCTTACCCTCTTGTCTGAATTGGTAGCTAAGTTTGCCTATGGTAGTCGTCTTACCAACACCATTGACACCAACAACTAGAAGTATGGCTGGAGATGGCTCAAGCTTCAAATCTCTCGATGTAATATTGTCATTCATTATATTTTTAATTTCATCCTTTAATATAGGAAAAGCATCTTTTCTTTCAAGTATATTTTCTCTAACAAGTCTTTCTTTCAAGTTATCAATAATGTTCATAACAGTTTCTACGCCAATGTCTGATGTGACTAAAACTTCTTCAAGCTCATCGTAGAAGTCGTCGTCAATGTCTGTGCCCTTAAAGACTGTCTGAAGCTTATAGTTTAGATTTTGTCTTGTCTTTTCAAGGCCTGAGAACATTCTCTTGAAGAAAGATGATTTTTCTTCCTTGACTTCCTCAGGCACTTCTTCATTTACTTTTGCTTCGTCATTCATTTTTACTTCAGCATTTGATTTTGCCTCGTCAATTGATTTTGCTTCAGCATTCATTTTTACTTCTTCAATCGATTTTGCTTCTTCATTCGCTTGCGTTTGACCAAGCTCCTCTGCCAAATCTATTTTTTTCTCTTGAACTTCTTTTTGCTCTTCATCTTTATTTTTCTTTTTAAACCAGTTAAACATATTTCACCTCTTAAGTTAATTTCATCGAAAGTATCGAGCTTATGCCCTTTTCTTTCATAGTAATGCCGTATATAGCGTCCGATATCTCCATAGTTACCTTTCTATGCGTGATAAGGATAAATTGTGTTTCGTCTTTAATCCTATCGAGATAAGCTGTGTACTTACTGATGTTGGCATCATCAAGAGCCGCATCTATCTCATCAAGTATACAGAATGGCGATGGTTTTGACTTTAGTACCGCGAATAATAAAGCTATCGCTGTTAAAGTCTTCTCTCCGCCTGATAGTAGACTTAGTGACTGCATGCTCTTTCCTGGTGGACGCGCCTCTATCTCAATACCTGAGTTAAGTATATCGCTTTCATCGCTTATATATATCTTCGCTTCGCCGCCACCAAATAAGTTTTGGAATATCTCTGAGAAATATCCTTGAATAATATTGAAGTTATCTTTAAACTTTATCTTGATAGTTTCGTCGATATCGTCGATTATATTTAATAAGTCCTCTTTAGACTCTTGCATGTCATCATATTGCTTTCTTAAGAACTCTAATCTTGTCAATGTATCTTCATACTCTTTTATAGATGATAGTGATACATCGCCAAGCGCATCAATCTTTTCTTGTAGTTCTTTTAAGTCTTTTGTACTTGCCTTAACAAGACTTTCCTTGTCAATATTTTCAACGTTAATGAAGTAATCGTTCGATAACTTTTCTTTTATATTATCTTTCATTACTTCGTTACGAGCAAGTAGGACCTCATTCTTATTAATCTCGTCCTTGATGGCTATTATGCCTTCTTGACAATTCTTTATCTCATTTTGCAAATCAAAGATCTTAGATAAAACTTTTTCCTTTTCATCTGTCTTTTGATTAATCTTATCAATGTATTCTTGTTCAAGCTCTTCATTTTTCTTCAAAAAGTCCATGATGCTGGCATTTTCATTTTCAAGTGCTTCTTTATTTTGGCTAAGCTCCTTAAAATCGCTTGCAAGGCCATCTTTAATCTCTTGTGACTTAGCTATATACTCTTGTGATATAGCAATGTCTTCCACAGTTCTTTCAAGCTTTGCTTCTAAAGTAGATTTTTCAACGCTTATTTGAAGAAGCTTTTCATTACGCCTATCTTTTTCTTCTTCAAAGCTCTTGATAAGTTCTTTTTCAGCTTCTATCGTCTTCTCATGCTCAAGCTTTTTACTCTTAAGCTCTTCTAAGTCCTTCGCGCCTTGAGCTTTCTCTTCTTCAAGCGCTTCAAGTGATTTATTAAGCTCTTCTCTTTGAGTTTTTGCCTCACTTATATCTCTTTGAGCAAAGGCTATGTTTATCTCAAGTGAATTGATTTCTTTTTTAACAGTGTTTATCTTTTCATTTATTGCAATGATTTCTTCATTTAGCTTGTCATAAGATGTTTTTTCAGTCTTAATCTCTTCTTCCTTATTTATAAGCGCCGCTTTAGCTACTTCTAATGATTTTTTCTTCTCTTTTATCTCGTCCATTAGCTTAGTAAGCATGTGTTTACGCGAGATAAATGATGATTTTACTTGGCTACCGCCCACTATTGATCCAGATGAATTTATAATCTGTCCATCTAAACTTACATATCTATATTGCTTATAAACTTTTGATATTCTAAGAGCAGCATCAAAAGTACTCGTTACAACTGTTCTTTGAAGCAAGCTCTTGAATAGATTGTCATATTTTTTATCATAAGTAATTAGCTCGCTCGCAAAACCTATGGCATCTTTGTCTTTAATATTATAATTTTCGTTTGATCTAGAATTATATCTATTAAGTGGATAGAAAGTCGCTCTACCATAGTTATTCTTCTTCAAAAAGTCGATGTACTCTTTGGCATCGTCGTCTCTATCTATGACTATAGCTTGTAAATTCGATTGAAGTGCCGATTCTATGGCAAGTGAGTATTTTTCATCGCAGTTAAAGATGTCGACCACAAGTCTCGATTCAGATTTGAAATAATTTTTCTTCGCCGCCTTGGCTATCTCTTTAACGCTTCTGTAGTAGCCGTCGAGATTTTCCTCAAGATTTTTGTGCATCTCATAACTTTTTTCTAAAACTCTAATGTCATTTTCTAAAGCAAAGTAAGCATCCTTTGATTTTGCTAAATCATCAACTTTTGCTGTGATCTCATCTTTCGCTTTTTTATAAAGCTCTTCCTTTTCACTAAACGTCTTATTTAAATCATTAAGATTGTTATTTGCTTTGTCAAATTCATCATTTTGCTTATTTAATTCATTTTCTTTATCGCTTATCTTTTTTTCTATGTCCGTAAGCTTTTCGTTTTGAGTAGCTTTATTATTATTCTTGTTTTCTATACTTAGTCTTAGCGCCTCAAGCTCTTTATCAAGCTTCAAGCCCATATTCATAGCGTCATCGTAGCTAGTTCTATCATAGGATGCGTTTTCATTTTTAAGTGCTTCAAGGTCCTTAGCAATCTTTAATAAAGTTTCTTCACTTGATTTTTTTAATATAGATAATGTTTTTATCTTTTCTTCTGATTCTAGTAATTTATTTTCGTGCTCTTTCTCTTTTAATTTGTTATCAAGCACTTTATCTTCTATAGATCTTAGTTTTTCTTTGTTTATCTCAAGCTTTTGCCTATTGATATCAAAGTCCCTTAAATCTTTATTTCTTTGCTCTTTAATCTCATCGATAAGCGCTTCATATTTCTTAAGATCAGCTTGTAGTGGCGCAGCGCTCTCTTCGACCTCTTTATTCTTTATTTCACTTAATTTTAAATCATCGATGAGCCTTTCTTTATCCGCTGTAAATTTGAGTAAATTCTTCTCTATCTTTTCATAAGCATTATATGAAATAGATACGTCGACTTTTTTATACTCTTCCATAAGGCCCTTATACTCTCTGGCTTTTTCCGATTCGCCCTTAAGTCTCGCTTCATTTTGTTCTATTTCATAAAGAATATCTTTTATTCTAAGTAAATTTGCCTCAGTCTTATCAAGCTTCCTTAAGGATTCTTCTTTTTTGTATCTATACTTACTAACGCCTGATGCCTCTTCAAAGATGGCTCTTCTGTCCTCTGGCTTATTTGATAGTATCTCGTCTATCCTTCCTTGGCCAATGATTGAGTAGCCGTCCTTACCAACGCCTGTGTCAAGGAAAAGCTCTCTAACGTCCTTCATTCTGGTCTTTTTATTGTTTATAAAAAATTCGCTCTCGCCTGAGCGGTACATGCGTCTTGTGACCTCAACCTCTTGGTATTCAACCGGTAGAGCGTTATCATCATTTGAAAATATTATACTTACTTGAGCGTAGCCAAGCGCTTTTTTCTCTTCAGTTCCTTGGAAGATAACGTCACTTGCCTTATTTGCTCTAAGAGATTTATTGCTTTGCTCGCCTAAAACCCATCTAACAGCGTCAGATATATTACTCTTACCACTACCATTAGGCCCTACAATCGTTGTAACTCCAGGGGTAAAGACTATTTCAGTTTTATTTGCGAAGGACTTAAAGCCCTTCAATATTAATTTATTTAAACGCAAAATATTTGCCCCTTTCGTACTTATTCTTTATAAGCTCCTTAAATGAGTAGCTTTGCGGGCTTCCATCGTAAAACATTAGCCTATCGTCCTCATCAAAGATGCCTTTTATCTCGTAATTTATTTTATATTTTTGATAAATTTTCTTTCTATTTACCTTCTTCGAGCCGCTCAAGTATGAAGCGACTTTTTTTGAAGAAACAAGCGTAAAATCATTTGTAATTTTATTAAGCTCTATAAATTCTTCTATGATTTCTAGATAGATTGCCTCGTATGTTAGTGAGCGTATCGCCGGGTGGAATGGCCCTGCCACTACGTCCTTTCCTAGCTGGATATTATCAGTAGTTTGAAGACCTATCCTAATTATCTCAATGTCCTTTGCTTCAAAAATGATAACTATGCTCTTAAGCGTATCAACTGCTTCGTCCACATCCAAGGGCTTGTAAGAGCCGTCTTCAAGTCTATCTACAAGCTCTGTATCCTTTATGACAAGCGTTGGATATATCCTTACAAAGTCCGGCTCAAGCGCAGCTATTGCTTCAGCTGTAGCTATATCCATATCTGCAGTTGACTTATATAGGCCAGTCATCATCTGAAGTCCAAGAGTAAAGCCTCTATCCTTAATCATTTTAGCGCTGCGAATTGTGTCAGCCGCCTTATGACCTCTCTTTAGCGCATCTAAAACAGCATCATCCATTGACTGAGCACCTAACTCAATAGTTTTTACCTTATACTTTTCAAGCTCATCAAGAATTTCTTCACTTACAGCGTCCGGCCTTGTAGATATCCTTATGCTATCAATGAGGCCACGCTCTATGTATGTATTTGCAAGCTTTAAGTAGCTAAGCATAAGTGGGTAATCAAGCGCAGTGAAGCTGCCTCCATAAAAAGCAAGCTCTATATCCTTCTTTCCTTCATATAGCTCCAAATACTTTTCTATATCCTTTTTTATATTTTCTTCTTTTTGCGCATCGTAATCCTTTGCTATCTTCTTTTGATTGCAGAAAATGCAATCGTTTGGGCAGCCTAGATGCGGTATAAAAATTGGTATTATATAGTTTTTTTTCATCTTATCAAATTCATCTCAATCGCAAGTTTTTTCGAAGCCATTTGCTTAGCAGCCTTTTTTGTCTTCGCTGTGGCAATGGCTTTGTGCCCATCAAGCTGGGCAGCGTATTCAAAACTCTTATCATTGTCTGGTCCATATTCATTTAAAAGAGTATATACTAAGTCTAAACCATGTTTTTGAGCATATTCTATCAAGATATTCTTATAATTCCTAAAATCATTATTAACATCTAATACCATATGAGCACTCTTTAAATATTTATCCATGATAAATTTTTCAACTTTCTCAATATCTGAATCCAAATAAATAGCTGCTATTAAAGCTTCTAAGTGGTCAGCAAGTATTGATGTTTTATCAAGATTAAACCTTAAATTCGTTTCCATATAGATGTACTCATCCAAATGAAGGTCTTTAGAGACCATATTTTGGTATGAAGCCTTACCAAGCATGGCAATGTACTTAGACAGAGTACCTTCGTCCTTGTCTATGTACTTAGTGAATAAATATTTTGCTAGGACATAAGAAAGTACCTTGTCGCCTAAAAACTCTAGACTCTGTGCATTATATGGCGCAGTTAAGTCCTCTGCCTCTCTAGCACTCTTGTGAACTAGGCTAGTGAAGAGTAAATTTCCATCATTAAAATTATATCCGATAATCGCCTGCAAGCTTTTGAGCTTTTCGCGAGCATCGGATATATCAAAATTCTTCATTATTTTGCAGCTTCTACGGCTAGTGCGATTGCCTCTCCAACTGTTTTAACACTTGTAACCTTGTCATCATCAAGGCTTACATTTAATTCGTCTTCTAAATTCATAATTAATTCAACTATGGCAATTGAATCTGCCTTTAAATCTTCTTTAAATCTTGTTTCGTCCTTTAAATCTTTAAGATCTACTTTAAATTGCTTAGCAATTATTTCTTTAATTTTTTCTTCTAACATAGCTCCTCCTAATTTTCCTTTAAATATTCTATAACTCCTGAATTCACAAAGTCAACAGTGTTTCTTATAGCTAAGTAAAATGCCTTCTCATCACTATTGCCATGTGCTTTGATTATTGCTTTATTTACACCTAAGACAGGTGATCCACCGTACTTAGTAAGTCCCATAAGAGACATGACATCCTTTAAAAATGACAACTTCATTTCGTCTGAGGAGAAATATTTCTCATCCTTCATTATAAAGTTCTTTATGCTTCCCACAAAGACTTTGCTAGCACCTTCAAGCTCCTTTAGTATTACATTGCCTACGAAACCGTCTTGAACGATGATATCTGCATCAGTTGTAAGCACTTCATTAGCTTCGATGTTTCCAATAAAATTAAGTTCTGAATTTTTAAGTATTTCATGAGCCTTCTTAGTTAGCTCATTGCCCTTTTTAGCTTCAGCGCCGTTAGATACCAAAGCAATCTTCGGTCTTTCTATGCCAAGTAGCTTTTCAACGTACTTTGATCCAAGCTTAGCAAATTCATAAATAAATTCTGGCTCGCAGTCAACATTGGCCCCTGAGTCCAAAAGTAGTGTTGGTCCCTTTATTCCAGGTAAAAATGTTGGTATGCTCGCTCTTTTAAAGCCATCTATCCTCTTTACTATAAGCATAGCTGCCGCAAGAAGCGCGCCAGTTGATCCAGATGATATAAAGGCATCTGCATCGTCATTTTCAACTAAGTACTTTGATGCTAGGACTATGGATGCTTTATTCTTCTTTCTTATGGATAGAGCCGCCTCGTCCTCATTTGTGATAACGTCTTCAGTTTGAACTATCTCATAATTCGCTGCATCAGCTCCAAGATGCTCTTCAATCTCTTTTCTATCGCCGAACAAAACAAAATCTAAAGAGCTGTCCTCTGCCTTTGCCTTTTGCACAGCCATAAGCATAGCCTTTGGTGCATTGTCGCCGCCTTGTGTATCAATTAATAACTTCATAATTTCCTCCGTTCTAAATCCATAATTATTATACATTATTTTGCCTATTAAATCAAGTTTTTTATGAATGAGATGAGATACGTAGTTATTTTACTTTAAAAAAAGTTTCTTGTGTGATTTCTTCAGCTATATGTTCATCATGACTAATGGTCAAAACATATAAATATACTTTAGAAAAACATTCTTTATATATTATTTCGTAATCATAGTCCATAAAATCACACCCTTTCTTGCTTTCTAATAGTTAGACGATTGAAAAATCAAAACGTTACAAATTTCTTGTTAATATTTTTACCCGTATTTAATATAAAAAAGACGATAGCGTTTTTAATTTCTATCTCCTATATATACCTTATTTCTTGTAATAAAAAAGAGATAACATTTATGCTATCTCTTTAAAAGTTTCATTATTAAATTTCTTGTCATCTAACAACGCATTAAAATAAATCTTCCAACCTTTTCCAATTTTCATTATTCATTTCTTTTGTGTAGTTTGTATTGTTAATATAAAGTCTTGTATCTTTATCTCTAACAAACCCCCAATTTATTTTACGCCTTTATGCGTAATCCTTAAAAGCATTGAATTTATTTTCGATTTGCTTATCAATATTTTCCAGATGACCTTTCTTTACCATGTCCTTAAGTTTCCTTGAATTGGTTTTTCTTTTTTCACTAATATAATCTGCAAGTTGTTGACTTTTTTCATTGGCATCTTCTATAATCTTTTTCATAGCTTTTAAAATAGCCTTTGCTGAATACTGAGCCACTTTTATCTCAATATTTATAGCCTTATTATTAACTTCATCATTTACCATATAGGCGACCTCCTTTCCGGGGAAAATAAAAAAGCGGCCCAGACTTTTACATCTGAACCTCTAAAATTTTAATTCTATAGTTTTTTATTATTTTTAATTTTATTACTGTTGTGACGTACTATATAAATTATTTGTCGCAAACTATTTTTTGCTATTTAATGCTTTATTGATGGTTTCTTGAATAAGAGGACTACAGCATTTACCCAAAGGATTGTTAATTTCGCACTTTGCATTTTTCATTGCCCCTGTAAGTCTAATAATATCTTTAATATTCTTTGCACCATCATCTAAAACAGCGTTTATAATTTGTTGCTCTGTAACTTGGTTGCAATAGCATATATATTTGGGATTTGCATCCTTTTTAAACCATATAGGAACTTTTACATCTTCCTTATAAAAAACTCTTTCATTGTTTAAGTTATAATACACGACATCACAATCTTCATTCATACATAAATAGTAAGTTTCTTCATCTACAACCTTTCCCCTAAGGTTTTCTGATACCATATGCTTGACAGTTATATTCTTAACCTTTTCTCCTATTTTGTGACATTTGGGGCAATTTGCTTTTTCTTCCACTGTACCAGTGGTTTTTTGTATTGAACCTCAGCAAGATTGATTTATCTTATTTTCTTGACTCACTTTATTTCCTCCTGTCTAAATAAATATTATTTCTATAGTTAATCAGGATATCTAATACCTCTTTCAATGGATCTACAGGTTGCAGCTCTTTTTAAGTCTTCTTTGTTCATTTCTCTTTCTACCAATAAGTGCCATAATGGTTTATAAGAAACTGCCATATTATTACCCCTTATCCGTTTTATTGTTAAGATATATTATATCATAAATAGGCTGATAAGTCACTTTATCCTATTTTATACTTGTGCTTGCGTTAGTATTTATTGAGATAGTCCTTGTTTTTTTCCTTGTCCCACTTGGAACTGCTTCAAATCACTTGGACCTAGTAGGAACAAATACACAATAAAAAAAGGCTGTATAATATGGCTGTATAATATCTATTGAAGATTTGCTTCCCAATAGATATTATACAGCCGATAAAATAACACAATATTATGGACTTGACTAAAGATAATGTAGCGTATATTTATCTAAAATAATTATTTGTAGTTTTCTATATTAATAACCTTGTCGAACCTATCCAAATAAGATGCATCTTGATTGTGGGTTATGACAATTCTTGTATAATAATCTAAAGATTCTATTAGTCCATCTATTACCCTAGCACTTTCTGGGTCAAGCCCACTGGTTGGCTCGTCGAATATAAGTACATCCGCCCCCCTATATAAGGCTCTAGCAATTTCAAGCTTCTTCTTCTCTCCACCAGAAAGACTATCATTTTTAATCAGACTTTCTTTCTTATCATTATAAACACTATCTAGTCCAACTCGATCAATTATTTCATCTAATTTAACCATATCAATATCACTTCTTCCCATCGTAATATTATTTATAAATGTATCTTCGAATATTACAGGCTCTTGCGGTATATAATATATAGTTTCATATAACTCAAGCTCTTTAAAATCTTTGAAATCACCATTTTCAAAAGTTATTTTCCCTTCGTAGGAAGGATTTATCCTCATTAATATCTTGGCAAGGGTAGATTTTCCAGAACCAGACGGCCCAATTATTGCATAAGCCATATTCTTTTCAATATCTATATTCATATCAGAAAAAACTTTCTTATCTCCATAAGAAAAAGATAAATTATTTATGTTTAAATCTAATTTTGGAAGCTTTTCAATCTTCTTATCAATCTTTTCATTTGGTATTTTAGATATCACAATATTTCTAAGTTCTCTAGTTGATAAAAGTTGGACTATAAATCTAAATGTATCTGCAAAAGACGCAGTGGCGATAGAAACTAAGCTTAAGGAAGCAAGTAAGTCAGACATTTGAATTAAGGAGTTTTTTACAAGTATCCCTCCTATAAAAGTAACAAGTAACGTTGAAAAGACATTTAAACCAAATAGAGTCTGACTAAGCATACGACTATTAATTGAAAAACTATTTATAGCTTTTAATAATTCATTATTAGCTTTATCAAATTTCTCGAGAAAATAATCATTGTTTCTAGATTCCTTAATTACCAAGTATCCATCCAATAACTCATTTAACTCATCTATATATTTAGAATATTTACCTGAACGTTCTATCTGACTCTTAGATATCCTTCCTGTAAATATTTTAGATGCGAGAGCTGGTAATAGGACAAATAAAAATGTAGTGATAAGCATATAAGGGTGTATTTTGTATAGACCTATTGTATAGACTATAGCTCTGCCAATACCAATCAAGGCATATGGCAAAATATATAAATATTCCATCCTTAGCTGATCTACATCCTGATCAATATGACTTAGATGCTCTCCCTTATTAACTTTAAAAAATAGAGATGTTTTACTATCTAGTAGCCCCTCTATGTAATCATGCCTTAAGTTATTAATAATATTTTTAGAAAATGCTAATGCTAATCTATTGAATATATAATGAGCGATGATTAATAATAGTACATATAAAATAGATAAAATAATAACCTTACTATACGTGTCATTTGACTTATTCATTACTACATCAATTATTCTTGAGCTTTGTCTTACATATAAATATGTAAAAACAACCTCCAAGACTCCAAAAATAACCGACATAAAAAGAATAAATTTATTTCTTAATACATATTTTTTCATTAATATATGTCTCCTTTCCTAATAAAATCTCTTATAATCTCCTCTCTTTTAATTCTTTTTATAGAACAGCTTTCATTAATCTTTTCTTTGTTTTGTATTAAAATTGAAGCTGAACATTCCGCTCTTTGTTTAACTATAGTTTAACATAATTTTGTTCTAACATCAATACTTTTTCATATTTCTGATTGCCTGTTCCTAGTTTATTATCATGTAATATCTTTGCCTATTTTTTCATACCAATCCCTTTAAACACAATAAAAAAACTCAGGCGATTAACCTGAGTCAGAGTGAAGACAAACCCAGGAATTTTTTCCTGGGTTTGCTTATTTTTATTAAATTTAGTAAAAAATCAAATTTTTTATGTATTTTTGCAAATAAACGAGTAAATACCTCCTTATTTGGATCCATCCTATACATCATTAGTGCTAGTTTTTTCATATTTAAGCATGCAAAAGTAAGCGCAGCTTTCATATCCATCTTAGCTTTGCCCTTCATGTTTGTATATCTAAAACTATGATACTCTTTTGCGCTTCCAAATTGTCTTTCTATTGTTTCTTTTCTTCTTGCGTATTCTTTCTTGCCTTGATTTGTATATCTATATTCTTCTGTTATGTCAAGGTAGTCTTGCCATATATGTCTTGTTATTACTTTTTGTTTGTTTTTACTATGTGTGCATCTATCTATGTTAGGACAGTTCTTGCAGTCGTTTATATCACTTTTATACTGTCTGTATCCTTCTCTATCTGTAGTTTTGTAATTTAAAAGTTTTCCTTGTGGACATATGTAGCAGTCATAATATTCGTCGTATATGTAGTCTCTTTTGTAGTATGGATTTTCTATTTGTAAGTTTCTCTTTTGTCTTGTATATGGAAATACTGGGAGTATTTTATCGTCTATTAATGTTTTTGCTATGGCTGGTATTTTGTAACCTGCATCCATAACTATCTTTTGGGGTTTCATCTTTTTTAGTTTTTCTTCATAGAATGGTAAAAATGTTGTGCTGTCATGTAAATTTCCTGGAAATGATTTGTATGCTAGTATCCAGCCGTTTTTATCGCATGATGTTTCTACGCAATAGGCGAATACTTCTTTATGTTCTCCTTTGTGAAAGAGGCCGCTTTCTGGATCTGTTGTTGACTGAACTATCGTTTGCCTCTCTTTATCTTCTTTCTCTTTTAAGGGCTTTTTTCCGTTTTCTTCTCTTTCTTGTGCTATTTCTTTGTCTAGCTGTGCTTGATATCTTCTTGCTTTTTTCTCTATTGTTACTTTTTTGTTTTTATGTCTGTTTGCATGTGCTTTAACATGTGTTGAGTCTACGAATTGAATCTTCTCATCCACAAAACCTTGTTCTAGTGCTTGGTTTAATATGTTTTGGAAGATGTTTTCAAATATGTCTGTATCTTTGAATCTTCTTCTATAGTTTTGGCTGAATGTTGTAAAGTGTGGAATCTTGTCGTAGAAGTCATATCCTAAAAACCATCTGTATGCAATGTTTACTTCTATCTCTTTTATTGTTTGCCTTATGCTTCTTATGTTGAATAGGTATTGTATGAATATTATCTTCATTAGCACTACTGGATCTATGCTTGGTCTTCCGTTATCTAATGAGTATTTATCTTCTACTAAATCATAGATAAAGTCAAAGTCTATATACTTATTGATCTTTCTTAGTATGTGTTCTTGTGGAACTAATTCTTCAACTGAAATTATTTGTGCTTGATCTGTTTTTGATTTACTATTTTTATGTAACATTTTATCACCTTCTATGTATTATATATACCCAATAGATGTGTATTTTAAGAGGTTTTCAAGTAAAAAAGTAGGCGTATTTTTATAAAAATACGCCTACTTTGTCAACAGTCTGACTCAGGCGATTAACCTGAGTATTTTTTATTCAACATCTAAAACCTTTTCACCATTGTAATAACCACAGCTCATGCATACTCTGTGTGGTCTTTTCATTTCATGACATTGAGGACATTCAACGAAAGTTGCTTTTCTTAATGTATAAGATGAAGCTCTTCTCTTGTTACGTCTTTGTTTTGATGTACGTCCTTTAGGTACTGCCATTAAAAACACCTCCTTAACTTACAGTAAATGTATTTCTTTACTAATTCGCATTTATAACATTACAATTATACTGTTTTTTCTATCTTTTGTCAAGACTTTTTCTATCTTATTTTAAATTATTTTGAAATAATTTCCTTTGAGTCTCTTGCTATCATTAATTCTTCGTTTGTTGGGCAGATGTAGATCTTAATCTTAGCGCCATCTTTAGCGATGTCTACTTCTTTTCCTCTAGTTCCGTCGTTCTTCTTGTCATCTAGTTCTATGCCTAGGTGTTCAAGTCCGTGAAGAATTTCTCTTCTCATTGTGTCAGAGTTTTCACCGATACCACCAGTCATAACGATGGCGTCTAGTTCTGGCATTTGAGCCATGTAAGCACCGATGTACTTCTTAACTCTGTTTGTAAACATATCAAGTGCAAGTCCTGCTTTTTCATTGCCCTTATCTCTTGCTTCTTCAAGGTCTCTAAAGTCTGAGCTTAGCTTAGAAACGCCAAGTACACCTGATTTTTTATTTAACCATTGATTAGCTTCGTGTGGAGTAATATTTTCATTCTCACATAAGAATGTAACAACAGTTGGGTCGATATCGCCTGATCTTGTACCCATCACAAGGCCTTCAAGCGGTGTAACACCCATGGATGTATCGTAAACTTTACCATTCTTAATGCAAGCTAAACTTGATCCATTACCTAGGTGGCAGTTGATTATGTTTAGTTCTGATAAATCTTTATTAAGTATTTCAGCCATTCTATGTGCTATATATTTATGAGAAGTTCCGTGGAAACCGTATTTTCTAAGTCTATACTTTTCATATAAATCATAGTCAATAGCGTACATGAAGTTCTTAGCTGGCATTGTTTGATGGAAGGCTGTATCCATAACAACAACGTTTGGTTTGCCCTTTACAAGCTCTTCGCAAGCTTCTATACCCATAAGGTTTGCTGGGTTATGAAGTGGTCCGAAGCAGATGAACTTTTCGATAGTCTTCTTAACGTCTTCAGTTACTAGTGTTGAGTCAGTTAACTTGTCTCCACCATGTAGTACTCTGTGACCGATACCGTCGATTTCATCAAGTGAAGCAACAACGCCGTGTTCCTTATCAACAAGTGCGTCAAATACGTGCTTCATAGCTGCCTTGTGGTCCTTCATAGCTTCTTCAACTACAAAGTTTTCTCTTCCTTCAACCTTGTGAGTTAGCTTAGAGCCTTCAATACCGATTCTTTCTACTAAACCTTTACAGATTACGCTTTCGTCATCCATGTTCATTAATTGATACTTTAATGATGATGATCCGCAATTAATTACTAATATTTTCATTTTTACCTCCCTAAATATTTAACAAATCATACACATATATGATATAATAAATTGTAGAAAATTTCAAGTGTTTTTTAAGAAAGAAGGGAAAAAGTTGAAAATAGTCGGAATCATTTCTGAGTACAATCCATTTCACAATGGTCACATCTACCATATTCGTAAAACAAAAGAAGCTCTAGGCGCCGATGCAGTGGTCGCTTTGATGAGTGGCAATTTTGTGCAAAGAGGCCTTCCTAGTGCCTTTACCAAGTATGAAAGAGCTAAGATTGCCTGTGAATATGGCTGTGACCTTATTCTTGAGCTGCCCGTCTTCTCTTCTGTAGCGCCTGCAGATATATTTGCAAAAAATGCTGTGAACATACTAAATAAGCTAAACGTAATTGACTACCTAAGCTTTGGCAGTGAAGATGGTATAGACGCTCTTAGAAAGGCACATGAAACGATGAAGGCAAATGAAAAACAATTTGATGAGCTAATTAAAAAGTATTTGACGAGTGGTCTATCTTACTCAAGGGCTTACGCTTTAAGCTTTAATGAGCTTACTAAGACGGATATAATGAATAAATCAAACAATATACTTGCTTATAAGTATATAAGTGCTCTTGACGAAACGAAGAGCGCGATAAAACCATTCGCCGTGCAAAGACATGGCCCCAGCTATAATGATGAGTGCGATGAGACCGGCATAGCAAGTGCGAGTCATATACGCTCTCTTATATATAAGGGTGAAGATGTGAGTGATTTTGTCCCAGCACTGCCCCAAGAAAAAATTATTGACTTAGAAAAATATTTTTCCTATATCAAGGCCACATTTATAAGAGAAAAGAATTTTAAAATGTATTTTGAATATGATGAAGATGCTGTAAACTATATTAAAAAATACATCTACGAGGCGAAGAGCTATAATGAATTTATGGATATGGTCTCAAGAAAAAACTTTTCAAGGAGCAAGATCAATCGATTTTTATTAGCAATGCTATTAAACATTTATAAAGATAGTGTTTCAAGAGATAATGAATATGATTTTATAATACCTTTATGTGCAAATGAAAAAGGAAAAAAAGTTTTAAGAGAGATAAAAAAGCGTAGCGATGTAAACATCATTAGCAAGTATAAAGATCTTGATAATTTAAGTAAAGAAAGCAAGCTAGACCTTGAGATATTGATAAACAATGATCAAATTTATTATCTGATGAAGGGTATGAATGTAAAAAATGCTTATAAGATTAATTTACAAAGTATAGAAAAAACTCTTAAGAAATAGCAAATTATATGATATAATTAAAATGTTAGGAATAAAATAAATAATATAAAGGAGGACATATATGAAATTACTAATTATCGGTGCAGGTCCTGGCGGATACGAAGCCGCTTTCAGAGCTGCTCAACTAGGAAATGATGTTGTTCTTGTTGAAAAGAACTTACTTGGTGGTACTTGCCTAAACATTGGCTGTATACCTACTAAGACTATGGTTAAGATAGCTGATTTCTATAGCGAAGTACAAAATGCTGAAGAATTTGGCGTAAAAGTTGATGGATATAGTCTTGATACTGAAAAGATTTACCAAAGAAAACAAGACGTAATGGTTAAACTTAGAGACGGAATTGAATATTTAATCTCAACATATGACAATATCAAGCTTTTAAAGGGTACTGCTTCTTTCGTTAGCGAAAATGAAGTAAAAGTAGTTTTAAATAATGGCGGCGAAGAAAACGTTACATTTGATAAGTGCATCATAGCTACTGGATCAAAGGACATCAAGCCACTTGAAGGGTGTGATCTACCAAAGGTACTAAACTCAACTACTCTACTAAGCTTAAAAGAAATACCAAAATCAATGATAGTTATAGGTACAGGCGTTATAGGCCTTGAATTTGCTACTATCTACGCAAGCTTTGGTACTGAAGTAACTGTTATTGGTAACAATATGTTCAAGACAGCAGATATTGAAATTCAAAAGAGATTACAATCAATATTAAAAAATCCAAATCTAAAGTTCGCTACAAAACAACACTCTAAAAAGATAGAGCAAGCTGGCGATATGCTTAAAGTAACTACTCAAATGGTAGGCAAAGACACTATAAAAGAGTATGAAGCTGAATATGTATTAGTTGCCCTAGGCAGAGCAAGCAATACTGACGGTCTTAATACTGAAGCAGCTAAGGTTGAGACAAAGGACGGCGGCGTTTTAGTTGATGAAAACTTAAAGACATCAAACGACAATATCTACGCTATCGGTGACGTTATATACAAAAACACTCAATTAGCTCACTTTGCTACAGCTCAAGGCTTCCACGTAGTTGAACAATTATCTGGACTTGAACCAAAAACAGATCTATCAATAGTTCCAGCTGTATTATACACAGTTCCAGAACTTGCTCAAGTTGGTAAGACTGAACAAGAGCTTGAAAAAGAAGGCATTGAATATGATAAAGCAAAGTCCATGTACCAAGCAAATGGTAAGGCACTTGCAGTTGGTGGGACTAAAGGCTTTATAAAGATACTATCAACAAAGGATCACAAGAAGATTTTAGGCTGCCACATCATCGGTAAAGATGCTGACCTATTGATCCACTACGCTGTTATAGCTATGGCCAATGGTCTAAGTGTTGAAGACTTATCAAATATGATATATGCTCACCCAACTATTGCCGAAGTATTTAAGGACGCAATTGAATCGCTTGAAGGCAAGTCAACAAACTCGCCAATGGCAAAATAATTATAAAACAGATAAAAAAATAAATGCGAAGGTAATTATGTACTTTCGCATTTATTTTTTTACTTTTCTTCTTTTTCTTGTGCTACGTGATTTTCTTGGCTAACAGAAGCTGACATCTTTCTAAGCTCTGTTCTGTTTTCATTCAAAGTAGTAATCATGTCTTTTAAGTTTTCTTGTGCGTTCATTAGAAGCTTGTCTGAGTATTCAAGCGAAGAGCGCTTTAGGTTTGTTGAAGCAATTTGTGCTTTATTCATAATGTCTTTTGCTCTTTCATTTGCTTCTTTTAAAACTTCTTCTTTGCTTACAAGCTCTTCAAGTTTTAATCTTGTTTCTTTAATGATTTGTTCTGCATCTTTATTTGCTTCGCTTATAATTCTTTCTCTTTCTTCTTTGATCCATGCAGCTTGTTTTATTTCATCTGGAAGTTTTATTCTTAACTCGCTTATAATGTCTAGTAATTCTTCTTTTTGAACTAAAACCTTACTTGTTAGAGGAAGAGAACCCGCTGTTTCAACAATGTCCTCAATCTCATCAATAAGACCTAATACATCCATTTTTTAACCCCTTTCGTATTTCTTTTTCAATGCTATTTCAACATTTTCTGGCACTAAGGCCGATATATCTCCATGATAGTAGGCAATCTCTTTCACGATTGAAGAACTAAGGAAGTTGAACTTATGTGACGCAACTAAGAATATAGTTTCTAAGTCCTTATTAAGTGATTTATTCGCCATAGCCATTTGAAGTTCGTATTCATAGTCAGAAACGGCTCTTAAACCTCTTATTACGTAGTTGGTACCCTCTTCTTCACAAAATGAAGTAAGAAGGCCATCAAAAGTCTTTACCTTAATCTTCTTTTCGTCTTTGAAGATTTCCTCTATCATCTTTTTTCTCTCATCTATAGTAAATAAGTGTTTTTTCTGTACATTAGTAGTTATGCCTATGATTAACTCGTCGAACATATCCTTAGATCTGTTGATGATATCTATATGTCCATTGGTTATAGGATCAAAACTACCAGGATAAATAGCTTTCATTTAACACCTCTTTATAAAAAATATTATCTTATCGCCAATTGTTCTTGTATCAATATCAAAATCATCCGTGCTAATGGCCTCCGATAAATCATAGTCTTTGTTTTCTTCTATGATTATACTGCCTTTCTCCTCGAGTAAATCAAGCGAGATAATTAGCTTAAGTACTTCATTTAAGAGCTCATGGCTCTTATATGGCGGATCTAAGAAGATGTAGTCAAAGTTTTTCTCCTTAAGTGGCCCTTTTAAGGCTCTTATGGCATCCATCTTCATAGGCTTTATCTCGTCATTAAGCTTTAAGCTTTCTAAATTTTTATTTATTACGCTTATGGCCTCGCGCGATGAATCTACTAAGTAGACGTCCTTCGCGCCTCTTGAGTAAAACTCAATGCCTATCTGTCCTGTTCCGCTAAATAGGTCTAAGACAGATGCGTTAAGCCTTATTGGCGATATGATATTAAATATTGTTTCTTTTATATTATCCAAAGTTGGTCTCGTCTTAAAGCCTTTTGGTGCTATTAATTTTCTTGATTTGAATTCGCCTGATATAACTCTCATAGTTTGCCTCTTAATTTAAGATGATATCTTGTTTGCCATCATAAAAAACTGAGTCCATATTGTTTAATAAAGCTTCGTATCTGTCTTTTTCGTAGTCAATATCGCCTCTGAGTATTGATAAAACCTCTTTGTTAATATCATTAATCATTTCAGTATCTTTATTAAAATCAAAGAATTTAAAATCTATAGAGCCGTGCTGCTTTGTTCCGAAGAAGTCTCCTGGTCCTCTTAGTATCAAGTCTTTCTTCGATATTTCAAAGCCGTCTCCTGTCTCTTGCATCAATTTTAATCTCTCATAGCTAATATCATTTAGCTTGTCATAAACAAGGACGCAATATGCTTGATCCGAGCTTCTTCCTACCCTGCCTCTTAATTGGTGAAGCGTAGATAAGCCGAACCTTTCTGCGTTTAGTATAATCATTAGATTTGCATTAGGTACGTTTACGCCGACTTCTATAACAGTAGTTGAAACAAGTATTTGCACTTCGTTATCTTCATAAGCGGACATAATCTTGTTCTTCTCTTCGTTTGATGTTTTTCCATGAAGGAGAGCTACATTATAATCTTTGAAGTGCTCCTTCAATTCTAAATATACATCATTTGCGTTTGCCAAGTCAAGTGAGTCGCTCTCTTCAATCAGAGGCGTAACCACATAGACCTGCTTTGATTTTTTTAGTTCTTTTTCTATAAAATTAAAAATTCTTTCCTTGTAAGAGTAAGGCACAGAGTATGTCTCGACCTTTTTCCTTCCTGGCGGCATGGTCTTGATAGTTGATATATCAAGGTCGCCGTAGAAAATTAGTGACATGGTCCTTGGTATCGGCGTTGCACTCATTACAAGAGTGTCTGCATATATCGATTTATTCGTTAAATTCGCCCTTTGCTTAACGCCAAATCTGTGTTGCTCGTCTGTGATAACGAGTCCAAGCTTATTAAAAGTAACTTTATCTTGGATTATAGAGTGAGTTCCGACAACTATGTCTATCTCCCCGCTCTCTAGCCCCTCATAAATCTCATTCTTTTCTTTATTTGATATTGATGATGATAGCAGCGCCACTTTTATATCTTTAGCTTTGAAAATATCTTTAAGGCTCTCGTAGTGCTGCTTAGCAAGTATTTCAGTCGGTGCCATCATTCCAGCTTGGTAGCCATTGAGATGCGCCTTATACATAGCATATACAGCGACTATGGTCTTACCGCTACCAACATCTCCTTGGACTAGCCTGTTCATCCTCTTATCAGCTTGCATATCAGCATTGATCTCGTCTATGACAGTCTTTTGATCAGGCGTTAGCTCAAAGCCAAGCCCCTTAATAAAATCATCTTCTTCATCAAAGTGCTTGAACTTTATATAATTTTCATCCTGAACTTCTTTTCTTAAGACTTTAAATCCATATTCAACGGTAAATATCTCTCTAAAAGCTAAAGTCCTTCTCGCCTTCTCCAAAGTCTCGTGAGACGTTGGAAAATGCAGTTCTTTAAGCGCTTCATCTATACCATATAAGTTATAATCACGTATCAAAACTTCTGGAATTATCTCTTTTACTAAGCCTTTTGTATTAAGTAGCTCACTTACGATTGAGACCAGTTTTGAATTGTATAAACCTTTTACGAGATTATATATTGGGCCGATGTAGCCAAGTCTGTCCGTGTTTAAGCTGTTGTAAAATTCAGGATTAGAAAAACTGTATCCAAATTTATTTTTACTTAATTTGCCAAAAAAGTAGAATGTTTTACCCGGCTTAAAGATATTTCTGTAAAAATTCATGCCAAAGAAGAAAACTTTCGCATTATTCTTCTCGTCACAAACGTCAAACATCATCATATTTCTCTGCCTCATTATAGGCGAAGAAATGACTTTTACCTTAAACAGAGCCGCTTCGGCTAGACTATCATCAGAGATAGTCCTAAGATTCTTCCTATCTTCATACCTTCTAGGCCTGTTAAGCAGTGCATCTTCTGCAGTGTATAAACCAAGCCTATTTAGATACTCTTCAGTTTTGCTTCCTACTCCCTTGACCTCTCTTAGCTTCATTATTCCAATGAAATTATATAGTAGTATAAAGCTTGTTTAGACTCGATTGCTTCGAAGTCGACATCCGGATATTTTTCTTCTAGTTTTTCAATTAAATCATCAGCTAGAGCTTTTTCAGCGTCTTCACCTAGATATAAAGTAACTAAAGATGTGTCCTCATCGATAAGCTCATCTATCATAGCCATAGTTGTTTCATTTAAATCGGCTGAGCTTGCAAGTATCTTTGATGAGCTGATAGCAAGGTAATTACCCTTCTTTATCTCTTTACCATCGATAGTAGTGTCTCTTACGGCAAAAGTAACTTCACCAGTTTTTACTTCGCTGATGGCTTCGTTCATATTGTCAAGAATTTCATCAGCACTCATATCTTCATCAAAAGTTATCATAGCTGTGATAGCTTCTGGCATATTTCTAGTCTCAACTACATGAATATTTTTCTCACTAAGGTCAATAGTTTGCTTAGCCGCCATGATGATGTTTTTATTGTTAGGGAAGATAAATATATCGTCTGCATTGATCTTGTCAATTGCTTCCATAAAATCTTCTGTAGATGGGTTCATAGTTTGACCACCAGTAACAACTTCATCAACTTTTAAATCCTTAAATATCTTTGTAAAGCCTTCGCCTGAACTTACGGCTATAAAGCCATATTTTTTGTGTTCTTTTGGCTTATTATCTTCTTTTTCAATATTTTTATACTCTTCTTCGCTAAATAGTATCTCATTGTGTTGAAGACGCATATTGTCAATCTTAATGTCCTTTAAGTAACCAAGTTTTAAAGCTTCTTCAATAACTTGACCTGGGTTGTTTGAGTGTATATGGCACTTGATTATATCATCAAGAGCAACGACAACCATTGAGTCACCTATCTTTGAGATAGTTTCCTTAAACTCTTCGGCCTTGCTTGTATCGCCAGTTATAATAAATTCAGTACAATAACCATATTTGATATTGTCTGTAGAAATTTCTTTTCTATTAGCTGTTTGTTTAGTTTTATTTATATCTTGAACTGTAATTTCTAGATTTTCAGTTCTAGCGCCTTCTATTGCGCCTTTTAAAATACAGTAAAGACCCTTACCACCAGCATCAACTACACCAGCTTCTTTCAATACGCTCAATAGCTCTGGAGTTCTGTTCAACGATTCTTCTAAAGCAATAAGTGCATCATCTGCAAATTTAGAAAGTTCTGTGTAATTTCTATAGTTTTTACTTGCAAAACTTGCTAAATCCTTTGATACTGTTAGTATAGTTCCTTCTGTTGGTCTCATAACAGCCTTATAAGCAACTTCACTTGCTTTAACAAAGGCTTCCATCAATGCTTCGATGTCAATGTATTCCTTATCTTCTACAGCTTCTTTGAAACCTCTAAGAAGTTGAGATAAGATTACACCAGAGTTTCCTCTTGCTCCAAGAAGAGCGCCCTTGCTCAAAGCACTTGATATTTCTTTTACAGTTTTATTTTCTTCTTTAACTGCATTTGTAACTGCTGACTTCATTGTTAGAAGCATGTTAGTACCTGTATCTCCATCTGGAACAGGAAATACATTTAGAGCGTCAACCACTTCCTTGTTTTCACCAAGTGAGTTTAGAGCTCCAATCAATGCTTTCTTTAAAACAATTGCGTCAATTTTATTAGTACTCACATTTACCTCCTACTTTTTGTCATTCATTCTTAGTCCTTGGACAAAAACGTTGACATTTTTAACAGACATAGCTGTTTGTCTTTCAACATTATATTTTACTTTTTCTATAATGTTATCACAAACAACCGAAATTTTTACTCCAAACTCCAACACTACATATAAAGATATGTCTAAGTGGCTTCCGTCTGTTACTACCTTTACTCCCTTAGCTAGATTCTCCATGTTAAGTAATTTGTAAAAACCATCTTTTGCATCGATTGCACTCATACCTACTATGCCATAGCTTTCCATAGCAGATAGACCTGCTATCTTGGCGATAACATTGTCAGCAATGTTAATAGTTCCTAAATCATTAGTATATTGACAAGGCATAAATCTCCCTCCATTCACTTAATAAATTTATTTTCTCTTCTGCTTTGCTTATTTGTATCCATAATTACTTATATTATACCATTAAATTGCTTATTTTTAAAGATATATATGGAAATTTTATGTTTTTTTGACATTTTCTTTAAAAAAAATCTATTTTTTATAAAAAAAGCTTGATTTTTATGATTAACTTTGCTATAATTAAGTAGTTAAAGCTTGAGAGGAGGTAAGAAAATGGGAAAAGTTTGCGATATATGTGGTAAAGGAAAGATTGCCGGTAATAAAGTATCTCACTCTTTAAGACACTCAAGAAGAACTTGGAAGCCAAACTTAAGAAGAGTTAGAGCAAACGTTAACGGAACTGTAAAAAGAATAAATGTTTGTACTAGATGCCTTAGATCAGGTAAGGTACAAAGAGCCGAATAAAAATTGCAGACTAACTGCAATTTTTTTTGCTCATACATAGAAGAAGCAGAGGATGTCCTCTGCTTCTTTCGCGTGTATATATAAAGGTCTATGCATAATGCACAGGCCTTCTTTGTATTTAAGCTAAATCGATTTTATAAAAACAATGTTGTAAAGACAAAGGCTCTGTTCTTATGTGCAGTGACTAAGGCATACTCACCCATTGCTTTGTTGCTCATTAGTAATGAACTTTCTTTCTTAACTGTCTTATGATCAAGCTCCCACTTTGCTGACTCGATTGAAACAGTTAAGTCTTCATCAACTGGTACCATTGAGAAGGATACTACATCATATCTATTCAATACTCTAAGTGTATCGCCTTCATTAAGCACTTTTGCTGCTTGTTGGCCACCGAAGACAGTTATGTCAAGGTCCTTGCTATATGCTAAGACATTGTTTAGTACTGTCATAGTGTGATCAGTTTTTCCGCCTAAAGCGCAGAAAACATCAATCTTCTTAATCTTGCACTTTTCTTTTACATATTCCAAGGCAAGTTCGAAGTCTGTCTTGTCCTTTTCTACGTCATATTCTATCCTATCGATATCACTTGTCTCCATGTAGATTAGTGCATCTTCATTAACACTATCACAATCACCTATAAAAAAATCTGCTTCCATATTGTACTTAACTAAGTGATTTAAGCCGCCATCGACAGCTATGACCATGGCGTAATTTTTAATATCTCCTGTTAAAAAACTATCAATTGGTCCGTTTAATACTATTGCTACTTTATTTTTCATCTCTCAACTCTCCTAAATTCTTTTCTATCTCTGAATTTTTAAATGCTGCTGATCCTGCAACAAATAAATCTACTCCTAAAGCTTCTAAGCTCTTAATATTGTCTTTGTTGACGCCGCCATCGACCTCTAATATGATGTCTCTGCCGCTTTCGTCAATCATCTTTCTCACTCTTTTGATCTTCTCATTAACTGCTTCGATGTATGATTGGCCACCAAAACCTGGATTAACTGACATAATTAATATTAGATCAATATCGTCCATGATGTACTTAAGCGTTTCTTCACTTGTCGATGGGTTTAGTGACACACCGGCCTTCATGCCAAGTCTTCTGATTTCGGCAAGCGTTCTTTGTAAATGTATAGTCGCCTCTTGATGCACGGTTAATATATCTGCTCCGGCATTTTTAAAATCTTCCAAATATCTTTCAGGCTTTTCTATCATTAAGTGGCAGTCAAGAATGTAATCTGTGTTCTTTCTCACTGATTTAATGATTGGCAGACCAAAGGATATGTTCTGAACAAAATTTCCATCCATAACATCAAGATGCAAGTACTTAATATCAGCCTTCTTTAGTCTTTCTAAATCGTCTTGCAAATTATAAAAGTTTGCCGACAATAATGATGGTGCTATCTCTCTCAAGTCAATACCTCCTCTTTGCTTTTATCTCTTCATACATTAGTAGATAATTTTTATACCTAATACGCGATATATTTTCTTCTTCTACTTGCCTTTTTATCTCACAATCAGGTTCATTGATGTGCGCGCACGACGCAAACCTGCATTTGTTCTTATATTTATTAAATTCTTTTATATAATTTTTTAGCTCATCTTCCTCTTGCAAAAAGTCAAGCTCAAGCGATGTAAAACCAGGCGTATCAATGATCTTCGTCTCTTCATCTATTGAGTAGAGCTGCACTGACCTTGTTGTTTGCTTGCCCTTATTGAGCTTCATCGATATCTCTTGGGTCTTAATTAGCTTGTTTTTATTGAGGTAATTCATTATTGACGACTTGCCCACGCCAGATGGACCTGAAAGAACCGATGTTTGACCCTTTATCTCGTCTAAAACCATGTGAATGGATTCATCATCATATATACTCGTCTCGAAGACATCGTAGCCGATGCTCTTATACATATTATATATAAGCTCATCAAGCTTAATATCTTTTTTATTTATTATGATTATAGGCCTAATATGATTGTACTCTGCCATGACTAAGAATTTGTCAAGCAAAAGTAAATTTATGCTTGGCGTACTTATAGTCATGACTATGAGTAAATTATCTACGTTAGCTACATTTGGCCTTATTAGCTCATTTTTTCTTTCTTCGATGCTTTCTATAAGGCAGGAGCCATCTTTTTCTACAAAGTTTGCAATGTCACCAACAAGTGGCTTCATCTTAAGCTTCTTAAAGCTTCCAAGCTGCTTTGCTTCATAGACCTCGCCCATGCTCTCTATATAGAAAACGCCGGAAATGGATTTAATTATTTTACCCTTCATTAGTTCGCTTGCTTTGTAGTTATATAAGTGTCGTTCTTGTAAATATCGAATGTGTCTCCTTCTTTAGCGTTGTACTTGAATCTTACTTGACCATCTTCCTTGCTAACCATTTGATCGTAAACAGTTTCTTTTACTCCGTTAGAGTTTTTAATTATAGTGAAGTGTGTTTGATCAAGGTCTGGATCTGCTTGAAGAACGATGTCTATAACGACTGCGGCCTTTTCTTTTGGCTTATCTTCTTCTTTTGGTTTTTCATTTGTTTCATTATTTTCAGGCGTTTCTTCTGCCGGCTTTTCAATCTTGCCTTTAGATACTACAAGGTCGATAACCTCATCTTTTTGAACAGTTGATCCTGATTCTATTGACTGATCTGTAACGATGTCTTTATCAAAGTCTTCACTGTCTTTGCTTGTAATTTTGTATTTAAGTCCTAAATCTGTAAGCTCTTTAATAACTTCATCTTTATTTCTTCCTATAAAGTTAGGAACTTCAACTTCATCAGAATTTCCCTTGCTTACAACAACTTTTATTAGGCTATTCTTTTCAGCTTGAGAGCCTTCTGATGGCTCTTGTCTGATAATGATGCCTTCTTCGTGCTCTTTGTCTTCTTCGTAGCTTGGTTCAGCAAGCTTTAAGCCATATTTATATAAAATGCTTTCTGCATCTAAAATAGTTTCGCCAACTATTTTTGGTACTTCAACACTATCTTCTGATTCAGATATAGTTAAAGACACTTTAAAATCTTTTTTAACTTTAAAATCTGCTTCTGGATCTTGTTTTGTTACAATATTTGCCTTGCCATCAGTTTTTTCTTTAGCTACTACTTCATAAGTAAGTCCTAAGGCTTCAAGTTTTGATTTTGCTGTATCTAAGTCTTCACCAACAAGGTTTGGCACTACTACTTCGTCTGAGCCGCCGCCACTAAGTGCGCCTTTTAAGTAATTATATCCAAAGAATAGTCCAGCTACAAGTAGTAGAGCTGTTATTATTCCTAAGAAAACGCCAGCTAAACCATTTTCTTTTTTCTTTTTACGGCGATTTCTGTTTGATTGTCTCATTTCAGAAATATTTTCCTCCCTATTTCTTTTAATCTTTTCATTTTTTTCTTCACGAATAATATCTTCTTGTTTTAAAACAACAGTTTCATCATTCCAGTTGTCATTTTGCTTATCATAATTAAAGCTAACATCATCATCTAAGTATAAAAAGTCCGCCAAGATGTCATCAACGCTTTGATATCTTTCACTTTGCTTCTTTCTTGTACACTTAAGTATGATCTTTTCAAGATTCTTGTTCATATGAGGCAGATACTCGGACGGCGGAACGATATCATCTTGTATTTGCTTCATAGCTACTGATATAGGATTGTCCCCATCATATGGCTTTTTGCCTGTTAGCATCTCGTACAAAACTATACCAAATGAATATATATCAGTCTTATTATCAGTGTAGCCGCCTCTAGCTTGTTCAGGTGATATATAATGGACCGAGCCGAGTACATCAGATGTTGTAGTAACTGTAGTTGATGTCGATGCTCTTGCTATACCAAAGTCAGTTACTTTGACAGTGCCTTGCTTAGTAATCATTATATTGTGAGGCTTTATATCTCTATGAACAACATTATGATCATGAGCGTCTTTCAAAGCTCTAAGGATTTGAATTGAATAATCAATTGCATCATCTTCAGAAAGTTTGCCCTTGCTATCAATTATATCCTTTAAAGTAGTTCCATCTATATACTCCATAACGATGTAATAGATAGTCTCGTCCTCAATAGTGTCAGTACCTACATCATATATGCCCACGATGTTTTGGCTCGATAATGATGCGGCCGCCTTTGATTCTCTATTAAACTTCTTTATAAATTCTTCATCATTAGCATATTCAGGTCTTAATATTTTTATAGCAACATATCTATCTAAAACTCTACATCTGGCTTTGAAGACAGTTGCCATGCCTCCATCGCCAATTTTTTCTAAGATTTCATATCTATCCGATAAAAGTTTTCCTATCATCTTATCCATTTTATCACCTCTAAGCCTTTATAGTTATTATAGTAACATTATCTCGTCCACCCATAAGTATAGCTCTATCCTTAAGCTCTTCAGCTACCTTTTGCATTGAGATACTCTTGTTCTTCTCTACTATTGCAAGTATCGAGTTATCTTCGACCTCTTTGTTAAGTCCATCTGTACATAAAAGTACTATGTCATCCTTTCTGTGAATGAACTTATATGTGTCAATGACAACAGTTTTTTCTGTCCCCAAAGCTCTGGTCAAAGCGTTTTTGTTATCTATATTTTTTATATTAAAAATTTTGCTTCCCGCCCTTTTAATTAGCTCGTTGCCAAAGGTGTGGTCCTCTGTTAACTGAGCTATCTCGTGCTCTCTGATTAGGTAGGCTCTTGAGTCACCTACATGAGCTATTAGGCAAGTGTTTTTGTAATAGGCGCAGACCAATATTGTCGTGCCCATGCCCTCACACTCTTTATTAAACTTTGAATATTTGTAAATGGAATTGTTCGCGCTAACTATACTTGTTCTTATAGCGTCTTCGACATCGTCTATACAGACTACATCGTTTTTGTTTTTTAAGACATCGGCAATGGTGTCGACAGCCATCTTACTAGCTAGTTCGCCTGCCTTATGTCCACCAACCCCATCAGCAATTACAAAGAAAGGGAATGGATTATCATCGTAGATAAAAAAGTTATCTTCATTATTTGTTCTAGTTTTACCCTTATCTGAAACATAACCAATATTCACATTGACCACCTCCTATTGTTCAAGATAATTATTTCTAAGCTGTCCACACGAAGCGTTTATATCAGCTCCTAACTCGCGCCTAACGGTTACGTTAAAGCCAAAATCTTCTAAATATTTTTTAAACTTCATTATATTTTCAGAAGTACTCGGCTCTTCGTCGTACTCTTTAATCTTGTTAAGCGGAATTAAATTGATGTGTGACTTAATATCTTTTAATAAATTTTTTATATCTAAAGCAGATTGATAAGAGTCATTAAGTCCGTCGATCAAAACGTATTCAAAGGATATCCTCTTATTGATCTTTGCCTGATACTCTTTAAGCGCAGGTACAAGCTTATCAAATGGATAGCTCTTTGTAATCGGCATGATCTTCTTTCTCTCTTCTTCGTCCGCATTATGTAATGATATCGTTAGTGTGATTGGATAATCATATTCGGCGAGCTTCACTATCTTATCAGCAAGACCGCAAGTTGAAACAGTGATGTTCCTCTTCGATAGATTCTTTCCTTCTTTGGCACTTATTAGCTCAATAAATCTTATAAGCTCATCAAAGTTATCAAGCGCCTCGCCGCTACCCATTAGTACCACGTTTGATACATTTATATCATTAAGTCTCTCTATTTCATATATCTCGTCAAGCATTTCCGAGGCATATAGATTTCTTATAAAGCCTTTCTTAGTCGATGCACAAAAGGCGCAGCCCATCTTGCAGCCAACCTGTGTTGAGATACAGACAGTGTAGCCATACTTGTACTTCATTAAGACGCTCTCAATGACATTACCATCATAAAGCTCAAAAAGGTATTTCCTTGTTTCATCAAGTTTTGATTTTAATTCCAAAACTTTTTTTACTCCATATATCTCAGAGCTATTAATAAGTTTTTCTTTTAAATCCTGTGAGAATGTACTTATATCTTCGATATTCTTTATCTTTTGCTTATGAATAGCCTCGAAGAGCTGCTTCGCTCTAAACTTCTTCTCACCAAGCTCTAAGAAATATGTCTCAAGCTCTGATATATACATATTGTTAATAATCTTCGTCAAATTAATCCTTCCTTAGATATGAAATGAAAAAGCCGTCGTTAATTTTTTCACTAGGCATGTGCTTTATATATTTTTCCAAAGTAAAATCGTTATTTTCTTCTAAAAATCTCTTTAGCATCATTTCGTTTTCTAGCTTAAGTATGCTGCATGTGCTGTAGATAAGCAAGCCGCCACGCTTAACGTAGTCTTTGGATATACTTAGTATCTTCCACTGCTTATCGTTAAGCTCCTTAAGCTCTTTTATATTGATTTGATATTTTATTTCAGGCTTCCTAGATATTATACCACTTCCTGAGCATGGTACGTCTATCAAAACTTTATCAAAATTGTTAAGAAATTCTTTATTTAATTTCATAGCATCATTGATTTTAAAATCAATATTATCAAGGCCAAGTCTATGGGCCTCGCTCTCTAAGAGTTTTATCTTATGCTCATATATATCGCAGCTAGTAATTGAACCATCAGGCTTCTCCGCCATGTGCATGGACTTGCCGCCAGGCGCAGCGCACAGATCAAGGACCTTATCACCCTTATTAAGCTTTATATAATCTTGAAGGCTCGCGCTTGTCGCATCTTGAAATGAAATATAGCCTTGCTTATATAAGCTTTTTATAACGTCATTTACCTTGTCATATACTATGAGGCTGTCAATCGATATATCGCTTTCTTCGTATTTAATATCAAATTTCTCAAGAACTGCACCGATAGCTTTTTTGCTAGTCTTCTTTGTGTTCGCTCTAAGATTAAGTAGCCTTTCGTCCATGGATCTATCTAAAAAATCAATTACAGTCTCTTTGTCATAATCGCTTTTTAATAAATCCAAAAACTCTTCATTAAGTGAATACTTTACGGCTAGTCTCTTATCTTCATCAGCTATATCGATTTTAATTAAATCATCTTTATTTCTTAAAAAATTTCTTAGGTTTGCATTGACAAAGCCTGAAAGCCTTTTATTAACTTTCTTTGTTAGATTTACTGCCTCATTAACCGCAGCGCTATCAGGCACCTTGTCCATGTATATGATTTGATATAGAGCCATCTCCATAATTATGAGTATCTCTATGTCAATCTTCTCTAGCTTTGTTGAAGATAGCTTTGAGATGATATAATCAAGATATTTCTTTCTCTCTACAACACCATAAACAAGCTTTGTTACGAAAGACTTTGAAATATCTTTATCAAGCTTATTAAGTTCAGTTCTTAAACTAATGTTTGAGTAGGCACCGCTTGCAAATATATCTTTCAAAATCAAAAAGATTGTATATCTGTCGTTATTTTTAATCATTTCTTCTCCTCATAGAAAGTAGTCTTAGTATTTCACTTATAGCTGCAAATGCTGCTGCAACGTATGTTAGAGCTGCTGCCTTTAAAACTTTCTTCGAACCATATATAGTTTCTTCGTTAACGCCTGGCATAGCACTAATTTCGTTCAAAGCCCTTCTAGATGCGTTAAACTCAACTGGTAGAGTCACTAATGTGAATAAAACTATGATGCCATATAATATTATACCTATATCGAATAGCTTCATAAAGTTAAAGAATAAACCTCCTAGTATCAAGTACATTGCTAAACTGCTTGAAATGCTTACAGCTGGCGCCATAAGGCTTCTTAAGTTTAGCATTGGATAGCTTTCCTTATCTTGAATAGCGTGACCTACCTCGTGGGCTGCAACAGCAACCGAGGCGATGGATGTGCCATCTGATATATCTTTTGACAAAGAAAGGCTTTTGTCTCTTGGATCATAAAAATCACTTAAGGTACCTGGCACTTCCTTGATATTTACATTTCTTAAACCGTTCTTATCAAGTATAGCTCTAGCTACTTCTGCTCCGCTACGACCGATTGAGCTCATCCTTCCCATGTATTCTCTATATACTGCTTGTATCTTGAATTGAGCGTATAAGCTTAGTAGCATTGCTGGAATTATATAGATGAAGTATGAACTTACATAATTATGATATCTTCCCGCAAATATTAAAAAGTTTATCATTATCTATCCCCTAACCTTTCACCTATTTCAATTTTGTTTCCTCTTATATAATCAGAAACCTTCATTCTCTTCTTATTTGGCATTTGCACTTCACTTATGATTATAGCATCGTCTTTGCACTTAACTAAAATGCCATCTTCGTTGACATTTAGTATAGTGCCCGCCTTTTTATCACTATTATCTTTGACAATGTCAGCCTTAAATATCTTCATATTATTGCCCTTGTAAATAGTGAATGCAACTGGCCATGGCTGCATCGCCCTAATTATGTGTTCAATCTTAGAAGCGCTTTCGCTAAAATCAATAAAAGCGTCTTCCTTTTTAATCATCTTTACATAAGAACTCTTTGCATCGTCTTGTGGAGTGCCCTCGTCTAATTCGCTAAGACCATCTAAGTACTCCACTATCATCTCTGCGCCTAAATTAGATAGCTTCATAGTAAGTGTATCTGCCGTGTCATCATCTGCAATAGCTATCTCTCTTGACACAAGTATGTTTCCTGTGTCAAGTCCCTTTGCCATCTTCATAAGAGTTATGCCTGTTACTTCATCTTCGTTAATGATGGCTGCTTGAACTGGTGCCGCTCCTCTATACCTTGGTAATAGTGATGCGTGTATATTTATCGAGTGATAGCGCTTCATATAAAGTATCTCTTCTTTAATTATTTGTCCATATGAGGCTACCACGATAACATCTGCCTCTGTATCTTTGATCTTGGCAATAGACTCGTCGCTATTGACATCTTCTGGCTGAAAGACTTCTATGCCGTTATCAAGAGCATAAGTCTTTAGCTCAGAGTAAGTGATTTGCATCTTTCTACCGCGTCTTCTATCCGGCTGAGTAATAAGCATAGTTATATCAAAGCCATGGTCCTTTAAAGCCTTTAAGGGAGCCAAACTAAATAATGGCGTTCCCATGTAAATGACTTTCATTATTTAGCCTCTTCCATCTTATGTTCTTTATCTAATTTTGCCTTAAGCTCATCATTTGTATACATTTCTTTAGCTTTGTCAGTATATAAAATGCCCTTCAAATGATCTGTCTCGTGGCATATTACTCTAGTCAAAAAACCTTCAGTCTCAAGCTCATGTTCATTGCCTTCAAGGTCTTGGTACTTCATCTTAAGCTTTTCAGGTCTTTCAACCACACCAGAGTAGCCTGGAACTGATAGACAGCCTTCGTAATCGTCGCAGCTACCCATCGTTTCGATTATATCTGGATTTACAAAAACCATAGGTCCTTCGCCTATGTCTATGACTATCATTTGCTTAAGTATACCTACTTGTACCGCAGCAAGACCAACGCCTTCCGCGTGATTCATAGTCTCTATCATGTCATCTGCTAGCTCTTTAAGTCTATCGTCAAAAACTTTAACTAGCTTAGATTGTTTTCTAAGAATTTCATCTTCGTCGTGTCTAATATTTCTAAGTGCCATCTTTACCTCCTATAAAAAATTTCTTGGATTTATATAAATGTTATAATTTACTTTTTTGTTCTTTGCAAATTTGCTTCTATATAAAATGAAGCGTATATAATCTTTTATCTCTTTCGAATAAGTATTTGTGTACTTCAATATAATTTGATATCTGTAGCTTGCGTTGATCTTTTCAATCGCGCATTGCATTAGCTTTGAGACATTGCTTCTGATATCGTTCTTATTTAAATAGCTCTCGATATCGCTTCTTAAGTACTCCATCTCAGCTTGGACAATGTTTTTGTCAAGGCTAGTGCCGACGATGTATATCATATTGATGAATGGTGGATAAAGAAACTCTTGTCTTAAAGCAATTTCATTTCTGTAGAAAGCCTCGTAATTGCCCTTCATCGCATAGCCAATGGTCTCATTGTCAACAGCGTAGCTTTGTAGAAGCACTCTTCCTTTTTCATCGCGTCCAGCCCTACCAGCTACTTGAGTGATTAAATTATATGTGTCTTCGTTCGCTGAATAGCTTGGGAAATTTAGATTAGCATCGATTGATACTATTATCGCTGCATCAACATTCTTAAAGTCAAGCCCCTTACTAATCATCTGAGTGCCAATGAGTATATCGACTGCTCCCGAATTCATTTTCTTGTATAAATTGATGTAGTCATCCTCAGTTTTGATCGTGTCGCTGTCCGCTCTAAGTATCTTTGCTTCTGGAAAAGTCTTTCTTAATAGTTCCTCAACCTTCTCTATACCATAGCCGGCGAAGCTTAAGGTCTCAGCGCCGCATCTTGGACAAGTCTTTGGAATGTTTTTCACAAGACCGCAGTAGTGACACTTAAGCTTGTTTATGCCCTTATGATACGTCATGCTCACGTCGCAGTTATCACAAGTAAAGGTATATCCGCAGCTCTTACAGAATATCTCCTTGTTGTAGCCGCGTCTATTTAAAAAGACTATGCTTTGCTTCTTTGCCTTAAGATTCTCATCAATAACTTCGAAAAATCTTGATGATATCTGACTGATGTTTCCTCTTTGAATCTCGTCAATCATATTGACTAGCTCTATATCAGCTTCCTTTTGTCCCTTTGCCTTCTTGTCAAGCTCTAAGAGCTCATATATGCCATTTTTAGCATTATAGTAAGACGATATCGATGGCGTAGCGCTTGCTAAGAGTAGCGTTGCCCCCTCGCTCATGCTTCTATAATAAGCTACTTCATCTGTTTGGTACTTTGGATTCATGTCTGATATGTAGCTTTGATCGTGCTCTTCGTCCATGATTATGAGTCCTAAGTTTCTGCACGGAGCAAATATTGCTGACCTCGCACCTATGACTATGCTTGGCGAAATCGATTTTATATCATTATACTCGTCAAAGCGTTCGGATAGACTCAGCTTTGAATGAAGCACGTGAACCTTTCTTTGAAAGCGGCCAATGAAGCGCCTAATCGTTTGCGGTGTAAGACTTATTTCAGGTACTAGTACTATAGCATCTTTACCCATTTGAAGACATTTTTCAACAAGATGTAAGTAAATTTCTGTCTTGCCCGAGCCAGTCACGCCTCTTAGTAAAAACTTTTCGCCTAAGTCATGTTCGAGCGAGTGCTCCATGCGCTTGTAAACCTTTTCTTGCTCTTTATTTAGCTTAATCTTTTCATAAGAATCTACATCGTAAGCCCTCTTCCTCGACTCTTGAATAAAATCTTCTCTCACTAAACCCTTTTTTAAGAGAGTTTTGATTGGTGAAGACGATATATTAAGGCTAGTGATTATATTTTTCTCCAAAGCGCTGCCATCGTTGTCCCTTAGATAATCAAGTACAGCTCTTTGCTTTTCACTAACGCCCTCGTCGTAAGTCACAAGGCTAATGTATTTTTCGTAGTGCTCCTTTACTTTTTGCTTAATCTTATACTTTTCACTAATGATATTGTCTTTAATAAGCTTAGTAAAATCACCAGCTGTAATGATTTTGAGCAATTCATCCTTTGTATATGCCTTGCCTTTTCCAAGACCAAGCACATCGTCATTAGCATAGTAAAAAAGCTCTAGCTCCTTAATTCCTCCTGGCGGAAAAACCAGTCTAAGCGCGTCGTTATAAGTCGAGATGTATCTGTTTCTAAGCCATAGGGCGAGTTCAATCATCTTCTCGTCGATGATGGCTTTGTCATCAAGCACTTTGATTATGGACTTGATCTTTGCTTCGTCTATGTCTACTTCATCACAAGTGTTTAAAACCACAGCGATGCTAGGCTTATTCGACCTACCAAAGGGAACTAAAACTCTTGTACCAACGCTAATGGCTTCATCTGTCTTATAAGTAAAAACTCTATCTAAAACTCTCGATTTTGTATCAATAACAACTTGAGCAAACATTAATTTTTCTTTCTATCTTTAAGTAATTCAGCTAGATTATCAAGAATGATGTCTGCTAGTTCACTTTTTTTCATTAAATCAAATGATGTAGCATTTTTGTTTTTATATACAAAACTTACTTTGTTCTCATCGCTCTTAAAGCCCGAGCCCTTTAGTGTAATGTCGTTAGCGACTATCATGTCAGCCCCTTTAGAAACTAGTTTTTTCTTAGCATTTTCAATAACGTTTTCCGATTCAGCCGCAAAGCCAATAACGACTTTACCCTCTTTCTTATCCTTAAGTGACTTAATTATGTCCTCAGTCTTCTTTATCTTGATGTCATTGCTTTCGTCTACTTCTTTTTTTATCTTTTCAGGACTGTAATTCGCTGGCGTAAAATCAGCTGGTGCAGCCGCCATAATCAAGGCATCTGCGTCCACAAACTCCTTATTAACTGCCTCGTACATATCCTTTGACGATACAACATTTACTATATTGAATGAATCTTTTATATCAAGGTCATTTGGTCCTATGATTAAAGTGACATCGGCTCCTCTATTGTAAGCCTTTTTTGCAATGTGGTAGCCCATCTTGCCAGTCGAACGATTTGAGATGTATCTAACAGGGTCTATCGCTTCAACTGTGTGACCAGCTGTGACAAGTATCTTGTACTTCTTAAGGTCTTTATTAGCAAGTAAATAATCGATGCGATCAATTATTCTTTCTGGGTCTGGCATCTTGCCCTTACCAATGTCGCCGCAAGCAAGTAGACCGCAATCTGATTCAAGTATGTCTAAGCCCCTATCTTTAAGCGTTTTAATGTTCTCTTGTGTCGCATCATTTTCTAGCATAACAGTGTTCATGGCTGGCACCACAAGTTTTTTTGCCTTGCTAGCTAAAATTGCTAAAGTCACCATATTATCACAGATACCATGAGCAAGTTTAGCTATGGTATTAGCTGATGCAGGCGCTACAACAAAGATGTCTGCCCACTTAGCTATCTCTATGTGCATAGGCTTATCTTCATCAGTAAAGACATCTGTATAAACTTCATTTTTTGAAAGTATCTTAAAGGTTTCGCTGCCCACAAATTGAAGTGCGTCCCTCGTCATAAGTACTCTTACATTGTGTTTCTTTGAAAGCTTAGATACAAGATCTGCCGCTTTATAAGCTGCTATGCCACCAGTGACACATACTACAATGTTTTTCTTCATTTTATATATCGTATTCTATCTTGTCTTCAAGATATTCATCCATAGCGATGGATACAGGATTGTGTGACTCAGTGTCAACCTTTGCTTCTGCTCCATCAACTATTTGCCTAGCTCTTTTTGAAAGTATCATAACTAAGGCATATCTCGATAATGTTTCTAAATCTTCTTTATTTTTAATATAAATCATTTGTTTTCCCCCAATACTCTATCTTTTATATATTTGAATCTCTTCGCTCTATGTTGTTCCGCTTTGATTATGGCCTCGATATCTCTAACGGCATCCTCCAAGTAATCGTTTACTACAAAGAAGTCGTATTCTTCAACGAAGTTTATCTCCTTAAAGCCGTTAGCAATTCTTAGCTCTAAGCCCTTTTCGCTCTCAGTTGCTCTGCCAACCAGCCTTCTCTTTAGCTCCGACATCGATGGCGGTACTAGAAATATAAAGACTACTTCCTTCATCTTCTTTTTGATTTGAAGCGCGCCTTGAACGTCAATGTCAAGCAGTACTATCTCGCCCTCTTCTATCTTTTTAGTGATAAAATCTTTTGGCGTACCATAGTAGTGGCCGTGAACACTAGCGTATTCCAAGAACTCATCGTTTTCGACTTTCTTTAGAAACTCTTCTTCGCTTAAGAAGAAGTAGCTCTTGCCATCTACTTCGCCTGGACGAGCTTCTCTAGTTGTCGCTGAGACTGAAAAGACTATATCGTCGTTGCGCCTAAACAGTTCATCAGCGACAGTGCCTTTGCCGCAGCCCGATGGACCCGAAAGGACTATCAAAAACCCTCTTTTCATCTAATTACCTCCATTCAATCTTTCGCTAATAGTTGAAGTCGCTAGCGTTGAAAGAACTATGGACTCGTTATCCATGATGATAACGCTTCTAGTCTTCTTGCCGCAAGTTGCGTCTACGAGTCTGATTGTATCACGATTCTCCATGATGAGTCTCTTTATAGGAGCTGACTCTGGTCCTACAACAGCTATGACCCTGTTTTTATTGATTAAATTACCAAATCCTACGTTAATGTATTCCATACTTCACCTACTCTATATTTTGTATTTGCTCTCTAATCTTTTCGATAAGGTTCTTTTGTTCGACACCTATCTTAGAGATATCAATGTTTTTAGTCTTACTTAATATAGTATTTGACTCTCTGTTCATCTCTTGAATTAAGAAATCCATCTTCTTGCCAATGGCCTCATCAGAATTAAGCATGGACTTGAATTGAGATATGTGGCTGTACATCCTAACTATCTCTTCATCGATGGCATATTTGTCAACTAATAGTGCAAGTTCAAACTCAAGCCTCTTTTCATCGATTATGCTTTTATCTTCAATAAGCTCATTGTACTTCTTCATGAAGTCTTCTTTGTATTCATCAGTGTAATTGATATATATTTCTTTGATTCTATCAACATTCTCTTCAATTGCAGTGAGATTATTTAGTATGTCGCGTTTAAGATTTTCTCCTTCTCTTATTCTCATATCGTCAAAGTTATCAAGCGCCTTCTCAAGCGTTTCAAGCATTATATCTAAAAACTCATCATTTTCATAATTGTTCTTCACTACGCTTAAAACTTCTTGTTGACTGATTATGTCTTCAAGCTTAATCTCGTCATCAAGGCCAAGCTCTTCCTTGATTAAGCTAAGCGCCTTCATATACTTTCTCAAAAATACTAAATCTACTTCAACATCATTAGGGTCATCCTCTAAGAAGACAACTGTTAGGAAACAATCTATCTTTGCCCTTGATATTCTCTTTTTAATCGCAAGCCTAGTCTTGTCCTCGTACTCGATAAGCGAGCGCGGGCTTCTTAGGTTTAAATCAAAGTATCTGTTGTTCACAGACTTTAGTTCAAATTTTATCTTATACTTTTCACAAACGTATTCACTAGAACCATATGAGGTCATACTCTTTAACATAGTCTCACTCCTTATGTTTATATTATACCATTTATTTACAAAAATATATATAGAATATGACAAATTCTTCATATTTAAATAGACTATCTTTGTATATAATATAAGTAAGGAGTGATTAGATGTCATTTGACGGAATAGTAACAAGAGCCTTGACTGATGAGTTCAATAGTAATTACATTGGATCAAGGGTCGATAAGATATATCAAACTGAAAAAGATGAGATAATGATCAATATGAGGAGCAAAGATGCTTCTTTCAAGGTCTTAGTAAGCGCCTCGAGCAACAACCCGCGCTTCTATGTGAGTAAAGTCAGTAAAAAAAATCCGACTGAAGCGCCACTCTTCTCAATGATACTAAGAAAGAATCTATCTGGCTCGAAGCTTGTTAAAGTCGAGCAATTTGGCTTCGATAGAGCTGCTCAGTTCGTCTTTAAAGGCTACAACGAATTTCATGAAGAAGCTCTTTATTATCTTGTTGTCGAAATCATGGGCAAGTACTCAAACATAATTCTTTGTAATGAAGATCAAAAGATTATTGATGCAATAAAAAGAGTTTCGACTATCATGTCAAGCAAGAGAGAGATAGAACCAGGTCTTATATATGAAAGGCCGCCTGTCTTTGATAGAGTCTCGCCTATTAGCGTTGATGAAGAAGGGCTTAAAGTGATGATGATGGATAATGCAGAGCTTGAGATTAGAGACTTTCTTATGAGATCCTTCCTTGGTCTAAGTACTGAAATTGCAAACAAAATACTTTTTGATGCAGCTATTGACGAGAAGAACTTAGTAAAAAATCTTGATGATAGCGCTGCGAATAGACTTATCTCGTCATTCATATCTACATTCGACGAAGTGAGAGAAAATAACTATAGCTTCAATATTTATAAGCTAAGCGAAAGGAAAAGCGCCTACAACGCCATTCGCCTAAATCAATATGCCTCGCTTGAGAAAGAAAGTTTTGAAAGCATAAGTGAGCTACTTGATAAATATTATTATGAAAAGGACCAAAAGGACAGAATATCGCAGCGTTCACAAAACATGAGACGCACTGTAAGTGCTAATCTTAAAAGAGCGAGAAACAAATTACAAAAGCAAAAAGAAGAGATGCTTGAAAGTGCTAACAGAGAGGCATACAAGGTCTACGCTGACCTTATCTCTTCAAATATACACAAGATAAATAAGGGGCTTAAAGAGATAAAGCTTGAGAACTTCTACGACAATATGAATGAGATCACAGTGCCTCTTGATCAAAAGCTATCTGCTGTGCAAAATGCGCAAAGGTATTACAAGAGATATCAAAAGATGAAGCAAAGAGAGATAGTTTTGGAGAAGCAAATCGAAAATACTGAGGACGAGATAAATTATCTTGAGCTTGTTATGGACGCTATCGATAGGACTGACGATGTAAAGAACCTTGATGAGATATACTTTGAGCTAATTAAGAATAAATACATTAAAAAGGATAAAAAAATAAAAAATAAGCCAAAAAAAATCGCCATACATTCTATTGATTATGACGATACAAGTAAAGTGTATTATGGCAAGAACAATCTGCAAAATGAGTACATCACTTTCAAAGTCGCTGACAAAAACGATGTGTGGATGCACGTCAAGGGCTTTCCTGGCTCGCACGTTGTAATCAAGTCAGATGGCTACCCAAGTGACGAGCTCTTGCTCTTCGCAGCCGAAATTGCCGCAAAAAATTCAAAAGCCAAAGACTCTAATAAGGTTGATGTTGACTTCACTACGAGGAAGAATGTTAAAAAACATCCAAGCGGTAAGACCGGCCTCGTTAACTATGTGAACTTCAAAACCATCACTGTAGATCTTTAGCTTTATATAAATTCGTTTTGATTAGCGCCTCTTTAAAATAAGCTGGCACTTCACTTTCTATTTCTATTAAATTATTTGTAATTGGATGGATGAAACTTACTTTTCTGCAATGTAAGACTTGTCCGTCCATTTTTATTTTGCCTCTATAGCCATAAGTCTTATCGCCAAGCACTGGATGATTTAGATAAGCAAGATGCACTCTAATCTGATGCGTTCTGCCCGTTTTGATTATGACCTTTAGATAAGAGTAATCATCATTTTGTTTAAGTAAATGGATTTCGGAGATTGCCCTTTTGCCTTCATCTGAAGCACACATCTTGATCTTCTTGATCGGGTCACGCATTATGCCCTTATCAACTAGAGTTACTTCAGCATCAAAATTACCCACGGCTATGGTGATGTACTCTTTGTATATCTCTCTCGACTTGAATAGCTCCTTCATCTTTTCATGCGCTTCATTATTCTTCGCAATGATGATGAGGCCACTCGTATCTTTATCGAGCCTGTGGATGATGCCCGGCCTTGTCTCGTCAATATCGCTCAGTGAAGTAAATCTATATAGCAAGAAATTTACAAGACTTATCTCCTCATCATTTGTAGGATGAACTATAAGTCCCCTTGGCTTATCGATAACCGCTATGTCATCATCTTCATATAGGACCTTTATGTCCATATCGATTTTTTCAAAGCGTTTCGATTCTTTTTCTCTTATCTCTATGATGTCACCTGCATTTAACTTGTAAGACGCTTTTGCAGCACTACCATTGACAGATACGTATCCCTCTTCAATAAGCTTTTTATACATTGATCTTGTTTTGCTATCATCAAAGTTTGCTAAAAATACATCTAATCTTTGACCAGCATCTTCGCCATTTATATTAATTACTTTTGCTTGCATTTTTGTCTTTAATCTTTCTATAGATATAGTAGCCGATAAATATAACAATGATAACACACATGTAGCTATCAGCAAGGTTAAAGCAAGGGTACTCGTACGAACCAAACTTAAATGAAATAAAGTCAATAACGTAGCCTCTAAAGGCTCTGTCAATGAAATTACCTAAAATGCCTGCTAAGAAAAATGACAAAAATACTTTTTCATATCCCATAAGCGTATCGTACTCTGTTATGAAGATGTATAAAATTATCGCTATTGCAATGAAAGTTACGATGAAGAAGAAAATGTGTCTGCCTTGCATAATGCCGAAGGCGGCGCCTCTATTCTCAACGTAATCAAAAGAAAAAAAGTTTGGAATTATTTCGTATGCAGCTTCTCCCTCTAAGTGAAGCTTAGCAAAGTACTTTGTGACTTGATCTAAGGCCACTGCTAGTACGACTATTAAAAAATAAATCATGTAACACCTACTTTATAATTTTTATAATAAGTTTGAGTTTATCCTTTTTGCTTAGACCTAAGTAGTCACCGACTATGAATCTTCCGCGTCTGCGCATAGAGACCATGTCGCCTACTTCAAGCGTTTCGCTAATCTTGTATGTGACTTTGTAATTCACTTTAACAAGACCAGCTTCGATGGCGTTTTTTGCATCACTTCTGGATAAATTATATACATTTGCTAAAACTAGATCAAGCCTTGCTGATGCGCATGTTATAAGCTTTTCTTCATAATCTACATCTCTTGATATAGGCGTAGCTAAATCAATTACTTCAAGCTCTACACCATAGTTTTTTATCTTCTCAAGATTAAGCAAAACGTAATCCAAAATCTCATTTCTGATGTAAAAGTATATAGCTTTGTCATTTATAATGATGTCGCCGAGCTTTTCCCTCTTGATTCCAAGCGAAAGAACTGAGCCTAAAACGTCTTTGTGAGCGATCTCATAATCTTTTTTATCTATCTTAACTAGACTTACATAGTCAGATGGATTTAGCTCGTCCATATATTCAGGATAAATTAAAATAGCCTTACTTTCAGAATCTTCATTCCCAATAAGGCTAAAACTTATAGTATCATAAGTATTGATAAGCGAAGTGAGTTCTTTCACTTCAAAAGGGTTGTAGAAGTCTGTGCACTCAGTGGACTTAGTCCTTGACACTATCTCACAAAGATCTATAACCCTTCTTGCAATCTCTTTGTTCTCAGTACTTATATGATCTAAATTCTTTGACTTATTCATTAAAATGGAAACATGCCTCTGTTTTTAAGTTCGTCTTTGATACCGTCTATAGCAATGTTCTTTGGTGCTAAAACAAAGATGTCTCTTGTCACTTTTTGAATGCTTCCGTCAATAGCATAGATACCGCCATTGATAAAATCAAAAATTTGTCTCTTTACACTTGCTTCTAGTTGTTCGAAGTTTACAACAACTGCCTTGCCTAATCTTAAGTCATCGATAATAAGTGGTGCTTCGTCATAGCCAAGTGGTTCTTGTACTGTGATAATCATTGCTCCAGTCTTTCTTTGAATAGGAACAATGTTTTCCTTTTCCTTCTTCTTTGAGAAGAAAGATGATTCTCTTTGTGGTTCTTCTTCCACTACTTCATCCTCTTCTTCGTCATAGTATTCTTCATCGTATTCGTCGTCATCGCCGAAGCCTAAGAAATACTTTACTTTGTCCATAAAACCCATAATAAACCTCCTAATAATTTCTTTCGCCAAATATCTTTGAGCCGATCCTCAATATATTTGATCCTTCTTGTATTGCTATTCTATAATCATGTGTCATACCCATGGATAGATACTTTAAGTCAACATTGTCAAAATTCTTTGCCGACAGCTTTTCCTTTAGCTCGTAAAGGCCTCTGAATGTGTTTCTAACAACAGCCTCATCCTCTGTGAATGGCGCCATCGTCATAAAGCCCAAGATATGTAAGTTCTTGTACTCGTGCATCTGTTCTAGGACTTCCTCAACCTCATCCTTGTAAAAGCCGCTCTTTGACTCTTCCTTCGAGATATTTACTTGCAATAAACCATCTAGCTCCATATTATTATTTGCTAGCCTCTTGTCAAGTGCTTCGATAAGACTCAAGCTATCAAGTGAATGAATCATCTTAATCTTGCCTAGAAGCTTGTTAATCTTGTTCTTTTGAAGGCTACCTATCATATGAAAGTCGAAGTCATCCTTTAAAGCGTCATACTTTTCTTCTATCTCTTGAACTTTGTTCTCGCCAATCTCTTTTAGACCAAATTCTTTTATCTCTTTGATCCTCTCTACGTCAACAGTTTTTGTTACTGCCAAGAGCTTTACTTCATCTTTCTTTCTACCTGCAAGATCAATCTCTTTGTCAATAGACTCTAAAAGATCTATTAAATTTTCTCCTACACTCATTATAGTATGTCGCCCTCCTTTACAGTAGATGGAAATACCACAACTTCGTCATAATATTTTATGCTCTTAAACTTTAGTTTCTTATACTTCATAAGACCGTTATCGTCAGTCCTCATAACGTAGATGTTGTCACGGTCGCTGCCAACTAAGAGCACTCTTTTATATCTTATAGTATTGTCTATGTCTTTTATATATACCCCTTTTTCGCTGCCTCTATCAACTAAGGCGCTTTTTGGTAGTTTAAATGTCTTATACTCATCAAAAATGATTTCCATCTTTGAGAATCTATCTTTATAAAGCTCGGATATCCTTTCTCTGATGTTTAATAGAAATTTATAAGTATCCCCACTCTTTTCTTTCTTAAGTACTCTCGCGTAAGTCTTTGTTCCCGTTAAGTCCCACTCAATAAGGACTACGTCATTAACATTGACATCTTCAAGCTTTTTATCGTCTGAAAAAGCAAGTATATTCATAGAGAAATTATCAAGTATCTTGAAGTTATCATTGCTCTTGCCTTGGTTTAGACTGTAGCTCTTGCTATCTTCAATCAAATCCTTCTCGAATAAGGCATCAAAATTTTCATTCGTATACTTATCTTCAAGTCCATCGATAAAGTAGCTAACTATACCCGACATCGACACTTTTACAGCTGGGGCCTCACTTCTCTTGCTTTCGTTTAACTCGTCCTTCATCTCTAAAAGTTTGTCAATGGAGTAGTTTTTAATACTTTCGTAGTATTTATCCTCTTCATCTTCACTGCTGTTTAATATTTGAGAAAGATCTTCGTATCTCTTTTGATTTATGCTTATCTGTAAAGCCTTAATCTTTCTATTCATAGCCTTTTGATCAATACTCTCTTCACCAGAAGTGTCATAATCAAGATCCTTTAGCCTTTTATTTATTGCATCAATCTTTTTATCAATAAGATCGTTAGCGCTCTTTGTTACGCTTAAGTTTTCAAGGCCTCTTTTTACCTTTTCGCCTTCTTTAGCTTGTGTCGTGAAGTAAGAATGTCTTCCTGCTTGATAAACTTCTTCAGTCTTAATAAGTGCTGAGTTCATCGCAACCGAATTATAAAAAACTTCTTCAACAGGCGTCTGTGTCTTGATATCCTTTTTAAAGAAGGATGTGATTATGGTGTTAAAAGCTATGATTATAAATATAAAAGCAACTAGAGCTCCTAAAAAACTTGAGAAGCCTTTGCCGTTCTTCTTATCTATCTTCATACTTTTCCATCTCGTGCTTAAGTGGTCTACCCATAAGCTCAGCTACAACGCTGTCTAGAGGATAGTCTTCGTATAAAAGTTTATACATCATATCAACTATAGGCATCTCAACAGAGTATTTTTCTTTAAGCATATAAGTCGATTTAGTAGTCTTTATGCCTTCTACAACCATGCCAACCTTGTCAATGGCACCATCTGTCGAAAGGCCTTCGCCTATATATACACCACAAGTTTTGTTTCTTGAGTGCTTACTAGTGCAAGTAACGACCAAGTCGCCAATGCCAGCAAGTCCGTAGAAAGTAGAAGCTTTTGCGCCAAAAGCAAGTCCAAGCTTAGTTATTTCGTGTATACCTCTTGTGATAAGTGCCGCCTTAGTGTTGTCACCATAGCCTCTTCCCTCACATATACCACTTCCTAAAGCAATAATATTTTTTGTTGCTCCAGCAAGTTCAACGCCTAAAAGGTCATCATTAACGTATACTCTTAAATTATCGCTTGAAAATACATCTTGAATTAATTCTGCATCAGATACAGATTTTGAAGCGCTGACTATGGTTGTCGGTATACTAACAGCGACTTCCTCTGCATGTGATGGACCAGACAATGATACAAATCTTCCCTTTGGATTGAATTCATAGAAGACTTCGCTCATAGTCTTAAGTGTAGCTATCTCAATACCTTTACTAACATTAACAAAGATCTTATCCTCATTAATATAAGCTTCTATAGTCTTTAAGACATTTCTAAGCTCCTGACTTGGTACCGCAAGCACAACGATATCAGCGTCTTTAACCGCTTCTTCTATATCGTTAAGCAAAACTATATTCTCAGGAATTTTAACTTCCTTCAAATATTTTTTATTCATACGAGTTTCTTTTATTAAATTGTAAGAATCCTTATTTCTAATATATAGACTTAATTCTTCTTGACTCTTTGCTAGATGTATAGCTAGTGCTGAACCAAAGCTACCTCCACCTATAATTGAAATTTTCAAAACTCTGCCTCACTTTTTAAATATATAAAATTTATTTTCTTCTCCTTTTGCTAGTCTATGAATGTTCTTAGCATGCCTTATTATGCCAAGAACGGCAATAGCAAAACTAAGAATTACAGCTAAATTTATCTCTTTAAACTTAAGCCATGTGCATACAAAGAAACCTATGAACATAAGTAAAGACGCTAATGAAACGTATTTTGTGATCAAAACTATAATAAACATTAAAACTACAATCGCTGCTCCAAGCTTATAGTCTATGGCAATTATTCCGCCTACAGTTGTTGAAACGCCTTTGCCTGCGTTAAAATTTAAGTAGAAGGGAAAATCATGGCCAAGAACTGCGCCTAGTAAAGCGATGTACTGAGCATAAGCTACTTCAAAGTATCTAGCAATATACACAGCTAAAACGCCTTTAAATACGTCTAAGGGCAGCGTGATTATACCAAGTTTTGCTCCCAATACTCTAAACGCGTTAGTAGCGCCAGCATTGTTGCTTCCGTAGTCCCTAATGTCCTTCATCCTAAATATTTTACCTAAGATGTAAGAGTTTGAGACCGAGCCAATCAAGTAAGAAAGAAGAAATAATATTACGACCTTCATTACTCGCTCCTGTTCTTATAGTTTATGATTATGGATGTTCCCTCAAAAGGATAAACATTTCTTATTTGGTTTTCCAAAAATCTTGTATATGAAAAATGTGTTAGCTCCTTATCATTAACAAAGATGGTAAACTCTGGTGGCCTAGTGCCTGACTGTGTTGCGTAAAGTATCTTAAGCCTCTTACCCTTGTCAGATGGCGGCTGATTGATTAGTGTCGCGTTTGCGATTATGTCATTTAATAAACCAGTTGAAAGCCTATGGCTATATGATTCATTTATTTCCATAATCTTGTCAATAAGCTCATCTACCCTCTTACCAGTTAGTGCCGAAATGAATAGTATTGGCGCATATGATAAGAACGGCAGATTATTTCTAAGGCTATCAGTAAATGTCTTCATAGTCTTCGAATCTTTTTCTACTATATCCCATTTGTTTACGCAGATGATTATGGCCTTGCCTTGATTGTGAGCGTAGCCAACTACTTTTGAGTCCTGCTCAGTAAAGCCTTCAATCGCGTCTATCAAAAATACACAGACATCAGCTCTATCAACACTTGAAAGCGTTCTAACTTGTGAGTACGCTTCGACAGATGAGTCAACTCTAGATTTCTTTCTCAACCCAGCTGTGTCGATGAACATAAACTCTTGTCCTTTTATATTAATATATGAGTCAATCGCATCTCTTGTAGTTCCAGCGATATCAGTTACTATAACTCTTTCTTCGCCTAAGATTCTATTTGTTAAAGATGATTTACCAACATTTGGCTTTCCGATAAAAGCGACCTTTAATAAATTTTCCTTCTCTTCAAAGTCTCTGTCTTCAGGGAAGTTCTTTACAATCTCATCAAGAAGATCTCCTATACCGAGGCCTTGTTCAGCAGATATTGATATCGGTTCGCCTAAAGCAAGTTCATAAACACTATAAAACTCATCTTTTATCTTACCCTCAGTCTTGTTTGCGACTAAAATAACCTTTTTATTTGATTTTCTTAATATATTTGCAATTTCATGGTCAAGTGCAGTGGCAGGATTCTTGCCATCAACTACAAAGAGTATTACATCAGAAGCTTCGATAGCGATGTTCGCTTGCTTACGAATGTTTGACATGATCTTGTCATCATCGAAAGGATCAAGTCCACCAGTGTCGATGATGTCAAAAACGTGTTGTTGCCAGCTTGCTTCAGCGTATATCCTGTCTCTTGTTACACCAGGTGTGTCTTCAGTGATAGATATTCTTCTACCAACAATCTTATTAAATAAAGTTGATTTACCAACGTTTGGTTTGCCTACTATACTAACTACAGCTCTATTCATATTAGACACCTCCTTATCTTAATTATTATAACATAACGGGACGCAGTTTTCAACACTTTAATATCTATTAAAAGATATATTTTCTCATTAATATAAGGAGACTTATACAATTTATATTAATATCGATTTAGCCATATCGTTTTAAGCGTGAAACGATTTTTCTCTTTTATAATTGACGCCGCTATCAATATGGTGCTTAAGCCATTATCGCGCATAAAAAAGAAGCGAAAGATATCTTTCGCTTCTAATATAATCTTTATTCGTTTTTTTAGAATATGCCTTCGTACATTGGGAATCTCTTGCAGATGTCTGATACTCTTTGTCTGATTTGTTTTCTGTTGATTGATGTATCAAATGTATCTCTGAAGATTTCAGCAACTTCTCTCATTTCGTCTTCTTTGAATCCTCTAGTTGTTAAAGCTGGAGTACCAATTCTGATACCGCTTGTAACGAATGGAGATTCAGTTTCGTTAGGAATTGTGTTTTTGTTAACTGCAATACCGATTTCACCAAGCATTGCTTCAGCTTCTTTACCAGTGAAGCCTTTCTTCTTAACATCGATTAAGATTAGGTGGTTATCTGTACCGCCTGAAATTAATCTAAATCCGTATTTATCAAGTTCCTTAGCAAGTACTTGAGCGTTGTCACAGATTTGCTTGCAATAATCTTTAAATTCTGGTTTAAGTGCTTCACCAAATGCAACTGCTTTTGCTGCTATAACATGCATTAGTGGTCCACCTTGTGTTCCTGGGAAGATTGCCTTGTCAAGTTTCTTTGCATTTTCTTCTCTACAAAGTATAGCTCCACCTCTTGGTCCTCTTAGTGTCTTATGAGTTGTTGTTGTAACAAAGTCTGCATAAGGTACTGGAGATGGATGGAAGCCTGTAGCTACTAGACCAGCAATGTGTGCCATGTCTACCATTAGCATAGCGCCTACTTCGTCAGCGATTTCTCTGAATTTCTTGAAATCGATGATTCTTGGATAAGCACTAGCACCAGCTACTATTAGCTTTGGTTTTTCTTTTAGAGCAATTTCTCTAACTGTATCATAGTTAATAACTTCTGTTTCTGGGTCAACGCCATAAGCTGCGAAGTCGAAATATGTTCCTGAGATATTAACTGGTGAACCGTGTGTTAAGTGACCACCTTCGTTAAGGTTCATACCTAATACTTTGTCGCCAGGTTTTAGTATAGAGAAGTAAACACCGATATTGGCATTAGCTCCTGAGTGTGGTTGAACGTTTGCGTGTTCAGCGCCAAATAACTTACATAGTCTATCTCTAGCAATGTTTTCAGCGATGTCAACTACTTCGCATCCGCCGTAGTATCTCTTTCCTGGATATCCTTCAGCGTATTTGTTAGTTAATTCACTTCCCATTGCTTCCATAACAGCTCTTGAAACGTAGTTTTCAGATGCTATCATTTCAAAGTGATCTTGTTGTCTGTCATGTTCCTTTTCGATGACATCATAAATCTCTTTGTCTGTCTTTTTTAGATTGTCAAAATCCATGTTAATTTCCTCCCTTTAATTAAATTAATTTAACTTACTTATGATTAATAAATCATTGTCCTCGTTAGAATATCTTTTATCATACGACTTAACTATGACTAGAGAAATTAATAGTAGGACTACACCTATTATTATACTATAAAAATCAGGAACTTTAAAGCTTAATTTATTAAAAATATAGTTTGAAGCAAAAATTCCTATCAAAAATGCTAGTAGCGGTACTAAATAAACCATCATTACCCCTCTTAACATCTTTCTTGAATCGACTTTTATAGATACTAAATCGCCTACATTGTAATTTGCTCTTGGCTTTGCTTTAATTATGTGCTCTTTTGCTTCGCATCCAGCAGCACACGATTCGCACGAGCCGCAAGCTGAGTCTCTCTTCATAGAGATTAGCATTTCGCCAGCCTCTATCTTAATAATTCTACCTATACTTTCATTTACTTCCATCTAATAGGTCATTAACAAGCTTAGACGCAATTAATAAGCCGCCTGTAGCTGTTACAAAGGATATCGACCCTGTCACCACCTTATCATCATCCTTTAATTTTTTCTCTATGGGTAGTTCTTTTGAATAAACTACATTTATCTTCTTTTGTACTCTTTTATCTATCTTTTGCCTTAATTTTCTTGCTAATGGGCAGACGCTCGTCTTATCAAGTGTTGATATCTCAATCTTAGTTGGATCAAGCTTGTTACCGCAACCCATTGCGCTGATAATCTTTATGTCTTTTTCTATACATGTCTCAATAAGCTCAATTTTATTTTTCAGCATGTCAATGGCGTCAACTACATAATCGTAGTCTCTATCGAATATCTCATCATTTATCTCTTTCGAATAAATCTTGTCTATGCACCTTATATCGAGTTCATCATTGATCTTAAGGAGTCTTTCCCTCATGACATCGACTTTTTTCTTGCCAATGGTATCTTCAAGGGCTAATATCTGCCTATTGATATTCGATTCACTTACTGTATCGTAATCAACTATAGTTATATGCTCTATACCAAAGCGAACTAAGGATTCTAAAGTAAAAGAGCCGACGCCGCCTATTCCTACTATTAAGACATTTACATCTTTAAAACTATTGTAAACTTCGTCTCCTAATACAACTCTCGTCCTAATCGTTCTTTTGGGCTTCATTTATATCAACCTTTATTGATACTTCATGTAATTGCTTGTCATCAACTTCACTTGGTGCACCTGTTAATAGGTCTGTTGCTGATTGCGTCTTAGGGAAAGCGATAACGTCTTTGATATTGTCATGCTTTGTAAGTAATTGAACGAATCTATCCACACCATAAGCAATACCTCCATGAGGTGGAGCGCCGTACTTGAAGGCCTCGATGAAGAAACCAAATTGTTCTTCAGCTCTTTCTTTAGTAAAACCAAGTGCCTTGAACATCTTTTCTTGTAGATCGGAGTTATTAATTCTTATACTACCTCCGCCAATTTCTTCGCCATTAATAACGATGTCATATGCTTTTGCCTTAACAGTATCTTTTCTTTCTTCGATATATGGTATGTCCTCAATCTTAGGATGTGTGAATGGATGGTGCATAGCCATGTATCTACCTTCTTCTTCGCTGTATTCAAATAATGGGAAGTCTGTGATCCAAAGTAGTTCAAACTTATCTGGATCATTTAAATTTAATTCTTTTGCTATTTCATTTCTTAAGTTACCAAGTGTCTTCTTAACAATGGATTTTTTATCTGCAACAAATAAAATTAGGTCGTTGTTCTTTATATCCAGCTCTTTTATAAGAGCTTCTTTTTCTTCATCAGTAAAGAATTTTGCTATAGGACCAGTAAATTCATTATCTACATACTTAACCCAAGCAAGTCCCTTTGCTCCGAATGTCTTTGCAAAGTCTTCTAGCTTAGTAATATCTTTTCTAGTGAATTTATCTTGGTAGCCATCAACATTGATTGCGTTAACCATATTGCCAGCGTCAACAGTATCTTTAAACACCTTAAAGCCGCTGTTTTTGAATATGCTGCTCACATCATGAATCAAGAAGCCAAATCTTAAGTCCGGTTTATCAACGCCATACTTATCCATCGCTTCATCAAATGGCATTCTTCTTAGAGGAAGCTTGATATCTATATCCAAAATTTCTTTAAATATATGTGCTATAAGCTTTTCATTGATTGACATAACATCGTCTTCATCAACGAAGCTCATTTCGATATCGACTTGAGTAAATTCTGGTTGTCTGTTGGCTCTAAGGTCTTCGTCTCTGAAGCACTTAGTGATTTGGTAGTATCTATCCATGCCTGAAACCATTAGTAATTGCTTAAATAATTGCGGAGATTGTGGCAAGGCAAAGAACTTTCCAGGGTTAACTCTACTTGGAACGATATAGTCTCTAGCTCCTTCTGGAGTTGATTTGCCAAGTATAGGTGTTTCTATTTCTATAAATCTGTTGTCATTTAAAAAGTCTCTGAAAGCTTTATAAATTTTTGCTCTTGTCATAAGAGTTTTTTGCATGAATGGCTTTCTTAGGTCTAAGAATCTGTATTTTAGTCTCATTTGCTCACCTACATTGTCATCGTCTTTTACGTAAATAGGTGGAGTTTGAGCTGTATCAAGTATCTTAAGCTCTTCAGCTAAAATTTCAATATCACCAGTTGGGATATGAGGATTCTTTTGAGATCTCTCTCTAACCTTACCTCTAACGGCTATAACGTATTCGCCCTTAAGTCCCTGGGCCTTTTCGAAGACATCCTTAGTGATGGTCTCATCAAAAACGACTTGAGATATGCCACTAATGTCTCTTATGTCAACAAAGATAAGTTGTCCTAAGTTTCTTTGAGTTTGCACCCAACCCATTAGTACAACTTCCCTTTCTATGTCTTTCATCCTTAGTTCCCCGCAGTATTCACTCCTGCGTAAGTTTCCCATTGTTTCCATAAATATCCTCCCAATAATACTATATATCTTTATTATAAACGTTTTTTATATACAAATCAATGTCTTTGTAATTAAATTTGCGCTCTAAATTGTCCTTGTCAATGTATTTTGATACGGCTCCAGCACCAAAAGCGTATATGCTCGTCAAATCGTTCATCGAAATCACATTGTAAATGGCCGCTTTGCCCCTTAGTGAAAAAGCTACGTTTTCGAGATTTGAGTTTGTCATCTTCTGCCTGTACATGTAGTAAGGCTCGTAGCCTGCCACATAAAGCATGGTGTAAAGCTCTTTAGATAAATCGATGTTTTCGAGCTTAAAGTCATTTTGAGCTAGAACAGCCCTTCTTTTTAGAGCTAAATTGTGTATTGTAATCGACTCAGGTCTCATAGCTATAAGTTTTTTAAGCGAGTTAATGTAATCATCTCTCTTCTCGCCCTCAAGACCAATGATAAGATCCATATTGATATCAAAATCATATCCTCTAGCAAGTTCATAAACCTTATAAAGCTCATCAAGGCCAGCATTTCTGTGAACTCTTTTGAGCGTCTCTTCATTCATAGTCTGAGGATTGATACAAATCCTATTTACCTTGTATTTTTCAAGTATATCAAGTAGCTCCTTATCCATAGTATCCGCTCTACCACATTCAAAGGTCAGCTCTTTAAATTTATAATTCTCATTAATGTATTTTAAAAGCTTTTGGATATTAGCCTTGTCAATTGCAGATGGCGTCCCGCCACCTATGTATATGCTGTCCGGCTTCGATATATCTCTTCTTTTGCTCTCAAATTTCATCTCATCAATAACTGTGTCAATGTACTTAGTAAAATCAAAATCTTTTTTACTTATATCGTTTGTGTAAAATGAACAGTAGGAGCAAATCCCCTTACAGAATGGTATGTGTATATACAAGCTATATTTTGGCTCAAAGTTAAGATGCTGATTTCTAAAAGTTCTCTCCATTAGCTCAAACTTTTCGTCTGAGATAAAAAATTTTTCTTTAAAGGCCTCTTTATCATCTGCCTTGGCATATAGCTTTAAGGGCTTAATTCCAGTTAATATACCCCAAGGAAGACTTAGGCCTTCCTTTAAGAACTCCTCGTATAATGTACTTGTAGTAATAAATACTACATTTTGTTTCAAATCCCACTTTCTTATGGGATAATAGCTGTATAGATAGAGGTCGTAGAATCACTCCTTGAAGCTAGTCTTCCTAAATAAGGGTTACGCCTCTACTTTACGTCCTTATCAGTATGAGCTGGATAGCACATTTCGTTGCTGTATATCTAACGAGGTTTGATTGTCGTAAAGTTCTTGAGGATTCTTTCTCTATCTAAATTTATATTAAAGCTAGGTGATTTTATGCTCTACATTGGTATTGATATTGCAAAAAATAAACACGAAGCCTCAATAATCGATTCTAATGGAAAACTTGTTTCTGATTCTTTTTCCTTCTCTAATTCTATTAAAGGTCTAGAGAAATTTCAGAAACTTATTTCCTCTTTTTCAATTGATTCTAACAATTGCATTATTGGTATGGAAGCTACAGGCCATTATTGGCTGTCTCTTTATTCTTTCTTGATTGATTTAGGTTTTTCTTGTATTGTTATTAATCCTATTCAGTCTGATGCTTTTAGAAAGATGTATATTAGACAGACTAAAAATGACTCTGTGGATTCCTTTGTTATTGCTCAAATTCTTAGATTTGGTGAGTTTTCTGTTTCTCATTTTTCTGATGAGGATACTTTTGCTTTAAGAAATCTTTCTAGGTTCAGGTTTGCTCTTGTTGATGAAACTTCTGATTGGAAAAGAAAGCTTGTTGCTATTTTAGATCAGGTTTTTCCTGAATATTCTTCACTCTTTTCTAATATCTATAGTGTCACTTCTAAAGAGCTTTTGAGTAAGTATCCTTTACCTAAGGATATGATTTCTATTCCTGCTAATGATCTTGCTATACTTTTGTCTAAGTGTAGTAAGGGTCGATTTGGTATTGATAAGGCTAAAGAAATCCAAGACAAAGCTACTAATTCTTTTGGTATTAAGTTTGCTTTGAAGTCTTTTTCTTTTCAAATTAAACAAATTATTGCTCAAATTTCTTTTCTTGAAGATCAGATTTTTGAGATTGAAGATGAGATTTCTTCTATGATTAATTCTTTATGCCCTGTTATCACTTCTATCACTGGTATTGGTGATGTCTTAGGTGCCACTATTTTCTCAGAAATCGGTAATATTTCTCGTTTTGAGAGAGCTAATCAATTAGTTGCTTATGCCGGTCTAGACGTTGCTGTTAAACAGTCTGGCAATTTTAATGCAACTGACACTAAAATTTCTAAACGTGGTTCTCCCTATCTTAGACGTGCTATTTGGCTTGCTGCTAGTGTTGCTGCTTTTAAGGATCCGGCTTTGTCTATCTATTATCAAAAACTTAGACAAAGGGGTAAGGCTCATGGTACAGCTATTGGTGCTGTTGCAAGAAAGCTTACTAACATCATTTTTGCTGTTTTAAGAGATAACAAAGCTTACGTACCTAATATTTAGTTGTTATTCAATTGTAATTTATTTTTAAGCCTAATTTTTTAGGCTTGTTTGACATGCCTTAAATCTCAAGATGAATTAATTTTTATTTTCTCTTGACATTTGATAGCTGGTCTTATATATAAGAGATTTCATCTCATTATTTCTAAGCTCATCAAAACCCGTAAGCGTCCTCTCTTTGCCATCTATAGAGAATTTCACACCATCATCCAAAATCTCATAAGAAATACCGGACTTTATATTTTGAAACTCCCAAAAGAGCTCCTTTATCCTCTTTATACTAGCTTCTCTTAGCATTTACGTAAGGATTATTTGCTCTTTCTTCATCAGATGATGTGTTCATGCTGTGACCTGGATATATTGTGTAATTACCTTCTAAAGCCAAAACTCTATTAACAGAGTCAATTAGTTCATCTTCATTGCCACCATAAAGGTCGCTTCTACCAACAGAGTGGAAGAATATAGTGTCGCCAACAAATAAGCCGTCCTCAATTTGATATGTCAGGCCGCCCTTTGTGTGGCCTGGTGTCTTAATTACATTAACTTCGATATCGCCAAATTTCAAACTGCCTTCTTCATCAATAGTGTGATCTATATTGATTGGCTCGTCGATATAATTTCTCATCTTCTCATTTAGCATAAAATCAGTTTTTTGCGTCATCTCTAAATCATCTTTAGATATATAAGATGGTGCTCCTGTCAACTCTCTTAAAGCATTTACGCCCAAAATGTGATCAAAGTGACCATGTGTGAGTAGTATTGCCTTTAGATTTAAATTATGCTCTTTGATGTAAGCATATAAATCATCTGCACTGCCACCAACGTCTATAATTATGGCGTCGCCAGCATCATTACTTATGATATATGAATTTGATCCATAAACCCCAACATTTTTCTTAAAAATATTCATCTAAAACTCCTTCTTTGAATCTAATAATATAGTAACCGGTCCAGATAGATGTGCGTGTATATGCATATCCGCTCCGAAAACGCCCGATTGATATTTTATTCCACTTGCCTTTAACTTTTCTTTAAATATTTCGTAATAGCTCTCAGCCTTTTCAGCCTTGGCGCTCTTCATAAAGTTTGGTCTATTGCCCTTTCTCGCGTCACCATATAAAGTGAACTGTGAAACAAGAAGTATCTCGCCGCCTATGTCTTGAACAGATAGATTCATCTTGTCATCTTCGTCAGAAAATATCCTTAGATTACTCACCTTTTTGAAGATATAATCAAGATCTGCCTCTGTATCGTCGTCCTCAACAGCGATGTAGACCAAAAGGCCGCCATTAATCTTGCTAATTACTTTTTCATCAACTTCTAAACGAGTTTCTTCTACTCTTTGTACAACTGCTCTCATATCTATGACCTGTACACATCTAAAATGCCGTTTATAGTCTTAAGCTTTTGTATCATCTTGTCAAGCTCATCCTTTCCCACTACTTCAAAAGTCAAATATATAAATATATCGCTAATGGTATTGCTCTTTGCACTAAGTGATTGTATACCAACATTTGCTTCTTTCGCCATAGCAGTTATCTCTGAAAGTATTCCTGTCCTGTCAACCGCTCTGATTGTAACATTTGCAAGGAACTTTTCACTCGATGCCGCATCCCATTCTGCCTCGAGGCATCTGTCTGAGTCTAAGAAATTGGCAATGTTTGTGCAGTCCTTTCTGTGTATAGAAACACCATAGCCTCTAGTAACAAAACCAATGATTTCATCGCCAGGCACTGGGTTACAACACTTGGCAAACTTTATCTTCATGCCTTCAAGGCCATCGATTTTAACACCTGTAGCATCTTTCTTCGATGAAGAGCTCTTTAGGTAGTCGTCCTCGTTCTTTGTTAGACCAATATTTTCTATAGCATTTTTAATATTTAAAATCTTATTAATAACAAGCTTCTCTTTAAAATTACCATAACCAATGGATGCGAACAAATCACTGATAGAGTTAATTGAAAGTTCTTTTGCTAATTTATTATAAATCTTTTCATTATCGAGAATATTTGTATCAAGACCAAGCTTTTTCGCTTCTCTCTCAAATAGCTCCTTGCCCTTCTCAATGCTGATGTCTTTTTCTTTAGACTTGAACCATTGTTTAATCTTTTGTTTAGCTCTTGGGCTCTTTACAAATTTTAGCCAGTCTCTACTTGGGCCAGAAGCTGATTTTTGCGTGATAATCTCAACTATATTACCATTCTTAAGCTTATAGTTTAGTGGAACTATCCTTGAGTCAACTTTAGCTCCAACACAAGTGTTACCAACGCCTGTGTGTACTCTATAAGCAAAGTCGACCGGAGTCGAACCTTCTGGAAGGTCGACAACATCACCATTAGGCGTGAAAACAAAGACCTCATCATCGAAAAAGTCTATCTTTAACGTATCAATAAACTCTTTTGGATCCTTTAAGTCTTTTTGCCATTCAAGCAATTGCCTTAGCCAGTCAAGCTTGTTGTCAACGTCCTTGCCTTGAGCCTTGCCACCCTTATATTTCCAATGCGCAGCGATACCGTATTCGGCCACTTCATGCATTTCGTAAGTCCTAATCTGTATCTCAAATATCTCTCCAGTGTCAGAAATAACAGTTGTGTGCAGCGATTGATACATGTTTGGCTTAGGCATAGCGATGTAGTCTTTGAATCTGCCTGGAAGTGGCTTCCACATGGAGTGCACTATACCTAAAACAGCGTAGCAGTCCTTAACCGTGTCGACAAGTATCCTCACGGCAATTAAATCATATATACTCTCAAAGCTCTTGTTCTTGCCATTCATCTTCTTGTATATGCTGTAGAAATTCTTCGGTCTACCGCTTATATCGTAGTGAAGCTCTTGCTTATCAAGCTCAGTTGATATAGCCTTTATAATCTCATTGATCTCTTTCTCGCGCTCGCTCCTCTTCTTGTTGATCTTTTCAACCAAGTCGTAGTAGCCTTCTGGATCAAGATACCTTAAAGATAAATCTTCAAGCTCCCACTTAATCTTGAAAATTCCGAGCCTACCAGCAAGTGGCGCATATATCTCTATAGTTTCCTTAGCCTTTTGCTTTTGCTTTTCTTCGTTCATATACTCAAGCGTACGAAGATTATGTAGTCTATCTGCAAGTTTTACAATGATGACTCTGATGTCGTTATTCATAGCAAGAATCATCTTTCTAAGGTTTTCTGCTTGAAAATCTTCAGAGCTCTTGTAATTTAATTTATTTAACTTTGTTACCCCATCGACAATATTTGCGATGTCCTCTGAGAACATGTTCTTTACATCATCATAAGTCGCAGGCGTATCCTCAACCACATCATGAAGAAGCGCAGCTATGATGGTCTCGACGTCCATATCTAGGTCAGCGAGTATGATAGCAACATTGACAGGGTGAATTATATAAGGCTCGCCAGACTTTCTCTTTTGATCCTTATGCATCATTTTAGCATATTCAAAAGCCTTCATTACAAAGGCAACTTCCTCTTCAGTCATGTATTTTTCAATAATTTTGATTAAATCTTCTATCATAAGCTCACCTCCTAAATCTAAAGTGCTTAATATTTATTTCTAGATTTTTATTATTCATGTACTCATTAATTCTAAGATTGTAGCAAATGTCCATAATTATCTCCTTGCCACTTGCTAAATCCCTGTATATATCAGAGTTAAACTGATCTTCGTAGTCTTTTTTAAATTCATCTTCCTTATAGAATAGTATAGCCATCATTATATTATCAAGCTTAGTTCTGAATTTTAGCTTTATCACGCTGCGATTCTGTCCAAAAACGCTTATATCCTTTAAAATAAGGTCTTTATCTGCAAATAGTACAGCAGGGTTCTTCTCTCCAAATGGTTTTAACTTTTCAATTGTGTCATAAGTCGAAAATTTTTGAAAATCAATTGGATAAAAGGCATCGATATATATCTTTTCTATCTTATCCTCATCTGTCAGAGTCGAATTTTCATTTAAAAGTGTGACAAAATCGTCATAATTATCAAGCTTAAGCTCTAAGCCCGCCGCTAGTTTATGTCCGCCAAAGCTATTTAAAAGCTCCTTAGCCTTGTTTAGCTCGTCAAATATATTGTATTCCTCAATAGATCTTGCCGAACCATATAAAACGCCATCTTCTTCATATAAGGCTATGGCTGGTTTGTAATACCTTTCCTTAAGCCTTCCAGCGACAATACCCGCGACGCTTCTTTCTATATCTTTGGATTTAACTATAATTATGTCCTTGTCCTCAAAAGCCTCATCTGCTTCCATCTCTTTTATTGCCACATCGTAGCCAAGCTCTGTCAAATCTTTTCTCTCTTGATTAAGAGCATATAATTCCTTGCAAATTGCAATTATACTATCATCATCACAAGACTCAAAGGCCGCAATTGCGTGGTTTGCATTACTTAGCCTGCCTATTGCATTGACTGATGGACCCAAAATGAAGCCAATATGAAATACATTTATCTCCTTATCAACTTTTAACTCGTTCTTCAAATGATAGAATACGTTGGCTGGTCTTGAATTCATTAGCTCCAGGCCTCTCTTTACAAGGTCACGGTTTTCATCAAGCAGCGGCATGATGTCAGTTACAGTCGCAAAAGCTGCATACTGAATAATTTCATCAATTAAATCAGGATTAAAGTCGTAGTCTTTGCTAATATATGTAATTAATTTAAAAGCAACAAAGGCTCCGCATATCTCCTTAAATGTATAGGATGACTTTTCAACTTTTGGGTCAATTATTGCATCTGCTTCAACAGAAATCTCTTTGCCATCTTCAATTTTAGGTAAATGGTGGTCGGTAACAATGACTTTTATGCCATTATCCTTAGCGTATTTCACTGCTTCAAAGGCTGATACACCATTGTCACAAGTGATTATGACTGCTACATCATCTTTAATGCAGCCATCAACTATACGCTTATTGATGCCATAGCCATCCGCCTTTCTATCAGGCACTTCAAAACTAGCCTCTGCCCCGAAGGACTTAAGGCTTCTAAGTAAAAGCGTAGTAGACATGATGCCGTCCGAATCATAGTCACCAACGACTCTGATCTTCTTGTGATTATCTATAGCGTCCTTAATAATTTCGCGCGCCACGTCCATATCTGGAAGGCCATCAGTTCTGTAAATCTTAGTGTAGTCATCGTTTAAGTAATCAATGACTTCATCAGCATCGACAACGCCTCTATTGCAAAGAACTTTTGCTAGTAGATCATCCTTTACTATGCTCTTAACCGCCGAATAATTCTCAGCATTTCTGTTTTTCAAAAACCATTTTTGCATACAATAACCCCATTATCTATATTTAATCATTATATCATAAATTGCTTAATATTAAAAGCATTTTTTATAAAGTAAATCAATATAAAAAAGTAATATACAAAATCTTAAAGTTTTGAATATTAGTCCGTGATAAATAAGTACTCAATTCTGTGATAAAAAGAAAAGGCCTAGATATAATCTAGACCATTCTAAAAAGATTGCAGTGTTAAATTTTTATATTGACTTTTTTATAATTCAATAAACTCATCTATGCCTAAATCTTTTAAAATAATTTTTGCCTCTTATTCATCAAAATTCTTTACTCCTAGACTAAGCTCTTTGAACACTTCATCTGTAATATAGTAGTTTGCGTCTTGCATAACAAGCGAAAAGTTTTTAAGTATATCTTTTAGAAAGTTTCTCTCCTAATAAATAAATTCTTCTGCCATTTTTGTTTTTTCTATTAAATTCTTGTAAACTTTTGATTTTTGTAAAAGCTCTTCATGTTTGCCTTCGCTTTCTACTCTTCCGTTTTCAAGAACTACAATCTTGTCTGCATTTTCTATAGATTTCATTCTATGTGAAATGATGACAACAGTTTTATCTTTAATTAAATTATTTAAAGACTCTTGGATTTTTTTCTCGTTGTCAACATCAAGACTTGCTGCTATCTCATCTAAGATCAATATCGGCGCATCTTTTAAGAAGGCTCTGGCTATTGATAACCTTTGTCTTTCCCCTCCTGATAGCTCCGCGCCATTTTCACCAATAACTGTATCGAAACCTTTATCCATTTTTTCTATAAAATCTGTGCAGTTTGCAAGTTTTGCTGCTCTTTTTACTTCTTCGTCGCTTGCATCTTGCTTACCAAGTCTAATATTTTCCATAACACTTTGATTAAAGAGAACTACATCTTGGAAAACTATTGAAACCTTATCAAAAAGAGATTCTGTTGATATTTCTTTTATATCTTTGCCATCGATTAAGATTTGTCCCTCATCATAATCATAAAGTCTTGATATAAGTTTCAATATAGTTGTTTTACCGCATCCACTTGCTCCTACTAAAGCAGTTACCTCTCCCTGCTTAGCTTTAAAGCTTACGCCATTTAAAACTTTTGCGTCTTTATTATAAGCAAATTCAACATCTTTTAAATCAATATCAAATTTTTTCAAATTATAGTCTTCGCCCTCTTGTAATTCTTGATTTTGAATTTCTTTTAGTCTTTCAATCTTTGGTGTTAAATAAAATATCTCCATCATTCCCTCTTTAGATGCATCAAGAGCGTCTTTTATCTTCATAGACGCTAGCAAATATCCCACAAGGTAAAGAGCACTTATCTCTTTATTAATAATTAGATTTACGCCAACAAATATTACGACAGCAAGGGATATAAAGCTAAAAATTGAAGATATAGACATAGTTAAAATAAGTCCCATCTCTGTCTTTAAGTGCACTTTTTCACTTTTATCCATTTTTTCATATAGCTTATCTTTCATTTCCTCTGATAAGCCATAGGCTTTGATCTCCATTTGCATCTCGATATTTTCTTGAAAGCTTTCTGAGTTTTCTCTTAAGACCTTATAATATTCTTTCTCTCCCTTAACTGAATGTTTTTTAGATAGTGGTATAAATATAAAACTTAAAAGAGATGGAATAATTACAGCTAAACCCATCTTCACATTGCTCACTAGCATCATGATGGATATTAGTGGGAAGAAAAGTACCATGCCGCCGACTTTTGGTATTGAGTGGCTCATCGCGTGTTCTATACCTTCAATGTCAGCCATGATTGTTTGCGCTAAATCTGAAATATCATGCTTAGAAAAGTAAGATAAAGGCAGTTTTGATAAATTTTCTGCTGTTCTTACCCTTAAATCCGCACTTTCTTGATATGTTGTGCTATATAGTTTATCGTATTCGATAGAAAGCAAAATATACATTGCTATCAAGGTCAAAACTGAGAATACCATATAAAATCCCTTGCTTCTACCAATATTTTCCAAGACTTCCTGAGCAAAAATCATTAGTAATATCGCTGGAAGCATGTTTATACAATAAACGAAAAATGAAGCCAGTGTTGCTTTACTTAAATTTCTTGCTCCTTTATCTGTAAGAGCAAATCTTTTTTTATAAAACTCCTTCATTTGAAACCCTCCATTCATTCGCACTGTTAAACATTTCTTGCAATCTCTTATACCTTGTATCTCTTGACATTAATTCTTTGTCAGAGCCTCTCTCTATAATTTTTCCACTATCCATTACAATAACTTCATCAAGGTCTTTAATTGTAGATAGTCTATGCGCAATCATGATAACTGTTTTATCCTTCATCAGATTTTTAAAAGCTTTTTGCAATTCAAACTCGTTATCTGGGTCAATAGACGCCGAGGCCTCATCCATAATGATAATTTTGGAATCCTTTAAAATTGCTCTAGCAATTGCAATTCTTTGTTTTTCTCCACCAGATAAATAAACTCCTTTTGAACCTATGATAGTATTTTCTCTTTCTGGGAATTTGTCTAGTATCAAATCGCATCCTGCTAATTTTAAGGCTCTCATAACGTCGTCTTTGCCCGCATCTTTATTAGCTAAAGCTACATTGTCATAAATACTTTGCTTGAATAATTTTGAATCTTGAAAAACAAAGGAAATTGCCTTAATTAAGGCTTCGTCAGAGTATTCACTTATTGCTATGCCGCCTATCTTTATGCTTCCATGATTAACATTGTAAAAACCCGATATAAGTTTTGCTACTGTTGATTTGCCTGATCCCGATGAACCGACTAGCGCATAGGACTTTCCTTCTTCTAATTTAAAGGATAAATTTTCAATGACGGCTTTATCGTTATAAGCAAAGCTTACATTATCAAATTCTATATTATAGTTTTTAAAATTATTGACATCACCGTGCACTAATTTGTCTTTTTGCATATCATTGTAAAGTGCCTCTAAAGTATCTACTGCATAATTGCCTTGAGAAATGTACATAGAGTACCACATCATCCTCATAAATGAAACAAAGAGAACTCCCGATAAGAATAAAATCATGATAAGCTCAAGTAAAATCACCTTGGCGCTGCCTAAGCTATTTATAAAATAAACTATAGGAATAATTAAAATTGCAATCAAGCCAAAAAACAACCATTGATACAAAACATAAGGTATTTTACAAGATAGTGAATAATTATAAGCATACTTTGAGTAATCTTTTATCGCCTTATAAAAGCTTTTAAAGGACTCTACATTTGCTTTAAATATTTTTACAACTTGCATTCCTCTTACGTATTCAACAGTTTCAGCACTTAGTTTAGATAAGGCTTCTTGGTATATCTTCATAAATTCTTGCTCACCCATCATTGCCCCTAAAATTAAGCCGCCAATTATGGTAAGAGCAAGCAAGGTTATGCCAACTCTTATACTTACTATAAAGCCTAGTACAAGGACAAGTATGGGTGTAACTATTGCTTGAGAACTATCTGGAATCATGTGAGCTACAACCTGATGAGTTTGCGCGGCATTATCATCAATGATCTTTCTTATTTGACCAGATGGATTTAGGTCAAAGAACCTGAAACTTGCTTTCTCTAAGCCGTCTATCCCCCTCTTCCTTAAATTTGTTTCGAGTCTAAATCCTAGTATGTGTGAAAATGTTGCTGAAACAATATATAATATAGCTCCACTTGTTAATGCAACGACCGATTTTAATGCTATGCTCTCTGCGCCAGATAAATTTGAATTAATTATTAAATTATCCAGAAATTTGTAGATTAAATAAAATCCATATACCGTAAGCACAGCAGATATAGCAGAAAAAACTATAGCCAAAGCCCCAAGATATTTTTTATCCTGTACATAAGCAAATAGTTTTTTGTAAATCTTCATAATATTATCTCCCTTCTTTGATATTCCTTTTAGATAAAATTTTCTTTGCTAGCAATCTTTATCCTTGCTTTTTTATTATACATCAGGTATAATTAGTAATGCAATAGCCGCGGCTAACTAAGTCTATTAGGAATATTGTCTGAAAGGGATAGGTGTATTATGAGATATTATGATTTTGTAAAAGATTATATGAAGGTGGATGAATGTAAAAACAATAAGAAGTACTCAAGTGCAGGCCACACTTTTTGTTGGAATAAAGATAACTTAACTTATGCAGAAGGGCTGTATTGGTTTTATGAAGGAGAAGGCTTCATTATCGATATACATGATTTTTATATTAAAGAAGAAGTAATTCAAAATAGTACTTATAGCATGGCAGACTATGTATCAATTTACACAAGCTACATAGTCAGCGCAAATGGAGAAAAGTTTAATCCGTATCAAACGATTACTGCAAACTCATTATGTACTTTTGATTTTGATAATATAAGAGATGATTTTGTTTTTTTATTGCATGAGAATTGTTGTTATCTTGCTGTTTCCATTGGTTTTAAAAAAGCGCTAATAGAAAAACATCTAGCGTCTATTAACATTAATCCAGAATCATTTTATTCAGTTTTACTTCAGCCGAATCAAATAATTCTTACAAAATCCTTAGAAAAAGTTGCAATGGAAATATTAAATTGTAAAATGGCCGCACCCGCCGCTGATTTTTTCTTTAAAGCAAAGGCAAATGAGTGGATAAGTATAGTAATAGATACCTACTTAAATAGAAAAAAATATAAAATTGAAATTGATGATGATAAAGCGCTTGAAGATGTCGCTAGATTTTTAGAAGATCATTTCGCAACGAATGTAAATCAAGGTACTCTTGAAAAAATATCTAAAATGAGTGGAACTAAACTAAAAAATCTATTCAAAGAGAAATATGGTCAAAGTATTACAGAGTATACTCAGAGAAAAAGAATGAATGTGGCTGAAACACTTCTACTAAACACAGGGCTACCTATAAAAGAGATAGCAGAATCTGTTGGATACACATCTGCAAGCAAATTTTCAATTTATTACAAAAGATATAAGGGAAAACTTCCTAGTGAGGTACGAAATACAACTTATAATCATGATAGTTTAAGATGTGATCACTGTGACAAATAAAGTGTTTTATAAAAGAGAAAAGGCCTAGATTAAATCTAGACCTCTTAAATGAAATACTTGCAAAGACATTGCGTCATTGACATGAAAAAGAGCTCCAAAATAGGAGCTCAATATAAACTATTTAATTACTCTTCTTGCTGCAACAAACTTATCTAAGTAGTATCCTGAATTTATATCGGATATTACAACGCTCATCATCTTACCGCTTGATGCGTGAACCATCTTACCGTCGCCAATATATAGGCCTGCGTGTGATATACCACTACCGTAAGTGTTGAATAAAAGTATATCGCCTGGTAATAGATTTGCTTTTTCTACAGGCACGCCGGACGAAACAAGTGCTGATGATGATCTTGAAACAGTCATGTTTAAAACGTTCTTATAGCAATAGTAAACTAAGCCCGAACAGTCAAAACTGTCTGGACCAGCTGCTGCGTATACGTATGGCTTGCCTATTTGCGCTTTGGCAAATTCTACAAGGCCCATAACATCTTTGCGTCCAGCGTAAGCTGATCTGTCTACGCTTTCTGCTTCTTCTTTTATTTCTACTAAGGAAATGTCATTCTTATGTGCTAGGAATGTGTTATTGCCATCACTTAATGTGTATGTCTTACCATCATAGCTAAGTATATTAACCTTATCATTCATCTTTAGTACAAGAGTTTTATCTCCAGACTTAAGTGTCTTATTGACCTTTGAGTATGCTTCTGTAGTAGCCCTTTCTTTAATATTTTCCAAGTCTTTAATTTCTAATAAACCAACTCTCATCTTCGAGTCTGAAAATATAGATCCATCTGCACCAGTATGTAGAAGCTCGACAATTTCTCCAGGCATTAAGTAATCAAAAGGAGCTACGCCTTGTGAAGCTGATATGCCTGTGAATGAAACTACTCTATACTTATTAGTATCTTTTTGTGTCACAATAAGTGCATCCTTTGCAAGCTTAACAGCCTTGCCGCTTTTACTAACTGTATATGAGTCTTTATCTTCATTTATTATGTTAACAATTTCTTTATCGTCAAATTTTACATTGTCTTTGCTAACGAAAGGTTTAACCATAACGCCGTAGTCTTTAAATCCGATCAGTGATATTAGGAATAAAGAAACTAGTAAGACGCATGATCTGTAATTTGAATTCTTCATTTGCATTACCTCCCTTAGGTACTAGTTATTTTATACTAAATCAGAAAAAAAATCAAGGGTTTTATAAAAATTCCCTTGATTCTTAAATAAATTTTTCTATTTTTTCTTAATTTTCATACTTTAGTAGTATGTTATTTTTCTTCTTTCTTAATTATTTCTTTATTATCAATTTCTTTTCTGATTCTAGACATAAAGTCTTCTAATGACACTTTTCCTTGGTCGCCTAGATCTCTGTGTCTAATAGTTACTGTCTTTGTACTTGCTTCTTCTTCTCCTATTATTAGCATGTACTCAACTTTTTCCACTTGTGCTTCTCTTATCTTCTTGCCAATCTTTTCATTTCTATCGTCAAGAACGGCTCTATATCCATTTGCTTTTAGCTCGTCGTAAACTGATTTTGCGTAGTCATTGAACTTTTCTGATATTGATAATATCTTTACTTGAACTGGCGCAAGCCATAATGGGAACTTGCCGATAAATTTTTCGATAAGTGCTCCTAAGAATCTTTCTAATGAGCCAAATAAAGCTCTGTGAAGCATAACTGGTCTCTTCTTTTCACCATTTTCATCAATATATGTTAAGTCGAAGTTAATTGGCATTTGGAAGTCTAATTGAATAGTTCCGCATTGCCATGTTCTTCCTATAGCGTCCTCTAAGTGGAAGTCAATCTTTGGTCCATAGAAAGCGCCGTCACCTTCGTTGATAGTGTATTCAATGCCTCTCTTTTCAAGTGCTGACTTAAGTGCCGCTTCAGCTATATTCCAAGTTTCTATCTCGCCCATGAAGTCATCTGGTCTTGTTGATAGCTCAACTGTGTATTTAAAATCGAAAGTGCTGTATAAGTAGTCTGCTAGGTCTATCATCTTAAATACTTCGTCTTCAACTTGTGATGGCAAGCAATATACGTGAGCATCGTCTTGAGTAAATGTTCTTACTCTGAATAATCCGTGTAGTGTACCTGAAAGCTCGTGTCTGTGTACTTGACCAAACTCTGATAACCTAATTGGAAGCTCTTTGTATGAGTGTTGGCTGTTTGCGTAAACTATAGTTGAGCCTGGGCAGTTCATTGGTTTGATTGCATAATCTTTATCATCTATCTTAGTAAAGTACATATTTTCTTTATAGTGATCCCAGTGACCGCTTCTGTGCCATAGGTCTTCGTTTAAGATGATAGGTGTTAGTATTTCACCGTAACCATTCTTAGCTAAAACGTCTCTCCACCAAGAAAGAAGCTCGTTTCTAACAACCATTCCGTTTGGATGGAAGAATGGGAAGCCCGGTCCTTCATCGTGCATGCTGAACAAATCCATCTCTTTACCAATCTTTCTGTGGTCTCTAAGCTTTGCTTCTTCAAGTCTTGCTAGGTGCTCGTCAAGCATCTTCTTCTTAGGGAAGGATACAGCGTAAATTCTTTGAAGCATTTCGTTGTGTTCATCGCCTCTCCAATAAGCGCCTGCTATTGAAAGCAATTTGAAGGCTTTAATCTTTGAGATGTCATATAGGTGAGGTCCCTTACATAAGTCAACGAAGTCACCTAGTTTGTAGAATGATATGTGAGCATCTTCTGGAAGATCTTCGATTAATTCAACTTTATATTTTTCGCCCATTTTCTTGAAGTGCTCAATCGCTTCATTTCTTGGCATTTCATATCTCTCAAGAACGCCGCCTTCTTTAACTATGGCAGTCATTTCCTTTTCTATCTTTTCAAAATCTTCAGGAACAAATCTATGTTCTGTATCGAAATCGTAGTAGAAACCATCATCAATAGATGGACCAATGGCGAACTTAACGTCCTTGTATAATCTTTGTATTGCGTAAGCCATAAGGTGAGCTGATGTATGCCAGAATATAGCCTTGCCTTCTTTGTCTTCAAACTTAACAAATTTTACCTTGCTATCTTCTTCTAGCGTTTCTTGTAGGCCCATAGTTGTACCATTGACAACTGCTCCTAATACATCTCTTAATAATACTTCTGATATGTCCTTGCACACATCATAAAGCTTTACTCCCTTATCATACTCTCTTTTAGAGTCATCAGGTAGTGCTACAATAATCTTTGACATTTTTACCTCCTATAATATCTTCTGGTGAAATAAAAAAAAGCCCACCATCCCTCAAGGGACGATGAGACCGTGGTTCCACCCTAATTACTTCTTTCTAGAGCTATAACGTGCTCCACTCCGTGATTCCTTTCGGATCCGATTCAAGGTTAGTCTTCATATAAGTGCTTATAGGAAAATCACAGCCAGCATTCCCTCTCTTGATAAGCTTAAGTATACTACTCTTCCTCTCATTATCTTTAAATATTAATTTATTATATACTATCACAAAGACTTTGCTTTGTCAAGAATTTTTTGGCGCATCTAAAAGGAGTCGAACCTTTGGCCTGCCGATCCGGAGTCGGCCGCTCTATCCACTGAGCTATAGATGCTGGTAGTTTTTAATCACCTTTATGCTAATAGCCTTGTTTATAGTAATGGCGTTTGCGATGATTAATTCAATGGATTAGTAAAAGAATTTATGTATAAAAAAAAGAAGTGCGAACACTTCTTTTGGTGCGGGAAAGAGGACTTGAACCCCCACGTCGTTGACACTAGATCCTAAGTCTAGCGCGTCTGCCAATTCCGCCACTCCCGCATGTTGGTGATCCATCCGCGACTCGAACGCGGGACACCCTGATTAAAAGTCAGGTGCTCTGGCCGGCTGAGCTAATGGACCAAATTTTTAAAAAAATTATGGGGTGGATAATGAGATTCGAACTCATGACCTCCAGAGCCACAATCTGGCGCCCTAACCAACTAGGCTATACCCACCATATCTCTGGAATTAAGATCACTTACTATCTTCGGCCAAAGTAGTTAGCTCTCTTAACAACTACTTTGCCATTATAACAAATAAAAGAAAGCTTGTCAAGACTTTTTTAAAATTTTCTTAACTTTTCTTTAATTTCTTTTATTTAGGTCTTAGTAAGTGCCTAATCTCATCAAGCACTCGTTAATTATACATCTATTACGTCTCTTTGTCAATAGTTTTTTTAAAAATTCTTTACTTTTTTTTAATTTCAAAACGTCCTAGGTTTTTTTGATTATATAAGAATAGTATTAGCGCTGATAAAAGTATCAGTCCTATACCTAAAAACTCTATAGGAATAATCTTATCTCCGAAGATTATAAAACCTAGTATAGCTGAGAATATAACTGAAGTGTAGTTATATATACTTACCTCGCCTGCTGGTGCATATAGATAGGCAATTGTTAATAAATATTGACCCAAGCCACCAAAGATGCCTATCATTGATAGCCATAGCCAGTCAATAGGAAGTGGCCTTTTATATGTCATCACAAGTGGTATAAACAAGCTGACACAAGTAACAGCTCCAAAAGCTAGCATGATTCTGTAAGCATTTTCGCTCTTACCAAGCTTACCGATTATGGTATAAGCACCTGCAGCAAATACGGCTGAGAATATACCTGATAGAGCTGGAAGCAAATTGTAATTGCCTGATGGATTAGTTACAAAGTAGGCTCCTACAAAGGCAATTAATAGCGATAGTACATGAACTTTAGTTAATTTTTCGTTTAAGAATATAGCCGCAAATATCATTACAAAGAAAGGTGAGCTCTTTTGTAAGATGGCTGCATTGGCTGTTGGCATGTTCTTTGTTGCGTAAAAGTACAAAACAACGCCGAATAGACCTAAAAAACCTCTAAAAAATAAAGCTAGTCTGTGTTCTTTGACAGGCATTAGCTTTTCTTTATTTTTCTTAAGCATTATTATACTAAAGACTGCTAATATAAAATTTCTAAATACAACTTGTAAAAATATACTTACATTGTCTGAAGTAAGCTTGACAGCAATCTGCATTAGCGAAAATGCTAGTGCAGATGCCACCATACATAAAATACCTTTTGTCTTATCGTTCATTATTTAAACACAACCTCGATTACTTCTTTACCTAGGTCTAGGCTGCCGTCTTCTTTAAGCTTCATGCTGAAGTCCTTAGTATTGTCACCATTCTTAATAGTGAAGACAAATTTTTCAAGATCCGCATCTGATATAGCTAGCTTAAGTCCAAACTTCTTACCTAACGTAAATGATTCGCCATCTCCCTCAGAGTCCTTTTCCTTGATTATTAAATCAGTCTTGTCTTCCTTAGGTATGATTAAATATTCTTTTGCGTCGTCATTTTCACTTAGAAGTAGTTCTTTTACATTGTATGCAGCGAATAAATCTTCTTTATCGTTGTTATTAGTGATGTTTGCTATAGCAAGTAGCTCGCCATCTTTAAAGTCATCAAAGTACTTGATATTAACTTTATCCTTCATGTCGCCACTTTCTTCTGGTGTTTCTTCTTCAGCCTTCTTATCGTCAGCTGTATCTTTTTCTTCAGTTTTTTCTGTGCTAGCAGTTTCAGTTTTCTTTTCAGCATCTTTGTTAGCAGGTGCTGAGCAAGCCACACTTAATAGTGAAAGTGCTAGTAGTAGTGCAATTAGTATCTTTTTCATAATAACCTCCATAAATTGATATCTAATAAATATTATACACTTGATGAATGCAATTGTCAACACGTGATATAAGCTATAGCTGCTATAAAAAACTGCCGAGCTATTGCTCAGCAGTAAATATATAGTTAAATTAATCTAAGTACTGTTACTAGTACTTCTTGTCTAGTCATGTTCTTCTTCGGATTAAATCTTTGCTTATTATCGCCAAGAAGCAGTCCCTTCTTAACAACGCTATCGATTGAAGCAAGAGCCCATTCGCTCGCATCATTGTAAGTAAGTTTGTTCTCGAACTTATCTTCAAACTTAATCACGCTCGCAAGTTTATCCAAAATCACGGCTACCTCTTCCCTTGTAATCTTTCTGTCTGGTCCAAATGTTTTCGACTCGTTGTATGTCAGTAGCTTTAATTTATATGCCTTCTTCACGGCAATGGATGACGTGTCGCTCACTACTTCATTATCATAGTCTTTGATGGTATTCTTATACTCAACGGCCTTGATTAGCGCCTCAACAAATTCTAGTCTGCTAGTAGCTGCCTTCATGTCCTCTCTCATGGACTCAGTGACTAGTCCAAGACTATCTGCCTTGTGTATGTAGTCAACCGCCCACGCATCATAGTTCTTCGCGTTAAGCGTGTGCTTGAATACAATCACATTTGAAAAATCTCCCTTAACCGCGTTTACTATAGGTCTAAGCCTAATCTCAAAGCTTTGTGAAAACTTTATATCATCTTTAAATTTGTGCTCGTACTTGCAAGTTTTTTCATTGTAAGTCAAAGTAATAAGGTTATCAAAATCTTCGCTAAGCCATTTGTCCGTGTCTTTCTTGTAATCAAGCTCTAAGCTTAGATAAGGCTCAGTGCTATCGACTTCAATCTCAATTTTATTATCTTCAAATTTTGCTGCTTTTATGTTTATGGTTTTGCTAGCTTCCTCTGCCATTAACATAGGTGAAACTAAAGAAATTAGCATGGCTGCCAGAATTATAATTATCGTCTTTCTCATTAAAATATTGCTATAGGGTTACTTGCTATATACATTCTCAAGAAGTAAATCAATAGTAAGTGAACTGGATAGAATGCATAGAAGAAGTATTTAAGACCCTTCCCCCTTTCTCCGTTGTATAAGTACATTAGTGCGAAGGCTGTCATTTGATAGTAAAAGCCATAGAAGTAGCGTGTTGACATGCCGACCATTAAGTTTTGGAACTTATTAAATCTAACAAAGTACATAAGTATAATAAGCATAACGCCAAACATGTCATAGTCAGACCTTAAGTACTTCGCTACGATTATACAAGCGATAGTGCCAATTATTCTTATTAGCGGCTGATTAGCAAACTTTTCTATGATGATAAGTGCTGCCAAGCCTAAAAACAAGGTGAAGAACACGTTTTGATAGTTTGGATCGAAAATGACGTTTGAACTTACTAAATCAAATGGCACTTCTGATATAAATGCAAAGATGAGTAGTCTTAAGGCGTACTTCATTCTGTTTCTTGTATGCATAAAGCCTTGTACTATAAAGAAACAGAAGAGTGGAAAGGCAATTCTACCGATGACTATCCTGCCAAAAAACTCTAATTTTTCCATCATCGCGCTTGTTACGTAAGAGCCGCCGATGGCGATGTTTGATGCGCTAATTATGTTTTGATACAAGCCTACTTCAAATATGCCGTAAACTAAGTGGTCAACTAGCATTGATAGTATGGCTATAAACTTAAGCTGTGTTTGATTAAGTCCCCAAGGTTTTTTCTTTTCTAATAGATTTGATTGTGCTTCCATTTTAAACTCCAAAATTTATTTTATTGATGATAGGAAAGCCATCTATAACTTCAATTTCACATATCCTAGCGTTTTCTATCTTAAAATTGTAATAAGCTTCTATTTTGTCAACCGCTATCGAAAGCATAGTTCTAATAAAGCCTTCGTGTGAGATGACAACTACGTCCTCACCAAGTTCGACCTTTTCCTCGTAAAACTCTTTCGTGCGCTCTCTTAAGTCAGTAAATGATTCGCCGCCAGGGAATTTAAATGTGAATGGCTCTTCAAAGCGCTTCTTTGTCTCTTCTGGATATATTCTTTCTAGCTCCTCGAAAGAATGTCCTTGAAACTCGCCTAAATCTATCTCCCTAACTCTCTCATCTACTTCATATGACTTAACACCAAGTAGCTCAGCTGTCTCTTGCGCTCTAAATAAATTTGATACGATGACTTTTTTGTCATTAATGTCAGCGTACTCATCTCTTAAAGTCTTTACTTGAGCCTTGCCATTCGCCGATAACTTCGTATCGACCCTTGACGTTATCATATTTAAATTGTCTTCAGACTCCCCATGTCTTATTAAATAAAATCTCATATTGCCCCCTATTTTATGAATAAACTTATTGTTTCTGCTAATTCTACTGACGCGCCTATAGTATCTCCTGTCGCGCCATCTATCTTCTTAAGTGAAATTAAATACAAAAGCACAAATACTATTGCTTCGATAAGTAAATAAACTAAGACTTTGTAGTCAAATATTATGCTTGCGCATATCACGACTAAGTTCATAAAGTTGATAAGAAAAGTATTTCTGCTCTCCTTAAATGTCTTGAACAAAGTGCTGCTGTCCGCGCTCCTAAAGTAGATAAACGCATTCATCGCAATGGTCTTTGAGTAAATATATATAAATATGTAGTCCCATTTAAATCCTTGAATTGCAATATCTTTAAATGCAAAAAATTTTGCCGCAAGTATAATGACTATACTAATTACGCCAAAAGTGCCCACTGTAGAATCCTTCATTATGGCCTTCACCCTGTCCTTGCTTCTGTTTGATAAAAATGCATCAGCCGTGTCAGATAGGCCGTCCATGTGTAAAGCGCCTGTTATCAATAGATAAAAAATGATGTTTAAGAGAGCCACTAGGTCCATAGATATTTTATCACGTAAGAATATTGTCGGCACAAAGGTAAATAGACCTATGATTAGGCCAATAAAAGGAAAAAAGCAAAGCATCGCTCCTATATTTTTCTTATTAAAATCGACGCCTATATTGATTGGCACCCTCGTCATGAATTGCAGAGCTAGTATTAGTCCCTTCACTTTATCTTCACTCCAATCGATGCGATGACGTAATAAACTTCGTCCGCATTTTTCGCGATGTATTGATTGACTTTGCCATGCATATCTCTAAATAGTCTCGATAGTTTTGCTTCTGGCACAAGACCTGCACCTAGCTCTGATGAAACAATAATTAAATCAGCACCCATCTCTTTTATATTTTTAAATAGAGCCATAAATTCATCTATAACAAGTTTTTCTACTAAAGATGCATCTTCATCAGTAATATCTCTATCTCCTATGTGATCAAAAAGTATATTCGTAAGCATATTGGTCACATCGTCAAGAAAATAGTACTTAGTCTTCATATCAAGGCATACAAAATCCTTATAAGCTTCTATAGTAGTCCACTTAGCATTGCGTCTTGCCTTGTGAAGAGCAATTCTATTTGCAAATTCTTTATCAATAGCTTTAGCAGTAGCTATGTAAGTTACATCGTCTATACCCTTGTAGATATCTTCAGCAAACTCACTTTTGCCGCTTCGCGCTCCGCCTAGTACAAGCTTAATCATTGTCCTTGTTCATTTCTTTTTCAAGATTTGCGATATATTCGTCTGCCTTTTTTTGATTGTACTCTCTAAACTTGTTTACGATGTAGTCGTAACCCTTTGGTCTATGAGGTATCAAGCAGTTTGAGCAGTCCTTAATGCCTGCTGTCATCTTGTAATTGCCGCCGCACTCTTCCATTAGATATAAAGGGCAGTAACAGAACAAGCAGTTGAAATCCTCAGTATTATCAACTTTATGACACGGCATGTACGCGCATTTCTTGTTATTAAAAAATCTATAAGAATCTTCCATAATTAGCCTCCATATAATTAATTACTTCATCAATGCTATGTAAAGCATTTTCTTCTTCCCTTGTAATTATAACACAAATTATATTTCTTTGTAAACAAGCATCAAGTTTAGCGTCAGTTCCGCCTACTTTACCGCTCTCTTTACTCACTAAATATTTTATATCGTATCTCTTAATCAAAGCAATGTTCTCTTCAAGGGTGAATGGACCCATCTGAGCAACGATGTTTTTCATCTCTATATGATTGTCGTCGCATACCTTTATACTCTCAGCGCTCGGCAATACCCTGTAGATAAATCTGTTCTTACCCCTCACCTTTTCAAAATCTTTTATCCTGTTTGAGCCTGTTGTGAATAAAAAATTTTCTTCCTTGTCTTTTAGCGTGTCAATATACTTAAACGCTGCCTCATACGATGACACTCTAACTATATTATCTTTTTCTTCATAATCTAAAACGCTTCTCGCATAGCGAAGATAATTTATATTCATCTCTTTGGCTGCCTCTGAAGCGTTCTTTGTCACTTCAACTGCAAATGGATGTGAAGCATCTATAATCATGTCGATATCATTTTTCGCTATAAAATCTTTAAAGCCGTCCTTATTCATCCTGCCCATGATTAAATCCTTTGACGCATAAAGCTTCTTGCCGCTCTCAGTCGCGACTGAAAGAAATAAATCGTACTTGTCCTTGAGCCTTTCGTATATCTCTTCGCCTTCGCTTGTGCCTCCTATGATCAGTATCATAGCTTGTATCCTCTAGGCGTAATGAACTTGCCATTCTTAATGTAGCTTTGGCTATTGCCAATGATGACAGTCGTGTTCATATCGCAAAAATCATAATCAACATCATCAAGAGTACTTATCCTATAGTCCATGCCTTCTCTTAAAGCATTTTTAACCATGGCAATAGGTGCCTGCGCATCTCTATATTCTCTAATTATATCAAGCGCTTCCTTTAAGTGGTCCACTCTCTTTTTGCTCTTTGGATTGTATAGAGCGATGACCATGTCTGCATCAGCACAGTTCCTTACCCTCTTAAGAATAAGATCCCAATCAGTAAGTAAGTCCGATAAGCTAATTAGAGCAGTGTCATGCATTAAAGGCGCGCCAACAACGCTTGCTGACGAGAATGCAGCGCTCACTCCAGGAACTACCTCGATGTTTATACTTGGATCTATTTCATAAACAAGGCCCGCCATGCCATATAGACCTGAGTCACCAGTTGAGATGATGGCAACAGTCTTGCCCTTATTGTACTCGTCGATAGCGAGCTGACATCTTTCTTTTTCGCCTGTCATACCAGTTTTGATAATTTCCTTACCATTTATAAAGTCTTCTACATAAGCAAGATACTTTGTATAAGCGACAATTGTATCCGCTTCTTTAATTGCGTCTACCGCCTTGAAAGTCATATTCTCTTTTGATCCGGGTCCTATGCCCACAACATATAATTTATTCATTTTATATCTCCTCTGTAATTGAAAATGTTATTGAATCGATAATCTTCTTTGATAAAATAATTTTTCCGCCAAGCAGTTTCGCCGCGGCCTCGCTAACTGAGTAAGCGCCTGTAATTTTCTTGACAAAGTCAGACTTTTCTGTGACATCTACCTCGTTAAGTTCATCTGCAGTATAAAAAATTAGCTCTCTATCGTATTTTTTGCAAAGCTCAAGAAGAGCCTCTTCGTCCTTCTTTATATCGATTGAGCCAAAACGCTTAATTGCCTTTGGATTTATGTCCATCTCTTTAAGAATTTCTTGAAAAGCTTTTTCCAAAACATCAAAATCCGTGCCTCGTCTTAGGCCTATGCCCATATTGTATTTTTTCTTTATGATGTAAAGAGTGTTTTTATTGTCATTTATCATATAGCCTTCATCTTGGATTATGGCATAGTCTGCTTCACTTTTATCATTTGTGAAATTGTCATATCTAAAAGCAAAATCATCTGCATCTAGATAAATTTTTTTATTATTTACTATGGCCCCCATAATCATGGTAAGCGCCTCTCTTGAATTATATGCAAAACCATTATCTCTTAAATAAATATCAAGTGCTTCTAGGCCTCTATTGTCAGAAGCCGTAGTAATGACTGGCTCAGCACCAATAGTCTTAGCAATATCAATAGCAAGTTCATTTGCCCCGCCTATGTGACCAGATAAAAGCGATATAACGTGCTTTGCCTTGTCGTCAATCACAAGAACTGCTGGGTCTGTGTACTTATCTTTGATTAAAGGAGCAATCTTACGAACTGCTATGCCCGTTGCGCTTATGAATATGATTGTATCAAGCGAAGACCATCTATCCTCCAAGACCTTGTCGACGTTTTTATCCTTATAAAAAATTTCTACATCAAAGCCAGCTGCTATAGTCTTAGCTATAGCAAGGCCAGCTTCAGTGTAGGTGATGATGATCTTATTCATTTGCTTTTCTATACTCAGTCGAGAAGCTTGGGTCATAAAGCTTGCTTCTTTCATAACGTGCGTTAATAAATTTGCCAACAAGTATTAGAGCGTGCTTAGTAATATTGTTTTCTTTAGCATCTTTTACAAGATTTGCTATGTTGGTATAAATAATTTTTTCATCAGCCCAAGTCGCCTTATAAGCGATAACTACTGGCGTATTTGGATCTTCGTAGCTCTCAAGTAGCGCCTCTTGAACCTTTTCTGTAAGTGATGCCGATAGATAAATTGCCATAGATGTCTTGTGCTTAGCAAGCTCGGCTAGCTTTTCAGTCTCAGGCACCTTAGTCCTTCCCTCCATACGAGTGATGATGAGCGTTTGACTAACTTCAGGTAGAGTGAATTCTTTAGCTATCCTTGCACAAGCAGCTGTGGCGCTTGTAACGCCTGGAATTACTTCGTATTTGTAGCCAAGTAAGTCAAGCGTATCTATTTGCTCCTTTATCGCGCCATATATGCTTGGGTCTCCAGTATGTAGTCTAACTGTGTTTAAACCAGCTTCCTCTGCCTTAATAAATTCATCTACTACCTCTTCTAAAGTCATCTTAGCTGAGTCAAATACTTTTGCTCCCTCTTTTATCCCAGATAGTATATCCTTAGATACTAAGGAGCCAGCATATATAATTACGTCTGCTGCATTTAATAATTTTAGTCCTTTAACTGTAATTAGGTCACTGTCCCCAGGACCTGCGCCCACAAAACTAATCATTCTTTTCACCTCTCACAATAATCACCGGATTTTCAGCTATCATCATCTCAAGCTTCTCCGCTTTAGACACATTTATCATGTATGTATCAATGTTTTTATAATTTTTCTTTTTTAGTAAATCTTTAAACTCATAAGCATTGTCAAAAATAATGAAGCTCGCAATGACAGTAAAATTATTTTTTTCATCAAGCTTATCCATAATGCTCTCTAAATTTTTTCCAGAGCCTCCAATGTAAACCTTATTAAATTGGGTTCCATCCATGCCCTCAGGCGCCTTACCCTTAATGAGCTTAATATTATTTAGGCCAAATTTTTCAAAATTTTTCTTCGCTATGCTTATGGCTTCGTCATCTCTTTCAATAGTAGTGACCTCTTTACAAATGACTGCCATTTGGCAAGTGACGCTGCCTGTGCCCGTACCTATCTCTAAGACTTTGTCATCTTCACTCACGTCTAATAAGCTCACTATTGCGTTTCTCTTTATGAACTTCGTCATAGGCACTTCGCCCCTGATGAAGTCCTCATCCTTAAACCACTTCATTTATAATAATCACCACCGATAAACTATTTTCTATATCAATCTCATCGTCCGCATCATAAGTCTTAATCACTTCGCCACTTTGCGATAAATTAGTGCCGACGATGTATTTTCTCTTAATATTTTTTTCGTCTAAATACTTCTTTATAGCCTTTGGATTATTATCCTTATCACATAGTACAATAACCTTATCATTATTCATGACTATGGTCTTGAAGCCATCATCAAGCTCTCTGCCGTGTAATGAATAAGTTTTTGCCTCGTTCCAATTCACTTGCGCCTTGCTCATTAAGTACTGAAAAGCTGTTATAGACGCGATCACTTCGTCAATGACAATGCCCTCACGCTTCAAGTAATCAACTGCACCATAAAAAGATGGATCACCTGATAATAATAAAACTCCTTCTTTTATATTTTTTAAATCCTTTACAGAAATTTCATTTATATGAGTAAATTCATCTTCGAGCTCTTCCTTAACCCTTTTAAACGCATAGACCTTAGAAGCATTTTTTATCGCTTTATATGCTTTTACGCTCATATATTCACTTTTACCTGGTCCTACTCCAACTACTATTAACAATCTAATACTCCTTTTTCAAACGAATATACTTTTACATCCACATCAAGTGCCTCATCTTTTAAATAAGTTTTGACACGTTTCGCGCAGCCCTCTTCCATAGCGCACAAAATGTCCTTGTAGTCTGCATCATAAAGATAATTGTAACACTTTTCTGCAGTGATAAAGGCATCCACTTCCTTAATCACTTCATGAGGCTTGTTCATCATCGCTAAATAATACACAAAGGCCTCCATACGCGTGTCGGCGTTCTTTGAGTGCGTGTTAAATACACCTATTGATAGCTTTGCGAATTTACCTATATGGCCAATAAGAGTAATCTTTCTAAAACCAATTTCATACGCCATCTTAAGCGAATCGCCGATGTAGTTGCTCGTTAAAACGACATTTTCTTTTATGCCGATGCTATTAGCCTCTTTAAGACCGTGGCTGCCTGGTGTAAGAACGATTTCTCTCGCTCTCTTGTCAAGATAAAGCGTTTTTATCTCAAGCTCTATTGTTTTTAAAAGCGCATCTTCACTCATAGGCTTAACTAGCCCAGTCGAACCGATTATCGAGATGCCACCTTCAATGCCAATGTTTGGATTAAAAGTTTTTTTGCCAATCTCAACACCCATGGGCGTAAATATAGTAACATCAGCACCTTTGTCAGTTAAAAGCTCGACCTCTTTAGTAATCATCTCTCTTGGCACCTTGTTTATGGCGTACTCGCCCTTCTTGCCGAAGATTGAATCGTTTGTGTAAACACCAACGCCTTCGCCGCCCTTTATAATGACCTTGCCATCGCTTCTTAAAGAAACTTTAGAAAAGATCTCTATGCCATTGGTTTGATCTGGGTCATCACCAGCATCCTTTATAACTGAGCTTATGGCGTAGCCATCACCCTTTTCATTAGAGTTGATAGCAACATTGATCGTCTCATTGCATGGCAGGTCTATATCGTATTCACTAACTGGAGCGTCCAATAGATTTATAAGCGCCGCATGTGTTGCAACAGCCGCGCAAGTACCAGTTGTGTAACCATATCTAAGGCTTTTGCCATCAACTATATCGTATTTATTCATTTTCTGTATAAAATGTATAAAAGCGCGTTAATTATTGATGCCGCTACGTTTGATCCACCTTTGTTGCCCACTGTCGAGATTTGTGCTATGCCTACTTCTCTAAGTGCTTCCTTTGATTCAGCCGCACCTACAAAGCCTACTGGCACACCAATAACTGCCTTTGGATGAATTTTTTCTTCCTTAATCAGCTCTATGATTCTATATAGAGCTGTTGGCGCGTTTCCTACTGAGTAGATGGCGATGTCTTCGCCTATAGTCTTCTCTATTGCTTGATAGCTTCTTGTTGTGCCTTTTTCCTTGGCAAGCTCCCTTACATCGTCGTCCTTGATGTGGTTGATGATCTCGCAGTTAAGCTTCTTTAAGCTAGTTTCATTGACGCCAGCCATAGTCATCCTTGTATCAGTATAAATCTTGGCACCATTCTTAAGCGCATCAAGCGCTTCATCAAGAAAATTATTTCTTATATCGATTATGTTTTTGTAATCAAAATCTCCTGTCGAGTGAATCATTCTCTTCACTATAAGTTTTTCGGTCTCAGTAAATTTAGTTCCTACAAGCTCCTTATCGATTATGTCCATACTTGTGTTTTCAATATTCATAGGGTTATTGTCGTAATTATACATAATTTTCACCTCTTAAACTATCTATCTTTTTATAAAAATACTCTTCATCTTGAACAAAGGAAATGTTTTGCTCAATCGCAACGATGTTATCGCCCGCAAAAGAGCTAGTCCAAGTGTCCTCTCTATATGGTTTTTCTACCTTAAATAAATTAAATTCGTTATCACTTAAGCTGCTCTTATGAAATTCTTGCGAATAGAAAATTTTGTCTTGATCAAATAAAAAATTCTTTCTAAGCGCTTTTAGATATGCGTAACCAAAATTATGAAGCCTTTTTTCGCTCACGGCCTTACCTTTTATTAGACCAAGCATCTTGTGCTCATTAAAGCTTTCAGCCAAAAAGTAAGTAGCTTCGCCTTCGGCAAATATTTTTCCTACGTCTTCATAATATTTCTTTATGCTATCTAAGGACTTTGATTTTTGGATATCTTCTAAATAATCTTTCAAATTACCTCCGCCGATGTAAAGTAAATCAGCTTCAGGCACTTCTTCGCCATCCAGTATCGAAAAGCACTTCACAGTAAAATACTTTTCCAGAAAATCTATATTCTCCTTGTAATAGAAGTTAAATGCCTTGTCATAGGCTATCGCTACTCTAGTTTTTGACTTTGGAAAATCTTTTTTTGCTTCTGTCTTTGCCACTTCGAAATATTTTAGTAATTTTTCAAAGTCTATTTGCTTTTCCAATTTTGCAGCTATAGTGTCGAGCTTCTCGTCAAAAGCCTTGATATCGCTTGGCAGTTCTAGTCCAAGGTCCTTGTCTTCTATAGCAAAGTCCTCGTCCATTTCGATATTGCCAAAAACTTCTAAGCCAAGTTCTTTTTCTACTAGATCCTTATATATAGCATATAGTTTTGCGTGCGTCTTATTAAATATAACGCCAATTATATTATCAGCGTAGTCCATAAAGCCTTTTAGCTTTGCAATCAGCGAAAACATCTCGCCCTTTGGAGTAAGTACTAAAACTGTTTTTAGTCCCAAAGCCTTTGCATTGGCATAAGTTGATGCCTCCATCGTATTATATATGCCGTCAAGGTAACCCATAACTCCTTCTAAAACACAGTAGTCTGCATCGCTTGCTCCTACTTCAGTCGCGCCACTCTTTTGCATGAAGATGTCGACATTACCATAGTCCCCTTTAGATGCGAATGAACCGAGCCTTGAGTCGATAAAATCGGGTCCGCTCTTAAGGTACTTCACTTTATTATTTTTATTGGCAAGCAGTCTTGCCAAAGCTAAACTTATAGTTGTCTTGCCGCTATTTGAGTTCATAGCAGCTATACATATGCCTTTCACTTCTCTATCTCCCTTAGTTTTTCAAGTAAGTAATCATTCTCTTCACGAGTCCTTATTGCAAGGCGCACATAATTATTTTCAATGTTCTTGTAGCCTTGCATCCTCCTTAGAAGTATACCCTTTTCGAGCATAATCTTATACATTTCTTCGTCACTATATTTTTTTAATTTAAGTAAATAGAAATTTGCATCACTATTTATCATCTCAAAATTTTTAAAATCTTTATATAAATTTTTTAATCTAGCTCGTTCATCATGATAATATTTTTTTGTTTCACTTAAATATTCTTCACTATTTGCCAATAGTTTTGCCGCTTCATTTTGTATAAAGCCAGTTGACCAAGCAAGACACAATTCATCGTAGTAGTCCTTGAAGTCCTTTGGCGCATAGGCAAAGCCAAAGCGCACTCCTGGCAAGGCAAAGGTCTTAGTCATAGCTCTTACAATAATCACGTCTTCATCCTTAAATAATTTTATGCTGTCATAATCATGCAGAGAAAACTCAATAAAGGCCTCGTCAAGTAAAAGCGTCGCGCCATGCTCTTTACAAATTTCTTGTGCCTTAATTAGCTCTTCCTTCTTAAGCAATCTGCCATTAGGATTATTTGGGTTTGTGAGGATTAGTAGGTCGCCCTTCTTTAAGACGTTTAATTCGTCAAAATCAATTTTAAAATCCTTATAATTTATTCTAATCAATTCTTTTTTGTAAACACTAGCTCTAAGCTCGTACTCGTAGAACGATGGGTCAAAAATAACCACTCGACCTGCCCTGTGTATCGCCTTGTCAATTATCTCTATAGACCCATTGCCCAGGATAATATTAGACGCATCACAAGCCAAGTAAGTGGCTACATTATCTATCGCTTCTCTCGCCTTAATGTCGGGATAAACATTGACATGGTCAAAGTCATCTCTGATAAAGGAGAAAAGTCTTTCGTTCATATTAAATACGTTAATGTTAGAGCTGAAATCTATGAGTTTTTTGTCGTAATCATAAAAATTGGCTCCGTGCATAATTTACTTCCTTTTCTTTAGGTAGAATAGCGATATATAGTCGTTATCCTTGCGTATTTCTTCCTCATCTGTTAGATACATTTCGTTCGGCATCGATATTCGCTTAAAATATTCTGCCTCATAAGTATCTTTTAGCTTTAAAACGGCTTCCTTATTCATAGGCGCCTTAAGTATAACAGCTCTGTCAGGCTTTGCTGCTTCAACAAGCTCTGTATTGTCGCATATCACAAGGCTCTCGCCCTTTTCAATAAGCGGCTCTAGGTTCATGGCAGTCAGCGCCACAAAAGATGGCATGCCATTGACCAAATTTATATTTATCTTCTTATCAAGTATCTTCGTTAAGTTCATAGGTGTGGAGAAAACCGCTGCATCGCCTATAGTTATGAAGCTCACGTCTCTATACTCATTTAGTACTTCTTCAAGTTTTAGCTTAAGTTCATTATAAAGCTCGTCGCTAACATTTTTCATGTTAAATGGCATCTTGATTATTGGCTTATCATCTACATAAGTCATAACTGTGTCAAGAGCAAGATTTCTTCCTCTATTGTCAAGAAGAAAGACAGCGTTTGTGTTTTTTAAAGTAAGTATAGCCTTGACAGTTAATAAATCTTCATCTCCAGGGCCAACGCCAACTATGTTTAGTAGCGGCTCTTCCATCTCCTTAACTTTTTCTATGCAGTCGTTTAAGAAATAATCTTCTTCGCCAAGACCTTTGTCAATAAGTTTTACTTCGTAGCCACGCTTTTCTAGTCTTGTCTTGATTGAATCTTCTTCATCAGAAGCTATGTCTTCAAGCATGTGAACGCCGGAAACTAGCATGAATGGCCTTAGATATATAGTCTTAGTGTCCTTAGATAAATTTTCTATGACGCTATCAAGATCAAGGTCGCCTTCAATGCTCATCATGTGATACTTATCATTATGTGCTCTGAAAGCATCATCAATATCTTCATATATCCTATCTGCAATGTGATCAGTGCCATGGCCAACGTAGATAAATTCTTCATCGTCCTTTAATTCAAAGCTAGTCATATCGTCCAAGTGCTTCATAATATCCTTCGTGTTGCTGATAAATGGAGATGTAAGCCTATTCGAAACCTTTTTAAGCTTCTTATACTCTCTTCCTGGAATGATGTTTGTTGAAACGACTCTTATGTCCTTGTATCCTGCTTCTTTCAGCTTATTAATAGCCTCGCACTCATCATTAAAAGACATGCCCTTCTTTTCAAGTATCCTCTTAACTATCCTTGAAGTAAAGCATATCTCTACATCACAGTCCTTAAATTCATTTTTAAAGCCACTGACAAATTTGTCGATGACTCTTTCGTGCTCTCTAAGCCTTGTTGTGCCAAAGAAACTTAATAATATTGCCTTTTTCATATGACCCTCCATAATATGTACTCGAGAGAAAAGGAAAAATAGGAGAAGCGCGCCCTTTTCTCTCGCCGGTTTTTGGAATAAAAAAATCCTTGAATAGGGGTTTCAAGGATATAAAACATACATATTGAGTAAGTTTTTCCTTCCCACCGAAGAAGTAACTTTATACGAACGTTCTTAAGATATCCTGACTTATAGCTCAACCTTGTCTAAACCTTCCCAGTTTCCCAGTGGCATACTTAGACTCGTCACTAATTACAGTAGCGGGGGCTGTCTTGGACTTACACCAAGTTCCCTTATTAAACATTCAAAAATTACACATATATGATATCATATATGTGTAATTTTTTCAAGTCAAATAATTAATTTTATAAATATTTTCTAAATACCAATATTACATAGAGAATAGAAATAATCTTTCTTCTCTACAAGTTCTTCATAGCTACCTTTTTCTTGAACCATACCATTTCTCATAACTATGATCTCATCAAACTTTTTAAGTTCTTCTTTCTTAAGACTGTGTGTGATTACTATTCTTGTTAATTCATCTAATGATAATATTTGATCTAAGACTGCTTTTGATGTTTCAGCATCAAGTGCTGATGTAGCCTCATCCATTAGAAGAACTTCTGTATTTTTAAGTAGTGAACGTGCAATTGATATTCTTTGCCTTTCACCGCCTGATAGATTTACACCATTCTCACCACAATTAAAATCTATACCCTTATTTGCTATAAGTTTTCTTAAACCAGCAAGTTCTATTGCCTTATTAATTTTATCTTCATCAAAGTTTTTATAAAGTGTTATATTATCTTTAATAGTACTGTTAAAAATAAATACATCTTGTTGAACTATAGAAAGCAAATTATATAGTGATGTACTATCTACATCTTTAAGTTCCTTCTCATCAAGTTTGATATCTCCAGTATAATTTAAATATCCTCTCATAATTAGTCTAAGTATAGTTGACTTACCACTACCGCTTTCTCCAACTACTGCATAACTCTTTCCCTTTTCAAAATTTAAATTGATATCTTTAAGTGCTAACTCACCATCATCATTGTACGAGAAAGATACGTCCTCGAATTTAATGCCGTTATTTATATTTTTAAGTTCTAGGGTGCCTACTTCTTCTTCATTTGATTTAGCATAGCCTTCCATCTTATCTATTAAACCGCTTGCTGCTTTTCTTTTAGCAAATAAAGCTGGAAGAGTTTGAATTGGTTCCATAATATTATTCATTAATTGCACAAACGCAAGAACAACACCAACTGTTATATCTCCTTTTATAGCTAAAAAAGCTCCGACCACAAATACAGCAATTTGCAAAGCACCAGATAAAACCGAAGAAATTGCATTCATAGTTCCTTCAGTATTTTTTCTATTTTCTTTTTCACTTTCTAATTCTTCATTTTCATTATCAAATAACTTTATAGCTGTGTTCTCAACTTGAAAGCTCTTAATTATGAAAAAACCACTCAATAGGTCTTTTACTTTTCCCATAAAGTTTTCATTCTTTTTACTAATTTCTTTTTCTAAAATTTGTAATTTTTTACCGAAGATAATTGATAAACCTATAGGAATCGAACAGGATAATATTACTACTAATGTCATCATCCAGTTGTAATAAATCATTAAAGCTAAAGCTCCGAAAAAAGATGTAAGTTGTGCTATAGAAGCTATGAGACCAAGTAAATAATTATTTTCTATGTAAGTAGCATCATTGGTAAGTATTGATAGATATGAAGAAGTTGTTTCACTAGCAAATGAGCTTATACCCTTCTTTGTTATCATTTCGAAAGCATCATTTTTATATTGCAACATAGCTTTTTTCAAAAAAGCAGCCTTGATTCTTTTTAATAACATTTCTACTAAAAATAATGCCGCAAATATAATTAAAGAAAACAAAATTAATCTCTTTAATTCATCTATAGTACCAGTATTTGCTACGTCTAAAAGTCTTTGCAATAAATATGCAAAAGCTATGCTAATACCAATTCCTAAAATTCCAAATACTATTGTCAAAGCAAATAATATTTTGTTTCCTCTAAAAAACTTTTTCTTAAGTTTTTCATGCTATTACCTCCAACCCACATATAATATAATATAATATAATATAATATAATATAATATAATATAATAACAACAGATCAAAACGGACAAGCCGTTAGATCTGTTGCAAACACAATCAGGTATACAAGACAAAATTATATTTTCCACACTAAATCAATAAAATGTACTATGCTACATCGACATACACATTTCCTACTTTAACACCTGCTGCTACTTCTTCTAAGTCAACGTCATCATAAAATTCAAAATTATCATAATCTACTTCTTTTTCCATAAATTTTTCTTGTAGGTTTTCTTTCATATTAACACCCCCCTACTCTAATATATTTATACCTAATTGTATTTCTAATTAATCAACCGGTTAAATCTTTTAAAATTAATTTTACTAAATAGATAAGCACACAATTCACAAGATGATACAAATTTTTTAGGAAGTTCTATATCTAATTTATTTTCTGCTAGATCAACAAAATAATCAAAGCCAAAATTCCTAAGGCAATATAATAATTTGTTATCTCTAATTTTTTTAAGGGCACTATCTATATTCGCATTTTGACTAAGATATATATTATCAATATTTAGCTCAGTCTCATTTATATATGGAGAGCAACAAGGCCAAACAGTTCCATCTGCTTCTATCATGAAAGTACCACTTTTTTCACATAAAAGTCCCTTTTTATCACGACTCTTTATAAACATATCACTACTAAAATTTTTAGAAGCATTTCCGACTTGATAACAAGGAAAAAACAAAATATTAATATCAGGTAAATAGCTAACTAAATCATTTATCCATTTTTTATTATTGTTTTTATTTAATATAACAGTTTGAATAGAAACTGGAAGTTTTTGTCTTTTGCAAGCTTCCAAAATATTTATTATACACTCTATACTTATGAATTCATTGTGATATTCATCGTAACTTAATGTTAATTGATTCAAACCTAACTGTTTCAAATTCTTAACTATTTGATTTGCTTCTTTAATATCATATCCCCAAAATCCATTAGATACACAGTATGCTTTTTTATTACTTTCATTTATAAATTTAATCCACTTATATACTTTATTTATATCAAGAAATATTTCTCCGCCTGTTAAACATATTCTTTTTATATCGCTATTATATTTAAGTCCACGTAAAAAATGAAAAGCAATATCGTCATTTAAAACTTGGTTCGATTTTGGCATCCCACAGCAAATTTTACAATTAGCATTACAGTTGCTGTTTAAAGATATTGCTAACGTATCATAATGCATTTAATTTAACCTCCGAAACATTTAAATTATTATATAGATTTTTTTCATAAAAATTTTCATTAGAAATATCAAAAAATAATTTACATAACTCACAAGAAGATGTAATCATTTCTGGCATCGACAGACATCCGTAATCTTTGAATAATTTTATATAATAATTAAATCCTTTGTTTCTTAAAATTTTTAACTTTTTATTATCATTAATAGCTTTAAGAGCGTCAGCTACAGTTTTGATATCATAATATATGGAGCCTACAGATAAACTTGTACTATATACAACTGGGCAACAACACGGCCAAACAGTGCCATCATACTTAACGCTAAAAGTGTGTCCTTTCCTGCATACAGGCATTTGTTCCATATTTCTTTTTATTAAATCTTTTTCAAGCACTATATTATCAGCTCTTCCTACTTTATCACAAGACATAAAATTTATTGGAACATTAGAAATGCTATCACCTAATAAATCAATTAAATCTCCTATTTTTGAATTCTTCAATACAACTGATTGTACACTTGGATATAAGTTAAGCCTTTTAGCAACGATTAATATATTTTTGATGTTTTCACAAGATATATACTCATTATGAAATTCATCAAAACTTACACCGATTCGTTTTAACCCACAGATTTTTAATTCTGTTAAAGTATTAAGAACATCCAAAAAATCATTTGCCCAAAACCCATTAGTTATTACTGTAGTATTTTTATTATTTTCACTGCATATTTTAATATATTTTTTTAGTCTATTATAATATAAGAAAGGCTCCCCTCCAGAAAAATGGACCCATTGTATTTCTTTTGAATCTTTCAACGAATACAAATAATTACTAATATATTCATCATTAATTAGCTCATTAGACTCAATTGTTGAATCGAAACAGCATATGTTACATTTTGTAGTACATTTGTTTCCAATTAAAACAACCATTTCCGAATAATTCATCTAATCACTTTCTTTCTTAATTATATGTTTTACTTTAACATTTTTACCAATTCTATACAATTTAATATAATAATCTTCTTTAACATAAACCTTATCCTTCAATAATTTTTGAACATTAAATTTAAACATTTTTACATCTTCAATCTTATCTCCTAAAAAAAAGTTTAATTTAGATTCATCATAATATAATGATGCAAAATATATGTCTTTACTCTCATTTGGGACTTTCTCTTTTTCTAAATAATCTATAATTAAATCATTTATTTTAGGCAACAAATATTTTGATTTATCTACAGTTCTATCTATATAATCTATCGACCTATAAATATCAAAAAATTTCTTCAATATCTCGTCCGTTCTATAATATAATTCTTCTAACGAATAGATATTTAAAAGTATACATAAAGTATTATAATAAAAATCTGACATAGTATTTAATAGTTCTATAAAATAATCAAATCTACAAAATTTATTCTTTACTTCTGAATCGTATGTATAATATTGTGAAAAAATTTTTGGGTATTTAATTATAATATTTTTATAAATTGCAACAATAAGTTAGCCACCCAGACATCATATAGACTAAATGTATAGTATAGCTTAAAAGTATTTATTTTTATTAAACTAGATACTTTTAAGCTGTTTTATTTCCTTTATGAACTCTTCTTTTGCAGTTTTGTAATTAAAGATTTTTCTTGGCAAATTATTCATCCACTCGTTTATTCTGTATATTTTTTCTTTTGATACTTCTTCTATTGATGTGCCTTTTTGTATAAATCTTCGTATTAATTTATGTTGACATTCACTAGTTCCTCTTTCCCATGATGTATATGGATGACAAAAATATATATCTACATATTCTGCTAATTCTGATAAGCTTGAAAATTCTGAACCATTATCTGATGTTATACTTTTAAATATTTCTTTGTTTAACTGCGCATTATCTTTTAAGAATTTAAGTCCAATGTCTACTGCATCGGGTGTTTTTCCATGTATTTTTATCAGCTTTTCATATCTTGTTTTTCTTTCTACTAATGTAAGTAGTACTGGATCTGTCTTTTTCTTTTTACCTATAACTGTATCTATTTCCCAGTGGCCGAATTCTTCTCTTGTTTGTATTTTATCTGGTCTTTCTTCTATGGATATGCCAAGCTTTTTCTTGTTTTGTCTTGTTCTTCTTGTGCTATTTTTGTTTTTTCTCTTTACTTTTTCTAGTAGATCTATATTTTTTGTTTTCATTAGTGACTTATTTATCCAGTTGTAGAGGCTTTTTGTTGATGGTATTTCTGATGATGGAAAGAGTCTATTTGCTTTTGCGTATCCAACACATACATCTGGAGACCATTTATCTTTTAACATTTTATTGTCTGCCCATTTAAGAAATTCGACTATATCTATATATTTTGGTCTTCTTCCGCAAGAAGATCTATTGTTTATATATACCTCATAATTAGTTAAGGCAAAGTATTTTTCATCGTAGTAAGTATATGTTTTGTTATTACTTTTTATTATTCTCTTTTGCTTTACTGTGCCTTTCTTTATTGCGTTGTTTATTGTCTGCGGGGCTCTATTTAGCCTTCTTGCTATCTCTCTGTTGCTATGTCCATCTATTTTCCATGCCTGTATTAATGACATTTCATGTAGTGATAGATGTGAATTTTTCTTGCGTTCTGTAAATTCTATGGTATAATTTATATGAGTCATGTGTACCTCCGTATAGTTGTTTTTTTGTTTGTTACTAATACTATACCATATGTACACATGATTTTTTTATTTGGTGGCTAAGTTAATTATACAATCTTCCATTATAATATTTTTTATTTCTTTTAAATTTATATTTAAATATGTCATTTCAGTGGCTTTTTCATCAAAATACATTCTGTTTATAATCTTTTCAGTATCTGCTGTTCCAGGTAATGGCATAAATTTATGTAGTTGTATATTAGTTACTCCAGATTTGAATAAATTTTCCATTAATTTTATAGTCTCTCTAAAATCTTCTATAGTCTCATCTGGCAAACAAAATATAAAAGATGTTGTTAGCTTTATATTAGTATTTAGAATAATATGTTTAATTTTAGTCAATGCGTTGCTTAAATTTAGATTTTTATTCATAACTTTTTGCATACGTTTAGATCCACTCTCTAAACCTAAGTAAATTGATTTACAACCAGACATATCCATAAAATCAATTAACTCATTATCCAAAGTGTCAATTCTACAAGAACATTTCCAAGTATAATTTTTTCTGTTTTCGATTAAATGTTTACAGAATTTAATAATATAATCTCTATCTGCTGTAAACATATCATGTTGAATTGCAAAATCTTTAATACCATATAATTTATTAGCTTTATCCATTTCTTCAAATATACTATTTAATTTTTTTACTCTATACTTTCTTCCCCAAAAAGTACTTGTCGTACAAAATGAGCACCCGAAAGGACATCCCCTTCCACCTTCAATGTTAAATTCGCTTTCTTCACTCAAGGTAAATGGCGAAAAATCAAAAACTGTATAGTTAGATAAATCTTCATCAGTCAGTATATTCTGATTTTTTATATAATGTATTTTTCCATTTTTAACAGATGCTACTCCTGGCAATAATGATATATCTTCTTCTCTCATCATTTTATCAATTAAAATTTTTATATATTTTTCTGACTCGCCAATACAAATTGCATCTATAAAATCAAAATTCTCAAAGCATTCTCTATATACAATTGATGCGTGTGGCCCTCCAAATATAATCCTAATGTTTTTATTTTTTTCGTTTATGTATTTAGCTGTAAGAAGTGTGATAACGAAAGCATTGCATATTGTATAAAATCCAACTACTTTAGGTTTTCTACTTAATATGTAATCTCCCATTATTCTTATATTTTCTTCTAAATTATCTGAATATTTTAATTTCCCAATCTTATTCATTAAATCAAAATTGATGTATTCAACATCATAAGTCTCTTTTAGTATATCCCTTATTATGAATTGACCAATATGAAAACTATCCTTATCAGAAAAATAAACTGCGTTTACTAATAAAATTTCACACATATATATTACCTCATTTGAAATTAATTTACTTTCTTTATGTTTATTCTAAGCCTTAAATATAAAGTTTAAGTAAAGTTTGTATAAAGTTTGTGTAAACTATTTTAAATAAAGTATTAAATTAATTTTCACCTTCGTGATTCAAAACACGGACAAAGGCATTTGAGTGCTATATAATATGAACATACTTTTCAAAAAATAATTTCCTAAAAATTTAGCTTACTAAAAAATGCACAGATGTAAAACAATTGTTTTGACATAAGTGCATTTTTTTATTTTAGTATTAATTTTAAATATATAGCTGCGATAACTATAACTAGTAAAGCAAGTGCCTTATACATCGCCTTTATGGTGAAGTAAACGCCAAGGCTATTAACTTCGCCATCTATATCGCCAATATATGGTTTATCGAATATTTTGGAAAAATATTTATGTGGTCCACCTAAACGAATTTTTAAAAGTCCCGCTATAGGCGCTTCAAGGAAGGCACTATTTGGGCTTGCGTGTGCATATCTATACTTAAAAAACGTTTGACACGCGTAGAGAATATTTTTATTGAAGATGTTCGTGATTAATATTAGAAGCGCACTTAATCTTGCTGGCACTAGATTGACCAGGTCATCTATCTTTGCTGCGAAAAAACCAAGATCGCCATATTTTTCGTTCTTGTAGCCCCACATCGAGTCCATGGTATTGATAAATTTATAAACCAAGCCAAGTGGTGTATATATCGCGATGTAGATAAGCGGCGCGATGACGCCATCAGAAGTATTTTCAGCGACTGTCTCTATACACGCTTTAAGTATCTCTTCTTCACTTAATTCACTTGTGTCACGGCCAACTATGTAGGAGAGCCTCTTGCGGCCTCTCTCTAGCGAATGGCCTAACTCTTTTACGACCATATCTGCCTCGAAGTGAAGCGAGCGTGCTGCTAAGCACACGTAGACCATGTATGAAGTGTAGATTAGATACAAATATTTATTGATCTTAAATAATATTATTGCCAAGTAACCAAACAAAAAGGCAAGGCTCATGTTGAATAGTACTGCGATTAAGCCAAGTACTTTCATATAGCCGCCTCTTGCTCCTGTCCTTCGAATTAATTTTTCTTCATAGCTAATAATATTACCCATGACCTTAACTGGATGAAAAAAGTTATATGGGTCGCCTAAAATCAAATCAAGTACCACGCCAATAAGTATGGCGATGAGTTTATAAGCCAAGTATTGCATTTAACTTATCTATATCGATGGCTTCTTCAAATACTTTAGCTAGCCTATCGATCTCATTATTCATCGCATCGTGCTCTGCCATGTGAGCGTTGACCGCCTTTTCGTAGTCATGTAGCGAGTCTTCGTCCGCTATCTCAAGCTTTGTATATGGCACTATGCCGAGACAATCAAGGTCTGTTAGCTCGTGAAGCTTTTTTATGCCTTCATCAAGTAAGCTCGCATCGCCTCTAAACTTGTTGATGATGTAGCCCTTTATTCTTGATCTATCTTTTTCGTCAAGTATCATGTATGTGCCGTAGATTGAAGCAAAGACGCCGCCCTTATCTATATCTGCGACTATAATTGCGTTACTATCAGCAAGTTCAGCCATGCCAGTATTAACGAAATCATCCTCAAGTAAATTTATCTCAGCTGGTGAACCAGCTCCTTCTATAATCATGACATCATATTTTTTTTCAAGCTCTTCAAAAACTTCTTTAACCTTAGCTTTTAGTTCTTTCTTAATCGAGTAGTACTCCTTTGTATTCATGTGCTTATATAATTTGCCAAGCACATAGACGTCGCTACCTGTATCTGACGATGGCACTAGAAGTATCGGGTTCATGTACTCGTCCGCCTCTATGCCAGCAGCGTAGGCTTGTATCGCTTGTGCGTTGCTAATCAGCTTTCCGTCTTGAAGCTTAAATGAGTTTCTCGACATGTTTTGTGATTTAAACGGACATACCTTGTAGCCCTTGTCTTTATAGTATCTGCACATAGCAGTCGCTATCGTCGACTTACCTGCGGACGATGTCGTTCCATATATCATTATCTTTGCCATTTAAAATTCCTCTTCGTTGTATTCGATAGTGCCTAAATCAGTTTCAATCGCAATTAAACTTTTCTTCCACTCTCTATATTTAGCCACTTCTTCGCTTATAGACTTAATTAGTATTGACACGCCAAATATTTTCGATGCTATAGTGAAGAAAGCATTTTTCTTAAATGAATTTGGATACAAAACTATAAGCAGACCCGAAATGATAAATACTAAGTTTTTATTGTCAATACCTTTGTACTTGCCATTGTAATAGTCTTTGACAAGGTCCAAAAAGTCATTCAATAGGTCTTGGTACTTTGCCAAATCAGTATTTGTTTTGATTGCTTCACCAATGCCTTCAATCTTGTTCATGGCTTCATCCTTATTGAAATTACCAATGTTCATGTCTTTTAAAAAATCAAAGTTCATATCTACACTCCCTTTTTTAATACAAAATAAAAATTCGATCCTTTTCCGTAACTGCTCTCTACGCCAAACTCTGCCTTGTGAAGCAAAAGCACTTCGCGTGCGATGTATAGGCCGAGTCCTGTCGCATACTTTTTAAGCTCATGGTTAGCGCTCGAGATGTAGTAGCGGTCCCAAACCCTCTTGATGTCCTCTTCCTTGATGCCCATGCCGTGGTCGATAACCTCGTATCTAACGCCATTTGCCTCCTCAGTGATCCTTACAAGAACATCTTTATCCTCTGGTGAGTAATTTATAGCGTTTGATAAATAATTATATATAACGCTTCTAATTTTCTTCTCATCAGCCATGACCATGGTAGAGCCACTTACGTCTAATTTAATTCTCTCTCTATTTTCAGCAGTATTTAATTTATCTATAAGATCCTTGGAAATGGCTTCGAGCGAAATTCTTTTTAATTCAAGTTCACCAAGGGCGCTTACGTTCTTTGATGCTTCAAGCATCTCGTTAATCATGCCGTTTAATCTATCTGCCTCTGTGATGATGGTGTCGAGATTATCTTCACGCTTTTCTTTATTATCGCCTGTTATGTCCTTAATCATCTCAGCATAAGACTTTATCACGCTTAGAGGCGTCTTGAAGTCATGCGATACATTAGCAATGATATTCTCGCGAAAGTCCATAGTCCTCTTTAAATCGTCATTTGCACTCTCGAGACTCTTCTTTAGCTCTTCAATCTCTTCGTAGCCGCCCTCTTCTTCTATGGAAAAGCTCTTTGTACCAAGAAATTTGGACGCTTCTGAAAGATTTTTGATTGGCTTAGTAAGTTTCTTTGCCAAAAAATACGAAAGAGCAAGAGCTAAAACTATTGCAACGAGACTTATGTATAAAAGTTCTTCCTTTAGCATCTTCTTTACTGAGCCATCTTCATCGAGATTGTCAATAAGCTTCATATATAGTTTTGCATTAACTGTTTCGTATCTCTTTAAAAAGACTAGGTACTCTCTATCGTCATGCTTCTTGATGTAGTCTATGCTATCCTCATTGCTTTTAACAAAATCAAGGTCTTCCTTATCAAGCTCAATTAGATAATTTGGGTACAAAACTAGACCATTCTCATCAAAAATAATTATGCCAAGCCTTGTTTTGCTCGTGGCGTTATTTAAATATGAGACGAGATCAGTTCCTGAATAAGAAGAAATTTCTTTTTCAGTGTTTTGAATGAGCTCCCTCTTCTTTTGTGTGTATATCTCTTTGAAGAAAACTATGTTAAACAGCCACATTGTTGATAGTATCAGTATTGTGAATATCAAAAAGTAGCTTATTAACTTTGTGAATAATGATTTATTCTTCATCTTTTTTCTCCAGCTTATATCCATAGCCGCGAACCGTGCTTATTATATCCTTTTCAGAGCCAAGTGAGTTTCTAAGCATCTTGATGTGAGTGTCAACAGTTCTATTGTCCCCGAAGAAATCGTAGCCCCAAACATTTTCAAGTATAGTCTCACGCGATAGAGCTATGCCTTCGTTTTGAGCTAGATAAGCAAGTAGCTCATACTCCTTTGGTGTTAAATCTAATTTTTTGTCATTAATAAAAGCTTCTCTCGCATCAAAATCTATTTTCAAGCTTCCATTGTGATAAATATTTGCCTTTACATTGCTCACGTGTCTTGCAAGTATCGCCTTTACCCTCGCCATAACTTCACGCGGGCTAAATGGCTTAACAACGTAATCATCGATACCTATCTCAAATCCATAAAGCTTGTCGTACTCCTCGCCTTTTGCGCTAAGAACAAGAACTGGCACGTCCTTTACTTCCTTAATCCTCTTGTAAGCCGAGAAGCCATCAAGCTTTGGCATCATTATATCTAAGATGATAAGGTCTATATCATTATTATTAACTTTGTTAAGAGCGTCGATGCCATCAACTGCCTCGATCACGTCATAGCCATTAATGACGGAGTACTCCTTAAGCACGTTTCTTATATTTTCATCATCATCAGCTATAAGTATAGCCCCCATATCATCACCTCTATCAATTTTTACCCGATAATAATCTTTTTAAACGCTTTATATACAAGTAGAGCCTTGCATTAACAAGGCCCATGTAATTATTTTAAACTGTCTAGATATTCCTTAAGCTCATCTATATCTAGTATGGCTCTTTCGTTGTCACCAAGTATAAGAGCTGGTATGCCGATGTTGCCAGCGCTCTTTACTCCGTCAAATTCGCTCATTGTGTCTCTTGCCTTTAAAAACTTTTTCATGCTCGCAAGATTTTCTGTTATGTCTAGGTACAAGAAGCGTACGCCCGACTCGTCCATCACTTCTTTAAACGGTCCGCAGTCTGGACACATAGAGCTACCAAAAACTATCTTCTTTTGTACTTTACTCATTTCATTTCTCCTTTACTAATATATTTACTATTTATCTTATCTTCATTGTAATGGTAATGGCAGTTTTTGTCAAGAAAAAAGAAAGAGCTAAGTTAATAGATCTTTCTTCAAATCAATACTAATTACTAAATACACCAAGTTTATCTGAAATAAATTCTTGCTTGCCGTCTCCATCTATCTTTATGGTGTAGACGCTTTGAACGACATAGCCTTTGTCACTATCGCCTCTTTTCATAAGAAGTGCAGAATATAATTTACCATCTTCAATATCATAAGTGACTTCTGTAAGTATCATATCATCTTCTTTGTGTGCTGACTTTTTATTAAGTTTAACTTCATTAATGAAGCCGGACTTAAAGTTTTCAAGCTCCGCAATCTTCTCTTTGATGTACTCTTCATCAGCTACTTCATCAAAAGTTTTATCATAGTCTTCATCAGAGACAGGTGAACTTGGTGCTTTCCAATCAAAGTCTTTATATTCCTTTTCAAGGGCATATTCTTTGCCTTCATTCCACCTTTTCAAATCAATTTTAAATATAGGCATCTTAATATTATTTTCTATGCTAATATCATCAATCGCATCTCTATCGACATTATCTAAAGCTATATCGTGCTCTTTAATTTTCTTAATATCATCTAAACTCACATTGCCCGCTGCAATTATGACAGGCTTAATCTCACTTGTATCTACATAGTTAATACCATCTTTTCTTTCAAGCTTGTAATCATTAACTGCTATCACTATAGACTTAAGAAAGTCTTTATAATAAATTTTTCCTATGCTATTTGTGTAGTTTTTATTAAAGACAGAGTTTTGATACTCACCATCAACAAAGCTGTTCTTGACATTATATACAAGTTCTTTAACGTTCCAAGCGTCCTTTTTAGCTGATTGGCTAAATCTTGAATAATCCTTCCAATACTTCATTATGTCAAGGTCATCAAGGTAAATGCTTCCAGTGAATTCATCAGCGGCAAAAAACTTGTGCTTATAATTTAAATCCATATGCAAAATTGATTCGCTCCACTTGCCATCTCTATATACAAAGGCTTTCACATCACTTGTATATGGAAAGCTAAGTACTCCAAATCTAATAAAAAAGATTATTGCCAATATGATTATAATTATTATTGTTTTCTTTTTCATATTGAACGCCTCCTTACTTAAGATAATTATATCACATTTAGAAATATTTGTGCAAAAAAAGAAAGACCATATAGATCTTTCTTTATAAACTATTTGATTACTACTGTAAATATTTTGTTCTTAACGTAAATTTCTTTAACGATGTTCTTGCCTTGCTTTGACTTTTCAAAAAGTTCGTGTGCGTAAACTTTTTCTTTTACTTCGTCTTCAGAGGCATCTCTATCGATCTCAACTGTGTATCTAACCTTGCCATTGAATTGAACTGGTATCTCTATTGTTTTGATTATGGTTTTGTCTTCATCAAAGCTTGGCCAAGTTGATTTATAAAGTTCTGTATCGAAGCCCACCATCTCGTTGATTTCTTCTGTGATGTGTGGTGCAATTGGATATAGAAGTGTGATGTATGTCTTAAGCTCTTTTCTTGTGATGCTTCCCTTTGAAGTAATCTTGTTAAGTAGCTCCATAAGTTTAGCAACTGCTGTGTTGAACTTTAAGTTTTCAAAGTCTTCTGAAACTTTTTTAATAGTGATGTGAAAATCTTGTTCTAAGTCTTTAGAATAGTTTTCATCGTCATTGACTATGTCCATCAAGCGATAAACTCTTTCAAGGAACTTTCTTGAGCCTTGTATACCAGTCTCTGACCACATAGCAACTTTTTCGTAGTCGCCCATGAACATTTCGAAAACTCTTAGTGTGTCTGCGCCATACTCTTCAACTATATCATCTGTATTTATTACGTTGCCTCTTGACTTACTCATCTTTTCTCCGTCTTGAGCAAGTAGCATACCATGTGATGTTCTCTTTTGATATGGTTCGCTTGTTGGTACTACGCCTATGTCATATAGGAACTTATTCCAGAATCTTGAGTATAGTAAGTGAAGTGTAGTGTGCTCCATACCACCGTTGTACCAATCAACTGGCATCCAGTATTTAAGTGCGTCCATGGATGCTGGTGCAGTAGCGCATTTTGGATCAGTGTATCTTAAGAAGTACCAGCTTGATCCAGCCCAGTTAGGCATAGTGTCAGTCTCTCTCTTAGCAGGTCCGCCGCAATGAGGACAAGTTGTATTAACAAAGCTATCGATCTTAGCTAGTGGTGACTCGCCTGTATCTGTTGGTTCGTACGCTTCAACGTCTGGTAATGTTAGTGGTAGATCCTCTTCATTAAGTGGCACCCATCCGCATTTTTCGCAATATACCATAGGGATAGGCTCTCCCCAATATCTTTGTCTTGAGAAGACCCAGTCTCTTAGCTTGTAGTTTGTCTTAACAACGCCTACTTTTTTATCTTCAAAATATTTAATAATCTTTTTCTTTGCTTCGTCAACTGATAGACCATTTAAAAAGTCTGAGTTAACAAGCGTACCTTTTTGTGTATCAGTGTATGCTTCTTTACTAATGTCGCCACCAGAGATAACTTCTTTTATCTCTTCGCCAAAGGCTTTTGCGAAGTCATAGTCCCTTTGGTCGTGACCAGGTACCGCCATGATAGCACCTGTACCGTAAGTCATTAATACGTAGTCTGATACATAGATGGCAATCTTTACTCCATTAGCAGGGTTAATAGCTGTTAGGCCATCAATTTTAACGCCTGTCTTTTCTTTAACAAGTTCTGTTCTTTCAAAATCAGATTTTAATTTTGCCTTATTTTGATATTCATGAACTTCGTCAATATTTTTGATAGTATTTTTATACTTTTCTATAAGCGGATGCTCTGGTGAGATAACCATGTATGATACACCGAAGATGGTATCTGGTCTAGTTGTATAAACTTTTAGCTTGTCATCTACTTCGTCTATGTCAAAGTCAAGCTCCATACCGTGGCTTCTGCCTATCCAGTTAACTTGTTGTGTCTTAACTCTATCGATGAAGTCAACTGTGTCAAGGTCATCTATAAGTCTGTCAGCATACTTAGTTATAGCAAGCATCCATTGTGTTTTAACTCTGTGTTCAACTGTGTGTCCGCATCTTTCGCAGTGGCCTTGAATAACTTCTTCGTTCGCAAGACCAATCTTACAGCTTGGGCACCAGTTAATGTTCATTTCCTTTTTATAAGCAAGACCTTTTTTGAATAGTTGTATAAATATCCATTGAGTCCACTTATAATATTCTGGATCAGTTGTGTTTATCTCTCTATCCCAGTCAAAGGATAGTCCCAGTGATGTCAACTGATGCTTGAAGTGAGCAACATTTCTTTTAGTAACATCCTTTGGATTCATTTTGTGCTTTATGGCATAATTTTCAGTTGGTAGACCAAAAGCGTCCCAGCCCATTGGGTACAAAACGTTGTAGCCCTCAAGTCTTCTCTTTCTAGCAACTATGTCAAGCGCTGTGTAACTCCTTGGGTGACCAACGTGTAGTCCCTCTCCTGATGGGTATGGGAACTCAACCATTAAAAAGTATTTTGGTTTATCTGAATCGTTTTCTGCGTGAAAGGCTTTATTGTCAGCCCAAATCTTTTGCCATTTGCCTTCGACATCTTTATGATTATATTCTTTCATAGCGCCCTCCTAAAATTCGCAGTGATGAACTGTTCTTGGGAATGGTAGGACGTCTCTGATATTTTCAATACCTGTTATATACATGATAAGTCTTTCAAAACCAAGTCCATAGCCAGAGTGAACTACTGAGCCATACTTTCTAAGGTCCATATACCAGTCATATGAATCCATATCAAGACCTAATTCATTAATTCTCTTTTCAAGCTTATCGTAGTCTTCTTCCCTTTGTGAACCGCCGACAATTTCGCCAATGCCAGGAACTAAGCAGTCCATAGCAGCAACTGTCTTATTATCTGGGTTGAGCTTCATGTAGAAGGCCTTGATGTCCTTTGGATAATCTGTTACGAAGATTGGTTTTTTGAATATTTGTTCAGTTAAATATCTTTCGTGTTCTGTTTGTAGGTCCATGCCCCATTCAACTTTGACATCAAATTTTTCTTCGTGTTCTTTTAGTATTTCTATAGCTCTAGTGTAAGTAACTCTTTCGAAATCTGAGTTTCTAACGTGATTTAATCTATCGATTAGACCCTTGTCAACGAATTGATTGCAGAATTCTATTTCTTCCTTAGCATTTTCCATAACATAGTTAATAACGTACTTAAGCATAGCTTCAGCCACGTCCATGTTTTGATTGTTATCCATAAATGCCATTTCTGGTTCTATCATCCAAAATTCTGCCGCATGTCTAGTTGTATTTGAATTTTCCGCTCTGAATGTAGGTCCAAAAGTATATATCTTTGAGAAAGCCATGGCAAATGTTTCGCCCTCTAATTGACCTGATACTGTTAAGTGAGTTGGTTTGTCAAAGAAGTCTTGACTGTAGTCAACAGCGCCATCTTCTGTTCTTGGCGGATTATCAATGTCAAGTGTAGTTACTTGGAACATTTCGCCTGCACCTTCAGCGTCTGATGCTGTAAGTATTGGTGTGTGTACATAAACGAAGTCTTGTTCGTTAAAAAATTTGTGTATAGCAAAAGCTGCTAGTGATCTAATTCTATAAGCTGCTCTAAAAAGGTTAGCTCTTGGTCTTAAGTGAGCTATGCTTCTTAAGAATTCCATTGAGTGACGCTTATTTTGTAGTGGATAATCAGCTGTTGAGTCGCCTAAGACTTCAATCTCTTCTGCCTTGATCTCAAAAGCTTGTTTATTATTTGGTGTAAGAACTACTTTGCCCTTTACTCTGATTGACGCACTTAGATATAGCTTTGATACTCTTTCAAAGTTTTCTAGTGTGTTATCATAAACGACTTGAACACTATTAAAGAAGGATCCGTCATTAATTTCAATGAAGCCGAATTCTTTTTGTGCTCTTAAATTTTTAATCCAAGCTTGAACCTCAACAGTCTTGCCGTCAAGCTCCTTATAGCTCTTATAAATTTCTCTAATATCCATACTCTCACTCCTATTTATAATCTTCTACTGTAATAGTTTCAATTACAACGTCTTCAAGAGGTTTGTCGTTTTCATTAACTTGTGATTTTGCAATCTCGTCAACAACGTCCATGCCCTCATATACTTCGCCAAAAACTGTGTGCTTGTAATCAAGCCAGAATGCGCCGCCTATCTTTTTATAAGCATCAACAACAGCCTTTGGATATCCCTTTTCTTCGCCAGCTTCTTCCATTTGTTTGATTATGTCATCTTGAACAGCTTGGCCTTGTACTATGAAGAATTGTGATCCGTTAGTATTAGGACCAGCATTTGCCATGCATAGAGCGCCTCTGAAGTTTCTTGTGTTTATATCAAATTCGTCTTCAAATGCATCGCCCCAGATACTTTCTCCGCCAGTTCCGTTACCATTAGGGTCGCCGCCTTGTATCATAAAGCCATTAATAACTCTATGGAAGATTAGATTGTCATAGTATTTATCTTCAGCGTGTTTAGTAAAGTTCTCAACTGCCTTTGGAGCTACTTCAGGAAATAGTTTTACCTTGATATCGCCCTTATTAGTCTTGATAGTCGCTATCTTGTCTCCTGCTTTTGGATTTTGTAGTTGAACAAGTTCTGCATCGTCTGTAGTTACTTCGCTTTCGCTTCTTTCTTTTTTCATTTCACTCTCACCGCCATTGTCATTATTTTTGCTACATGCTGTTAAGCTAAGGCACATAGCCATCGTTAGTAATAATAAAATTATCTTTTTCATAATTCCTCCTACTTAAGTATTCTTTTTTGACTCACTATATTTACATCCAAGTCTAAAATATTTTCCTTTATTACATCGCCTACATTTATAGGCGCCTTCGCACGTAAATCAAATATTTCTTTTAATATCGCTTGATGATAAATTTTCTTTACTTTCTTATCAGTCTTTACAGGGAGGCCCGAAACCATCTGACTGTCTATCCTAATCTTGCCATAAACGTAGTCATCCTCTTCTTCAAGAAGGCTCTTTGCGTAATTATATCCTCTTCCGCAGCGATTGCCAGAAATTTCTTCGCCATTGATTTTTATTCTGCAGCATACTGGGCAGCAGACGCATTGTACTATCATGCTATCACCTTCGGTTCTATCTCTTTTTTAAGTATAATCTTAAACCAAACATAAGCAACTATCCCTTTTAATATTGACGATAGTGATATTGCTATCCAAACGCCATCTAGACCATAATATTTCATAAATATCATTGCAAATGGTATACGCATTAAATTTAGAACTACGCCTGAATATGATGGCTCCTTCGTTCTGCCTATGCCATTGAAGAATCCTGTTACACCTATCTCTATAACCATAAATAATTGTGAATATCCAAGTATTCTTAAGTAGTCGGCTCCTGCCTGCATTGCTACCGGATCGTCTGGTAAAAACGCTGCAAATATCGGCTGAGCAAATACTATAAGTAATAGTGATGTAGCTGTTCCTAGTGTCGCCATGATTCTCATGGATTTCTTAAAGCCAAGAACTATCCTATCGTAAGTGCCTTTACCATAGTTTTGTCCAGTAAAAGCAGTGTTAGCAACAGAAAAGCCGTTTGCCGTCATCCAAGATATTGACTCAATTTGCGAGCCTATTGACATGGCTGAAACTGCATAGGCACCAAGCTTTGTTAAGTAGCCTGTTAAAACCATAGATACTGATGCGTGGCACGCTTCCATAAGCGTCATTGGTACGCCAAGTTTAAGTATATGCATAGTTATTTCTGATGGCACTTTCTTTAGATAATTCACTCTTACATAGATCAGGTCATTCTTAAAGCCTATGTAGATATATATAAGGAAGATTACTAAGGTCGCTATAACTGATGCAATCGCAGTACCCATCGCTCCCATGTGAAAAACAAAGATGAAAACTGGGTCCAAGACCATGTTTATAAGTAAACCTATGGAGCTAATTATAAATGGAGTCTTGCTGTTACCCATGCTATTGAATGTCGAAGCAAATAATGGGTTTAAGAACATAAAGACTAGTCCAAAGGCAATCGCCACCATGTATTCACTTGCTAATTCTTGAACTGCCGCATCGCCTTCTTTGAATGAGTATAAGCCAATTAGCTCATTATGAAAAATTATAAATATGGCTGTGATTGTCATAGAGATTAAAAATCCTAGCCTAAAGCCACCGCCAATATAATTCTTAGTATTTTCTAAATCCGATTTACCAAAGCTTTGTGAAACGCCGACAGATAGACCTACCTGACAAAGTATAATCAGTGAACTTATTAGCCAAAGGTACTGACCAACTATGCCTACAGCTGCAACTGCTTGTGTACCGACTTTGCCGAGCCAAAACATATCTGTGATTTGGTATGACATCTGTAGTAAAGATGTCCCCATAAGTGGAATCGCTAGCTTAAACAGAATCGGCGATATCTCTCCTTGTGTTAAGTCTCTAGTCTCTGTCATCTACACATCTCCTTGATCCGTCGTTATAATCACACCATTATCGGTTAAAGCAAGAGTGTGTTCAAATTGTACGCACTTGCTGCCATCTTTTGTTCTAGCAGTCCAGCCATTCTTATCAAGCTTCATCGCTGCAGAGCCCATGCAAATCATTGGCTCTATCGTAAAAGCCATGCCCTTAACAATTCTTGGTCCTTTTACGCCAGCATTGTAGTGAAAAACTTGTGGATCTTCATGCATGTTCTTGCCGATGCCGTGACCAATAAATTCTTTTACTATAGAATATCCCTTAGGTCTTGTAAATGCTTCGATACACTTACCTATCTCCCCTACACGAACATTCTCATCAACAATGCTGATAGCCTTGTACATAGCCTCTCTTGTGTGATCAAATAGCTTTTGATCCTCTTCAGAAAGTTTTCCTACAGCGTAGGACCAGCAAGAGTCCGCCATCCAGCCTTTGTAATTGACAACCATGTCGATGGAGATGATGTCGCCATCTTTAAGAACTACATCATCGCTTGGAAAGCCGTGGCATATCTCGTCGTTAACTGATGCGCATATAGCGTAAGGAAAGCCTTGATAACCTTTTTGCTCTGGGTAAGCGCCTTGACTCACTATGAAGTCATCAACAAAGTCGTTTAACTCCATAGTCGTAACGCCCTCTTTAACCTTATCTCTTAGTGCATGATGAACGCTAATAAGTATCTTGCCTGCGTCAATCATCTTATTAATTTGATCTTTTGTCTTTAAATATATCATATAATACTCCTTTTAAGTCTATTCTATTATTATATATATTTTAGCCCAATATGTCAAGAAGTTCACAGCATATAGACAATATATCTATTAACTGTGAACTTCTTGTAAAGCTCTTATTAAATTATCTAATTCTTAATGTGTTTATTACTGATAATAGTGTTACGCCTACATCGCCAAAGACCGCTACCCATAGAGGTAATTGTATGAACAAAGCTAATATGATGATGGCCGCCTTGACAAAACCAGTGAAGATTAAGTTTTCAATTATAATCTTGTTAACGAAATGCGATGTGTCAAAGATGTTTACTATCTTTTCAATCTTATCATCCATGATAACGATATCCGACGCTTCGATGGCTGCATCAGATCCAAGAGCACCCATGCTTAGACCGATATCTGCCCTCTTAATAACTGGTGAGTCATTGATGCCGTCACCAACAAAGGCTACGAGGCCATCCTTACCTTGCTCTTTCTCGAAGAATTTTATCTTGTCTTCAGGAAGCAGTTCTGCCTCGAATGAATCAATGCCTAAATCATGAGCGACCTTCTCAGCATATATCTTCGTATCGCCTGTAAGCATAACTGGCTTAACATTTCTTTCCTTTAATTCGCGAACAAGATTCTTTGTCTCGTCCTTTATCTCATCTTCTATATATAGATGCGCGATAAGCTTATCGTCAAGATAAGTGTCAAGAACTTTGTATTCACTTTCTTTTTCACTCGTAATAACCTTAACGCTGCCAAATTTTGTTTCAGCTGAAACACCATTCTTAAGGCTTGTGTAAGAAATTATCTCTTCTTTGTTTATAGCCTCTCTATCGTCAAGTATAGCGCTTGCTATAGGATGCTTTGAGTGATACTCAGCAAGTCTTGCTAAGTGCAGAGCTTCTTTCTCATCCATGCCAATGGCTTCAACACGAACTAGCTTAAACTTGCCGCTAGTTAGTGTACCAGTCTTGTCAAAACAGAAGGTCTTTATATTTCTAAATTGATCTAAGAATTTTGTTCCTTTGAAAAGAATACCGTTCTTGCTCATCTTGCCTATACCTGAGAAATATGCTAATGGCACTGAGATGATGATTGCGCATGGGCACGATACTATAAGAAAGGCGAAGCATGTGTGAAGAGCTTCCTTAAGTGGCATTATATTTAATACTGGTGCTAATAGTGCAATCATTGCCGCAATCAAAACGACTATAGGTGTATAGACCCTAGCAAATCTCGAAACGCCTGTCTCAAGATTAGCCTTATCGCTTTGTGAGCTTCTAACAAGCTCTTGTATTCTAGCTGCTGTTGAATTCTTCGCAAGTTTAGTAGTCTCAATAATTAAGTAGCCTTCCTTGACTATAGCGCCTGAGTAAACCTCACTATTGATATCAACATAAACTGGTTCTGACTCGCCGCTTATATGAGCGTTATCGACCTTTGCGCTTCCTTCAATAACAGTGCCGTCTATGGCGATGGACTCGCCTTCACGAACTATTATCTTAGAGCCAATAGCAACGTCCGCTGGTTCAGATTGAATTTCTTTGCCATTATCCAAAACTGTTGCAAAAACTGGTGACTTAACTATAAGCTCCTTAATCTTGTCTTTTGACTTATCAACTGCTATGTCACTAATTATTTCTCCGATTTGATATAAAAGTGATACCAAAACTGCCTCTAGATACTCGCCTATGAATATGGCGCCTATGGTAGCGACACTCATTAAAAACTCTTCAGCAAGTACACCATGAAAAGCGCCTTTAACGCCGTTAATGATGATGTCGTACGAGATGACGATGTATGCTATGGCGAAGAAGACCATCTTGTACGGGCTGTCTATGAATAAAAATGCTGCTAAGGCAAGTAGCGATACTGCTATCCTTAGTAAAAATATTTTTGAAAAGCCCTCTTCCTCTTCTTCTTCGCTCTCTTCTTCACCGCGTGTAACTAAGACGTCTGGCTCTAAGTCATTAATGTATTTAGTAATCTCTCTTAAAGCTACCTCACCATCTGCTCCGTCTTTCATTTCAATACTAAGAGTAGTATTTATAAAGTCTAGACTTGCGCTTTCGACTGATGCATGATCATTTGCAAAGCGCTCTATCTTTTGTGCGCAATTGGCGCAAGTAAGTCCATTTAAAAATAATTTTTCCATTGCTGCCTCCTAATCTATGTCTTTTAAATTTATATAAATGCAATATTTATATGTATGAACACATAAACATATATTTATATATCAATACTAATATAACACAAATATATTCAAAATGCAAGAGTTTTTTTTAAATTTTTTAATTCTTTTAACAGTTTTGTATACATTTAAGACGCGCTATATGTTATAATCAAGATATGTAGTAAAGGAGGAAACATGCAAGAAATTATCGAACTGAAAAATTTAAAGAAAGCATTTAAGATCGGTAAAGAAAGTCTTCTTGTACTTAAAGGCATTGACCTAACTCTATATAAGGAGCAAGCGATATGCATTGTTGGACCATCTGGTTCAGGTAAATCTACTCTTTTAAATATGATGGCTGGACTTGAAAAGCCAACGTCTGGGGAGATAGTTGTCGGCGGTATACACATAGAGAATCTTAACGAGGATGACCTAACTAAGTTTAGGCAACTCAATGTTGGTTTTGTGTTTCAATCGTATAACCTCATCCCTACCCTAACAGCACTTGAAAATGTTGGATTGGGTTTGATATTTAAAGGCATACCTAAGAAAGAAAGAGATGAGCGTAGCGCGTATCTACTAGAGAAGGTTGGTTTGAAAGATAGAATGAAGCACAAACCAAGTGAGATGAGTGGTGGTCAGCAGCAAAGAGTAAGTATAGCGAGAGCTTTTGTTAATAAACCGAAGATAGTCTTTGCGGACGAACCAACAGGTAACCTTGATACTAAGACTAGTGTCGAGATTATGGAACTTATGACTACTATGACGAAGAAGGATAAACAGACGCTTATCATAGTAACTCATGACTTAGAAACAGCAGTCTACTCAGACAGAATCGTTCACGTGCGTGACGGTCTGATTGAAAAGGACGAAGTAAACAGAAATAAAAAGGAGGCAGAATTAAGTGAAGAAGATATTTAGCATTTTATTAATAGCTGTAATGATGATAAGCAGCTTGAGTGTGAATATATTTGCAGGTAAGGGTGGATCAGGACCAGTTAGTGAAAATTTGATATCAGATAATTTAGTAGAGCTTAATGCAGATGGAAAAGTAGTTGTAGAATTTAAGTTAGTTAATGCAAATAAAGAAGACTACACTAATATTAAAGCTGAAATTAAAAATAAGAACTGCTACGTTGAAGATTATAAAAGTAAAGATGGTATAATTTATGTAACTGTTAGAGCACCTAAAACAGCTGAGGCAGGAAGATATCGTTTAAATGTTACAGCGCAATACAAAAAAGGTAATGACATTATAAATGTATCTGGAACGTCAATAATAAAGGTCAAAGAATATAGCGGCACACCAGATGTAAATCCAGATACAAATCCTGGCACTACACCAGAAGAAAGACCAAAAGAAAAAATTGATGAAATCGATTTAATAAGTAATTCAACAACAGAATTAAATCCTGGTGATGACGGATCAGTTATTTTTGAAGCAGATAGATTTTTCTTTGGATTAAGTTTCTATGGAGTTAGAGCTACAAGTGATAACCCTAGTAATTGCTACATTGTAAATGCCTATGGTGGCCGTGATGTTGAAGTAAGAGTTAGAATACCTCAAAGCGCTGAAGCAGGTACTTATAAAATTTCTGTTACAGGTAAAACTAGAATTAATGGTGAAGTTGTAAAAGTATCTGGAGAAGCTTATGTAAGAGTAAACGGCGGAAGTCAAAACAAGGCTCAACTAAAAATAAACAGAGTTGACGTTCTACCTGAAGCAAATATTGTACCTGGCTCATATGTAGCTCTTGGATATGAAATTGAAAACATTTCTGATGTTTTAGCGAAAAATATCGATCTAAATATCTCTTTACCTGCTGAAGCTGGTCTATCTGTTAGAGGCGGCACTACTACTCAAAAAGTTAAAGCCATCGAACCCGGTAAAAAAACATATGTTTACTATGAGATGAACGTAGGCAAGACTGCTAAGTTTGGTTCATATGAAATAAAAACTTCACTAAGCTATGAAAGTGAATTTAATAAAGAAGCAATAAAAGAAGAAACATCTGCCTTTATTAATATAGGTGGAGATGCTTCACAAAACTCACAATTAATAATACAAGACCTAAAGTTTCCAGCAGCAACACTTGGAGTAAACAAAACATTCGATGTAAGCTTCAAGATCAGAAATCAAGGTCAATCCGTTGCTAAAAGCATCAGAGCAAGCGCTAAGAGCGACGACCCATCAGGCGTTGTATCAAGAACAGTCTCCGACATACTTGTTAGGGACCTAGCTCCTGGCGAAGAAGAAACAGTTAGCTACAAATTCTTTACAACAAAGGGCGGCTCGACTAAGAACTACCCTATCAATATTAAGATAGAATATCTTGATGATTTTACTGATTCAAAAGAGCCAAAAACTGTTGAGCAAATCGTCGGCGTCTTCCTAAACAACCCAGAAAACATTGGCGATGGTAAAGACGCGAAGAAATCAACACCTAAGCTAATTATAGATAGATACGAATTCACTCCAAAGCTTCCACTTGCTGGAAATGAATTCGAAATGAATCTATCATTCTATAATACAAATGCGAAAAAAGCAGTTAAAAATATTAAGATAGATCTAACAAGTCAAGACACTACTGATAATAACTCAAACACATCAGGCTCATCAGTCTTTACTCCAGTTGATAGCTCAAATACCTTCTACATTGGTAGGATAGCTCCAAATGGCAAAGTTGAAAAAACTATCAAAATGTTTGTTGTGCCAGACGCTACAGCAAAGACATATACTATCACAGCTAATTTTGAATATGAAGACGATGAAAATAACGAGTACAAATCAAGTGAAAATATTGGCGTGCCAGTTTATCAAGAATCAAAACTTGATATTGACCCAATAAATTATCAAACAAACGCCTTTGTTGGTGACAACATCCCTATCACAGCAAACTTCTATAACACAGGTAAAGTTACCCTATATAACTTCAAAGTGACTTTAACATCTGATAACGCCACTATAAACAACGGCACATACTATATCGGTAACTTCAACTCAGGTGGACAAGACATTTATGAAGGCTCAATCATGCCGAATGAACCAGGCGAGATCAAAGCTCAATTGAAATTCTCATATGAGGACTCAACTGGTGAAGTCAAAGAACAAACTGAAGATATTAATATAACAGTTGATGAAGCTCCACCTATGGACCCAGAGCTTGGACCAGACGGAATGCCAATGCCAGACGGCAATATGGCTGTAGACGTGCCATGGTATAAGAATCCGCTATTCTATATACCAACTGCTCTAGTCTTATTAGGAGCAATCGCTTTTGTAATATTTAAAAAGATTAAAAATAAAAATAAAGAAAAGGATCTGAAGATAGATGAAGACTAAAGATCTAATATTGATGAGTTTGAGAAATCTTAATCGTCGTAAATTAAGAACATTCTTAACAGTATTAGGTGTAGTTATTGGCTCCATATCCATCATCATGATGATATCCTTAGGCTTCGGTATGACGGACTCAACTAAAAAGCAGCTTGCATCAGCGGGCTCCTTAACTCAAATAGACATCTACCCCGCCAATAGATATGGTGGCATGGATGAGGAAGATGGTAAGAAGAAAAAAACTGACAAGGTGGCTAAGCTTGACGACGCATCTGTTGAAAAGCTAAAAAAGATTCCTCACGTAGAAGCAGTTCTTGCTACTGAGCAGTTCGAAGCGCAAATCAATGTCAAGAACCTACAAGGCTACGCGAGCATCATAGGCGTTGACCCAGTTGAATACGCGAAGTTCGATATAAGGCTTGACAGCGGTAGAATGCTTCAAGAAGGCGATGTGAATCAAGTGGTAATGGGCCGAGACGTGCTTAGATGGTTAAGCAACCCGCAAAGGCCTCGCATGGGAGCCTCGCAGCAAGAAGAAAGAGACCCTCTTACAACGAAGATGTTTTTAACGCTTAATCAAGCTGGTGGCTACGACCCAGATGGTAAAATCAATGAGGCTAACAAGCCTAAGCAAAAATATCAAATAGAAGCAGTCGGCGTATTTAGAGATGATGACTATGAAAATAATTATTATATCGTTATGCCGATAGATTATCTTAGAAAGATGAAAAAGGATGCCAAAAAATTACAAGCAGGCAATAGGCAAAATGGCTACAATGACTATATGTTTGGCGGACGTCAAGATAAGGAAAATAAATACAATAACATCAAAGTTAAAGTAGATAATGTTGACAACGTTCAAAAAGTTCAAGAGCAAATCGAAGCTATGGGTCTTAAGCCGCACTCGCTAAACGATATCCTAGTCGAAATCAATAACTCATCTAAAACACAAAGACTGATACTTGGCGGTATCGGCGCCGTATCCTTACTTGTCGCAGCCATCGGTATCTCGAATACCATGGTCATGAGTATATATGAAAGAACTAAAGAGATCGGCGTTATGAAAGTTATAGGTGCGAGCGTCTCCGATATTAAAAAGATGTTCCTTACTGAATCAGCTTTCATCGGGCTACTCGGCGGCCTAGTAGGTATAGTCCTCAGCTACGCGATAAGCGCCCTCATCAATTACTTGGGCGTGAAATATGGCTTTGCTGCCAATATGTCTGGAGGCGGATTCTCGCCAGACTTTGATCCATCTCAGTTAAAGATGTCAATCATACCAGCTTGGCTAGCACTAGCGTCCTTAGTGTTCTCAGCACTAATAGGTATAGTATCAGGTTACTTCCCTGCTAAGAAAGCAACTAAGCTAAGTGCACTTGAAGCGATGAGACAAAACTAAATAGATAAAGGCAAAAGAGTGAGCAAATTAATCTGCCCACTCTTTTTTCGCATAACGATGGCGATGGACTCATCCATCGCCAATATTTATCTTTATAATCTATTTCTTCTTCTCTGGCTTTACATCTTGTACTAAAAATACTGTGTTAAGCGCTCTTCCTGCATTTCTAAAGTACTTGCCATTCGCGTACATAGCGCTCGATGCGCCGCCATCAAGATTAAAGGCGTCAGTGCAGCCAAGGTCTTGCATTATGCCTGTGATTTGCGCCATAGTTCCCGAAGTAGTCACCATGACTAATTGATTTGACTTATTGATGCCTATCAAGGTTCTTGCGCCTGCACCAGTCGTCATCTTTGCTTCCATGCCCTTTACATACGTTTCGTAAACGCTATTTGTGTTTTCTATTAGTAATGGTCCTGCTGAGATTATCTCAGTCACTTTTGTATATGGAATTTTTTCTCCATTGTAATCAAAATCAGTTTCAGTCACAAAGCCGTCTTTAGTCTTCTTTGATAATACTAGTTCAAGTTCAACAGTTCTTCCAATTTTGAATCTATCATCAATATATTTATCGTCGCAAGCCTCTTTGCCATAGTAAATAATGTAGCCATTCTTTGGTAAAACCATGTTTTCAGATGATTTATATACTTTACTTACTTTATTATCAACAACTTCTATAACAGTTCCGCCGCCAAACTTAGTAGGAGCGTTTCTATATGAATTATATACGTATGCAGTCATTTCGCTTGTTAAATTGCCATTGACATCCCAAATCTCAAAAGTGTTTGCTTTATTTGGTATAGTCCAATCATTCTCCCTTAATCCATCAAGAAAGCCATTGTAGCGAAGAAAGCCTTGTACTATCTTAAATTTATTTTTATCAAAAACAAGTAGACTCGCGTGATCGCCAGACATGTTTATCATCGTGCCCTCAGTCATTTGTGTGCCATATGGGTAGTAGCCACCCTTGTATGCTTCAAAATAATTTGCATTTATCGCTGCTCTTGGCTTGTATGACGCGATATAATTTTTGAAATTCGTAACGCCAACTTGCTTCATATTTGGCTTAACCACCTTAAAAGCAGTAGTATCGTCAGCTGTAACAGTAATTACATTGCAGCTTCTGTTTCTAAGCTTCACTTGTTTCACTTCAGTCTTTGCGAGTAGATTCACTTGACTTGCAAGTATCATGATGACCATGACTAGCGCCAATATTTTCTTCTTCATAATACTACCTCTCTTCGTTTACTTTATTCTATTATATAAGAAATGAAATATAATTGCAAGAGAAAAGCTGAAGTATTTCTACCTCAGCTCTTAATCTTATTTAGCTAGTTAATCTTATTTATCGTAAACAAAAGTTTTTAAGTTAACGTTTAGCCAATTTTCTTCAATTGTTCCTTGTCTAGTGTAGTCATGACCATTGCATGCTTCAACAATGTCGTAGAATGCCCAGTGAGTAGGAGTATCAGTAAATCTAAGTATTGCTGATCTATGTTTAGTAATAAAATCTTTGTCAGCACGTCTTGTAAGCATTCTATTTGTGATACTAACTACTTCAGCTCTTGTAATTTTGTTTTCAGGCTTAAATGTGCCGTCAGGGTAACCACTTACCCAACCAGCACTTGCTGCCTTAGCTATAACATCATTAGCCCAGTGAGTATATGGAACGTCAACAAATCCTTGAAGTCCACCGCCAAATAGATTAGCAAATCTAGTTGCCATAGCAGCAAACTCAGCCCTTGTAATACTCTTTTCTGGTTTGAAAGTTCCATCAGGATAACCCTTTATTAAACCAAGCTCATTCATGTAGCTAATAGCTGTCGCAGACCATCTAGTATTTGATAAGTCTTTAAAATTATGATTGTAAATGTGTCCCTTTATTGGTCTTCTGACCATAAGTCTTGAGAACATTACTGCAACTTCTTCTCTAGTCATGTTGTTATTTGGTCTGAATGTTGCGTCCTTATATCCGACCATGTATTGATAGTGATCATTAATGTTTAGCATTGGCTCTTCATCAGCTGTTTCACGCTCATCATCATATCTTCTGTCTTTCTTGTAAATAGCGTAAACAGTCATGTCTTCATAAACTACAGTGTCACCAGTAAATGTCATGCCGCTTCCGTCAGGCATAGTGTTCCACTCGATAAACTTGTATCCTCTCTTTTCTGGATCTCTTGGCATATAGCTGTTTTGGTTTATGGATGTGCCTTCATAAACTTCTCTTTCATCGTAGTATCTGTCGTTATTAATGAATGTAACAACTGGATTATGGCTTGCTTTTCTTTCTTCAACATTAAAAGTATAAGAAATTAAATTTGGTTTGTTTTTATCAGCAGCTGCGTCTGTACCTTCATTTGATTGTTTTGCTGCAAAAACAACAAATCTTCTAATTCCATCTGTTGTTTTATTAAATTTTAAATTATCTAAAACACTTTTATTTTTTGATAAAATAATATCATACATGCCTGCGATAGAAGCTGTTATAGTATAATTTTTATTATTTTTAATTGAATTATTAAACTTTATACCCTTAATCTTCAAAGTCACATTTGGATTCCACTTATTAAGAGTGTTATAAAAATCAATATAGTTCATTGTAGGTTTGATATTGTCTTCATCTGCATAAATAATAATTTTCTTTCTGTCACTATCATTACTTCTTAACTCTTCATGTTTTAAATTATATCCTTCTAAGCCTTCTATTTCAAATTCAGCATCTTCAGTAAGTATAGCTTCTTTTGGAAAATCTAAAGTAAATGCAAATTTATCATCTTTTCTTGCATACCCATTTCCTTTTTTGCCTATTCCACGTAGATATCCATCTGAAATACCCATTACTAATCCATAAGTGTTCTCGGCTTTAACTAGTGTAGATAAATCAACTGTTAAAGCTAAATCCATACTTGAATCATTTTTATAAGTATCTATTGAAGAAGAGTCTACACTATTAATTTTATACATATCACCATAAATGTTAAAATCATTTATATTCATTATTGTATCTTTATTTAAATCAATATTAAACTCATTCCAGTCATTGTAAGGTTTATTATTATCTTTAAAAGCATCATAGTCTTGATTAAGTAATCTTCTAAAATCATCAACTATCTTCTTCCCACCAGCCATAATTGTACCATCATCACCAAAATAATCAAATAATGCAGTTCTATCAGTTCTAATTCCAGTGTTTAGCCATGGATAATACAATTCATCTACTTTTATATTTGTACCTAATTTAGATTCTTTATTAGGATTAACGCCTATTGGGACTGCATTTAGTCCATCTTTCTCAAGTTCAACCCAATAATTATCTTTTATCCATCCATCAACATCATCTCCTGTTACAATCGGGCCGAATTGTGCATATGAATTTAATGGAATTACAGATAATATTAATCCTAGTAAAAGAAAAAGCGAAATAATTTTTTTCTTCATTTATATTTACTCCTTTATTTTACAATGCTTATTTCATGTTTTTTAAGCTCAACATCAACTAATTGCGTTCCACTAAATTTGTTTCCACCTTTAAATAAAGCGCAAACACCTTCAGAACTAACATTTCCTAAAGTATCTTGATTATTATTTGTGATATCTACAGAGTATGGAATACTTATTTCAATCTTGTGTCCTGTTTCACCTTTAATTTTTTCATACATAGCAAAGAATCCTTGATAATCATTCCAATTACCTAAATAAAATCTTAACTTAAAAGTTTTTCTTTTTTCATCCTTTACATTCGCAAAATCTTCTATTTCAATCTTACTTACAAGTGTTGTGCCTGATTTAAGTTCAATATTGTCATAATCAATATTAAAATTGTTAGGGAATGTTACAGTTAGATCAACTGTAGGAAATTTATCTCCTTTATTAAACATAACAAAATTTTCAGCTTTGCCAAACCAATAAACGTGACCTTTATAATCCTTTTCATATTTATTATAAGCCCCTTCGAATAAATCAGTTGCTTCTGCTGAGCCTACAATCTTGCCCTTATAAATAGTTTTTCCGTCATCATTTGTAAATTCATTTTCTTTAAAATTGTTTACTACATTTGATAAATCAACCCAACCATCAATTGTCCATCCCTCTTCTTTGTATCCGCTTTTAATATTATTTGCAGCAAATACACTTACACTGCCTACAATAACTGTAAGCAACATTACTAGAGCTAATGCTAAGCTCATAATCTTTTTTGTCCTTTTCATTTTTCTTCCTCCTTATATTTTAATTTTTGCATAAAAAAAGTTGACAAAGAACCTACCGGTAACGGTAAGTACCTTTATCAACTTCAAAAATTACACGAAAATAAGACAGAAAACTAGCTGTCTGTCTGTCTGTCTGTCTGTCTGTCTGTCTGTCTGTCTGTCTGTCTGTCTGTCTGTCTGTCTAACGATTTTCTCAAATCAAACATTATTTGTCAACTCTTTTCGTTATTTATATCATAATTATACAACATTTTTTATACTATTTCAATATATTTTATTCTTATTGTAATAATATTTTATTCTTTATTGTAATAATATTTTGTGTTATAAAATTTTTCTATACATAAGTATTGTTTTTTAAATTTTCTCTATACTTTAGCAAAATTTCATATATCTCATCAAAGTCTTTGCTCTCGCAGATTGCATTCTTCACCTTGGCTGCGTTTCTTAAGCCTTTGATGTACTGTAAGAGCTGCTTCTTCATATTGTTTTTTAATAGCTCCTTGGGATATAGTTCTAGATCTAGGTCCATGTGCCTTAGTGCGACGTCTATCTTTTGGTATTCTTCTGAAATATACTCTTCGCCTTTTAAGTAGCTAGCTATCTCTTTAAATAAGAATGGATTTGCAAGTGCCCCTCTACCTATAGCGACGCCCGCTGCCCCTGTCACTTCAAGTATCTTAATGTAATCATCAAGGCTCGCCACATCGCCATTGGCAATGACGGGTATACTGACTGCATCTACAATCTTTTTGATGTAGTCCCAATTGGCGTGTCCTGTGTAGAAGGCCTCTCTCGTCCTTCCGTGAACGGTGATTGCGTCCGCTCCAGCATCTTCTATCGCCTTAGCGTTCTCTACGCCATTAAGGTGCTCATCGTCCCAGCCGATGCGTATCTTTACAGTAATGGGCTTAGTCGAAGCGCTCTTCGCAGCTTTTACTACGCTATATACTTTTTCTGTATCTTTTAAAAGCGCGCTGCCATCGCCATTCTTAGTAATCTTTGGCATAGGGCAGCCCATGTTTATGTCTAGGATATCGATGTCCATAGCGTTTAAGTGATCTTCAATCGCTCTTTTGTAGTCATCCTCATCGCTTCCAAAGATTTGAACTGCGTAGATGGCTTCGTCCTTTATCCTTTTAGTTAGATCCAAGGTCTTTTTGTCACCATGAACAAGGCCCTTGACGTTAACCATCTCGGATACCGTCATGCCAGCGCCTAGCTCACAGGCTATGTGCCTAAAGGCGTAGTCGGTGAAGCCTGCCATCGGCGCTAAGACTAGTGAATTTTTTATCTCAAAATTCGATATTTTAAGCATGATTCATCTTGTAAATTTCATAAAGGCCTAATAATGTTAGATTTGGCTCGATTAAATTAACATATTCGCTATGAACCGCGACTTTTTCAGCAAGTCCGCCTGTTGCAACGATTAGGACCTCATCCTTTGTCTTTCCTATCTCTTGTAAAATCTTCTTTATGATGTAGTCCATCTCACCAATCTTTGAGTTCATTATACCGCTTTTGATGCTCTCAACAGTGTTTTTGCCAAGAACGTGCTCAGGCATTTCAAGCTCAACGCGTGGAAGCTTTGATGTTCTCTCAGATAGAGCGTCCATCGATATCTTAAAGCCTGGCGTAATGATGCCGCCTAAGTAATCACCTTTTTCATTTAAGTAGTGATAAGTGTTTGCTGTACCTAAGTCTATGACTATAGCGGGCTTATTTGTGATGGCTCTAACGGCTACTGAGTTTACTATATTGTCCGAGCCAACCTCCTTTGGATTGTCCATAACGATGTTGATCTTTGTCTTAAGGTTTTTGCCGACAAGCTCTGCGTCGACCCCAAAATATTTTTTGATTGCATCAATCAGTGGTCCTGTCACAGGCGGCACCACCGATGAGATGATGGCTGCATTTATATCTTTTGCATCGACTTTTGCAAAATCTAAAAAGTCATGAAAGATGATACCATATTCATCCAAAGTTTTATCCTTATCAGTCGATAGCCTAAAGCTTTCTTTCATATTATTATCGTCGAACAAGCCTAAAACTATGTTAGTATTGCCGACATCCATTGCTAATAGCATAATTATCTCCTCTCAATTGCTAGTACTCTTGAAGCAATAACAGTCACCGCTACTATGGCTATGATGAGTTCAGGAATTGCGTTTGTTGTTGCAATCGCAAGTATATAGCCCTTCGATGCTCCTGCTTCTAGTCCAAGCGCTACCTCTATAAACGTGCCATAAATTAAATACATAAATGACAAGACAAGTCCAGTGTTTACAAGCGTTCCAACGAAAGTCGGCACGACTATGTCAAGTCTGTACTTTTTCGAGCCTTTGATGATAAAGGCAAGTATCATAAGTGTAAGCAGCAAGAATACTGCGTTAACAACTTTGATTATGGTCTTGATCTCAGGACTTCCGACATATAGGATGACCCATCTTAAGTAGTAGATGAAGATCAGCGTAAACACTGTTAGAGTGATCGCTTTGTTAGTTTTTTCATCTCTTTTACTCATAAATTTAAACACAAGACCCGATAGTAGTCCAATCAAAACTCTTGGCACAACCGCTATAATCGGGTTTAAAAATACTAGGGATATAGGATTTGGCTTGATGATAGCATTGATTATGCTTGTTATGCCAAAAACAAATCCGACTATGGCCCCAATAAGTGGACCTTCTAGTATACCCGCCAAGATGACTGGTATATGTAGTGTTGTTGCATTAGTTAGACCAACTGGCACGAAGCCTATCGGCGTAAATGCGAATAGTAGTACGATAGCTATGTATATAGCTGTGTACGCAACTCTTTTTGAGTTCTTGCTCATGTTCATAAAATTACCTCCATTCCGGTTCACTAAGGATACCGTTTGTTTTACGATAAATATTATAGCACAAAAAGCATTACCATTGCAATGATTAAAAAAATAAGCAGCCAATATAATGACTGCTTACTCTGTAATAATATAGTTTACTAATTAATTCTTTTTATTGTAGTATTGTTCCTACTAAAATACCGTACCAGTTACCTAATACGTAGCCAAGTGTACCAACTAATAGTGCTGGAACGATAAGTGCTTGCCAGCCCTTAGATACAGCCATAGCTGCTGCTGTTGTTGGTCCACCAACGTTTGCGTTTGAAGCAATGATAACTTCTTCGATTGAGAATTTGAATATCTTGCCAAATAGTAGTGATATGATTAAGTTTGTGAATACTATGATAGCTGCTAGTGCTAATAGTAGTGGAGATTGTTCGATGATTAACTTTAATGAAGCTGGTGCTCCGATTACAGCGAAGAATAAATAGATTAAGAAAGTACCGATTTCTTGGCTGCCGTTAATCTTTTCGAAGAAGCCGCTAAATACTGATGCAAGTATCATAGTGATAGTTGTCATGATTAAGTATTTGTTACCTAATAGACCGTTAAATAATTGCAATACAAAGTTGCTTGTAGGTATAACTGAACCTAAGAATGAAGCAATAAGGTCTGATACAGTAACGATTAGGAAGGCACTTGCAACTACTGTTGCTATATCAAGTAATGATATATCCTTTGCTCCCCAATATTGAGCTGCCATAGTCTTGCTGCTGTCTTTAAGATCAGCGTTCTTTTCAAGTTCATCGATGTATGGGTGTTTGTAAGCTTTTTGTATGAATGTCATACCTGGTAGAGCTATAAGCACGAAGAAGTATATAGCCATAAGTAGGTTATCTGCAACTAGTGCCGCACTTGTAATTGATTGATCAACTGCATAGTTGTCAGCCATAGCTACGAAGTTAACACTACCACCTGTGTATGTTCCTGTGAACATAGGGATAATATTGCCAATATCTGATATAGCGCCTCTTAAAATATAAAATGCTGCAAAAGAACCAAGTATAGTTCCTAATGAACTTAGTAGATAAATAATGAATACTCTACCTGATTCTCTAGCAATCTTCTTGATATTTGCTTTGAATAATAGCATAGGTACTGCTAGAGGTACTACGTAGTCCCAAACCGCATCGTAAACTGGTGCACCAGCTGGTATAAAGTTTACGTTTGATAGTATCATAGTGATAGTTAGCGCTAGGATACAACCTGTTACCTTGTTTGCCCATTTGTACTTTTGTTCTAGGAATATAGCTAGAGCTGCTGAGCAGGCTAAAACTGACCATAGAGCCCAAGTATTCTCAGGCGAAATAAAACTTGCTAAAAACATAAAATCACTCCTTTATAGTAAACTATTACAATAATAATTATATCACTAGATAAATATTTTTTCAAGTATAAATGCTCATTTGTATAAATTTTTCTTATTCTTTATTGAGTATTTGCTAAATTAATCAATAGTGAGTGCCCTATGCTAATGCTTTTGCACACCATATTGCACCCGCGCGACAGATGTCATATGCTCGTCATATATCATTTGCCCGTCGTATGCCATCTGCTCGTCATATGTCACCCGCTCGTCATATGCCATCTGCCCGTCATTTGCCATCTGCTCTTCATATATCATCTAATCGCCATATCTCATCTATTAGGACCTTGCTTAGCAAAGCTATTAGCAAAATAAAAAAGCACCTGCCTAAGCAAGTGCTCTATATGCTATTCACCAAGAACTTCTAAAAATTCTTTTCTATTAATTGTTTCTTTTTCAAGAAGTGTTTGAGCTAATTTCTCTAGCTTATCCTTATGCTCTAAAAGTATTTGTGTTGCTTCTTCTTTTGCTTTCAAGATAAAGTCTTTGATCTCTTGATCTATAGCATATTGAACTGCTTCTGAATAAACTTTCGTTCTGCCATAGTCCCTGCCGATGAAAACATTTTCGCCTTCATTGTCGTAGCAAACTGGTCCAAGCTTATCACTCATACCGTAAACAGTAACCATGTTTTTCGCAAGGTCTGTAGCTCTCTCGATGTCGTTTGATGCGCCTGTAGATATATCTTTGAAGATAATCTCTTCAGCTATTCTACCACCAAGTAAGGACTTAAGCATATTCTCCATCATGGACTTTGTTGTGTAATTAAAGTCTTCTTTTGGAAGATATTCTGTGAAGCCGCCTGCCCTGCCTCTAGGAACTATAGTTATCATGTTTACTGGATATAATTCGTCTGTGTAGTGACTAACTATTGCATGGCCTGCTTCGTGGTAGGCAACTATCTGTCTTTCTTTTTCTATGACTGTTTGTGATTTCTTTTCCGGTCCTGCGACTACCTTGATTGACGCTTCTTGAACTAGTCTCATAGGTATCTTGTCTAAGTTTTCTCTTGCAGTTAATAGAGCCGCCTCATTTAGAAGGTTCTCTAGGTCTGCTGGTGAGAAGCCAACAGTTTTTTTAGCAATATTTTCAAGGTCAACATCTTCATCTATCTTTTTGTTCTTTGCATGAACTTCAAGTATTGCCTCTCTCGCCTTTACGTCAGGAAGTGAAACGTAGATATTTCTATCGAATCTACCCGGTCTTAATAAGGCTTTATCTAGTATGTCAGGTCTATTAGTTGCCGCCATAACGATGATGCCTTCGTTTTGCGAGAAGCCGTCCATCTCTACTAAGAGTTGATTAAGTGTTTGCTCTCTTTCGTCGTTACCGCCACCAAGGCCAGCGCCTCTTTGTCTACCAACAGCATCGATTTCATCGATAAAGACTATGCACGGAGCATTCTTCTTCGCTGTTTGGAATAAATCTCTTACTCTTGAAGCACCAACGCCGACAAACATTTCCACAAAGTCTGAACCACTTATAGTGTAGAATGGCACTCCTGCTTCACCAGCAACGGCCTTAGATAGATATGTTTTACCTGTACCTGGCTCACCAACTAGCAAAACGCCTTTTGGTATTCTCGCGCCAAGCTTGATATACTTCATAGGATTTTTTAAGAAGTCAACTATTTCAAATAGCTCTTCTTTTTCTTCGACAAGTCCTGCAACGTCCGCAAATTTAACGACTTTGCCATTGACAGTTTTGGACTCTCTTGCTCTGGATCTACCAAAGTTTTGAGGGCTCGTTCCATCTTGACCTCTTGGTGATACTAAAGCTCTCATGATAAACATGAAGAATATCATTGATCCAAGCATCATTAGTATGTTTATCATCATTGAGTTATCTCTAGGCATAGTAACGTCGTATTGAAGCTTGTCCGCTATAACTCTGTCTTTTACATAATCATCGTAAATGGATTTCCATACGTTCGGGTCTACCTCTACGTAATCGCTCTTGCCATCGTTCTTTGTATATTTAAATCCGTAACCTTCTTGGCTAATTCTCTTTACTTTTCCATCTTTAATATCGTTTATGAAGGTATTGACATTGGCCCTGTCCTCTTCAAAAAAGCTGCCCGAGAAAAATCTCAGTGACACGAAGACAAGTATCAATATAAATGCATAAACAATTATATTTCTCATTGAAGATCTTCTCAATTTATTCCTCCTCACTTAAACAAGTTTCGTCTAAAACTCCAATATATGGCAGATTCCTTAAGTGCTCGTTATAATCAAGGCCGTAGCCGATAATGAACTTATCAGGTATTTCAAAGCCAACGTAGTCAACTTTTATATCTACGACTCTTCTTTCACTTTTGTTAAGCAGTGTAACTATCTTAACTGATTTTGCTCCCTTATTTAAAAGGTACTCATGAAGACACTTTAGCGTAAATCCTGAGTCGATGATATCTTCGATAATCAGTATGTCTTCGCCTTTTGGATCAAACTCCATATCTAGCTTTATATTAACTTGGCCATCTGATTTAGTCTTGTTACCATAGCTTGACGCTCTCATAAAGTCTACTCTAAGCTCGTGATTATCAACGTTTTTTATTAAATCACCCATAAATACAAAGGATCCCTTTAGTATACCAACGAAGATTGGGCTCTTGCCTTTGTAATCCTCAGTCAATTGTTTTGCTAGTTCTAAAACTTTTGCTTGAATTTCTTCTTCTGTGAACATTATTTCTTTAATTCTATAAGCCATCATTACCCTCCATTATAACGTTTAGATAGTTTTTAGTTTTGCTACTTGCCCTATATTTATCAGCGATGTCGTAGCCCACAACGCAGGCTATCTCGTCACCATTCATCAGAAACAAAACTTTACTTCTATCGTCCGAAGACACTTTTTTATCAACAAAGTAGTCCTTAATCTTCTTAGTGCCCTTCATGCCAAAGGGGTTAAACCTATCGCCGCTGCGTCTATTTCTAAGACTAAGCTTACCAGTCAATAAATCGTAATCTAGGTACTTTTTGCTAAGTATTTTATCACTTAATACAAATTTAAATTTACTGCCATAAATATTGTATACTTTATCCAATTTAAAGTCAAGCGATATTTCTTCTGAAAGCTCATTAATATCAAGCTTTTTGAATATAGTTTTGTCAAAATCATTCACAAGATAATGCTTGCCATCTATATCATATTTTTTACCCGAATCGAGCTTAATTAAATTAATCATATCCTCGATATTGTCTTTGCTGATATTGTTTAAATAATTTAAATTATCTCTTAAAAATTTTCTTAAAACAAGAGTCTTTTCGTAGTGATTAAGATTGTTGAAGCCCTCTCTATCAATGGTATTAGCCTTAACTATGTCAATGTACTTATCGTTAATAATGCCATTGAGATAAAGATTATTTTCTTTTGCAATAGAGGCTAGTCTCGACATAGACGAAACGATATTCTCATTAAAATTCTTTTTGATAAATGGAATAATCTCGTTACGAATCATGTTTCTTTTGTAATCGTTAGTGAAGTTCGTCGAGTCATCGACGTAATGGATATTATTTTCTTTTAAAAAATCAAGTATCTCTGACTTTTCAAAGCAAAGTATAGGCCTTATGTAAAAGTCCCTTCTTAATGGAATCGATTCAAGTCCATCGAGCCCTGTGCCTCTAAATATATTTAGGAATATGGTCTCGGCCACATCGTTTTCATTGTGAGCTATGGCGACCTTATCTGCCTTGTGCTTTTCCTTAATCTCTTCGAAGAAAAGGTATCTTAGCTTGCGGCCCGCCTCTTCGCAAGTAAGTGAGTGCTCCTTGGCGTAGCCTGCCATGTCGATGTGATCTACTTCATATATAAGTCCGTTTTTTTCTGCGAGCTTCTTAACAAAGTCTTCATCTCTTTGTGCTTCAGCGCCTCTAAGGCCATGATTCACGTGAGAGACTATAATCTTAAGATTATAATTATCTTTGATAGCTAAAAGCATTTCAAGCATAAAAACGGAGTCAGAGCCGCCTGATACAGCGCTGACTATGGTATCGCCCTTATCGATTAAATTATTTTCTTCGATGAAATTTTTGAACTTTTCTAATGTATTCATAATAACCTCTGCTCTTAGAAAAAATATATAAAGTAAAATTAAAGGCTGAACAAATTGTTCAACCTTGCTAAATTCATATTGCTTAAGAAGCTATCTATCGTAATTACCCTTCTTTGAGTGATAGCTGCTCCTTCTGTTTTCTTTAAACTTCATTTGATCCATCTTCTCAGTACTTTCTTTTAAAAATCTTGAGATCTTATCTTCGAAGCTTAAATCTTGAGACTCTGTCTTTTCTCCTTCCCAAGTGTAAACCTTCCTAGCTTGTGGCTTAGAAAAATCTTTTCTTGGCTTTGAGAAATCTTTTTTATTATTAAAATCTCTTTGCTTAACAAATTCTTTTTTTGGAAGAGTTTGCTTAATTGACAAACTTAGCTTTCCGTTCTCATTTGACAAAACTTTGGCTTTAACCTCTTGTCCCTTCTCTAAAACATCTGAAACGTTTTCCACGTAATCATTTGATATCTCCGAGATATGTACAAGACCATTTTGCCCACCTTCTATTTCGATAAAAGCACCGAAATTAGTAATATTAACAACTTTTCCACTCACGATGTCTCCAACTGAAAGCGTCATAAAAAACAAAATCCTCCTTAATTATTATTTGTTTTCCTTAAATATATCAGTGTCGACTTTGTCAACAACTTTTATTTCTTTAGGCTTAATCATGCCTAATTCATCTCTAGCTATTAGTTCAATAAATTCTTGAGTTTTGGACTTAGAAAGCAATACCTTTACGTCTGATATTTCATCCTTAAGTTCTGCAATCTCCTCTTGCTTTGCCTTATCTTCTTTCACTAATTTATTGTAAGTTACTACTTGATTATATAAGTGGATTGACACAATTAATAATAAGGATATAACACCTAACTTAAATGCTGTAATACCACCTTTTTTATTTTTTTTCATAATCATCACTCCTTACAAATCATAGCTCTTTATACATCAGCTTAGCCTGATCCTTGTTTGGACTCTCCATCAAGGATAGTACTTCATAGCTTCTGTGCTCATCGTTAAACGTTGTCGTTATAACGTCGCCAATTTTTAATTCGTCGCCTGGCTTAGCTACTTTAGAATTTATAAGTATCTTGCCGCTCTTCGCAGCATCGTTAGCTACTGTTCTTCTCTTAATAATTCTCGATAGTTTTAAAAACTTATCAAGTCTCATGAAATCACCCTTATGTACATCGTAGAAAGTCAGGCAGAGCCTGACTTTTTACTTATTCTGCTAAAATAAACTTCCCTTAGGGTCTAGCTTATTTTCTTTTTCCTTTAGTGTTAACAGTTTCTTTTAAAGTCTTACCAGCTTTGAAAACAGGTGCTTTTGATGCAGGAATCTTAATTTTTTGCTTAGGATCTCTTGGGTTTCTTCCTTCTCTAGCTTTTCTGTCCTTTACTTCGAAAGTACCAAAGCCAACTAATTGAACCTTATCACCTTTTTTAAGTGTTTCAGTAACAACACCTGTAAAAGCGTTTAGACAAGCTTCAACGTCCTTCTTAGTCATTTCAGTTTTTTCAGCCATAGCTGCAACTAATTGAGATTTGTTCATAATAAATCCTCCTTTTAAAAAGTGCTTTGAAAAGCCATTTGCGGCTCTTCTATACTTATATTATAACCTATTTTCGCTAAAAATCAAGGTTTTTTTGCATTTTTTTCTAATTTTATTGAAAAAATAGCGATTTTTTTGCTATTTTGATATAAAATCTTCTATTTTTACCAATTTTAGTAAAAGTGCAAGACCAGCATAAACTATAATCCCAAAGGAAATCGATAGCGATGTCGATATCAAAAGTGAAAATCTCATGCTTAAAAGTTCATATACTATCTTAACTGAGACAGCCATAATTATGCTTATGGCTAAAACTTTTATCGCGTAAGATAATAAATTATATTTTTTATCGACTATCTTTTCTAGATCGATATAGTTTAGTACCATAGCTACTAAGAATGCGACAACTGTACTTATTGCCGCGCCTTTTACATTAAAGTAGCTGATGCCAGTTAATACGTATGTTAAAACGATTTTAACGAGTGAGCCAATCACGAGATTCTTAACTGGCTTTTCTGGGCTGCCTACCGCTTGAAGTATGGCAGTAAGTATCTGTATCAAACATAGGCAGATAAGGCTTATTGATAGTATGCTAAGCAGTTCAGCTGTGCCATTTATGGCCTCAGGCGAATTATTATAATATATTAAGGATATGATTGGTTTACTTAGCGCGATAAAACCTAGTGCACATGGAAAGGCAAAAAGGCAAGTAAACTTAAGTCCACTATATATCGTTTGATGCATTTTTTCATGATCATTTTTAACCATGTAAGCAGAAACTAGTGGCACTATACTCATTGACAAGGCTATGGATATAGCTTGAGGCATGTTAATAAGTGTTGTCGCCATACCCTTTAACCAGCCGAACATATCGTTCGCCTGCTCCATAGTGTAGCCTATGTCTGTTAATCTCATAAATACTAGCTTTGTATCGATGAAGTCCATAAGTGGATTGATTGACGCGCCTATGGTGATGGGAACTGCTATGGCTAAGATGTCTCTTATTACTTCCTTATCATCATAGATGAAGCCGCTCTCATCAAGTCTTTCTTCTTCCTTATATGATTTATAATTAAATAAAAATACTATAAGCAAAAATAAAAAGCCGAAGAAGGCTCCGATTGAACCGCCTGATTGTGCTGCACCTGCTGCAACGGCTACGCCATACATCTTTAGGGCGTACTTTGTAAGCATTAGCCCAAAGATTAGTTTGAATAGCTGCTCTATAACTTGTGAGATGGCTGTCGGCACCATATTTTCCTTGCCTTGATAAAAGCCTCTAAATGATGACATCAACGGTGCAAATATAAGGGCTGGTATAAGTGCGACTAAGGAGTACCAGCTGTTTTCATTTTGCAAAAAGCCAACTATTTGGTGGCTGAAAACGTAAACAAAGAGCGCACTCGCTATACCCAGTATGAACATAAGCTTTGTCGACTCTCTGAATACTTTATGTGCTGCCTTTACTCTTCCTAGCGCATAATTCTCTGAAACAAGCTTGGCAACCGCTATCGGTAGGCCCGCTGTTGATATAGTTAAGAGTATTTGATACACAGGATAAGCCGCTTGATAGTAGCCAATCCCTGTATCCATAATGATGTTTGTTATAGGTATTCTATATACAGCGCCTATAATCTTAACTAAGATGCCCGCTATAACAAGAATAAAGGTATTCTTAAAAAATTTATTTGTTTTTTTCTTTTCCATATATTAATCTACGAAGTAGTAGCCTACCCCCCATTTAGTCTTTAAAAATTTTGGTCTCTTGCTGCTCTCTTCTATCTTGTTTCTAAGCCTTCTGATGTGAACGTCAACAGTCCTTTCATCGCCGTAGAATTGATAGCCCCAAACCTTTTCCAATAGGTCCTTTCTCGAGAAAACAACTTCTTTATTTGAAGCAAGTATATAGAGTAAATCAAATTCCTTGCCTGTTAGTGAAATTTCTACACCATCTTTAAAAAGTTTTCTGCCAATGGTGTTTATGGTGAAGTGATTAAACTCAAGTATATTGTTCTTCGAATCGTCATTTGCGCCTTGAACTCTTCTAAACAAGGACTTCATCCTAGCTTTAAGCTCAAGAATATTGTAAGGCTTAACTAAAAAGTCATCTGCACCATATTCAAGTGCAAGTATCTTTTTAATCTCTTCCTTATTATTTGTCGATATGATTATGGCGACGTTTGAGTCCCTTCTGATGTCTTGGCATAGATTGAGACCGCTCTTGTCTGGCAAGTCTATCTCCATAATTATTAAATTATACTCATTTGGCTTAAGAAGCTTTTGTGCCTCTTCAGCGCTATATGCTGTATCTATAAGATACTCATCTTGTTCTAGACTGTATTTGAGACCCTGAACAAAGGTTTCATCACTATCTATTAATAAAATCTTTTGCATATATACTCCTACCTTTTTAATACTCTCTTATCGCCAAGCCTCTTCGTTAAATTGGCCTTGTCAAAATCTTCAAGCAAAGCAAGCGATATCTTTCTATTTGACGAGATAAGGTCCCTGTACTCTACTAGACTTATCTCTTGATTCTTATTTAAATACTTAATTAGCTCTTCTCTTGCATTTAAGAAGGCTTTGTAGCTTATATAGTCGTCTTGAAGTCTGTAGATGCTCTTGCTAGCTTGTAAATCTTGTAGTGCTTCATTTAAAAATTCTGTATTGATCTTGATTTTCTCTTGTATAGCATCTTTTGTGATACCGTCATATTTTGCTTCTTCTATCATATTCAAAACCATGTCCATGGACTTTTTGTCTTCATCCGACAAGCTTGGTGCGTAGCCCTTGATTGAGACTAGCTCGCCATTTAGCTCTAAACTTCCTTCATCAAGTATTAGCTTAAGAAGGCTTTCATATAGCTTTTGATTGTTATTAAGCTTCTTAAAGAATCTATTTTTAATCTCTTCTTTGAAAATTCCTCTTCTAAGTGGATATTTTTCGTAGTATTTATTTAGATGAACTATTAGTTCTTCGTTCACATTGTGTATATATCTTAACGATACAGGATAGATGCCGTTCTTTAATTCATATATAGCGATGGCTCCATCATCTACAAGTTCCTTTAGCTCTTTATCTACTAAGTCCTCGGACTTACTTAACAATTTTGCGATTTCTTTTTTATTTAAGAAATCATCTTGTCTTGTGTAGATAAGATTGTTTAGAACGTCTGTATCTGAGCCCTTTTCATTTATCTTAAACTCTTCAACGGCTTCTTCGTCAAAGCGCTTTTTCTTCTTTGGATTAGTTTCAAGTATAACGCCGCCCGCTATAGTCGACATCGGCGAGTAAAATCTTAATATGAATCTATCCATCCTCTTACAAACTGTTTCGCTCTCAAGAATTAGTTGCGCGTAGCCTTCTTCGCCAGGATTAAGTACGTCTCTATCTAATAAAACGACTCTTGCTAAAATTTCTTCAGTGCCTAAGTATAAGAAAACTCTTGATCCATTCTTTATGGCTCTTTCTTGATCCTTAATGCACTCGATCTTTACGTCAATTAGATTAGTATTCTTAAGTGCATCAGGAAGACTTATAACGCTGCCCCTATGTATATCTTCTTTTTTAACTCCAGGGATGTTCAGAGCGCATCTTTGTGAAGCATAAGCCACATCTTGTGACTCTTGATGCACTTGTATGGACCTAATCTTAGTCTTTATTCTCTCTGGATATATTTCAATCTCATCTTGTAAGGATAATTTTCCATCCATAAGCGTGCCTGTAACTATGGTACCAAAGCCTGATATAACGAAGACCCTGTCAATAGGTAGCCTTGGTGTATCGTTCTTTTCTTCTTTTTCAAAGCTATCGGCGTGCTTCCTTAAAATATCTTTTATATCATCAATACCTTCTAAAGTCTTGTTAGAAACCCTGACTATTTCAGAATTTTCAAGGAAAGTGCCTTTTAAACTGTCTCTTATGTCTGATGTGACAAGCTCTATCCACTCTTCATCGACTAAATCAGTCTTAGTTAAAGCAACAAATCCGTGCTCAACACCAAGCATAGTAAGTATGTTTAAGTGCTCGATGGTTTGAGGCATAACGCCCTCATCGGCCGCAATGACAAGCATAACAAGGTCCATGCCGCTAACGCCTTGAACCATATTTTTAATAAATTTCTCATGACCAGGCACGTCAACTATACCTACTCTTAAATCCTTTTCTAGATCAAAGTAAGTAAAGCCAAGCTCTATCGATATCCCTCTCTTTTGCTCTTCCTTTAGCCTGTCAGTTTGTCTGCCAGTTAAGGCGCGTATTAAAGAAGTTTTTCCGTGGTCAACGTGACCCGCAGTTCCAAGTATTAAATGTTTCACTATCTCTCTCCTAAAATCCCCTTAAGTTCACTCGCAATAATTTCGTACTCTTCTTCGTCAATAGTCCTTAAATCAAGTAAGATCTTGTCCTTGTATATCCTAGTAATAATCGGTACTTCAAGCTTTCTAAGTCCTTCTTCAAGCTTTGCAGCTGATATATTTTTTGGATTAATTTCAATTGCTTTAGACTTGATAAATTGGTTTGGAAGTGAGCCACCGCCTACTTCAGAAGCTGTTTCAACTATATTTAGCTCAGCTCCCTCTATACTCTCAAGCATTGAGAATAGTTTTTCCGCTCTCTTCTCAATTGATTCGAAAGATTCAGTAATCATCTTTATAGTCGGTATCTCAAATGTCTTATTCTTATCAATATAATATTTTAGTATTGTTTCTAAGGCTGCTATAGTCATCTTGTCCACACGTAGCGCTCTAAGTAATTGATTCTTCTTGATTTGGCTGATGTATTTTTCCTTGCCGACTATAATGCCCGCTTGTGGACCGCCTAAAAGCTTGTCACCACTAAAAGTAACTACATCGACGCCACTTGCAACTGATTCCATAACAGTTGGTTCGTGCTCAAGACCATAGTCCTCAAGATTAATTAAAACGCCCGAGCCTAGGTCCTCAATTAGAGGTAAATCGCCCTTTATAGTAGCAATTTCACTTGCGCTAACGCTTTCAGTAAAGCCTAAAATTTTGTAATTTGATGTGTGAACCTTTAGTATTGCGCCTGTCTCTTCATTTATAGCGTTTTCATAATCTCTTAGGTGCGTCTTATTTGTTGTGCCGACCTCCCTAAGTGTCGCCAAGCTTCTCTCGCAAACGTCAGGTATTCTAAATGATCCGCCTATCTCGATAAGTTCGCCTCTTGAAGTAATTACTTCCTTGTTCTTGCTAAGTGTGTCAAGTACAAGCATAACAGCTGCAGCATTGTTATTTACAACAAGTGCCGCCTCTGCTCCAGTTATCTTTTTAAGCTTTTCTTCTATATGAGAGTATCTTAGTCCTCTTTCGCCTCTGTCTAAGTCATATTCAAGATTTGAGTAGCTTGATAATAGTCTCATAATATTTTCTTGAGCCGATTTTGGTAGTTTTGACCTACCAAGATTAGTATGGATGATGACACCTGTCGCATTTATAACGGGTCTAAGGCTATAATTAAGCTCATCAGCTAGCCTTTGTGCGACAGCCTTGTCAATATTTTTAAGTCTCTCTCTAAGTCCGTCCTCATCAAGACCCTTCTTAATCTCGTCTCTCATCTCATCTAAGATAGTTCTTATAGTATCGTTAATCAGTTTTGCGTCGTGAAGCTCAAATAATTTCTTAATTTCTTCATTTTCCATAACTTGATCAACGCCTGGGATCATTCTAAATAAATTCATATCACACCTACTTAATTAAAATATATTTATCGTCAAATTTTTTTGCCTTTGCAATAATATTTACATCAAATGGAAGGTCTATCCTTTCCATATAAGTCTTCGCATCTTCTTCTGATAGCGATATTAATAGTCCTCCAGAAGTTTGTGGGTCAAATAATAGGTCTTCCATCTCTCTTTTGATGTCCGCATCTATCCTAAAGTTATCACCGACAAAAACTCTGTTGTCATAAGCACCTGCTGGCACAAGGCCCATCATCGCATAATCAAGCGCTCCCTTTAGTATAGGTAATTTCTCTGTATATAGCTCAACTGTAACATCAGTATTTCTAAGCATTTCGTATACGTGACCCATAAGCCCGAAGCCTGTAATGTCAGTGCACGCGTGTACATCAAGGCCTTCCATAGCGTCCTTAGCCTTTTTATTAAGTGTCTTCATTACTAAAACTGCTTCATCTAAGGAGTCCTTATCGCATATATCGCCCTTTACAGCTGTATTTATGATGCCTAATCCAAGTGGCTTAGTTAATATTAGGACGTCGCCCTCTTTAACACCAGTATTTCTCAAAACTTTATCAGGATGAACAAAACCAGTAACGCTCATGCCGTACTTAAGCTCATCGTCTTGAACAGTGTGTCCGCCTATTAGCAAGGCACCTGCCTCCTTAACCTTGTCAAATCCGCCCTTTAATATTAGCTTTAGCACATTTGGCGACAAACAGTTTGGGAAGCACGAGATGTTCATCGCAAGTATCGGCTCTCCACCCATGGCATAAACGTCTGAAAGCGAGTTCGCTGCTGCTATTTGCCCAAATGTATATGGGTCGTCAACTATTGGCGTAAAAAAGTCCAAAGTTTCTATGATGGCTCTGTCCTCGCTAACCTTGTAAACAGCTGCGTCATCACTTGTTTCCAAGCCTACTAATAGGTCTGGATCTGGCGAATTCTTCTCTAATCCTTTTAATATTTGATCTAAAACCTCCGGTTTAACTTTCGCTGCTCAACCAGATGTCTTGGCAAAACTTGTTAATTTTACATTTATATCATTACTCATACAATCACCTTCCGCTTACGCTTATATAATCTTTCATGTTCTTAAACTTGTTCTCTCCGATTCCTTCTATGTTCATGATATCTTCAATCTTCTTAAACTTCTTTTTCTCTCTGTAATCAATAATCTTTTGCGCAGTCTTTTCGCCAACGCTTGGTATTGATGTAAGCTCATATAGATCAGCCGTGTTAATGTTGATTTTCTTCGTTTGAACAGAGCTTGCTGCATGACTCATCTCGTCAGCTTTGCTCGCGCCCTTTGCAGGAACTATGATTCTCTCCTCATCAACCAGCTTTTCAGATAGATTGATTAGGTCGATGTCAGCGTCCTCAGTAAGACCGCCCGCCTCTTTAACAAGGTCGTCCATACGAGTGCCCGCCTTCATCTTGTATACACCAGGCTTTTTAATCTCGCCAGTGATGTGAGTGTAGATGTAGCCCTCTTCAGCATCAGCCTCGCTCAAAGAGTCCTTAGTGCCAGTATCAAAGGCTCTATCGACCTTGACCTCGCCATCGCTTTGATTAAAGAAGTCCTTATTCATTATATTTATAAATACTATTATCAGTATGACTATAAGAAATATCTTTAGTCCCTTTTTGATTTTATCGATGTCCATAGAATCACCACATATATTATACCATAAATTTGATAAAAATGAAACAACTTTATGAACTTTTATTCATAAAGCTTTATGATGCTTGCAATTGCTTATTCTTATATGCAGTCACTGTCCATATAAATAAACTTAAAGTTTTGTCCAATAAATCAACTATTATAAGTAAATAACTTACTTATAATAGACTATCAAGTGATTAAAATTTATAATTATATTAAAATTCATATGCTAGTCGAACACCAAAAGTATTCCGAAATCCAGCTATAAGCATAAAAAAAGCCTATAGACTAAGTCTATAAGCAATCTGGTGGAGATGAGGGGAGTCGAACCCCTGTCCGAAAACCCTTCCTAAAGAACTTCTCCGAGCGCAGCTTTTTATCAAACTTCACTAAGACCAATTTAAAAAGCAAAATAAAGTCTTAGCTAGCTTTGAAATAATCTTTTAGCTTTTAAGCTTGGCTAAAAGATTTTCTCGTCTAAGTTGACCCAATATAAAGCCGAACGAGAAAACTCTATATTGAGAGCCGCCTAACTAGGCAGCGTATGCAAAATTATTGTTTTCTGCGTTTATATTTTTTGACAGATGTGACGTATCCATCGACCCGGCTCGCTATTCTAAATTCCAAATCCCCGTCGAAACCAAAATTCATCCCCGTACTATTAATTTTTACCCAAAATCTCTCTAAATATAACTTTGATAATAATTTAAGGTGCGCAAGGCGCCCTAAACTATATATCCATTTGATAAATTCTATAAGTTATATTGATCTTTGCTCCAAAGCTTTCAACGTCGTTCATCATATCTTTGTTGTACTCCCAAATTGTTGATCCTTCAAGCTCTGTATAGCCTTTCTTGATGGCGTTGATGTATGTCTTTAAGTACATAACGCTTGTAACGCCCTTCTTTTGATACTCAGGCACTACAAATAGAACGAAAAATCTAATTCTATCGATCTTTCTCTTGTGATACAAAAACTTTATAAAGCCAAATGGAAGTAGTCTTCCTTTCATCTTTTTGATGGCTTGGTTGTAGTCTGGTAGAGTTATGTTAAAGCCGATAGGCTCGTTTGTTTCGTTGTCTCTTGCGATAAATATAAGCTCTGGATCGGCATATGGTTTTAACTGCTTAACTACCTTTCTGATCTCTTCTTCGTCAAGTGGAGCGAAGTCGTCCCATTCTTTTGGCATAGCTTTTTCAATTACATGCATAATGTCTGCTGCATCGCTGTCAAGTCTACTAAAATCAATATTGTCCACTCTAAAATTGAACTTCTTCATTGCATATGGAACAAGTTTTTCAAATCTCTCAATATTAGCATTTTCAATTGTGTCTTTATAAGCATAGCAGTCAAAATACTTTTCGAAACCATATTTCACGAAGAAATCGTTATAGTAGCTTTTGTTGTATGTGTTCATTATGTATGGTTGATCTTCAAAGTTATCGACTATAAAGCCTCTGTTGTCCTCGCCGCCTGGCAGTGAAACTGGTCCTTTCACCTTATTCATGCCGTGCGCCCTAAGGTATTCTACTGCAGCATCAAGAAGTTTCTCAGCATATTCATAGTTATTTTCGCACTCGAATTGTGAGATGTATCCTTCTTTAAAACCGTGGTAATCATTAACGATTTCATTGATACCGACCAAAAGTCTTCCAACTACTTTATCTCCATCGTAGCAGATAAACTTTGTATTTGGTCCTGCGTTGTTTAGGTCGTTGTCCACGCCTTGTAAATATTTTAAATATTCTTTTCTAATTGGTGGAACAAAGTTCTTGTCACCTTCATATATATCATAGATAAAATATGCAAACTCCTTTAAAGTTTTTTTGTCAGTAACTTCTTTTACACTAATCATTGTTACCACTCCTTTTTATTTCTAAAAGCTCATAAACGTCCGAGCTTAAATATTTTTTACAAGCCGAAAAATCATTTTCGTAGCACTCTCTGACCTTCGACGCGCTGATAACTTCGCCATCTATAGTCTTTCTCTCTATAAATTCAGTCGCTATACCATATTCAGAAAGTATCTTCATCATCATTTCATTATACTTTTGAGTCACTTTGTCAATAGGCTCCGTGCCGAAGTACCTTTTTTTGATATTCAAATCCTTTGCAATGCGCCTTGCGAATATCTTTGCGTCAAGCTCTGTATACACCTTAAGCTTATCTGTATCCTTCTTCAAAAAATATGTTGGGAATGTCGCTCTAGATATGATGTAGGGGCCTGATTTATAGACATGAACTCTATCATTATCTTGATAATGCTTTTTAACTATCTCGTATCTATCCCTAGTACTAAAGTATGAGGCATCCTCTTCCAGAACGAAGATTATTAAGTCTCTATCATTTTCTAAGGCTTTGTCAACTAGGTACTCATGACCAAGTGTAAGTGGATTTGCATTCATGACTATGGCATTGTACTCGTCTTTATCAAGATCTTTCTTAATTATCTCTATCCAGTCCGCGTACTTGAAGAAACCGCCTTCTAAAAGAACAACATCTTCAGTCTTTTCAATAGTATCCATAGATAGTGAAGTGAAAATATTTTCATTCTTTGCCTTAGTAAAGACAAAGTAGCTTCTATATCCCTTGGCGATGATGTCTTCAAGCGCACTATTAATAAGCTCTATCGCTAGTCCCTCGCCTTGATATTTATCATCAATGTAGAAGAATTTAATTAAATTCTTCTTTACTGATACTGTCGCGATTATTTCTCCTTCATCTCTTATAACGTAGCTCGAATCAAGATCTTCATAGATGACATCTCTTTCTAACAAAAATTCTCTAAGAGCTGTTTCACTCGATGAGCCCTTAATTATTCTATCTACATAAAACATGGCTAGTCCACTATAACGCCGCCGCCCACTACCGTTTGGCCGTCGTATACAACGAGGCTTTGTGACAGAGTTATCGCTCTTTGCGGCTCTTCAAAAGTAACTGTGTAAGTACCGTCGTTATTCTTCTTTACTTTTGCTTTTTCATCATTTGATCTATATCTAACTTTTGCTGTATATACCTTGTCTTCATCGATTTCATCAATTGAAATCCAGTTCACATCTTTAATTACAGCAGTCTTTTTAAATAAATCCTCTTCTGGTCCAAGAATGATCTCGTTAGCCTCTGGATCTATCTTAGTCACAAAAGCTCTTTGACCTAAGGCAACATTTAGTCCGCGTCTTTGGCCTATAGTGTAGTTTCTAATGCCATCGTGCTCGCCTAAAACTTTGCCGTTCTTATCTTTAATTAGGCCCTTCTTGCTAATATTTTCAGAATATTTATTTAAAAATGCCTTATAATCATCATTTGCAATAAAGCAAATCTCTTGCGAATCCTTTTTATTGTATACAGGTATGCCCGCTTCCTTGGCAATGGCTCTGGTTTTGTCCTTATCCATGGCGCCAACTGGGAATATCGCATCTCTTAGCTGTTCTTGCTTAATATTGTATAGGAAATAGCTTTGATCTTTTCTAATGTTTGTAGATTTTTGAAGATAGTGAATGCCATTTGCCTCGTATTTTTCAACATAGTGACCAGTCGCAATAAAGTCAGCATCGAAGTTTTTCATCTCATCGTGAAATCTCTTGAACTTGATGTTTTTATTGCAGAAGATACAAGGGTTTGGCGTGTGGCCAAGCTCGTACTCACGGATAAATGGCTCAATTACCTTCTCTTTGAAGTCTTCCTTGTAATCGACAACGTGATGCTCTATGCCAAGGTAGTCAGATACCCTCTTTGCGTCCTCTATCATCTTTGTGTAATTGTCTTGAATAATATCGTCGCACAAATTAAAAGTGATAGCTACTACATCGTAACCAGCCTCTTTTAACAAGTATGCGCTGACGGAGCTGTCTACCCCGCCCGATAAAGCTATTAAAACTCTCTTCAAACTATTTCGTCTCTCTTTCTATCAAATCAACTAAATCTTTAGCTAATCTTTTTATTTCATCTTCATCTTCGCCTTCAAGCATAACCCTTAGAAGCGGTTCAGTGCCTGATGGTCTGATGACAACCCTCATGTCTTGATTGTTCTTAGTTAAATCATCTATAGCGTTTTTAACGCTTTTTATCTCTAAAACTTTATTTTTTATTTCATTAGTAACTTTTGCATTTAAAAGCACTTGTGGATATGTCTTCATAAGTCCGTTTAATTCAGCAGCTGTCTTTTTAAGCTCGACCATGGCATTGATTAAAAATATCGCGCTTAAAAGGCCATCGCCAGTATTTTGGTAATCCTTTAATATTATATGACCCGATTGTTCGCCGCCAAGCGATAAGTCATCCTTAATTAATTCAGCTAGAACATATCTATCGCCAACGCTAGTTACATCAAGCTCTACGCCAATAGTATCAAGATACTTCTTTAGGCCAATGTTTGACATAATAGTCGCAACAAGTTTATTCTTCTTAAGCTTATCATGCTTTTTCAAATATGTCGCAAGCGCTGCCAATATATGGTCTCCGTCCATAATCTTGCCATCATTATCAACCACTTGTAATCTATCTGCATCGCCATCAAAGGCAATGCCTATGTCTGCCTTATTATTTTTAACAGTTTCTATAAGCGATTCCAGATGAGTTGAACCGCAATTTTTATTGATGTTTCTGCCATTTGGCTCGTCATGAATGTATATCATCTCAGCGCCTGATTCATTTAAAACTTCTTTCGCCGTCACGTAATTTGCTCCATTTGACATATCACAGACAATTTTAAGACCGCTGTAGTCCATCATAAGTGAACGTAAATAGCTTATATACTCAGTTTTATCAATTTCATCTGTAATGTAATTACCAAAGCGCTCTGGTTTTTTTAGCTCTTTATCATTCAGCATATTAGTTTCAATAGCTTCTTCTACTTCATCTGCAAGCTTGTAGCCGTCCTTGTTAAAAACCTTTATACCGTTGTATTCATAAGGGTTATGCGATGCAGAGACAACGATGCCGAATAAAGAATCATTCTTGCTAATTATGTAGCTTGCTTCTGGTGTAGATGTTACGTTTAAATCATATACATCAAGTCCCATAGATGTGATGGCTGCTGCAAGCGATAGCTTTATCATGTCCTTTGACTCTCTTGTGTCGCTCGCTATAAAAACTTTTTTGCCCTCGCCGCCAATAAAGTAGTCCGCTATATATTTACCTAATTTGTATGAAAATTCACTAGTTAAAAACTCGCCAGCGACGCCTCTAACGCCGTCTGTGCCAAATAATTTCTTCATTATTCTTCCTCCATATATTCTTTAAGAAGCGGGAGCAAAGTTTTTCTGTCGTTCTCAAGCTCGCCCAAACTCACCATTTCTTTAATTTTTCCAAGTGCGTGTGCAAATTTTTTGCCTGGAGCGTAGCCCATCGCAATCAAATCATCGCCGCTAACAGCAAGTTTAAGCTCGCCGCTTTTGTCAAGACTATCTTCAATCTCTTTTATGTATGTCTCAAATTTTGTGATATTATCAAGCTCTCGGCCCGGTCTCGTCGCAATACTATCTGCCCTAATTAAATCAAGGTAGCGATAAATGTTCTCCTTGCCATAGTAATTATAAAGCCTTCTCACAGCCTTGATGCCAAAGTTCGGATCCTGCTTCATGTGCTTCAAGATGAGGTCATGAACTAGATTTATGGTCTTCTTGTCATAATTAAAATTTTTTAAAATATCTACTGCCATCTCGGCGCCGACCTTGTCGTGATCGTAATAGTGCGATACAGCTCCATCTTCAGAACGGGTTAATGGTTTTGCCACGTCATGAAATAAAGCTGCAAGACGCGTTGGCAAATCTTTTTCAGTCGCTTCAACCGCCTTCATCGTATGAGTAAATAAATCGTAGCTGTGATAAGGATTGTTCTGGTCATAATCAAAATCCCTGTCAATCTCAGGAAGCATTTCCTTCAAAATGCCTAGCTCATGCATAAGTGTAAAAGCGTAATGAGCATTGTCAAGGAGCAAAATCTTGTTGAACTCTTCGCGAAATTTGTCCTTCGATAGAGTTTTTACATAAGGCGCATATTTTTTCGCCGCCTTAAAAGTCTCTTCTTCTATCTCAAAGCCAAGCTTCGCCGCAAAGCGCACTAAACGCAGTATTCTTAAGTAGTCCTTTGCAAAACTTTCATACGGATCAATAACAGTTCTTAAAATTTTCGCATCAAGATCTTTTTTTGCGTCCAGAAAATCATAAATATTTTTACTCTCATCCATTAACATAGTGTTTATGGTGAAGTCGCGCCTAATAATGTCTTCTTTGACATCGCTCGTAAAGCTTAAAGTGCTCGGGTGCCTGCCATCAGCGTAGTTATCTTCACGCCTAAATGTAGTTATCTCGATTGCATTCTCGCCCTTAATCTTGACAGAGCCATATTTCATAAACTTAGTATCAAGCTCATAATCACTTAATAGACTAACAACTTCATCAGGTCTCTTCGCTGTGCAAATGTCTATGTCGTATACATCCTTGCATAACAAATAGTCCCTCACAGCACCTCCAACAATGTATGAGGAACTCCCTAATCTTTTCAAGATATCAATAGCGTAATCTAAATTTTTCATAATATACAATAGATTATATCACATTCATAAGAAAAAATCAAAAATATCTAAAAGAAAAACAGCCACATTATGTAGCTGTTAATCCATTATAATATTTCTTTTAACTTATCGCTTTCGTATAAATAATAATCCTCTACTCTATCGACCTCATAATCAAAGTCATCGATGACCTTTTCAAGTGCTTCTCTGTTCTTGATCGAAGTGGCTAAACTATTGCCACAGGATGAAGAAAGATCTCTCGGTGTTGGTATGATTAGTGATTCGATTCCGAGCTCCTTGAGTTTATTATTTAGCATAAGGCACGACGATATCGAATAGAATGTTACTATAACAACGTTATTTTGTTGCTTTAAGCTCAAAGTCTTCTCCGTCTTCTTTAACTGCTACAGTGTAGCCAGCATTTTCAAGATATCTTGTAACATTTTCTTTAGCAACTTCTATGTCAACTAGAACTGTAAAGTCCTTTGTGCCTTTGTCTGCTTCGTTTTTAGCTAAAATAACTGGTTCTGGACAAGAAAGTCCTCTTGCATCAATAATATTATTTGCCATTTTGAGCTCCTTTCTTTCTTTCAGCTATGATGAAGTATGCTGCGATTATAACGAATACAAATCCGATGATAACTGCAACTCTACCATTAGCAGTTGTTCCCTTACCTGATGAAGCTAAGCCAAAGTTGTGTGATGCAGCTGCTCCGCATATAAGACCGATAACAGTCATGAATGCGTCTGTATCGCCTTGTGAAGCAAGTATTGTTTGTCTGATTGGACATCCACCAAGTAGTACAGCTGTTAAACCAACTAAGCCCATGGATAAGAAGTTCCATAAGTGTTCTGAGTGAGCTACTGGTTGAGCTTCGAAGCCAAAATTAAATTGACCTAGGCAAAGGTTTAGAACTAAGTTTGCTAGTACTATACCAAGTATTCCATATAGGAAGTGATAGTCCTTGATTAGTATTGCATCTCTAAAGCCTGCTGCTGTACAAAGTCTTGTTCTTTGTAAAATACCGCCAACGATTAAACCTGCTACTAATGAAATTATGAATGGCGCATGCATTGATCCAGGTCCTTCTGTTGAGAAGTGGATGAATGCTGGTTTTGCTAGTGCTAAGATTAATAATACAACTGCAAATATTGGCATAATAAGTCCAGATAATTTTGATTGATCATGGTTTCTGCCTAGAGAGTAACCTTTCTTAATAAATACAATACCTACTCCAATACCTGCGATAAAGCCTAGTAAACCTACTACAGCGTTCATGTCTCCAGCGCCGATTCTTAGAAGCATTCTAAGTGGGCAGCCTAAGAATACTAAAGCACCTATCATCATCACGAAGCCGTAAACGAAACGAAGTGCTGGGTTTGATCCACCCTTTGCTCTGAATTCGCCTTTAGCCATAGAAATGATAAAAGCACCTAATATAAAACCGATGATTTCAGGTCTTATATATTGAACAACTCCTGCAGAGTGTAGGCCCAATGCTCCTGCTATGTCTCTAAAAAAGCATGCTACACAGATACCCATGTTAGCTGGGTTACCAAAGTGCATAAGTAAAGCTCCAATTATACCAATAATGGCGCCTCCTATGAAGATAGTCAAATTTTGTTTTTTCTTCATAATATCCCTCCTTTATATGAGTATATCACAATTAGAGGCTATTTTTCCATATATTAAAAAATTTTATAGTTTCAGCATTTATTATAAGATATAATTATTAAGATTTTTCTATATGAGCATGATTATGGTCTAGCTATTATTGAATATTTTTATAATAAGTCCTATGTATATAAAATTATTTTATACTTATTGAATGTGAATTCTTTATGATATATAATTTAATTAATACTATTACTATGGTAAAATTTAAGAGAGGTGGATTATGCATTACATAGGAATTGACATAGGATCAACTGCTTCTAAGGCTGTTATCCTAGATGAAAACAAGGAAAAAGTATTGCACGAAAAGATCATGCCAAGTGGCTGGAACAGTAAAGAAACTGGTGAAGAAATCAAAAGCTGGATAAAATCACTGGGCTACGGCGACGATGATGTGAAAATCACTGCGACTGGCTACGGAAGAATCAGTGTGCCTTATGCGGACAAAACCGTTACTGAAATCACTTGTCATGCTAAAGGCGCTCACTTTTTAAATCCTGAAGACATGACTGTTGTTGACATAGGTGGACAAGATACTAAGGTTATACTTGTGCAAAACTCAAATGTCATGGACTTTATTATGAATGACAAGTGCTCTGCAGGTACTGGAAAGTTCTTGGAAGTTATGGCCAATAGGCTTGGACTTTCATTAGAAGAGATGTTCGAGTACGCTAAGAGAGGCCAATCTGTCAACATATCATCTGTATGTACAGTATTTGCTGAATCAGAAGTAATCTCGCTTATGGGTAAAGGCACTCCTCGTGAAGACATCGCAAGAGGTGTTGTTGACTCAATAGTTAAGAAAGTCGCTGCACTAGCAACAAGAAAAAATGCATCAGATAATTACTTCTTAACTGGTGGTTTCTGCGACTCAGAATTTACAGTTGAACTTTTAAGCGAAAAACTTGGCGCACCTGTAAAAACACATCCAGATGCAAGATTTGCTGGAGCCATAGGTGCTGCACTACTTGCAAAATAATGATAGACGTAGAATTCTTTAAAGAATTAAGGCGTAAAGCTTATGTCGATGCCGTCACATTTAAAATGAGTGAAAACAACGTCATCGGCTACTTTGCTAAAGACATCGACGAGGCATTTTTAATGAGCTACGGATTAGTTCCCTACCCAATCGAATCGACTGACACAGAGATTTTAGCTTATGGTGAGTATAATACTTGCGACATGATAAGCGCGACTACCATTTACATGACAACAAAAAAGTGCCCACTAATCTATTCTTCCAAAATCTTTTTGATTGAGGATATTTGCAAAAAATTCACTGATGTCTTTAGTGCAAGTTGCGACAGATATATCTATAAATATAGTGGGGATATTGCAGGAACTGATATTGACGGCGTAATAAAATCTGTTTACGGCTTTAATTTTGATGAGAAGAAATACAAGCAAATGAAAAAAATATTTTCTAAAATCGATGAGCTACTATTGGCAATAGAAAAAAAGCTTGAGCCATATGAGTACAATATTGTTAAATACTACATTCGTTATGTGGCTGAACCTGAAAAAAGAGTAAAAATTCTTGAAAGGGTTTTAGAAGATAATCAAAACAACATTAATATTAAAATGAATAAATGTATTAATGTCGCCTGTCCAGAAATAATTCTGGATGAACTCAAAGGCCCTATATCTGAGAGCTACAAAAACATTGACCTAGCTCCAAGGGGCTGCATATTAAAAGGAGGAAAAAATGGATAAGAATCATGAAATGTGGACTAATCTAGGCATGGACGTTGAAAAACACGATATGCTATGTGAAGTTTTACCAGGAGCTTTTGGAGACGTATTCCTAAGCCAAGAAAACAGACCAAAGGGTATGGACTACTGGAACATGGTAGTTGGCGATATCCACGGTATTAGACCAGCTGAATTAATCGAACACCAAAAAAATGGTGGCAAGGTAGTTGGTACTTTCTGTATACACGTACCAGACGAAGTGCCTATAGCAGCTGGAGCAATAGTTACAGGTCTTTGCAGTGGATCTCAATTCTGGGTGCCAGGCGGAGAAAAGAAGCTTCCTACAGCAACTTGCCCACTAATCAAAGCTTCACTAGGAGCAAGATTTGACAGAACTTGCCCATTCTTCAGAATAGCTGACCTATTCGTTGGTGAAACTACTTGCGACGGCAAGAAAAAAGCTTGGGAAATATTAGCTGAAGATGCTCCTATGTTTATCATGGACATACCTCAAATGAAGAGAGACGAAGACTTCGAAAAATGGGAAGCTGAAATTAAACGCTACATGAAGAGAATCGAAGAGCTTACAGGCAATGAAATTACTGAAGAAGGACTAAGAAAAGCTATACATATTGTTAACAACAAGAGAAGAGCTTTAAAGAGACTTAACGAATTTAGAAAGAATGATCTAATTCCAATAAGCGGTAGAGATGTTCTAGTTATAACACAAGTCGCTTTCTATGACGATCCAGAAAGAACTACAGAAATGATTAACAAGCTTTGTGACGAACTTGAAGAAAGAGTTAAGAACAAAGTTTCAGTTTACAAACCAGGTGCAAAGAGAATACTTCTTACAGGTACTCCACTTTCTATTCCAAACTGGAAGATGCACCAAATCATCGAATCGCTTGGAGCAGCTGTTGTTTGCGAAGAAATGTGTACAGGAATTCGTTACAGCTACAAACTTGTTGAAGAAGATGCGGGTGCTGATATGGATACTATGGTTCACAATCTTGCACAAAGATACCTTGGCAGCATAAACTGCGCTTGCTTCACACCAAATACAGCAAGAATCGACGATATAGTAAGACTTGCTAAAGAATACAAGGCAGACGGCGTTATCGACCTTAACCTTAAGTTCTGTAACCTATATGACACAGAAGGCTACTTCGTAGAAAAAGAACTTAACAAGCTAGGTATACCAGTTATGGGTATAGAAACAGACTACACAGACGAAGACGCAGAACAATTAAAGACAAGAATCGGCGCTTTCTTAGAAATGCTTGACTAATTTAATGAAAGAGCTAAGAAACTACATTCTTTTAGGCGATTCAGCTTCGGCTACAAAACTATACTATCTGCTTAAAGATAATGGCTTTGAAGTAACCATAGCACCAACGCCGAGAAATGCAGACCATTGCTGTGGTTTGTGCATTATATACGAAGCTAAAGATAGAGAAAAGATAGCGATGCTCGCAGAAAAAAATTCTATAAAGATAGATAGATTTTGGGAAGACATAGTAAGAGATGATCCAAATAGAATGAGATTTTGCTAATATAAAAGGGATAGATTAAACGTCTATCCCTTCTTTTTTCTTAAATCTAGCTAATAGTTGTTATAGCTATAGCGAGTATTATTAAGCCTAAACCAAGAACAAATTCTATCATGCCTAGTTTTTTAGCATAAGAAGCATCTCTTCTTTTATATAAGACATCTAAGTTAAAAGAATTTATCAAAGAATATTTCTTTCTAAAATAGATAAGATATCCGAATGTAGAAAAGACTGTACCTAAGATAAATAATAATATTTTCAAAATCAACATAAGTTTCTCCACCTCTTAATATAAGCTATACTTCTTTATTCAGTAATATCGTTTTAAAATTTATACCATTCAAGTAATAATAATCCACACTCTTAAATGCTTTATTCTTTAGAGCGTAGTCAAGAAATATCTTATCCCCTTCCCAATGAGGACTTTCATAAAATTCATCCTCACTCATAAACTTAAGAGCGCCCTCAGAACATTCTTTAATCGCCCCAGTATAATCATCACTGTAATATACATACATTTTTTCATAAGCGTCAGCATCAAGGTCAATGTAGCGCACATCGCCCATATAGTAAAAAGTCTTAAGCTTGAGATTTGTCTCTTCATAGACCTCGCGTACAATGCACTCATCCTTCGACTCACCCGGCTCAATCTTTCCGCCCACGCCAATGTACTTGCCATGATTAATATCATTTTCCTTTTTATTTCTGTATAAGAACAAAAATTTATTAGTATTTTTATCCTTGATATATATAACAGTGTAAGCTTGTTTTAATTTCATAATAAATTATCGTTTATTTACAAAATTTATTCCAAAAATCCACCCAGCTGCCATGTACTTCTCTTTGGTCAATGTAAGTAAAAGTATCTTCATCATACCAATCATGGTTAACTATATCGTCAATAGTCTCAGGAACAAAAAAGTTGAAAAATTCTTTCTTGAACGAACTTCCATACTGTAAATAATATGCACCTACCATCTTTGTAAAATTGGTTTTCTTTACATCTTGTGGTTTATACAAAAGTGCTTCTCCAACCTGATTTAAATCAGGGCTTACTTCAAGAAAAACTAAACTTAAATCATCTTCCTTATAGCCAAGTATAAAACTTCTGTATTTATAGGAAAGGGTACGAAGCGCTACGAAATTCGCACCACTAATATCTTCTGAATAAGCATAAACTATTTTATATTCCGAACCATTATCTACTTGCTTATCAAAAATTTCTCTCATGCGATTTTTGTTTTCATTGCTTTTTACATTATCTAACTCAACTGCTTTTTTTCCACCAAATAAATTAAACAATCCCATTTTATTACCTCCTATCATAATTTTAATTTCTTCTGTTAGTTATAGTATTTTTGCGTTATTCCATTTATTAACTCAGTATAAACAAACTCAATAATTCCATTCTCTTCAAAAAGCCTTAAATGATAATGTATTTTTAAGCCGCTAACTCCTAAAGCATCTAAAAGATCTTGTGCCGTCTTTGCTGTAATGCCAAGCATTATAATTATTTTCAATCTTGCAGGATTACTTACTAAATTAATCTCTTTTAGTGTGCTTAATATGTGAACCTATTTCATTTTCACATCATACTTACCATCTTTAAATATAAAATAGCATAAATTAATTCAACTGTCAAGTATTTTTTAACATTAAATTATATTTTGTATATTTATAATATTTTTTATAGGCACGATAATTTGTCAAACCTATTATACCAGAATACCTCTCTTTTTTTATTTGTTTTTGTAACATATGTTATACCACATAACATTAAAACACTTCATGAAAATTATTAACTGAGGGTAATTGTCTTATACTCTTGTTAAAGATCCAATACACAGCTACTGCAAATATTATAAAACTAGCTAGCATAATTGTTATAGAGCTTCCAAAATGCTCACCTAAGGCTCCTCCCATAAGTGCACCAAGGGGCGCCATAAATGTTGATATACCAACCATTGCTCCCATTGCACTACCTAATTTGTCTCTTGGGACTAAAATTTGTACCATAGTTTGAGCATATACATTAACAAGTCCAACAACAAACCATCCAAGCCCATACAATATAACAGCTAGTGCCATATTATTAGAAAAATATGAAACACCTGACCAAAATACACTTAAAATTAGCATACCATAAATATATAGTTTACCAAGTGGGCACTTTTTAAATATTGAAAAGCTCGAGAATAATGATCCTATTAAAACGCCAGCTCCCATCGCTGCAAGCATAAGTGAGTAAAAAATCTCATCACTTGCAAAAGCTGGCAGTACAGCGCTTATACTTGTTGCAGCAAAGTTTATAAACACAACACCAAATACTAAAGCATATATTCTTGAGTCTTTAAATAGTGCTAAGCCATCCTTTAATTCAGAAAAATGATTTTTAATAAAGTTTTCTCCATCTTTCTTTTCATGTTTATTATATTCACTCAAACTTTTTGATAAAAATGTAAAAAGTATAGCTGTAATTATAAAAGTGACAGAATCAGTGTAAAATGCCACCATAAATCCAAATGCTGCAATCATAATTCCAGCTAAAGTATCAAAGATTGCGTTTGATCCTTGGTATGCCATTGTCATCAAAGAATTAGCTGCAACAAGCTTGTCCTCACTAAATATCTTAGGTAATAATGATATTTGTCCAGGATAGACTAGCTGATTTATCAGTGATATAATTGGCATTATAATCATTATATGATATACTTCAAGTTCATTTAATGAGTGTAATAGTGGTATTATTAGTATTAAGACAGCTTGGACAATTTGACTATTAATTAAAAATTTCTTCATATTTATTCTGTCAAGTATTGGACTTAAAAAAGCTGCACTATAGCCGTGGATGATGTGAGAAATAGTGTTAGACCAGAATAAAATGTTGAGCCACTCATCTTGTAAACAAGAAGTGTAGATGCTATCGCATACAAGCTGTCTCCAAAGTTGGTTATGAGTCTAGCTAATAATAAGATATAAAAATCTTTACTTCTAATGAATTTCTTTTTTTCTTTAACATTTTTAAACATTTTAACATTCTCCTTTTATTTATCGTTCAGTTTTATTTTACTGTTTGCTTATTTTTTTCCGGTAAGCATATCACTTACCGGCTTAAACTAATCTAATTTATAAACTTCTACTTGAAGCGTTTCCTTATCTTCTTCTCCAGTGCCATATTTCTTAATGAGTATATCCAGCTCTTCACTAAACTCTTTATACTTTTCTTTATTAATTTTAAAGCTAAAAATATTTTCATTTGAGTTTTTATTAAAAATATCGCTCTTAGGTATAAAAGCTTTTGCTACTGGTAGAAAATATTTTTGCGTTATTCCATTTATTAGCTCTGTATGAACAACCTCTACAAAGCCATTGTCTTCAAGAAGCCTTAAATGATAATGTATCTTTGAACGGCTAACTCCAAGAGCATCTGAAAGATCTTGCGCAGTCTTTGCTGTAGTTCCAAGCGTTGTAATTATCTTTAGTCTTATAGGATCACTTACTAAATTAATTTCTTCTAGTGTGTTTAATATATGAACTTCTTTCATTTTCTAACCTCACTTACTATTCTTAAATATATAATAACATAAATTAATTCAACTGTCAAGTATTTTTTAACGTTAAGTTATATTTATTTTATCTATAATTATCCTTGGCAAATAAAAAAGCTACTAAGTTATAAGGCTCTATGTAAAATATTGGGGAGACTTATTGATTTAAGTCTCTCTTTTTATGCAAATATGCACATTTGCACACATTTCTTTCTATATATTTAAAATAACACAAATTTATGTAATTCTTGCATGACTAATAAACCTATATAGGTTTATTAGTTTTTTATGCTGTTTCATATATTTTAGTCTAATAGCATTATTCTTTTTCTGAACCTCTCGAAGTTTCTCATACCAAAGCTGTTTCTTTTTAGTGTCTTTATCTTTGTATGTTTTCCTTCTAGTGCTCCATTTGAATGTTTGTAGTCAAAGGAGTTTGTAATCTCATCTGACCAGTTTGTAAAAGCTGTTATGCATGATCTAAACTCTTTAAGTTTTGACTTTTTACATATGTCTATCCATGCATTTACCTTGTATTGTGCTTGTTCTTTGTTTTTCTGAATGAGAACTTCTTGGTAGAAGGATTCTTTTAAACCGTATGCTAGTCTTAGCTCTTCGCTTATCTCTAGCATTAAAGCTGCTTCTCGCTTTTGATCATCATTAAGTTTTAGCATAGGTTTTGTAAGTATGCTTTTACTTCTTTTTAGATATTTTCTAAGTTTTGATGGTATATCTTTTTGTATTCTCTTTCTTACGTTTTCTAAACTCCAAGAGACTTGCCTTACAAAATGGTATTTGTCAGCTATGTGTACTGCCTTCTTAAAGTATGCATTCTTAATGTTTTTAAATGTTTTTGACATATCGCTAACAAATATTTCTACTTTGTCTCTTTCTTTTTTTGGTATGTTTTTAAAGTATTCTAACAATATATTTTCTTGTCTGCTTCTTACTATGTCTATTATCTCATGTGTTATGCCATCTAAAAGTGAGCACTGATACTTGTATGAGCCGCTATCTCCTTTAAATTCGTCTATCAAAAGTACTTTTGGAAGGCTTTTTCTCTTTGCTGAAAGGTAAGATAGAACTCTTGTAACTGTTGATGTACTTACTGAATACCTTCTTGATATTGACTTTATTGAGTAAAGCTCCTTAAACTCTCTAGTTATGGATGCTATTAGTCTTTTTGTCATTGTCATTTTCTTTGCTACAAGATCTGTTTTGCTATTGATTCTCTTTCCGCAGCACTTACAGTTGTATCTAGTTTTCCTTAGCTTAATTATGCATTTTTTACCATGCATCTGTGTATCTTTTATCTTTTGAATCCTGTGGTCATGAACACAAATATGCTTAGAACCACAGTATGGACAGCTCTCTAAGCTTTTAGTTCTTGCTTCTATGACTACTAAGCTTTCACTGTCTTTAATTTTATCAACAACAACATCTTTACAAGCTAACAAATTTATGGTATTATATTCTTGCACTTGTACACACCTCCTATGTTGTAGTGGTATTTTAAGTATAGGATAAAATGTGTGCAAGTGCAACTTTTTTTTGTAATTTTATCAAAAAAATATCTATTGAGGTTTTACTCCCCAATAGATATTATACAGCCAGTTATAATACCTAGTAGCTAATCTAAGCTATTCAAATAAACATTCTTCAATTAATTCTTTATTCTTAAGCTTTTCTATCCACTCTTTTGGAATGGCATTAAAGCCATATATAATTCCTGCAAGTCCGCCTGTGACTGCAGCTGTCGTATCTGTATCGCTTCCAAGATTAACTGCTTTTAAAACTGCATCCTTATAATTATCTGTATTTAATATACACCATAGCGATGCTTTTAGCGTATCAAGTACAAAACCACCTGATTTAATCTCGCTTTCATCAACATATTTTATGCTATCATCAATATATTTTTTGCCATTTATTAATTTTCTTGCTATATGAATATATTCTATGCAAGCATTTTTTGATATTTCATGTGCGTGTGTTATAGCTGAAACATTGGCAATGTCTTCATCTGATGCTTCTGTAAATGCTAGTGGAAGTATCCTCATAAGTGATCCATTACCATTGTCATGAAAGCCGTCCAAACCATGTCCAAGCTCAATAGCTCCGCGCGTTGTGCCTCCTACATCAAATACTTCACCATTTGCAGTGAATTTGTCTTCATATAACCATGCTTCAAAATTCTTACGTATCTCTTTTAAATCAATGAATCCCCTGTCCTTAATTGACTTTGCTGTGGCTAGTGTTAGCGATGTATCGTCAGACCATGTGCCTGCCTCTTGATTCCATGTGCCGTGGCCAATCATATCTGTGCAATTATATGTGTGTCTTTCTTTGAACTCGTATGGCACGCCTAAAGCATCTCCAATCGCAAAACCAAATATAGCTGATTTTAATTTTGACATGAATCTCCCTCCATATTCATAGTGATTTGTATACGAAAAAGGACCAAGTAATTGAAAATACTTAGTCCTAGGCTGGCGCATCATGAGGGAGTCGAACCCCCGACCTTCTGGTTCGTAGCCAGACACTCTATCCAGCTGAGCTAATGATGCAAAAAAGCAGCAAAAGAATATTAAGTTTTGCTGCTATGGCGCGACTAGGAGGAGTCGAACCCCCGGCACACGGATTAGAAGTCCGTTGCTCTATCCAGCTGAGCTATAGTCGCATGTAACGTATGGAGCGGGTGAAGGGAATCGGACCCTCGCAACCAGCTTGGAAGGCTGGGGCTCTACCACTGAGCTACACCCGCAAATTTTGCGGTATTAAAAAAGAATATGGAGCGGAAAACGAGATTCGAACTCGCGACCCTCGCCTTGGCAAGGCGATGCTCTACCACTGAGCCATTTCCGCATATGGTGGAAGAGAGTGGATTTGAACCACTGAAAGCTTAGCTAACGGATTTACAGTCCGCCCCCTTTAGCCACTTGGGTACTCTTCCATAAGGCTATATTAATAAAAGATTTGGAGCCGGCAGGAGGACTTGAACCCCTAACCTACTGATTACAAGTCAGTTGCTCTACCAATTGAGCTACGCCGGCAACTAGATGATATTTATCACCTAATCTTTTATGGCGACCCGGATGGGGCTCGAACCCACGACCTCTAGCGTGACAGGCTAGCATTCTAAACCAACTGAACTACCGGGCCATGCATGGTGGACGATATAGGGCTCGAACCTATGACCCCCTGCTTGTAAGGCAGATGCTCTCCCAGCTGAGCTAATCGTCCATGCATGAATTATAAATCTATTAACTTTTAGTTCTAAAAAGAACTTGGTAGCGGAGAAGAGATTTGAACTCCTGACACTCCGGGTATGAACCGAATGCTCTAGCCAACTGAGCTACTCCGCCACAGATAGAATGTAATCAAGTGTGAAGTAAGCTACTCTCTTTACTGACTACACTTCTATATTAATACATTTTTAAGAATTTGTCAATATAAAATTAATAATTTCTTAATTTTATTATATAAAAATGGTGACCCTACCGGGATTCGAACCCGGGTAACCGCCGTGAAAGGGCGGTGTCTTGAACCGCTTGACCATAGGGCCATATTATATGTATTTTTTGTTTATATATTAAATTGTGTGCTTTCACGGCTCCGCCGTGGCCTGCTTCTGGCATTTTCCTACGGAAAATGAAACGAGACTGGCATCTGACCTAGCTGACATTCGTAAGCTCGCTACGCTTGCTTCTCATGTGCTTAGGTCATTAAAACGGCGTGTGTCTTGAACCGCTTGACCATAGGGCCATATTGTATGTATTATAACATATTTATAATTTTAAGGCAACTAAATTATATAGATAATTATGGTTGCGGGAGCAGGATTTCATTGACCTAACTTAGTGAGCACGCTAGGGCGAACTCTAGTAGGTCAAGTGCAACCGTTTTTCCAAGAGAGCAAGCTTTGCTATGCTCGATTGGATAAAAACGTCTGCTGAACCGTCTTGTTGATAGTCTTTCTCAGGACTTTATCTATCCCCGTAATCTTATGGTTGCGGGAGCAGGATTTGAACCTGCGACCTTCGGGTTATGAGCCCGACGAGCTGCCAGCTGCTCCATCCCGCGATGTCTTTTTGGTGCCGAGGATCGGAATCGAACCGATACGACCTTTAAGGGTCGCAGGATTTTAAGTCCTGTGCGTCTGCCTGTTCCGCCACCCCGGCTCATTTGGCGCTTGTGGTAAGACTCGAACTTACAACCTACCGGTTAACAGCCGGTTGCTCTGCCATTGAGCTACACAAGCTTATTTAAGTGGCGGCTACCTATTATCCCAGGTCGTCTCCAACCAAGTACCTTCAGCGTTAAGAGCCTTAACTTCCGTGTTCGGTATGGTTACGGGTGTTTCCCTCTTGCTATTGCTGCCACATTTCTTAATAACCATAATTCCACAATTAAGCGTCTTTGATCAAGTTTTCGACATATTAGTACAGTTAGGCTCAAAGTATTACTACTCTTACACTTACTGCCTATCTACCTTGTGGTCTTCAAGGTGTCTTACTTAAAGGAAATCTTATCTTAAGGGGGGCTTCGTGCTTAGATGCTTTCAGCTCTTATCCTTTCCAAACGTAGCTACTGAGCTATGCAACTGGCGTTACAACTCATAAACCATTGGTTTGTCCATCCCGGTCCTCTCGTACTAAGGACAGCTCCTTTCAAATTTCCTACGCCCACGACGGATAGGGACCGAACTGTCTCGCGACGTTCTGAACCCAGCTCGCGTGCCTCTTTAATGGGCGAACAGCCCAACCCTTGGGACCTACTTCAGCCCCAGGATGAGACGAGCCGACATCGAGGTGCCAAACCTCCCCGTCGATATGAACTCTTGGGGGAGATAAGCCTGTTATCCCCAGGGTAGCTTTTATCCGTTGAGCGATGGCCCTTCCACGTGGTACCACCGGATCACTAAGTCCTGATTTCTCATCTGCTCGATCTGTTTATCTCGCAGTTAAGCTCCCTTCTGCCTTTGTACTCTTTGCACGATTTCCGTCCGTGCTGAGGGAACCTTTGAACGCCTCCGTTACTTTTTGGGAGGCGACCGCCCCAGTCAAACTGCCCAACTGACAGTGTCCCTAAACCGGATCACGGCTCAAGGTTAGAATTCCAGCACTACAGGAGTGGTATCCCACTTTTTGACTCCTCTGATACTTGCGTACCAGGATCTTTGTCTCCCACCTATTCTGTACATGTACTACCGAAATCCAATGTCAGCCTACAGTAAAGCTCCATGGGGTCTTTCCGTCCTGTCGCGGGTAAATGGCATCTTTACCATTACTTCAATTTCACCGGATCCTTTGTTGAGACAGTGCCCAAATCGTTACACCTTTCGTGCGGGTCGGAACTTACCCGACAAGGAATTTCGCTACCTTAGGACCGTTATAGTTACGGCCGCCGTTTACTGGGGCTTAAGTTCTATGCTTCGCTATTGCTAACATTTCCCCTTAACCTTCCAGCACCGGGCAGGTGTCAGCTCCTATACGTCGTCTTTCGACTTAGCAGAAACTTGTGTTTTTGGTAAACAGTCGCTTGGGCCTATTCACTGCGGCCAGATCGCTCTGGCTCCCCTTCTCGCTAACTTACGGGGTCATTTTGCCGAGTTCCTTAACAAAGGTTCTTCCGCGCGTCTTAGGATTCTCTCCTTTCCTACCTGTGTCGGTTTACGGTACGGGTATCTTTTATCTATTTAGCGGCTTTTCTTGACAGTGTGAAATCGGCTACTTCTCTACTTATTTTCGATCCTCATCATAAATTGGCTTAGCCTGGTCATTACTCCGGGCATGCCTTTTTATTTGAGCGTACTCTTCCATCTGGTACGCTTAGCTTATCCTTCTGTGTCCCCGCTTCATTTATACGATAATTGATAGTAGTAGAATTTTTACTACTTGTCCATCGGCTACGCCTTTCGGCCTCGCCTTAGGTCCCGACTTACCCTGAGGGGACGAGCCTTGCTCAGGAACCCTTAGGTTTTCGACGGGAGTGATTCTCACACTCCTTCTCGCTACTTATGCCAGCATTCTCTCTTGTGTTTCGTCCACAGCGCCTTTCGATACTGCTTCTACCTATTACACAATGCTCCTCTACCACTCAAGAATGAGTCCATAGCTTCGGTATCCGATTTAGCCCCGGAAATCTTCGGCGCAAGGTCACTCGACTAGTGAGCTATTACGCACTCTTTAAATGTATGGCTGCTTCTAAGCCAACATCCTAGTTGTTTGGGTAACTTCACATCCTTTACCACTTAATCGGTATTTAGGGACCTTAGCTGATGGTCTGGGCTCTTTCCCTTTCGACTATGAAGCTTATCCCACATAGTCTGACTCCTTAGGTTTGTTTTCTTGGCATTCGGAGTTTGATAGGTTTTGGTAATGTATAAACACCCCGCAACCAGTCAGTAGCTCTACCTCCATTAAACATCCTAAAGGCTAGCCCTAAAGCTATTTCGAGGAGAACCAGCTATCTCCAGGTTCGATTGGCTTTTCACCCCTATCCACAAGTCATCCGATGTGTTTTAAACCACACCCGGTTCGAGCCTCCATTAAATTTTACTTTAACTTCACTCTGCTCATGGATAGGTCACCTGGTTTCGGGTCTACTCCTGTAAACTATGTCGCCCTATTAAGACTTGATTTCTCTTCGGCTTCGAAGCTTAACTTCTTAACCTTGCTTACAAAAGTAACTCGCTGGCCCGTTCTACAAAAAGTACAAGATTGCACTTTTCACGTGCTTTCTTTGCTTGTAAACGCAGGGTTTCAGGTTCTATTTCACTCCCCTTTCGGGGTTCTTTTTACCTTTCCCTCACGGTACTGTTCTCTATCGGTCACCAAGTAGTATTTAGCCTTGGGAGGTGGTCCTCCCGTATTCCCACCAGGTTTCTCGTGCCTTGTGGTACTCGTAAAGCTTATTGAAACACTAATATCTTTTCCTACAAGTCTTTCACTTTCTTTGGATGATTTTTCCAAGATCATTCGGATACTTTCTTAGTATTTCTTTAAGCGGGCTCTTTCCATTTCGCTCGCCGCTACTTTGAAAATCGATGTTTCTTTCTTTTCCTCGGGGTACTTAGATGTTTCAGTTCTCCCGGTATTGCCTCTATATACTATTTTATTCATATATAGATACTTAAGGTTTGCTTAAGTGGGTTGCCCCATTCGGATATCTCCCTTTCGTTTCTTGTTTGCAGATCTAGGGAGCTTTTCGCAGCTTTCTACGTCCTTCTTCGCCTCTTGNATATTCCCACCAGGTTTCTCGTGCCTTGTGGTACTCGTTAAGCTTATTGAAATATTAATATCTTCTCCTACAAGTCTTTCACTTTCTTTGGATGATTTTTCCAAGATCATTCGGATACTTTCTTAGTATTTCTTTAAGCGGGCTCTTTCCATTTCGCTCGCCGCTACTTTGAAAATCGATGTTTCTTTCTTTTCCTCGGGGTACTTAGATGTTTCAGTTCTCCCGGTATTGCCTCTATATACTATTTTATTCATATATAGATACTTAAGGT